>JAWKRD010000003.1:0-297394 GCA_041389805.1 Polyangiaceae bacterium | reverse complement strand
GCACAAAACCTCGAGCGCTACCCGAAGTGGATCGAGCAGGTGGAGGCGAAAGGGCATCGAGTGTGCAATCACAGCTACACCCACCCGAACCTCGCGAGTCGCGGGATCTCCGACGCTGGCCTGCGTCGCGAGATCGAGAAGGGTGCCGGGTACGGTCGCTGCAGGTTGTTCCGTCCGCCGATGATGGCTCACGACGAGCGGAGCGATCGGGTGGCGAAGGAGCTCGGGCTCAGCGTCTTCTTGTGGGACATCGACACCCGGGATTGGGAGGAGATCCCCGCGGATGAAATCTACAACCGCGTCTTGCGGGCGGTGGAACCAGGTAGCGTGGTGCTGTTTCACCTCCAGGCCCGGCGCACCCTGCGTGCACTCAAGGGGCTGCTGCCGCGCCTGGTGAGGGAAGGGTACGTGCTCTCCTGGGATCCTCGGGACGTCGACCAGGCGGCCCGGGCCCGTTTCGGCGTGGGACGCGGTGCCACCTGGCTTTCAGCCCCAGCTGCGGCGCGGGAGCGCTGGCTGGCGAACTTCGCTCCCGCAGTCGTGGGGGAGCAACCAATCGAGGTGTCCGGGCGTCCGGCGCCTTGGCCGTTTCCGGTCGGAGAAGCCGAGCCGTAGCTCGCTCCGTCGTTCACGGCCAGCGCCAGACCCACATTCACACACCAAAGAATCGCGGCTGCCCCTGACAGCGTTGCCTCGGCTTGGCGTGCGCTTTCGTGCATCGGATTCGCAAAAGTCAGGCTAGCTTTGTAATGGTTCGCGTTTTGCACCACTGACTGAATGCCCCGCAGGGGCACTCGTCGATCCAGAGTGGCCAGGCCAGGGGGAAGCTCGGGTTTTCACCAACCGTAAGGGGTTCTGGTTCGCTTTCTTTGGATTGCTATCTGTCGCCCCCATGCGCGGGGTGATTCCTGCCAGGAGTAATACTCAACATGACCAAGCTCACGTCTCTCCTCGCCGCCGCCGCGCTGGCTCTCCCGTTGTTCGCAACTCAACAAGCTCATGCTGGCATCGCGGCCTGCGGTGACATCAACATCGAAGCGAACGCTACGTGTTCTGCCACTGCCGAGGGCGGCTGCGACGTGCAGTGCGAGGCGCTCGACTTCAAGGCCACCTGCGCTGCTGAGCTTGACGTGACCTGCAGTGGTAAGTGCAACGCCACGGCAGAGGCATCCTGTACTGGCAGCTGCGAGGCGGACTGCACCTCCAAGTGTGAAGTCGACCCGCCGAAGTTCGACTGCACGGCCAACTGCACAGCGACCGCCGAAGCCGACTGCAGCGCGAACTGCAACGCCGGCACGGATGAAGAGAAGAACGAGTGCAAGGCGAGCTGCAAGGCAACGGCGAGCGCGACTTGCGAAGGCAAGTGCGACGTGGACCCCAACGCCAGCGTCGACTGCAGTGCTCAGTGCAAGTCGAGCTGCGAAGGCTCCTGTGAGGTGAAGGCCAACGCCACTTGCCAGATCGACTGCCAGGGCGAGGCCTACGCCGAATGCAAGGTCAAGGCCGAGGGTGGCTGCGTTGCGCAGTGCGAGCAGCCCAGCGGCGCGCTCGTGTGCGATGGACAGTTCGTCGACAACAACGGCAACTTCGAGGACTGCCTCGCGGCCCTCAAGGCGGAGCTGAACATCACCTACGGCGCGCGTGGCAGCGCGAGCTGCAGCGGCGGGTCCTGCACCGCCGAGGGCTCTGCGGAAGCCAGCGCGAGCTGCGCGATGCAGCCCGGCACCACCACCGGCAACACCGGGCTCGGCCTGCTCGCCCTGGGCGGGATGGGCGCACTGGTGGTCGCGCGTCGTCGCCGCCGCCGCTGAGTCGCAGCCGCTGAGTCACAGCATCCACGGCAAGTATGGCGCCGCGTTCCTCTGGGGAGCGCGGCGTCGCTGCTTTGTGGTTCCCCGTGAAGCGTTGCCGCGCGGCAGGGCTAAGGCCAAATGAGGAACGGCTCCGCGTCTGCGCCGAGGATCGACGCGCGGAGCCGTTTTCGCTGCTTGGAAGGTCTCAGCGCGCCGGCTGCTTGACCATGCGCAGGTAGGGGCGCAGCTCCCGCACTTCGCCGAACTTCTCTTTCGCCTCCTCGGTGGTGAGGGCACCGGAGACCACGCAGTCTCCACCCTCGGTCCAGTCGGCTGGAGTCGCCAGCTTGTGCGTGTCCGTGAGCTGCAGTGAGTCGATGACCCGCAAGATCTCGTTGAAGTTACGTCCCGTGCTCGCCGGGTAGGTGATCATCGCGCGGATCTTCTTGTTGTTGTCGATGATGAACACGGAGCGCACGGTCAGTGTGTCGTTCCATTCCGCGTGGATCATGTCGTAGAGGTTCGCGACCTTCTTGTCTGCATCCGCGAGGATGGGAAAGTTCATCTTCGCGTTCTGGGTCTCTTCGATGTCACCGATCCAACCCTTGTGGTCCTCGACCGTGTCCACGCTCACCGCGAGCATCTTCACGTTGCGCTTGTCGAACTCTGCCTTGAGGTTCGCCGCGCGACCGAGCTCCGTCGTGCACACCGGGGTGAAGTCCTTCGGGTGCGAAAACAGAATCACCCACTGATTACCGATGAAGTCGTGAAACTTGATCTTGCCTTCGCTGGAGTCCTGCTCGAAGTCCGGTGCGATGCTTCCGATGTGTAGTCCCATTGCTCTCTCCTGTTGCGTGGTGCAGCGCCCTCCGCTGAGCCCGAGCCAATCGGCTGGGCCACGCGGCGCTCGTTGCGCGGACGTCGGTGAACCGGTTCATTTGGCCGTCACCTTGTGATCCCCCACCTGGCGCCCGCATGAGGTAACGTCGAGGCCCTGCACCGTCAATCGCGGACTGTCGATCCCCTCTCACGCCAGTTCGGGTATGACTAGCTTCTGATGTTTCGCGCCGCTTGGATCCTGGGCCTGTCGTGTTTGAGCGTTGCCTGCAAGCCAGACGTGGGGAGTTCGTGCGACAAGGGTGAGTCGCGCTGCCTCGATCCGTCGACCCAGCTGATCTGCTCCGAAGGCAAGATGATCGCCGCACCGTGTCGCGGCGAGAAGGGCTGCTGGGTCGAGGGCGGCGTGCGCTGTGACATCAGTGGGAACCAACCCGAAGACGTGTGCAGCAAGGACGACGAAGGTGCCGCCACCTGCGCGGGAGACAAGCGGGGCCAGCTCGTGTGCCTGAACGGAGTGTACGTTCTCGAGCCCTGCCGCGGTCCGGCGGGCTGCACGCTCTCCGGCGACCGCGCCCAGTGCGACAAGTCGGTGATGCAAGCAGGGGATACTTGCCGCGACCCAGGGCTGAACGCGTGCAACGTCGTCGGCACTCAGCTGCTCGAGTGCAAAGACGGCAAGATGGCGACCAGCCTCAACTGTCGAGGTTCGAGCGGCTGTCAGTCCACGGGTGGAAAGCTGGATTGCGATCTATCGGTCGCCGCCGCCGACGATCCATGTCCAGACGCAATGAGCGGTAAGAACGCATGCAGCGCGGATCGCTTGAGCATCCTGGTGTGCAAAGACGGCAAGTTCAAAGTCGACGAGAGCTGCGACAAGGGCAAGCTGTGTCGCAGCAAGGACGGCGGGATCCGCTGCGAGAAGGACGACGGAAAAGCCGAATAGTCACAGGGTGACTTCTCGTTGGTCCACCCACCGCCTCAGCGTGTACCCTCGCGGTGCACGTGTCCGAACCTGCCTCCCAGCGCGTCGTCCCGCCGGACGATGACATCCTGACGTGCCTCGAAGGTGAGACGTTGAAGAGCTCGGCCTTCGAAGGCACGAGCTATCGCATCACCAAGCGCATCGGCGCCGGTGGGATGTCGATCGCGTTCCTGGCGGTGCGCTCGAGTCCCAGAGGCAGCGCCCCCGTGGTGCTCAAGGTGATGCGCCCGTTCGTGATGCGGCAGTCTGCGCGCACCGGCAATCTGATTGTCCTCAAGGAAACGGTGGCGCTCGGGCGCCTGAATGAGAAGGTGCCGCCCACGCCGTTCGTGGTGCGCCTGATCGAAACGGGGAGCTCCTGGGTGAGCTTCAAGAACGCGCCCCTCGAGTTACCGTGGCTGGCGCTCGAGTATGTACACGGCGGCTCCGAAGGAACGACGTTGCACGAGCGCGTCCACTGGTCCGTCCAGCGCACGGGCTATGCCTTCGATCCCATCCGTGCGAAACACGCCGTGGAGTGCCTGGCGATCGGTCTCGACGCCATCCACGAAGTCGGGGTCGTGCATCGCGATCTCACCCCTGCGAACGTGCTGTGTTGCGGCTTCGGTCGCGAAGAGATTTTCAAGATCGCCGACTTCGGTATCGCGCGACCGGCGGGCACTGGTGGTTTCACCTTCGGTGGTGTGCCGGTGGGCACTCCTGGATACGCCGCGCCCGAACAGGTCGAGATGAACAACGATCTGGTGGGCAACCAGAGCGACGTCTTCAGCTTGGCGGCGGTGACGTACCGCATGCTCACTGGTGACGACTACTTCCCGTCGTCGAGTCCTATCGACGCGGTGCTGGCAGCTCGCGCCGACGCGCGACGCAGCATCACCGAGAGTCGCAACCTGGCTCCGGAGCTCGCTGAGCGTCCCAACGCCTGCCTCGCGATCGATGAGCTGTTGGCGCGCGCCACGAGTCACGACCCAAAGGTGCGTCCACCGACGGGTGCGGCCTTCGCTGCCATGCTGGCTCCGGCGCTGCGCGGCGACTCGGCGGTCAGTCAGCGCACGACTGCCCGACGCCTCAAGAGCATCGCGGATGGCGTCTCATCCACGCTCTTCGCCGGCTACAACTTCATCGTGCGTAACCACCCGGGCTCGGACCATGTCATACGTTCCGTGGCCTGGGACGGCGACGGGCGTTGCCTCGCGGCAAGCAACTACGGCCTCGCGTTCTGGAACGGCACGAACTGGGAGAGCTCCCCGGCGCAAGATCTGCCAGTGAAGGACGGCGTGCGCTTCGTTCGCCGCGTCGGTGCGGGCCGCTGGTTGGTGGGCGGCGACCAAGCCACCATCTGCGAGTATTCAACGAGCGGCGTGGGGACGGTGCTGAAAGGTCCCGACCCGAAGGTCAGCTTCACGCAAGCCAGCGGAGAGATGACCGATCTGGCAGTTCTGGTGGGGGAGAGGAGCGGCGAACCACCGCTCTTGTACGCCATCGCAGGAGGCCACTGGTTGAAGCCGGCCCAGCTAACGAAGGCGGAGAGCGTGAACGCGCTGGCGCGCATCGGCCCCGAAGAGTGGCTCGTCGTCGGTCGCGCGAAGGACGGTCACGGCTTTGCCGTGCGGTATCGGCCGACGATGTGGAGCGTCGACAAGCTCTCGCTCCCCCGGGTGCGCGCCTTCCTCGGCTGCGCCGGCGTGATCGAAACCGGGAGTGGAGTCGTGGTCGGAGCCAGTGGCCGCACCGCACGTACGACGGACGAAGAGCCCTGGGTGAGCGTGGTGCCCGGCGAGCCGGATTTGTCTGCGGTGGCCCTGGATGTCGGTGGCCGGGCCTGGGCGACGAGCCCTGGTCAGCTGTGGCTGCAGGCAGGTGCGCCGGGCTCGGAATGGCGCCCCGTGTGGCGCGAAGACTGGCGCGTGCCCTTTGTTAGCGTCTACGCCGACCTCGGCATCGTGATCGCGATGACCGTGGACGGGGCGATCGTCGAAGGCCGCGACGACGGCTGAAGCTCTCGCTTGCCTCCCTGCGGCAACGGCTGGGTTCGTCAGGCTTGCCGATCGGGAGGGGGCCCCAGCGGAGCCAGTGTGCTCGCTTCGCTGTATTTTCTGAGGGGGCGTTTCCGACGCCCCCTCCCCCGCGGGCGGGGCCCCCACCCCGATCGGGCACCCACAAAAAGAACTCGGGGCGAGCGCCGCACACTGCGCCCACCCCGAGCAAAAGGTTGATATTGTTGCCGTGGGGAATTAGTTGGCCATGACCAGGCGCTCGGAGCAGGGCTTGGCGCGTTCGTCTTGACCGAGCCCGGCGATGCGCAGCGGGTTGGAGTCGAGGGCGCGCAGCTCGCGCTGTACCTTCTGGACGATCAGGGTGTCGAGGTTGCCGCTGGCGTAGTTGGTGTGAGTGCCGCCGCAGCTGCTCTTGGCGTCGCCTGCTCCCGTCGACTGCGGACCTGCGCCGCCGCGCAGCACGAACATGTTGGTGCCACCGGTGTACTGGGCGATTTGCCGCCACACCACCTGGCCGAGGCCATCCATGCCGCTCGCGGCAATGGTGAAGATCTGGATGCCGTCGTGGTTCGCGCGCTTCATGCTCTGGGAGTAGCTGGTGTCCTGGTAGTCGAGGTGCGGCGGCGCGTCGCCGATCAGGAAGGCGAAGCGGCCGACGCTTTGATCGCTCCAGTCGAGCTTCGAGAGCGCCACGCTGAGGCCTTCGTTCACCGACTCCGGCGTGTCGCCGCCGCCGCTGGCCTGAACGCCTTCCACGCTGCGAGCGAAGGAACCAAGGTCAGTCGTGAAACGGCGCACCTTGGTGACGTACTCGTCGGAGCGGTCCTTGAAGTCGACCATCGCGATACGCACGTTGACGTTCCCGGTATCTAGCTGCTTCGCTACCGCACGGATCGTCTCCTTGACGCTAGCGATCTCTTCGGACATCGAACCGGTGCTGTCGAGCACGAACGCGATGTCCACGGTGCGGGTGCCTGCAAGCTTGCGCGTCGTATCGAGCTTGAGAGTGACGACGCCGTCCTCCTGGTCCAGGTTGAAGCGCTGCGCGGCGCGGCTACCCTGACAGCTGGTCGTCGCGATCAGCGAGGTGCCCTTGAGTCCCTCGGCGACGGGGAACAGCAGGCTACGTCCGCTGGTCTGTGTCTTCAGTTGAACGCTGCGCTGGTCACTGTCGGTAACCTTGACCTTGCACCCCGGCACCGCCTTGCCCTGGCTATCGGTGACGACGATGAAGCGCCGCTTGGCGACGTTCACCGAGTCGAAGCCGAGCCCGGCCTGGGTGGACATCCAGCGCTGGAACTCACGGTAGTTCGCGTTGTCGTCCCACTCGCCAGCCTTGACGCCACCAGCTTGCGCCAAGCTGCCGCCGGGCCGGCGCGACGACTTGTCCGCCACGCTCGCCCGCTTTTCCGCGCGGTCTCTTGACGGTTCGGCTGCCACGGCTCCACCGCTTGGTGCTGCGCCGCTGGCGCTCACTGACGCCGGAGGCGGTGCCGGTGCCTCCGGAGCTGCTTCATCGCTTTCCTCGTATGCGACGCCGTCGCCGGCTTCGCTCGCCGTAGCGCCCGGCGCCGCCGCTGGGCTCTCCAGTGCCGGCATCGGAGAAGCCGCCATGGGCGCTTCAGCGGCCTTGGAACCACCGCATGCCACTACAGCCAGAGCCAACAATCCAAAAGAGCCTTGTCCGAGTCGTCGCATCATGTCCTCCGCGACTCGAAACGGAGGGCCACGCTCTGGCTTACACTTAGTTTTCGAATCGCGCTCCGCGCGAGGCCGCAGGTCAAATTCCCGCTCAGACAGCCGGCTACTCTGCCGTGCGTCGAGATGAAGACTCCGGATACCGAGGTTCGTAGGGGGTCACGCCGGGATCGACCCAGAACCGCACCTGCGTGCCTGACGCGAACGCCGGGCTGGCCCCTCGGCAGCTCTGGGCTCCTCGAAACACGTCCCGTGCCTCGTCGAAGTTGAGCCGCAGCGCCACTCGGGCGCGGCGAGCGTGGCGCATGACAGGACTCCCCAGGCGCGCTTCATGGCTCCTTGCGGCGCGCTCGAGGGCGTGGAGCTCACTCAGGCGATTGTTGAGGCACAGCGTGCGCACGACATCTCGCTCCTGGCGTGCACCCATCAGCGCTCGTTGAGTCCAGCTCGCCCAGCGCGCAATTTGAGATGAGACCTGAACGGGCCGGGACTGTCTCGGCTCAGCTCCCAAGGTGGGTGATGCGAGCGCGCACACGAGCAGGCAAGCTGCGCATAACGTGGATCGAGCGTTCATGGTCCCCGTGGGATGCGGTTCGCAAGCGAGACGTTCAGGCGCTGATGCGGATTACGATCTTGCCAAAGTGCTGACCAGACTCGAGCTTCTTGAAGGCCGCGGGAGCGGACTCGAACTCCACGACTTCATCTACCACCGGATGAATTCGGTTCACCGCCACGCATCGAATGAACTGCTCGAAGGTCTCTCTGGCGCCCACCATCACGCCCTGCAAGCGGACCTGGTTCATGAGCATCGGTAGGAGCGAGAGCTCGCCTTTCCCGCCGCTCAAGATGCCGATCACGGCTACGTGTCCACCTGGCCGAATCGCGCGCAGCGACTCTTCGAGCGTCCCGCTGCCGCCGACTTCGACGACATGGTCTACGCCTTCTCCTGCGGCAAGGCTGCGTGCTTTGGTGCCCCAGCGCATTTCCGTGCGGTAGTTGATGACGTGATCCGCGCCCAGCTCTCTCAGTCGCGCGGCCTTCTCGTCGCTGCTGGTAGTTGCGATGACCGTGGCGCCCATCGCCTTGGCGACCTGCAGGGCGAACACGCTTACCCCGCCGCTGCCTTGTACCAGAACGGTGTCTCCCCCCTTCAGCTGACCCAGGGTGACAAGGGCGTTGTACGCGGTAACGCCAGCGCACGGCAGCGTCGCGGCCTCGGCGTCGGACAGCGTATCGGGGACGCGTACCACGGCGCTGGCAGGCACCTGCATCTGCTCGCACAAGGTGCCGTCCCTCGGACCTCCCAGCGTGGAGCGGAGGCGCGCCTTCGTTGGCTCGCCTGCGAGCCATTCCTGGGCGAAGATCGGGCATACGCGTTCCCCTACGGAAAAATTATCGACGCCCTCGCCTACCGCGACGACCCGTCCCACCCCATCGGATAGCGGGATCAGTGGCAGCTTCTGCCGCGGATCGTACTTCCCCTTCAGCATCAGGAGATCACGATAGTTCAGCGAGGCTGCTAGCATTTGCAGCAACAACTGGCCCGGTCCTGCTAGGGGTGCGGTCCGTTCGCGCAGGGCTAGGCCGTCGTGACCAAATGACTCGATTGAGTAGGCTCGCATGGGCACGCTATAGCTCAGGTGTGCGGTGGGGTCAGCAAGCGCCGGCGGTCGCAGTCCGCTGCCAGTTGCGCGCTGGCGCGCACCTCGCGACTGCATTGACTCGGGCTAGGCAGGCGACGCTGTGTGACGGGCCAACCGTTGCCGGCGAGTCTCGACTCCGTCTAGGAGTTCGTACGCGAAGCGCCACGCTGCTCCCCGATTGGCGATGCGCTGCTGAAGTGCGCGAACCACTTCGGCCAGCTGCTGCGCGTCCTGCTCGAGTAGCCGAACATGGTCGAAGAGTGTCTCCAGGGCCTCCGCGTTGGAGTCGCTCGGCTCCGCAGCAAGCAGGTGAAGTGCTTCCCGGAGGTCCTCCAGGCGCGTCGCGTTTTCACCCCGACTCGCTCGCGCGAGGCGTAGGTCCAGGCTGTTCAAGCAGCGCTGGCGCGCGCTGCGCCACGCTCTGGAGAGGATCTCCTCTGGCCACGCATAGGCGCTGGCGCCGACGCTCAGGAGGTTGGCGACCGTTTCTCCGGGGATATGAAGCAGCATGCGGGATTGGTCGGCGAGCCCACGCCCAGCATCTGGAGTTTCAGGCGCGCCTGACTCACTGGGCAGCGCAGAGCCGCTGGGCTGAGCAGAGCCGCCGAGCTGCCACCACTCCGCGACCCACTGCCACTGCTCGTCAGACAGCACTTCCCAGGGCACGCGGTAGTCGCTTCCACTGACCAGGCCAAGCAAGGTGTCGCGCTCGAGAAGCGGCCAGATGCTAGACGCAGGAGGGGCATCCGCCTCGAACCAAGCCTTTCCGTCTGCGGGATAGCCTGCGGCAACCCAGCTGTGCGCCGCGCGATTGATGAAGCGGCTCCGGGCATCCGCGCTGTCCAGCGAGCGGACGATACGCGTGAATAGTTCGGGCTTCCACGGAGCCAGAACTGATGCGTCTAACGTGTTCGCGCGGAAAGCCGCGATGCACCGTGCTGCCCGCTCGAGGTCGTGAGGCAACTCAGGATCCACGCCACGCCGTTCGAAGAGGCGGAGCAGCAACTCTTCCGCCGCTGAGCTATGGGAGCTCGACAGCCATTCCTGCACCGCATCGAGCGCGGGGCCCAACGAGAAGCCGTCGCTCGCCCGCCACGGGTCGAGCCAGTGAGTCGCGCGAGGCTTTGAACCCAGACGCTCAGCGATCGCCCAGATCGCGACATACCAGGCGCCGCGCGACAACATCGGCACCTCGCTCGAGAGTGTCTTGGGGTGCTCGATACGGGGCAACGGAGGGGCTTCCGACACGTCGATCGCCAGCTCGAGCTGCTCTTCGTAGAGACCTCGCAGCAGCTCGGGGCTCAGCTCTCGTAACAACTCGGGGTTGAGCCCGATCACGCGTACCAGAGACTCCAGAGCGGCTGCGTAGCCCGGACTATCTCTGGCCTCGAGCTCGAGTATGCCGTCAACGAGAGGATCTGGGTCCTGCTCCAGGCGCTCGTAGAGTGCCTCCAGCACCTGGGGCGCGGACGTTGGGGCAAGTAGCGCTTCCCCCCACTCGAGCGCGGGGCGCGAGAGCAGCTGCCTGAGCGCGGCGCTGCGTGTCACGTTGACCAACCAGCGTGGCCCCAGGGAGAGCTCGGCGCCCGGTTCGAGACTGCGCAAAAGCCCCCCGGCGCTCAGGGCGCGTAGGATGCGGAATGCGCCCGGTGGCAACTGCCGAGCCGCGCGCTCGAGCTCCCTCACAGTGACCGGCGCGCCAGCTCTCTGCAACGAGAGCTTGACCCATTCCACGTCCACTCCGCGGGCCAACTCAGGGGGGATCAGGCGCAGCCACTCGTCCTCCGTCCTCGGCACGTCTCCGGTGTCACCTGCTTCCGTGAGGCACTGCTGCTGGATTCCCGTCAGGATCTCGAATCCTTGTTCTCTGAGCAGTCGATGATCACCCGCGAGCTTTGCTACGCGGAATTTTATCGCAGCTCGTGCTAGCTGATTTAGGCTGCGTCCGCGGATCTGGCCATGCCCGATCTCATCCATCAGACCGAGCAGCCCAAGCGCAGCTCCAAGGGTCGTGAGGATGCCTCGTTCCTGAGGTAGACCATTCAGCCAGGCAAGCGCGGTATCCACTCGAAGCTGACTGTCACTGGGCAAGCGCTCCGCAACCCAGGTTGCGAGCTCCTCGATGTAAGTCGCCAGGGGCAGGGAGCGAACAATCGTCCAGTCATCTGTTTCCGGGTGGAAATCAGCTGCGATGCAGATCTTGTCCCGTGGCGGATGGCGCCGGATTGAATCACTCCCGTTGGCGGTATGGAGCTCCACGAAGACTGGACCTGGCTCTCGAGTCTCAGGCTCCGCGGAAGGCCAGTCACGCGCTGCTACCCAGCGAGCCGCGCCGCGAGCCTCCAACCAACGTCCAACGAGGCTGCGGCCGGAACCGGGAGGAGCAATCCACCAGACACGCTCCCAGGCGGGGACCCGCTGGGGCAGAAGCGGGATCCCAGGGGGGAGGGGCTCCTCCTTGAGTCGCAATGCACGAGCGAACGGGACGTCATCGAGTCGAACCGTTGCCTCTCCAGGTGCTCCAAACCCCTTCAGGACGACGCAGTGAACCTGGATGTCGGCAACTGGCACTTCGAGGACCTCAGCCATCGTCTGCTGAACGGCCGGCCGGTCTCGGAGCCAGTCGAAGTCCAGCTCGCGGTCGAGACGACTGAACAGGGTCGCCAGCGAGCGCGGCTTGGGCCTGGGCTCGGCCGGCCATGTTGGGTGAGCAAGGCAGCGACGAGCGAGCTCTCCAAAGCTCCGACACGGCTGTGTGCCGCGCTGCATCATTTCCCTCAACCAACCCATCGCCGCACAGCTGTGCAGTGTCAGCTGATCAGCAACGATCCAGAATTGGCTCGATGCTGAACGCGTTTACACTGGACAAATGATAAGAGTTTAGAGAACTTAGCCTATCGTAACGCGCTGGATTGTCCCCGTGCAACTGATTTGCAGGACATCTGCAGGTTGCACGCAACCTGCAAACTCCTGCAAATCTGGCTGTGGATAACCTGGGATTTCAAGGAGTTCGGCGGTGTGGCCGGGATGTCTCGGACAAGCGCCCTGGGAACGCGCTAGGCTCAGACGACGTTTTTGGGGCGTCGCACTCCAGCTCGTGCTCGCGGGGGGTAGTGCGGCGGCGGGAGCCGGTGCCGAGCCCCAGTCCCTGGATGCGATCGCTCCTGGACGGCCGACCAGTCCCACAGGTTTTCCACACAACTGTGTGTATGTTTAGTGAGGCCTGGCTGGACGAGACTGGGGAGGGCGGTGGTCTGCACACGAACTGCATACCGCCGTTGCGCGTGCGCGCGCATCTGAGCCCGGCGCGGGCGGTCCCCAGAGTCCAGCGACACGGCTGACGCTCCCGCTCGACGTTTCCAGGTACCATCCGTCAGGTGGAGCATAGGCCAGGCAACGCGCCGCCCGCGCCGTACCCGGACCCGCCGTGGGATACCAGCGGTCGAGCTGTCTTCCTGCCTTATATAACCGAGCGCCGAGACCTCGAATTGCCGCGGGGATTCGAACCCGTCGCGCTTCGAGGCCGCTGTATGGGGCTCCTCGCGTATGTGGTGTACGAGCCACCGTCGCCGCTCACCTATCACGAGCTGATTTGGATGCCCTGCATGGTGAAGGCGACGAGCGGGAACCGCACGATTCGCGGCTATTTCGTGAGTTTCATGTACGTCGACGACGACACCACGCTGCGTGCCGGGCGGGAACTGTGGGCGTTGCCCAAGACCTGGGCGAGCTTCGAAGAGACTGGCGGCGGCGTGCAGGTTCACGCTGATGACGGAACCCAGCTCCGCCTGGACCATTCGTCGCGGCTGCCTGCGCTCACTGCCAAGAGCCGCATGGCGACGCTCCAGAGTTCGAGTGACGGCCTGGTGCAGTTTCGTGCGGAAATGACTGGAAAGGCGCGGCCGTGTCGCGCCTCGGTATCCTCATTCGACTCCGAGGAGAGCGGCTGGCGGAGCTTTCGCAGCGCGCGCCGGGTTGGTCCGTTGGCTGTTGAACTCACCCGGTTTCGTTCGCTGATGATGGCGCCGAAACTGCTTGAAATGTAGCGGTGCGGCCACTTGGCGCGTTGCCGGGCGGCAACAGTTTTCGGTGTCTAAGGAAGCGCCTTGCGGCGCCACACGCCGAAGCCTTCGCGGCCCTCGCGTGACGGGTGGCTCTCCGCCACCGTTTCGAAGTGCTCGAGCGAGAAGCGGGCTGTCTCTACCAAATGCTGGTGGTAGATCGCACGTGAGAGCGGAAATGGCGGCCCCTGTTCCCGGTCCACGTCATCACCCTCGATCAGGGGATACATCAGCGTGAGGAGGATGCCGTTTGGACGCAGGAGAGCAGCCTGAGCAGCAGCCCAAGCGTCTCTCAACCTCGGTGCCAGCGCGCAGAAAAACGTGTAGTCCCAGACCAAGTCGTAGCTCGCGCGCTGGCCCGGATCCTCGCTGAGCTCGAAGAAATCGCGACACAGGAACTCCGCAGAGCCGTCCGTCGCTGTTTCGGCCTTGAGCTTGGCAAAGCGATCAAGGGCGCTCGGGGCTAGATCCAGGCCAGTCACGTGTCGGCCCACACTCGCGAGGGTCAGCACGTCGTACCCGCTGCCCGCTCCCGGAACGAGCAGTCGCCGCGCTCCACCCGGCATGTGCCCTCGGCTCCTGGAATCAGTCCCGACGCTGTCGAGCAAGCGAGTGATCTCTCCGGTCGCCTCGAGCTCCAGCAGCTTGGGAGAGGACTTTCCTGCATCCCAGCGCGTGCGCCCAGCCTGCCAGGCCTGCTCCCAGTCGACGTCCCCGACCGCGGAGCTTGAGCGGAGCGCGGCGTCTGGCCGCTCTTTGTCGGTGGTTTCGTGGCTAGCGGACGGCTTGTCGTTGCTGCCACTGCTGCTGTCAGCGTCTCCGGGCATGGGTCGCCTTACCACGAAGCAGCCCTCGGTAGCGGTCGACGCACCCCGTTCCTCGTCCGGGTGTGATATTTTCGGAGGTTGTGTTGCGAACTACTCGCGCGGTGCGCTCTCTCTTCGCGCTGGGCTTGGGCCTGGCGTTAGCTTCTGCTTGCTCCTCCGGAGACTCCGGTTCTACCTCGGCCAATGGTGGATCGGGGGGTGAGGGCGGCAGCGCGGCCGGCGTGGGAGGCACCGAGAACGATGCCAGCGCAGGGAACGCTGGTTCCGCGGGGTTCGGTGCGCAAGGAGGCTCCGCCGGAAGCGCGGGAAGCGCTGGTGCCGGGGCGATCGGCGGTGGTGGGAGTGGGGGAAGCGCAGGGGCCACGGGTGGTAGTTCCGCGGGGCAAGATGCTGGGGCTGACGCTGCCTCAGATGCCGTCGCTGACGTGACCTGCGGCAGCGACGAAAAGAGCTGCAACGGCAGCTGCGTCAAGCTCGACGACCCAGACTATGGCTGCGGCATGGGTTGCTCACCGTGTCCTACGCCCGGTGCCCTATCGGTGTGCGAGGCTGGTGCCTGCAAGATGATCGGCTGCGCCTCCGGATTCGCCAACTGCAACTTGGACCTGAGCGATGGCTGCGAGGTCGACCTGAACACCGATCCCGGGAGCTGTGGGGCGTGCGGGAATGAGTGCATCGCGAACCATGGCACGGCCGGTTGCGCTGCTGGTAGCTGCACGGTTGCGAGCTGTGATGCAGGCTTCAACGACTGTGACGGCGTCCCGCAAAATGGCTGCGAAGCGCGCACCACCAGCGACCCGAAGAACTGCGGAAGCTGTGGCAAGGAGTGCGTGCCTACGCCCGGCGCGCAGGCCATTTGCAACGCTGGGACCTGCGGAGAGAAGGCCTGCTTGGCTTTCCGTGGGGATTGCAACAACAACTCTCAGGACGCCTGCGAGACCAACCTCGTCATCGACAACGACAACTGCGGCTTCTGCGGCAACAAGTGCGACCTCCCCAACGCCGTGACGAAGTGCGACGCCGCCGAATGCGCGATCGAATCCTGCATCGCGCCCTTCGAGGACTGCGACGGCGATCCCCGCAACGGCTGTGAGGTGGACACCAGCAAGCAGAACGCGCTGCACTGTGGGGCGTGTGCGCGCGCTTGCTCCGGCGCGGGCGTCGCCACGGCTACCTGTAACGCGGGCGTCTGCACGCCCTACTGCGCAGCAGGATTCGGGGACTGCTCGAGCCCTGCCTTCCCGGCGCCTGACGACGGCTGTGAGCAAGACGTCTTCACGGATCCCGACAACTGCGGAGCGTGCGGCAGCGTGTGCATGTTGCCCGGAGCCGAAGCAGGCTGCTCTGGTGGAAAGTGTGTCGTCGCCAACTGTGGTGCAGGCACCGGCGACTGCGACGGCGACCCCTTCAACGGGTGTGAGACGGATCTGCTGACCACCGAAGATCACTGCGGCGCCTGTGGCCGTGCCTGCTCGGATACGGGAGTTGCCTCGAAGCTCTGTAGCGGCGGTCTGTGCGTCTCCGGATGCCTGCCTGGTCTGGGCAACTGCACGACCCCTGCGGCGCCCACGGCGGATGATGGCTGCGAGAGCGATGTGTCTGCGGATCCGCTCAACTGTGGCTCCTGTGGGCGTGCGTGCGCGACGGATCACGTCGCCGGCCTGGTGTGCGCTTCCGGGGCATGCACCAGCAGCTGTCAGACTGGATTCGGAAACTGCGTCCAGCCGGGGCCGGGAGCCATCGATGACGGCTGTGAGACTCCGATCAACCAGGATGACGCCAACTGCGGTGGTTGTGGCAACGACTGCACGCAGCAAGGGTCGCCTGCCGGTAGCCTCCGCTGCGGCTTCGTTACCGCGGGGGAATGCGGGTGCGTCGGCAATGCGGGGCGCTGCAAGGTCGACTCCGGGACCAATCCCACGTGTTCCGCGAGCACCGGGTTGTGCGTCTGCGGAGGAACGCAGTGTCGGCCAGGAGAAGCCTGCGTCGCAGGCAGCGGTGGTGACCAGTGTAGCTGCGAAGGCTCTGCTGGATGCGCTGCCTCCGAGGTTTGCTGCCAGAGCGCTGGGGGCTGCGTCGACGTGGGTTCTGACCCGGATAACTGCGGCGGCTGCGCCCGCGCTTGCCCGACGGGATTCAGTTGTACGAGTGGTAGCTGCGGTTGCAGCGGCGACGCGAGCTGCAATGCGGGTAGCGCTGGCACCTGTAGCGCTGGAGTGTGCAGCTGTGGTGGGACTACGTGTGCTGCTGGCCAGCGTTGTTTGGCGAACGGGAGCTGTGGCTGAGTCGCTTTTGCTTCGGTGGGCGCAGTCGCGCTTCCTGAGATTCTGATGGAGTGAAGATGTCGACGATCAAGGCGAGGTTGTGGCTGCTTGTGTGTGCTCTGTGCGTCGGGTGTGGGGGAGGCACTCCAGAGCCGAAGCAGGCTGATGATGGTACTCCAAAGTCGGACCTCACCCCCAAACCCGGAGACAAGTCCGAGACGGCTCAGGCGATCCCCGAGAAGGGGAGAGTTTCCAGCGAGAAATTAATCGAGCGCCGCGCCTCCACCGCTCTGGCTTCCGACTCCCTCGACACTGTCAAGTCGCGCTCCAGGCCGCCCAAGTCGTCGAAAGAGGTGTACCGCGTGGTGGCGCCGGCGACGGTCATCATTCGTGTGCCCGGCGGGATGGGCAGCGGCGTGATCATCGACCCGGCGGGCTGGGTACTCACGAACCACCATGTCGTGGCCGATGGGAAGCAGGAAGAGTTCCAGGTCAAGGTGGAGGTCATCCTGGGGGCACTGTCGAAGGACACTGGCGGGATGGAGCGCGACGCGAAGCCTCATGAAGCCCTCGTTTACAAGGTCGACAAGCTACGCGACCTGGCGCTGCTGAAGATCAAGGACCCACCGGGTAAGTTGCCTTACGTCAAGCTCGCCAAAGACAAGCCGGTGCCAGGTGATCAAGTCGTTTCCCTGGGGCACGCTGGTGCAGGCATGCTGTGGGCGATCAAGGCCGGCCAGGTGTCCGCGCTGGGCAAGCTCTCGGAGCACTTGGCGACGCTGGCGAGCTTCAGCGACGAGGACAAGGAGGTCGAGAAGCGCTTCAAGGAGTACCTCGACAAGCAGAACTTGGGACTCGTCATTCAGTCCAGCTGCGAGATCTTGCCGGGGGATAGCGGCGGACCACTCGTGAACAGTCAGGGCGAGCTGGTTGGCTTGAACGCGTTCTCCAACAAGGACGGCAAGACCGGCGGGCTGCTGAGCTTTCATGTGCACCTCGACGAGGTGAAGAAATTCTCGGCGGCATATCCGCCGAAGCCGGAGCGCCTGCTGCCGGATCCCTGGCGTGAAGGCGGCGGCGACGTCGCGCTCGATGACGTGGACTTCGACGGCAACGTCGACACCATGGTGCTGCACGGCCGGCAGCCCTGTGTTTTTTGCCCCAGGGAAAGCGAAGCAGTGTTCGTGGATCTCGACGAGGACAGCTTCAAAGGCAAGTCGAAGCTGCCCAAGGTCGAAGACATCTATGAAAAGCAGGCCTTCGACGCCGAGCTAGTGTACCTGCGCGTGAAGTCGAACAGCTTCATTTGGTACGACACGGACAACGACGGCCGCTTCGACCTGCTGCTCTACGATGAGGGCACGACAGGGGGGATCGACGCCGCTTACGACATCGACAAGGACGGCGACCTCAAGGCGGCCGGCGTCAAGCGTCTGGGCCGCGCAGTGCGAGGTTCGGCGTTCAGCGATCGTGGCCTATCCGAGCGCATGTTGCGCATCGCTGGGACGGTCTTCCCGTCGAGTTTCATTGAGAGCGGTGGCTCATCCGACTCGCAGCTGCCAGATCCGCTCGGAAACACCGGCGAGGGTACCCGCGGCGACCTGAACGACGACGGGACGCCGGATGCGGTGCTGCTCTCCAGTCCTTTCTCCGCTCGCCTCCTGGTGGATGTGGACGGCAACGTTGCGCCCCGTCTGTCGCCCTCACCCAGCGTGGAGGAGCTGCGCTCTCCGAGCATCACAGCGGACTTCGAGCTAGCGGTGGTGAGTCAGGGCGATGAGCTCTGGGCGTGGTACGACACCGACAATGACGGCCGGCATGATCTGGTCCTGCACTCCCCGGGGTCCCGCGTCTATGTCGCTGCTTCCGCGTGGAAATTGGACGCGAGCGGCGCTCGCACGCCTGCGCCGGAGCACGTCGGTCGCAAGCTGATTCGGCCTGCGCTGCTTCAATCGCCGGGGCTGAGGTCGCAGTTCGAGTCGATGGTTCAGAAAGGCTTGCTCGGTATCCTGTCGGCAAAGGGCGGCGACGGGATCGAGTCGTTCCCAGATCCGATCGATGATCATCGCGGTGCGGGCATGTCCCTGCTGGATATCAAGGGTGCCAGCAAGTCCGTGATCGCGGTCAACGGGCAGGGCAGCGACGGATACCTCCTGGATCTCGACGAGAGCACCTTCCGTTCGACCGCTCGCAAGAAGATCGACATCGACAAGGCGATCAAGGACAAGAAGCTGGACCTCGAGGTCGCCTACTTCCAGCGCAACGGGTATGCGTGGTGCTTCTACGACACGAAGAACAAGGGCTACTACGATCTGGTGCTCTACACTTCGAATCCGCGCGGAGGCAAAGTAGAGCAAGCATTTCGCGTGGAGAAGGCGGGCGCCGCGAGCCTCGACGCGACACTCGTCGGCAAGCCGCTGATCCAGCCCAGCTTGGTCAGTGGCAGGTCGAAGTCGCGGCTCAAGAAGGTTGCCCCGGAAATCTTCTCGAGCTCGATGATTGGGGAGTGACCAACCACCTGGCGGGTTCCGCTCTGAGTGCATTCCGGCCAGCTCTGAGCACTGGAACCAGCGCACTGGCACCGCAAACACCTTCGGAGGTTGAAACCTCGCATGCGCGTAGCTGACGTTCGCCAACCTCGAGGTCGTGGTTCGAGCCACGCACATCCAACAGGTTGCGAGCAGGCTTCGCTTTCGACACCGATGTCGATCCCTCGTGGGAACGAACCGCGTCTTGGCGCGGCGAGTGGGAGCCCAGTGAGCGCGCTTCGTTGGGTCAGTGAGGGCCGCTGAAAATCTGCCCAGCACGGACGAGGGGCCGGGGTCGAAGTGGCTCTCAGCCTGCATCCCTCGGCTCAGCCGTGTGTTAGCCTGACGGTTCCGACTCCGCATGGGGAACTTCAGTCGAACCTTCGCTAAGTACCGTTTGCTGGCGCGCCTCGGGCACGGCGGGATGGCGGACGTGTATCTGTCAGTGTCGAGCGGTCCCGGCGGATTCAACAAGCTGCAGGTGCTCAAGGTGTTGCGTCCTCACCTGACGGAGCAACCTGAATTCTTGCAGATGTTCCAGGATGAGGGACGTCTCGCCGCGCGCCTGAACCACCCGAACATCGTTCAGACGAACGAGGTCGGCGCCGAAGGCTCACGCTTCTTCATCGCGATGGAGTACCTGGACGGGCAGCCGCTACATCGCGTAAAAGCGCGCGCGGCGCAGTCCGCGGCTGGTTTCCCCCTGGAAATGGAGCTCTTCGTGCTGTGTCAAGTGCTCGAGGGGCTCGAGTATGCGCACGGTCTCAAGGACTACGACGGTACACCTCTGAACATCGTCCACCGTGACGTCACTCCTCAGAACGTGTTCGTCACCTACGCGGGGCAGACCAAGCTCGTCGACTTCGGCATCGCAAAGACGCTCGAATCCACGGAGACCCAGTCGGGCGTCCTCAAGGGTAAGGTCGCCTACATGGCGCCGGAGCAAGCGCTGCGGGACGGCCTGGATCATCGTGCGGATTTGTTCAGCGTCGGCGTGATGCTCTGGGAGGCTGTGGCCAATCGGCGCATGTACAACACGCGGGCTGAAGTCGAGATCTTGCACAAGCTGATTCAGGGAGACATCCCGAAGATTCGCGATGTCGTTGCGGACCTGCCGCTGCAGCTCGAGCAGGTGATCGATAGGGCGCTCGCGCTCAAACCAGAGCACCGCTATCAAGACGCGGCCTCATTCCGGGCGGATTTGTTCGCTTTCCTCGAGGCGTTCCGAAAGATTGACGCGCGCGGAGTGGGGGAGCGAGTCAGCGAGCTGTTCGCCGAGGAGCGCCAAGAAATCGGCGAGGTGATTCGCCACGAGATGACCGACGTCACTGGCCCTGACGCGATGCCGGCCAGTCCCGAGACCATGGAACTTCCGAGCTTGCGCGGAGTTTCCATGACGGGATACGCCACCCCATCTTCGCGGGGGCCCTCGCAGTCGGTCGATGTGCAGGCACCGGTAAACCTCCCGCCGGAGAGCGTTCAAGAGCCCGCAGGCAGGCGCTGGTTGTTCCCGGCGTTGGCTTCTGTGCTCTTGTTGGGAGTCGCTGGGTTGGCGCTGTTTGCCTTTACCCGCGGAAACTCTGAAGCGTTGGACCAGGCGGCAGCGTCCAGTGACTTGGCGGCTCCCAGCCCCTCAAGCGCGGGGTCAGTGAGGGTGCACATCGAAGCCAGCCCCGCTGACGCAAAGCTCAGCCTCGACGGCGTGCCCTTGAAAGCGAATCCCTTCGAGTCGAAGTACTCGCGAGACGACAGCCTACACAAGCTCGAGGTTTCCGCGCCCGGGTACGCGACGCGGGAGCTCGACGTGCGCTGGGACCGCGACGTCGACTTGCGTCTGGAGCTTGCCAAGCAGGCCGACGAAGCGGCGCCCGAAGACTCCGCCGAGCCAGCCGCGGGGCACGCTCGCGCTCCTCAGGTGGGACAGGGAACTGCTAAGCCGGCCGATGCCAAGACCGCCGATCCGTTCGATTTGCCCCCCGCGAAGAAGCCGAAGCCCAAGGCGCCAACGCTCGATAAGAGCGACCCTTGGGAGTAGCGAAACGCGTACGTAGGCAACGAGACGGCCTGGCCAGCTCGGTCGCACGCGAAGCGCTCGCTGACCTCAGGAGGAGCGCACTTGCTCGACCGTACGCCCGGCGATTGCGTGAGTGCCGGGCAATGCCCGCGCGGGCTCGCATTGATCACCCTCGCGAAACCCAGGTTTTGGCATACTGCGGGGCAATGACACGCATCAGGGGGTTACTGCTGAGCGGCTTGCTCGCTGCAGCGGGGCTGAGCTTTGGCGGAAGCGCATTCGCTGCTGATCCGGATACCGAAGCGCGGGAGCGCTACGAACGCGCGATCAAGTTGTACGAGGACGCGGATTTCGACGGCGCGCTGGTCGAACTCGAGCGGGCCTACAAGCTGCGCCCAAGCTACAAGCTGCTCTACAACATCGCCCGCGTCCGCTTTGCGCTGAACGACTACGCTGCTGCCCTCAAAGCGTATCGCCAATACCTGGCGGAAGGCGGGGACAAGCTTACTGCCACGCGGAAAGACGAGGTTCAAGCGGAGATCAAGAAGCTCGAGCGTCGTGTCGCGAACTTGAAGGTCGAGGTCGACGTGGATGGCGCCGAGATCTACGTGGACGACACGCTGGTCGGGACCAGCCCCATGGCTGAACCGGTTCTGGTGAACGCCGGCCTCCGGCGCATTGCCGTGCGGCACCCAGACTATACCCAGCAAGGCCGCCGCGTCAGCATTGCAGGGGGGGATGACGAGTCCCTATCGATTCGCCTCAAGACCGCGAAGCCCGTTACAACCGCTACGCCGCCCCCGAAGCCTGGTGGGCCGACCCCGGTAGCACCGCCACCGGAGCCGACGGAGCAAGTCGAAGACGAAGGGGGAGCGCCTTGGTTTGGCTGGGTGCTGACGGGAGTGTTCGCGGCGACTGCGGCGACGACCGGAGTGATCGCTCTCTCCGCCAACGGTTCCCTCGCCGACAAGCGCGATTCCGCGGATGCATCTGCGGATGACCTGGATTCCGAATCCAAGCGCGTTCGCACGCTCGCTATCGTCACCGACGTGATGATTGCCGCCACAGTGATCACCGGTGGGATCACGCTGTGGCTCTCTTTGGATGATGACACGGACCCCGCCGCGGACTCTGGCACCGCGTCTCGGGGGCGAAGCACGACTACGCAGCTTGGACTTGCTCCGACGGGCGTTTCCTTGCGGATGCAATTTTGAGGTGGAGACGATGAGGGGTTTCAAACACACGAACACCGCGTGGAGGTACATACGCTACGCTGCGCTAGCGGTGGGTACCGCTTTGCTCGTGCCTCAACTCGCGAGCTGCAATCTCGTGGTCGACACCAGCGCCGAGCAATGTGAGACCGACGCGGACTGCGCCTCGAAGGGCGGAGCATTCACCGGCACTCTTTGCAGCGAGCAAAAGGTCTGCGAGCGCCTGGTGTGCGCCTCGAACTCGGAGTGCACGAGTCGACTCGGTGAGCCGGCGGTGTGCCGCCCGGCCGACAACTCTTGCGCGAAGCTGCTCACCAGCGACTGCACGGAGATCTTCCCTGAAGACGCCCTGATGGAGGGCGAAACGATTGTCCTCGGCTTCATGGGACCGCTGCGGGACCAATTCGCCAGTGTTGGCATCCCACTGCGCCAGGGTGCCGAGCTGGCGCTCAACGAGATTGAGACGCGTACGAATGGCCTGCCCGCCGTGGGCGGTGGCGGTCAGCAGCGTCACGTCGTGATGCTCGGGTGCCACGACATCGACGATCCCGAACGGGTCGCGCGCCATCTGGTCGATGACGTTCAGGTCCCCGCGATCTTGGGACCCGCATTCAGCGGCATCACGGTGCAAGTGACCACGGATGTCACCATCCCCGGCAACGTCATGACGATCTCGGCATCCGCCACGAGCCCCGACATCACGACGCTCAAAGACAAGGGGTTGGTCTGGAGGACTGCACCCTCGGACACCATTCAGGCTATTCCGCTCGCGGAGCTGGTGCTCAAGGTAGAAGAGATCCTCCGCAACGACGGCAAGCTGAACACAGGTGAATCCGCACGGATTGCCATCGCCGCCAAAGACGACGCTTACGGGCTGGGCTTGGCGGATGCTGTCTTTTCGCAGATGCAGGCGCAGGGGGTTGGGGCTGCGTCCGATTCGAAGCTTCTACTTCAACGCAACTACGCGGATCCCGCGAGCAACGACAACGTGGACTGGGAGACGCCAGCGACCGAAATCGCGAACTTTCATCCCCACATCATCTTCGGTCTCGGGACCAATGAGTTCGTGACCGAGCTCCTCACGCGGGTCGAGGCTAAGTGGGACTCTTCGGATCGGCCAACGTACCTGTTGCCGGAAGGCGGCAAGGTAGACGAGCTCGAGGGCATCGTGAGCGCCCAGCCGGATCTCTCCTCGCGCATCCTCGGTACCGTACCGGGAGCGCAGCTGGCGCCAGGCTACTCAGGTTTCGCTCAACGCTTCAGCGCGTTCTTCAATGAACCTCCCGGGACCTTCAGTGAGTTCGCCTACGACGCGGCGTATCTGCTCGCTTACTCAATCGCAATTTCGGGGCAAGCCCACCCGAACGGCACCCAGATGGCCGAGGCGATGAAGCACATGACATGCGAAGGCAAGATGGTGGTTCCCGCGGGTCCGACCGGCTTCTCGGGCTACTTCCAAGACGCCGCGACGAACCAATGTATCGACTTCGACGGTGTGAGCGGTCCTTTGGACTTCAACAACGATACGGGCGAAGCATCGAGCGATATCGCGATTTGGTGCCCGGAGCGCAGCGGCAGCAGCGTCTCGTTGAGTGCTCAGACCGAATACTACAGTGCTGCCAAGGGCGCGATTCAGGGCGACGTGACTTTCTGCCCCTGAGTGTGCGCTGGGCGGCTCCGCGAGGATCAGACACCCCTGCCGGTTGCAGACTAGACCCCACAAAGCGTCGCCTGCAGTCGACGCCCCGGGCGACCTGTCTCATATCGCGGCAGCGGAGTTGAGATATCGACGGCATTTTTGAGGTAGCCGCGGAGTTTTTGTAGAGTGGTGGCGTGGGCCTGAGAGGGCACGGCTATTGCTATGGCGCCCTCTGAAGAGGACTTCGGTCCTCGTGGACCAGGCTTGCGAGCCGACCACCACAGTCACTGCTTAGAGTTTGCGTGCGTGGCGCGCTGACGGAGTTTCCATGAGAAAAATTTTCGGATTGAGTGTTGTTTTTGGGTTCCTCGTGAGTTCGAGTGCCTGGGCGCAAGTTCCAAAGAGCGCCCAGGACGATGCCAAGGTGACGGGGGGCGCGACCGAACTCACGGACGACAAGGCCACGACAATGGGGGCCCCAGAAGAGGAGTCGAAAGACGCAACGGAGCTCAGCCTGTCCGCCGGCGGTTTGCTTTCCACGGGGAACGCGCGCCTCTTCGCTGGCACCGCGAACTCCAAGTTCCGCCTCCGCCGCTCAGACAATCAGTTCTCCGCGGCAGCCGCTGTCAACTATGGCCGAGCGGCAGCCGGACCTGACGCAGACCTCGAGACCAACGTCGAGAACTACCAAGGGACTGCCCGCTACGACCGCTTCTTCGGCGACTGGACCGTCTTCTTGTCCACCCAGGCGCGTCGGGATCGCTTTCAGGGTCTGAACCTGCGCGGGCGCGTCGACCCCGGCGTTGGTTACTACTTCATCAACGAAAAGACGGCGTTGCTCTGGACCGAGCTTGGCTACGACTTCTTGATCGACTTGAGGCGCGCGGACTCCCTCGAGGTCAAGGACGACGCGGGCAACGTCGTCGAGGTTCTCGACGACACGGAGGTCGTTCACTCCGGTCGTCTGTTCCTCGGCTTCGACTACGCCTTTCACGACAACCTCAAGCTCGCCCTCGGCGTGGAGTTCATGCAGGGCATCAGCGATACGGACATCCGGCGCCTGAACGGCACCGCGGAGATCAACGCGAAGATCGAGGACAATCTCGCGCTCGCGTTTGGCTTTACCGAGCGCTACGACTCGGCACCGCTGCCTGGCAAGGAAGAGCTCGATACGATCACGACGATCAGCATCGTCTACACGCTACTGTGATTGGCACTCGGCAGGTGAGCGGCCCGCTGCTGCTCACTGTGCCGGGTGAGTCTCAGACCGGTTGGTTTTGCGCGCGCTGCCCGTTGGCGGTGGCGCGCTTTCCTGTTTCCGTCGGGAGATTTACCCACTCGGCGCTCAAGTCCCAGAGCTTCTTGGGTAACTCCGCCTCACGGGCCAGCCGGCTCGGCTTACGCGGGCGTGACTTCTCGTAGTAAAGACCGCTCTCCTTGCCCGCCTCCTCACTGAGGGCACAGTGGAGCGTGGTTTGGGCGCCCTGTTCGTTGGTGATCATGAAGAGCTTGATCACCGAGCGTACGGGCCAAGGCACCGACCGCCAGACGTCACTCGCGACGACGCCGGGGTGCAGCGAATAGGTCGAGACACCAGTCCCTTGCAGACGCTTGTCGAGCTCGATGGTGAACAGAACGTTGGCGAGCTTGCTGAGCGCGTACTCCTTCAAGCCGGCGACGGTCTTGGTGCGTTCCTTCACTCCGCTCAGGTCAAACTCCTTCGCGTCGTAGTGAGACTTGCTCGACACGTTGACGATGCGGGCGGGTGCGCTCTCAACGATGCGTTCCAGCAAGAGCCGCGTGAACAGGTAGTGTCCGACGTGGTTCACGCCGAACGCCAGCTCAAAGCCGTCCTTCGTCTGGCCGCGGCTGCCTGCGAGCCCTGCGTTGTTGACCAAGATGTGAAGCGGGCGCCCGGAGTCCAGGAACGCGTTGGCGGCCTTGCGCACCGAATCGAGGGAGGCGAGGTCCAGTTCGAGAAACTCTAGCTTTGCTTCTGGGATATCCTTGCGGATATCTTCAATCGCGGCTTGAGTCTTCTCGCGTGAGCGGCACGCCAAGATCACGGTCGCGCCGGTTCGCGCCAGTTCGAGCGCCGTGACCTTGCCGATTCCGGTGTTCGCACCGGTAACCACGCACACTTTCCCCTGAAGACTCTGATCCATGAGTTCGCTCCCCGTGCTTCCTTGGCAGCGGCCACGATGTAGGCCACTGAGTGAGTTGGTAGGTACGCACGGCGAGGCGAGGGCGTTTCGGAAAAATCACGCAAGGCGTCAAGCACCCCAAAACCCCCGTGGTTCATGCTGGTTCTGCTCGTGAGGTTCGCCGGGCAAGGCCGCGAACGCTGGCGTGCCCTTGCGACGCCGCGTTCGACTCAAGAGGCGAGGAAGCTGTTCTCGCCGTCCACGATGTTGCCGCGCGCCGTCTTGATGGCGTGAGACGAATGAACGTCGAGGGCGTCCGCCGGCGTCGCCAGGGGCTTCGTGAGCGCGTCCCAGACGGCGCTCCAGCGTGCACCGCGATCGTTGCGCGTCTCTTCCGTGGGGAACATGAGCTCGACGGTCGCGCCGATCACCGGCATCGCGATCCCACGATTCTTGTCCACGTCCCAGCCGATCGCCGCCCAGGCTTCGCGCACTGCGACCATCTGCTTGGCTCGCGCGCGATCCAGGATCCGGCGCTGATCGATGCCGAGCGCCTGGAAATCGGGCTCGAGCACCTTGTTCTCCCACAGCGCGAAACCGACGAGCTTGGCCTGGAACAGGCTCATGCGGATCAGCTGGGGGCGGCTCATCTGCTTCATCAGGATCGGCAGATACTGGACGCCGAGACCCACGTGGCGGGCTTCGTCCCGTTCGTAATAGCGCATGAGCTCGCTCAGCACCGGTTCGATGTTGAGCTCGCGGATCTCCTGGAAGATCGCCAGCGCGATGGTCTCGATCAAGAGCTGCATGCCGAGTAGCTTGCAGGCGAGGTCATCTGTAGAAAGTACGTGGTCGAGCAGCGCTTGGGGGGCTGGGTCGAGCTTCTCCGGAAGGTAGTCGAGCTCCTTCAGGTAGTCGTACATCGTGTAGAAGTGCCGCGCTTCGTCGAAGGCTTGGCTCGTTGCTGCCATCTTCGCCTCGAGGGGCACTAGCCGATCAGCGAGCTGAGCAGAAATTTTCCATGCGGCTAATTCTCCCCAGAGAATGATCGCGAAGACTCTACGTAGCGCTTGCTTCTTCTCGGGTGCGACCCTCACCCCCCCATGCTTCTCCAGCAACATAGGGAGAATTTCTTTGCCGTCCCACGCGAGCACCTGACCCTTGTGATAGATGCGCTCGCAGGTCGCGAAGCGTTTGGCCTCCGCCGCGTTCCGCGCCAGGTCGAACATGTCGTAGCTGAGCCGAGAGCTGCCGAAGCCTAGGAAACCCATGGGAACCTCCGTGATGAGCGCAGCCTAACACAAACTAACCAGCCGGTCAGAATTGGGGACTCAGAAGCGGCCCTGGAGGGACGCTCCAAGGCTACCCGGGCCCCAGAAGGGTGCCGCTGACATCTCCATGCTCGGCTCAGGCGTTTCCTCCTCCGGGGTCTTCGACTTCGGGGAGCGTTCGCGCTGGTCGAAGCTGACCTTCGGGTCGTCGAAGGACATCAAGAGCACGCTGGTTGCGGTGAGCAAGGTGCCTGCGCCATAGGCGATGATTGATGCCGTGCGGAAATCATCGCGCTTCGCGATGTGGTCCTCGTACTCGCTGACCTGTGCGCGCGTGATGTTGCTGGTCGCCCGCTGATCATCGATGTCCTGCGCCTTGCCCTCCTGGCGGATGGCAAGCAGCGTGAACACCCCTCCGGTGAGTAGCCCTGCGACGCCCGTACCGAGCACGACGTAGCTGGCCACGCGCTGGGTGGTCACGTCGAGATCGACGTTCAACGTCCGCTGCTCCCCGCGACTCAGCTCGAGTTCCTTGGAGAAGGGCTCACGACCGGTTCGACTCACGGTGATCAGGTGATTCCCGGCTTCCAGTTCCAGTGGACCGGCCAGAGGTGTGACGCCAACGGGACGACCATCGACCCGAACCTCTGCTCCGCTCTCCGTCGTGATGTTGACCTTGGCTGGCTGCGGGCGGAGCCGAACGTCGACAGCGACGATGCCGCCCTCAGCCGCCTGGACTTCCCTTTCCTCGGGGAAGTAACCTGGCGCGCTCAAGCTCACCTTGTGCTTGCCGGGCTTGACCTCGGCAATCAGCGGCGCCTGCTTGGCGGCTCCACCGTCGAGCTGCACCTTCGTCCCCTTCGTCTGAGAGGAAACCATCAGGCGCGTTTGCTGCACCATCGGCGCGGGGCTCGGGGGCGCGGGCGCCTCGGGGTTCTCCGGATCCACCGGCGCGGCGCTAGCGGCTAACCGCGCGGCAATGGGTTCGAGCTCCGACAGCGCCTGAGCCGCGTCTGCACGCCGGCCACCTTCTGCCACCTTGGATAGGTACGACCGGTAGTTCTTGATGGCTAGCTGGAGGTTCTGGGCGTTCTTGTCGATGAAGTACTGGCGGCGGTACGCCTGCGCAGCGCTGAACAGGATCGCGGGGCGTGGAGAGTACTTGTAGGCCTGGTCGAAGGCCTGGATCGCGGCCAGAAACTCGCCGGCTTCTAGGCCTGTGCGCCTGCGTTGAAGTAGGTGCGTGCCTTCTGTACGTCTTCTGCCTGCGCACTCGCGGGCGAGGTGGAGAGGCACGGTGCGCCGATGAGCGAAGCCGCCAAGAGGCTCGTTAGCAGGAAGCGTCTCATTCAATCACCGCCTTACCCAGGAACACCTGCACGCCGCCGTCGCCTGCCACGGCGAGGTCAGGGACACCGTCACCGTTGTAGTCGGAGCTGACCACGCTGTTTCCGCCGCGAATGGCTGGCAGGTTGCGAGCGTTGGTCAGTTGCTTGTTGCCGAAGTCGAAGTCGGCAACCCAGCCGCCCTCGGCGCCGAGCAGCACCACCTCCGGGGCGGCGTCGGTGTCTGCCTGAGTCAGGGCGAAAGAGCCCGGGTCCACGTCTCCCGGGTTGGCGAAGACGATGCGCTTGGAGGCGTCGAGGGTGCCGTTCCCCTCGTTCTTGAAGAACACGATCCTGGGCTCTGGGATGCCGTCATCGCCCGCAGCGCCGAGGCCCAGGGCGAGGATGTCTTTCTTGCCGTCGCCGTCAACGTCTTGAACGAGGATCTGTCCGTTGTACACGACGTAGCCCGTGCTGGTGCTGCCGTCGGGATTGATCGGATCAGGTACGCCGGGCACCGGGCCTCCCGTCACGTTTCCACGCGGATCGAAATAGTAGCTCTCGTCGGTGAACTGCGGATCCTCCAGCGAGAAGCCGTTGCCCACGACGTGCCCAATGATCAGCACGCCACCGGTCGACGTCCCGTTGGAGACGAACGCGACCAGTTCGTCAATCCCATCGCCGTCGAGATCGACCGCTGCCGTCAGGGCGTTCTCTCCTGACTCCAGGGTCGATACGGGCTCACTCGCAAAGACCGTGGTGGAGTCGATGGCGGCCTCACCCGTTGACGGCAGGACCCAGACGCGATTCGTGTAGTTCCCGTCAAAGCTGTCCGTCGTCGACGCGAGCACCGCGATGTCGTTGTGGTCATCACCCGTGAACTCACCAATCACCGCCCGCACGGGCACCGTGTCATTGTCGCCGTTCAAGTAAAACGGTGAGACCAGCTGGCGGTCGCTGCTGCCGTTGAGCAGCGCAATGCTTCTGCTATCGGAGGTCTCCGAAGTCGAGAGCACGAGCAAGTCGGCGATGCCGTCGGAGAACAGCTCTTCAACATTGCCGCCGACGACGCGATCGATGCGCGCGAGGCGCCCCATGCTGACCGGCTCACTCGGCCCACCGAAGCCGTTGCCGAAGGCGATGGACAGCGAGTCTCCCGTCTCGACGCCCGCACCGACGTTTCCGTGGGGACCCTGCTCCTTGAACGCCAAGTCGTTGACCAAGTCGCCGTCAAAGTCTCCGACCGTGAGCTCGCTCGGTTCGCCGCGGGCCTGGATCTGGAAGCGGTTCAAGCGCCCGTCTCCCACGCCGTTGTAGAAGTCGATGGTGTTGGAGCCCTCGCTCACAGTAGCGACGTCCGGAATGCCGTTGGCATTGAGATCGGCGACTACCGCTGAGGTCCACGGCGCTTCGAAGTTTGCGGTGGTCAGGCTGTAAGCGGCACCTCCGAGCGGCCCTGTCATTGTACCGGTGTCGCTGACGAGGACTGAGTTACCGAGCACCAGGTCGACCACTCCATCGCCGTTCAGATCACCCAGCGCCAGGGGCATGGAGCAAACCACGTCGGTGCCGATGGACACCGCGTTACCATCTCCCGAGCCGCCAAGCGCGGCGACGTTCGAATCCGAGTGGAAAGTACCGTCGCCCACGCCAAAGGCGACGAAGAGTTCCGAGTCGCCTCCGAGGCAGGGAGAGTTTCCCGCGGGCTCGGCGCCGATCAGCATGTCGAGATGACCGTCAGCGTTGAAGTCCGCGAACTTGACGCCCGTGCTGATCTTGCGCCCGGCTGGGAGCTTGACTGGAGGAAGCGTGCGCGACGGCGGCGAGCTCTCGCTGCCGTTGTAGCGATTCCACTTGAGTACCGCGCCCTCGCGATAACAGGGCGTGTAGACCCAAACGCTGTTGGCGCCGGTGTAGGCGAGCGCGAGCTCCTCGCAGGGCGACTGCAGCTTGCGCTCATCCAGGTTTCCAACCGCGGGGTGTCCGGCGAGATTCGCTACGGGGCCGGGTAGTGTCAGCAACAAGTCGACAGTCGCGGACGCGGTGAACATCAGGTTGTCGGTGAGCATCAGGATTTCGTCACCCTGGATGTTCAGCACGTCGGGACCGATGTTGAGGGTGGTCTGCATCGCATCGAGGATCACCACCTCGGCGTTCGCGTTACCCACGTCGAACGGCGAGTACGCCGTGGGTTGCAGCGAACCGTCGCGTCGGCCCCGCAGCACATTCAGGCCACCACCAAGCTCCGACCGCAGCACCACCAGATCCGCGAGGTTATCTCCAGTGAGTTGGCCGATCGCTGGCACAATGGCAGCGCCGTTGACGTCTGTCTGAGCCTGCTGGTTTCCACGCTCATCCAGGAAGTGGATGCCAAGCTCGGTGGGCGTGACGCTGACGATCTCTGACTGACCGTCGCCGTCGAAGTCCCCGCTCTCGACACGCAGGGTGTAGCCCTGCCTCAAGACGCTCCCCGGCGTGTAGTCGCCGGACGCGCGGCGACACACGCCGTCGGTGCCGCAGCCAAAGCCTGCTGGACAGTTGATGGCCTCGGTTCCTGCTGGGCTGCTCGCGGTCGTGCAGACGTATCGGCACTCGTTCGCGTCGCCCTTCGGAGCGCAGTTGTCTGCAGGAAACGAGTCGCACTCTTCTCCCGCCTCAGGCTCGACCACGCCGTTTCCGCACTCGCCCCGCTCGATGGTGCCAAGGTTCGCGCAGCTCACGAGGGCAGCGCCACCGAGCGCCGTCCCGAACCAGCTGAACAGTCGTGCCAAACTTCCCGGTGTTTTTCTGGCCAAGTTACGGTCCCTAACCTGCACCTCAGGGGTGCTTTTCAAAAGCAAAGATGCGATGCGCTACACGGTGCGACAGCGAATATGCCGCGCGGAATCAGAACGGGTTCTCCAGGTCGCCGCTGCCCTTCTTCTTGGTCGGCGCGCGCTGGACGATCTTGTTCAAGGTCACACTGATCACTCCGCCGACGTCGGGTTTCACGTGGACCTTCTTCGCGAGGTAGCCCGGCGCCTGGAACTCGATCTCGACTTCCTTGTCGCCATAAGGCAGCTCGAGGGGGTCGTCAGATGTGCCGAGCTTCTTCCCGTCAAGATAGGCTTCAACGCTCTTGGGTTTTGAGTCCACGGTGAAGCGCACGCTGGTTGGCTTCTCTGGTTCGGTGGGCTTGGTGGGTTCGGCGCTCTTGGCTGGAGCGCTAGCTTCCGAGGCGGCCGGCGCGGCCGACGGCGTCGGTGTTGCCGTTTCCGCGAGGTGATCTGGCGTGACTTGGGTGTGGTTCGAGCGGAGAGCGAACACTCCTACGCCAGCGCCGCCGAGCACCAGCACGCCGAGTACGGCGAACAGCGCGACCCGCGAGCTCTTCTTGGGACTACCTGTATCGACGGCGAGCGGCGCTTGAGTCGACGCGCCAGCCGCCTTCTGCAGCTGACCCTGAACCGACGGCGACATGGCCTCGGTGTCGAGCTCGGTGCGATCGAGCGCGCCGAAGCGCGGAGTGGGCATGGCGTGTCCGCCGCCTGACAGCGGGCTTACCGTCACGCTCATCCCAGCGCTCTGAGCGGCGGCGGCAAGCTCTTCGAGCGCCCTGGACACCGTCTGCGGACGATCCGCCGGGTCCTTGGCCATCATGCGCTGGATGGGCGCGTCCAACTCCGCAGGCAAGCCTGCTACGGCGCTCACAGCCGGGGGTGGCTCGTTGATGTGCTTGAGCATCAACGTGAGCATCTGGTCGGACATGAACGGGCGCTGACCGCTCAGCACCTCGAAGCACATCACGCCAAACGAGTAGATGTCCGTGCGATGGTCCACGCCGGTGCCACGGCATTGCTCCGGCGACATGTAGTACGGCGTGCCAATTGGCGCTCCTGTGTTCGTCTTGTGGCCGCTCGTGTGATCGCCAAGCAACTTGGCGATACCGAAGTCGAGAAGCTTCGGCGTGGGTTTCCCTTCGGCATCGAACGCGATGTAGATGTTCTCCGGCTTGAGATCGCGATGCACGATTTCGTTGGCGTGCGCTGCGTCCAGGGCACGAGCCACCTGGCGCAGGATCGGTATCGCTTCTTCTGGGCTCAGCCGGCCTTTGCGCTGGATGTACTCGTCGAACGGCACGCCGTCGAGCAGCTCCATCACATAGTACTGGCGCTTGTCAGGTAGGCTGCCGAACGCGAAGATGTCGATGATGTTCTGGTGCTGGATCTGATTGACCGCGCGCGCTTCCGCGATGAAACGCGAGACCATCTGCGGGTTCGAGGAGTACTCGCGGTTCAGCACCTTGACGGCAACGCGCTTGCCAATCAGCGGATGCACGCCCGCGTAGACCGAGCCGAAGCCGCCCTCGCCGAGCTTCTTCTCGATTTCGTATTCACCGACAGTGGTGCCCGCTGTCAGATCGGGATCAACGCCTGCGAATGCGGCGTCGGGTAGCAATGTCTCCCCGTCGTGGCCGCACTTGGCGACGCCTTCAGGATAGACGGTTCGGCACTTGGGGCAGGTCGGCATCTTAGGGCAGGGGCCAACGAGGACCGCAGGAGTCGCTCGGCTGGCTACACAGTGGACTCAGTTTGATAGGGTGCGCGCCTTCCTCCACGCGATCAATAGCCACCGAACTTTGTCGCGCAGGGCGCGGGCGGGTGCGCCACTTCTCCCTCGCCCTTACCGCCCGCCGATTGCGCAAGGACTACTGCCAAGGCCGCAAGTTTCGCAGTTTTCCTTTCTGCCCGCTGCGTCGAGCCACAACCGGACGGGTATTTTACGCTGTTTTGCTTGCGCCCTGGCCGGCCACGCCGCTCGAACTCGCAGCCGCCTGGGTAGCGCGAGAGAGCATCCACTGGCGCCTCCTGCGCGGCCTGGCGCTCCGTCTGCCTTGCCTGAGTTCACCTGCGACGTGTGCTAACCTTCGCGCCTATGCCCGTCTGCAAAGCGTGCGGTGAAGAGGTAGACGAAGTCGTCTCCGTCAAGGTCAACGGCAAGAGCAAGAAGCTCTGCGAAGAGTGTGCGGAGATGGCCGAACAGGAGCAGGAGATCCTGGAGCAGAGTGAGTCTGTCGTTCAGGGGATGATGGGCTTCAAGGGCCGCCGCTGACGCCTCTCGAAGCTACTCGCCAGAGGTCAGAGACTCCAAGAATTCACGCACCGCTGCGTGAGTGAGCAAGTGGCGCGCCATGCGTTGCCCCCGCTCGATCAACGCTTCGCGCGCCTCGCTGGCAACGCTCGTTTCTTCCAGCAATTCACGTAGCGGGCGCCCGCCTTCGTGCTCCAGGAAGGCGTCGATCTCTAGCTGCACGGCCTGACTGAGCGCTGCTCCCCGAGCGTTGTGACGCAGCACGTCCGGAGCGAGCTCAGCGGCCATGCTCCGCACGTCCTCGATGTCCCGCATCATCTCGGCGACTTTTACCTCGCGGATCGAAGTCAGTGCATGCTGCCGCATGCGCTTCAAGAGTGCCTGCCCATCGTCGCTCTTGAGGCGCTCGATCATTGCCGCGCGGAATTCATCTTGGGCCGTGCGGCTGAAGTCGTTGACCGACTTCTGAATACGACCCTCGAGGCCGCCGACCACGCTCTTGCCTACATCGCTGATGCCCTTTGCGCCTTCTCCCACGCGGCTCTTCAGCCCCCTCGCGAGTCCTGACAGCGCGCTTCCCCCCGCCGCAGCGATGCCTGTGCCCAGACCCACACCGGGCAGTCGCTTCGCGAAGCTTTGGAGTGTGCTTTGCACCACCGGCGCGAGGAGCTCTCGCAGGAGCTTCGCATCCACGATCTCTTGCGCCCATTTGCCCTGGGGAATTCTCAGACTGGAGAGCTGTTCTTCCAGCGCTGCCCAGCTTGCGTCACTCATCAAGCTGCCTACGGCTTGATCATCCTCGTCGAAGCGCTCGAGCTGGCGGAACCAACCTGGAGTGACGTGTTCGTCGACCAGCAGCGAGGCCGTTTCTCCCCCCAGCGCGACTAGCACCAGCGCGCTGGCGCGTTTCAGGTCGACCAGCTCCTCGAGGGGTAGCTCGAGCAGCGCATCCACCGCGACCGCCACGCCCTGACGCAGGCGAGGGTCGTCCTCCGTGCAGAGTCCATCCAAGAGCTGCTTCAACCGGGATGCGTCCATGGCCGCGCCATAGCCCATCCAGCGCGCTAGCCCAACCAGCGCGCTCGCCCAACCAGCGTGCTCGCCCAAGCCAGGCTCGATGCGTGAACCGTGCGGCCGGCGCCGCTAGCGGCAGCGAGACGCGACAATCTAGGCCAGGCTCGCAGAGCGGCGGCGGCGTGAATCGACAAGCCTCGGGGGAGCGGCTAGTGTGCTTTTTCGCGCTTCGCCGCACTCGGGGTGTGCCCGTCGGTTCGTTCGAGGCGCGCGCTTCGTGCTCAGACCAATCGCCGTTCGCGTTTCGCCAAAGCGCCAGCAACAAGACTCACATGGCCAGACGTCATTCACGAGCCAAAGGATTTGGGGGAGGCCTCAAGCGCGTCAGCAAGGGTGCGCAGAACGCCATGGAGGTGCTGCGCCTCGGGCGCCTGACGCCGCGTCAAGGAGCGACCTTTGAGGTCGTTCATCAAGAGCGGATGTTCAAGCTGCGTCGCTACGCCGGGGTGAAGCACCCGACCGGCGCGCGCGTGAAGGCGCCGCTCGTGCTCATCCCGCCGTTGATGCTGACGGCCGAGATCTACGACGTGTCGCCCGAGCTCAGCGCCGTGAGCGTGCTGACGAGCGAAGGCATCGATCCGTGGGTGATCGACTTTGGCGCGCCCGAACGCGAAGAAGGCGGCATGGAGCGCACGCTGGACGACCACGTGCGCGCGGTTGCCAAGGCCATTCGCATGGTCGCGGAGCAAACGGGCGCGCCGGTGCATCTCGCCGGCTACTCCCAGGGCGGCATGTTCGCCTATCAGGCAGCAGCGTACTTGCAGTCCTCGCACCTCGCGTCGGTGATCACCTTCGGTAGCCCCGTGGATATACACGCGAACCTGCCGTCGCTCTCCAACGAGGTGGCGGAGCGTGTGATCGGGATGGCGCGCACGCTGATCGAGTACCCGCTGACTCACATGGAAGGCCTGCCGGGGATCCTGACGAGCACCGGCTTCAAGTTGCTCACTCCGGTGAAGGAAGCGCAGCAGCTGGTCGACTTCGTGCGCAACCTGCACGACCGCCAAGCCCTGGAAAAGCGCGAGAGCCGGCGCAGGTTTTTGGGGGGTGAGGGGTTCGTTGCGTGGCCCGGGCCGGCGCTGAGAAAGTTCATCGACGAGTTCGTGGTGCATAACCGCTTGGCGTCAGGCGGTTTCGTGATCGATGGCCGCAGCGTCACCCTGGCCGACATTCGTTGTCCGGTGTTGGCATTCGTCGGAGAGCGGGACGACATCGCGCGTCCGCCCAGCGTGCGCGCGATCGCCAACGCCGCTCCGAACGCCGAGGTGTTCGAGATCCCGCTGTCGGCTGGCCACTTTGGCTTGGTCGTCGGGTCGACGTCGCTGCGGGAAACCTGGCCAAGCGTTGTGGAGTGGCTGCGTTGGCGTGAGGGCTTGGGTGAGCGCCCCGCGCTCATCACCGACCCCGGCGCGGCACCAGAGGCTCCGGATTTTCTGGACGAAGACGACGAGGTCGGCGGCTTCGATCTAGATGTGGATATCGACCTCTTCGTGGATACTGCCGCGAGCGCAGTTTCTTCCGCGTGGAAAAGACTTGGACATGCATTCGAAGACGCAGCGGACGCCGTCGACAACCTGCGTTTTCAGCTGCCGCGGCTGAGCCAGCTGCGCCGCATGGGGCCTGATTCGCGCATCAGCATGGCCGGCGTGCTGGCGCGCCAGGCCAAGCACATCCCGGAGCAGACGTTCTTCCTGTTCCGTGGGCGCGCGTTCTCCTACGCGGACGCCGACCGGCGGGTGAACCACGTGGTGCGTGGTCTGATTTCCTGCGGCGTGCGCCGGGGGACCCGCGTGGGAGTGCTGATGGAGGGGCGCCCGAGCTATCTATCCGTGGTTGCGGCCCTCAATCGCATCGGCGCCATTGCGGTGCTGCTCAGCCCAACGTCGTCGCGCATCGCGCTCTCGAAGTGCCTCGAGATGGGGGAGGCAGAGTTCTTGGTTAGTGATCCCGGCCACGCAGAGCTCGCGCGAGATTCGTTTCAAGGGGATGTGCTCGTGCTTGGTGGCGGAGGTCGGGTGCGGAACTCCACCGCAGGCGTCATCGACATGGAGCAGATCGACCCGGATCGCGTGGAACTTCCCGCTTGGTACGAGCCGAATCCCGGCAAGTCGGGCGACCTCGCGATGATCATCTTCACGTCGGGGCGCTACTCGAAGCCGCGCGCTGCGCGGATCACGAATCGGCGCTGGGCGTTCTCTGCGTACGGTGCCGCCGCCGCTTGCACGCTCACCGGCAAGGACACCGTCTACTGCTGCCTGCCGCTACATCATCAGTCCGGCATGCTGGTGAGTGTCGGTGGTGGCCTAGTTGGCGGCGCGCGTCTGGCCCTTGCCAGTCGTTTCACCCCGGAACTGTTCTGGAAGGAAGTACGGCGCTACGGCGCCACGGTCGTGTTCTACGCTGGTGAGATGTGCCGCGAGTTGGTGAACGCGCCGGTCACTCCCTCGGAGCATATCAACCCGCTCAGATTGTTTGCGGGTAGCGGGATGCGCAAGGACGTGTGGTACCGACTGCACGATCGCTTCGGCGTCGGTGTGTTGGAGTTCTACGCATCCAGCGAGGGCAACGCCGTGCTTGCCAACGCCTCCGGAAAGAAGCTCGGCGCTCTGGGCCGCCCGCTGCCGGGCGCTACCGACATGGCGATCGTGCGCTACGACTTCGATCGCGCGGAGCTGATCAAGGACGCGCGGGGTTGGCTCGTACCGACGAAGGAGAACGAGTGGGGGATGATGATCTCCCGTGTCGACTCGACGCACCCCTCGGCGACCCTCGCCGGTTACGCTCAAGATCCTGACACCGCGAAGCGGATCGTGCGTGGCGCCTTCGAGGCGGACGACGTCTGGTTCCTGACCGGCGACATCCTGCGCCAGGACGATGACGGCGACTACTGGTACGTGGACCGTGCGTCGGACATGATCCGTACGGTAACAGGGCCGGTGGCGACTACGGAGATTGAGGACGCGCTCTACGATTTGCCTGAGGTGGGCCTCGCGGTGGCCTATGCGCTGCGGGTGCCCGGCACCTCCTGGCAGATGCCGGTAGCCGCAGTCGTACCCCAAGGAAACGCCCGCCTCGACCCCGCAACGATTCTGGACGTCATCGAGCGCCAGCTGCCGCTTCGGGCTCGTCCGCGCTTCATCCGGGTGCGCTCACAGATCGCGCTCACGGATGGTTATCGCCCGATCAAGGCACCGCTGATAGAAGCAGGGATCCGCGTCAGCTCGACCGAGCAACGCTTCTGGTACGACTCCGAGCGCCATCGCTATGAGGAGCTGGACCCGTCGGGTTACGTCGAGGCAGTGCGCCAGGCCGGAGGGACCGCTACCGAGCGCGATCTCGAAGAGGAGGCAGCGAGCTAGCCCTTGGCCCTCGGAGCCGAAAGCCTAGATCAAACTCAGGCTGATTCCGGACGGCAGCGTCCGGTAGGCGTGCGTGAGACTGCGAGCGCCCTCTGGCGCCTGTCGCGGCCTCAGGGAGCGTTCTGGCTCTCCTGGATTGTGCTGATCGGCTACGGGTTCACGCTCTGGGACTGGGGCATGGGGCCCCGAGGCCTTTCGGGGCTCGTGGTGATCTTGATCAGCTGGTGGCTGCTCAACGCCGGGAGCTTGTGGCTGAACGCGGTCCTCGATGACGATCAGGGCGAGGTGCTGTTTCAGTCTTCCCCAGTAACGTTACCCCGAGGAACCGCGCTGGCGGGCTACCTCGCCCTCACCGCCGCGGTCGTCGTGAGCGGCTTCAGTCGCTGGCCCGGACCAGTATGCGCGGGCGGCGCGGCGCTGCTAGCTGTGCTGTACTCTCACCCCAAGACTCGCTGGAAGGGACACGCCTGGGGTGGGCCATTCGTGAACCTGGTGGGCTATGGGTTCCTGACTCCGATCGCCGGCTTTGCTCAGACCGGGCTTCCGCCGACGGCGCGCGGGGCGGTAACGCTCGTTTTCCTTGCCGCGTGGATCTTGGGCGCCTACTTCGTTGCCCAGGCGTTCCAGCAGCGAGAAGACGCGGAGCGGGGCTACGCGACGCTCGTCGTGAGCCACGGAGCCGTGGGGGTGATTCGGGTTGCGCGCTGGTTCATGGGCTTCGCCATGGCGGGCGTGGTCCTCGGCATCGCGCTTGGTTACTACCCACGGCTCTTGCTGTTTGGTGTACCGCTGCTGTGGTTGACGGACCGCTACATCAAGCGCTGGCAGGCGGCCGCCACCAACCCCAGCAGCGAGGCGTCCGGTCGGACGATGGCGATGGGGCTCCATCGCCGCATGATGTTCAGCGGAGCGCTGCTGTTCGTGCTCGCGTACTTCGACTACCAAGCTGACTTCCAGGCGGATCGTCCGGCTGCGGGCTGGGCGACTGCGCGCGGCCGACCGCCGTTCCCCCAGCGTTTTCAGAACACCGACTAGAACGCGAGCTTCCTTGATCATTCGCGGGGTTTGGTGACAGGGGGTGCCCTCACTGCCCAGTTCTGCCATGCTGGCTGCGAGCGATGTTCGTTTGTCCTGAGTGCGGTCAGTGCTTTCAGGCGCCGGGCCAGTGCCCGAGCGACGGCAATCCTCTATCCGACAACCTGACTGAGCCGCTGCTGGGGCAAATGGTCGGGAGCTACCGGATCGCCGCGCTGCTCGGCGTCGGCGGAATGGGGCGCGTGTACAAGGGCGTCCACCCGCAGATCGGTAGTCGCGTCGCCATCAAGGTCTTGAGCATGGAGTGCGCTCATCACCCGGCGTTGGTGCAGCGTTTCTTTGCGGAAGCACGCTCCGTCAACGTGATCCGCCACGAGAGCATCGTTAACATCGTCGACCTCTCGACGCTGAGCGACGGGCGTCCCTACATCGTCATGGAGTACCTCGATGGGCAGTCGCTCTCCGAGGTGATCCACGAGCGCTCTCCGCTACCGGTCGGTGGCGTCATGAGCCTGATGTTCGAGGTGCTGGACGCTCTCTCCGCGGCTCATCAGGCGGGGATCGTCCACCGCGATCTCAAGCCAGACAACATCTTCGTCACGGCCCAAGGGCGCCCGAAGGTGCTCGACTTTGGCATCGCCAAGCTGCGCCCCGAGCTTGGCGCCGGCAGCGACGCGACGCGCACCGGGTCGATCCTCGGTACGCCGCACTACATGTCGCCGGAGCAGGCCCAGGGCCTGCACATCGATCATCGCAGCGACATCTATGCCCTGGGGATCATCCTCTTCGAGCTGCTTACGGGCGCGCGCCCGTTCGAGGCGCCAACGCTCTACAGTCTGCTCGACATGCACGTGAAGCAGCCGCCGCCACCTCCGACTTCGGTGCGCCGCGACCTGCTGCCAGTGTTCGATCAGGTGGTGTTCAGGGCGCTCGCCAAGCGACCAGAGCAGCGCTACCAGTCAGCTCATGAGATGAAGCAGGCGCTGGAGCTTGCGTCACAGTCGATTCCTCCCGGAAGCTGGGGCGGCCTCGGCGCTAGGAGCAGCGGCCGCCCGCCAGCGGGCAACGTGACGCCCCACTACGGCCGCCCACCGACTGTCCCCAGCACGCTGGGTGGCCAGGTACCAGGCGGCCAGGTGCCGAGCTTTGCAGGTCAACCTCCTGGCACCATGGGCGGTCAGGTGATGAGCGGTGGTTACGCCGCGGGGCCGACTGGTGGTTCGCTGCACGTCACGCCGCCCGCCACGGCAGAGCGCTCCTCCCCGCTGCCCTACATCCTCGTCGCGTTTGGTGGCTTCGTGCTGATCTGCGCCATGATCTTGGTGTTCTCCTTCGGCCTCTCGCTCGTTGGTCAAGCGAACAGCGCTGCGAACCAACCCGTCGTGCAGACGCCCACCACGGATCCCGAGGATCCCGAGGACGACCCCGGAGTTCCCGTCGCGAACGTGCCGGGGTTGCCAACGGGAACAGCCAACGCGCGCTTCGACGTCAGCGCTGAGGCCTCGAAGGCCTTCAAGGCGGCGGAGAAGGTGAATCCCGGCCTGAAGGTCGCGCTGCTCACGGCCAACGGCGTGAAGCCAGACGGCACGGTGGACATGAGCGCTTCGATCACGAACTCGTCCACATTTCAGTTCGTCAACTCGAGCACCTGCGTGCTCGTTTCCGCGACCCAGTTCGGCAACACCACCATCGCCATGAAGCAGTCGGACTGCTCCGGTACGCCCGTGCGCATGCCGCGTTGTACTCTGGCCAACGTGATGAAGCGTGCTTTCGCACAGACCAAGGCATCGCCGACGGCGCTCGGCATCGTCACCTACCAGGGAAACAAGGGCGGGGAACCGCGCTGGGCGATCACGCTGGGTGTCTTGAGCCACGCCGAGGTTCCCGACGACTGCTGAGTCGGAGCCGCCGAACGAAGCGGCCCAGGCGCCAGCCAGCACACCAAGGAGTGAGAGGCAGCGCCTCCCTGGGCGTATTCGTCTAGCACTCTTCAGCCTCTGCCTGATTTTGGGGTTAGGAGTGCTACCTCGCGCCACGCTCGGCACCGAGGGGAAGGCGTATTACCGGGGGGAAAAGGCGACTCAAGTCGCGCTGGCCAGACGCGTGGCGAAAGCGACCCTGGAGCAATCCGAACCCGACTTCTATCACAGCGGGATGACGCGCTTCGATGGTCAATCGGCCATCGCTATCTACCAGATGACACTGCTCGGCCTGGGTCAGGTGCTCTTGGCGCACCCGGAGCTCGCGCCGGAGTTCCTACCGGCGATGCGTCGCGCTGGCGAACGCCTGGCGGATCCACTGACGCTGACCTACGCCGCCAAGGTTTACGGCCAGCACGGTGCCCGCTACATGGCGCCCGGCGCAGGCCACGCCTACCTGGGGTACATCAACATGGGGCTCGGCATGTTGCGTAAGTTCGACCCGCAAACGCCGTTGGCTGCGCTGCATGATCGCTTGACGAGTCAGCTCGCGACGCGCTTGTTCGCGTCACCGACGGGCCTCATAGAAACTTACCCTGGGGAAACATGGCCACCCGATGTCGCAGCGGTCGCAGGCTCGATTGGTCTCCACGACTGGGCCGTAGGTAAGGCGCCGCGCGCTGAACTCAGCGCCTGGTCGCATCGCTTCAAGGAGTGCGCGTTGGACCCAACGGGCTACCTCGTGCAGCGCACACTGAGTGGCGGCTGCAAACGCAAGGATGCTCCCCGCGGATCGGGCACCGCGGTGTCCTCGTACTTTCTGAGCTTCGCTACACCCGAGTTGTCCGCCGAGCTGTTTCGTGGGCTCGAGCGTGACGGGCGCCGCAGCTTGCTCGGCTTCGGTGCTGTGAAGGAGTACGCGTCTGGCTTCTCCGGGGCGGGGGACGGGAACGCTGGACCGATTGTTTTCGGCGTGTCGGTGGGGGCCTCAGGGTTCGCGCTTGGCGCGGCACGCGCCCACGGGGCCGAAGACATGTTCTTGGAGATCTTTCGCACCGCCACGATGTTCGGTATCCCCGAGGAAACATCCGGGGGCGTGCGCTACGCGGTCGCTGGAGCGTTGGGGGATGCGCTCTTGTTGGCGATGCTCACGGCACTGCCGCCGGAGACTTACCGTTGACCCCCGTCCGCCGAGCTGGAGAGTCGCCCCCATGGCGTGCGCTCGGAGTGGGAGCCTGTCTCTGGTTGCTCTTCTTCGGGGTCCGGCATCTGCTCGCCGGGGGCGATGCGATAGCTGGAGTTTCCAGTGGCAACCTACTCTGGGGCGCTGGCCTCTTGTCGCTCCTCACGCTGCGCGTGTTCCTGGTTCTGATTTGGCCGACGTGGCTCCTTTACCGCGCGGCTTGCTTCGCGCTGTGGCGCTTTGGTCCAGCTGGAAGAGCGAAACGAACCTAGCGGGCGCTGCGGGGGCGGCGGCGCTTCCCTGGCTTCGAGTCTTCACGGCGCCGAGCCAAGAGGTCAGCGATCAGCGCTTCCACTCGTTGCCTCGTCAGGTCCCGCAGCGCTTCGATGCCGCTTGGAACACGACCGTACGATTCCGTGGGGATGGGTTCACCAATCGCGAAGTAGAAGCGCTCAGGCTTTGGCAGGGGAGTGCCTTTCCATCCGCGTACGAAGGGCATCAACGCGTCTCCGCCGCGCATCGCGTCGTAGAGCGGAGTCTTCTTGAGGATGCCCCCAACGCTGCTCTCCAGAACGTCGTCCGCGTCCCACACGATGTCGAAGCACTCCTCCGCGCCGACTGCAGCGAAGGGCAAGATCGGATAGCCATGCTCGATGGCCATGCGAGCGAAGCCTACCCGTTCCTTCCAGATTAGTTCGTACGCTTCACCCTTCCGCTTCGCAACCTCTCTACCTCCTCCGGGAAACACCAGCACGTGCTCACCCGCACGCATTAGAGCGGAACAAGTCTGCGGGCTGCCTACCACGACGCCTATTCGCTTCATCATGTCACGCCAGCCTGGCACCGCGAAATGGAAGCGATCGCCGAGCGCCCTGACCCACACGCCGCGCTCTTCGTAGATCTGTGCCACGAAGAGCGGCGCGTCGAGCACACCGATCAACGTGTGATTGCCTACCAAGAGGGCAGGGCGCGCTGGATCAACGTGCTCCAGGCCAAAGAACTGCGGGCGAAAATAGGCGCGGCTCGGCGCCATCAAGAACTTCACTTGAGCCTTGGTAGGCGGACGGAAAGGAGCAGGCTCTGAGTCCTTTGGGTCAGGGCGTGAGCGCTTCGTCGTCGGCATGTTTGCGGCTCATGCGTCGGCTTGGGCGTCGTCGCCTTCTTGATTCGCCAGTTCGTCTTCGGGTGCGGCGACACCGAGCTCTTTGGCGACCTGCCCGACGCTCGCCGCGACCTCCAGCGCGCTGCGCGCCTTTGCGGATGCTTTCTGTGCGGCAATCATCGCGTCCTGCGCAAGATCCTCCGCTCGCTTCTGTGCGGCTTCGATCAGCTCGAGGTAGGCAGGCTCGACTTGGTCAGCCAGATCCCAAACATCAGGCATCGAGTCCGCGGCAACCATGAAGCCGAAATCGATGGATCCCTGATAGCTCATAACGGTGATGTTGAGGGCTGCGCCTTCCATCACCGGGCCCATTGGATACGCCGCTACGAGCTCGGCACCGGCCATGTAGATGGGGAAAGGCGGTCCAGGAACGTTGGAGATCACCAGGTTGTGAATCGGGCGGTGCCGATCGGCGAGCTTGAGTCGGGTGTAGAACCGGGCTGCCAGGTTGAAGGTGGTCGGCGCGGCGAACTCCGCCCAATTTTGCAGCATGTCTGCGCCGATGGCGTTGTGCTCTTCCTTCGCGCCGCGCGTGGTTGCCGCAATAGTCAGCAGTCGCTCTCCGGGATCTTCGACGTGAGTCGCGAGCGACGTGAACATCGCGCTCACCTTGTTGTTTGATTGGCCCTTCTCGGCTGAGGCGCGCACGCTGATGGGCACGGCCGCGATCAAGGGGATCTCTGGTAGCTCATTTCTTGCCGCGAGGTAACGGCGCAACGCACCAGCGCACACCGCGAGCACGACGTCGTTGACCTTGCAGTCGAACGCGCGCTTGATGGTCTTGATTCCGTCGAGCGGGAGTCGCGAAAAGGCTGCATTCCGCTTGGCGGAGATCGCGCCATTGAAGTGCGTGCGCGGTGCCGTGAGGGGCGCCGCACCGTGCTCCACCTCAGGATCGCGACGATAGCGGATCAAATCGGACACGGCGCGCGCGGTCTTGGTTGCCAGCTTCGCTGCTTCGACCGGTTGTTTCACCCGGGAAAGCAACGCATAGCGCACCAGGTCACCGTGCGATGGCAGCTCCTCGCTTGGCTTCTTGCGCGGGGCAGGGGGGGAGGACACTTGGCGCTGCAGGTCGAAGAGGTGCACCAAGAGCCCTGCGCCGCTCGCGCCGTCCACCGTCGAGTGATGGACCTTGCACAAGATGGCGACGTGCCCGTTCTCCAGGCCCTCGATGACCCACGCTTCCCACAATGGTCGCGAACGATCGAGCGGCGTACTCGTGATGCGCCCCGCCAGAGCGCCCAGCTCTCGCATGCCGCCGGGAGCGGGGCAGGCGACGCGGCGCACGTGGTGGATGATGTCGAAGTGTGGATCGTCGATCCACAGCGGGTGGTGCAGTCCAAACGGCACTTCCAGCAGACGTCGACGCATCGGGGGCACCAGGTGGATGCGGCTCTCGATGAGCTCGGTCATCCGCTCGAAGGAATAACCGCCCGGCATTTCTGAAGGATCGAGCACGGCGACCATCGCGACGTGCATGTGCATCTGCGGTGTCTCTAGATAGAGAAACGATGCATCCAGTCCCGATAGCCGCTCCATTTGCCGATCCTCCCCCGAGTGTGTCGTAGCAGTATGCCTGAGTTGCTTACGATCCCTCGGGTTTTGTCCTGATTCACTCTTCGTCGTCGTCTGGTTTGGGAGCATCCGGAGTGGCCCCACCGCTTGGGGCGGGAGCAGCGCTCGGGATCGCGATTGGTGCGCCGGGGAGGAGCCCACCACCGAGTCCGCCCGCTAGGCCTTGCTTGCCCTGCGCTTCCTTGATCTTGGCGAGCGCCTCGTCCGTGTTCTTCTTAATCTTGCGCTCGGCCTTATGAACGATGTCGCTCGGGATCTTCTTCTTCATCTCGCAGGCCGGCGGGAAGCCGCCCTCGCACGCCGCGAGGATGAACATCGTACCTCGCACTTGATCGCGCTTTGCCCCACGGCCGTCGAAGTGACCGCCAGCGGCCAAGATGCACGCTCTCAGCTCGCCCTGGACGCATAGCTGCTCTGCCAGCTCGAGGCCCTCCTTCATGCCCTCTTTGCCGCCGCCGCCGAGCATCATGGCTTGGGCGTACATGCTGCAACCCTGGATGCTGCCGAGGTCCTTGCACGCGTGCTTGATCAACCCGATCCCCTTGTCGAGCTTCTTTGGGATCCCGCGGCCGTCGGCGAGCTGCGCGCCGTAGAACGCACAACCATCGCCGTCTCGGTTGTCACACGCCTTCTTGAAGTAGCTCGCCGAGGCACTGGGATCGGGCTTCTCGCCGTCGAGCCCTTGCGCGATGATCCCGCCGAGCACCGTGCACGCGCGTCCACTGCCCTCTTCGCAGGCTTTGCTCACGCGTGACTTGGCCTTCGCGCCGTCACGCTTGATCGCCCCAACGCCCTGCAGCTCCAAGGTCGCTAGCTCGACACAGGCGCCGGTGTCGCCGTCTTCGCACGTCTGACGGATCACCTTTGCTCCCTCGGGTCCGTCCTTTTCCTTGTCGAAACCCATGGCTCCGACGAGCTTTGCCTTGCCCAGCGCGAGGCATGCCGCGACGTGCTTGTTCTCACAGGCGCGGCCGAGGAGCTCACCGGCTTTCTTCGGGTCCGCCTTCACGCCAGTGCCGGTCATGTACAGCTGCCCCAGCTCGGCGCAGCCAGCCGGAGGTGCCTCGTCACACGCGGTTTGCAGGTGTTCGATCCCCTTCGCGGGATCGCGCTCCACACCGCGGCCCGACAGATAGGCCAGGGCCAAGTGCACGCAGCCTTCTTTTGCCTCTTTGCCTGCACATGCCTGCTTGAACAGCTTCACCGCGGCTTCGGGATCGGGTTTGTCTTGAGCGATCCCTTCGAACAACATCACGCCTTTGCCCAGGCATGCGCGGTCCACCTTCTTCTCGCACGCTTGATCGAAGAGCTCGAAGGCCTTCGCGGGGTTCTTCTTGGTGCCGACCCCGTTCAAGAATGCAGTGGCGAGGAGCGTGCAGCCGCGAGGTTCGAGATCGCCGCAGGATTTCTCGGCCAGTTCAAAGCCCGCCTTCTCGTCCTTCTTCAGACCACCGAGGCCAAGTAGCAGCATGTGGCCGCGGCCGGCACAGCCCAGGGCATTGCCACCTTTGCAAGACTTGTCGAACAGCTCGGCCGCTTGCTTCTCGTTCTTCGCATCTCCCTTGGCGTTGAGCAGAGCGCGGCCAAGTCGAGCGCAACCCTCCATGTCCCCGCCGTCACACGCTTTCGTGAACAGCTCTTGAACTTTCGCTGGCTCTTGGCCCGCTTCATCCAGGGCCTTGGCGAAGATCAGGCACGCCTCTTGATCCGGGGGCGTGCGGTTACACAGGTCTTCGCACGCGGCCTTTTGTGAGTCCTTCTTGCAGTTCTGGATGAGGTTCTGCTCCCGCTGCTCCGCGAGTGTTTTTTCGTGGGAGTGCCATGCGAAGCCGCCACCGGCGACGGCCAACGCCAGGACCCCTAGGATGAGCGGCGTCTTGCTCTTCTTCTCTGCGGCCTTGCTCGGCTCGGACGCGGATTTCCCCGAGGAATCGGCTGCAGGCTTGGCCTTGGCGACCTTCTTTGAAGGCGCCTTCCCCGCGTCTTCGTCGTCTTCGTCGTCTTCGTCGTCCTCGTCGTCGCGCTTTTCATCGGACGCGTCGTCTTCGTCTTCGTCTTCGTCGCTCGTTTCATCGGACGCTTCGACTTCGTCCTTCTCGTCGGACGTTTCGTCTTCGTCTTCGTCTTCGTCGTTCTCGTCGGACGCGTCGTCTTCGTCTTCGTCTTCGTCCTTCTCGTCGGATTCTTCGTCTTCGTCTTCGGACGCTTCTTCGTCGTCGGCTTCGCGCTCGGTTGCCTCAGTCGACTCGGTCGCCTGCTCGGCGCTCGCGTCTGAGTCTTTGGATTTGCCCGCGCTCTTGCTCTTGGCAGGCTGTTGCTTGGCCTTCGACATGGCGCGGGAGCGTAGCCGCTCGCACTGGCTTGGCGAGCACAAAGGCCTGCGTTTGGCATCTGGGAGACCGTGAATTTCGGGGAAATCTTCGCGCTCGGGCCACACGGGGCGCGTTGGCGGGCTCCGGGGGCCCTCCGAAGTCCCTCACCCCAAAAATCAAATGGCACTGCGTGTCATTTTCGTGTGGGCAGCGCTTGCAGGTTGGTTCCCGGGCGCTGTGGCGAACGTGGCTGAGCGCTTCATCCAGCGAGCGTGCTGCTGGGCGAGCAAGCCCTTTTGGGCGAGCAACGCCTGCTGGACCGGCGACGTGTGGTGTCGAAAGCTTGTGTGGCGCTTTGCGTATCCCCAAGGCAAGAAACACCAGCTGACCACGGCGCCCCTGCGAGCCAGCGTGCCCCGGTTGACTATTCGCGGTAAACTCGTAGTTTCAAAGTCTGCGTTGCGCTGGCTCGTGTCGGTGGGATGCAGCCAATGTCGCCATGCCGCTGATTAGCAAACGAGATCCTAGAGAACGCATCGCCGTGCGTCAGTTTGCTGGCACGGCGGCGTTGAAGTCTCAGCTCTCTCAACCGCTTCGCGTCGCTCACCTCACGGACCAGCATTTTGGTCGCGTGACGAGCGACGACCTGCAGTGGGCAGCAGCACAGCTCACCAACGAGCAAGCGCCGGACCTCGTGGTGCTAACCGGCGACTACGTCGCGCACAGCCTGGACTACCTGGGGCTCCTGAGTGAGGTCGTGGGATCCATCGACGCACCAAAGGTCGCGGTGCTGGGCAACCACGATCACTGGGCTGGCGCGCGACAGGTTCGAGGAGCGCTCGAGCGTGCAGGCGTGCACGTGCTGTCGAATGACACGGCGGTATACGACGTAGGAGAACAACGACTACAGCTCGTCGGCCTTGATGACGCGTACACCGGACACGCGAACGCTCAACGGGCGATAGCGAAGATGGATCCGACCCTGCCGACTCTCGGGCTGAGCCACATCGCAGAAGAAGCGGACAAGCTCTGGCCCCACGGCGTGTCGCTGGTGCTCTCCGGGCACACCCACTCCGGCCAAATCACCGTTGGCGACTTGCACAAGTGGACGCTCGGCAAGATGGGTGGCCATCGCTACGTCCACGGCTTGTATGGCTGTCGCCAGGCAGAAAAGGCGGAGGGAGCGGTCTACGTGAGCGCCGGTATTGGTGCGTCGGTGTTCGGCCTCAGGCTCGGTGAGCGCGGTCGCCCAGAGCTGGCGCTGTTCGAGCTAGGGAAAGAGGCTTCCGATGTGGACGAGCACCACGACGAGCAAGCGCCCCACCCTGGACGAGCACCTTCCGTGCGGAAGCAAGAGTCGCGTGTGAGCGCAGTGCACAAAAAACGCCGCAAGCGCGAGCGGCGCCTGCGGCGGGACGAAAGCTAGCCTGCTCGGCGGTTCAGCTCGAGTACTTCACGGAGCAGCCGTAGGCTTCCGTGGTGGGGGTACGTACGGGCTTGCCGGCCTCGATGTCACTCAAAGCTTCATCGACGTAGTTGATCAGCTTGCCGTCCTTCGGCGACCCGCCCTCACCGTCCGGTGAGTTGTCGATGGCCCCCGCGTAGACGAGCTTCCCCTCCTTGTCGATCACGTACATCTGCGGCGTATGCCTGGCGCCGTAGGCCTTACCCACCTTGCCGTCCTCGTCCAGGAGCACTGGGTTCTTCATCGCGAACTCGGTGGCACCGTTCTTGTTCGCCTCGACGCCGTGTCCCTGTTTCCCTGGGGCACCTGAGTTGATGGAGAGCCAGACGACGCCCTTGTCCATCTGCTTCTTGGCGGTGTCGACCAAAGAACCCTTGGTGTGAGCCGCTTTGACGAAGGGGCAGCCCGGATTGAACCACTCGAGCACCACTGTCTTGCCCTTGTAGTCCGATAGCTTCACCGCCTTGCCGTCGAGATCCTTCAACTCGAAGTCAGGCGCGGTGTCACCGACCTTGGCAACCGTTGCAGGCTTGGGCGTGTCCGCCGCGGGAGCGTTGGCAGCGGCTTTGGTGGTGGCCGTCTCTTCGGCCTTGGCTGGCGTTTGAGCCTGCTTATCGTCGCAGGCCACGCCGGTGAACGCCGCGATCAAAGCGGCAACCGATAGAAAACGAAACATGCTGCTGGGTGTAGAGCCGTTTGGCCGCTGGCGGTAGGGTCAAGGCAACGATTGGCCAATCCGCCCCGAGCTTGGCGCTAGTGGTTTCAAGCACTTCGCGCTAGCGAGAACCTTGCGCTCAGCGGGAGAGCATTGTGTGAACCTGTCGAAGTGGAGAGAAATGTCACGTTCGGAGCAGACCTGGGCCAGCAGCGCGGTCGTGATGGGAGTAGGTCAGCTGGGCGCGGTGTTCGCGGAAGGCTGGCTCAAAGCCGGGCGCGCGGTGCTGCCGATCACCCGAGCGGTGAGCGTCGCGGAAGTGAGCGAGCGCCTGCCAAAGCCGGCGATCGTGTTGATCGCCGTAGGCGAAGCCGCGCTGCTCGACGTGCTTCAGACGTTGCCCTTGGGGTACCGGGAGCCTGCGGCTCTGGTGCAGAATGAGCTGTTGCCGCGAACGTGGCGCGACGTCTACGGCCCAGCCCCGGACCCGAGTGTCGCGATCGTGTGGTTCGAGAAGAAGCCGGGCAAGCTCACCCACAGCATTCGCCCGAGCGTGTTGCATGGGCCCACCGCGGAAATCCTTGCGGAATCCCTTGAGCGGCAGTCCCTGCCTTATTTCATGGCGGAATCACCGGAGGTCAGGGACTTCGAGCTGGTGCTCAAGAACCTCTACATACTGGCGCTGAACCTGGGCGGGCTCGCGCACCCTGGAAGCGCCGGGGAGCTTTGGCGTGACCACCAAGACCTCATGGCGCCACTCTGTGACGAACTGATCCACCTGCAGTCAGCCTTGCTTGGTCGTGCTGTCGAGCGGGAGAAGCTGCTCTCGGGGCTCGCCGCAGCGATCGCCGCGGATCCGGCGCACGGCGCTCGCGGTCGCAGCGCGGAGGAACGACTCCGCAGGGCGGCGGCGCAGGCCAGCGACCTTGGTGTGCCTGTTCCGGTGCTCGAGTCCCTGGCTCGGGCCCACCTTGGCTAGCGTTCGCCTAGATTTGGTAGTCGGTGTAGCGGACGCGGCCGAACCGAATGCGCTCCCACATGCGTTCATGGCCAAAGTAGAGCCCGAGCTTGGCCAACGTATCCACGAGGCCGATCTGCAGTGCGTTATCCAACTTGCCCGTCATGAGGTAGACGACCGTCGTTGTGATCAGCGTGGCGAATACTCTCCAAGAGAGCGCTTTGACGATGCTTCGAGCGCGGGATTCGTAAGCCATGAATAGCCGACCAAATTACTCAACTATGCGCCCTACGAATGGCCGCCACCGATTCTATGGAGGCAGAGCGGCCACAATGCAAGGTCTTTGCGAGGGAACGCTCCCGTCAATTCTTGAGCAATTATGTCAATAATTCCAGAGTCCGTGTGCGTCGGGATGACAGCGGCTGGCTCGCTGGGGCTGTTGGTCGCCGAGCGCCAGAAGAGCCAGCTCGGCAGCTGGCTCACCAAGCCAGTGGCCGCGCTGGGGTTCGTGCTGCTTGGCCTGGTGCGGGCCACGTACGCCACGCCATATGACGCGGCACTGGTGGTCGGCCTCTGCTTGTGCATGGGCGGCGACGTGCTGCTGATCCCCAAGCAGCGCGCCGCATTTGCCGCAGGGATATTGAGTTTCTTGCTCGGTCACGTGGCCTTCGTGGTGGCCTTTTGGCAGCTCGGTGTTTCGAAGCTCGTGGGGTTTGGAGCTTTCTTCGGCCTGCTCTTGCCTGCTGCGGTGGTGTTGCGCTGGCTTCTGCCGCACGCGGGCAACCTGCGCATCGCAGTGGTCGCGTACGTGGTGGTCATCACGACCATGGTCGCAACCGCGTTCGCAGTAGCTCACTCGGCGCCCTGGGGGGTCTACGTTGGAGCAGTGATGTTCTACTTCTCGGATCTCGCCGTCGCCCGAGAGCGCTTCGTGAAGCCAAGCTTCTTCAACCGTCTGTGGGGGACGCCGCTCTACTTCGCCGCGATGTTGGTCATCGCCCACACGTTGCCCGGTGCCGGCCACCCGTAAACGCTGAATCCGAGCGTGTCTCTCGAGCCCGCTAGCGCCGCGAAAGTTGCAGCGTAAACATTGACAGTGTGAGGTGTAACGGTTAGAGGTGGAGCATTGAAAGGGCGTACTGTTATGACCGACTCATTCAACGACTATTTCTCTCAGCTCGTGCGCCATGAAGGCCGCGGCGCGCCGCTGGTCGCGCACCTGCTGGGCACTCTCAGCTCGCTCCTGCTCGCCGCGGTGCTCTTGCGCTTTGGCCTGGTGTTTTTCCTGCCTGTAGCGCTCTACCCGCTGCTCCAGGGCGCGATGATCGCGGCCTGGCTCGGCGAGCGGCGCAGCGACTCGGAGCACCCGAGCTGGTCTCTCAAGGCTGAGCTCCGGTTGTGCTGGATGTGGCTCAGCGGGCGCTTGCGACGGGAGCGCGCGCCGCAAGCTCGATACTCACGCTGAACCACAAGCTGCAGAGCAGCGCCACCACCAGAGCCCGCGCTGAAGCCAGCCCACACTGGGCCGGCGCCATGACGCACTTCGTGGAGCGCCGGCTGAGCCAGCTGGGCGCACACGAGGCCTAGCAAAACCAGCGCTGGGCTCGGCAACGCGGCGGCTCGTAACCCCGTGCGCCGCGGTGTCGCGCTGCCCACTTCTTGTGCCGTGCGGATACAGAAGCAGCTGCTGACCACCCACACAGCTAGTACCCCGGCGATCAACCCGGGAGTGCCACCCAGAGGCAGCGGTAGCGCCGCGAAGCGATACGCCACGGTGGCGCCAGCGAGGCCGCCGAGCACGCTCAGCAAGAGACCCGCCAGCAGCGCCCGACGCATCACACGCCAACCGCGGGCGGCGCGGGAGTCCCAGCGCTGCTCCAGCTTACGACTCGCAGCCACCACGACCCCGGCGGCGGCTCCGATGAAGAGCATCAACAAGGTGAGCTCCGCTGTCGTGCGCACAGCGGCTCCGAGCTGGCTCGCGTTCTCCACCAGGTAGGCCGTGCCAAAAGGCGTCGCGCCAGCGACCGCACCCAGGAGCCCCCAGGCCGCGCCCAGCTCGAACGCGTTGGGTTGAAAACGTTCGGTCGGCTGGCCAAGGTCGCTGGCGAAGCCCAGCTCGAGACTGTCTCTCCCGTACTCGTAGCCTGCGGGAGCGCCCGCCTGTCGAGAGCGAACCACCATGGGTCCGCTTCAGACGCACCAGGCGCCCAGATGCTTTGGCGCCGAAGTCAGATGTTTGTGAAGGGCGCGTTTTTGTAGCGGTGTCCGAGCCGGGTCAGCGCGCCGGAGGGAAGCTCGAGGCGCCCAACATGGCGCTTAGCTCTCCCAAGATCTCGGTTTCGTCCTCACCGATGTTCAGTTCTTGCAGCAGGCGCCTCACCGACTTCAGCACCTCGACGCGATGGTCTTTCAGCAGCGCGAGGTTGGGTGGCGGCAGCGGCGCCTCACCCCGCAGGTAGGTGTCGAGTTCAGCGATGTGCTCCGGATGGAGCCCCAGATTTTGGGCGTATTGCTTGAGTCGCGAAGCCTCGGTTTCTGTCACTTCGTGGTCCGCCCACACGACCTGCAGGAAGAGCTTCACGAGCTCGAGTCCGTAGTTTCGAGTTGCCACGCTGAGCGGAGGTTGCGTCCCCATGTAGTCTTAGGTCTCACGCCTTGAAGCCGATCGCAAGGGACGCGGAAGGAGCGGGTGCCGGGTCGCGTTAGGGAGCGGATGGCTCAGGGAAGGGATGGGAGACTCGGGCGTCGGGAGCTGCTGCTTGGCGCGGCTGCGCTGGTCGGCTGCGAGCCCGCGCCTTTGCTCCGTGGCCCCGCGAGTCGCCCGAGGGTGCAGACAGCGAGCCCCGCCACCGCGGTTCCAGGCGTCGCAGAACCTCGAGTGCCCGCGCCCACGGTGAGTGAGCCTTCCCGGACGCCTGAAGCAATCCCGTGTGGTATCGCAGCGCTGACTAGCCAATGGCCGGAGCTCGAGTCATTGCCGTGGAGAAACGTTCTCGAGACAGCGACACCGCTCGTTCCGTTGCCCGTGGAGGAGCTCGGCTTCGCTGGCCTGTGGCTGAAGCAAGACGCTCGGAGCGCGCCTGGCTACGGTGGTAGCAAGCCTCGCAAGCTCGAGCCGCTCTTCGGCAGCGCGCTGGCTCAGGGCATCGAGGAGGTTTGCACCCTCGGGGCGCAGGGCTCGAACCATGTCGCGGCGACCGCTGTGCACGCGAAGCGCCTGGGTCTGGCGTCGCGGGCGTATCTCTTACCGGCCCCTCTGGATGAGCATGGGCGGCGAAACCTCGAGCTATGCCAGCTGGCGGGTGCAACGCTGCTCAAGGCAGGCTCCCAGCGCGAGGCCGAAGCGAAGGCACGGCGCTGGCTCGGCCGCCGATCTACGGCCGCGTTGTTTCCGTGGGGAGGTAGCAGCGCGGTCGGTGACCTTGGCTGCGTGGCGGCGGGGTTGGAGCTTGCGTCGCAGTTCGACCGAGCGGGACTTCCACCTCCGGACTACGTCTTCGTTGCTGGCGGGACCCTCGGTACCGCCGTTGGTCTCGCGCTCGGCCTGCGCGCCGCGCAGCTCCCAACTCAGCTAGTCGTGATGCGTGCGTCGAACCGCGCGCCCTTTACTCAGGCACACTTCGAGCGAGAGCTCCACGCCACGCGTGGCTTGCTCACAGCGCTGGCACCGGCGCTCGAAGGGCGCCTCGCCGGCGCCGCGCCGCCGATCAATGACTCCCAACTGGGAGCAGGCTACGCGCTGCCCACCCGCGCTGGCCGCGCTGCGAGCGCGTGGATGCTGGAGCACGCCGGGTTTGCCCTGGATTTGACCTATACTGGCAAAGCCTTCGCGGGCGTCCTGGCTCAGGCACCTCAGCTGAGAGCGAAGCGGGTCGTGTTCTGGCAGACCCTGGACCCCAGTCCCCAGGGCACGTGAGCGCCTGCAGCCGGGTTTGGGGGAGAGGAGCTCCGGAGCGCGCCGCCCCAGTCAGCGCGGCTAACGAGAGTTTGCATCCCTGGTCCCTCGAGCTGGTGCCCACAGCAATTTCCTTGAGGTAATTCGCCCTTACACCGCCGACTTTTCTGGTTTGGCTTCACTTCAACCAAGGTGGATCGCCGCGCCGCCGCGCAATCGCTCCTGAAGCACTCAGATCCCGACGGTTTTTGGTGATTGAGACTGCAGACAGAGTCGCTCGCGCATGCTCGAAGACCAAGCATCCTGGAGAGTTGAGTCCTCGACACTCACGCTTGGGTAACGTTGACCGAACGTTGACAAACCAGCTTCCGACAAGGGTTCTTGTTCGATGCATTCCGACAAGCTAGCTTGTTGGAATGCTGGGCCGACCGCCGGACGGTGCGACGGACCGCGCACGTCTGCGCGCGCGCCGGCCGTTCCATAGGGCTAACGCCTCAAAGCCCCAGCTGAGCCACGTCGCGTCGCGCGATTTCGTCGCCTGCGATCAGGCCGAGGTAGAGCAGCAGCAGCTCGCGGCGGATGCGTGGCAGAGACGGGGGAGTGGGGCTGAGCAGGCAGTGCACGATCAGCTCGTTGGTCGCGCCTGCGAGCGCAACTCCCGTCAGGCTGAAGTCGCGCTGCGCGGCGCGGTAGAAGCGCGCCTGGTTCTGCGCTTCCATTTCGATTACCCGAGCGAACTCATTGATGGTCGCGCGCCGCTTGCGTTCGACGCGGGGACTGACGCCGACTGTCTCCAGGCACACGATGCGCGCCGCTCTCGGATCCCCGAGGTAACCCTCCAGGAAAGCGCTCAAGCCGTTCACGGGTCGGAGTCGCGCATCGTCGACTTCGATCGCCAAGGCGTCCAAGACGCGTCCGCGCACCTGGGTCGTGACGTGGTTCAGCACGGCGATCAGCAAGTCCTCGCGGGTCGGGTATGCTTCGTAAAAGTGCCGCGCGGTAACGCCTGCGTGGCTGCAGACGCGCTCGATCGACACGTTGGCGTAGCCCTCCGTGCCGAACAACTCGAAGCCGCTTTCCAGCAGCCGTTGAGCGCGCTCCCGCTGGCGTTCCGCAGCGCTCAGGCCTCCGTAGGCACGCCCAGCTTTGGCTTCTGCAGCGGCGCGAACAACGCGTCTGCGAGCGGGCTTGCTCGGCTCGCCGTTGCTCGCCTTGGGGTGTTTCCGCGTCTGCGTCTGGGGGGCCTTTCGCGCCGTAGCTTTGCGCGTCGCCGCTGCCTCGGGCTCTGGCTTGGAGGCGCGGGCAGCGTCGCGAGCGGTTGCTCCGCGCTTCGTCCTGCGCTCGGCGGTGACTTTCGACGTCATGGGATAGCTCATGATGCTACAGCGCTTTTCTCCTGTTGTGGCGGTCAGTCGCTGCGTCTGGCGGTGCCGGTAGAGGATGCCGCGTTCCCGATGGCGCCGACGGCGCTGTTTATGCGCGTCGCCCTTCAGGGCAAGCGCGTAGTCTTGCGCGTTCGAGGCCGTGGCGGGTCCATGGAAGACGAAACGGCCGAGGCCTACCGCCTCGGCCGTTTGGCTCTGAACGCAGAGCGGCGTGGAGCGGGCCTACATGCCCGAGGCGACGCGATCTTCACTGGCCATCACGTCACTGTTTCCTGCCGGCTCGCCGTTCTCGAGCGGCGGCGGCGTCGACTCGCGCCGGGTCTGATACGCGCGGTACTCGCTCGGCGAGCACTCATTCCAGCGGCGGAAGGCCCTGCTGAACGCCGAAGCCGACGAGAAGCCAAGCAGGAACGCAACGGAGCCGAGCGGCGTGTCGGTTTCCTCGAGGTAGCTCTCGGCGAGCTCCTGGCGAACCCGCTCGAGCAGCGCGGTGTAGCTCGTCCCTTCTGCAGCCAAGTGGCGCTGCAAGCTACGCAGGCTGGTGCCGAGGCGCTTGGCGACGCGCGCCGGCCCGGGATCTCCCGCGGGAAGCAGCTCGACGAGCACCGCGCGTACCCGACGAGCCAAGCTGTCGGGACCAAAACGCTCGAGGTAGTGCTCCGCGACGTGGTCGCTCGCACGGCTGAGTTCCCCATTGCCGGGCGGCAATTGGGCCTCGCACAACGCGCGATCGAAGCGCAGGCAGTTGCGAGGTGCAGAGAAGTGCACGGGGCAGCCGAAGAAGTCTGTAAAGCGTTCCCACGCCTGGGGAGCAGCGCGCTCGACTTCGACGCTCAATGGCTTGGCGTTCGGACCCGCGAGGCTCTTCGCGAGGAGCGCCCCGACAGCAAGCAGAGCATCCACGGCTTCCGGTGCCATGCGTTGCTCGCCGAGGCGGATGTGGAGCTCGTAGAAGCTGCCTTGAGGTGTGAAAGAGAGGTCGGCGGCGTCGGTGACCATGCCGAAGTAACGAACGATGCGCTGGAACGCGTCGCGCAAGGTGGACGATGCCGCGAGGGAGAAGCCGAGGGCATTGAACGTGTTGGGCTTGACGTACTCGGCGACTGCGAGGCCGAAGCACGGATCTGCGGTGGCGCCGACGGCGATGCGCCACAGTTTCGTGGTGGTTGCGAGCGGGATGCGTTCGCTGGACTCGAGTTGGCTGGTTTCGATGCCCGCGCGCTGCATGAGCGAGCGGCTGTCGAATCCGCGAGCGTCCAAGGCAGCTGCGATGGCGAGGCCCCAGCTGGCGATAGCGGAGGATGTGGTCATGGGCTGGTCTCCTGGTCCGGTTGCGGTCTGGGTTGGCGGCTCCGGGGGGCGCGGCGGTGCGAGAAGGCAGGCAGGTGCTTCGCCGTGGTTTCCGGTGCCGAACCCGGGCACGGGTTGGCGCTGGATGAGCTCGCTCCCGAGGCGGAGCGAAGCGTCAGATTTATAACCCTGCGGAAACGCTGGGTGGGCGCTGGTTGCAGAGATTGTCACAGGGAGGGGTGGCGCTCGTCGCTGTGACGCAGAGCATTGTGGAGGGAGTAGGACTAAATTTCCACCAAGAAATCACTCGGTGATTGCCTTTTTGTTTCGGGCCCGCGCGTATCCGCGCGGTAAGCTTGAGGTGCCTCTTTTTTCGTGTAGGCGAACATCCTCCCTCGCGTTGACACACGGTTTTCAACTGCCGCTGGTACGCGTGGTCGCGCAGTACGCGCTGCCCAGTGAGCTCAAGATTCTCGGGCACTTGTCGGGTTGAATTGCACTGGAGTCGCTCGATGCGCGGAAGGCGCGCGCCCGGCGGTCGTCCGGCCGCTCCCTCACCCCCAACCCTTGCGCGCTGGAATCAAGGGACTGCTGCGCTGGGAGCGGCGCTTCCGGTCGCGGGGTCGATCCCGGGAGACAGCCCAACGGTCGTTAGGTAAAGTCCCGCGGTATGGAATGGCTTTCGAGTGCGAGCGTGGGGCTGACGCGTTGGATCGCTCTGGGGGGGATCGGCCTCGGCGCGGCGGCTTTCGCCGTGGCGTGCGGTGAGGACTCCCAGAGCAGCGGGGGGAACGGCGGCGCTGGCGGCAGCGCGGGCAGCGGCGGCAGCGCTGGAGTCGGAGGCAGCGCCGGAACGACTGGGGGCACTGGCGGCAGTTCCGACACATGTGCGGCCGCCGTGAGCAAGGGGCCCTGGTCGACCAGCATCACCAAAGACTCAGCGGTCATCCGCTGGGAGAGCTGCGACCAAGGGGCGAGCGCCGAGCTGAAGCTGACGCCAGAGGCTGGCGGTGCGGAGCAAACCTTCCAGGCCGAGGTGACGCCGTTCGAGATCCAGAACCGCTACACCAGTATCATCCCTGCGGAAATACCGGATGATCTGCCGGGCACCTATTACATGCACGAGGCCAAGCTCAGTGGGCTGGCATCCGGCTGCTACACCTACACGCTGACCGCGGACACTTCGCGCAACGGTCGTTTCTGTACGGCCAGGGCTAGCGGCGAAGACTTCAACTTCATGGCGATCGCCGACACGAACCCGGGGCTAACCGACAACACGGAGCTCATCCTCGAGCAAGTCGCGCGCAAGGGTTACGACTTCACGGTTCACGCTGGTGATATCCAGTACTACTCCTCGGGACTCGAGACCTGGGCCTCTTGGTTCCCATCGATGCAGCCGATGTTGTCCCAGGGTGGTTTCTTCCCCGCGATTGGAAACCATGAGAGTGAGAAGCCCGACGAGTACGACGCGTATTACACGCGCTTCTTCGGCAACTCCGGCTTCGAAGGCACCAGCGCGTACTACGTGTTCGACACCGGCGGCGTGAGCTTCTTCAGCCTGGACACCGAGATACCACTGCAAGACGGCGCGGACCCGGCTCAGTACGATTGGTTCGCAGCCAAGCTGAAGGAGAAGAGCGAGGCGGCGGGCTACCGCTTCAGCGTCGTCTACATGCACCGTCCATTGATCACCTGCGGCGACACGGGCTCGCTCTTGACGGAGCGCTACCTACTCGAGCCGTTGTTCGAGCAGTACAACGTGCGCCTAGTGCTCCAGGGCCACATGCATGGCTACGAGCGCTTTACCGTTCCGCTCACCTCGCGTGACCTCACGTACGTCACCACGGGCGGCGGTGGCGGAGCCATCGGGAACGTGGACGAGAACATCGATCGCGAGTTCTGCAATCAACGAGTCGCATCGGGTGCTTTCAACGAGGCGCTCTGGGTTCAGGTCACGCAGACAGAGATCAAGGCGCAAGCGATCGACCAGACCGGCACCGCGAAGGACGACTTCACGATCCCGCTGCAGTGAACAGCGCCTCCACGGCCTCGCGCGCGCTGACCTGGAGCTCGCCTTCGAGTCGACTCAGGTGATGCTCCAGGTGCACGCGGAGGTCTGTCGGCGCCGTGTCCACATCTCCCGATTCAGCCTCCCTTGCGTATTTCAGCGCGCAGCTCAGGTGGATGTAGCTGTTGGTCGGCACCGCCATCAAATCTGCGTCGTTGTGGCGCACCAGGCGCAGATCGCCCTTCTCGATGAGCTCGTGGCAGTGCTGACAACGCGCGCGTCCCGAAGGCGCTGCTTCAATCGCCGCCAGCTGGCAGAGGCAGGGGAGGCGCTGCCCAGCCTCTGCCAGTAGAGTGAGCTGAGAGCGCTCATGAATTTCCTCGGGGAAACTCTTTTCGGCGACTAGAAACGCCTGCGGGCGCTTGATGGTGCCACACGCCAGGTGATACCAGAGCGTCGCCTCCCCCTCGCCGTAGGGGTTATCCACTTGCTCGCCGAGGCGCAGCTCCCCTTTGCCGATGCTCTGCCGGCAGCGCCGGCACTTGGCGCGGCCTGACTTGGCAGCTTCGATCGTCGCGCGCGGAACCTCCGCTTCCTCGTTCATGGCGGACAACTCTAGCCCTTGCGGCTGGCTCCGGGAAGCTGGTCAGTCTTCGAGGCTCTTCTTCCGGTAGTGGTAGCCGTATACTTCCTGGAAGCCGTAGCGCGCGTAGAGTTTCAGCGCGGGAACGTTGTCTCGCTCCACCTGCAAGTAGGCGTACTTCGCCCCGCGGCGCTCCGCCCAGCGACATAGCGCACCGAGCAGGGTCGAAGCCGCGCCCTTGCGCCGCGCTTCTGGCACCGTGGCCATGTTGAAGATCCCCATCAGCTCTCCGTCGCACACACCGAGCCCGCAGGCGATGGGCCCCGCGTCACTCTCGACGCTGCCGAAACCGGTGCGCCCCTGGATGCGCTGGAGCAAGCCTTGGAACTCTTCCTGACTGTCCTTGAAGCGGCCGCGTTGCACAGCAACCTCCATGAAGTCCGGCCCTGGCGAGAGCTCGATGCATGCGTTTCCGCGAGGTGTCAGCTGGATCACCTTGGCGATCGGGGCCACTTGGATCGCAACGGGCGCGTCCACTCGGTAACCTCGCGCTTCGAGCACTGCCTCGAGGCCTGGCTCCGCGAGCGGGGTCATCTGAAACAGCACCTGGCTCGCGCCGAGCTTCTCGTAGAAGGCCTCGGCTTCGACCACCTGCTGGGCCAGCTCAGCACTCGACCTGGTGCCTTCGGATACCGGCCAAACGCTGTTCGCGCGTCGCGTGACCTCGCGCATGTAGCGGAGACGCCAGCCCCGTAGATCGTTGACACGTTCAGCTGGCCACGCTGCGTAGGCCGCCTGCTCGAGCGCCGCGACATTGGGGCGCGCGGATTGTGGAGGGGAATCCATTGGTCGATGCGGCTATAGCAGCCGCACTGGTCGCTCGCTGTGGCAATCGTACCCAGTGGGCCTCGGACTTGGCGGTCGCGCCCTTCCAATCGCGCTTGCTCAAGTATGAAAAATCATTCATATGAAGGGTTCGTCATGCATGGACACGCACATGGAGGCCACGGTCACGGCCACGGCCACGGTCACGGCGGATCAGCGGACTCCGCCGGGCGCAGGGCTCTGACGTGGGCCTTGGTGCTGAACGGCGTGTTCTTGGTGATCGAGGTCGTGGTTGGCTTCATCACGAACTCCCTCGCGTTGCTCTCCGACGCTGCGCACATGGTCACCGACGTCGGGGCGCTCTCGCTGGCACTCGCGGTCGCCTTCCTTGCCCGTCGTGCTCCAAGCCCGACCCGCAGCTTTGGGCTGCTGCGAGCCGAAGTGCTCGGTGCCTTCGTCAACGGGATCATCTTGGCCGTCGCCTGCTTCTCAATTTTCCGGGAGGCAATTGAACGCATGTTCGGGGAGCCGGTGCACGTCGCGCCTTGGCCTGTGATGATCACCGGCTTGATCGGCTTGGGGATCAATCTAGGCAGTGCCTGGCATCTGTATCGCTCGGACTCCGAGGGGCTCAACGTGCGCGGCGCGCTGGCGCACATGCTGGCTGACGCGCTGGGCTCTGTCGCGGCAGTCATCGCCGCCGGGGGTGTGTGGCTTGGTTTTCCGCTCTCCGACCCGATTGCGAGTCTCGTGATCGGTGGGCTCGTGCTCTGGGGAACTTGGCGTCTGCTCAAGGACGCGACGCGTGTGCTGCTCGACTTTGCGCCTGCTGGGGTCGACGCCGAGGCCGTGCTGCGCGAACTGGAGGCCGTGGACGGCGTGACGGATGTACACGAGCTGCATTTGTGGTCCGTCGATGGTCGCGAACCCATCCTGTCGGCTCACATCGTGTATGACGACCGTGTCGCCGCTACCGACCTAAGGGTACGCGTCGAGGAGCTTCTGTCGCGACGCTTTCAGATCCGGCACACCACGCTTCAGACGGAACCGCGACCTTGCGGCGCGCCTTGTGCGTTGTTCCAGGCGGTCCCGAGCCACGTCGAGGCGGAGTCTTGAAGCGGCCCGCTCGCGCCGCGTTGCGGGTCGAGCGTGAGGTATTGCCGCGAGGAATTGCCGCGCGCTCTTTGTCCGCTCACGCGTTGGAGAGCGCCGTCGATCTCCTGAGCGCGATGGCGCACCCCGCGCGGCTTCGAGTGCTGCTCGCGTTGAGTCGGCGCGGGCCCCAAAGCGCGGGCGCGCTGGCAGAGCTTTGCGGGCTCGAGCAGAGCGCGGCCAGCCACCAACTCAGGGTGCTGCGAGACGCACGCCTGGTCGCTGCCGAGCGCGACGGGAAGCGAATCATCTACCGGCTCGCCGATGATCACGTGGCGCAGATCGTTGAAGACGCGCTGGCCCACGCCGCCGAGGGCTAGTCTGTAACATATTGTAATTATTGGACTAAGCCTCTCGCTGCGGAGCGGGGCGAGCAGGCTCCGTTGCGCCTCGGGTGATTCGTGATAGTGATATCACTGAAAGTGAGGTGCCCATGAAGTGGCTTGGTGCAGCAGCGCTGGTTGGTTCGGCGATCTGGGTCGTGGGGTGTGGCTCGGAGTCCGCGGAGACTCCCGGCGAGGCGGATACGAATCGTCAGAGTTATGAGTTCAGCACTCGCGTCGAAGTCGGTGAAGAGGTGCAGCTCTGCAAGTTCATCCGTATGCCGAGCGACGGGCGTGAGCTGTCCATCAGTCGCATGGAGCATGACTACACGCCTGGCAGTCATCACTTTCTAGTGTTCCGCACGGAGCTAACCGAAATGCCCGAAGGCGGCGATGTCTTCACGCCCTGCGCTGAAGGCGGCGGCGGCGCTGGGTCGAGCTGGATGAGTCAGGTGCGAGGCATCGTGTACGGCGCTCAGTCCGAGGTGGGTGAGTTCGACTTCCCAGACGGGGTCGGCATGCACGTCTCGCCTGGTGAGCTGATGCTCGTGCAAGCGCACTACCTGAACACCTCGAACAACGCGCTGGACGCCAAGATGAACTTCCACGTCGATTTCGTGGAGGCCGCCGAGGTGAGCCAAGAGGCCGGCGTGCTGTTCTTCTTCAACCCCAAGATCCACTTGAACCCGAACGCTCAAGGGAGCGCTAGCCTCTCCTGTCCGATCAAGTCTGACATCTCTCTCGCGTTCGCAGCGTCGCATATGCATCGCCGGGGAATTAATTTTCACGCGGAAACGGATGACGTCGCCTCGCCGGCGATGCAAGAAGGCGCGCTCTACACCACCACCGAGTGGGAAGAGCCGCTGCCCAGAAACTTTGGCGCTGATGGTGGCCTGATCCACGCCGGGTCGACCATCACGTATACCTGCGACTTTGCGAATGACACCGCCAATCCAGTCGTGGCTGGTGCGAGCGCTGACACCAACGAGATGTGCATGTTCGTCGGCATGTACTGGCCTCGTCAGGACCAAGCCATGGAGTGGTGCTACGACGGCGTCACCGACGGCGCAGGAAAGCTAGGTGGAGCCGAGACGTTCGACTGCTTGGCTGGCTGTCGTGGATCTGCCGACGCCGATGCTTGCTCGGGTGCGTGCTGGGACAACGCGTGCCCAAACGTCGCCATGAAGCTGACGGGCATGCGCGACTGCTTGAGCACCTGCGGCCTGACGTGCCTCGGGGGCTTGGACAGCGCGGCGTGTGCGAGCTGTGCAGCGGACACCTGCCCGGACTCCTACGCAGCGCTGGTCTCCGCCAAGTGTGAGTGAGCCTGCTTGATTCTTCGCGGAAACAAACTAGAAATAGCCTCGCGCGCCGACGCCCAGCGTATCTTCACTGAGCATCGGCGCGACGGCCACTTCCACATTGCCAGCAGGCTTTGTGTCCAGCGCGTGGGAGTAGTGGAACAGGTACGGCACTCCAAGGCCTGAGGCGAGCCCGATGCCTGCGCCGATCAGCACGTCGGAGGTCCAGTGCTTGTCTGCGACGATGCGTAGCGTGCCGACGGTGGTGGCGCTCGCCATGGCCAAGCCGCACACGCCGTAGTCGAGCGCCGGATCGCCATACAGCTCGAGGTAGGCGTGGTGCATGCACACGAGGGATGCCGCCGTGAACGTCATGGACGTGTGGCCGCTGAACGCGCTCTGGGTGCGCCCTGGATCGTTCGGGTTGCACGCGCCGTCGTAGTTAGGGTCGGCGTGACACTCCTGGAGGCTGGGCCGCCCGCGCCCCACGGCTTTCACAGGGATGCGCGTTGCCAGAAAGGCGAAGCCGAATGCCTGCCAGTTGATCAGCGTCATCTGCAAGGCGACGTCGGTGTTCCCGTCGTCTGTGGCCAGAGGCGTGAGCAGGGAGTCGAACACCGCGAAGCCCTGTGTCGAGTACCACATCAAGTCGCTCACGTGAGCCGCGCGTGCTCGTCCTGCGTGGCTGTGCGCCACGAGCCGGGAGCGTGAAGCGTCGTCGAACAGGATGCCGCGGCGCCAGCCACTATCCGCAGTCGTCAGACCAAACTCGAGCCCAACGCCGGCAGCGGTTTGCGCCAGGCTCACGCCGACTTGCCACGCGGCAAAGCGTGGGTATTCCCACGTCAGCCGATGCTGCTCCTCTCCCCCAGAAAGGTCGTCGAATGCCGACGGGGGGGACCCCAGGTTCGCGCCATATTTCTGCGGGGAATAGCTCTCTTCAGGGCTTGGCTGGGCTGCAGCACTCGAGGTCAATAGCAGCGTCGCCACGCCCGCGGCGGCGCGCCACATCCAACGCTGATTCGTTCGCACACCGCTTATTCAGCAAGTGGCGGACCAGCGCACAGGTCAGAAAGCCTGCGAAATTTTGGGTTATTGGGCTGAGTTCCGTCGTTTGCGCGCGTGACGCCGTGGCTCGCCTGAGGAGCCTCGCCTCACTCGAGGCTGCCGCCGCGGGTGACGTAGCAGCGCAGCACATCCATCGGCGTGACGATACCTACGAGCTTGCCATCGTCGTCCACTACCACGAGACGATGAGTGCCGGTCTCGACCATGCGCCTGGCTGCGTCGAGCACCGTATCCGTATCCCTGACGGCGAACAGCGCAGGCGTCATGGCCTCGCCAGCGGTGGTCTGGCCGCTCTCTGGCGCCGACTCTCCGACGCGGTCCGGATTGTTCAGGTCTGTCCTGGACACGATGCCGAGCACATGTCCCTCGCCATCCTTCACCGGTGCGCCGCTTACCCCGCGGATACGCAGCCCCCACGCGATGTCTTGTACGCTGGCGTCGGGTGACACGGTCAGCACGTTGCGGGTCATGATGTCAGAGACGAGCACGGTTCTTCCTCCTTCGCGCGCTGGCCCGCGGCTCTCACCGCAGTACCCGAGCACCACCCTCCCTGAGCAACCCGCGTGCCGAAGTGCTCACGCCGCGGCGCCTGCTTCGCGATCAGCTTGCGGGAGCGCAAAAACTATTCGTGTTTTTGGGGGTGAGGAGCGGCGTCCGTCGCTAGCGAGGTTCAGGTCGAGGCGCAGGGTGTGCGCAAGCCTGACCCCAGCTTGGTTTCTGCCGCACCCATTGCGCGATCGTGGCGCTGTGCTTCGGTGCGCCCGGATCAGGTAAAGTGCGTCGGTGAGTCGAGATCCAGCTCCGGGCGCAGTTCACATCAACGAGAACGGGGTGCGCCGGACGCGCATCGTGGTGACGGGCGGGCCCGGCGGAGGCAAGACGACCGCGGCGGACTTGTTCCGACGCGAGCTCGGGGAGCAGGTGATCAACGTCCCCGAAGCCGCCACCATCATGTTCGGCGGCGGGTTTCCGCGGTGTACCGAGCCGCGGGGGCTGCGCGCGGTTCAGACGGCGATCTATCACGTACAACGCAACCTCGAAGACGTGCAGTCCTTTCGCTATCCGGAGCGCATCCTGCTCTGCGACCGCGGCACGATCGATGGCGCCGCCTATTGGCCCGACGATGGCACGTCGTTCTTCGAGAGTCTCGATACGTCCCTCGAACGGGAGCTCGAGCGCTATGACGCCGTCGTGTTCTTCGAGACTGCCGCCGCAGGCGGGCTCGGCATCGAAGGCGGTAACCGCGTGCGCATCGAGAGTCAGGACGAAGCCGTCGCCCTCGATCAGAAGTTGCGCCGCCTCTGGTCACAGCACCCGAACTTCACGCTGATCCCCCACTCACCGAGCTTCCTCGGCAAGATCACCACGGCGCTCTCGACATTGCAGCGGCTAGTTGCTGAGCTGGCGCGGCGACGCTGAGGGCGTCAGGCGCAGCTGTCGCACAGGCCGCGCACCTGGATCTCGAGGTCGCTGCCTTTGAGCGCCTTGGGTGCGCCACGGGTTGGGGACAGCGTGACCGTCTCCACGGGGAGGCACTCAACAGCGCCGCAGGAGGCGCACACGAAGTGGGCGTGGCTGTCGTCGTGCTCGTGGTGGTCACCTGAAGCGAGCTCAAACCGCCACACGTGGTCGCCGTGATCGCTGCGACGAACCAAGCCGGCGTCAGTCAGGTCGATCAAGTTGCGGTAGATAGTCGCGCGGTCGAAGCCCTCTTCGGCCAGGCCATCGGCGATGTCGCCGTGGCTGAGCGGGGTGGTCGCGGCGCCCAGCGCGCTGAGGACGCGTACCCGAGGGATCGTGGCGCGGAGCCCGGCAGTGCGCAGCGCTTCGCGGAGTTCGCGCTGGTTCTTGGCGGGCGTGGTCATGGCAGAAGTCTAGGAACAGCGCAGCCCTGTTGCAACTGCAACAGCTCCGCGACAGGCTTGCTGGATTCGTCGTCGCCGACTTCAACGGTCCACGCAATTTCCCATCCGAACTTCACAGGCGTGACTTGTTGGTTACGCTGAGCCATTACTCTTTGCTGGGAGGTTCGCGGCTGGCGACACTCCCCCCGAACGTTATGAAAAACACGTGGTTTGCCCTGGGTGGCATTGGTTTGGCGGCCTTGGGCTTCAGCGCGTGCTCCTCCGATGGGGAGAGTAGCGGCTCCGGTGGGAATGCCGGGAGCGGTGCGACGGCGGGGAGCGGCGCAACGGCCGGCTCGTCAGGCAGCGCCCAGGGTGGAAGTGGTGCTCAGGGCGGAAGCGCCGGAAGCGCGCAAGGTGGCAGCGCCCAGGGCGGCAGCGGAGCCGACGGCTCAGGCGGAGCAAGTGGTGGCTCTGGCGGAGCGAGCGGCGGCACCGGTGGTGGCAGCGCCTATATCCCCACGGAGATGGGTCTGCGGGTGGCCTTCTTCGGCGATCAGAGCCTGTCCCAGGACGCGAAGGATCTGCTCGGCGTGATCCGCGCGGCGAACGTCGACATGGTGATGCACATGGGCGACTTCGACTACAACAATGACCCGGCAGCCTGGGAAAAGCTGATGAAAGACGGCCTGGGCGATATCCCTTGGTTCGCGGTGGTCGGCAACCACGACACCAGCAAGTGGACCGAGTACCAGCAAGTCATCCAGCGCGAGCTCGACACCATCAGCGGCGCGAACTGTGTAGGTGAGGTCGGCGTCAAGCACTCTTGTACCTTCAAGGGCTTCAAGTTCGTGCTCAGCGGTGTCGGCCTGATGGGCAGCGGCCACGAAGACTTCTTGCGTCAAGAGCTCGGCGTGAGCACCAACATCTGGCGCATGTGCGGGTGGCACGTGAACCAGCGTGACCTGCAGCTCGGCGGCAAAGGCAACGAGGCAGGCTATGGTGTGTACCAGCGCTGCCAGGCTGAAGGCGCGTTCGTCGTGAACGGGCACGAGCACAGCTACGGACGCACCCTCACGCTGACCGACGTGGGCAACATGGGGCACGGCGCGACGGGCGACTGGGATCTGATCAACCTCGCCCAGGGGCGCACCTACGTGATCGTCAACGGCGCCGGTGGCATCGGGCTGCGCGACTACGAAGCCAACAATCACGACGACGACACCTGGTGGTCTTCGGGCTACGCGAGCAACGTCACGATCAACGACGGGGTGCGCACGGCCTCCGCAAACATCGGTGACCCAGCGGGCGTCGTCATCATGGAGTTCGGCGTCGACAACGACCCGCGCAAAGCGCGCGGTGAGTACCGCACGGTGAAGGGTCAGATCATCGACGAGTGGGAGATCCATCAAGACCCCACCGGGTACGGCACCGGCGGGAACTGACGTTCTTCCGTGATCGGCCGTCCGAGCTCTGACGGCGCCGCAAGTAAACTGAGCGAGCGAAAATCGGGCGCGCGTTCGGTTGAATCCGTGGGGATTCAGCCTCGCGTTGAGTGAGCCGTTTTGCTGGCCAACGCGCGCAGCGTTCGCGACCAAGCGTCGAAACTAGCGACCGGCGCCGCCGCCATGCGACACTGCGCCTCCGCTCGGCGAGGATTGGCGAAATCGCCGAAACTTCGCTGAAACGGGCCCCCGTCTAGACCTGCGTTGCTCAGTAGCAAACGGTCGTTTTTTTAGGGGTTGCTCACGAGTTCAGTGGTCTCCCGAAACTAGCAAAAAGCCTGCTGTAACCGCAATTCTCGGCGAGTAGTGTTGCTGTAATTTTCTTCAATCGTAACAAACCAGCCGGACGGCCGCATTTGGCCCATGGAAGTCCTTTAGGTTTGAAATACAATCCAGCGTGCTCAACGCCGGGAGCACGCACCCTCAAAGCCGTGTGTCCCGCGCGCGACGCGCCCCATTAGTGCCCATCTAGCGCTTTTTTTGGAGGTTATTCGATATGTCCAGCTCAGACAGCAATCTTTCCACCGTGGAAAATGAAGAGTCTTCGGGAGAGCTGTTCGCGGATCTGCCTGCCAAGAGCAAGCGCGGCGGCTTCGCCCCGCCGTCGAGCGGCCCCCGCAGCCAGGTGTCCGCGGCTGCGAGCCTGGTCGGCTCCACGCGCCCGTCGATGCCTTCTTCGAGCGGCGTCCACGCGATGAGCCCGGTGCCGCCTCCGCCTCCTAGCCGCGTCCCCGCTCCACCTCCGAGCGCCGTTCCGGCGCCGCCCTCGGCTCGCATTTCTGCGCCGCCGCCCCCGCCCTCCAAGGCGGTCGTCGCGGAGGCGGAGTACATCGAGGACAACGGAGACGACGCCACGCCGGTGCGCGCGCCGGTGGACGGCACGCCCACCGTCAAGCTGCCGGACGTCGCCATCGTCCGCGCCATGACCAGCAGCGTCGCAGCTCCTCCGTCGGCGCGCCCGGTTGCTCCAGTGCCGCCGCCCCCAAGCGTACGCAGCGAGTCGTCGATGGTCCCGCCCCCGTCAGTTCAGTCTCAGCACGTGGCTGAGATCCCTCAGGTGGCCAGCGTGCCGCGCGACATGCTGCACAGCGCGCCTCCCACCTCGATGTCCCAGCCGCCCCCGGCGCCTCAGCCGGCGAAGGGTGGAGCGAGCAAGCTCTTGGTCGCCGCCGCCGCGGTGCTGGTCCTGGCAGTGGGCGGACTCGCCGCCAAGCAAGCCGGCGTCGCTGGCTTCGGCGCAAAGGACGGCACGCTGCTCGCCAGCGTTGCGGGGCCCGGTGGCTCGGCGATCGACAAGTTCGAGCTCTTCGTCGACGGCAGCAAGCGCTGCGAGGCGTCGCCCTGCAAGGTCGATGGACTCAGCGAGGGTGAGCACTTCCTCAAGGTGATGGCGCCGGGCTACGAGAGCTCGGCCGCGATCTCGATCAGCGTGAAGGGCGGCGCGACCACCGACCAGCGCGTGGATCTGGTGCCCAGCAAGGACGGCGCCGCGGCCGCCAAGGCAGATAGCCCTGCGGAAAAGCCCAAGGCTGACGAGGCGCTGAGCCTGGAAGATCTCGGCAAGAAGAAGCAAGCCGAGGACACCAAGGCGGAGGACGACAAGGCGCCCTTGAGCTCTGGCGCTGCCTCCAAGGCAGCTCCGGGCAGCAAGGTCGGCGCCAAGGAAGAGGCGCCCGCCAAGGACAAGGACGAGGCCAAGGACAGCGCGGCAGCCAGCGACAAGGGCATGATCAACATCTCCTCGATCCCGCCGGTGAACGTGGTGGTCGATGGCAAGCCGATCGGCATGGCGCCCAAGACGGTGCGCGTCGCCGCTGGCTCCCACACCATCGTCTTCATTGGAGCCGAGGGCCGTCAGGTGCGCAGCGTGAACGTCAAGGGTGGCGGAAGCACCTCCGTCGCCGTGAAGTTCTGAGTCATATCCGCGCCTTCGTGCGCGGAAACTCGAACCTCATGAGCCCCCGCCCGTGGCCGAGCGCCACGTCGGGGGCTTCGTCGTTTGTGCGACTTGGGCGCCACGCCCGCGCGGTCTAGACTCGGCTGATGCGAATCATCGTGGCGTGCGGGGTGCTTGGGCTGTTGGCGTTCGGGTGTTCGGCAGAGGAACGCGAGACCGGCGTGGCGTCAGGCGGCTCCGCGGGTAGTAGCGCCGCTGGCGGCAGCTCCGGCGGGAGCACTGCCGCAGGCTCTGGTGGAGACGCGGGCAGCGCTGGTTCGAGCACCTCGGGCGGAAGCTCCGCGGGCGGATCGAGCGCCGGGCAGGGCGGCTCTTCTGGCTCAGCCGGTAGCGGCGGAGACGCGGGCACGGGTGCTGGTGGCGCAGCCGGCGGTTCCGCGGGGATGGGCGGCAGCGCGGGTACCGGCGCGGTCACCTGCACAGGCAACTGCTTGCCTCCGGCTCCGAGTGGTTGGTCCGGGCCCGTCGCAATGTACGAGGGCAATACGCCGCCGGCTTGCGTCGGTGACTTTGCCGGCACCGCGCTGACTGCGAAGTCTCAGTTCGAAATCGGGCAGTCGCACTGTGCGTGTGATTGCGACCCGCCAACGGGGGTGAGCTGCGAGAGCGCGAGCATCTGCAAGGTCAGCAACTGCAACACGCTGTGCCTTCCCGACTACACAGTCTCACCCAACACCTGCGCTTCTGGCGGCGGCCCAGGGACTTTCAAGTTTTCCAACACTCCAAAGTATACCTCCACCGGCGGTTGCCAGCCTCGGGCCACGACCACGATCGACCCGTCAGGCTTCCGCAACGACGTCGTCGCCTGCGACATGGCGGATCCCGGCGGAACCTGCAACGGCGGCGCGGTCTGCACGCCCAAGCTGGGCGCAACCTTTCAGTCGGCCTGCGTGATCCAGGCGGGTGACGTGGCCTGCCCAGCAGGGCCCTACTCGGTTAAGGTGACCACCTACGCCGGCTTCACCGACGATCGGCGCTGCACGACCTGCACCTGCGGAGGCGCAACGGGCAAGTGCAACGCTGAGATAGCGCTGGTCAGCAGCTGCTCAAGTTTGCCGATCCTCTACAATACACTCGCGCCTGGGGAGTGTAAGACCGTCTCCTCTGGGACTCCTAACCTCGACTACAGCGTGAATCCCCAGGGATCTTGTCCCCCGTCGGCTCCCGGCACCACCGGGGAGGCCAAGCCGACCGGCGCTGCGACGCTCTGCTGCCTGCAACCGAACTGATGCCGCGCGCCTTGATGCTTGCCGGCACTCACTCGGGGGTCGGCAAGACGACGTTGTGTGCGGCGCTCGCGCGCTTGTGTCAGCGCCGCGGCCTCGTGGTGCGCTGCTTCAAGGTGGGGCCCGACTACCTCGATCCGAAGCAGCTCAGGGCCATCGGCCTCACGTGTCACAGCCTGGATGCCTGGCTCATGGGGCGGGAGGCCATCCAGCGCACTTTCCTGGCGGAATCTGCGGACGCCGATGTCGTGCTGGTGGAAGGCATGATGGGCCTGTTCGACGGGGCGGAGCCGACGAGCAACGCCGGCTCCAGCGCGGAGATCGCCGCCTGGCTGGGCTTGCCGGTGGTGCTGGTAGCGGACGCGAGCGGCGTCGCGCGGAGCTTCGAGGCGCTGGTGCGGGGCTATGTCGGGTTCGCGCCGGAGCTCGACTTGGTGGGAGTGATCGCGAACCGGGTGGGGGGCGCCGGGCACACCGGACTCTTGCGGCAACTCGAGCTGCCAACGGAGCTCTTGGGGGGCGTCGTGAGGCGCCCGGAGCTGGAGCTCCCCGAGCGGCACCTGGGGCTCAGCGCGGACTTCGAGGGAGCCGCGGATGAGCGGTTCTTCAGGGAAACGGTAGCGCGCATCGACGCCTGGGCGGACGCGGTGCAAGCTGACCTGGGCTTTGATGAGTGGCTCGATGCTCGAGCAGCGCGCCTCACCCCCAAACTAGCCTCCGAATCGGCCATCAGCGGGGGATCGGGGGGAGAGGAGCGGCGGGGCGGCAGCGTATCGTCAGCGCGCTGCCGCATCGGAGTAGCCCGAGACGCGGCGTTCAGCTTCTATTATCCGGAGAACCTGCGGCGCCTCGAGGAACAGGGGGCGCGCTTGGTCGAGTTTTCGCCCCTCGACGGTGAGCTGCCTGAAGTCGACGCGGTGTACTTCGGAGGTGGCTACCCGGAGCTCCACGCGGCGCGCCTGGCTGCCAATCAGCGCATGCTGGCTGCGCTGCGAGACCATTTCTACGCGGATAAGCCAGTGTACGCGGAATGCGGCGGCCTGATGTACTGCTGCGAGGTGCTGCGCGATCTGTCCGGGGCTGAGCACGCGCTGCTAGGCTTGTTGCCAGCCAAGGTCGTGATGTGCGAGCAGCTGCAAGCCATCGGCTACTGTGAGCTGGAACTCGTGGAGCCGTGCCTCTTGGGTCAGGCGGGAACACGCATGCGCGGGCACCAGTTCCGCCACTCACGCCTCGAGTGGAATGGAGAACCGAGCCGCAGCGTGGCGCGCCTAGCGTCTCCGCGAGGAGATGAGCTGGGGCGAGAAGGCTTCGTTTCCAGGCAATTATTCGCTAGCTACGTGCATCAACACTGGGGGCGCGACGCGGCGTCAGCGGAACACTTGGTGGCGCAGGCGGCACGCGGCGCAGTGCACGCTGAGTAAGACTGGAGTTGGTCAGACCAGTTCAGCGCTGTTTCTGGATGCGAACTGGGATGCGCATTGGGCCAGCAGCGCGCTGAAGTGCATATGAATCCGATACGTTAGGGCCGCGGTGGCGCGCAGCATATCTCAGGCCAGACCAGCCACAACGCTGCGAATCTGAGCGATTGGCGCATAGACATTGCGGGCCTCAGAGCCCGCGGCGCGCCATGCTAGCGTCCAGAATCGTGCGCATCAGCTTGGAGCGCTTTCACCCGGTTCGCCGCTCGTTGAGGCGTCGCGCGCTGTGGCTCATCGGCCTCGGCGTGCCTGGCGTTGTGTTTTCGAGCTTCTGGGTTCTGCTCGCGGTGCTGATGTTCATCTGGGGTGAGCAGGCGAACCCCTGGGAGGATCGCGCGGTCGCGACCATTCTGTTCGTGTTCGGTCTGCTTCCGCTGTCCGTCGCCGGCTTCATGCTCTGGCGCGGGATCGCGAACTGGTCGCGCGCTGGCCAGTACGAGCGCTTGATCGCGATCGCGGAGCAGAACCCTGGTGCGAGCCTGGTGAGCGCCGCCCGCATGCTGGGCCTCCCCGGCAAGCGGGTGACGTCGCTCGCACTTCAAGGCGCGACCTACGGCTTCATCACCGACATGGATCAAGCCGAGCTCTGGCTGGTGGGCCATGAGGCTCCGGATTCCGACGAGGACCTGTCGGTGCCTGGGGAAGACAGCAGCGGAATCGGACCACGGAAACACGTGCTCGGAAACGAGGTCCTGGCCCAGTACAACGCCCAGCTGCAGCAGCCTGATCCCGGCGGGAGCATGGTCGGCGCGCTGCTCGGCGGAACGTATCGCATGGAGGCGCTGATCGGCGCCGGCGCCATGGGCGACGTCTACTCAGCGACCCACCTGCGCACGGGGCGCCGTTACGCGGTCAAGACTATCCGCCGCGATCTGCGCGTCAGCGAAGACGCCCAGCGGCGCTTCGAGCGTGAGGCCCTGGCGGTGAACCGGATCGGTCATCCGGGGATCGTGGCGGTGCACGACTTCGATCGCGCGGCGGACGGGACGCTCTTCATGGTGATGGATCATCTCGAAGGCGAGACCCTCGAAGCGCGCTTGCAGCGTGTCGGCAAGCTGAGCTGGGAAGAGACGCGCCGCTTCGCGTTGGATCTGGCTTCGGCGCTGGCCGCGGCGCACGCCCAGCGGCTCGTGCATCGCGACTTGAAGCCGGCCAATGTGTTCGTGCGTCGCGAGGCGGAGGCCACCGAGCGCGCCGTGATCCTCGACTTTGGTCTGGCGAAGCCCGTGGACGACGCCGTTACCTCACGGATCACGGCGACCGGCGCCGCGGTAGGGACTCCGATGTACATGTCCCCCGAGCAGGCTCGCGGAGAGGCGGTCGATCAACGCAGCGACATCTACGGCTTGTGCGCCGTGATCTACGAGATGGCGACCGGCGCGCCGCCGTTCATGGATCAGACGCTCGCCAGCGTGTACGCGCGCCTGCTCACGGAGCCAGCCGCCCCCGCGAGTGCGCTGCTTGGTGGCGACTGCCCCGCCGGCCTCGATGAGGTGCTGGCGCGAGGCCTCGCGAAGCAGCCAGGAGAACGCTTCGGCAGCGTTCACGAGCTCGCCAGTGCCCTGGAGAACGTCGGAGCGGGCGACCAGGCGCTGCGCACCGCCTGAACGGTCAGCGGCTGACCGGCGCTGTGCGGCCAGCCCCCAGAAGTGTTGAAAAGGCGCCGCGGATGCACGAACGTGCGGTGGTGGGTTCAACGAGGGTACGCCGGTGATCAGCTCAGGAACCGAGCCCAGGGCCCTGCTCGCTGGTCTGGATGCTGATTGGCGCTTGCTCGCGCTGTGGGGGCCTCCTGGCGTGGGAAAATCGTTCCTGGCTCGGCGTGCATTTCCGTGCGGGACCGATGAACGCTGGGTCTCGGTTGCCTTCGCCGCCAGCGCTGACGCGCAGGAGGTGAACCGACAGCTGGTTCGAGCGGTTTGTCCGGGGAACCTAGCGAGTGACGACTCGCCCCGCGCCGTGTGCGAGCTGCTCAACGCCGAAGCGCCCCTCGGCCTGGTGCTGGATGACGTGGACGATATCGGCGATTGGCTGGAAGAAGTGTTGCCGGAGCTGCTTCGAGGCATCCCGGATCTTAGGGTGGTGCTGACTTCACGGGCGCGCCCAGACGCACTGCTCCGGCGGGTGGTCGGGGCGCTTGCGGTGGAAGTGACGCCCTTTGACGAAGCCGCGGCGGTGGAGCTGTTCAGTAGCCTCGCGCGGCACTTCGGGGCCGAGATCGCTGAGGCGCAGGCGCCGTTCGTGCTTCAGCTGTGTCATGAGCTTGGAGGGTTGCCGCTCGCGCTGGAGCTTGCGGCTGCCCGCCTCGATGTGCTGCCCGTGCCCGCGCTGCTGCATCGCATCCGCTCCCAGGGCATGCAGCTCCCACAGGCCAAGGGCGCCGGGCGTCACGCCTCCCTCGAAGCTGCGATCGTATCCGCCTGGCAGGGCCTTGACGTCGACTTGCAGGCGCTCTTGATGCTGATCGCGTGGCCTCCACGTGGTGCAAGCGTCGCAGACATCGAGGCGGTGCTCGACCTGGTCGATGGAACGGAGTTGCTGCCACGCGGCAGCGATTGCCTGGAACTCAGCAGCGCGCTGCGGGGCCGCGCATGGCTGGCGCGGGACGCGGAGCGCCTCATGCTCTCGCCCCCGTTGAGGCGCTTCGTGCTGGCTCGGGTGCCGGCTCAGCGGGCACAGGCCATCGAGCTTGCCTGGGCGGAGTACTTTGCGCTCAGTGAGACGGAGGCACCGCTCGAGAACCTGGAGGCGGTGCTCCAGCGCGCCACCAGCGTCCCACAGCTCTCGACCCGCTTCGCTGACGCGGCGCTCCGGGTGATCTCGAAGAGCTTTGCAGCACCTCTCGAGCTTGGGGGCACGCTCGGCTCTAGTCTCGAGCGCGTGCTCGCGAAGGTGATCGAGCGCTCTCACTCGAGTGGCGCCGCGCTGCCGCTGATCTGCGAGGCGATGGTGCTGCAATCCAAGGCTCAGCGCGCCCGCGGTGACGCTCAAGGAGCCTCCGCCCTTGCGCTGCGCGCCCTCGACTTCGCGCGCCGCGCCGGGCAACAGGACCTCGAGCTGGTCGCCTTGCTCAGCTTGTCGCGGAGCCTCGCGGAAATAGGCCAACGTAAGGATGCTCACAGTGCCCTGGAGCGCGCGCGCGATCTGGTCGGACCTGCCAGTGACTCGTGGCGCTCATTCGACCTCGCTGAGGGGTACTTCGCACTCCAGGAGTTGGACGCTGCCCGCGTTCAGGCTGAACGTTGCTTGGCGCGAGCCACACAGAGCTCTGAGAGTGACGCGCTCTGCCGTGTGGCCGCGGCGCTGTTGCTCGGAGACGTGGCGATCGAGCTCTCGGATGCGGTGTCGGCGTCACGCCACCTGGAGGCTGCTGGCGGGGGCCTGGCGGCGCTCGCTGCTGGTGCCCAGGCCTCACGGGAAGTCGCCGCGGGACTTCAGAACTTGCTTGGGTTCCTGCGCGGTCGGGAAGCGCTGCACGCGCAGCGTCTCGCAGTCGCCGAGAAGCATTTCCGCGAGGCGACGGAGGCCTTCCAGAGGCGGGGCTTGTCGAGGCAGGCTTCGCGTGCGCGCTATCACCTCGGGATCGTCCAGCGCGAGCAGGGACAGAGCGGCGCGAGCTTCGTTGAGCTGGAGCTCGCGCTCCAAGGGCTCGCGCTCGGCAGCCGGGAGTGGTGCTTTGGGGCGCTCCACCTGGCTCAGCTGGAACGTGAGGCGCGCGCGGAGTCGCGGGCGCTCGGTTGGTTCAGTCGGGTTCGGGAGCAGGCGCAGCGCACGGGGCGAACGGATCTGGTCGAGCTCGCGTTGGCGCTATCGCGCGGTGGGCCAAGCCCCTTTGCTGCTGAACGCAGCCTGCGGGAGCTCGATCTCCGAGTGCTCGAGCGCTGCGCCTCTCGTCGTCAGACGCAGTCGCTTCGCTCGGAGCCAGAGAGCTGGCTGGTGGCTCGAGATGGTTCGTGGTTTCGACCACCAGGTGGGGACCAGGTGGCGCTTGGAAAGCGGAAGTCGCTGGGTGCAATCCTGGCGGCGCTGGCCGAGGCGCGAGAGCGGAGCAGTGGCTGCAGTCGGTCGCAGTTGATTGCAGCGGGCTGGCCGGGTGAGCGCATCCTGGAGGCAGCGGCCACCCAGCGACTGCGGGTTGCTCTTTCCACGTTGCGTAAGCTGGGGCTCGAGCCGTTGATCCGCACCTTGGATGACGGCTACGCGCTCGGCAGTGACGTGCCCGTCGCGCGGGTCTAGTGTCCTGTCTGCTGGGAAGAGCGCCGGACGCATCTCCTAAGCCCCGGAAAATATGGGGAAACTAGGCGTGCTCTCGGCCGTTGATCAGGCGCCGCCGCAGCTTTGATCGGGTTTGATGGGAGTTTAGCGGGGGGCGGTCGGTAGATGGCGATGAACCCACGACGGGGGCGGAGCGGCGAGCGCCGCGCTGTCAGCCGTGGCGTACGGCTTTGCCCGGCGCTTGAAAAATTACCACAGGGAAATTGGCCACAGGCCACGCGGGTGCGCGTCGACGTGACGTGTCACTCGGAAGGAGCATTCAGAATGGGAAGCATCGCAGCCATCATCGTCGGCCTCGGAATCATCGTCGTCATCTTCGGAGCCATGCAGAAGTACAAGGCAGGCAGGCTCTCCAAGGCGCCGTTCGTCTCGACGGGAGACGCAGCCATGAAGGGGGCGGCGCTCGCCGGGGCTCGAGGAGCCATCAGCGCACAGGGAGACGTCGTGGTGCAGCAACCACTGCGCTCGCCGGTAACGGGGACCGAGTGCCTCTACTACGAGCTCAAGGTCGTGGGAGAGTGGAAAGACGGCGACAGCACCAAGAGCAAGGACTACGTCGACGAGAAGGCGTGCGCGGAGTTCTTCCTCAATGACGGCTCGGGTGCGGTGCGCGTCGACGCGAGCCAGGGCGGGGACTTCGATCCCTTCAACAAGACCTTCGAAGAGACCAAGAAGGAAGGTTTCCTGGCGGATCTAAAGGGCGCAGTGGGGAAGAACGAAGCCATCCAGTTCGGACACTACGCCTTCGTCAACCCAACGCTCTCCAAGGCCAACAAGTTCACCTGCATCGAGCGCGTGATGCCCGTACAGAGTCGCCTCTATGTCTGCGGTCGCAACGAAGGCAACTTGATCACCGCTCCCAAGTTCGCGGCCCTGGTGATGAGCTCCAAGTCTCGCGACGAGCTCATGGGCAGCGCCGCGAAGACGGCCAAGCTGTGTTTGATGGGTGGCGCTGCCGCCGCTGCGGCCGGCACGCTCCTGGGAGTGATCTCGACGCTGGTCAGCTGAGTCTTGACTCAGTGCAGCTCGGCCTCGGCCGCCGTTCCTCCTCGGGGCGCGCGATCGGGGCCGAGTGGCGTGCGTGGCACCGGCGTATTTGCTGGGGGCGCGGGCTTCGGACGCGCTGGACGCAGGCTCCGGGGAGACACCTCGGCTTCGACCTGCGCGCCGATCAAGACGGCCAGGGCAGACAGGTAGAACCACAAGAACAAACCAATCACGCCTGCCAACGCCCCATAGGTGCGGCCGAAGCTTGCGACGTGACTCAGGAACACGGATAGGCCGACGGAAGCCGCGAGCCACAGCAGGGTACCCACGATTGCCGCGGGGATCACGTTACTCCAGCGGCGCACGTAGCCATCGGGGGCATAGCGATAGACCGCTGCCAGGCCGCCGGCGACGGCGACTGGCAGGAACAGCTGACGCAGCACTTGAGCGACGCTTGCCGCGGCGCCGTGGAGCCCGAAGCGAGCCCAAACGCCCGGTGTCAGCGCGGCCCAACCCAGCATCAGCCCACCGAGCAAGAGCATGCCGAGAGTCATCAAGATCGCCAGGGCGCGCAGCCGCAAGTAGCTCCGCGTGTCGCGCTTGCCCCGCGCAAGGCTGAGGCCCTCGATCAGCGCCTGAGTCCCCGAGGAAGCACTCCACAGCGAGAATACCAGGCCAAGGCTGAGCTGAGCCCCAAGGGTTGGGCTGTCGACGATGCGCAGGAGTTCTTGCGCCAACAGCTGCCGGGCGCGCCAAGGCAACACCCGCGTCAGGCTCTGCATCTGCGTCACGACATCGTGGCGATCGAAGACGAGTCCGTACACGCTGATTGCCGCGATGGATAGCGGGAGTAACGCGAGCACACAGAAGAAGGCCACGCTGCCAGCGACCATCGGCACGTCGTTTTCTCGCGCGCGATTGATCACCCGGACCACGGCCTTCGCACTGGCTTTGAGGCGGCCGTCACCGCTGCTGGGCGCGCTCCAACTCGTTAGGGACTGCTCCACGCCGCTCAAAGAGCAACCCCTGTGCCAGCGCCTTGCTTCAACTCGGCGGCGTTTGACGCGCAGACGTGAGGCGAGTTGGCTCGCGTGAGGCGATCTGGCTGAGCGCTAGATCCCGCCGTTGAACGCCGCGACCTTGCCGCTCATGTAGCGGTTGTCCAGAGCGAGCCAGACGATGGAGCGCGCTGCTTCCTCGGCGCTGCCGAAGCGCCGCGCCGCGCTGTAGTTCAGGTACGCGTTGCGAGTTGTTTCCGGGAGGTTCTTCGATAGGCCGCCATCGAGCAAACCCAGGGTGAGCAAGTTCACGCGCACGTTGCGTGGGCCAAGCTCCTTGGCGAGCCCCATCGAGAGGCCACTCAACATGCCCTGGCAGGCTGCGAAGGCGCTCGGGATGGGTAGCGACTGAGCGCGGTCCAGGGCGCCCACCAGCACGATGTCGCCACCGGCGGTCATGCTACGCGCGGCGAGCTGGCTAGCGAGCAACGCCGACCGGCAGATCACCGTGTAGGCCTCGTCCAGGCTGTCGCTGGTGGCGGCATCCAGAACGTTTGTATCCAGCACCGCGGCGCAGTGGATCAGCACGTCGGGGGTAGCCTCTAGCGCCGCGAGCTCGCCGAACAGCGTCTGGATCGCTGCGGGGCGCCGGAGGTCCACCTGGTGAGCGCGCGCTGAAGTGACGCCCTGAAGCTCATTCGCTCGCTGCTCCGAAGCGTGAAACGTGAAGTGGGTGCGCACGTCCCGCGCAGCGAGCGCCCGCACGACTTCGCTCCCGACATAGCCGCTGCCACCAAGCACCAACGCCGTGCGCGTCATCCTAGGGACTCCAAGTAGTCGATCGCCTCGCGCAAGACGCCGGGGAGCGCGAACAGGCGCTCTTCGGGTATGTTGAAGCGTGGCTGCATGCGCAAGATGCTCCAGTCATGTCCGCATGAGAACGCGAAATAACCGTGCGGATACATGCGGTGGCACACGAGGGGCGCCATCACGCTCTTCTGCTTGAGGTCTGTGAAGCCGAAGTGCTCGAAGGAGAGCCAGGGGTGATCCAGGCTATCCAGCGACACACCAAGCATGAAGCCGGAGCCGCGCACCTCCCGCACCAAGGGAGAGCTCCTCAGCGCGGCGTAGAGCTCGGACTTGAAGCGCGCTCCGAGATCGACGACCCGCTGCATCAGCTCCGGCGTCAGCAGCTCGAGGGCGCTCAGGGCTGCCACGGCGCTCAGCGCATTGAAGCCCATGGTGGTGTTGTGGCTCTCACCGCTCGCGAAGTGCGCGCCGTATGCCTGCTCGAACAACTCGCGGCGGGTGAGCATCGCGCTGATGGGCATCAGGCCGCCGCCCAGGTGCTTCGCGAGCAGCGCGATGTCTGGCCGCCGCGGCCAGCGCTCCGAAGCCAAGAAGCCCTGTCCAGCGCGACCCAGGCCGGTCTGGACTTCATCTGCGACCAGCAGCGTCCCGTGTCGCTCCGTCAGCTCGCAGAGCGCCTCGATGTATCCGCGAGGTAACTCGCGCACGCCGCCCTCGCCTTGAATTGGCTCGACAACGATGCATGCGACGTCCTCTGCTCGCAACGCGTGACGGAGCGCGTCCACATCGCCGAACTCCAGGTGTGCCGCGCCCTCGACGAACGGTGCGAACGGGTCCCGCAGGTAGCCGGGGGACATCAGGCTCACGCTGCCATAGGAGCAACCGTGGTAGCCGCCCGTCAGGGCCAGGAGCTTCGGCCGCCTGGTGAGCGCGCGCGAGAGCTTCAGCGCTGCCTCGACGGCGTCGCTGCCGGTACAGCCAAAGAACGCGTTGTCGTAGCCGGTCCGCTCTGCCAGGCGCCTCGCCAGACGCCCTGCGAAGGGATTGACCCGTGCCGGATACCAGGAGGGCGCGTCGCTCTCCAGGTACTCGCGCATGGCCTGGATGATGGGCGCCGGCTTGTGGCCAAAGGCTTGAGTGCCGTGGAGGTCTTCGATCCAGCTGGACTTGGCCGTGGCGATGCGACCTTCTTCCGTACGGATCACCTTCAGCGGCTCCCCGGCGAGGGCCGCGCGCTCGGCGATCAGTGGGTTGATGAAGTCACGGTACTCATCGAAGCCGTGACGCAGCAGGTCTGAGTAGTCTTCCATTGTAACGTCGAGTGCTTACAGCGCGCCGTCCACGACGAGCTTCGCGCCGTGCATCAGCGGGTTTTCGTCGCTCAGCAGAAAGACGCAGAGCTCCGCGAGCTCCCTCGCCGTGCCGAAGCGCCCGAGGGCACATTGCTCGAGGTACTCCTTCTTGCGGTGGAGCGGGAGCGCCTGCCCCATGCCGGTCTCGAGCAGCCCAGGTGCGAGCAGGTTGACCTGGACGTTGTAGCGGCCCACCTCGCGCGCGAGGGCTTCGGTGAAGCCGCGCAGCGCCGCTTTGCTCGCGGCATAGTGAACCGGTGCTTCGATCACGCGCTCCGAAGCGAAGTTGCCGATGTTCAGGATGTGACCGCGCTTTTGCTTGATCATGTAGCGGAGCGCTGCGCGGCTCATCAGGTAGGCGCCCTTGACGTTGACGTCCATCACGAGGTCCCAGTCGGCTTCGTCGAGCAGCGCGATGGGCAGCACCTGGGTGATGCCTGCGTTGTTCACCAGCACGTCGATGCCCTGCCAGTCGCTCACCAGGGCTTTGACCACGCTCTGTACATGGGACGAGTCGGCGACGGAGCCCTTGAAGACGCGCGGCTCGCTGCCAAGCGCCGCGATCGCGCGGCGCGCGTCCTCTGCGTCTCGATCATCCTCCGAGTAGGTGAAGGCGACCCGGGCGCCTTCGGACGCCAGGGCTTCGCACAGCGCGCGACCGAGGCCGCGCGAGCCACCGGTCACCAAGCAGCGCTTGCCGCTCAGACGCTCAGCCACCGTTCGCCCCTGGCTGGATCAACGGCAGACGGCGGCCGCCCTCGCGTTGCCAGCTCTTCGGTTGTTGCATGAAGCGGCTCTCTTTTTCGCGGTACAGGATGTTGTAGTTGCAGACGGGGATGCTGCTGCCGTCGGCGTAACAGTTGCTGTCGCAGCACTGCTTCACGCGTTCGACGTCGAAGGTCTCTTCATCCATATGGGAATGGACGTACACCGCCTTTGCGGCGCGCTCGCTGATGCGGAGCGCCTCCTCAGCGCTGAGCGGCTTCTTTGGAAACAAGCGTCTGAGGAGCGACTCGAGCAGGTTCAAGGCGCGATCCGCGTCGGCGCCTGACAGCGTGGGGACGTCGCTCCTCTCCCCCGAACCCGAGCCCACCCACAGCTGATTGATGGCGTCCTTGAGCGCTTGCTCGAGGCGGGGTGAGGGTTCGAGATACAGGTGATCGCGCAGGCAGTCGACGAGAGTTTCCCGTGGCATGAAGCGGGTGAAGGGTAGCGGCGGGCCGCCTTCTGGATCCACGAGGAGATATGCAATCTGATAGCAGAGCGGGTGCGCGCACGGAGAGGGCACGAAATCGCTGCGTCGGAGCAGGCCGCCGGTGGTCTCCTGGATGCGATCGAGCACTTCGACCATCGAGATCCGCCCGCTGCGATCGAAGTCGACGCCACTCTGGCCGGTATAGGTGATGGTGTGCACCTCCAGGTGGCGCACGTTGGGTTGGCTCAAGCCAAGCTCGATGATGCGACCGATCTCGTGGTCGTTGTAGCCCTTGGTCATTACCGGGATGAGCGTCGTGTCCATGTCGTATTCCGCGAGGAGCCGTAGGCACTCGAGCTTCAGGTCGACCAGGTTCGCGCCCTGAAGCGCGTAGTCCGCGTGCTTCTCGAAGGAGTCGAAGGACAAGGCGATGCGCACACCGAGCTTGGCGAGTCGCTCGAGCAGGGTGCGATCCTTGACCAAGCGGATCCCGTTCGTGCATACGCTCACGCGGTGGATCCCAAGCTCCTGGCAGCGCTCCACGATGTCCGCGATCTGCGGGTGCAACAGCGGCTCACCCCCGGTGAAGTTCACGAGGTCTAGATCCCCGCGGCTATTCTTCACCAGGTGATTCACCACGCGCTCGAGCTCTGCGCGCCCCATGTGGAAAGCGTCTTGATTCTTGTTGTGCACGTAGCAAATCGGGCAGTCCAAGTCGCACGCGCTGGTGATCGTCACCACTGGCAGCTTGATGCTCTGGGTGTGGCTTGCACAGGGGCCACAATCGAAGGGACAACCATGCTCGATGTCCCGCGCGACGTGAGGCGGAGGTGCGTCGATCGCCGCGAGCTGCTCCGTAGCCTGGTACCAAGCGCTGTCCGTCGAGAGCCGGACTTCAAACGCACCGTGATCCGGGCACGCCTTGCGCATCCACACCTCGCTACCACGCTCCTCGATTTCCGCAGCGATACCTCGCTTGCAGCGCGGGCAAAGGCTGGTCGTGGTGCTCAAGCGTCGCGCTGCCCCCATGAGTGAGGAGGCTAAGCAAGGCCCGCCGGGGCGCAAAGCAAAAGCCGTGACCCCAGGAAAGCAGGCACCTAGGAAGTCGCCGCGTGGCCGCGTAACATGCCCGCCATGAGCGAGGTGGTGGGCGCCCAGGGGCTGAGCCAGGCTTTTGGCGATGTTCACGCGCTCAAAGACGTGAGCTTCAGCGTCACTGGCCCAGGCCTCGTCGGGTTGCTCGGACCAAACGGCGCTGGCAAGACCAGCTTGCTCGACATCCTCGAAGGACTCAGCGCCTCGAGCGCCGGAGAGTTTCGCCTGTTTGGTGAAGTGTTCTCCGCTGGAAAGTTACCGCGCGGATATCCAAAGGCGCGGGTCGGAGTCGTGATGCAGCAGGAGGCGCGCCTCGAACGCATTCGCGTCGGGGAGTACGCCGAGCTGTTTGCGGCCATCCAGGGCGTGAAGCAGGGCGCGGAACGCATCCTGGAACGCGCCCAGCTCACGACGCGCAAGGACCAACGGCTGGTGCGACTTTCAGGAGGAGAAGCGGCGCGGCTCTTCATCGCGACCGCGCTGGTGCACGAGCCGGAGCTGGTGTTCCTGGATGAGCCCACGGCGGCGCTCGATCCGGAGAGCAAGCACCGGGTAGGGGATTGGCTGCTGGAGCTGGCGGCGGAGCGCACCATCTTGCTCGCGACCCACGACCTGCGTGAAGCCGATCGTCTGTGCCAACAGCTGATCTTCCTGGTTGGGGGGGAGATCAAGGCGTGGGGCAGCCGGCGTGACCTGGTGCAAAACGTACCCGCGAGGAAACGACGTGGGCTCGAGGTGGAAGATGCGTTCTTCCACTATTGCGACGTGACGATCCGCGCCGGGCTCGCCATTGCGCCCGAGTCGCCAGGCAAGAACCTACCCGACGCGGATCTGGACGGAGCTTCGGAGAGCTGATGCGCGCATTGTGGCTCCTGATAAAGCTGCGCCTGCTGGATACGCTGCGCAGCCCGAGCTCGACGGGCTTCGTCTTCCTGTTTCCGATCGTGCTCCTGGTCGTCGTGGGAGTGGTGTTCATGAACGGGCATCCATTCGAGCGCCGTACGCTGATCCTCGTGGATACGCGCGCCAGCGTGACTACACCTGCTACCGCCGACATCCGCGCCGGGCTCGCTGGCTATGACGAGCTCTTCTTCGACTCGGAAGCGCAGCTCGACGCCGCCCGGGGCAAGCTCGCCTCGCGCATGGCGAGCGCCGTCCTGGTGCTGAGCGACTCCGGGAGTGAAGTGCTGGTCGGGCCGCGGGAGCGGTTGTTTGGCGATGGGCTTGCCCGAGCACTCCAGCCGAAGCTGGGCAAGTTGCCAAGCGTCGAGGTGCAGGCACTGCCGCGCTTCGGCTACGTGCACTACCTGTTCCCAGGCCTGCTCACGTTCTCCGTGCTCTTGAGCGGCTTGTTCGGCATGGGCTACGTGATGGTCTCGTATCGTCAAAGCCTGTTCCTCAAGAAGCTCGCGACGACGCCGCTCAGCAAGTCGAGCTTCGTGTTGGCGCAGATCTTGTCGCGCAGCTTGCTGGTCCTGGGGCAGAACGCGTTGCTGCTCGCGGTTGGGCACTTTGGCTTCGGGTTGCCCCTCGGGATCTCCCAGGTTGGTTGGCTGACGTTGGTCTCCAGCCTGGGCCTCTTGACCTTCATGGGGCTCGGGTTCGTGCTCGCGTGCGTGATCCGTACGGAAGAGCTGATGATGGACATCATCAGCTCGGTCAACGTGCCGATCGTGTTCTTGTCGGAGCTCTTCTTCCCCTTGGCGGTGATGCCTCGACCGTTGGCCTTGGTGGGTGGCGTCTTGCCGTCCACGCAAATGGTGCGGCTCTGCCGTGAGGTGTTGCTGCACAGCCAGGTTGATGCACAAACGCTGCTGCCTGGGCTGGGCGTGCTCCTGGCCTGGACTGCGGCTACATTTGGCCTGAGCCTGTTGGTGTTTCGATGGCAGCGATGAGGGGAGCGTCGGGGGTCTTGGCAGCGAGCGCGCTGGCGTTGCTCCATGCGCAGGCATGTCAGGAGAAGCTGCCGAGCAGCGAACCCGTGCGCTCGACGCCCACCGCGACAGCCCCCGCGACAGAGGCGCCGAGCCACGTGACTCCCAGCGATCCGGCGCCGAGCGATGCGGGCACGCTGGCGCTCGAGGACGCGGAGGCTGTGACGCCGCCACCGAGGTCGGGCGATGCGGGAGCACTACCGGCGATCATTCCGCCGCTCGAGCAAGTTCAAGAGACCTGCGTGCTCGCCATGGGACGCCCGGTGTTCTTCACCCAGAGCGCGACGCCCGGCGGCGGCGCCTTCAGCGGCGGCGGGAACGTCTATCGCGTGTACGAGGACGAAGCGGCGTTTCGCACGCTGCTTGGCCTGGGTCGCCTCGGTAGCGTCGACCCCCAGCGTCAACGACTGGTGCGCATCAAGATCATGGATCGCCCGAGCGCGAACGTGACGGCGGTCGTCGATCGTGGCGACGCGGTCGTGATCAGCGTCGATGTGCCCGTGTACTGTGGCGGCGCGCGACCCTATTCGCCGGTGATTGATGTGGTGCTGCCGCGCTCCAACAAGCCAATCAAGGTGCAGAGCTGCAGTCACGGTAGCTGCAGCGGAATGCCCTTGCCGTGAGGAGATGAAGCATGACGGTGGCTGAAGCAGCTGAGCCGACGGCTCCTCCGGCGGAGGCCTCTCCGTGGCTCGTCAGCGCGCCGTTCGACCTCTTGTGGTTCTTCGGCGGCGGGGTGTTGAGCCTGCTTGCGATAGCGCTCGCGCTCTACGCGGGCGTACCGATGGCGCTGCTGTTCTGGGTTTGGCTGCTTGGCTTCGACGGACCGCACATGATGGCGGCTTACACGCGAACGTACGCGGACCGACACGCGTGGCAGACGAGGCGCCGCCTGCTCTTGATCACGCTGCTCGCGTTCTTGCTTGGCCCGGGTTGCTTGGTCGTTGATCGCCTTCTGGGGACCGACAGCTTCACGGCGTTCCTTGGAGTTGCGACGCTGTATGGGCTGTACCACGTGATCCGTCAGCACTACGGCTTCATCGCGCTCTACTCCGCAAAGGTCGGCCAGCGCGATGCGCTGAGCTATCGCATCGATCGCTATGCGCTCTACGTCGGGGCATGGCTGCCGTATCTGGCTTTCGTGTTCACGCACCCCAAGGCGCGCGCGTTGCTTGGTCTCGAGCCATTAGCCCAGCCGCTGAACGCCTTGGTTTGGGCGACCGCGCTGGGCTTCGGTGTGGCGCTGTTGGCGTTCGTCCTGAACTTCTTCCGGACCGCTACACGAAGCCTGCCAAAGCTCGGCTACAGCCTGTTCAGCGTCGGACTGTACGGCTTGGCGTACTACTGGGTGGCTCGCTTCGAGCCGGTGTACGGAGCGAGTAAGGGACCAGATCAAGACTTCTTGCTGCTCAGCGTCGTGCTGACGGTGTTCCACAACGTTCAGTACATCGCGCTGGTGTACGTGCACAACCGTTCGCGCTATGTTGCCACAGGGAAAATGTCTGTGAGCGGTCGACTGGCGCCGTGGATCTCCAGCACGGCTCTGCGCTACGTCGCGGTGTGCCTCGGCTTCAGCCTGGTGTATTGGTTGCTCGCCGCGAGCTCGGCGATTTACCCCTCCTGGGGGGCGCTACGTGGCGAGCTCCTGGTTGGCGCAACGCTGGGAGGTATCAGCCTGAACCGACTCGCCTTGGCGCTTTGGTGGGGCCTGGCGCTCCACCACTATTGGCTGGATCAGCGGATCTGGCGCATCAAGGAGGACCCAGAGCTGCGCGTGCATCTGGGTCTAGAAGCGGCGCGCCCTTACCAGGGCGCCACTGACTGATTGGCGGCGCCCCTACCAGGGCGCCGGCTTATAATCCTTGAGGAAACGGCCCCAGACGTGGTTGCCGGTGTTGAAGCCGTCGATGATGGGGTCGACGATGCGGGCGGCGCCGTCCACGATGTCGAGGGGCGGGTGAAAGCCGTTCTCTTCCCGCTTGCGCTCGGCGATGTGCGCCGGATCTTCGTCAGTGACCCAGCCGGTGTCCACGCTGTTCATGTGGATGCCGCTCTTGATGTAGTCGGCTGCGGCGGTGCGCGTCATCATGTTGAGCGCCGCCTTGGCCATGTTGGTGTGAGGGTGCTTGTCCGTCTTGAAGCGGCGGTAGAACTGCCCCTCGACCGCGGACACGTTGACGATGTGCCTGTCTTCGCTGGTCACGCGCTCCATCAACGGCTTGAGGCGCGCGTTGAGCACGAAGGGCGCTATCGCGTTCACCAGCTGCACCTCGAGTAGCTCGACCGTGCTCACCTGATGCAGTGGCAAGCGCCAGCTGTTGACCGCCCGCAGGTCGATCTGTTGCTCGTCTTGGTCCAGCTGACCCGCGGGGAACAGCTGGCCACCCCGGTTGAAATCCTCGGGGATCAGCTCCAGCTGAGTCAACGCGGCGGACATCGGCAGTTGCTCGGTGCTGTTCACCAGCTCCGCCTCGCTACTGGCCGCTGCTGCACCGGCTAGCAGCTTGGCGGCGGGGCCAGGCAGCGCATGGTCACCGCGCTCTTGATCCAGCAGGTGTTGATAGAAGCCTGGTGGGCGCCTAACGGTCTGGCAGGCGTTGTGGAGGATGAAGTCGAGGCGCTCCTCGGTGTGCTCGATGTGGCGCGCGAACGACTCGACGCTCGGCGTGTGGCGGAGGTCGAGCCCGTACACCGTGAGCCGGTGCCCCCACTCGGCAAAGTCCGTTTCCCGTGCATAGCGCCGGGCTGCATCCTTGGGGAAACGCGTGGTGACGATGACTCGCGCCCCGGAGCGCAGCAGCAGGATCGCAGCTTGGTAGCCGATCTTGACTCGCGCTCCGGTGATCAGCGCGGTGCGCCCGCTCAGGTCAGCGGTCTGGCTGCGCTTTTGAAAGTTGAAGTCGCCGCACTCGCCACACAGCTGGTCGTAGAAGTGGTGCAGCACCTGATACGGTTGCTTGCACACATAGCAGACGCGCTCTTTGTGGAGCCGCGTGGGCTCTTCGGCTTCGGGCTCTCGCAGGTCCTCGCCGCTCTTCAAGGCGGGCGGGGTCACGAACACCACTTGCTCCCGCAGCTTGCGAATGGGCGCCTGGTCGAGCTGGGCCTCAAGCGTCTCGCGACTGTGGCGGCGGCGCTTCTTGCGCACCGCGCGCGCCAGCACCCGTTGCTCGTTGCGCTCCGGGCGGGAAACGCGGCCGGCCGCCATCAACAAACGCTGGCGCGTGTCCTCGTCCAGCTCCGCCAAGAGACCGCGGTTTTGTACGATGGCTTCCAGCGCTTCGACGCAGGCTTCGAGCGCGTCGACGTCGATGGCGCTTTCTAGCTGTTTTTCGGGGGAACTCACTGATCGATCCGCTTCCGGGTCCAATGCCGGCGGGGCGTCTACAACGAGAGCGGTCGAGTGTCGAGGCGCTGGACTGGAGATCAATCAGGTGGAGCGACGTAACCTCGCGACTGCTCCGTGCGTGGACTCGCTGGAGGTCCCCAATGCAGCAAGAATCCTTGGCGTCGATACCCGGTGGGCAGCGACGCACGAGCGACGCGCCTCACCCCCAAACCCCTGGCTTGGTGCGCATGGAGCACACGAATGCGCCCCGGCTGGCGCCCTTGGCGCGCGGAGGCGGCGTGCTGACGTGGCTGATGAAGCGCTTCTTCCGTTGGAAGTTTGGGCGGGAGATGGCGCCGCTGTCGCTGCTCTTTCCGCGCTTTCCCGGCATGGTGTCGGGGCACCTGCGACTGATTCACGCGGCGCAGACGGCGCCTGATCTGGACCCGCTGCTCGTGCACTTGGTCGAGCTCCGAACCTCACTGCTCAACGGATGTACGTTCTGTGCGGACCTGCATCGTGCGCTGGCCCACGATCAGCATCCCGACGCGCAGGGCGTGGCGCGTCGCAAGCTTGCCGCGATCGAGCGCCTCGAAGATGAGGTGTTCAGTGACCAAGAGCGCGCCGCTCTTCGCTACACCGAAGAGGTGACGCGCCATCGCGCCGCAAGCGATGCGGTGTTCGATGAGCTCACGCGGCACTTCAGCGATCGGCAGATCGTACAGCTGACGGTGGTCAACGCGGTGATCAACTACACCAACCTGATGGCGCTTCCGCTGGGACTACAGAACCAAGGCTTCTGCGCCCTAGTGGAGGAGCGCCACGCCGGGCGCTGACGTTCAGGAGTACTCGACCAAGTACGTGCAGGCGTCGCCGCCCTTGTGGCGACACTCGCCGGGATCGTGCCGTACGGAAACCAAGCGGTCGAAGCGACGCGCCATTGCCGTGAGGATCCCCTCATCGAAGGCGCACGGGTACGGGTTCTCACAGCGGCTGATGATGACGTTCTTGCCCTGCGCCTGCTCGAAACCGTAGTGGCCGATGCCCTCGAGCATGCTGCCATTGCTCGGCGAGAACATGACCTCGCCCTTCTTGCGATGGTTCATGTGGTAGGCGATGTCCACCGAGCGGATGGCTGAGGGCACGTCTACGACCCAGTCAGGGAACTTCGCGTTCGAAGGGATACGCGTCCCGATGTCGTAGAGTACAGATTGCCCTACCTCTTGCCCGATGCGCTTGAACGCCCGCAGCCATCCCTCCTGGGAGTACCAGCCATCCATCTGGAGCAGGTAGCGACCGCTGCGGTCCCGCTCGCCTATCTTCTCCTCGATCAGGATGTTCTCCGCCAGGCGTCGAAAGCTGCCAAAGCCGTCCACGATCGCGTACACGGTCTGCCCGTTGACTTCGATCCCCGGTTCGAACGCTTCGTATTCCACGTCGCCTCCTGCCGCGGGTTCATGCCCCTTGGTGACACGAACTCCACGTTTTGACCCGCTGCGCCGGTGAGGCTCAGGTGGGTGCCCCGCAGACCGTCACGGCGAGCGCTTTTCCGCGCGCGTCGCGACTAAATCCTCCACTCGATCGCAGTTTGGACGTCTCGTCCGCGCGAAGGAAGCTTGAAAAAGCAGTGAAAGCGCAGTTTCTTGCATGAGACTTGGTGGCCGGGATGTCCTGCGAGTTCCGTGGATGGGGCCCTTGCTCGGCGTAGATCGGCGCCTCAGAACGCTTTGCCGAGCGGTACGCCTCGTGGACGTTGCTCGCTCTCTGGCTCCAGTTCCGCCTGGCCTTCAGTGCCGTACGGATTCGCTGCTTGCGGCCTCTGGCTATCCGCCCGTGGCCGTAGGTCGGGGAATAACTCTCTGAGAAGTTCCTCCAGCGACTCCTCGGCGATCGGCTTGACTAGGTAGCCATCGCAGAGCTCGTCGTAGGCGGTGATGATGTTCCGAGGGTCATCGAGCGCTGTGGCCATGATCACGCGAGCGCGCTCGAGGGGGGTGACGCGGAACCGCTTCTCCAGTTCTCGCACGCACTTCAGTGTGCTCTGCCCGTCCAGCTTGGGCATGCGGATGTCAAGGCAGATCAACTCGTACGGGTGAGCCTGTTCAAGGCAGTCCTGCATCAGCTCGAGCGCAGACACGCCATCCCGCGCCGTGTCGCAGTGGCCATAGCGACTCAGCGCTCGCACCAAGATGCGTCGGTTTACCAACTCGTCGTCGACGACCAAGATGTTCATCGGCTGTGACCCGTGACGTGACGCATGAGGTCTCCGCGGCTGGTGCACGCGTCAGTTCACGCGCCAGACACCCCGTCGATCTTCGGATCCCTGCTGACCTCCGTCGATCACCCTCGAGGGTGAGGTCCGTTTACATTTCTTGGCGGAATTATCGTTGGTTCGCGGCTCGCATGTAGCGGGCGTGGAGTCGCAGCGCTCGGTCGGCGGTACGGATCGGAGGGCCGTTCGTGTGTGGAAAGCGGATTGGGCGCAGCGTTAGAGCCGTTTCGGACATCGACCAGGAGCGCTTGTCGTCAGACTGAGGCGCATGAATCGCTGGTTTCTTAGCCAAATCGCCTGGTGGACCGTGATTGGCGCGCTGCTTGCGTTTGGCGGTGGGTGCTCGAGCACCCAGAGTGAACCGGCGGAGCCAGCGCCTGAAGGAGGAGCGTGTGCGATGGGAACATGGTAGGGGCGAGACAGGCTGGCGCCAGCCAAGACCCCGCCGTGTGAGCTCGGGGTGAATGAGGTTCCGCAGTTCGTGACCCTCGGCTTCGATGACAACGGCGATGCCGAGGGCATGACCTGGGCCCTCGACATGCTGGCGGCTCGAAGCAGCAAGGCGTCCTTCTACATGACGTCGGACTATGGCCAGGACGCTCAGGTGCTTACGACCTGGAGGCGGGCACGCGACGAAGGCCATGAACTCGGCAACCACACCATAGACCACGCCGACGGCGCGAACTTCTCCCTGGAGGATTGGCAGCGCGAGATCAAAGGCTGCAATGATTTCCTCACGGCAGGCGATGACCCGCTGGTGCGCGCAGCGGATCTGGTGGGTTTTCGCACGCCGTACCTGAGCTACAACGACGCCATGCTGAGCGCGGTGCAGGATGCGGGATTGACCTACGACTGCAGCATCGAGGAGGGCTATGAGGACGGCCAAGACGGAAAGAACTTCTTCTGGCCCTATACGCTCGATGATCTGAGTCCAGGGCACAGCGCGCAGGTGGCTTGGGGCGATGGCAAGCAGGAGCTTTCGGTGCACGCCGGGCTATGGGAGCTGCCGGTGTACGCGGTGTTCGTTCCCCCGGATGATGCCTGCGAGGCGTACGGTGTGCCGAGCGGTTTCCGTGCGAAAATGAAGGCGGTGCAGGACTGGTTCGACGCCGACAGCGGTGCGATCACCGGCTTCGACTACAACCTGTGGGCGGCCAAGGCGGACGGTGGCTTCGAGATGACGCCGGCGGAGTTCGTGGCGACGCTCAAGTACACCTTTGATCAACGCTTGGCGGGCAACAGGGCGCCGTTCTTGCTTGGGGTTCACTCCGCGTACTACGGGAGTGAATGGGATGGGAACTCCCCAGGCGCCCAGACCGCCAAGGAGCGCCAGGGTGCGGTCGAAGCGTTCCTCGACTACGTGCTCCAACAGGGCGCCGAGGTGGTGAGCGCGCGTCAGGTGCTGCAGTGGATGCGGGATCCAGTGGCACGCGTGGGTAACTGAGACGCGCTCGCAAGCGTCACCAGACCCAAGGCTTCCGTGCTCCAGGGTGTATCGTTTGGCGTTCGCTGCGACCAACTCGCGACGAGCCCGACCGACATGTCTGACCCAGCGCACAAGTCAGCGAGCCGATCCAAGTCGCACCTCAAGCCGCGCCTTGGCCGCCGAGCTTTTCTAGGCGCGCTCGGCGCTGTCGCATGCGGTGGGCCACAACCTGCGCCAGGTTCGGAGCCGTCGGCGCGGGCGGCCCCGATCGGTCGCGCGCCGCGCTCGGTGATCATCGTGGGCGCTGGACTCGCCGGTCTCGCTACGGCTCGCAAGCTCTTGAAAGCTGGGCTGGATGTCCAGGTGCTGGAGGCAGAACCACGAGTGGGTGGACGTATCCGCACGGTTCGAGATGGCTTTGCCGCTGGTCAGTACATCGAGCTTGGGGCGCGCCACGTGGTCTCGGATCCGCTGCTGGTCGCGCTCTGCGACGAGCTGGGAGTTCAACGTTTTTCTCCGTATCGAGATCCTCGCAGCGAGCATGCCCGGCGTGTGGCTATCGTGAGTTCGGGGGTGAGGCGCAGTGTTCAGCCGACTGAGCTACCAGACGACGATGCGAAGCTAAGCGCCGCGGAGCGCGCTCTCGGGTTTCCGGAGCGCCTGACGCACTACTTTCCCGAGGCGGCAGCGCGTAGCGCCGAAGAGCTGGGATGGGATAGCGGCTTGCGTGAGCTGGACGCAGTCTCGGCGGCCGACTACTTGCGGCGTCAGGGCGCCTCGCCTGGGTTTATCGCGCTGCTCGAGTCGGCGCTGGTCCCGGGGGACAGCATCGAGCAGAGCTCCGCGCTCTCCATCATGCGCGACGCCGCGGCGTTTCGCCGCGAAATCAACTTGCCGCGCGGAGACGGTCGAGTGGTGGGCGGGACGGATCGGCTCCCGACGGCCATCGCCACGGAGCTCGGCGAACGGTTGCACTTGAACGCGGCGGTGAGGCGCATCGGGCAGGGCCCGTCAGGCGCAAGGGTGGAGTACGAGCAGGGGGGCAAGCATCACACGCTGAGCGCTGATCGAGTGGTGTGCGCATTACCCTACTCGGCGCTCCGCTCCGTACAGCTGCCGGTGAGCGTGAGTGCCGCGAAGCTCAAGGCGATTGCGACGGCTCGCATGGCCTCGGTGACCCGTGTGTGGATGCAGTATGAGCGCCGCGCTTGGTTCGACGCCGGGGAGTCGGGGCGAGTGGAGACCGACATGCTGCTTGGTAATATCCGTGAGGAGACAGATCTCGAGGGCACACCAGGCATACTCGGTGCCTACCTGAGCGGAGCGCAAGCCAGGCGCTGGCTTGGAGTCGTCTCCTCTCAGCGCGTCGCTCGCGCCCGATCGGAGCTAGCAGTGGCGATGCCTGGCGCCGTGGGGCTCGAGCGAACCTGCGGCGTGTTCTGCTGGGATGAGGTGGCGACGGCGCGTGGCGGCTACAGCTGGTTTGCGCCTGGGGAGCTCACCGCGGCTGGATCTGCGTATGCGGCGCCGGAGGGCAGGCTGCATTTCGCAGGGGACCATGTTTCCTCGCGACCCGGCTTCATGCACGGGGCCCTCGAGTCTGTTGAGCGTGTCGTGGGTGAAGTGCTGTCCGCGCGCGACTACTAGCATCCTGCGCGCGGCCGCTGCTAGGGCCGCTTCTGGATACGCGCGAGCACGGCATGGCCTGTCGTGGACAAGCCTTGGGGATCCAGCAGGGCTTCGATGCGACGCTGTTCCACGCTGCGATCGAACGCGGATCGCCGTGCGTCTCGCTCCAGGTCGTGGAACGCGGGAGCGAAGCGGACTTCACCGTGGGGGCCTCGCTCGCGGTGTGCAGAGACGACTTCTTCGATCAGGCTCTCTTCGTCCATGGCTCAGCCTTCAGCCTCGCTCTGAAAGCTCAGATCGACGCCCTGACCGCGCAGACACTCGAGCAGGAACTGCCGCGCGCGGCCGAAGTTCTTGAGGAAGGTGTTCAGCTTCATTTGCAGTCGCTCTGCGAGGGACTCGTCTGGCTCCTGCCCGTGGTTCTCGAGGCGCGCGCTCAGGGCCATGCGCGGCTTGGCCGGCAGCGCCTCGAGGCAGCGCTGGATCACCGCTCTGAGCAGCGGATCGGGCTCCGCTGGACTTGCGCTGTCCGCGTCGGGCGCCGCTTGCTCTGTCAGTTGCTTGACCAGTTCGGTTCGCTCTAGCTTGCGCACGTGGTCAATCGCCAGGTTGCGGGCGATGCGGACGCCGAGGCGCAGGAGCGCGTCTCCCTGGGGATCCACTTCGACGCGATGTGCGACCTGCCACAGCCTGAGCAGGGTCTCTTGCAGCACTGCCTCGGCGTCGACGGAGCTCGCGAAGCGCGAGAGGCTCAGGCGGATGCGCGGCTCTGCGCTGCTCAGCCAGAGCGCGAACGCCTGAACATCGCCGGCGGCGATCCGTGGCAGCAGTTGGTCGCGGTACTCGGGGGTCATGGGCATTCGGGGGGTAAGGTAAGGGAGGCTACCCGAAAGGGTAGCCTCCCCGATGTGTTCAGAGCTCTATCTCCCAGCGTTCTGAGTCGTCCGTTTCTGGGACGATCACCCGCGTCACTGCCTGAGTTATTGCTTCGTTCAGCTTACACACGAGGCGCAGATTCGTGCCTGGCTGCAAGCGCCCTGGGGCAGTAGTGAACTCCAGCTCGACCTCGACCTCGAGGGCGGTCCCATCCGCGAGGATCAGCGTGACGCGCCGCGGGGCTGCCCAGTGAGCTTCACGCTGACCGAATTCGATGCTGATCGCGAAGCGCTTGGCGTTGTTCAGCCGAATCACCCCGCGTGCTTCGAGCACCGGTGACTCGTCTGACTCGCTGAGTGTGGCCATGCCCCCGGCGACCGCGATCGGCGCTGCTTCCTCGGCGTCGAAGGGATCTCCTTCATCCGCTTCTTGCTTGGGAGAGAAGAAGTCGCGGGCACGCTCGAACAAGCCTCGCTTCTTCGGCGCTTCCGCAGCCTGAGGTGGTGGAGGCGGCCCACCCACTGCAAAAGGCGGGGGCGGCAGAGCGCTTGGAGGCGGCGGAGCGCCGGGAGGCGGCGGAGCGCCACCGGCGTAGCCCATGCTTGCTGGCGCGGGAGCCGACATCATCGGGCGCCCCGCCGCGACCGGTGCCATCGCGGAGGCGCGGGTCGGTTGCATGCTGCGCAAGCCAATGCCTTCCGCTGAAAGCCCCGCCGTCAGCTCATGGGGCTGCTCCACGCGACGCGAGGCTTGCGTGGGGTCAACCGTGACCTCCTCACTCACAGCGACCCACGAGGTGAGGCGAGTCGCGATCTGGAAGTCGACGCCCAGGCGCTCGATGCTGCGATCGAGATCCGTGCGTTGGCCTGGCTTTGCGGCGAACTCGAGCTCCAGGTCCTCCACGCGGTCCCGAGCAAACAGTGCCTGCACCCGCTCGGCGCCGGTCCCGGGTTGCCGCGCTTCCACTTCCAGCTCCTGGCTGTAGCTGCCGCGGGCCATTACCCCACGGATGTGCAGCGTGCCGCCTTCCGGCTTCAGCTCCAGCGGGATCAACGCGGGCGAAGCCGCAAACAAGTCGGGCGGGCGCTTCGGTGCTGACTTGAGCGCGCTGCCCCAGATTTCCAAGTCCGTGACCTGCGGTTGGCTGGTGCGCTCGAGCAGGCGCTTGAGCGCGGGCTCCGTGTCCTCCCCCGGTGCGACAACGATTTCGACACCGCGACCTGCGCGTGCTGCCGGAGTGAGCAGCGCGCGGTTCACCCCGTGGCCGACTCCGATACTATGAAAACGGCAGTTCTGGGGTAGCTTGTCCGCCAAGCGCTGGAGGATTGCTTGCTCGCTGCCGATCAGTCCATCGGTGACCAGCACGACTTGGCGTTGCGCACCCTCACGCAGCGATGCGAGCGCGGCCTCGATGCCGTGGCGCATTTCGGTGCCGCCGCTGGCTTGCAGCGACCTGAGCCAGCGCAGCGCATCCTGCTTGTTGGCATCGCTCGCGTGCACTGGCTTCCGCTGCCAGCGATTGGCCTTCCAGCTGAACTCAATCAGCTCGAGTTGGTCCTCACCCCCGAGAGAGTCGACGAGGGCGCTGACGAGTCGCACGGCTTGTGCAAGCGGTTCACCGCCCATGGATCCGCTGGTGTCGAGCAGCACGATCAAGTCGCGGGCTACGGGCGCCTGCGCTTCCAGCGGAGGCACCAGGCTGAGCAGGCCAAACTGAGAAGCCGCGTGGCGGTGTGTTTCCGCGGGGCGATACGTCTCGAGGTGGGTGCTCGCGTGCTGCAGCGCGACCCCCCAGCGCACGACGACGTCGCGGTCGAGACGTGCGCCTTCGAAGTGCACGCAGGTGGCGTGTTGCTCCGGGTTGCTCGTGAGCGAGTGACTCGGGGAGCGCGGGGCGCTGGTGAGGCGATCGCTCAGGGTCAGGCGCAGCTCGATGCGCGCGGGCTGAGCTTCGCGAACCGCGTTCGGATCGATCACGGCGACACACGAGGCGTCATGGCTCTCGGCATTCTGGTAGCGCGGAGCAACAACCGTAGGGAAACGATATTCCCAGCCGTCACCGACCCAGCTCAGCGGGTGATCCAGCTCGACCTCGATTTCGATCGACTTCCCCGCTGGGATGTTGCCGATGGCCTGGCGGAAGAGCGCGCTCCGCTCTTGCTCGAGCAACGCCGCGCTGTGACCGCTCATCAACGCCTCCTCGTAGCGCTCCCGAGCTTGCTGCTTGGGTTCCACCACGCCCCGGGTGCGCTTGCCATCGAGCTCGAACTGATAGCCGCTCACGGCGGCGTCGCTCGGCAGTGGCAAGAGGTAGGTGACCTCGAGCGCTTGCTCCGAGGTGTTGCGGAAGGTCTGGCGCAGCACGCTGCGCGCGATGCCGCCGCCCGCTCCAGCGCTGAGGGTGGCGCCTTCAAGGGGCAGCTCGACGCCCTGGGTGCTGACGAGGCGTGCCCCATTCGAGGCGTTCGCGGGAGCGGCGGGCACGCCGCTAGTTTGCGGAAAGACGGGGTGGATCGGCAGAATCATGTGTTCCTCCAGGCCTCGGTTGAAGTCACCCCGTCTCTTGTTCGAGACCGCCGCCCTCGCTCCATCGGCGAGGCTTACGCGGCTTTTCAGGTGATTTGAGGCGCTTCTGGGGGACCAACGCTGGCCACGCGCGTCTGGTGACAAAGTTTTTTTGGGGGAGGAGCGCTTGCTCGAGGCTCAGGACTCCGCGGGTTCCGCTCCGTCTTCTGCCCGAGGATCCGAACCGTCCGCGCTGCGATGACGATTTTTCCACAGGCGTCGCCCCGCCAGGACACCGAACACCCACGCCAGCAGGGCCAAGCCGCCGAGCTGCAGCGCACGGTTCCTAAACGCGAGGCGCGCCTCCTCAGCCTTCTGCGCCAGCTCCTCGCGGGTGCCGAACCAAGCGCGGTCGCCCTGAATGATGACGTACTGCTCCGGCAACACGCGCGCCATCCACACGCCGTACGTATCGCACGGATGCTTCTTCCAGTCGGGGGCGAGCGTTTCCGCAGGGTTTCCCTCCAGGCTGCGCCGGGCCTGATACAGGTTGGAGTAGCTGCTCCAGCCTTCTAGCGAGAACGGCGGCAGACTCACTTCCTTCGACTCAGCGCCGCCGCCCCCCTGCAGGGTCAGGCGGGGAGAACCGTAGACGCGCTTCGCGAGCAGGGTGCGCTCGGTGTCACGCCCGGTGCTCTTCAGACACAGCACTTCGAGCTCGGCGTACGCGACGCCCTCACCCAGGGGAGGCTGCTCCTTCGCCAGGCCTTGAGCGCGCCCTTCGATGACGCCCGCGCCGGGCTCCGGCGGCGGCTTGCGCGCGCCTTTGCCCGTGCCCGCCGCGCCGTATACCACTGCGGCGACGCTCAGCGCGAGCGCCGCCGGGATCGCGACCAGAGCTAGACACCCGGGAGCATTCGAACGACTCACCGGGCCTGCTTACGGCAGTCCGCGGGTTGGCGCCAGCCTCTGACCGAGCTTGTGAAAGCAGAGCTCCGCGACAAGGCGTCGCAGCCGCGCCGCGAGCTGAACGCAGGGCCCACGCGACGTGGCTGGCTTAGTTCAAGGCCTCGCCGAGAGCGTACTTGAGCTTGGCGCGGGTGACCCGCTGATTGATGTGTGCCGTGATCAGCTCGAGGCGCGCGCGCAGGAGCTCCGTGTTGGCGTCGATCAGGTCGACGCTCTTGGCTCTTTCTGCACGGAACTGCAGCAGGGTGGCGCGGTACGCTTCTTCGCTGGCGGCTAGTCCGCGCGCGGCGACCTTCAGTGCGACGTCAGCTTCAATGGCCGAACGCTGAGCCTGGCTGAGCTCGCGGCGCAGCATGTCCTTGAGCGACGACTCCTGGGCGCGCACGCTGGCCTGCTTTGCGTCGAGGGAGCGCGCGCTGGCGTTGGCGGTTGGCAGATCGTTGATCACGTAGGTGAGCTGCAGACCGGCGTCCCAGCTCCCGGTCCACTTGTCTTGCTGTGGGAACGCGCGCTGGTGAGGGTTCGCGTAGTACGCGTTGCCGAACGCATCCAGACGGGGGAGCGTGCTCGCCTTCACCGCTTGGCGCTGGGAGCTGAGCGCCCTCGCGCTCTCGCTGAGCGCCTTGAACTCGGGGCGGCGGCGCTGCGCTTGGCGTTGCAGCTCGCTCAGCTTGTGGCGCTTGAGCGGTGGCAGTGGGGTCAGCAGATCCTCGCCAATGCTGTAGGCCTTGGTCTCGGGGTCGTGGAGCAACGTGCGCAGGGTGTCGGCGTTGATTTCCTTGCCGGAGCGTGCTCGCTCCAGCAAGAGTTCCGCGTTGGCGACCTGTGCGTCGAAGCGCATCAGTTCCGCGCGGGTGAGTGTGTCGGCTTTGCGCCCCGCTTCGGCGGCCTTGTAGTGGGCTTGGGCTTGGTCGAGCGTCTGCTCCGCGATGACTTCTGCAAGGGTGCTCTGGGCCCAGCCGTAGTACGCCAGCTGCGCCTGCAGCGCGGCGTTCTTCCTGGTCACTTGCTGGCGGTACTTCGCCGCTTGCAGGTTGTGCCCCGCGGCGCGGTTCGCGTGGTTGGTACGCAAGAAGTAGTCGGTGAGGGGTACCGTGACGTTCGCCTGTAGCAGGTACTGGTTCAGAATCTGGGGGAACGAGACGTCGACGCCAATGAGAGGTTGCCCCGGGGCAACGGGGCCGGCTTGTGTGGTGGCGACCAGCGTGCCGAGGCTCTGAGTGTCGACCTCCGAGAGCCGCGTGTAGCGCGCGGTCAGCGTCACCCGGGGCAGGTAGCCGACTTCGGCTTGGTCCTTGTCAGCGACTGCGCTCTTCACGTCTGCCTCGCTCTGCTTGAGCTCGTTGCTCGTGGCGATGGCTTGCGCTGATGCCTGGCGTGCGGTCAAGCCACCGGGCTTCGCGAGTAGCGCCTTCAGGCGCTCGTGCAGTTGCTGCGCGTCGGACTTGGCTGCAGGAGGTGCTGCTGGGGGCTCCGTCTGGGCGCTGGCAACTCCGGCCGCACCGAGGGCCGCGCTCAGGGCAAGCTGCGATAAAACCGCGCGGAATATTCGGCGGCGCGTGGTGACGATGGAGGATTTCATGCTGGTTCTCCCTTGGGAGTGTTGAGGCCTTGGATCGGAGGGCTCTCGGGACCGCCGGTGCCCTCGAAGAGCACACGCACCAGGACCCGGGCGAGGTCCATGTCTTCCGGAACGGCGTCAAAGCCGGGCAGTCGCTCACCGAGCACCCGCAGGATGAACTGGGGGAGCGTGCCAACTGCGATGGCGGAGGTCATGAGCACCGGCAGGGGCAACTTCGGGTCGAACTTCCGTTCCTGCAGCCCCTGCAGCATCGTGCTCACGATCAACGGTAGGTGACCCCGCTGGAAGCGCTCGAGCAGCCGCGCGCGCCGCTCGGTCGACGTCATCATTTCCCTGACCACGATGCGCCCAACCTCCAGCTCGTATGGCTCGAGCGTGCCGATCAGGGAGAACGCTCGATACAGGCGTTCTTCGACTGGAAACTGCGTATCCAGCGCTTCAGTCAGACGCTTCAGGAGCCCATCGTAGACGTCCTCCACGACGGCCATGAACAGGTCGTCCTTGGTCGGGAAGTAGTAGTAGACCATCCCGATGTTCGTCCCGGCGTTGCGCGCGATCGCCCGGAGAGAAGCTGAATCCACGCCCTCGGCCAGGAACATGTCATGGGCTGCGGAGATGATGCGCGGTTCGATGTCACTTTTCGGTCGAGCCATGGTCTCTCAATAAATCCAGAGGGAAATCAACTATCCAAGTCGGCGGCGAAATACCCCGAGCGCCGTGAGTCCGGTGACGGCAGCGATGCACAGCAAAGCCCACACGTTGCGAGAGAAGTCCGCGAAGTGCGCGTCTTTCAGGTAGATCCCCTTGGTGATCTCCACGAAGTGGCGCACCGGGTTTGCCCAAGTTGCCGTCTGCAGCCAGTGGGGCATGTTGTCCACGGGTGTCACGTAGCCAGACAGCAAGATCGCCGGCATCACGAAGAAGAACACTCCGAGGAAGGCCTGCTGCTGGGTGGCGCACACGCTGGAGATGAAGAGCCCGACGCCGACCAGCGCTGCGACGTAGGCCACCATGCAAGCGTACAAGAGCGGCAGTGAGCCTTGGAACTCGATGCCGTAGCCGTACACACCTCCGAGGATGATGATCGTCGCTTGGATCATTGCCACGATCAGCGCCGGCACGGCTTTGCCCACGAAGATCATCGAAGGGGTGAGTGGGCTCACCATCAACTGATCGAGCGTGCCTTGCTCGCGCTCCCGAGCCACCGACATAGCCGTCACGATCAGCGCCGAGAGCGTCGTGATCATCGCGACCAGCGAGGGGACGATGAAGCGGAAGTACTCGAGGTTTGGGTTGTACCAGTTGCGAACGATGAGCGCTGCGGTTGGTCCGGGCTGCGCGTCCAGAGGCACGCTGCCCACGATCTGTTGCACGTAGGCCAGGGCGATCTGCGCGGAGTTCGACCGCCTGCCGTCGAGCACTGCCTGAATTGGCTCCGGGGAGCCAGCCTTGACGCTCTTCGAGAAGTTCGGGCCGAAGCGCAACACGAGCAGCACGTTCTGGCGATTCACGAGGTCGCGCGCTTCGGCTTCGCTGTGCACCTGCACGATCTTGGTGAATGCGGGTGTCTCGCTCAGCCGCTGGATCATCTCCGCGCTGGTTGGTCCCTGATCCTGATCGAAGATCGCGATGCTGTTGTTCTTCACCTCCAGCGTCGCCGCGAACGGGAACACCAGCAGCTGTAGAATCACGGGCATGGTCAGGAGCCGCAGGCTTTGCTTGTCGCCGAGCACAGCGCGCAGCTCCTTGATGATCAGCGCCCTTAGGCGAACTAGTAGAGCGTTCACTCGAGGCGCCTCCGAGTCTTGAGGAAGGTCAAACCGAGAAAGCCAAGCGCCGCGAGGCTCATGCCTTCGAACGCACGAATCAGCACCGGCCAGACGTCCCCTGCTTGGAACACCGTCTGCATCGCGACGACGAAGTAGCGAGCCGGCACGATTGTCGTTACCGCGCGGATGGGCGCGGGCATCGAGCTGATCTCGAACACGAAACCGGAGAGCATCAAGGCGGGCAAGAAGGCAGCGTTCAGTGCGGCTTGAGCCGCGTTGAACTGGCTCTTGAGCACGGTCGAGAGCAAGAGCCCGAGGCCGAGCGCGCTGCCGAGGAAGAGCGCACCGACGAGCATCACCGCCGCAAAAGAACCGCGGAACGGCACGTGGAAGGCGTACCTCGTGAGCCCGACGCAGATCACAAAGGAGATCAGCCCAAGCACGAAGTAGGGGATCACCTTGGAAGCGAGCAGCTCAAAGCGCGATACCCCGGCGGCCAGCAGCGCCTCCATGGTGCCGCGTTCCCACTCGCGCGCGACGACCAGCGCCGTCAACAGCGCACCCACGACCGTCATCACGATGCTGATGGAGCCAGGTAACAGGAAGTTGCGGCTCTCGGCGGAGGGATTGAACCAGGTGCGAGTCTCGATATCGAGCCCCTTCAGCTCACGGCCTTGTCGTTTGAGTTCCTCACGTTGCCATACGGCAACTGCGCCTCGTACGTGCGCCGCGACGAAGCTCGCGGTGTTCGGCTCGGAGCCGTCGGCAACCAAGAGCAGCGACGGCGTTCCGGGACTCTGGCGCAACGCCCGCTCGGAGAAATCATTGCGCACGATCAAGAAGCCACGCACGCGTCCCGCACGCAGTTCGTCCCCCATCTGCTTCGCGTCGAAGCCGGTCTTCACGTGGAACGTGGGTGAGTTCGCCAGCGACTCAGCCAGGCTGATGGCCTGGGGGCGCGTGTCCTCGAGGACGACCCCCAGGGTCACGGTCGACGAGTCCAGGTTGATGCCAGCACCGAAAATAAACAGCAATATCCCAGGGAAGACGATCGAGATCAGGAGCGTGCTGGGGTCGCGGATGATCTGCAGCGTCTCCTTGCGGCACAGCGTCCAGAGCCGCTTCACGCGATAGGCGAACGCGTTCATGCAGCCTCCGTGACCAGGGCGATGAACGCCTCTTCCATCGTGGGGTCCGGCTGCTCCGGCGTGGTTGCCTTCGCTTTCAGGTCGTCGGGTGTCCCCGTGGCGATCATCTTTCCGCGGGAGATGAGTCCAATGCGGTCGCAGTACTCGGCCTCGTCCATGAAGTGGGTCGTGACGAGTACCGTGACGCCCCGCTCGACGACGCCGTTGATGTGCGTCCAGAACTCGCGACGGGTGAGCGGGTCGACCCCGGAGGTTGGCTCGTCAAGGAACAGGATCTCCGGCCCGTGGAGCAGCGAACAGGCGAGGGCGAGGCGTTGCTTGTGACCGAGGGGCAGGTCCCCAGCGGCGCGCTTCAAGAGCGGCCCTAGTTCGAACACGCTGACCATGCGCTCGATCGCGAGCTTCAGGCGCTTTCCGCTGAGGGCATAGGCACCGCCAAAGAACTCCAGATTCTGCCGCACGGAAAGATTTGCGTAGAGTGAGAACTTCTGCGCCATGTAACCCAGGCGTTGTCGGGCTTCACTCGCCGATGAGCGCAGGTCAACGCCAGCGACCTCTGCGTCTCCGGACGTCGGGACCACCAGGCCACACAGCATCTTGAAGGTCGTGGATTTGCCGGCGCCGTTCGGCCCGAGCAACCCGAATACCTCGCCGCGTTTCACCGCCACGCTGATCTCATCTGCGGCTTTGAAGTCGCCGTACTGCTTGGTCAGCTGGTGGGTGCGGATCACGATCGCGCCGTCATCTGGATGCTGAGCGACGGCGTTGGCGAGCTCAGACTCCGCGGAGGGCACCCCACCCAGGAGATCGATGAATCCGTCTTCGAAGCGTGGTCGCGTCGCGTTCAGGGTTGCGTGCGCTGACACGCCGAACTCCAAGGGGTGTAGCTCAGCGTCAGGCTTTGCGATCAGCCGCACGCCACGCCCCTGGACGACTCCATCCATGCTCGCTGGATCACGTCGCGCGTTCTTCAGCGCGATACGGGGTTGCTCTTCCAGGTTCGTGAGCAAGAACACTCGGCCCCGCACGCGATCGTGGAGCTCCGAAGGCGCGCCGGAGAACAGGATCTCGCCCTCGTTGAGCAACACCACGTGGTCACACGCCTCTGCTTCATCCAGGTAGGCGGTGCTCCAGACCACAGCGATCCCGCCAGCGATCAACTCGTGGACCATGCGCCAGAGTTCACGGCGCGAGACCGGATCGACACCGACCCCCGGCTCGTCCAGCAGCAGCACCCGAGGCGTCCCGAGCAGCGTGCACGCCAGGCCGAGCTTCTGCTTCATGCCGCCAGACAGTCGGCCAGCGAGGCGATCGGTGAAGCGCGCGAGATCCGTGAAGGCCAACAGCCGCTCGAATGTCTCAGCTCGCTGCTGCCCAAACAGCCCCTTCAGGTCAGCGTAGAGCGCGAGGTTTTCCATCACGGACAGGTCTTCGTACAAGCCGAACTTCTGAGGCATGTAGCCGATGGAATCGCGCAGCGCGTCGGTGTCGTGGGTCGGGCTCAGACCGAGCACTGAGAGCTCGCCCGAGGTTGGCACCAATAGGCCAGCGAGCAGTCGGAGCAGCGTCGTCTTGCCAGCGCCGTCAGGGCCGACCAGGCCGGTGACGACACCGGGCAGGACCTGCAGGTTGATGTCCGCGAGTGCCGGCTTAGCTTCCCCAGGGAAACTCTTGCGGAGGCCACTTACATGAGCAAATGCGGGGCTAGGGCTGTTCATTCTTGGCCTCTCCTTGAGGGGCCGGGTTGGGCGCGGCGCTCGAAGCCAGACGGATCGTGACGGGCATGCCTTGGCGCAGGCCGTTGTCATGCTTCTCGACGATGACGCGGAAACGATAGACCAGCGACGTGCGCAGCTCCTCGGTCTCCACGTTCTTGGGAGTGAACTCCGCCTGGCTCGCGACGTAGCCCACTTGACCGGTGTACGGTTCGCCCGGGCGCGCGTCGGTGTAGACGCTCACCGGAGTCCCAGGAGAAATCATCGCGAGCTGCGCTTCGTTGGCGTAGGCGCGGATCCAAACCGGATCGGTGACCGCGACGACCAACACCGGTGATCCGGGGCCGACGATCGCACCGGGCTCGATGGCTCGTGTGACGATGACCCCATCGCTCGCGGCGAGAAGCTCGGTGTCCTTGAGATTGAGCTCGGCGCCATCCACCGCAGACTCGGCTTGCTCGACCTGGGCTTGGGCGACCGCGAGCTCGACGACTCGAGGACCGCGCACCGTCTTGGTGACCACGGCCTGGGCTGCGCTGACCGCTGCTCTGGCTTGTTCTGCGCCGCTCTTTGCTGCGACCAGGTCCTGATTCGTCGCGGCGCCCGCGTCCACCAGCGGCTCGAGTCGCTTGAGTTGATCTTCCGCGCGGATGCGTGCGGCCTTGCGCTCCTGCAACAGCGCGCGCGCCTGGGCGATGTCTTCGCTGCGGGCGCCCGCCTCCATCAGCTTGAGGTTGGCCTTGGCGACTTCGACCGCCTTCTTCGCTTGCGCGACGGCGAGCTTGTAGGGCGCCGGATCTAGCCGGGCGATGACCTCGCCCTTCTTGACGTGATCGCCTTCTTGCTTGAGCACCGCATCGACGCGGCCGTTCACGCGGAAGGCGAGCGTGACGTCGCGGATGTCGACGTTTCCGTGGAACGTGGCGGGCTCTGCCGCGTGAGTCTTGGAAGACTTCCAGTAGAACGCGCCGCCACCCACGAGCGCGATCAGCACCAACACCACCACGGCGCGCTTCTTCTTTGATTGTTCAGCCATCACGGGTCCTGAGCGAGTGAGCTCGCACTTGCCGCCACCTCTCGCGGTCGCGGGGCGGCTGTTGGGTCTTCGACTGAGGCGCACTAGCGGGCCAGTGCGCAGGCACGACTAGGCGGGCCCAAGGAGCACCGCCTAGTTTTTTATCATGCGACTGATAATACTCGGGCCGCGACGAACCGCAAGCCCACCAGGCGCAAAAAAGTCTCACTCACATTCGACCCACGTTGAGCCGCACCCACGACAAAGCCCGGCCTTTTCTGGGGGAGAGGGTCCGCCAGCTTCAGCCGCTAGTCGCTGCTTGCCCGGCACGCGGCCGCGCGCCGTCTGCGCCTAGGCGGCAGGGGCGCGCTTCGCGGCCACGATGCAGATGGCCTCTACCGTGATCAGGCTGAACAGCTTCTGGGGCGTGATGCGCATCCGATCCGGCTGCTCAGCGATCGCTGGCAGCCACTTCTCTAGCTCAGCGATGACTGGTTCCGTAAGGAAGCCCTCTTGCATCACCTCTGGTGAGGAGAAGTCGAGCCGCGTTAGGAAGTTGAACTCACCTTCACGCACCTTGATGTCCAGCTCCTGGTCCAGCTGAAACACGATGTCGACGAAGTCGAGGGAGTCCGCACCCAAGTCATCCACCAAGCGGCTCCCCAGCGTCACTTCATCAGGTTCCACTGCGAGGGCGTCGACGATCAGCGCCTTGACGGTTTGAAAGATCGAGTCGGGGATCGCTGCGTACGTCATCTTGGTGCTCGTCTCAGTCGATGAAGCGCACGACGTGTTGCAACGCCTTACGCGTGGTGGCTTTGGGTTCTTCATCCGGGTACCCAACAGCGACCAGAGCGACGATACTCCAGCTCGCCGGGACACCCAACAGCTCCTTCAGCGCGCCGCCGGCGACCAGAGGCCCCGTCATCGCCGACGCGCCGATGCCAATGTCCGTTGCCTTGAGCAGCAAATTCATCAGCCCCAGGGAGGTGCTGACCACTGCCGAGTGGCGCTCCATGTGGAGCACGGCATCGCGCAGCTCTGAAGGTAACGTAGTGTCCACGAGCTGAGAGAGCACTGCGTGCCCGCGACAGATCGGTACGATCACGCACGGGGCGTGTTCGAAGCGCGTGAAGTACTCGCCGTACGCCGCGAAAGCCGCCTGGCTCTGTTCGGGGATCGCGGCCTGCACCGCTTCGGTCGCCTCGCGCACCGCGCTTGCGAGCTGCCCGAGGCGCGCTCGGTTGGTCACGACGAGCCAGCGCCAAGGCTGCTTGTTGCTCGCAGAAGGCGCGCTGACCGCAGCCTGCAACAAGCGTTCGATGTCCTCTCGCGTGAGGGCGTCCGCCTTGAAGCGGCGCACGCTGCGGCGACGCTCGAGAAGATCGTCCAGCGTCATGCGACCACGTAGCCTCCGTCGGTGTGCGCGATGCAGCCCGTCACGTACTGGGCGCGGTCGCTCAACAGGAAGCTCGCGTACTCTGCGACGTCCTGTGGGGTCCCGAGGCGCCGCGCCGGGATCCGCTCTATCAGCGCTTCTTCAGCCAGCGACTTCGTCGGTTCGAGCATGCGGCTCTCGATCGCTCCCGGTGCGAGCGCGACGACGCGGATCCCCTTTCGTGCGTACTCGACGGCGAGACTCCGGGTGAGTGCCTCGACTCCGCCCTTGCTCGCGGCGTAGGCTGATTGGCCTCGCGCCGCGCGCTGGCTCGTGACCGAACTCAAGTTCAAGATCACTCCGCGTTGACCGTTTCCGCGAGGACGTTGCTTGAGCAGCACTGGAAGCACCGCCTGGCAGCACCACAGCGTGCCCAGCAGGTTCACTCGTACAACTTGCTCCAGCTCGACGGGGGTCTGGCTGACCAGCAATCCGGGTTTGATCACTCCTGCGGCGTTGACCCAGCCATCGATACCCCCCAGCGCCTCGCTCGCGGCGCCGACGAAAGCGCTGATCTGCGTCGGGTCGGAGACGTCCAAGCTCGCGCACTTCGCGCCGAGCTCTTCCGCCAGTGACTCCGCCGGCCCGCGCGCGCGGTAGTAGCCGAGCAGCACCTGTGCACCCTGGGCGACGCACGTACGCGCGATGGCCTGTCCCAGATCACCGCTGCCACCGGTGATCACGACGCGGCGCCCCGCGAGTTCAGGCATCGTCGCTCCAGCGGTCAATTTCTTCGGGGTGACGCAACACGATGCTCGCGTTGTGTCCCCCGAAGCCATACGAGCTCGAGACGGCGTGGCGCACCGACGCTTCCCGTGCGCCCTCAGCGACGTAGTCGAGGTCACACATGGGATCCGGCTCCTCCAAGTTGATCGTCGGGTGAACCTGGCCCTGCAACATGCAGCCTATCGTGGCGACGGCCTCCACCGCACCCGCCGCCGAGATCAGGTGACCAATCATGCTCTTCGTGGAGCTGATGGGAACGTGCTGCGCCCGTTCGCCCAACAGTCGCTTGAGAGCGAGAGTTTCCGCAGGGTCATTCTTCGGGGTGCTCGTCCCGTGGGCGTTGACATAGTCGACGTCCGAGGGTTCAAGCCTTGCGTCGCTCAAGGCGCGCGCCATGGCTTGCCAGGCACCTCGCCCTTCGGGGTGAGGGTCCGCGATCTTGAAGGCATCGAATGAGCTGCCGAATCCAGCCAGCTCTGCGTAAATGCGCGCGCCTCGCGCTCGCGCATCGCTCAAACGTTCGAGCACGAGCATGCCAGCGCCTTCACCCATCACGAAGCCGTCGCGCCGCGCGTCGAAAGGGCGCGACGCTCGCGTGGGCTCGGCATTGCGCGTGGACGTCGCGCCCAGCGCGCAGAAGCCGGCGACGCCCAGCGGGTTGATCATGCTGTCGGTGCCGCCGGCGAGCACCCAGCGCCGGCGTCCGCTGGCGATGAGCCGCAGCGCGTGGCCGAGCGCGTCGGTACCCGCAGCACAGGCGGAGACGTGGATCTCTGGCGGTGCTCCGAGGCCATGCCGCGCGGCAATGGCGTGCACGCAGACATCGGACGGGGTCTGCATGAAACCCAAGCGCTGCGTGAGCTCGCCGGGCAATCTGAAGCCTGGAGTCTTCGAGCGCACCAGGTCGGGCATGTTGAAGAGTTCGAGTCCGACGCCGAGGCTGATGCCAGCGTCTGCATCGACACCTCGTGTGGCTTGTCCCTCATTGCGCCCGGAGTCTTCCAGCGCCTGGCGGGCGGCCTCCAGCGCGAAGGCGATCTTGCGATCACCGAGGGGAGCGTCGCTTGGGAGTTGCGACTCGCCGGCGATGTGCGTGGGCAAGTGGGCGGCGTCGAACAGTGTGATCTCGGCGATCCCAGAGCGCCCAGCGAGCAGCGCTGCGGTGAACTCGCTCACCTGATTGCCGAGTGGAGAAACCACCCCCATTCCGGTGACGACGACACGATGCCGCTTCATCGCGCAAACTCCCAGCGGCTGGATGCCTGAATCCCCTCGCGGGTACTGGCGCGGTGCGTGAGCTGGCCTTCGCCACGAGCGAGTAGCTGAGTCAGCGCTATCCCGAGGCTCGCCGGTCCGACTTCGAGTGCGCTCTCCGTGGAACCCCATACCGTGCGGAAATCTCCGCCTAGGCTGAGGTCGTCGGCAGCGGCAGGTACTTCCACCAGTGGGTCGAACGGCGTGTACCCGACGCTGGTTTCAATCAGGCGGCAGTGGTTGGTTCCGGCTCCGCGGCGAAGTAGCAGCATGCTCGCAGCGTCGCGCAACCTGTGTGGTTCCACGCTGGGCAGCTGGCGTCGCATGTGGTGCTCCACCAAGAAGTTTCGCTGATGGGCCACGCCACCGACGAGTGCCCAATCGACGCGCTGCTGCTGTAGGTCATCGAGTGCCTGTTCGAGCGCCTGATACAGCTGACCTCCCCCCGGATAGACCACCGAGTAGGGCCCCGAGATGCCGAAGTTGGCCGCCACGTGATACGCGGGCATGTTGGGCAGGCAGCGAAACGCCAGCAGCGGGTGAGCTCGCGTGTAGCCCTCCTTGGAAAATTTCTCTAAGGAAAATACACCCGCGTCCATGCTGGCGGACAGGACGGGCGCGATGTCTCGCTCCTCGAACGGGATGTAGCCGACCGCGAGGTAGAGCCCGCAGCGGTCCCCCAGCTCCTGCCCCAGCAGGTTCGCCGCCTCGAGGGCGCGGCCGGCGACCAGCACCGCGAGCTGATCCTGGAGCCCCATGTACTTGAGGCTCTTGCGCTCCTTCAGGAACTGAGTCGGCTTGCTGAGTGGGGCCGTGGCTCCCTCACCCACGGCGGGACCCTCAGGCGGTGTGAGCACGACGCTCGCGCAGGACACGAGCTCGATCATCGGATCTTCACCTTGAGGTCGAGGTCCCGGGTCCACAGCTCGTAGAGGTAGCGGCGCTGTGCATGAACTCGCTCCGAGGGGATCTCCCGTAGCATGAAGGTCAAGCTGCCGCGCATCGACTTCTCACCGGCAATGTCCGCTCCCACATCGACTCGCGCGGCGCCATCCATGCCTTGCTTCAGCTGGGCGAAGAGCTCCAAGGTGTCCCCTGGGCGAGCTGGGCGGTGGAACTTCGCCTTGTCGATCTGTACCAGGAGAGAGCGCTTGGGAGGGTCCGTCGTCTCTGGACTTGATATTTCCAGGAGGAAACCTGCGAGCTGCGCAGCGGCTTCGATGCTCAGAACTCCCGGCAGCAGCGGATGGTCGGGGAAGTGATCGTGCAAGATCTCGTCGGTTAGGCTGACGCACTTGATGCCCCTGGCGAGCTCACCAGGCTGCACGAACGTGATGCGATCGAGGAGAATGTAGCGCATGAGGTCTTCTCAGTCCGTCCGAGTTCGCAGGCTCATATCGAGCCAGTTCTTGACGCTGCCACCGTCCCCGATGGCCTGCTGAAATCCACGACACGCTGTCCAGCACTGCTGGCAGGCTGCGATCTCCGCGCCCTCTGCCACGAGGCGCCGGTGCAGCGTCTCCAGGCTGTGCTCACGGATGCTACCAACGGGCTTGCCGATGCGTTCGATGCACGACGACACGTTGCCGAGGTGATCGATGTTGAAGCTCTGCGCGCCCGCCCGACAGGTGGGCAGCTTCTCGGCGACGGCCCGTGGCAGCGTCCCGTCATGATCGCGAAGCGACTCGAACTCGAGGAACGTTTGCATGACGTCGAAGTACTCGCGAAAGAAGCGCACGTGCGGGTACTGTTTCCACAGGGATGCAAGTTTCGTGGCAGCCTCCGGCGGTGGCAAGCGGTCCTCCGCGGAGCTTACTCGCCGCGTGCCCATGGTGCTGAGCAGCGTGACTTGCTGTCCGACGCCGCGGCGCTTCGTTTGTTCAAACAGCTCCCCGAGGCTTTGCCAGTTGCTATCGAGGATCACGGTCATGACGTTGACTTGCTTGCCACCGCGAGGAGCAGCTGCCTTGAGCATGTCTACAGCCTCCCAGGCGCGATCCCGAGTCCCCGCGATGCGCCGCTTTTGATCGTGGCGTGCGTCCGGGTAGTCGATCGACACGCTGGCGTGGGTTAGCCCGGCTGCGAACAGCTCCCGCGCCTTCTCCGGGGTCATGTGCCAGCCGCTGGTGAATAGCGCGGTGATGTGACGACGACTCAGGATGCGCACGACGTCGACGATATCCTTGCGGATCAGTGGCTCGCCCCCTTCGATCGACACCAGGAAGCAGCCCATGCGGTCGAGTTGCTCCGCGATGGACTCGAACTCCTGCAAGCTGAGCTCGTGCTCCGGCGGGTCGACGCTGTTGCCCTTCGCCGGGTTCGGCCAGAAGTCGCAGAAGCTGCACTTCATGTTGCAGCGGTTCGTGACCTGGATCAGGCAGTTGAACGGCTTCTTCCGGGCGACCCCCGCGGCAAACCTCAAGTCCTTCTTCAGTACTTCGAGCTTCATGACTGACTCCAAGCGTTACCTAGCGGAAAAGCCACCCGCTCTTCTTCTGGTCGCCGAGGCGCTTGGTGACGTCGAGCACCAGCGGCGTCAGGTCACGATACTCATCGAGGATCTCACCGATCGCGTCGATCAGCGTGTCCACCTCTTGCTCGCTCACGGTGAGCGGGGGCGTGAGCTTCAGCACGTCCCATTGTTGAGAGGCTGGCTGGGTGAGCAGCCCGCGCTCGAGCAGCCGCACACTCAGCCACTGCCCGAGCACCTGGCGCGACAGGAGCTTGACCAAACGCGGGGCCAGGCGCTGCACCCAGTTGCTGCCGGTTGGTCCGAGCTCGAGGCCGACTAGCAGCCCTTGCCCACGTACCGCGCGTACCAGAGGATGGCCTGACAGGCGCGACTCTAGCCCGGCCTGGAGCTGCTCCCCACGAGTTTGCGCGCGCTCACACAACCCCCAGTCGTCGATCAGGCGCAGCGTCTCCAGTGCGACGCGACAGCCTAGGGCGTTACCGCTGAGCGTGGAGCCGTGGAGATCGAACTTGAAGACGCTGCCATACGCCGTCTTCTGAATTTCCGTGCGAGTAAGTGTCGCTGAGATGGGGATCAGCGAGCCACCCAGGCTCTTCCCGAGGATCACCACGTCGGGATCCAGATCGCTCTCGTGTTGATAGCAGCACAAGCGCCCGGTGCGCCCCAGCCCGGTCTGCACCTCATCCAGCATGAAGAGCGCACCGTACTTGCGGCACAGCGCTTGCGCCGCAGCCAGGTAAGCACCGGGCGGCATCAAGACGCCCGCTTCGCCCTGGATCGGTTCGAGCAACACGCCCGCCACTTTGCGCTTCTTCAACACCTGCTTGAGCGCTTCGAGGTCGCCGAACGGAACCTCGTGGCAATCGGGCAACAGCGGCCGAAACGGCTTCTGCCAGCGTGGGAACCCCATCACGCTCAAGTTGCCGAGGCCGGTGCCGTGGAAGCCCCCCGTGGCGTAGACGATGCCGGGCCGCTTGGTGGCAGCGCGGGCGAGCTTCATCGCGGCTTCGACGGCTTCCCCGCCGCTGCACGAGAACAGTGCGACTGGCAGCTTCGGGAAGCGCGCGGCGAGCGCCGCACCTAGCTCGCCAGCCCACACCTGGGGCCCGACGTGCATGACGTTCGGGTGCTTGTCGTCCAACGCGCGCGTGATCGCGGTTGCGAGTTCCGTGGGGTTATGACCCAGGTTGATCGCCCCAAAGCCCGCCAGGAAGTCGAGGTATTCGCGGTCCTGGTCATCCCACAGCTTCATGCCCTCAGCACGCACGAAGACGCGTCCAAAGCCAAACGTGCCTAGCAGCTGGATGAACGCCGGGTTGACGTGATCCATGTAGCGCTGAACTGCGGTCGGGTGCTCTTGCCGTACCGACGGCGGGATACTTTGCGTCATGCTTCGACCCCCTGAGCGATCGCTGCGTCTGATGTGTGCAGGCGCAGTGCAATTCGCTCGACCAGAAAGTAGGTCAGGCTCGCTAGGGCGCCGAGACCGACCAGGTAGACCAAGTGATTCGGGAACAGCCCTTCCCAGCCGGGCCACACCGCGAACACTAGGTTGACGTTGAATTTCGGGGGGGTGAGGACACGCGTCAGACCCAGCAAGCCGATGTGGGCTGCCACCGCGCTCAGCCAGCTCCCCCGCGGCCACCCTAATTGCCGCGCGGCAAAGGTGCCGACTGCCAGTCCGCCCAGATGCGTGGAGAGTGAAGCCAGCATCCAGTTTCCGCCGCCGAACAAGTCAATCAGCCACATGGGCGTGCCGAACACCAGCCAGCAGATGCTGATCGCCACTAGTCCGCCGCGCCCCAGGACGCATCCTAGCGCCAGCACGAGCGGGGCGACGTTGCACACCCAGAAGAGGTCTGGCGCTTCACCGCGCGCGACGTGGGCGTACACGCCGTAGCCATAGATGGCCAGGGCGCACAGCGCTGGAGCCCACAGTCGTCGCTTCACTTCACAGGCCTCCGTCGACCATCAGCGTTTGCCCGGTGATGTACGTGTTGTGCAGACCGAGCCAGCACACCAGGTTCGCGGCTTCTTCCAGGCTGCCAACGCGCTTGAGGCCGCAGTGTTTGAGGTACTCGGCGCGCAGCCCCTCCGGCAGCGTGTGGGACGCGCCGCGCTCGAGCACCCCTGGGGCAACCACGTTCACGCACACGCCACTCGGGCCAAGTGCCTTGCACAGGCTGAGTGCCAGGCCCTTGAGCGCCGCTTTGCTCACTGCGTACGGTGGCGGCGAAGGGACAGGCTTGATGCCATCCACCGAGCCGAGCAGCACGATGTTGCCCCGGGTTTCGCCGAGCGCTCGTGCGAGCGCCTGGCAGGCGAAAAAGGCGCTCCCCACGTTGATCGCCATCAGCTCCTGAAAGCCGTCGACCGTCGCATCCTCCAGGCGATCAAACGTGGGCGGATTCAGTGTCGAGCTGACTGTTGCCGCGTGGATCAGGCAGTCGACACCACCGAGGCCTTCCGCCAAGCCAAGCAGCGCGGGACCGATCGCGGACAGCTCGCGCAGGTCGAGCTGCAAGGCGTCGCAGCCAAGCTCGCTCTGAAGTGCTCTGGCTGCGGTCTCGCTCTTGAAGTAGGTGAAAGCGACCCGCGCGTCGGCGGCGTGCAGCGCTCGACACAGCACTTGGCCGAGCTGACCCGAGCCACCAATCACGAGCGCCCGCTTCATACGCCCCCATCGGCGATCACCGTCGCACCGGTCATGTAGCCGTTCAGATCGCTCACCAAGAAGGCACAGGCTTCTGCTATCTCGCGGAAGGTGCCCACTCGGCCCAGCGCGCAGTGGTGCAGGTAGTCCTTGAGGCGATGCTCCGGGAGATTGCGCCCGACGCCGTCTTCCAACAAGCCCGGAGCCATGCACAGCACGCGGATCTGGTGTCGAGCGAGCTCCTTCGCGAGCGCCTCCGTCAGGCCGACCACTGCGGCCTTGCTCGCACAGTAATGAATCGGCGCTTCGATCATGCGAACGCCCGCCAGGGAGCCCATGTTCAAGATCACGCCTGATTTGCGGCGCATCATGCTGCGCACGACTGCACGTGTCGTCAGGTACGTGCCCTTGACGTTGGTGTCCATGACGCGGTCGAAGTCTTCCTCCTCGAGCAGCGCGAGAGGCAGGTTTTGCGAGATCCCGGCGTTGTTGACCAAGATGTCCAACGGGCCGAGCTGCTCCTCCAGGTCCTTGACCATCTTCTGGGTACCGTCCGTGTCGAGCACGGAACATTGGTAGCTCCGGAAGCTGGCGCCGAGCTGTGTTAGCTCGTTCTCGAGCTTCCGTGCGGCACCGGCGTTGCGGTTGTAGCTGAAGCCGATGCTCGCTCCGTGCTCGGCAAAGCGCAGACAAAGCTCACGCCCGAGGCCCCGAGAACCTCCTGTGATCAACACGCGCTTCCCCGCTAGAAGCTTCAAACGGGCTCCTCGGACTTGGCGCCCCAGATCTGTGCTTTGCCGACGGGGCCAGCGAAGCGCTCGTCCTTCTGGCGATACAGGTTGTTGTAGGCGCAACCAGGCATCAGGCGCCCATCAGGCAGAGCGTAGTGCGTGCAGCACTTCTTGATGCGGTCGACCTCGAAGGTGTGCACGTCCATGAAGGCGTGGATGAACACGGTCTTCACCAGACCTTCACCAATACGCAGCCGCTCCTGGAGCTCCAACGCGCGCTCCTCCGGGTACATCAGAAAGATGGCGCGCTTCAGGCAGCCCATGATGCGATCGCAGTCAGGCACTTGGCCCGAGCTGGTCCACATTTGATCGATGGCGTCGCGCAGCGCGCCTTCGAACTGTTCGTCCGGGCGAATCGTGCCGCGATTGGAGATCAACTCGAGGTACTTCTCGAGCTCCAGGAAGCGCGGAAACGGTACGAACTCGTCGTCTACCTTGAGCAGATAGGTGAGCGCGAAGCAACTGGGGTGAGAACACGGGAGCGGCAAGAAGTCGCTCTTCTTCAGCTTGCCACCGGTCTGTGTTTCCGCGAGGTTCACGACGTCGGGGATGGTGATGACGTCTTGAGGATTGTGAGGCGCGAAGTGCGCGCCGCCGTACCCGGTGTAGGCTGCCGGCTGAAACGTCAGGGAGAGGATGAAATCCTTCGAGTACAGGAGCTCGATGGCCTCACCGATGCTGTCGTCGTTCACGCCGCGAGCCAGCGTCGAGACGATGGTGGTGCGTACGCCTGCGCGCTCCAAGTTGGCGAGCGCCTTTTCTTTCGCTGCCTTTTGATCTCCGCCGCCGCGCAGCGTGCGCAGCGCCGGGTTGCTCAGGGCATCGAGCTGGAGGCTGATGTAGATGCCTTTCTCCGCCATCGCTTCGCAGAAGGCGTAGTCGGTCGCGCAACGCAGGCCGTTGGTCGAGATGGAGACGCGGCTTATTTCCTTGCGGGAGCGCGCCATGTCGCAAAACGCCAGAAAATCCGGGTGCAGCGTTGGCTCTCCCCCGCTCAAGTTGATCGTCTCGATCGAGCCTTCGCGCTCGATGATGCCATCGAGGATGCGCCCGAACTCTTCACGGGTCATGTTGTAGTTGTTCTTGTTCTGCACGATGCAGATGGGGCACTCGAGGTTGCAGTGGTTCGTGATCTCGATGATCGGCAGGCACGAGTGCTGCTCGTGATCCGGACACAGCCCGCAGTCGTCGGGGCAGCCCTTCTCCACCTCGGTGGAGTACTTGAACGGCTTCGAGCCCTCCTTGACGTAGGTCAGCGACTGCAAGAACCAGTCGACGTCGCCAGAGATCAACGCCTCGCTCTGCCCGTGGGTGGGGCACTGCTTGCGCAGATACACCTTGCCCTCGCGAATGATGCGCGCGCCGTCGACGGGGCGCTCGCACTGCGGACACAAGCCGCGGGAGAAGGAGTGGAAGATCTCCTGGCTGCCGTGGCCGCCAGCAGCGCTCTGGGTGAAGTTGAAGCGGGTCTCCGCGATGGGCAGATTGAGTCGGGTCATTCAACGGTCTCCGGCGCTCAGCCGCGCGTGATCAAAGGTAGGGAGCGCTTGCCATCGCGCAGGTGGGGGTGCACTTCGGCGACCGCGGCATCCATGCGCTGAATCATCGCGGGATCCGCGAAGCGCTGATCGCGCTCGCGATACAGGACGTTGTACGAGCAAGTGGGGATGTTGCTGCCATCGGTCTCTGGTACCCCGATGCTGCACTTCATCACTCGCGCCACGTCGAAGCTCTCTTCGTCCATGTGGGAGTGGATGTAGACGGCCTTGGTGGCGCGCTCGGCGATCTTCTGGCGTTCCTCCAAGGGGAGCGTCTTACCGGGAGGAAACATCTCGAGCAGCAGGCGCTTGAGCGTCTTGAGCACGCGCTCGCTCTCCGCCAGGCGATCGGGGTCGGCCCACAGCTCATCCAGGGCGGTGCGCAGCACCTCCTCCACCTTCTCGCGGGGCTGGATGTAGAGCGAGTCGCCCAGCAGGTCGAACAGCACCTCGCGCCCGAACAGCTGCGCGTAGGTGACGAAGCGTGGTGCATCCGCCGCTTGATCCGGCTCCGGATCGAGCATCAGCAGGTAGCAAATCGAGTAGCAGTGCGGGTGCGCCAGGGGACTCGGTACGAAGTCCTTGGCGGTGATCTGCCCAGCGGTGTGTTCCTCCAGGATCCGATGCAAGTCTGGCGTCGTGATGCGCGCCGTGCGGTCGAAGCCGACGCCGCCTTGACCGGTGAAGGTCAACGTGTGCATCTCCAGCGAACAGATGTTGCGGCGCTTGAGCACCTCTTCGAACAGCTGTGGCACGTCGCGATCGTTCAGGCCCGCAGCGACCGCCGGGAGGATGGTCGTCGTTACGTCATGGGTCTCGAGCAGATCGAGCACCTTGAGCTTGCTCTTCGTCGTGGTCGCGCCGAGCAGCTGCTTGTCGATGGCGTCGTCGTAGGTGTCGAGGGAGAGCACGATGCGTGCGTCCACCTTGGCGAGCTCCTCCACGTACTCCTCTTTCAAGAGCTTTAGCCCGTTGGTGCTCACCGTCAGTCGCCGGATGCCGGCCTCGCGGGACATGCGCAAGAACTCCGGCAGCTCTGGGTGTAGTGTTGGCTCGCCGCCCGTGAAGTTGATGATGTCGAGCTCGTCGTGCTGCGCCTTCAGGTGCTCGAGGATCTTTGCGAACGCTTCACGACTGAGCATGTGCGCGTCCTCGTTCTTGTTGACGGTGTAGCAAATCGGGCAGTCGAGGTTGCACGCGCTGGTGATGGGGATCACCGGCATGTAGACCTTTTGCTGGTGCGAGGCGCACGGCCCGCAGTCGTGAGGGCACCCTGCCTTTACCGCGCGGATTTCTCCGTTTCCGGCTCGGGGCGGAGTATTGGGTGCAACGAAGGACAGCGCGTCCAGGTACCACTCGACCGATGACGCGACCAAGCACTGCTGGTGCCCGTGCTCCGGACAGAACTTGCGAAAGTAGACCGCGTCGCCTTCGAACTGGATCTTGGCGTCGACGGAGCGCTTGCACTGGGCGCACAAGCTCTTCGTCATGGAAAAGTAGACGTGGCCTGTCGGCGGTCGCTGGGGCGGTTCGTCCGCCGGATGGATCGCGATGCTGCCCGTGCCCGCAATGGTCTGCGTCATGGCTTCCTCCCTCGTTTCGCTTTCGGTATCGCGCGTAGCGATGGAGCGCAATTGTTGCTTGGGGGAGGCTCGAACTTGCCGCCCGCTATTGCACCCGCAGGCCCAAGTTTACCCCCAGGCAGCCGCCCATCAGGAGGACTGGCCAGATGATGATCAAAACCCCAATCATGAAACGCTGGGGCATGAAGCGCGGTGTTACCTCCTCCGCGTTTGGGTTGCCCCCCAGGGTCGCGAGTTCCTGTTCTAGACTCGTGATTTGGCGTTCGAACTCCGCTCGCCGACGAAGCATTCGTCCCCGGGCTTGCAGTGTGCGCAAGAACGCGGTCACCAACGCCAGGGGGCAGTAGACGAAGAAGGCTACGCCGAAGAGCGTCCAGCCGCCGCCAGGGACGAGCTGGTTCCTGTGGGTATTGATGTACAAGAACGCATCGCCTCGGGTCAGGCTGCTTGGGCGTCCGCTTGGGTCGTCACACAGGACCTCGTATCGATTGTCGTCGTTCACCGTATAGGTCACGTGAGTGTACGGGCCCCGGCACGTGCTGCAGACCTGTGGACACAGGACCTCGCTGGTGAGGCCCCCGACCGGCCCCGTCTCTGTGATGCAGCCTCCCACGGTAGCGAGCAGCGCTAGCAACAGTGCCCAATAGGGCGTCTTCATCAGCGTGGTGAGGAACAGCCAGATTAGGCTTCCAGAGTTCTCATTGTTCGCGCGAGCCTTGCGCAACGACTGCTTCACCAGCTGGAGGCGAGCGCCGGGAGCGAGCTGCTCGTTGCGCAGCATCTTGAGCTCCGATTCGTCCATCGCGACGGGAGCGTGTCCCATCAGCTCGGCCGCGTGGGCGCGGATCCCCTTGGCGTGCTGTTCGTAGCTTGCGTCTAGGGGGACGACGCCGGGAGCGGCGCCGACGTGCTGCAGTGCCTCTTGAGGCTTTCCTTCCAGCAGCGCCAAGCGCGCATTAGCCATGCGGAAAATAGAATCGAGTTCGAGCACCTCGGCCCATGGATCGCACTCATTGAGCCAGCTCCGGGCCGCCTGGGCTTCACCCGCGCGGATCGCGCACAGCGCGAGCTCGCAGCGCAGCAGATGTCGCAACCCAGAGTCCTCCACCAAATCGAGCGCGGTCTCCAGCTTGGCGCGGGCCTCACGTGGTCGCCCCGTCTCACTGAAGGTGGTGGCTGCACGAATCGCGACCCAGGTGAGCGAACGCTGGTCCTCGAGATCTCGAGGTCCGGGTCTTGCTCGAAGCTGACTCCAGAGCGCTGCATACTCCGCCGACGCCATGCGATTGTGCACCCGCTGGTGTGCGAGCCGTGGTGGTGGCGAGTCCATGTCGTACACGTGACCCGGCACCGGGTGGTCGAACTGTGCCTTGAGCGCCGACATGCGCGCGATTTGCTGCGCGGGCGTCAAGGTCTTCACGGCCTCCCGTGGTCGCAGCTCGACCTGGTTCGCCGCTCCGCAGTAGGCGCATCGCACCTGGGTTTGCTCACTGCCGGCCAGCGGGGCGCCGCAGTGGGCGCATTCGATCACTCGGGTGAGGGTGTCGAAGGTCTGTTGCTGCACGACTGAGAGCGTAATCTGAAGGCAGGCGGCAGTTGTCTAAAATGCGCTGGTGTCGCCCCGACCTTCGGCTCTTTTCGCCTCCGCCCGGATCGACGACTTTCGAGCGACCCTACGCGAAGTATGAGCGCTCGCTCGACTTGGTTTGGGGGAGAGCGAGGGACGAGTCACCGCAGCGTTCGCGACGCGGCAACACTCGCGACGCGGCGACCCTCGCGACGCGGCAACACTCGCGACGCACGTGTGTCCAAGGCGTATCCGCGCAGATATGAACTCCGCAACGAGCCTGCGTACCCACCTTGGTCAACGACACCCTGTCAAGCGCTTCGCGATGAGGCCAACGATCCACGCTGCGGGTGCGTGGGTGTGTCGCTGGTGACCCAGGCTTGAGCGACGCCACCAGACTGTCGCAGCGGTAGGTGTTGCAGCCACGTGTATGCACTGCACGAAGTGGATCATCTCCGCCGAGTTTCTGGTCGGGCTTTGACTCGCGCGCCGTCGTGTGGTCCCATCTCTTGCTGAGGAGTCATGGGTGCGGACTTCATTGGCTGGCGTGCTTGCCAACTGCAGACGGAGCTGAAGCCAGAGGGCTTTCTCGGTCGACTCAAGTTGCGTGCATACAAACGACTCGTTGAGGAGCGCGTGCCTGAGGAGCGCCGTGAGGCCATTCAGATCACCGTCTCAGTCACGGGACGTGGTCCACGCACGCTGACGTACCCAGGCATCGTGCGTGAGGTCGCGAGCTTCGAACGCGGCATTCCAGACTGCGCGAATTGTCCGCTGTCAGGCGGGCAGCCGCTCGGCTGTTATCGCTACGTCACCTATCCCGTCGACGCCGTGTTCGAGCAAGCGCTGTTCGAGTTCTTCGTGACCCAGGTGGAGACCAAGGACACCATCTGCAATCAAATCTATGCGGATTTGATCTCCCAGCTCGAGGTCGGCGCTGGGTGGTACGCCCCTCGGGGTGAACAGCCCGGCGCGTTGGCCGCTTTGCACGAGCCGGTAGAGCACAACTGGATCGACGGGGAGGGCTCCGAGCACTACCTCGATAGCGCGATGCTGCTCGAAGTCGCGTTCATCTCCCTGGAGTCGCCCGAGATGTTGGTGGCTTACACGAGGTTCTGGATGGAGTTCCTGGAGCATGCCTCCCGGCGTTCATCGCCTGATTTGCGCTCAGACCTCACGCACTCCCGCACCGTCGCCGAGGTGCAGCAGGTGTGCAACCTGCTCGCCGCGGTCACGCCTGGCGCGCTGGAAGACGGCTGGGTCGTGCTGGCGGATAGCTGACGCTAGCGTGTCGGCGCTTCGAGATCGCAGTACACCGGCTTGTGGTCGAAGTAGACCGTACTGGTGACGCCCGGCACGCCCTCGCTCACGCCCGCGGTGACGCAGCTGCCGCCGTAGTAGTCGCTGACGATGTGATCGATGTTGAAGAGACCGCCGTAGGTAGGCGTGGCTTCGGGCCCGACGTCAGTCACGAAGTGGAACTGCGTCCCATCCGCATGAGCGGCGAAGTACGCAGCGCTCTCGTCGAAGTCATAGTTGCGCCCGGGATCGGTGTTCAGGTCGCCCAGGATTAGGTTGCGGGTCCCGTTTGCGGCGGGTGGGCTCTTCACAGCGTCGATGTTCGGATCGAGCTGCTCGAACACCTGCTGGAACTGCTGCACGCGGCAGTCCTGATCCTTCTGCTCGATGCCCGACGAACCGTGCACCAGCACCACCGTCAGCTCTCCACCGTCGGCGAGGTCCAGCACAGCGCGTCCGACTCGGGAGCCGCCGCCGCAATCGGGGACTCGCGCGCCAGCCAGGGCATCCAAGCACACGTCTTGATCGCAGCCACGGATCGCCGCAAAGTCCTTCCGTACGGCAATACACTTGTCTGGTTTTTCGATATTGCACGCTACACGGTAGCCCGCCCCAAGGATCAACTGGGCGACGCTTGGGTCTCCGGGTTGCCAGGTCTCACACACAAAGCCTGGCTTGGCCTCGTCCGGGACGTTCACGCACTCCCCGGAGTAGAAGATCTCCTGAAATGCGATGACGTCGATCGCGGTGTCCGGGTCTCCATTGAGCTCAGCGAGGAACGCTTGGGTATCGTCCACGACGCTGCGCCACGCCAGGCCATCGCCGTAGTACATGTCCGACAGCGCGGCTTCCAGCGACGTGTAGCCGTCGTCCGGTGGCTTGTCGTGGGCAAGGCCACCGGTGGTGCCGGTGTTGAACGTCATGGCGCGCAAGCCGCTCGGGGGCTCCTGCTTTGAACCGGTGTCGCCAGTGTCGCTGTTGCCGCAGCCTGCTACCCCTAACCCCCAAAAAATCGCGAGGCAGATCCAGGTGGAATGAATGTTGCCGTGAGGAATCGGGCAGGGCGCGGACAGGCGCTTGCTCCGGCACTGGGGAAAGCGGGGGTGTCCAGCCATGCCCGAGAGTGTCTCGGACAATCAGCCGTGTGGCAATTCTGGGCTGCCCGTCACTAGCGGATCATGACGAAGGTCTGTTGATTGAGACCCACGAGCGTGCCCTCGGCCGTCCAGAGCTCGCGGAACTCGGCGCAGAAGCCGCCGTTCATCGCCTCACTGCGCGCGCGATAGAAGAGCGGCGCGTCGCCCAGGCTTTCAGGATCCGCCAGCAACTCAGCGGTGTAGGTCAACGTGGCCATCGGGCGCGGCGCCGTCTCCAAGACGAACGAAGCTGGCCACCAAGCGTCGAGCAACGCGAGCACGTCAGCGGCGCTGAGCTTCGAGAGTGCTGGACGGTTGCGGATCCAACCGCTCGCGACGGGATCGGTTCCGCCGCTGAACGGAGGTGCGCCGACGGGGCGAAACTCGAAGTGCTGCGCGAACTCGGGGCCCATCGGCGCGCGCATGTTGACGATGTCCACTTCTGACCAGTGGCGCTGACCTTCGGGGGCCTTCGGGGCCCAGCCTGGGGTCGTGACCCGCTGCTTGCCATAGACCAGCGTCGCCTGAGCGCGCACTTCGTCCTCTTGTACCAACAATGCTTGCCACGTGGAAACGCCGCTGCCAATGCGCAACGGACTGACGTAGATATCAGCCGGGCCAGTGATGACGGGGGCGGGGATGGTCGACGTGAGCGAGCGTAGCTTGCGGTCCGCGCTGGTCTCGAGTTGATCGGTCGCTCGGGTGAGGGCCGCGATCACGTAGCCACCGAACGCTCCTCGACCCTGTCGCCAGCCTTCGGGCACATCCAGCCTGAAGGCGTGCTGGGGAAGCGCGAGCGCTGGCGCGGTAGCCGGAGCTGGGGTGGAAACTTGGACGAAATCGGGAGCGACTGGGGGCATGTGGCCTCACATGGAGCTTCGAGGGGAGGGGTCAACCGTCAATCTACCCGCCGTACGGCCTGCAGGCGTGCAGTCTGCCGCTGCGGGGTTGCAGTCCTCGATTGCGTACGCGGGGATCGGCGCTGTAGCTTCCCGACGCGCGGCGCGTTTGCCGCGGTTACATACGCGGTTTGGTTCGGTGCGCGGGGTCGTTCAGAATGAGCGGGTCGGTTGAGGTCGAGCAGGCAAGCGCGAAGGCGGACGGGTGGGGCTCACGCCTGGGGGTCATCCTGGCGGTGGCCGGGAGCGCAGTCGGGCTCGGGAACTTCTTGAGGTTTCCTGGGCAGGCGGCGCAGAACGGAGGCGGGGCGTTCATGATTCCGTACTTCGTTTCCCTGCTGATCCTGGGGATCCCCATCGGGTGGGCGGAGTGGACGCTGGGGCGTCGAGGCGGCGCCCACGGGTACCACTCGGCGCCTGCGATCTTGGGTCGAGTCAGTGGGCAGAAGGCGTTCCGCTATCTGGGGGTGATCGGCGTCCTGATCCCCCTCGTCGTCTACATGTACTACGTGCTGATCGAGTCGTGGTGCCTGTACTACGCCGTCCAGTACCTGACAGGCGGCATGGACCTGGGAACGGATCCCGGAGGATACACCAAGGCGAGCGAGGCGGTGTTTACCCGGGCCACGGGCATCGGCGGCAACGGTCAACTCTTCGCTCACGGGCTCGACACCGAGAACATCGTCTTGATCGTCGTGCTCGTGCTCAACGTGTGGCTCTGCTACCGGGGCCTGTCGGCGGGCATCGAGAAGTTTTGCACCTACGCGATGCCCGTCATGGCGGTGTGCGCGGTGGTCGTGCTGATTCGAGTGTTGACGCTGGGGACACCCCATCCGGACCACCCGGAGCGCAACGTCCTCGCGGGTCTCGGGTACATGTGGAACCCTGACTTCTCCCGGCTGTGGGACTTCAAGACATGGCTGGCTGCGGCCGGGCAGATCTTCTTTTCGCTGTCTGTCGGGTTTGGGGTGATCATCAACTACGCCTCCTACCTGCGGCGCAAGGACGACGTGGTGCTCAATGGCCTCACGGCCACCGCGACTAACGAGCTCTTCGAGGTGGGCTTCGGGGGCATGATCACGATCCCCGCGGCCTTTGTCTTCTTGGGTGCGAGCGGCGCTGTCGGAGGAACGTTCGGACTTGGTTTCAACACACTGCCGGTGGTGTTTCAGTACCTCGGACCATTCGGACGCTGGGTTGGTGCGATTTGGTTCTCCATGCTGTTCCTCGCGGCAATAACCAGCTCGCTATCGATGCTGCAGCCCGTCACCGCCTTCTTGACGGAGTCTCTCGGCGTTTCTCGCAAGCGTGCGACCAGCGTGCTGGTGGGCCTCGTGTTGCCTGGCGTCGCCTGGGTGATGTGGTTCAGCAAGGACCTCACCGCGCTCGACACGATGGATTTCTGGGTCGGAACGACGCTGATCTTCGTGATGGGCTCACTGCAGCTCGTGGTGTTCGCCTGGATCTTCGGGGCGGAGCGCGGAATCGAGGAAGCGAATCATGGATCGGACGCGCGCATTCCTGCCTGGTTCCGCTGGGTGTTTCGTTGGGTCTCGCCGCTGTTCTTGCTCGTCGTGTTCGTCGGCTTCTGCATTCAGAGCCTCCCAGGCTATCTAAAGGCGCTCGCGGACAACCCCATCGCCTTGTGGACGCTGGGCGTGGTCGCGGTGGTTGCCAGCGTGTTGGTGTTCTGCGTTTGGAAGGCTGACGAGCGGTGGTCTACGGACCAGGGTACGGAGCGTATGGAGGACGCGGAATGACGCTCGGCGGCTGGGTGAGCATGGTGGTGTCGCTGACCTTCGTTTGGGGGTTTGCGGCTTGGTGCTACGCAAAGGTGCTGAGAGGGCCCAAAGCGTAAGCGTTCCCTGGGGGAGCATTCCCGGTGTGAATCGCTTCCGCTGGAATGCTCTGCTCACGCGGGAGGGCATGTGGGTTGCGCGCGGAATTGAGGGGGATTCGGTTTCCGCGGCGTACCGCTCACGCGTCGTGATCTGGTTCGGCGATTGTTCTTTACAGGCCCCATGACTTCCGGCCTGCTGGGGAGAGGAGGCGAGAATGGATCCGTTTGCACCCATCAATGGGATTTCACTAGAACGCTACGCCGAGCTCGGCGCGGCGCTCGACGGCAAGGACAACGACCCAGCGGGCACCGCCCAGGTGCTGGCCGCGGAAGGCGTCAGCCAGGCCGACTACGAGGCCGCCAAGGCGGGCTGGACGGCGCGCATGCAGGACATGAGCCTGATGGGGCGCGTGGCCACCGCGTTCATGCCCATGTACCAGGCGGCGCTAGCCAAGCGCCAAGGCGGTGCCACGCGGATCAGCTACGACGATTTCGTCTACGTCTCCGCGATGATCAAGGTCTACAGCTTCGAGCCGGCAGTGCAGGCCGTGGGGATGACCCAGAGTGAGTGGACCCAGGCCGCCGGCTACTGGAACAACCAGATGGCCCAAAACATGATGCAGTACGCGGGGCATCCCCAGAAGCTACAGCAGTGGGAGGCGCAGATCCGTGGTGGCGCTCCTCCGCGCCAGGTGCAGAAGAGTGTCGACTCGAGCGCGGCTGCCCAGCAGGGTCCGTCGCAGCAGCAGGCGATTGCCTACGCCAACCAGGACCCGATCGCGGCCGCCATGAACAACCCCGCCGTGTTGCAGCAGCAGGCAGCGGCGGCGAGTATCATGCAGAACCCGCTTGGGTTTGGCTTTGGGCAAGCAGCTGCTGTGCTGACCGGTGGCATCACCGCAGGCTCGCGCGTGATGGTGATGTGGTCCGACGGCAATCGCTATCCAGGTCAGGTCCTGCAAGCGGCGCCCAATCAATATCTCGTGCAGTTCGAAGGCGGCTCCCAGCAGTGGATCCCGTCCAACGCTGTCGTACAGGCTTAGTAAAACCATGCGGAAACGGTGCTCGGCGCGTGATTGACCCGAGCGCCGCTGCCCGCGCAGCAAGCAAGAAAGCGAGGGGGACGTGACCCAGCCGACGATGAACTGTCCGCACTGTGGTGGCACTCTTGCGCTCAACGACATGACGCGGCCGAACTGCCCGTTCTGTGGGCAGGTGCTCCCGCACCACGCGCGAGCCGCAGAGCACCAAGTGCTCATCAACCGCATGCTTGCTCAGCAAATTGGCGCGCAATACCCAGGCACGCCCCCCGACAAGATCCCTCAGGTGGGCTATGGCTACGGCGCAGGCATGAACAACCTGCAGCAGTTCCAGCAGTACCACGTGGATCAAGGCTTCAAGCGGGCGCGCAACATGACCGCGATCATGCTCATCGGAAGCCTGGTCTTCATGCTCGTGATCTTCGGCATCGTCGGCGCGCTGTTGCTGTTGCTCTGAGCGTCGCTGCAGCCCTGAGCCGTCCGCAGCTGCATCTCCCAGTTGGGGGATACGCTCGCCAGCTGACGTCAGGCACCCTCAGCCGTTGAGGCGCTGATTGATCGACGGAGGGTGGCGATGTCAGACAAGCGAGTTCGCGGGCGGGATGTGTTTGCGCTGGGCGCAGTTGCGGCGGTGGCGCTCCTAGCGTGTGCGTCATCCACCCCATACATGGAGCTGCCCCAGCAGGATCAAGACATGTACGACGCCTGCCGCGAAGACGCGGTGGATTGGTGCCTCGAGACCCAGTTCGGCGCGCCGCAGCTGCGCTCCGACTCCGACAAGAGCGTGGCGAGCGCCCAGGACAACCTGCGTCGCGCGGAAGCGCGCAAGAAGGCTGTCGATGAGCACTTCGATGAGTGCAACGGCGCCTTCATGGAAGACGGCATCGCCCGCACGGAATACGTCGGCAAGGGCAACGGCGAACAACGCAAGGCATGGCTGCTCTCGATCGGTTGCACTGAGGCCAAGATGGCCAAGGCCAAAGACCAGCCAAAACCGCAATAGTCGCTGCGGTCTCCAGACTACGCGGGTGTCGTCTGAGTGCTGCGTACGCCGGGCGCTGTCTCGAGCCAAGGCGCGAGAGCCAGCGCGACACCGCGTGCGAATCTACCAAATACTCCGTGGAAATTGAGAATTCGGCCGTGTGCCTCAGCGCGAGGGCGCGTTGGTACGCGCATTGCTGAGGTGGCTCCGCGATAGGCGCCTCGGGCGCCCTGCAAACGGCGAGTCTCATCCCGAGTCATCGCTTTTGCGCCTACCCATCGCAGGAGATTTCGCATGAGCTTGGGACGACGCGCGGCCGCGGAGGCCTTTGGGACGTTTTGGTTGGTGTTCGGTGGCTGCGGCAGCGCGGTGTTGGCAGCCGCGTTCCCCAACGTCGGGATCGGGCTCCTCGGGGTGTCCTTGGCGTTTGGGCTCACGGTGCTGACCATGGCCTATGCGATCGGCCACATCTCTGGCTGTCATTTGAATCCAGCGGTCACGGCAGGGCTGGTTGCTGGCGGCCGCTTCCCCGCTAAGGAGGCGCTGCCGTACGTCATCGCCCAGGTGATTGGTGGCGTGGCCGGTGCGGGCGTGCTCTTCGTTATTGCCTCGGGGAAAGCCGGGTTTGATGTCCATGCCGGCTTTGCCTCGAACGGTTTTGGTGAGCACTCGCCCGGTGGCTACAGCATGCTCTCGGCGCTCGTCGCCGAGGTGGTGCTGACCTTCTTCTTCCTGTTCATCATCCTGGGTTCGACCCATGGCAAGGCCCCCGCCGGTTTTGCGCCCATTGCCATCGGTCTGGCGCTGACCTTGATCCACCTGATCGGGATCCCCGTGACGAACCTCTCGGTGAATCCAGCGCGCAGCACCGGGCCGGCGCTGTTCGCTGGCGGTTGGGCGCTGGGACAGCTCTGGTTGTTCTGGGTTGCACCCATCGTCGGTGGTGTACTGGCGGGGCTGGTGTTTCCTGCGCTGTTCAAGGACGAGAAGCCAGACTGAGCGCAGACACTTCAGCGCTGACGCCCGGCAGGCCGCTCGCGACCTGCCGGGCGTTTCGCCTTTGACCAGCTGGTTGTGGACGGCTGGTTCGATGGGTGTAGAGTCCGCGCCGTGAAGCGAACTGCACTGTACTTCGGGCTCCTGGTGGTCACGGCTTGTGGAGGCACTACCTCACCCCCAAACCCGCCGATTGAGGAACCAAAAGCCGCGCCGTCGGCAGCCGGGGCAAAGCCTGATGTGGCGCCGAAAGAGCCAGCCTGGGTGTCGCCGTACGATGCGGTGAGTCAGGCTGGGGCCGACCCCGAGACGGACAAGAAGCTGCGCGCGGCCATCTCCGCAGGGCAACGGTCGCGAGAAGACCAAGAGCGGGACGTCTGGCGTCATCCGCTGGAGACGCTGGAGTTCTTCGGGCTCAAGGACGACATGCAGGTGCTCGAGCTGTGGCCCGGCACCGGTTGGTACACACAGATCTTGGCGCCTGTGCTGGCCGAGAAGGGTGCGTTCCACGTCACGAACCTGGACCCCGCGGGGCCTCAGGACGTCACGCCGAACCGCATCGCGAAGCAATTCGATGATCTGCTGAAGAGCGCGCCCGATCGCTTCGGGAAAGTGCAGGTGCATCAGGTCGCGCCACCGGAGAAGCTAGAGCTTGGCCCCGATGGTTCGATGGACCTCGTGCTGAGCTTTCGCAATACTCACAACTGGGTGAAGGCCGACTACGCGCTCGCGGTCTACGACGCGGCGTATCGCGTGCTCAAGCCGGGCGGGACGCTGGGGGTCGTGCAGCATCGTGGCGCGCCGGGCAAGACGCCGGAGCAAACGGGATACGTGGGCTACCTCGCGCCGGACTACGTCAAGCGGCTGATCGGCGCCGCTGGCTTCGAGCTCAGCGCGGAGAGTGAGCTGAACGCGAATCCGAAGGACACCAAAGACTACCCTGAAGGCGTGTGGGCGCTGCCACCAGTGCTGCGCCTGGGCGAGAAGGACGCAGCGAAATACCAGGCGATCGGAGAGAGCGATCGCATGACGCTGCGCTTCACCAAGCCGGCGCTGATCGCGCCGAAGCTCAAGGGCGATGACGGCAAGCCGTTGCCCCAGCTACCTCAAGCGGAAGGCGACCCGAGCTTCGAGAGCCCGCTGTTCAAGCAGCACCTGCGCTTGCTCACTCGGGCAATCGTCTTGGACGACCCGGAGATCGCGCGTTCGGTATTTTTCCCTGTGGAAGCGTACCAGCAGGTGAAGGATATCCCCAAGCCGGAGCGCGACTGGGAGTATCGCCTGTGGAAGAACTTCAAGCGGGATGTCCACGACTACCACAAGCGCCTGGGAGACAATCCGAGGTACGCCACGCTGGTGCGCCTGGACACGAGCGGTCGCAGCAAGTCCTGGATGCAGCCCGGTTCCGAAGGGAACAAGCTTGGCTACTTCCGCATGACGCATCCGAAGCTCGTGTTTCAGCGCGCCGACGGCAAGGAGCTGCGCGTCGACCTGACCAGCCTCATCAGCTGGCGCGGTGAGTGGTACGTGGTGCACCTCAACGGCTTCAAGTAGCCCGCTGGTGTCCTGTCCCCGCAGTTCGCAGCAAACTCGCCCGCGCCCTCAGGGTGTGGGCGCACAGCTTCGCCTCACTAGCTCGCCGCCGAGCGCAAGATCTCGTCCAGCTCCGCGGGCGAGAGCGGCTTCTCGTAGCGTCGATTGGGCGCTTCTTGGAGCAGGCGCTGCGCCTGCGGCGTGACCGCGCCACCGCTCAGGAACACGATGCGCTTCGCAAGCTCCGGCGACTCCTGGGTGAGTGTCTTGTAGACATCCATGCCCGTGACGTTTGGCATCATCAAATCGCACAGGATGACGTCGAAGCCCTGGTCTTGAGCTAGATGCGCGAGGGCTTCGCGCCCGCCGGGCATCAGCGTCAGATCGTGGCCGTTCAGTACGCGCTTGAGGGAACGCAAGATCATCGGGTCGTCGTCGATGACCATCACGCGCCGCCTCGGACCATGTTGCCTCGGGGAAGTGGCCCTGCGCGTTGTGCTGCCGCCGCTCCGGTGCAGTGGGAGGCGGATACGCATCGTCGTGCCCACCCCAGGTTCACTCTCGACTTCGAGGCTGCCGTGGTAGCCCTCCACGATGTTCTTGCACACGCTGAGTCCGAGGCCGGTGCCGACTCCAACCGGTTTGGTCGTGAAGAACGGATCCATGACGCGATCGACGAGCTCAGCTGGGATCCCCACGCCGTTGTCCGAGACCTCGAGCCAGACCTCGGTGTCTTGGACGCGAGAGGTGATCGAGATGCGGCCAACGCGATCCTCTGGGATGGCTTGAGCAGCGTTGACCAGCAGGTTGAGCAGCACTTGGGAGAGCCGAGTCTCCGTCGCCAGTACGCGTTCGTTGCGACCCGCTGTCACCTCGAGCTGGGCGCGGTGCCGGATCTGCGCGGAAGCGATCTTCACTGTGGCGTGGATCACCTGCGCTACCTTGACCGACTGCGGCTTCTGATCGTCGTGGGTGAACGTCTTCAGATCGCTCACGACCTGACGCACGCGCTCAATGCCTTGATGAGCTTCGACGACCGCCTCGAGGGCCTCTGCCTGTTCTGGGCTCTGCCGCAGCTTCTCCTCGGCGAAGCTGAGGTTTGCGATGATGTAGGCCAGCGGGTTGTTCACCTCGTGGGCTACGCCTGCCGCCAGCGTGCCCACCGCAGCCATCCGATCGGCTTCCCTGAGCTTCCCCTCCATAGTTTTTCGGGTGGAAATGTTGGAGGCTGAGACGAGCAGCGCCGGCTTGCCGTCCCAGTTCAGGGAGAAGGCGTGGAGCTCTACCGGCACCACGTTGCCTTTGACGCTGAGTGCGCGGCGTTCCACCGGTCCGAACCGCGCCAGGGCGCCGCCCTGAACTTCGATGGCACCGCGCACGTTGGATTCCGCGGAGTTGTGATCCTCGGGCACCATGAAGCGCTGCCACGGCTCCCCCATCAGAGCGCTCGGATCGTCGCACTCGAGCAACTCGGCAGCGGTGTGGTTCGCGTAGACCACCTGCCCCGCCTGATGAACCAAGATGGCGTATGGCAGGTTCGCAAGGATGAAGCGCAGCGCGGCATCATCGATCGCATGGCGAGCGTCGGCGTTGAGGGGCACCGCTCCCAAGCTTAGCAGGCCCCGGCTTGGTCTACTCGGGGCTCAGGCCCAGCGCGTGTCGAATGCCCATGCGGAAAGACTCCCAGGGGGCGCAGCTGGTGGCTCACTCTGGGGTTTGCTCAGGTGTTCAACCGTGCAGCGGGCCTCAGTCCTCTGGCGAGCTTCCGCTTGGTCTTTCGGCAGACCAGCGTACGCGCCACCGTCCACCTTCCACCAATGTAACGAGACCTTGGCTGCCTGCTCTCCGTCGGCTCGGTACACCAAGGCGCTCAGGGGACCGTGTGCCGGGAGGTTCGGGTGGAGTCCGGGGTTTGGGATGAAGCTGCGGCAACGTATCGCGCGCAGGAGCGCCGGCCCGTCAGCGTCCACCGCAGACACCCACGGCACTGCGTAGCCGTCCACGCTGAGGCGCCAGTGCTCGAGTTGTTCCTCAGGGCAGCGGAGCCGAAGTTCGTAGCGCTTCGTGCTCGAGTCCACGAGGCGGGTGGTGCCTGACTGCGCGGACAAGTCGCCAACCAGAGGCCAGAACTCCACCGCCTGCCGCAGCTCGAGGGATGCGCCTCCCCAAAGCGGAACCCGTGCGAGGAGGCGCTGCTCGCGTCGCAGTTCCTGTGCAATCGCCGGGGCCAAACCGAAGCCTCCAGACTGCAGTTCCTGCAAAACGTCCCAAAGATCCAGGTCCAGCTGGAATGGCAACGCGAAGCGGTCGTGGAGTTCTCGGCCCCAGAGCTTTACCTGGGAAGGAGCCGACTGCTGGCTCAGGTGAGCGGTGATCGCGCGCAACAGCGCGGCGAGGCACGCAGCGCGCTCGGGTGTGTCCGCCATGCGGAACGCGCGAAACTCCACCAGACCCAGGCGGCCTCGCCCTGGCAGGTGCGGATTTGCGAGCTTCTCGATGTTCAGTTCCGCGCGGTGCGAGTTGCCGAAGCGATCGACCAGGAAGGGCGCGAGCGTCGCCCAGATCTCCTCCGGGCCGGGTGACTCGGCGCGCTGCAGGAGTTCGAGCGCCAGTCCGAGCTCTCCCAGTGTCTCCACGCTACCTTCGTCGGCGCGCGGCGACTGACTGGAGCCACCAACGGAGTCGACCGCGAACAGGTACGAGAGCGCCGGGTGGCGCGAAAAGAAGCACACCAGCCGGCTGAGTAGCTGCGGATGGCGGAAGAAAGGACTCTCTTCGAAGCTTGGCCCACCCAGGGTGATCTGTCCTCCGCCGCCCGAGTCCACCTGCTCGCCGTTGTAGTGCATGCGGAGCGGCGACAGGCCCAACGCCTCAGCGACCTGATACAGGACGCGTGAGTCGTGGAGCAAACCTCGGGTGCCCGCGCAGGGCGCCGTGTTGATCTCGATCACACCGGGGTCCGGCGTGATCGTGGCCCACGCAACACTTTGGTCTACCGGGGGTGGATAGCCCCCGAGAATTAGCCCCTCGATCCTTGCCGCGCGGCAAGCTTCAGCGATCAAGTCCAGCAGAGCGGAGAACTCTTCGACGTGAGTCAGCTGGGGTAGCTCGACGCGCACGACGCCTGGATGTTCCGTCCCGGCGTCGCCGATACACAGCAGCCTGAGGCCTTGGGTAGCGAGCGCGTCTCTGAGGCCGGCGCTGGGAATGGCGTCGCTCCCGAGTGGAGGCCGACCGCACTGGTCCTGCGTATCGTCCGTCAGCTCACCGAGCGCCGTGTCGCCCGCACTCCACAGCAGGCGGAAGGGCAGCAGCAGTGCGCCTGCCTCCGGCGTTTCAGCAGTTTTTTGGGGGGGAGGAGCGTCGTTCAACAGCACGCGACGCGGTGCGCGTCCCTGCTTGGTCAGGCACGCTGTGAGCTCCTGGAGCAGCCGCTTTGGCGCGGCCGCGTCGCTCGCGCGTCCACCCATGAGCGGATCGGGTGGCAGATGCCACACGTGTCCGGCCTCGCGGTGCCAGTACAGCCCAAAGCTCCAGCGAGGAGCCTTTTCCTCGGGGTACTGCCGTCCCACACAACGTAACAACACCGATGTGGGCACTCGCGACGCCAGCATGGCGGCAAATCGCTGTGCCTTCTGCAGCTTGGCGGGGCCCAGGGCCGCGCCCACCCACTCTGCTTCGTACGAAAAGCGATCGGTGAACGTAGGCTCGGTTCCAACCCACACCACGAGCCCCGCGTCGCTGAGCCGTTGGTCGTGTTCACTCAGCGCGCGTTCGATTGCCGTTCGCTCCGCAGCGCGAGCGTCTTCGTCTGACGTTTGCATGCTAGCGGTCGGCTACGGCGGACCAACGCAAATCTAGCGTGAGCGGATGCTCCGCTCGGGGCGGGAGCTGTCTCAACGCACTTGGGTAGGGCAGGTGGCCCTCCGTCGTGAACCGCTGCGCACGGCGCGCTGCGGCTTCGAACGCGGTGAGCGGCGGCGAGTCGAAGCCGCGGCCCTGAGGGTGCCAGACGTGGTACTGGCAAGCGCCGAGCGAGCGCCGACCCCAGGTGTCGATGACGTCGAAACGCAAGGGGTGGTGCACCGGGATGTTGGGCTGCAGGCAGTTCGGCGGTTGCCACGCCCGGAAGCGGACACCAGCCACCCCTTCGCCGACGGTACCGCTCGGAAACAGCGGGAGCTCGATGCCATTCACGGCGACGACGTGGCGACCTTCCACCAGTCCCTGAAGCTTGACCTCGATGCGCTCCAGGGAGGAGTCCACGTAGCGTGCGACCACCGAGCCTGATGGCTGTTCACCCAGTGTCGGCCACGGCTCCAGCGCCGTGCGTAGCTCGAGTATGGTGTCTCCCAGCTGCAGTCGGCCAACTGCCGGGCAGCGGAAGTCCAGGAACGGGCGGTACCATTCGGGATCCATCGCGACGCCGTGGCGTGCCAGGTCGAAGCAAATGTCGCGGAAGTCGTTCCACAGGAAGTGAGGCAGCATGAAGCGATCGTGAATTGCAGTACCCCACGGAACTAGCTTCTCGCGGTAAGGCGCCTTCGCGAATCGCGCGATCAGCGAGCGCATCAAGAGCGCCTGAGCTGCTGCCATGCGCTCGTGAGGCGGCATTTCGAAGGCCCTGAACTCCACCAGGCCTTGGCGCCCGGAAGGGCCGTGAGGATCGAACAGCTTGTCGATCGAGACCTCGGTGCGGTGGGGGTTGCCGCTGACGTCCACCAGGAGGTTTCGCAGCAGGCGATCGACGGTCCACGGAAACTCCGAAGCGGAGAGCGGCATTTGCTCGAGCGCCAGCTCGAGCTCGTGCAATGCGTCGAGGCGCGCTTCGTCCAGGCGGGGAGCCTGGGAGGTTGGGCCGACGAACAAGCCCGTGAACAGGAACGACAGCGAGGGGTGATTCTGCAAGTAGCGCAGCAAGCTCCCAAGCAGCTGAGGTTGCTTCAGGAACGGGCTCTCCAAGGCGCTCGGCCCACCGAGGGTGATGTGGTTGCCGCCACCGCTGCCCGCTTCGCGGCCGTCGAGCTGATACTTCTCCATGCACAGGCCCGCGTGGTTCGCGGCCTCCGTGATGGTCTCCATGAATGCGCCGTACTCGGCGAAGCTGCTCGCGACCGGCAGGTTGACCTCGATCACCCCTGGGTCCGGCGTCACGAGGCAGGACTCGATGCGCGGGTCACTGGGCGGCGGATAGCCCTCGATACGCACGCGCACATCGCACTCCGTCGCCGCGAGCTCCACTGCGCGCACCAGCTCGAGGAAGTCCTCGCAGCTAGGCACTGGCGGCAGGAAGACATGCATCACGTTCTGCCGTGGCTCGACGCACAGAGTCGTGCGGATACCAGTTCGCGGATCGCCGATGCGTTGTTGAGCGCCGGGCTCGCGCTCCCCGGAGTGGCTTTCGCGGAGGAGTGGACGTGGCTCGAGCTGCTGGTCGCGGGTGACCTCGGTGCGATCCGGATCGACGGTGGGCGGCGGCTCGCCGCCGATGCGGTCCAAGGGCAAACGCAGCCCCATCGGGCTGTCGCCGGGGATCAGGAACAGATGGCCGCGGCGGAAGCTCCAAGTGCCCGTCTGCCAGGCGCCTTCGTGGCGCGCGAGAGGCGCCGCAAAGCCGATCTCGCGGTTCAGTCCGTGGCCAAGCACTCGCGACAGGCGGCGGCGCTCTTCAGGGGCGTCCAGATCTGCCTCGAGCGGGTCCACGTCGAGGGGCAGGTTCTCTTCCTGCTGGATGAAGTGCCAGGGGTCCTCGAATCCCGCCATCGGCGTGATCTGCAGACCCAGCCGGGCGCCGATGAGTGCCAGCAGGCGGGCGGCGCGCGCAAGCTGCTCGTCAGTGATGCGCTCATTGCTGCCGGCTTCGAGCGATAGGCGCTCCGGGTTCTGCCAGATCTTCTCGCCGTCTCGCCGCCACATCAGGTGCAGCGCCCAGCGTGGTAGTGATTCCCCAGGGTAATGCTTGCCCATGCGGTACTGCACCAGGCCGCCCACGCCGAAGCGCTTGTGAAGCTCCTTGGCCATGACGAGCCCTTGCTCCCACTTCGTCTCACCGAGCGCTTCAGTGTTCCACTCCGGCAGCTCTGGGTGGATCCGCGAGGTAAAGGTTGGCTCCCCACCCGTCGTCAAGTCGATGCCGTGGGCGCGCAGCGCGTCATCCACGCTCTTCCCGGTGGCCGTCAGCTGCTGCCACTGCTCGTCGGTGTATGGCTTGCGCGGCCGCGGCTCGTGGCCGAGGCGAATCACCTCCATGTGGTGCTCGAAGGCTTGCGCGCCTTGCTCCGACGTGCCGGTCACCGGGGCAGCCAGCTCTGGGTTCACGGTGCAGGCCAACGGGATGTGCCCCTCGCCGCACATCAGGCCACTGGTGCCGTCGAGGCCAATCCATCCCCCGCCGGGGACATACACCTCTGCCCACGCATGCAGATCGGCGACGTCTGCTCACCCCTTGCGAGATCCAGAATGTACCTTCATCCGCCAGCTGAATCAGGTAGCCACTGACGAAGCGTGCGGCGAGACCGTTGCGCGCAGCACGTCGATGCAGGAGCTGGGCGCTGTCTCGGCAGCTGCCTGAGTTCTTGGTGAGCGTCTCCTCGGAGGTTTGCAGCCCTGGATCCATGCGGATTAGGTACTGGACGCGATTCGCGACGCGCATGTTGAGCGCGACCAGCCAGTCGATGAAGTTGCCCTTGGCGGGCTGCTCCTTGACGAAAGCGTCGAGCAGCTTGCCGCGCGGAGAGGCCAGGAATGGCGCGAGCTCCTTGTCGAGCCCGTCCGGATACTCGAAGGGCAGGGTCTCGCAGCGGTCATCCACGAAGAAGTCGAATGGATTTACCGGGCGGATATCTAGTGCGAGGTCGACGTCGATCTCGAGTTGCTGGAGTCGCTGATCCTTGAGGAAGGTCAGCCGCGCGATGCGGTTGCCCCAGGGGTCCTGCTGCCAGCGGACTCCAGGTTCCGGCTCGAGGCGCAGGTTGTAGCTCTCGACCGTGGCGCGCGTGTGCGCAGCTGGCCTGAGGCGCACGATGTGGGGGCCGAGCGCCACGGGGGTCGCGTACCGGTACTTGGTTTGATGACGCAGCAAAACTCGCATGAGACCTCGCGGTGGTAACTCAGAGCACGAGCGACTTCTAGGGTTGTCGGTGGAGTGAGCAGACTCACGCGTTGCATTGCCGTCGCTGCGCTGTTGTCGCGCGAGTGTTTCGCGTAGAAGCAAGTCATGAGTCAGCTGCTGGGTATGAGCTTCGATGGGGTTGCGTCGCCGACCATGCGCCTGAGCGGCTGGGCCCGTCAGGACGCGGCAGTGCAGCCTTCCGGCTGGGGTTTTGCGTGGTATCCAGCGGGTGACTACGCCGCGGCGCTGATCAAGGACCCCATCGCAACAGGCGAGACGGCGATGACCGAGCTCCTGCGAGACTGGGACCGGTTTCGCGCGGCGACGTTTCTGTGTCACTTGCGCGGCGCCGCCAAGCGTGTGGCTCAGGAGGACACGTTGCCTTTCGGTCGCAGCTTTGGCGGGCGCGACTGGGTGTTTGCACACACCGGCGACTTCGATCCGATCAAGCTCGCGCAGCTCGAGCTCCCCCGCGTGTTCGCCCCCGTGGGCCACACCAACTCCGAGCGAGTGTTCTGTTGGCTGCTGAACCAGGTCGATCAGCTGGGGGCGCGACGTTTGGCGGACGTTGGCTGGAACAAGCTTCACGAGCTGCTGACCCAGCTCAACGGCTTCGGCACCGCCAACCTGCTGATCAGCGATGGTGAAGACTTGGTCGCCTATCGAGATGGTCAGGGCTTCGGCGAGCTGAGCGCGGGGCGTCGCGTGCCGCCAAGCGTGGGGCAGGCTTCGTGGAGCAATCGCTTTCTCCAGCTCGCGCTCGAGCCCGGCGAAGGCGCGAACCGTAGCCTGGTCTTGATCACCACGACGCCCCTCGAGGGGCTCGATTTCGTCAGCCTGACGCCGGGTACGACGCTGGTCTCGCGTCGCGGGGCGGTGATTTGGTCGAGCGATCCCCAGCTCGTCGGCTGGGTGAACGGCAACTCTCCGTCGCCTGCACTCGCCGCTCAAGACATGGTCAGCCCACCCCAGGGACCGAGCCTCGCTCCCGGCGCGCCTTCGCGCGCGCTTTGGGTGCGTCACGAGACCATCTATCGCTACGCGTCTCCCGTCGAGCGCTCCACCCACGTCTTCCGCCTCGAGCCAGTCCACGACTCGCGCCAGCGATTGCTCGAGTACGACCTAGAGATATTTCCCCAGGGAAATTTTAGGCGATTCGAGGACGTGTTCGGGAATGTCGTGGTCCGAGTGGACTTCGAACACCCGTATTCGGAGTTGCGTCTGGTCTCCAAGGCCAAGATCGAGCTCGCTCGGGAACCCGATCTGTGGGCGCCTTCGCGGCGCGCGTCCATCCCGCTGGTCTGGATGCCGTGGCAGCGGCAGATGATGGTGCCCTATTTGCTGCCGGCGGAGCTCCCCGAGGTACAGCTGAGGGAGCTCTCGGAGTTCGCCATGAGCTTCGCGGAGCGCCAGGACTACGACCTGGACGAGACGCTGCGGGACATGAACCAGACCATCTACCGCGACTTCCGCTACGCGTCGGGATCGACAACCCTGGCCACGACGCCGTGGGACGTCTACCGGACGCGACAAGGAGTGTGCCAGGATTTCGCGAACCTCTTCATTTGCCTGGCACGCTTGCTGAATATCCCAGCGCGTTACCGTGTGGGATACATCTACACTGGCGGCGACTACCAGAACAAGCAGCAGTCGGACGCCTCCCATGCCTGGGCAGAGCTGTATTTGCCCTACGTTGGCTGGCGCGGCTTCGACCCAACCAACGGCTGCATCGCCAATCTCGATCACATCCGCGTCGCCTGCGGACGCAACTATCAAGACGCCACGCCCACCTCCGGCACGTTGCTGCGGGGGGGGGGAGGGGAGAGCCTGTCCGTCGGTGTGCGAGTTGATGCGCAGCAATTGCAGGGGATGCAATCCACGGGCATGCAGTCGCAGGGGATGTAGCGAGGTCCGCCGGGCTGGGCTTCGTCACGGCTTGTGACCAAACCATGACTGAAGCGTCCGGGCCCCGACATTAAGACCGTTGAGGTCCTTCACCCCCTTCGACCGACGATGACCGCAACACTCGCTGCCACCGCCGCCCCGCACGTCATTGAGCTCTACGAAACTCTGCGAGAGCTAGACCCAGTCCGCTTTCGCCGTGAGATGGCCGAGCGACTGAGCGCGAAATTAGTCAGCTTGGGCGACGAGCTCGAGCGACTGGGCGAAGCGGTGGTGAATGAGTCCGTGAATCCGATGGACGCCTCGGAGATCGCCTTCGGGCTCGAAGCGGGAACCGCGGAAGCGGAGTCTGAGCTCAGGGTTCGCATTGCCCAGCTGGCAGTGACGCTGAAGTCGCTGAGCGATCGCGGCGAAATCTCCCGAGAGCGCTGGGGCGAGCTACGCGCCAGCCTGCTCCCGGCGTACGAAGCGCTAGCGCGGGTGCTGCGCTTGCACGCGGTGCACGTCCCGAGTCTGAGGCCGACCAACTGGCACCGGTCGGTGTTCCACACGGGTTCTGGACTCGCGGCGCTGGCCTGCGCGGTGTGGCTCGCCGACTGGATCCCTTACCTCGCCTCGGCGTTTTTTCTGAGCGCGTTCGGGATGGAGACCATGCGTCGGGTGAGCCCGCGCGCGAACCGCCTGCTCATGGGCTTGTTCAGCCGTGTGGCGCACCCTCACGAGGCGCATCGCATCAACAGCGCGACCTGGTACGCCACCGCGTTGGTGCTGCTCGCGTTCTTTGCAGAGCCCTGGATGTGCGCGATCGCGGTCACGGTGCTGGCTTTCGCCGATCCCGCCGCGGGGCTCGTCGGGCGGCGCATGGGGCGTATCCGCTTGGTGCACGGGCGCTCCCTCGAAGGATCGCTGACTTTCGTCTTGGTCGGTGCGATCAGCGCATTCGCCGTCCTAGCGATCTTCTACAGCGGCACGCCGCACGCGCTGCGAATCGCGCTTGGAGCCGCGGTGTGTGGCGGCCTGGCCGAGCTCTTTTCACGGCGCCTCGACGACAATTTGACGGTTCCGCTGGCGGCGGCGTTCGGCGCCTGGCTGATGGCCTGAACTCCGGCAGCGTTGCCTCCCGGAATCCCCGCCGCCTCGCTCCCACGGTAGCCAAGCGCACGTAGCGTCTTATACGGTGTCGCCATGGCGCACATCGCATTCATTGGTACGGGGCTCATTGGTAGTGGCTTGATCGCTGCGGCGGCGGAGCGTGGCGAGACGCTTCGCGTCTTCAATCGCACGCGCTCGAAGGCGGAGGCGCTCGAAGGCCCTCAAGTAAGCGTAAGCGACAGTGTTCAAGCGGCGGTTGCCGGGGCCACTCGTGTGCACGTGGTGCTGAGCGACGACCAGGCCGTGGATGCCAGCCTGGAGCCCGCGCTCGAGGGGTTGCGCGGCAAGCTCGTGATCGATCACACGACCACTTCACCAGCAGGTACCGCAAGACGCGCCGCTCGCTTGACGGAGTTGGGCGCGCGCTACCTCCACGCGCCGGTCTTCATGTCGCCAGCGATGTGTCGTCAGGCGGGGGGAATGATGCTCGCGGCGGGCCCGGCGGAGACGTTTGCAGAGGCCGAGCCGGTGCTGAAACAAATGACGGGCAAGGTGCTCTACGTCGGCGAGCGCTCGGATCTCGCTGCTGCGTACAAGCTGTTCGGCAACGCGATGATCATCGGAATCACCGGTGCGTTTGCGGACGTGCTGAGCATGGCGAAGCAACTCGGGATCGAGCCCAAGGACGCTCAGCAGCTGTTCACTCACTTCAACCCAGTGGGCACACTCACCTACCGTGGCGCGAACATGGCTGAGGGTAACTACGCGGCGAGCTTCGAGCTCACGATGGCTCGTAAGGACGTTCGCTTGATGCAGGAGACCGCCGGGGACGCCACGCTGTGCGTGTTGCCGGGCATCGCAGCGCGCATGGAATCACTCATCGAAGCGGGCCACGGCGCGCTGGATTTAGCGGCGCTCAGCATCGAAGCGGTTCCCCCAAAGTCGTGAGTCGGGCAGGGCCGCGCCGAGAGCGAGGCGATGCGGTGGCATACATCGTCCCCACTCGGCGGCCGTTGAACTGACGCTCGGCGGGCGCTAGCTTTGCCCGATGCAGGCTCGGCTTACGCTTTGGGTGACCGTCGGTGCGTTGGTGCTCGCGGCTTGTGGCGACGACGGTACGTCTGGCGGTAGTGGCGGCAGCTCCGGTTCGAGCGGCAGCTCTGGTTCCAGCGGCAGCGCGGGCGCGAGCGGCAGCGCTGGTAGCGGCGCGAGCGGTGGTTCCGCGGGGCAATCGGTTGGAGGCACTGGCGCTGGCGGTAGCTCGGCTGGCACCGGGGGCAGTTCTGCGGGGGCAGGCGGTTCAACCGGCGGTAGCGCGGGTGCTGGCGCCGGTGGCTCGGCGACGGGGGGAACCGCCGGAGCCGGTGATGTGCCTCTGCCGGGTTTCGGAACCATCACGGGAGACTGCGGTCCCATCGACTCCGAGGAGATCCTCTCCCCCGATCCCTTCTCCTTTGAGACTCACCTCGATTTTGGCATGGATGCCTTCAGCTACGACCTGCTCAGCACCGGTGGCAAGTACGTGTACGACGCGGGCAACCTGGGCGGCAACTCGCTGTACTCCGAGGTGTTCAGCTACGAGGTGCTGTATCGCTGCGAGCTCGCCAAGCTGCTCAAGACGGAGACGGAGATCACCTACCAGGACGCTGGCGGCAAGAAGACCGACATCCTGGTCGAAATTGACGGCTACAAGGTGGGTGTCAGCGTGACCCGTGCCTTCGCGTTTCCGGCCGGAAGCACTTACACCCAGACAGATGCGCTGACGTTGCTGCAGAAGAAGCTCGGGGACATACCGCTATCAAGCGCCAACGCTACCCCGGCGGACCACTGGCAAAAGCAAATTTTGCACATCTTGGCCTACAACGACCAGCACCGCGATGCGGTGTTCCAGGCGTACTCCACGCTGGATCCCACCTACAAGGCGGACACGCTGGTTTACGTGACGGTCACCGACGGCGCCGACGACTTCATGTACTGAGGGGCGACGCCCTCCGCTAGATAAAGACGATCTGCGCGCCAACCGTCTTCTCGTAGAAGTCGGTGGCCGTGATCACCTCCTCAACCTGGGGAATTAGGTCGTCGCGTTGAAGCTGAAACATCTTCATCGCGAGTTCGCAGGCGTAGAGGCGGCAGCCGGCGTCGCTCAGCATCTCCAGCATTTCGCGGGCGCCTGGTAGCTCGAGTTCGTCCATCTTCTTCTTCATCATGCTGGCCGCGAGGCGCTCCATGCCTGGGAGGCCAGCAACCATGGTGGGCATTGGGCTCGATGGATTGCCGGTCATGTTTACGTGGAGGTGGTCGACCTTCTTCTCCGTCACGACATCCAAGCCATAGAAAGTGAAGAAGATGGTTGCCTCTATGCCCGATGCACGCGCGGCGTTCGCGAGGATCAGCGCGGGGTAGGCTTCATCCAGGCCGCCTTTGGCGCAGATTAGGGCAATCTTTCGGTCTTCTTGTGGGTAAGGCACAGTCGCCTCCGGGGTGAGCGGCCCTGCTGGGCGTGAGGATTCTGGCTTAGATGCAGCCAACGGGTTTGGGAATGCCAGCGATCCGGGCGACGGTCATGCCTGGTGCCCTGGGGAACAGTGAGTAGAGTTCCTTCGTTGGAACACCTGAGCCCGTAGTCAGGCGGCGGATGTTTGGGGACTGCCCCTGGGTCAGGAAGTCATTTCGTGCCCAGTTCACCGCCTGCCAGTGGCGTTCGGTGAGCTCCGGTACCCCTTCGGCGCTCGCGATCGCTGCGGCCAACTCGGGAGTCCATGAGCTTGGATCCGCAAGGAAACCGTTCGCGTCGAACTGAACACCGTCGATCTGCATCGGCTGAGGTGCTCGAGGCGCGGCTGCGGGTTGCCCTGGGGATGGTGCTGGAGCTCTCTGGGGGGCGGCAGGGGCAGTTGGGGCGGCTCTGCGCGTTGGCTTTGGCCTCCGTTCCTTCGCGTCGGCTTCCGTAAGCCGCTTCACCCCGCGGCCGACTTGCCGCAGGACACCCAGCATGACCGCCATACCCTGGCGCACGTCCTCGTCGCGGCTGGCTCGCATCATACCGAAGACACCCGTCGGCTCGAGCTGCTCAGACTGCTGCACGACGTCACTCGCGTCGTTGAGGATCTCTAGCACTTCGGGCTGGGTTAGGTTCCGCACGGTGTCCATGATGCGTACGATGTTGTCGCCCAGCGCCCGGACGTCGTCCTCGGAGTAGGCCTGGACGATGCGATCCATTGCGCGCAGGCTCTCCCGCGCAAAGGTGAAGTAGCCTCGCTCCTCGAGCTCAGCGAGGCGTTCCGTGCCGCCCTTCATCATTTCCTTGAGGATGGGCTTCATCTCATCCAGGAGTTCGTCGCGCTCGCGCTGACGATCGCTGAGCACTTGCATCTGATGACTCAGAGCGCTGAGGCGGAGGTTGATTTGTTCAAGTTGCGCCGAGATGTTCTGCATGGCTCTAGCTCCACTTCCCTGCCATCAGCATGCGGTGGTCCAAAGGGAGTTCCTCGCCCGCGAGCAGCAGGTTCCAGTAGACCCACTTGAAACCGAGCTTGCCCCAGTGATTGACTCGGCTCTCTCGGAGCAAGTCGAACGGGCCCACCCCGGGGAGCGGGAACTTTCCTGGTAGAGGTTCGGTGTCATAGTTGAAGTCAATCAGGATGCCGCGACCATCGCCCGTTTCGATGAAGCAGTTCGCGTGGCCGTCAAAGTCTGGCAACGGGGACTGCCCGCGAATATCCCGTAGGATGTTCTCCAGCAGCACTTCCGCTTGGAAATGCGCCACGCTGCCTGCCTTCGACGTCGGAAGGTCAGTCGCGTCACCCAGAGCAAACACCCCCGGTGCGACCCGTGAAGCCAACGTGTGCTTGTCGGTCTTGACGAAGCCGCTCTCGTCAGCGAGGCCCGAGTTCAGCATCACGTCGCTGCCGTTGTGCAACGGGATGCTCACCAACAGGTCGTAGTCCAGTTCACGCCCGTCGTAGCTTTGGAGCCGATTTCGCGTTCCGTCGACAGCCGAAGTCGCGAAGTTCGTATCAAGGTGGATCCGCCGCTCCTCCAACATTCCGCCTAGCAGTGCCGACGCCCTTGGCTTCGTGAACGCGCCGTCCAGCGGCGTGACGAAGTGAAGCTCAATGGCATCTCGCACCTTCTTCTGCTTGAAGTACGCATCCGCTAGGAAAGCGAACTCCAAGGGAGCGACCGGACATTTGATCGGCATGTCCACGACGTTGATCAGCACTCTTCCTGACTCGAAACCGTCGAGCTTGTCCGCCAAGGCGAGCGCACCTTCGAGGGAGTAAAAGTCGAAGGCCGTCTCGCGCCAGCCTGCGCCGGTGAGGCCTTCCGTCGACTCCGGACTCAGCTTCGCGCCGGTGGCGACCACTAGAATGTCGTAGGTTAGGTCCGTACCGTCGCCGAGCCTTATCTGCTTGCGCTCCGGATCTACTGCGGCGATACCGCTCAGGTTGAGGTGTACCCTCGACTGGACGAAACGTTTCCGCGAGCGAATGATTTCTTCACGCCGATAGCTTCGAAACGGGATGAACAGCAGCCCTGGCTGATAGATGTGCGAGTCATCCCGATCGATCAGGTGGATGTTCCACTCGGCACCGAGTCGAAGTGCGAGCTTGTTGGCGAGCATCGTGCCCGCCGTACCGGCGCCTAGGACCACCAGTTTCTTCATCGGATACTCCTCCGTTCGCGGTCGTGGTTCGCGATTCGTGGACTCTGGTGCAAGGCATGCGCCAAAGGAAACGACGAGCGAGCGCGAGTTTCTGGCCGCTTATCGCGAATGTTCTGCGTACATCGCGGAGTCGCGCGAAGAACTGAACTGGACGCTATCGCGCGAGCGATGAGCCAGGTGGTTTGGGCTGCTCATGGCGCTCGCGCACTTCAGCGTGACGGGCGGTGAACTTCCCGTCGCCGTCGACGTCCACGAAGATGGGGTTCGTGAACGCCAGTGGCTTCGCGTCAATGCCGGGGAGGATAGCCTCGAGAGCGGTGTCGCCGCGTACCAACACGACGAGCCACGAGTCATCGACCAACTCCAGGGGGATGTTCAACTCACGCTTGCCGCCGCGTAGCTCCTCGGGGAAACGCTGCTCGACGACCACTGCGCCGTTGATCACCAGCTGCACGCGGTTCACGCCGACGAAATCCGCGGTGGAGACGACGATTCGCAGCTGGTTACCACCAGTGAGGCTCGTGTGCTGGCCAGGACCGGCTCCGTTCAGGCTGACCTCCAGCTCCGGGCCGTTGCTCACCCAGGCGCGCCCGGCCTTGAGGCCAGCCGCGATCGCCGTCTCGCTGACTGCTGTGCCATCCGGAATGGCGACGTACGTCCTCGGGTAGCCGGCGTACTCACCCACGAGCTTGTGAGAGTCCGAGTTGCCTACCGCGGTGAAGCGCCAGCCGTTATTCAGGAGCCCATACCAGCTCTCCAGGCACTGCTGAACTGCGCCAGGGTTGCCGAGGTCGAAGCCGTTGAAGACTTCGATCGTATCGAAGTCGTAGCTGAAGCCTGACTCAGCGTCGCCAGTCTTCAGGTCCAGCTTGCCCCGGTTGAAGTAGCCGATGTCACCCATGCGGGGATGATTGACCTGCAGGACCGCTTGCGGTTGATCCTGACGAACCTGCCCGAAGATTTGTTCCGGGGAACGTTCCTTGACGCTGGGGGGAGATTTTTTGCCGTACGGAAAAGCGTTGAAGTGCCCCCAGTCGCGCGTCGTGATCTCGACTCCAGGTGTCGTGCCGAGCTCGGCTGAGGGAGCAAGGGTGCTGAGGGTTGGCGCGTAGTCCGTGACGACGTTGTGGTCCGTCGCGGCAGCGAATCGGATCCCGTCGGAGAGCAGCGACGTGAGGCGATCTTCGAGCCTCACCTCGGAGTCGAAGCTGGGCGCTTGATGCAGGTGGAAGTCCGACGGCACCCAGCCGCTGAGGTCGAGCTGTTTGCGCAGGGTGGCGCGAATCACGGCGCCGCGCTCTGCCTCGACGTGGACCCTCTGCTGAAACAGCCCGTACTCCGGCCCGTGGGTTGCCGTGACTTGATAGTCGCCCGCAGGCACCGCGATCTTCTCACTCGTGTTGAGCGTGAAGAGCATCCACGCGTTGAGCTCCGATTGGGGATTGAGCACGGGGTCCGGTGTCTCTCCAACACCGCGTAAGATCCAGCGGGCAGGTATTGGCTTTTTGTCTTCGCCTAGCGCGCGTAGCTCGAGCTGACCCGGGGTTGGTGGCACAAGGTTGAGTGTGGCAGCCGAGCCGGCGGAGATGGTTGCCTGGAGCTCATCTGTACCACCAGGGGTCTTGCTCTGGATGGTGTAGTTACCGGGAGGAAGCGAAAGCTGCCAGCTGCCATCCGCGTGAGCGCGAGACGCGACGATGAGTTGATTCGCCGGGTTGCGCGCTTCGAGCACCGCCCATTTGGGCGCAGGCATCAAGCTGCCGCTCAGTGTGCCGAGCTCCCGACCCGAGAACTGCCACGCTGAGCGAGCGGCACTCGCGAGGGAGTCCGAGTCGAGGATCAGGCGGTGCCGTTCCTCTCGGACTTCACCTGCCGCGAGTCGAGCTTCCGTACCCCAGCTCACGACACCCAGGTGCCCGACGTGCTCTGCGACGAGCTCGATGTCTGATGGCTGCTTGCTCGCCAGAGCGAAGGCGCCCGTTCGCGTCCGCCGCCCAACCCATTCAGCGTTCACGTGACCCCGCGTGGCAAACCCCAAACCTGGCACGAAGCTCTGACGGCCAGGCCAGTCGACGCGCCAACCGAGCCGCACCCGCTCGGGCTTCGAACAGCGCGCACGCAAGCTGAGGTCCAGGTATGGAGGCTTTGCCGCGACCAGGCGGGCATCGCTCTTGAGCTCACACCCGCTTGCACGTTGCACGAAGCTGAGCGTCTCCTTGTCTCCATCCGTATGGATACGAACGACACGTGCTAGCGAGCCACCCAGCTGCAAGAGAGGCATGAGGTAGACGCCATGTTGCTCTTCAGCGGGACGCAAACGGTAGCCAGCGCGCAGCTCGCCGGCTGGGCTCGGCGCCACGCCGAGTTCGAATCCCGCGAGTGCAACAGACGCTGGCTTGCGCTCGGTGCTCGCCGTTTGGGGCTCGGCGCTGGGCTGGCAGGCGATCCAAAGCGTCACGCACGCCATCCAAAGACCGATCCAGGGCGCCCAGCGGGCAATGCGCATTGGCGCGTTCACCGGCGCTACTCTTGCACGAACCCGCGCGGATACAAGCGCTGGCTGCTCAACGAGAGGACTCAGCGGATGCCAGGGAACATCGACTGCGCGGCCTGCCAGACTGCGACCCGTGGGATGGCGCCCTCTTCGTCCACCGGATAGTTGTTGCTCTTGATCTTGAGCGAACTCGTGCCTGTCACATCCGCGCTGCCCTTCACGCGGTACTTGATGCTGGGCTTCGTCACGGTCTCCGCGAGCAACGGCGGGACCAGGAGCCACGGGATCAGCGTGGGCGCTTCCACGATCACGGTTCGGTCAGAAGGCAACCACACGTTCGGGCTGTACTCGAGGTAAGGCATCTTGTACTTGCCCTGGAGGGTCGTGTTCACCCGGACGTTGCGCACCTGCACGTCGAAGCTGTTGTCGTTGTGGACGCTGAAGAACACCTGCATGTTGATCCCCACCGGAGACGCCGAACGGATCTCCGCGTGGTGCAGGGTCATCTGCGGCTTCGAAACACACGCCGGCACCACCAGGGAGGCGCCGGCCCCGAGCAAGAAATCGCGTCGCTTCATCGCATCATGGAGTTGGTACGTAGCCGTCGCGTAGGAAATCCCCACGCCCAGTAGCCCAAAGCAGGCAGTTCGGTGCCGAACCCGGCACACGATACACCAGGACCTGAGCTTCGTTGTCGCCTCCATCCTTGAGGCTGACCACGATTTCCAAGCTCCCGTCGCCGTCCACGTCCGCGATCGTCGGCACTGGCATGGCACCTCGCTTGGGCAGCGGCAGGTGGTGGAGCAGGTTGCCTCCACCGTCCAGAATGAACAACTCGCTCACGTTCTCCTTCGTGGAGTAGGTGTTGAATACGACTTCCGGGGCCCCGTCTTGATTCAAATCGGCGACCAAGACGCCACCCGTCGCGACTTCTGGGTCGGTGGTGTAGGTCATGCTCCACATCTCGTCTTGCGTCGAGTCCACGGCGTGGATGCGTCCGTCGAAGCCGGCGAAGATGAACTCTGGGCCCGCGCGATCCGGATCGATGTCCGCGACAGTCACCTGATTCGTGATCGCGACGATGTTGTTCTCCCCGTAGTCCCACAGCCCACTCAGGTAGTCCGGGAAGTGCTTGGGCGTCTCCCAGCCCGCCGGGCGAGTGCCGTCATGGTTCAGTGCCCAGAGCGCGACGCCCTGCTCGCGATTGTCCTGAGCGGCGTTTTGCACCGACGCCACGTAGACCAGCTCGCCTTCACCGTCGCCGTCCAGATCCACGATCGCGGGCGCGGTGTTCGTGTGGTGCGCCTGGAGCGCGGTGGCCTCGTCCTCGGCGTAGCCCTGGAGTGCCTCCGCAAAGTCGTGTAGCCCGCGCACGCCCATGAACTTCGTCTTGTTCTTGAAGTCGCTAGCACAATCGAAGGCCCTGCCGGTGCCATCGTGGAGCGAGTTGTAGGCGTTGTCCTGAGTCGCGAAGATGTCGCTCCTACCGTCTCCGTCGACATCTCCCAGGGCGACGTTCTGGTCGTAGCCGTTGTAGACGTAGCACGCGTCGTCACATCCGGATGCCCCCGACGTGTTCGGCGGGAAGCCGTTCACCACCGAGCCGTCGGCGTTCAGGGCGATCACGATGTCGTGTTGGCCGTTCGCTTCCAGGTTCTGAGTGGTGACGCTCACCAACTCGAGCTGACCGTCGCCGTCGATGTCGCCGGCCGCCAGGCTGCGCAATTCCCCGCGGAAAGTATATGGGAAGCCTGGCAGAGCGGTGCCGTCCGCCTGCCACGCGTAGATCTTGTCGGCGGAAGCCTGTGCGAGTTCGAGACCGGGCAGGTCAGCACGCAGGTCCGCGACGACGGGTGACGCCCAGCAGCGCCCCTCGACTTCTTGACGGAACACGATGCTGCCGTCGAGGTGCCAGCCCAGCACCAACCCATGGCGTGCTGCGATGATCTCCGTCGTACCGTCTCCATCGAGATCGGCGACTGCGGGCGACGCAAGCCACGACTCATGCCAGCGGTCCCCGAGCTCCGTGACTAGCTCCGGCGCGGCGACGCTCGTGGACCCCGCAGCGCCAGGTGAACACGCTGGAGCGGGCGGAACGATACCACCCCCGGAACCACCCGAGCCCCCGTTGGCGCCCGAGCCTCCGTTGGCGCCCGAGCCTCCGTTGGCGCCTGAACCTCCGCTGGCTCCCGATCCGCCGCCCCCGCCCCCGCCGTCGTCGCCGCAAGCCGCCAGACTGAACGCACAACAGGACCCCAATGCTAGCCAAGCCCAAGTTCGCATGGCCCAAGCATACCGCGCTTTGCTGTGCTGGTGCGTAGACGCTGCAGGGTCGTGATTCCCGCAGGAAAACCCCTCGATTTCGCTGGATGGGGGCCCCGCCCCAGCGCTGTGGGCCCGCGCCTACGCATGCGTAACGCTCACGCCTCGGTGCTTCTCGCGAGCCCGGGCGTGGGAGCCAAAGATTTCTACGCGGAAAGATATGGGCGGTTTCGTCGCGTCGCCGGGTGCTCTGGCGAGGCAGCGGTGCGGTGACTCGACGGTGGGTGGGTTTCGGGGGGAGGGAGGCCCGCGACAGCTGGATGCAAAGCGTGGCGAGATGGCGCGTAGTGGCGTCATGCCTCTGGGTGACGTGGCCGCCCTGTGGCAAATCCCCGGGGAAAATGCAGCAGGGCATGTGCGGTAAACCCGGACACAGGTTCCGCTTTCGGGAGATTGTGGGAGTCGACTTGAGCCTCTAAGCTGTGGGGTATGTGGAAGCGAATCGCACACGTTATCGTTCTCTCTCCGGTGCTGGCTCTGTTCGTTGCTTGCAGCAGCGACGATTCAGGACCCGACAAGCTCGAGTGCACGGGCGATCAATGCAACCTCGAGTGCCCAGCGGGCTCTCCGGATTGCCAGGCGGAATGCACCAAGGGTGCGGACTGCGACCTCGCGTGCAACGACGCGACCTGCAACCTCGATTGCGGGTCAAGAGCGACTGCACCGCGGACTGCACCCAGGTCGGCGGGTGTGACGCGACGTGTGAGGGACAGTCCAGTTGTGCCATCGACTGCTCGGGCACCGGTGGCTGTGACCTTGGCTGCGCAGGGGGCAGCGATTGCCAGATCGACTGCAAGGAGAACTGCGGCGGCGGCTGTACCGGCAACTCCGACTGCCACCTGAGCTGCGAGCAGGGCTGCGATGTCGGCTGCAACGGCAACGCCCGTTGTGATCTGACCTGTAAGACCAACTGCTTCGTTTGCTGCAAGGGCAGCACCGACTGTCAGTTGACCTGCACCGACGCCGAGGTCACCGCCTGCCAGGGAGACGACGGCAGCACCATCTACGTCTGCGGTCGGGAATGCCCGAGCAGCGCCGAGTGTAAGTACGACGGAGCGGAGACAACTGACGGTACGACTCCTGCGAACCAGTAGCGCTCTCCAGGCGCTATGCTCGCGTTTCTTCGGGCGAGGTGTGTTTTTACACGTCTCGCCCGTGCCGATCCGACCATCCTTTGATGCACGCCATGAGCAAACGCGAGCTAGACGGCATCGGTCGGGGGTGGGGGCGCCTGGTGTCCACGGGTAAGGCCGCGTCTTCAGCGGTTCGGCTTGCTGGCGCGCAGCTCTTCAAAGCTGCCCCAGGGAAACAGGAGCACCTGGGTGAGTTGCTAGCGGCAGAGCTGGACCAGATGAAGGGCATGGCGATGAAGATCGGCCAGATCCTCTCGTACATGGACGGCGCTCTGCCGGAGGAAGCGCAAGGCGCACTGCGCAAGCTTCAGGCTGGCACGCGCTCGGTGCGCTTCGAGGTGATGCAAGCCGCGATCGAGGAGTCCTTGGGAGGAACCCTGGAGGACCTGTTCGATAGCTTCGAATCGGAGCCAATCGCTTCTGCGTCGGTCGGCCAAGTGTATCGCGCGCGCTTTCAAGGGCGACATGTCGCCGTGAAGGTTCAGTACCCCGGCATCCGCGACACCATCCACGCTGACTTCTCACGTTTCGAAGGCTTCAGCCGCATCGCAAGCCTCGCAACTGCCGTCGACGGCCCCGCGATCGTGAGCGAGCTGCGTGAGCGCTTCGAAGAGGAGTGCGACTACCGTCGTGAAGCCGAGTGGCAAAACTGGTTTCGGGAGCGATTCGCTGAGCAGCCGGGAGTGTACGTCCCGCAGGCCATCGCTGCACGCAGTTCGGAGACTGTGCTGACCAGTGAGTGGGCGAGCGGTTGCGACTTCTATGAGTTCGCACTGGGAGCAGACGCCGCGAGGAAACAGGCTGCGGCTCGCACGTTGTTGATCTTTGCGCTGCGATCCCTGTTTGAGCTCGGTTGCCTGAACGCTGATCCTCACCCCGGCAATTACCTGTTCCCACCAACCGATCAGGGTGAGCAGCTGGTGGTGTTTCTGGACTACGGCTGTGTGCGGCGCCTCGACGCAGACTTCGTCGGTCACGAGAAGCGCCTGTTTGAGCTGGTGCTGGACGATCGGCGGGACGAGTTCGAGAGCGCGCTCTTGGCAACGGGTATGGTGACCAAGCCGAAGCGCTTTGACTTCGACTTCCACTGGCAGCTGATCTGCCATCAGTGGGCGCCGTATCGAACGGACCACTTCGAGTTCACCTCGGAGTACATCCGCGCGGGTGCGCAGTTCACCGGTCCCAGCAACCCGAACCTGCGACTGCTTGCGTTCCCTCCTCAATGGATCTGGGTGCAGCGCCTGATCTGGGGTCTGCACTCGGTGCTCACCCGACTCGGTGCATGCGGCAACTTCAGAGAGCTGGCGCGGACCGTGCTGGCGGCTGACACCGAGCTGAGCGTCCAAAGCCTGCCTTCCCTGAGCCGATAGCAGCCACTCTTGCATGCCGCCTCTGCCTTCGCGACCGTTGACTCACCCTCGGCTTCGGCGCAGCGTTAGGCGATGAGCGTGTACATCCTTGGTGGGTACCAGAGCGACTTTGCGCGGAACCTTGCGCGCGCGGAGCAGGGGATCGACCTGCTCGCGCGTGAGTGCGTGGAGGGTGCGTTGCAGGACGCCCGCCTCGAGCCTGGGGATGTTCAGTGTATCCATGTGGGAAATGCGTTCGGTGAGCTGTTCCTCGGCCAGGCGCAGCTCGGCGCGCTGCCGGCAACTGTGTTCCCCGAACTCTGGGGGTGCCAGCGATGCGCCACGAAGCCGCGTGTGCGTCGGGGAGCATGGCGGTGCTCGGTGCGATGGCGGAGATCGAGGCGGGGCGCTACGACGTCGCGCTGGTGCTCGGCATCGAACAGGAGCGAAACGTGCCGGGTGACCTCGCCACCGCGCACCTGGGCGCGGCTGCGTACATCGGTCACGAGGCCACCGAGTGCCGCTACATGTGGCCGCACCTCTTCGATCGCGTGGCTGAAGAATACGAGCGGAGGTACGGACTCGAGCACGCTCACCTCGCTCAGCTCGCGAGGAAGAACTTCAACAACGCGCGCAAGAACCCCCTCGCGCAGACTCGGCGCTGGCAGCTCGATGAGCGACACTTCTCCGACGATGACGAGCACAACCCCATCGTCGAAGGCCGTCTCAGACGACACGACTGCAGTCAGCTGACCGATGGCGCGGCGTGCGTGGTGTTGGTGTCCGAGACGTTTGCGAAAGGTCTTGGCAAGCCGTCTGCTGGGTTGCCCCAGATCCTGGGCTGGGGACATCGCACTGCTGGGCTGTCGCTTCAGCAGAAGCTCGAGCACAGTCGTGAGTCGCCGTACGTCTTTCCTCACGCGCGACTTGCCGCTCTGGATGCGCTCCGTCGCGCCGGCCTAAATTCCTTGCGGGAATTAGACGGGATTGAGACTCACGACTGCTTCAGCATCACGGAGTACGTTGCTATTGATCACTTTGGCATCACCGAGCCCGGTCAGAGCTACCGTGCCATCGACTCCGGGGAGCTCGAGCTTGATGGCGCGCTTCCCATGAATCCGAGCGGCGGATTGATGGGGCTAGGCCACCCCGTAGGAGCCACGGGTGTGCGCATGCTCTGGGATGCCGCCCGCCAGGTCACCGGTCGCGCGGGTGACAATCAGGTGCGAGATGCGAAGCGCATGGCGACCTTCAACATTGGGGGCAGCTGCACTACGGTTGCGAGCTTCGTCGTCGGGATTTGAGGAGCCAGCGTGGATATTCAAGTCATCAAGCGTCACACCAGTCACCTCCCTCAGGATGACGACCACCCGTATCGGCAAGGTGCCTGGACGCCGAATCTGGTGGAGTACGACGCGTTCGACCTCGAGGTGCTCGCTGGGGAGCTGCCAGCCGACTTGAATGGCGTCTACCTGCGCAACACGGAGAACCCACTGTTTCCTGCGCTGGAGCGCTATCATCCATTCGACGGCGACGGCATGTTGCACAGCGTTCATTTCCACGCAGGCAAAGCGGACTATCGCAATCGCTTGATCCCGACCCGCGGTTTGGCGGAGGAGCAAGCTGCTGGAGAGCCGCTGTTCGCCGGGATCCTCGAACATCCTGGGATGAGCAAGCGCTCGGGCTGGGGGGCCCGGCAAGGCATGAAAGACGCGAGCAGCACGGACGTAGTCGTGCACGCTGGCCGCGCGTTGAGCACGTTTTACCAGTGTGGTGATGCCTACGCTTGCGATCCCGTGACCCTCGAGCCCCTGGGCGTCGAAACCTGGAATGGGCGTTTCCCCACGGACTGGGGTGTCTCCGCTCACACCAAGGTGGACGAGGTCGCGCGCGAACTCTTGTTCTTCAGCTACTCCAAGCAGGCGCCGTATCTGCGCTACGGCGTCGTCGACGCCGCGAATGAAGTGGTTCACCACACGGACATCGCGCTACCCGGTCCGCGCCTGCCCCATGATTTGGCGTTCACGGAGAACTACGTGATCGTGAACGACTTCCCCCTCTTCTGGGATCCGAAGCTGCTCGAACAGGGGATCCATCATCCGCGTCTGTTCAGTGATTTGCCGACGCGCTTCGGGGTCCTCCCGCGTCGCGCTGCGGGGTCGGAAGTGCGCTGGTTCGAGGCGCCACCAACGTACGCACTGCATTTCGCGAATGCATACGAAGACGGGGACGAGGTAATCCTGGATGGCTACCCCCAGGACGATCCTGCACCACGGCGCCAGGCTGACGATGGTCCCTACTCGATGTTGATGCGCTACATCGATTTGCACACGCTGGGAACGCACCTCACCCGCTGGCGCTTCAACCTCAAGACTGGCGAGACCAAGACCCAGCGCCTCGACCAGCGCATCTCCGAGTTCCCAATGATCAACGGCCGCCACGGCGGGCGCCCGTATCGCTACGTCTACGCGATGACGAGCAAGCCGGGGTGGTTCCTGTTCAACGGGCTGGTAAAGCACGACCTGGCGAGCGGCGAAGTACAGGTGTATTCGTTTCCCGAAGGAACCTACGCGAGCGAGTCGCCGTTTGCGTCAAGGAGTGCGCAGCCCAGCGCTGAAGATGACGGTTATGTCGTGACCCTGGTCACGGACACGACGCGCGATTCGAGCGAATGCCAGGTCTTCGACGCGAAGGACATCTCGAAAGGCCCAGTCGCCCGGCTACGCTTGCCAGAGCGCATCAGCAGCGGGACTCACTCGTTTTTCGTGCCGTCGTGGGACCTCTAGAGTCCGACCCAACCCGAGATGTAGAAGAAGTAGAGGCCGCCGAGCGCCCACAGGGGGAAGGTGACGAAGCTCGAGTGGCCGCCGTCGATCTTCAGGTGGTTGTACTCCCAGAGCCCGCGCTCGAAGAACAAGCTCATGATGCGGCCGTAGAGGTACTCCGTCGCGAAGCCAACGAGCGAGAACAGCAGCATCAATTTGACGTAGACGGGGTGCTGGCTGCCCAGCACCACCAGCACACCGAGAATTGGTCCGCAGAACAGCGCGAAACGCCAAACCGCGAAGCGTCTCCGGTCCGCTTTTCGGAGGAACGCTAGCGGCCAGAGCAAGAGGCCCAGGGCGCCACCGATCAGGCTCAGCGTGAGCGGTTCCGTGAGCTGCAGTTGCGGCGCGGCCCGCGGCGCTTCAGCGCCGAACATCGTCGCGGTGGCGTGAAACAGAAACGCGCCCACGGCCCAGGGAAAGAAGTTGAGCTCACTGGTGTAGCCTCGAAGCAACGAGCGGTAGCTGTATGTCCAAATCGGGACGTGAAAGAACATTCGCCAGGCGACTGACACGATCAGCTCGCCCACCACTCCGAGCATCCCCGTCCACAGGAACAGCCACAGGTAGCGGCGGTCGTAGGCTGCGATCAGACCCAGGAACCCCGCAGGCACCCAGCCCATGAGCAGGTAGAATTTGCGCACGGAAAAGCGCTGGCTCAAGATCTCCTCTTGATACCAGCGCGCTCCGATCGCCGACAGTCCGACGATGTACAGGTTGGACCACACTCCGAAGGTGACCAGCGGTCGCAGTCGCGGGTGAATCACGTCCGCGAAGGGGAGTAGGTCGAGGGCGGCCAATCGACTCAGCCTGCGGGCTTCTTGAACTTGAGGACGAAGCGATCGCTGGTGCCGCGCTTGTCAGCCGACGCTGACGGCGCGTCGTTCCAGTCGAGGGTGTCCTTCGGATTCCTCAGGAACTGGCCCTCCGACTCGAGCTGGAATCCCGCGGCTTCGATCTCCTGCTTCACCAAGTCCTCTTCGATACGGTGGAGCGTCTTGACGTCTTTGCTGCCAGGCCCGGCGGCCGCGCTGTGGTCTACGACGGCGAAGACGCCACCCGGCTTCAGCGCCTTGAAGATCGCGGCGTTCATCTTGGCGCGGTCGATCTCCATCCAATACGTGTCGTGATAGAAGAGCACGAGGAATACAGCGTCGAGGTTCTTCGCTTCCTTGGGCAACGGATCGTCGAACTCGCGATCCACGCGTACCACCGGCTTCATCACCGGCTTCTTCAGGCGCTCGCTCCACGGTGCTTCCGCGAACTTCTCGAGCACGAACTTGGGGTTTTGCGCGAAGACCTTGCCCTTCTTGCCCACACGGCGGGCGAGCAGCTCTGCGGTGTATCCGGTGCCAGCGCCGAGCTCCGCGACCTTCATTCCGGGTGCGATCTCGAAGAACGCCAAGAGCTCACCGGGGTGACGACCAGCGTCCAGCTCGCGGTCCTTCGGGTCTCGATCTTCGGCAGCGAGCAACTTCTGAATATCCTCAGGGATATCCACCGCGACAGCCTCCGGGCGTGGTGGCCCCGCCGGTTCTGGTTCGGCCGTCGTCTCCGGAGGAGGCTCGGGGGCGGGAGCTTCCGCGGTTGGCGGCGGCTCCGGCGCGGCGGGGGGCGGCGCTGCCTCAGAGCACGCGAATAGGGCGAAGGTCGTGAGCAATGTCAGGCATCGTGTCGAACGCAGCATGCCGCACACGTAGTGAAGTTCAATTGCCGCCGCAATGCTGGTCGTCGGGCGAATCAGGGCGTTTGGTGCGAAGCTCACCGCGATCTCGTCGCGTCCGCTAAAGTTTAGCGGCTGGCGCCCGTATTCAGGCCGTGACCTCCGAGACTTCTGACGACGCCATTTGGGTGACGTTTCGCCTGAACAACCAGCTGTATGCGATGCCAGCGGATCGCATCGGCGAGATGCTCCAGCTCCCGGCGACCCTGCCTGTGCCTACTCAGCCGCCTTGGATCAGAGGGGTCACTCGAGTGCGTGACGACGTCGTGCTCGTGGCCGACGCGCGATCGCAGTTCGGCCTGCAAGCGCTCAAAGAGGAGACTCGCGCCCTGGTGGAACTCTTGTCCGCGCGGGAGCAAGACCATCGCAACTGGCTAGACGAGCTCGAGAAGTCCGTGCGCGAAGGAACGCGTTTCGCGCTCGCCACGGATCCCCACCAGTGCGGGTTTGGCAAGTGGTACGATAATTACCGCACGGATAATTTGTTGTTTGCCGCGCACTTGAAACGCTTCGACGAGCCCCACAAGGCCATTCACGCCCTCGCGGCCAGGACGTTGGGGATGGTGCAAGAGGGGAGGCGTGAGCAGGCCTTCAGCGTCATTCAACAGGCGCGTGAGGGCGTGCTGCATGAGATGATTCAGCTCTTCGGTACGGCGAAGCAGCTGATCCAGCAATCCACACGCGAGATCCTGATCGTGCTGCGGGGGGCCTCCCCCAAGGCTGGTCTGTGCGTTGACGCGATCGCTCGAGTCGGAGCCATCGATTCGATTCAATCCATCGGGCAATCGCCAGCAGGTGGCGGTGTCATCAACAACGTCGCGCAGGTGGGCGAAGACGTAGTGATGCTCGTGGATGACGCGTTTCTCGCCGCCAGCTTCGCTTCGATCGGCGTGGTGTTCGACATCCAGAGCGCTGCTTAGCGCATTGCCGCGCGGTGTGGGGACACGTCCCCCCAGGTGAGACGCGATGTGTGGGCGCCCCGCCCCAGACCGGTGCTCCCTCGGAACCAGCTGCCCTTCGAAGCTGAGTTTGCGTCAGTTTTTCTCCACGTAGAAAAAGCTCCTGACGCTTCGTGTCCGAGGCGCCCGGCGTATACTCAGTTCGGTCTTCGCGAATTACAGGAGACGACAGGAGGCAAGATGCGGCTGGGGCTTACCACGTTTGGCTTGTGTGCGGTGATGTGCGTCGCCTGGATGGGTTGTGGCGACGATTCTTCGAGCGGCGGTAGCGGCGGAAGCGCTGGTGCCGGGGCCAACGGCGGTTCTGGTAACGGCGGCTCTGGCAACGGCGGCTCTGGCAACGGGGGCTCGGGCAACACTGGCAACGGAGGCTCCGGCACGGGCAACGTGGGCAACACATTCACTGGTGGCGGCCCCGACGCTGGAAATCCAGACGGAAATGCAACGGTTCCGACAGAAGGACAGGCTGCGGACAGCTCGAATCCCACGACGGTGGTTGGCGACGGGACACCGGCCAGCTGTACGTCTGACGCGTTCATCAGCGCCGTCGAGGCGGGTGGCGTGATCACCTTCGACTGTGGCGATGAGCCGATCACGATCGAGACGGATCGCACTGCGAAGATCTTCAACGACGCCTCCGACGACATCGTGATCGATGGCGGCGGAAAGGTGACGCTCAGCGGTGGGGGCACTCACCGCATCCTGTACATGAACACCTGCGACGAGGCGCAGCACTGGACAACTTCTCACTGCCAAGACCAGGAGACGCCGCGCCTCACGGTGCAGAACATCACGATGGTGGAAGGCAATTCGACGGGGCAGCTCGAAGAGGGCGGCGGTGGCGGAGCCATCTTCGTTCGCGGCGGACAGTTCAAGGTGGTGAACAGCCGTTTCTTCAACAACACCTGTGACAGCAGCGGACCCGACTTGGGTGGGGCGGCGCTCCGCGTGTTGAGTCAGTATCAAGGTCGGCCGGTCTACGTGGTCCACAGCACGTTCGGCGGTGCAGATGGCTACGGCAATATTTGCTCCAACGGCGCTGGGCTCTCCAGCATCGGCGTCTCATGGACCGTGATCAACAGTCTGTTCACCCACAACAAGGCGATCGGCAACGGGGCGAACCCGGCTCAATCGGGGACACCTGGTGGGGGTAGTGGTGGCGCCATCTACAACGACGGCAACAGCATGACCTTGACCCTCATGGGGACGAAGATTGAGGACAACGACGCCAACGAGGGCGGAGGAGCGATCTTCTTCGTGTCGAACGACCGCAGCGGTCACATGGTGATCCAGGACTCGACGCTGCGACGTAACCCCAGCGGCAAGTTCGAGACTCAAGGGTTCCCCGGGATTTTCGTGTTGGCCGCGGAGGACCCGCAAGTCACCAACTCCACGATCGAATAGCCGTGGTACTCAGCGGGCAAATGACCCGCAGCGACACGATCGAGCTCCTGACCACCTACTATCAGCGCTTCAACGCCGCCAACTGGTCCGGCTTCCTCGAACTCCTCAGCGATGACGTGGTTCACGACATCAATCAGGGGGGGAGGGAGTCGGGTAGGGCGGCGTTCGGCGCTTTCATGCAGCGTATGGAGCGTTGCTACCGCGAGGAAATAAAAGACATCGTGATCCTCGCGGATGAGTCCGGTGAACGGGCGGCGGCAGAGTACGTCGTTCACGGGACCTACCTGAGCACCGACGAGGGGCTGCCCGAAGCGACGGGGCAGACCTATGTGCTCCCCGGTGGGGCCTTCTTCGAGCTCGCCGGGGGTAAGGTGAAGCGGGTGTCGAACTACTACAATCTCGAGGAGTGGCTGCGACAGATCGGAGCGCGCGCGTGAACGACCTGGTCGTTCGCTCGTATGTTGGAGGCGCTGCCATGCGCGAAGCCCGGGACGCGCTGGCCGCGCTGCGCGTCTCGGTGTTCCGGGACTTTCCCTATCTCTACGCAGGCAGCTCGAGCTACGAGCTCGAGTACCTGGAGGTGTACTTCCGTTCCGCCTCTGCCTTCTCAGCCGTGGTCTGGCATGGGGATGAGCCTGTGGGAGCGACCACCATGTTGCCGCTCGTTGAGGCTGAAGCCGAAGTGCAGAAGCCATTCGTGGAAGCGGGCCATGAACTCAGCGGGCTCGCCTACTTTGGCGAGTCCGTGCTCCTAAGGGAGTTTCGCGGCCGCGGCTTGGGAGTGAAGTTCTTCGAGCTGCGGGAAGCTCACGCGCGTGTCTTAGGGCTCTCTCGTGCAACGTTTTGCGCGGTGGATCGTCCAGTCGATCACCCACTGCGTCCCGCGGACTACGTGCCGAACGATCGCTTCTGGCAGCACCGCGGCTACCGCAAGGTGCCTGAACTACAGGCCAGCTTCAGCTGGCCAGACATCGGAGACAGTGAGTCGACGTCCAAGAGCATGACCTTCTGGTTGAAAGACTTATAAGCCGTGTGGAAAATTATCTCCAACCCAGTTCGTGCGTCCCTCGTAGCGTCGCTGCTCGTCGCGTGTTCCGCCGCAGCGCCTGAGCCCAGCGCCTCACCCAGCGCGGGCACGCCTCAGCCTGTGAGTCCGCCCGCGACCGGCGCGACCACGACCAGCGCAGAGCCAAGCGTCGCTCCTCCCCCCCAACAAGCGGAGCCATCTGCTCCGCAAATCGAGCAAAGGGAGCTTGGCGCCGTCGAGCACTCGCTCGACAAACCGGTGATCTCGCTGGCGCTCGGGCAGCCTCGCGTGGCTGCGTTGGTGAGTGAAGGTGATGAGATCACGCCGTGGCTATTCGAGAACGGGAAATGGCGTGCCATCGCCATCCCTGAACGTCTCAACGTCACGGCGTCCGATCTGAAAACCGCGCGGATATACTTTGGGCGCGACGACAAGCCGCGCATCATGGGCGCGCGGCAGGTCGAAGGCCAAGTGCGGCAGCTCTACCTGCGCTACCGTGGGGGCGAGTGGAAGGTCGAAAAGGCAGAGATCGCGCGCCTGGCCAATGACCCCCCTGCAGCGATGTGGGGTCTGCTTGGTCACGCCGACCCCGAGGTGGTCTGCAAGCAAGGCGATCAGTGCATCATCAAGCGCCTGACTGGGTGGAAGACGATGGACGCCGGGCAGAAGACTCCACGTGTCGACCTGTCTGGGAAGGAAGCGTTCGCCCTATACGACGACTCCGTGGCGATCTTGGATGGCCTCGCGTGGCGCGAGATCGCGAAGGTCGAGGCGCCGCGTGGCATGTGGGGCAACGCGCAGGAGTTCTGGATCAGCTCAGCGGCCGAGGCGCCCCAGCTGCTGCACGGGAGCGCGGGAAAGCTCGATGCATTTCCGTCACCTGTTTCCGTGCCAGGTGGTATTTGGGGCTCGGGACCCAGTGATGTGTGGCTTGCAGGCGCCGAGGGGCTCGCTCACTACGCGGGCGACGCCTGGGTGCGGGTCGCTGGCGTCACTGGGCCACTCTCCGAAGTGTTCGGCCGTGAAGGAGAAGTCTGGGGCGCGGGGGAAAGCGGCGCGTGGCTGGTCAAGCCGGGTTCGTAGCCGCTAGCAGTGATTCCACCAAGGGATCGACGAGGGCGCGTCCTTTCAACTCGCTGAGCCATTCCTCGGGGATCTGCGCGTCTCCGTGGAGCACGCCCGCGACGCCGCCGGCGATGCAGGCCGTGGTGTCGGTGTCTTCGCCGAGGGCGATCGCGCTGCGCACCACGTCCTCGTAGGTCGGCTCGGTCGCGAGCAAGTGTCGGGCCGCGCGCAGGGAATCCACCACGTAGCCTGAGCCGCGGATCGCGGCATCCTCTTCCGGGCGGATATGAAATTCGAGTTCCTCCAAGTGTGGACCATCCGCGGGATAGAGCTCTCGCAACGTGGCGACCGCAGCGGCGAACGCCGGCTCGCTCGCGACGCCGTTCAGCAGGCCGCGGGCCCACAGGCAGTAGATCGCGCAACACACCTGGGAGCGCGGGTGAGGGTGGGTGATGATGGACTGAGCTTGCGCGTCAGCGACCAGTTGAAGGTCGCTCCCCTGGTGCCAGAGGGCCAGCGGCAGGCAACGCATCAGTGAGCCGTTGCCGTTGCCGCGCTCGTCGCTGCGCCCGGCTTCGCTGAGAGGCACCCCGCGACGGATTGCGTTGAGCGCGCCAGAGGTCTGGACTCCGATGTCGAACACGACGGCGTCCGGGGTCATGTACGCGTCGTGGTACCAGCGCACGCAGCGATCGGCGAAGTCGTTGAGTTCGAGCCTTCCGTGTTCGAGGAGTGAAGCCAGCAAACACAAGGCCTGGGCGCCGTCATCGCTCCAGGTGCCCGGCGGCACACCTTCGTGCGCGCGTCTGAACGCCGCTCCGCTGGGCAAGCTCTGGGGTGGAGTCATCGCGAGGACGCTCTTCGGAGGCAGCGCGCTCGCTGGATGGAACTCGTAGGGCACGCCCAGAGCGTCTCCCACCAACAGGCCGTAGACACCGCCTCGCAGGCGCGCCGCTCGATCGATGGCAGTCACCCAGCAAGCATACGTCGAGCCGTAGGAGCTGTCGGGCTAGTGTCCTGTCTCCGTAGTTCGCTGCAAAACTCGCCCGCCCCCTGAGGTGTGGGCGCCCGAGTTTTGCGCCTTCGCGCTACTTTTGAGACGAGGAAACGCTGTGTTGATTTGTTCAGCGAATCACAGATTCGCCTCACTAGTTCCACCACTGCTCGCAGGGGCCTGCCTTGCCGAGGGCGATGTGGCGCGGCCGATCTCGCGTGTTGGGCCAGTTGACGAACAGCGACGCGCGGTCCTTGCGTCGGCAGATGCGGATCTTCTGCGTGGACCCCTTCTTCATTCGAATCACGACGCTCGCAAACTTGCCGGCTTGAGACGCCCGGAACCAGTCTTGGGTGTTCACGCCGAGGTTCGTGTCGTCGTCGAAGCCGACGAAGTCACCTTCGCATTTGATGCTCACCCACTCGCGCCACACTTGCATGCGACAGTTGTCCGGGTGGGAGTTCGCGCCTTGGGTGTTCACCAGCGGCGCATTCGACCACTCGGAGATGCTCGGGGGGTTGGAGCGTCCAGTGGGAATGGGAGGAACACCGTCGAGCCACTGATTCGTATCCGTTTGATCCAGGGCCGCGGGTTGTGCGACCGGCTGAGGTGCAGGCTGTACCGGAGCAGGCTGTGGCGCGGGCTGCACGGGTGCCGGCTGCACGGGTGCCGGCTGTACCGGTGCTGGCTGCTGGACCGGCACCGGCTGCTGCACGGGTGCTGGTTGTTGAACGGGCTGAAGCGGAGCTGGCTGCTGCACCGGGGTCGGCTGCTGCGCTGGTACTTGCGCCTGGGCGATTGGGGCCTGTTCGTTACCCTGCGGAACTGGTATCTCTGGCTGTGCTGGAGTTGGGGCCTGCTCCTTGTTCTTGCAAGCGAGCAACGCGACAAGCAACAGGCCCAGGACGCCAGGTAGCGACGCGCGACGCGCGGAGGGGACAGCGTTCATCGTGTTCAAGGATATGCGGCCTTGGCGGCCCCGAAAATCGGCCGGACCACTGGAGCGAGGGTTTTTCTGCACCCGCTCGACCTAGGCCGAGGGACCCACTGGGGGAGGTCGTGACCCAAGATCTGCCTGCTTCCGGGGTATCATGCGGGCGAGCATGAACAAGACGCGGATCGCCGGGGTAGTGAGCGTGCTGGCTATGGCGACCGGCGCGCTCTGGTACGGGCTGCGCGGCTCGCCTCCGGCGGCCCCTCGTGTCGCCAGCGCCCACACCAGCACGTCGTCGAGCGCTAGCAACGCCCCGGCCCCGGCGCGTTCCGCTGCCGCGGTCAAGCCGCGCAAGCTGACGCCCGAAGCGCGTGAGAAGCGTGATGAAATGCGCCGCAAGATCTACGCGGCGTTCGGTGAAGCGCCTCCCGCCGCGACCCGGCGCGCGGCTCCTTCAAAGACCGCCGCCGCGCCGGCAACGAATGCGGCACCTGCTGCCCCACCCAGCAAGCCCAAGGCGAGGCTCGACAAGGGCTACATTCAGAAACGTATCCGCGAGGATTTCTTCCCACTCGCCAGGGAGTGCTACGAGGCTGCCTTGGAGCGCGATCCAGCGTTGGGCGGCAAGCTCGATCTCCATTTCGAGATCGTGGGAGACGAGTCCGTGGGCGGGATCGTCGAGTCGGTCGAGCTCGCGGAAGACAACGAGATCGTCGAGGAAGAGTTCGTCTACTGCGTCCGGGAGTCCATGCTCAGCATGACCTTCGAACCGCCCAAAGGCGGAGGCTCCGTGACGGTGACCTATCCTTTCCTATTCTCGAACGAGGACGAGTCCGGAGACTAGAGCCCGCGTGATGCGCGAAGTTTCCTGGCGTTGCTCGGGGGCTGGCTGGTGCGCCTGGCGACACATCCGACGCAACATTGCGTTCCCGTAGTAAAACCGTGGGTGCCCGAACTTCGATCTGCCGCGGAAATGCGGCCACCGGCAGGCGGCCAGGAGGCGGTGAGCAGGCGTCGCTCGACCCTGCACAGAACTATCGATTGTGAACCAGTCGCCAATCTTCGATGATGCGCCGCGAGGAACCAGTATGCGTCGAATCATTCCCGTCATTGTTTTCAGCTTGGCTCTCCCCCTGGGTTGTGGCGGTTCACCTCCGCCCGAGGCGCCTGAAGCGCCTGAGGCACCCGAAGCCGCTCCCTCCGACATGGAGCCGGAGCCGCCTGACGCCGTAGAGCCTGCCGCGGAAACGCCCGAAGAGCCGCCGGCACCCGCCAAGTGGGCCGACATGAACATGGACCAAAAGAAGGCCCACATGATGAAGGTCGTGATGCCCAACATGGGCAAGGTCTTCAAGGACTACGACGAGAAGAAGTATGGCGAGTTCAGCTGCGTGACTTGCCACGGCCCGGAAGCCAAGGAAGGCAAGTTCGACATGCCGAGCCCCGCGCTGCCGAAGCTCCCCGCCAAGGGCGACTTCAAAGCGCTCGCGAAGAAGCACCCGAAGGTGATGGAGTTCATGGGCAAGCAGGTCGTGCCGGAGATGGCGAAGAACCTCGATATGGAGCCCTACAACCCGGAGACCCAGACGGGCTTCGGCTGCTACGGCTGTCACCAAACCAAGTAGCTCTACAGCTCGCGCGTGCTTCAAGGCGCGCGCATCTCAGGCGCCGATTACCGAGCAGGTGGTCGGCGTCTCGCGTTTTGTTCGCCGCGCGCCCGCCCTAGGACACGACTAGTCAACAGGGTTGACGGATGGGTCGGGGGTGAGGTACCACTGTTTGGTCAACTGAATTGACTAGAGCTGCAGGCGGCCACCAAACGCGCCGTGCCGCCCGCGAAGCCCTGGAGGAAACGATGCCTGTGATCCAAGCCCCTGAGCGTTGCACCCATGAACTGCCGAGCGCCCACTTCACCACCCTGGCGACCCCATCGCGAGGCACCCAGGAAACGGCGATGTGGCGCGTTGAGATCCTGCCAAACACCTCGCCGACACCCCACGCGTTGACGCGGGAAGAGTTGTTCTATGTCCTGGGCGGACAGGCCTCGGTGCGAATCGCGGGTGAGACATTCTCGGCAAAAGCCGGTGACGTGATCGTGATCCCCAAGGACACACTCTTCGCGTTGGACAACGCCGGCAGCAGCGTTCTCGAGCTGCTTTGCTGCTTTCCCGTCGGGGGACAGGCCAAGCTCGACGGGAAGACGTTTACGCCGCCGTGGGCCGAGTAGACGACGCGCGTGTGGGCAGCGCCGGCGGCACGTAGTATGACGCGCAGCGTGTCCAAGTCAGCGACGAGCTACGGCGATCGCCAAGAGGTTCCGATTGCGCGGCTCTGCGCGATGGCTTACCGCTCGCTGATCGACGAGTTGCACGAGCGCCTTGCGGCACGCGGGTACAAGGACGTGAAACGCTCCTACGGCTTTGTACTACTTCCCGCGCGGGAAAAGACCAAAACCGTCAACGACCTGGCGCTCGAGATGGGCTTCACGAAACAAGCGGCCTCGAAGCTCGTCGAGAGCATGCGCGAGTCTGGCTACGTGAAGCTGGTTCCCAATCCCGCTGACGCACGCTCCAAGTTCTTGCGATTGACCCCGAAAGGAGAGCGCCTGCTGGGTCATGTGGAGAGCATCTACCGAGAGCTCGAGTCGGAGTGGGCGGATGTGCTAGGCGTGAAGCGCATGGAGTCGTTGCGTGGCGATCTCGAGCGGGTGCTGCGCGCGCGAGGTGAGGGCGCGTTGCCCGGCATCCGCCCAGCCTGGTAGCCAGGCCCAGCTCACGCGCTCGCTTAGTCTCGGGCTTTGAGGTTCCCGTACTTCAGGAGTTCGATACGCGCGATGAGCCCGCGATGGACGGCGTCGGGACCGTCGGCGATGCGCAGGACTCGTCCGATGGCGAACAAGGCCGTGAGGGGCACGTCTTCCGAGACGCCGGCTCCACCGAACAATTGAATCGCCTCATCGGCGACCTGTTGCAAGACGTTTGGGGCTACCACCTTGATCGCGCTGATCTCCGTCAGTGCCCCGAGCGCACCCACCTCATCCAGTTTCCACGCGGCATAAAGCGTCAGCAAGCGTGCTTGGTCGATCGCGATGCGCAAGTCCGCGATGCGCTCCCGGTTGCCGCCCAGGTTGATCAGCGACTTGCCGAAGGCTTCACGCTGCATGCCGCGCTCGATCATCAGCTGGAGCGCGCGCTCCGCTGCGCCGATGCAGCGCATGCAGTGGTGGATGCGTCCGGGCCCCAGACGCCCCTGGGCGATCTCGAAGCCGCGTCCAGGACCAGCGATCAGGTTCGCCCTGGGGACGCGCGCGTCGGTGAACCAAATCTCACCGTGCCCGTACGGGGCGTCGTACTCACCGAACACCGGCACCATGCGCTGGATCTCGACGCCCGGAGTGTCGAGCGGGACCAGCACCATGCTGTGGCGAGAGTGGCGATGGGCATTGCTGTCGGTCACCCCCATGAAGATGACGACGCGGCAGTTCGGGTGCCCGATGCCCGTCGACCACCACTTCTTGCCGTTGAGCACCACCTCGTCGCCATCGATCAGCGCGGTCGCGGCCATGTTCGTGGCGTCGGAAGACGCCACGTCCGGCTCGGTCATACAAAAGGCTGAGCGGATCTCGCCTTTGAGCAGGGGCTCCAGCCACTCGGCCTTCTGCGCTTCGCTGCCGTACTTCGCCAGCACCTCCATGTTCCCCGTGTCCGGCGCGTTGCAGTTGAAGACCTCGGGAGCCAAGAAGCTCCGTCCCATCTCTTCGGCCAGCGGTGCGTACTCCACATTGGAAAGCCCCGCTTCCTCGGGGAGAAACAAGTTCCACAGTCCCGCGTCGCGCGCCTTGCGCTTCAGGTCCTCGACCGCTGGGGGGATGCTCCACTTGCGCCAGTCACCGTGGCGCTCTCGCGTTTGCAGGAGCTCCTGCTCCACCGGGCCGATTTCGTCTTGAATGAAGCGCTTGATGCGATCCCGGAGCTCGGTGGCCTTGGCGCTCAACTGGAAGTCCATGGGTATTCGTCGCACCGGCTGCCGTGGGACTCAATCTCCTTTGTGTGACGGTGAGGCTGCTAGCGCCTTTGCTGCATCACGTAACGAGATGTCGCATCACCAGCGCCGCGTGAGACAGCGGCTTGGAAAGGTCTGCGACGTCCGCGTTGGTCTCGTAGTCGAGCAGCAGCAGCGGCCCGCGCCTTGCCATCCCACGCAGCGCTTCGAGTTCCGCTCGTAGGCAGTGCCTGAGAACCCAGCTGTAGCTCGGGAGGTAGATCTGCTCTCGCGCTTCGAGGTAGCCCAGCAGTCGCTCTCCGTGCAGCCCGGCGCGGTGGCCGAGGCAGCGCCCGAAGCGCCGCACGCTGCGTTTGATGCCCCGCATCGAGCGCACGTCGAGCTTGCTCTCGTCGACATCCTCAGACTCGAACACCTTGAGCGCCTGCCAGATCCCTTCGACGCTGGCGGCCGTGCGCGGCGCACTGAACGGGACCGGTATGTTGCCGTGTGGAAAAAATGGAGAAAAGCGCACGAACGGCGCCTCTGCCTTCGACGTCAGATCCACGATGCTCGCGCCCGGGTACTCCTTGAGCAGCTTCTGACGTGAGGCGCGGCGACTCTTCACAGCAACTAACCCACCCATGCTCGAGATCTATCCAGAGCTGCCAGCGACGCAAGCGGCAGGTAGGACATAGTATGCCCGACCGCTGATGAAAAGCTGCTTGACCAAGGGACCCCGCGTCCCCAGCCAACGGTTTCGGTTCACGGTCGGTGAGCCGAGCGTCGCACGTCAAGGCTTCTGGATCTGTGTGCAGATCTCGAGCCGTTGCGGGCGGGCGCCGAGTAGGCTGTCGATTGCGTGAAGAGCAGCCAGCCAGATCCGCCTTCGAAGCTGACGTTCAGTCACCTGAGTGGCGGCGCGCGCCTCGGGCTCGGCTACTACCGGCGCCATGCTTGGGAGCTGCAGTCCGCAGCGGTCGAGCCTCGCGGCGTCGTGGACGCTCTCGAAGACCTGCGGCAACCAGCGCTGGACACGCGTGACGTCCACCCCGACGTGCGACGTTTCTTCGAGGATACGTCGGGCCTCGAGCTGTTCATACGCAGCCACTGGCGGGGACCCTTCTTGCTCTTGTGGTGGCTGATGCGGCCGCTGATGGCGTTCTTCGGCCAGTTCGTGTTGCCTTGGCGTGAGGCGCATATCCTCACTCGCTGCTTTCCCCTGGACGCCGCGGCTGATGGGCGCAGCGATGTGCGCGGCATCGAACGTTACTACGCGGGAACAAAGCAGGCCTTCCAGGTGGCGGCGTATGCGACCTGGGAGCACGCCGGCGTTCACTACATGCACGCGAGCTTCCCGATGCCGTTTGGTCAGATCGCGGGCCTGCTTCGGCTCGACCCCCTGGAGGCGGATGCCGACGGGCGAGTTGGCGTGGCGCTCACTTCCCAGCGCCGCGAGGGGCAGCCCGAAGATCGCTCCGGGGTGTGGGCGCTGATCGGGCGAACCGCCCTGCCGTCGCCCTTCGCTGAACGGCTCTGCCTGTGGGCGCCCGGCGCGCCGGACTGCGCCGTGCCCGCGAGCGCGCGTTGCCCTGACGCAACCATTCTGGGATGTCACGAACAGAGCCTGTTCGGGCTGCGCTTCGTACGCCACTACTACTGGTTTCGTCCGCTCGATTCCGCGCCTGAGTCCGAGTCGGAGCCAGCGAGCTGAGCGCCGCGCAGCGTGAGTGGGTAGGCGTCGTGGGCTTCGATCGCAAAGGAGAAGTTGACATTAGCCACGCGGAAACAAATCGGGGCCGTGAGCCCCACTGAGTCGCCGAGATAGTGCCGCGCGGCTTCTGAGTGCACGCTGCCCGTCATCGGCTCGCAAGCGTCGATGGGGATCCCAAGGTCGATCTCCTGACGGGACACGCGCTTCTTCAGTGGCTGACTCGACATCGCGCGGTCTTGAGGTACGCAGTATTCGAGGAAGGCGCGGAACGTCGGCCAGCACTCAGCCCAGGGGCCTTCCCACGCCGGTTCGTCCGACGGACGGAGTTCCAGGCGCGCGTCGGGCGCGGAGCCGCTGCCGGGATCGAGCTCGACCTGGAGCGCACCGTCGTCGGTGTGACGAACTTCAGCGTGCTTCAGCACGTGCATCGGCATGCCTTCGGTGAGCAAGCGCGCCGCCAGCGCCGGAACCGCTGCGTCAATCGCGTTGGTCAGGAAGTAGATCCCGCGGTACTCCGTACGTGGGTCGCAGACGTGGACACGCCAGTTCGTCTGAACGGGGTTGGGCATGAATCTACGCAGCGGACCCATGAACGCGAAGCCGAAATGTCCGTGTTGATACGTGAGGAACGTAAACAGCGCATACTCTCCCCCCGATCCCAAGCGTTGAAGCTCTAATCCGTGGGGAACCAGGCGTTCTGCGTCCGCGGCGCGCATCAGGTAGTTCACGTAGACCACGTTGGTGATCTCGCTGCGCATCTCCGCCTCGGGTAGCGGCTCGAGCAATGCACCGAAGAAGCGCGAGTTCGCGAGCCAGTTGGTGACCCAGGCGATTGGACCACGCCCCGGGTAGCGCCAGCGCGCGAGGCGACCGTGGGGCTCGTCGGGTCGCGCCCGCATCAGTACCCGTTCGGTGACCAACCCAAGCCACACCTGGAGTAACGCAAAGCCCACGGCGTTCGCTGCGGAGATGAACTGCGAGCTCGGGCGTATGCCCTCAGGCAGCACGGGAGAGCTCGCGGCGATCGCCATCGCGAGCCACAGCGGAACGCTCAGCGCGCTGAGCAGGCGCGACCACGTGCCGGCCTTCACGAAGCAGTAGGTCCAGCCGAGGGCGGCAAGCGTGTAGCAGACCGCGCCCCAGCCCGCGGTGAGGGGAAACAGCTCCCGCTCGAGGGCGAAGTAGGCGACGGAGTCGGTCTGCGCGAGCTCCACACCGTGGGTCACCCAGATCGCCTGGGCGTATTGATCGGGAAGCACTGCGAGTAGCGTGAAGAGCAACACCCACGCCGTTCCCAGCTTGGGCAACCAGCGCGTGCGCAACATGGCGATCGCCATCCACAGGTCGATCGCCGCGCACAGCTGCCAGGGCAGCCAGCCCAGGCGGAAACGCCAGGGGTGCGCCGCGATGGTGCCGACGCGCACAGCCGAATCCGGCTCGCTTCCGCCGGGGAGCATGGGCAACAAGAGCGCCGCCATGCTGATCAGCGCGAGGCCATGAATCAGGAAATTGGCCAGCAGTGCCCACTCCAGCGCGCGCTCGCGCCTCGAGTAGCTGGCAGACTTCCCTCCAGGCTGTGGCATCCTTGCCGAGGATAGGCGCCGCGGGCCATGTGAACAATGAGAGCCCCAACGTCATGCGCCCTTGGCGAATGGGGATGGGTGCCTTAGGGATAGGCCGCGTCGGTCCGTAGCGCACTGAAGCGGGGGGCGAGACCGTTTCGCGACTTTGACTATGTCCTCCTCGACCCCCCGACAGACCCATCGCCCAGCCACTGTGGTGGCGTTGTTGTTCGCGCTCTTCATGGCGGCGATGGAAATGACCGTCGTCTCCACCGCGATGCCAACCGTGGTCGGTGATCTCGGCGGGATCCGGCTCTACTCGTGGGTGTTCACCGCCTACATGCTTGCCGCGACGGTGACGGTGCCGATCTACGGCAAGCTCGCAGATCTGTACGGCCGTAAGCCGATCATCTTGTTCGGCGTCGCGGTGTTCCTGATTGGTTCCGTGGCGAGCGGTCAAGCGCGCAGCATCGAGCAGCTGATCGCGTTCCGCGCCCTGCAAGGCTTGGGCGCAGGCGCCATGCAGCCGATCACGATGACCATCATCGGCGATCTGTTCGACGTCGAGCGGCGCGCGAAGATCCAGGGCCTGTTCGGCGGCGTGTGGGGCGCGGCGGGCATCATCGGGCCGCTACTCGGTGGCTATATCGTCAGCGCGCTGTCGTGGCGCTGGGTGTTCTACATCAACGTGCTGCCAGGCATCGTCTGCATGGCCGTGCTGGCGTTCGCCTATCACGAATCCGTAGAGAAACAGAAACGCGTGTTCGACGTTGCCGGTACGCTGGTGCTCACCGCCATCTTGCTGCTGCTCCTGGGCGGCAGCAGCGGTAGTTCCAGCGGCGTGATCATGCTGGCGATCGCCGGTGTGCTGACCGCCGTCTTCATCGGCATCGAGAAGCGCGCCGCAGAGCCGATGTTACCCATCGACCTGTTCAGCCGCCGCGTGATGGCGGTCGCGACCGTACTCGGGACGTTGCTTGGCGGCGCGATGATCGCGACGGTCACCTTCGTGCCGCTCCACGTGCAGGCGGTGCTGGGCGGTTCCGCGAAGGAAGCCGGGCGCGCGATCACGCCGATGCTCATCGGCTGGCCCGTGGCTAGCGCGATCAGTGGACGCTTGCTGGTGAAGGTCGGCTTCCGTCCCTTGATCCTGACTGGGCTCTGCGTGCTCACCATCACGAGCATTGGGCTTGCGTTGACCCTTTCTCCCGACCTCAGCCTGATTTGGATCAGCCTGGCGACGGGCTTCTTCGGTGTCGGCATGGGGCTGGCGAATACAGCGTTGATCATCGCCGTGCAGTCGTCGGTGGCGTGGAAGCAACGCGGGGTCGCCACGGCGAGCACCATGTTCTTTCGCACCATCGGTGGCACCCTCGCCGTCGGCGCGCTTGGCGCGGTGATCGCTCGTGAGCTAGCGAAGACTCCCGGCGTCCCCGTTGAAGCAGCGAACGCGTTGCTCGGCCCAGAGCACGGAAAGAACCTCGCGCCGGAGGTGCTGCACAGCCTCGCCTGGGCGCTCGAAGATGGCCTGCACACCGCCTTCTGGGCCATCGCGGTGCTCGCCGTGATCGCCGCCTTCGCTGGTCTGTTGTTCCCGCGCATCGCCGTGGCCGATCACGCAGAGGCCGATGTGCGACCCGAGGCTCCTCAAGAGCCCGAAGCAGCGTTGCCCTCGTCACCGAACGCCGAGTAGCTTGGTGCGATTTACCCCACGGTAAATAAACTCCGCTCCCCTCGGAGTTTATTCGGGGGGAGGTGTACCGTCATGCCTCGCACCGCCCCCCTGACAACGTCCTGTCGGGAGAGTCTCCTCACGCTGACTTTCGGGCTTTCCTGCGCGTCCTGAGAGGGCTACGAACAGCACCGGAGGCGAGATGTCTGACGCAACTGTTACGTTCTACACCAACCCGCGCTCACGCGGGCGCACCATCCACTGGATGCTCGAAGAGGTCGGAGCGCCGTATGAGGTGAAGCTCCTGCGCTTCGACAAGTTGGAGCACAAGGCGCCCGAGTTCCTGGCCATCAATCCCATGGGTAAGTTGCCCACGATCGAGCACCGGGGTGTGATCGTCACGGAGAGCCCGGCGATTTGTGCCTACTTGGCGGATGCTTTCCCTGCGGCAAAGCTTGCGCCCGCGATTGACTCCGCCGAGCGGGGAGCCTACTACCGCTGGCTGTTCTTCGGTCATGGCTGCCTCGAGACCGCGATGGTGGACAAGGGCCTGAATCGTCCCGAAGTCGAGCGCAAGGGCGCCCTCGGCTACGGCTCCTTCGACGACACCATCGGCACCCTGGAGCAGGCTCTGCGCAAGGGGCCCTTCTTGCTCGGAGAGCATTTCACCGCGGCGGACGTCTACATGGCCTCGGCGCTCGGCTGGGGGGTGATGTCAGGGACCATCGAAGCGGGACAGGTGTTCGGTCCTTACCTAGCGCGCCTGACCGCACGCCCCGCCTACAAGCAGGCGGAAGCGAAACTTGAAGAGCTGAGCAAGCAGCTCGAAGGCTGAGGTGAGCGGCGCTGAAGTCAGCTCCGCCGAGCTCACTCGGAGCTCGGTGTTTCGCATTGCGTGGCCAATCATCTTGGCCAATGCCGCGGTGCCGTTGCTCGGCATCGCGGACACCGCGGTGATTGGACACGTGGGTACCACTTCGGCGCTCGGTGCCATCGCCCTTGGTGCGCTGATCTTCAGCTTCGTCTATTGGTCCTTTGGTTTCCTGCGCATGGGCACGACCGGGTTCGTTGCTCAGGCCGACGGGGCTGGCGAGCCGGCGGAGGTGCGCGCCGTGCTCGGCCGTGCGTTGTTGCTCGCTGCGCTGATTGGCATGTTGCTTCTGCTGCTTCAGTGGCCCATCGCCAGGCTCGCGTGGGCGATCTTCAGCGCCAGCCCCGAGGTCGAAGGAGAGGCTGCTCAGTACTTTGCCGCGCGGATTTGGGGTGCGCCGGCGGCACTCGGCACGTTCGCGCTGATGGGGACGCTGATCGGTCTCGGCAAGAGCCGACAGCTGCTCGTGCTCCAGCTGCTGCTGAACGGCCTGAACATCGCGCTCGACGTGACCTTCGCCGGGGTGCTGGGCTGGGGCGTGCGCGGGATTGGTCTCGGTACTGCGGTCGCCGAGTGGGTCACGCTCTTGGCAGCGTTCTGGACCGTCCGCCGTACTTTGCTGGCGCAGCGCGGCGACGGTGAAGACTTCTGGCCGAAGGCTCGCATACTCGATCGCGTTCGCCTCGCGGAAATGTTCAAGGCCAACGCCGACATCATGATCCGCACGCTGTTCCTGCTCGCTGGCTTCGCCTGGTTCACCGACCGGAGCGCGAAGTTCGGTGACACGAACCTCGCAGCGAACCACGTGTTGCTGGAGCTCGTGAGCTTTGCAGCATTCTTCCTGGATGGTTACGCGTTCGCCGCGGAGTCCCTGGTTGGGCGCGCCGTCGGGGCCCGCTCGCGGCGGCGCTTCGATGCCGCGGCGCTTCGTTCGAGCGAGCTGGCGCTGCTGACCTCCTGCGCGCTGGCTGCGGCGTGTTGGTTCGGCGGTGAGCTTGCGGTGCAGTCGCTTACGAGCATCGTCGAGGTGCGACGCATGGCGGCCAGCTTGGTTCCGCTGGCTGCTCTATACATCCTGCTTTCGTTCGCAGCCTTTCAGCTGGACGGCATCTTTGTGGGGGCGACTCGCACCCGCCAGATGCGCAACGCGTCGGTGCTTTCCATGTGCGTTTTCGTGGGCGCTAGCTGGCCCATGATGCAGCGCTTCGGCAACCGCGGCCTGTGGTTCGCCTTCATTGGCTACGTCGTCGTCCGCGCCGTTTCTCTCGCTGCTTACCTTCCGGGGCTGCGTCGCTCGATCGACGATCGAAGCGATTGCTCTGAGGCAGGCAGCCTCCTAACCTGAGGGTCCGCTTTCCCGGCGCTGCCGGAGACTCGGGCTGATTCTAGCGGTCCGTCACAACACAACGAGGTCACAGGGGTTCCAATGTACAAACTACATTTCCATCCATTTTCTCAGCACTCACGCCGCGTGGTTTCGCTGCTCAACGAGGCCGGCATCGAGCATGAGCTCGCCATGGTGGACCTCATCAAGGGCGATAACATGCAGCCGAGCTACCTGGCGCTGAACCCGAACCACAAGGTGCCAACGCTGGAAGACGGAGACTTCAGGCTCTACGAGTCCAACGCCATCCTGCGCTACCTGTGCAACAAGCACGAGCTCAGCGACTGGTACCCGAAGGACCTCAAGCAGCGCGCGCTGGTCGATCAGTGGCTCGACTGGAACCAGACGCGGCTCGCGGGACCCGTCTTCGACGTCGTCTTCAACAAGATGTTCGCCGGCGACAAGGCGGACAAGGCAGCCATCGAGCGGGGCGAGAAGACGCTGGCGGCGCTCGGTAAGATCCTGGACGACGCGCTCGCCGGGAAGTCGTTCCTAGTCGGCGACAAGCCCACCATCGCGGACCTCTCCGTCGCCTCCAACGCGACCCAGCTCCAGATCGGTCAGTCGCTGCCCCCGGGCGCGAACATCGCGGCTTGGCTTGGGCGGATGATGGAGATCGAAGGCTTCAAGAAGGCAATGCCGCAGATGTGAGCTGATGGGCCCGAGCGCGGGTTCGGGTTCGGGTTCGGGTTCGGGTTGGGGTTCGGGTTCGGGTTCGGGTTCGGGTTCGGGTTCGGGGTCGGGTTCGGGTTCGGGTTCGGGTTCGGGTTCGGGTGGGCGTGTTTCCGTGGGGTTACGTTCCGCCGTCTCTTGCCGACTGGCCGGGCGTTGGCTTCGCCTCGCCCGGCGGTCAAGGCTAGCCGGCATCGGCTTCGCCTGGCCGGCAGTCTTTCTTCAAGGCTAGCCGGGCATCGGCTTCGCCTGGCCCGGCAGTTGCCGTGCGGATTCCGAGAAACTCCAACTCTAACTCTGGCTCGAACCCGAACGCGAACCCGAACCCGAACTCGTTCTTACTCGTTCGCTCACTCCCAATCTTGCCGGCGTGCTCGGCGCTGTCCAGGTCGGGGCCGGGCTGCGCCCGGTGCTCGCTGCGCTCGCAACCTGGACATCGCCTGCGACTCGCCCCTTGGCGGTTCAATCCCAAGCACGAAGCGTCCGCAGGCGACTCAACGAAGCACCAAGGAGTCTCTGAGAGCGACCTCTCCCCCAAGAAAAGAACTTGGCGGTGGAGAGACGAATCGCGAAGGTGCTGTCTAGTCGCTCAGGCTGCCCTTGAACAGCGCTGTCAGGCTGCCTCGTAGATCGCTTTCAAAATCCGTGCGGAAGTGCTCGAACCCGGCGTCGGCCAGCACGCACTGCATGGCTTTGGAAGGGTGCGCCATCGGCCACATGCCGGCGATCAGTGCGTGGACGTAGCGCTGGATGGCCATGATGCGCTCCGTTGGCAAGCGCGGGATGGCGGTGAAGAGTGCGTTCGCGATGCGCAGCGCGAGCGCGCGCACCGCTTGCTTGAAGGCACGCGCTGTTTCTTCGGAGACGTTTTGCTCCAACACGCCAGCGACCACGCTGGTCAAGAGGCACAACCGAGGCTCCGCGGCTAGCGTACTCGCAATGATGGCCGCCACGCGCTCGATGTCGTTGGTGCCGGCCAGCGGTGCCAGCTCGAGCTCGAGCGCCGCGACCCACTCCGCCTCGTCCTCCGTCAGCAGCGTGAGCAAGATCTGCTCCCGGCTCTCGAAGTAGCGATAGCAGTTGCTCTTCGCGATGCCTGCTTCGCGCGCGATGGCGTTGAGCCCCACCGCCTCGAGCCCACCGGAGTCCAGCAGGCGCCTCGCTGCGCTGAGCAGCTCCTGACGGCGCTGCTCTCGTTGCTCCGGGGCCCGCGCGCGAGCGAATGTCTCCTTGGCGACCACTGGTATCAAAGAAATTTAGCTAAATTGATTGGCATTGCAAGTTTTCTTCCAGCTAGAGGATTTACAAGAGACCACTGGTCTCCCATATGCCGGGCATGACATCGGACGCGGCAAACACCCAGGTTCTGGTTACCGGTGCATCGGGCTTCATCGCCATGCACTGCATCCTTCAATTGCTCGAGGCCGGCTATCAGGTGCGCGGCACGGTGCGCAGCCTGAAGCGCACCGCACAGGTCGAGGCGGCGCTGAAGGCGCATGGAGCAGACACGTCGCGGCTGTCGTTCGTCGCTGCAGACCTCACTCAGGACTCAGGCTGGGACGCGGCGATGCAGGGCATCACGTACGTGCTCCACGTCGCGTCGCCGCTGCCGCGCACTCCACCAAAGCACCCCGATGAGCTGATCGTGCCGGCGCGGGATGGCGCGCTGCGGGTGATCCGCGCGGCACAGGCGGCGGGGGTGAAGCGCCTGGTGATGACGTCCTCGATCGCCGCCGTGTTGTATGGCCACAAGCGCGATGGCTCCGAGACCTACGACGAGAGCCACTGGTCGATCCTGAGCAAGGACGTCGGTGCCTACGAGCAGAGCAAGACCATCGCAGAGCGCGCCGCCTGGGACTTGGTCGAGAGCTTCCCTGCGGACAAGCGTCTCGAGTTCTGCACCATCAATCCTGGGTTGGTGCTCGGCCCGGTGCTCGACAGCGACTACGGGACCTCGGGAGAGGTGGTGCGCAAGTTGATGGCTCGAGAGATGCCAGGTTGCCCAGACATTGGTTGGGCGATGGTGGATGTGCGCGACGTGGCGAGCGCGCACCTGGCCGCGATGTTGAAGCCTGAGGCAGTGGGGAAACGCTTCGTGGCTTCTGTTCAACACGCTTCGATGCTCGACGTCGCGAGAATCCTCGAACAGCACTTCGCTGAGCGTGGCTTCAAGATCCCGACCCGACGCGTTCCCGGCTGGCTCCTGCGCGTCGTCGCGCTGTTCGACAAGACGGCCGCCCTCGCCGTTCAAGAGCTTGGAAAGCGGCAGGACCTCGACACCACTCAGATCAAGACCGTGCTCGACTGGCAGCCCCGCGGCCTGGAGGAGATGGTGGTCTCCATGGGCGAGTCACTCATCGAACACCAGGTGGTCACAGCGTGAGTCAACCGACCCTGCGGAAATTGATGTCCGCTATGGGTCGGGCGCGTGGAGAACGTCTCAGTCTGGCGTCAGGGCGACGAAATCATGGTGACGCGGCCCGTTTCCTTTTCGGGCGGAAACGAGGCGCTGTTAGATCGTGAGCGAGGCCGCTTGGCGCGTTGCGACGTGCTGCTCCATTGAATGCGCGGTCCCAAGGAGAACTCTCATGATCAAGCTCAGCATTGCGTTGCTCGCCATCCCGCTCCTGTGCGTCGCCTGCGACGAAAAGAAGCCCGAAGCTGGCAAGGACGGCAAGGAAGTCCCCGCCGCCGCCGACAAGCCCGCGGAGAAGCCGGCTGACAAGCCCGCAGAGGAAAAGGCCGCTGACAAGCCCGCCGAAGAAAAGGCGGAAGGCGAGAAGGCCGAGGGCGAGAAGGCCGAGGGCGACAAGAAGGAAGAAGAGAAGAAGGAAGAAGAGAAGAAGGACGAGGAAAAGCCGGCCGAGTGAGCCTTCAATCCTGCGGAAGCGGGAACAGCTCGTCCAGGATGGGCTTCGTCTGAATTCGCAGGTTCACACCGAGCTCCGCCTTGGCCTCGAGGATCACCATCGCTGCGTAGCCGCGATCGTTGTCGAGCCAGGGCGTTGCTCCATACGCGCCCGGGTCAGCCACCACCGAGTCCTGGCGGCTAACCCACCAGCCAAAGCCATAGCCTGGCAATGTCGGGTCGAGGGACGAGCCGCCGTAGATCTCGCCGATACGGTCGTGCTGCATGCGCGCGACGCCCGCTTCGCTCAGCACCTGGGTGTCCCCGCAACGGCCGCCCGAGAGGTGCATCCAGAGGATCTTGCCGTAGTCGCGCGCCGTGGTGTAGGCGCCACCTTCGATGCTCGGGTTCTGCGTTTCCCCGAGGTTATCCAGGTTGCCCTGGAAAAAGTCGGGATAAGTCAGAGCGCCATCCACGCCGCCGCTCGCGAAGCCCTGGCTGTAGTGGTTGTTGTAGCCGGTTGACTGCAAGCCGCATGGCTTGACGTAGATTTCGTCGATCAGCGCGTCCCACGTCTTGCCGCTCACCACCTCGGCGACACCACCCGCGAGCTGCCACTGTCCACCGCCGTAGTGGAACTCCGTATCCGGGGGGATCAAATCGGCGGTGTCGTCCGCGGTGTAGATCTTCTTGGCGCAGTCGCTCAGCGTGCCCCCGTCGAGGTACTGACACAGGTAGGGCGCGTAGAGCCGGTCGTCGATCAGCCCGACCATCCCTGCGCTGTTCGAGAGCATTTGCGCGACGGTGCGGTCCGTCTTGTACTCTCCCCAATCGCCGAGGTAGTCGGACACCGGCTTGTCGAGGTCCAGCACGCCTTGGTCCGCCAGGTGGACGAGCACGCCGGCGCTCATCACCTTGCTCGAGGAGGCAATCAGCGAGATGCGGTCCTCTTCGAACTCGCCGAGCTCCTTCACGTGTACGACGCCTTCGTCGCGACTCACGACCACCACGCTCGCGCCGCTGAGGTTATTTTCCTCTAGGAAACTCTGGACTGCGCTGTCGAAGGCGCTGAAGTCGCGTCCAGAGGCGCTCTCGGCGTCATCGCTGCCACAGCCGACGAGCGCAAACGCGCCGAGCACCAGCAGGGTTGTCTTGGCAAGGGCGAGGGGGGAGACTGAAGCGCTGCGAGCCATATGCCTTCATAGCCCGTTTCTCCCTGGCTTTGCTTGTCCGATCGCGCCGCGACCCAGCTCGCGGTTGATGCGTCGCGCAATGGTCTGAGGCATAGTCCCGGCGACGTGCCTGGCACCGATGACCCACGCGCTCAGAGCCGCGCAGCGAATCCCAGCAAGGTCCGAGCGTTACGCAATCAGCTCGGCGCAGGCGGCTTCCGACTGCTGGGTGCGCTAGCCCTCGAGAGCGCGCTCCCGAACGATGTTCTACTCCAGCTCGCTGACAAGCCTGCCACGTTCGCAGGCTTCTCCAGGGAAGCGCTCAAGCGCGGCTTGCTCAACACGGACATGAAGTTCACCCGCTTGGGGCGCGGGCAACACGGCCTCGCCATCGCGGACGGCGTGCGTCAGCTGGTGATCCGTGAGCTGGGTCGCGGTGGAGAGCTCGACTCGTTGGTGCGTGATTGCCACCGCCTGGTCGGCACGCGCTCCCAGGCGCCCCTCGAGCTGGCTCTGCAACTCGGGGACTTGAACGCCTTCACCAAGCTCAGCGCCTCTCAACCCGCAGCCTTACGCGGTCTTGTCCGCGACCGCGAAGCCTGGATCCGCGAGTCCGTTTGTGAGGCGTTCGACCCCGAGTGGTTCTCCAGGGTTTGGGGTGAGGGAGCGCTGGACGTCGCCGAACGCATCGCGCGCGAGAGCCTCGGGAGGCTCGAGCCCCTCAGCGGTCTCGAGCACTGGCTCTGCGAGGCGGCAACCCGACAGCAGGACATTACCACGCGGCAACGAATTCTGGCCCTGTGGTCAGAGCACGCAGCCCTGCGCGGCGACGTAGAAGGGCTCAAGCGCTACTCGCGGGAGCTCTCGCTTGCCACCCGAGCGACCCTCGACGTGTGTGAGAGCTTCATTCGCGGCGACAGCGGCCGCGTAGCTGCGCTGCTCGAACTCTTGTTCGACGCGAAGAAGGCCAGCGCGGGCGACGCAGGCAGCCTCGCCGTAGTGCCCGCGCTGCTTCGAGTTGGTCTCGGCACCCCCGAGGCGTTTGCTGAGGCGCGGCGCTTGGTTGGTGCCGGGAAGCGCTCGGACCTGAAGGCCGCGAGCAAGGCGTTCAAGGCACTGCTCGGGTTTCTGACGGAGCCCGACGTGAAGCAGCGGCGCATCGACGTGTATGCCCTCGCGCGCAACGGCACCTTCTGGGAGCTGTTGCTCTCTGGCGTCGCCGTTGAGCTCCACACCGAGCAAGCGGTGACGCGCGCCGCCTGGGCCGCACAGCTCGTGCAGGCGGCCCTCGCCTGGCGAGCCGCTCGCTACGACTGGATCGCGCGCCAAGGGTTCGGCCTCGCGCGGCGCTTCGACGAGGCTCAGGCCGCTGAGGAGCTGCGGCGCCATGAACTGTTGTGGGAAGACGTCGAGCAGCCTGGCGAGCTGTTTCTCTGGTCGGGGATCAGCGTCAAGTCCGAGTGGGAAAAGGCGCTGCAGCGTCTCGGCCAGGTCTCGGAGCAGCTGCAAAAGACGACTGAGCGGCAGTATCGAGTGGCCTGGTTCGTCGACATGGCCGACGGTGAGCTGGCGCGCCCGGCGCTACAAGAGTTCCGTGGGGATATGGGGACTTGGACCCAGGGCCGCCGCATGAGCTGGGCGGAACTCTACGACTACAAGTCCAGGCTCCCGGTGGAAGACCAGCGCGTCGTGGAGTGCTCCCGGGAGCTCCCGTCTGGTCAGCGGGAACCAACGGCGGAAGCGGCGGAAGCCTTGATCGGACACCCGCGTGTGTTCAACGGCGCGCGCGCGATGCTGCCAGTCAGCGTGTTGCCCGGGCGCGCGCGCATCGAGACCCACGAGCAGGGAGGCTACATCCAGATCACCGCGGAGCCTCGGTGTGCGGAGGTCGGAGTCAACGTCAGCGTCGAAGCAGAGGATCGCCTGCGGGTGTATCGCGTCAACGAAGACATGGGGCGCGTGATGGAGGCGCTGCCCCACGGTGTGCGCATTCCCAAGGCGCAGGAAGCGCAGCTACTCGAGGTGCTCAGCAAGCTGTCCATGAGCGTCGACGTCGTGAGCCCAGAGCTTGGGGTTGAACAAGAGGTCGAGGCGGACTCCACGCCGGTGGTGCGCGCGGCGCTCCACGCTGGCGCGTGGCTGGTACAGTTCGGCGTGCGTCCGTTCAGCGACGGAGGTCGCTTTTTCGTTGCCGGGGAGGGGACGCCGCGCATCAAGGCGTTCCACGCCGGCCGCCGTCTTAGATCCTTACGGAACCTCCGGGAGGAGCGGGAGCGCGCCGACGCGCTGATCGCCGTGTGTCCTTCGCTGCCGCTGGTCGACGACGAGGTGCGGAGCCCGTTGGATCCACCGGACAGCTGGGTGCTCGGAGAAGAGGGCCTGCTCTGCTTGCTCAGCGATCTCTCCCGCTCTAGCGTCGTTCATCGCTTCGAGTGGCCGGAGCGTGGCGGTCTTCGGCTGCGTGGCACGGCGTCCTCCCTGAGCCTCAAGGGTCAGCTCCGCTGCATCAAGGGCTGGTACCTCGCCCAGGGCGAGGTGAAGCTGAGCGACGTCGATCAGGTGGCGCTGGAGGCGCTCACCAAAGCTTCCCCCGTCGGGCTCGGACGCTTCGTGCGCCTCGACACCGGTGACTACGTCGAGGTCGAAGCGAAGGTCAGACGTATCCTCGCGGCACTGAAGAGCGCTTCCCTCACCCCCAAGAAAGCCGGCAGGGATCCCGAGATCCCTGGAGGCGCTTTCCAGGTCTATCGCGGCGCCCTGAGCACGTTGCGCCACCTGGCGGACCCTGACAGCGGCTTCGAGGTCGATGCAGAGGTTCAGGGCTGGCTCGAGCGCGTGCAGAGTGCGCTGGCCGAAGGGTACTCAGTCCCTGAGGGGCTCCATGCGGAGCTTCGGGAGTACCAGCGCGCGGGCTATGTGTGGCTGAGTCGCCTGGCGGAGCTCGAGCTCGGTGCCTGCTTGGCGGACGACATGGGCCTCGGGAAGACGCTGCAGATCATCGGCCTCTTGCTGCAGCGCAGGCGCCCGACGCTGGTCGTCGCGCCCACCTCGGTGTGCGTGAACTGGGTGAACGAGATCAACCGCTTCGCGCCGGAGCTGCGGGTGATGGAGTACATCAGCAAGGCTCGCCGTCAGCAGCTGAAGCGCTTCCTCGGGCAGGGGCCGGGCGTCGTGATCGCGAGCTACGCGCTGCTGCAACAGGACGCCGAGCAGCTCAGCGAGGTGGAGTGGGACACGGTGGTGCTCGACGAGGCGCAGTTCATCAAGAACGCAAGCTCGCTGCGTGCCAAGGCGGCGTTTGGCTTGAAGGCTGCCGTGCGCATCGTGGCGACCGGTACCCCCCTCGAGAATCACCTGGGAGATGTGTGGAGCATCTTCCGCTTCTTGAACCCGGGCCTGCTCGGCGAGTGGAAGAATTTCCGCAGGGAGTTTTTGCGCCCCATCGAGCAAGACAAAGACGAAGAGGCACGGGTCGAGCTCCGTCAGCGCCTGGAACCGTACATCCTGCGGCGTCGCAAGGCGGATGTGTTGAAGGAGCTCCCGCCGATCACCGACGTCCTGCACGAGGTGCGCTTCTCCGAAGAGGAGATGCTGCGCTACGGCCTCCTGCGCAAGCAGGTACACGAGAAGCTCTTCACCTACGCGGGCAGGCGCGACAACAAGCTCGAGATCCTCGCGGAGATAACCCGGCTCAGGCGCTTTTGCTGCCATCCGCGCCTGGTGTTCCCGGACGCTCCCCACGAGTGCTCGAAGATCGATGCCTTCCTCGACCTGGCGGAGGAACTCGCTGAAAACGGGCACCGCGCCCTAGTATTCAGCCAGTTCGTCGACTTCTTGGCGCTGGTGCGCGAGCAACTCGAGGAGCGCCGGCTGAGCTACGAGTACCTCGACGGTTCGGTACCCAAGGCCCACCGCCAGCGCAGGGTAGATGCGTTTCAGTCGGGTAGCGCGCCGCTCTTCTTGATCAGCCTGAAAGCGGGTGGCTTTGGCTTGAACCTCACCGCAGCGGACTACGTGATCCACCTGGACCCGTGGTGGAACCCCGCGGTGGAGGCGCAAGCTACCGATCGCGCGCACCGCATCGGCCAGGAGAAGCCGGTGACCGTGTATCGCTTGCTGATGAAGCACAGCATCGAGCAGAGCGTCACGGAGCTTCACGCGCGGAAACGCGAACTCGCGGCCGCCCTGCTCGACGGCAGTGAACGCGTCGCGACGCTCGACGCGGATGAGCTGGTGAAGCTCGTGAGTCTCTGATTGCTCGGCAGGCCTTAGCCGAGGTGAGCTAGCAGCTCGCTAGAAGGCATCGGCTTCGAGAACATCTGAAAATCGTACTTGAGCGCGTTCTCGTACTCCTCCTGGGAGGTCGCCGCGGTGCAGTCGACCAGCGTGATCACCTCGAAGCCGTGTTCATACGCGGTACGCATGGTCGACTCGACGCAGCAGTTCGTGAGGAAGCCGCCGAGCACGACGGTTTGGATGCCCTTGCTGCGCAGGATGAAGTCGATGTTGGTGCTGGCGAAGGTGTCGAGGCCGCGCTTGCCCTCGATCACGATGTCGCCTTCCTGAGGCTTGAGGTCGTCGATGATCTCGGCGCCCCAGGTGCCCTTCACGAAGCACTTGCCGTCGACCACGCCCTTGAGGATGCCGTAGGGGTGGCGAGTGAGCTCGCCGTAACCAGGCGCGAAGGTGATTGGCGCGTGCATGATGGTCGCGCCTTTCTTGCGCGCCTCGTCCACCAGCTTGACGGTGTTGGCGAGCATGTTCGTCTTCTCCATCACCCCGGCGACGGCGCCGTGTAGCACTCCGCCATCTGACGTGAACTCGTTCTGGTACTCGATCAGCACGATGGCTGTCGTCTTCGGATCCAGCTTCATCCCTAGCTCCTTTTCCGCGCGAAAAGTCACGCTGCGACGCGAGGCGGACGGCTCCCCGAAGCCGACTCGCAACGTCTCGGAAAACTTATCAGCTTGTCAGACAAGCAGTCAACCTGCTAAAAAGAGCAGGTGGCGAAAACGAGAGACACCGCGAACGCTGCTCCCGAACGCACGGCTGAAACGACTGCTTCTCCGTTCACCTTTCAGGTCACTGAGCGAGCGCCGCTCTCGGTGCTGGTTGCGCGCCAGCTGAGGGAGGCGATCGTCTCCGGTCAGATCGCCGTTGGGACCGAACTCCCGAGTGAAAAGGAGCTGACCACCCAGCTCGGTGTCAGCCGCTCGACGGTGCGCGAGGCGCTGCGCATCCTTCAGGCTCAGGGCTTGATCTCCGGCGGCGACACCGTGTCCACCCAGCGGCCTCGCGTCACCGGGGAGTACGTCATGAGCAGCGCTGCCCTGGCGATGGAGAGCGTCCTGCGCCTTGGCGGTGTGCCCCTGGCGGACCTGGTAGAGCTCCGCGTGGTGATTGAAGGTGCGGCGCTCGAGCAGGCTGCGCTGGTGCGGGAGGAGACAGCGCTGCTGGCCGCACGTGAGGCCGTCGAGGCGATGCGGGCGCCTGATGTCAACGTCGAAGCGTTTCGCGCTGCGGACTTGAGCTTCCACAAGAGCTTGGTTAGTGCCTCGGGGAATCAGGCCTACGGTCTCGTGATGGGCGTGTTGCGCGACGCGGTCTCCGCTCATTTGGGGGAGGCGCTCCACCAGGTGCCGCGCCCGGAGCGCACCATGCGAGACCTCACGGCCGAGCACGAGGAGATCTTGCGCGCTGTCGAGCGCGGACAGAGCAAGCGCGCAAAGAACCTGGTGGAGGAGCACATCCGCGCGTTTTACGCTGCGCGCAAGCGCGCTCAGGGGGCGCGGTGAGTGCCTGGCTACCTGAGCTTCTGCAGGCGCTACCCGAAGGCGCAGTGGTCAGCGACCGCGATGTGCTGGAGAGCTACGCGCGGGATCACGCGCGCCTGGTGCCTGCCGGACAGGCCACGGCGCTAGTCCGCGCGCGCAGTGTCGAGCACGTGATCACGACCCTGCGCTTCGCCAATGAACGCCGTATCCCCGTGGTAACCCGTGGCGCGGGCACGGGGCTCTCCGGTGGGGCAAACGCCCTCGACGGCTGCATCCAGCTCAGCGTTGCAGACATGCGGCGCATCTTGCGCGTGGATCCCATCGGTCGCAGCGCCACCGTGGAGCCCGGAGTGCTGAATGGCGAGCTTGCCGCTGAGGCCTTGGGGCACGGCTTGTTCTACGCCCCGGATCCCGCGAGCCGCGACATCTCGAGCATCGGAGGCAACATCGCAACCAACGCTGGTGGTGCGTGCTGCCTGAAGTACGGCGTCACCGGCGACCACGTGCTGGCGCTCAAGGCCGTCCTCGCGGACGGTACGTTGATTCGCGCCGGCTCGTTGGCGCAAAAAAACGTCGCCGGGCTCGACTTGAAGCGGCTGCTGGTCGGGTCCGAAGGCACGCTTGCCGTAGTCGTGGAAGCAACCCTGCGTCTCTTGCCAAAGCCCCGACCAGCCTCGACGCTGGTCGCCTACTTTCAGAGCCTGCATTCGGCCGGTGCGGCCATCGAAGCGATGGACTCGTTGGACTTGTCACTGACGGAGATCATGGACCGCACGACCCTTCGCGCGGTCGAGCGTCACGCACACCTCGAATTGGATACTACTGCGGCGGCCATGGTGCTGGTGCAGAGCGATGCGTCGGATGCGGAGGCGGTGATCGCGCGCTGTGAAGCGCTGTGCGGGCAGCACGCGGCCTACGACGTGATGCTGAGCTCCAACGCCGAGGAAGGGCGACTACTGCTTCAAGCGCGCAGCATGGCGTACCCAGCCCTCGAGCGCATGGGCGCCACGTTGCTCGATGACGTAGCAGTCCCCAAACAAAACCTCACGGAAATGTTGGTGCGTTGCGAGGCCATCAGCGAGTCACATGGCCTGACCATCGGCACTTTCGGTCATGCGGGGGACGGCAACCTGCACCCGACCATCGTGTTCGATGGGCAGAGTGCTGAGTCTCAGGCGCGTGCCTACGCCGCGTTCGATGAGATCCTGCACGCCGCAATCAAGCTCGGCGGCACCATTACCGGGGAACACGGCGTCGGCGCACTCAAGCTCGCTCAACTGGAGCCGATGGTTGGCAGCTCTGAGCGCGCCTTGATGACTCGCGTCAAACTTGCGTTCGACCCACGCGGGATCCTCAACCCCGGGCGCGGCCTCTAGTCGTCGGTGCGCAAGCGTTGAGTCAGCGCTTGCAGGCTCGTGCGAAGCTCCCGTGCCTGCTTGAGGCTGAGTCCCGAGTTCTTGAAGACGTTGGTGGGGATCTCTTCGACCTTCTTCTTCAGGCGCTTGCCGTGCGGTGTGAGGAAGAGCTCCACGACGCGCTCATCCTGCTGACTGCGCCGGCGCTCGACGACGCCTTGGGCCTCCATGCGCTTGAGCAGAGGCGTGAGTGTCGCCGAGTCGAGGTGCAGCCGTTCACCGAGTTGAGTCACGCGCACTCCTTCGCTCTCCCACAGCACGAGCAGCACGAGGTACTGGGGATACGTGAGTCCCAGCTCCTTCAGGTGCGGGGCGTAAGCGCTCGTTACCGCCCTGGAGGCGGCGTAGAGCGCGAAACACAGCTGAGAGTCGAGGAGGAGTGCGTCAGACATGTCAGACCACAGCGAGCGTCACTTCGATATTACCGCGCGTTGCGTTGGAGTAGGGGCAGACTTCGTGAGCGGTGGCGACCAGTGCTTCGGCTTGCTCACGGGGGAGATCGGGGAGGCTCACGTTCAGGGCCACGGCTAGACCGAAGCCTTTGCCGACGGGTCCGATGGTGACCTCGGCCGTGACGCTGACTTGACCAGGATTGACCTTCTGCAAGCGCGCTACATGGGCCAGGGCGCTGCCAAAGCAGGCGGCGTAGCCCGTCGCGAAGAGCTGCTCCGGGTTCGTGCCTCCCTCGCCTTTTCCGCCGAGGGACTTTGGCGGCACGAGCGTGACGTCGAGCACGCCGTCGTCGGTCCTGGCAGTGCCTTCACGACCTCCAATGGCGGTTGCGCGGGCGGTGTAGAGGCGCTTCTCGAGGATGGCGGGCTGAGACATGAAGATTCTCCTTGGGCTTTTCTGGGAATGGGAGCACGGGGGCACACGAGATGGCCCGCCGTGCTGACTCCACACACTCTAGGACCAAATTAATCGTGCGCAAGTATATCGTGCACGATTTAAATGTGGCGAGTTGGTGCCCGCGCCTCGTATGCAGGCGCGCGGGGGCTGCCACCACGGCGTCAGTTGGCGCTTTTTGCAGGAACTGTGAGCCCTCCCAGGGCGCTTGATCAGCAAGGTCTGGCGTGTGGGGTGAGGTGGTCGCTGAACGTGCCGTGCTGCCTGTCGGGCGTCTGCGGATGTCGGGCTTTCTGTTAGCCTTCGGGGTTGATGCCTACCTCATTCGACTCCTTGTTTGCGCCCCGTCGGGGGCGCTGGTTCCTGACCCTGTGTGTGGCGGGGGTGCTCGCTGCGGCGTGCTCCGACGACGACACGAACAAGAAGCGGGGTGCGGATGACGCCGGGACAGGCGACGGATCAGCCAACGGCGGCGACGGTGGTTCCGCAGGGAATTCTTCAGCGGGCACCGGCGCGAGCGGAGGCGGCGCTGGCATGGCTGGTAGCGGTGCAGCCGGCGCAGGAGGTAGCGCGACTGGTGGTACCGGCGGAGCAAGCGGCGGAACCGCGGGGAGCGCTGGCGCTGCCGGTACAGCAGCTGGCGGCGCTGCGGGGAGTGCTGGCGCGGGGGGTGCAGCGACGGGCGGCGCCGCGGGGACGTCAGGCGGCAGTGCGGGTGCGGCTGGAACTGGCGGTAGCGGTCCCATGCTGTTCTGCGGCGACGGGTTGGTGGACCTCTCCAAGGAGGAGTGCGACGGAAATGCGGAGGGGCGCGCTGGCGACACCGTGACCTGCGACACCAACTGCAAGCTCAAGAGCTGGTGCAACATCACCCCGACGCCGGCTACGGGCGCGCCTGGCATCGGTTGCATCTTTCCGCCAGCGGGGCGCGCTTCCGGTGGGACGTACGCGACGATCTCGGGTGTCGGTTTCGACGCAAGTACCGTCGTGCGCATCGGAGGCGTCGCCGCCACGATGATCTTCAGGAACGCCACGGAGATCACCTTCTTCGCTCCCTCCGGGACGGTGAACACGTGGGCTGACGTCGAGGTGGAGAACGCAAGCGGTCAGACGGCTACCCGCACCCGAGCGTTTGCATTCCATCCCGATGCGAACGTCGCGATGAACGCCAACGATAGCGGAACTGACTCGTTGCGCGCGAAGATTGCCGCGGCGGCCGCCGGCGACTTCGTGACCCTCGATCGCTTCGTCGCCGGGCAGACGATCCAGCTCGCCTCGCAGATCTCCTTCTCGAAGGCGTTGACCATCGTGGGCCTGGGTGCCGATCTCAGCGTGCTCGATGGCGGGGGCGCGACGCGCGTGATGCAGACGGGAGGAAGCGGGAACATCGAAATCTATGGGCTGACGCTGACCAACGGCTCTTCGGCGAGCCTTGGGGCGGGGCTCTTCAATCAGGGGGCGAAGCTGACCATCACCGAGTGTGCCATCACGTCGAACGTCTCCACGAATGAGGGCGGCGGGATCGCGACGCAAAACGCGGGCACCCTCACCCTGCTGCGATCGACCGTGTCGGGGAACACGGGCAACGCTGGTGCCGGTATCCGCACGGTAGGACCAACCGTCTCCGTCAGCATCATCAACAGCACGATCTCCGATAATACCGGTGATGGCGTGTTCAATGACGTGCCGCTCAGCGTCGAGGGGTCCACGATCGTCGGCAACAGCGGGGCAGGCATCCGTGCGCGCCTCGGCACCTGCACGCTCACCGGGAGCCTCGTCGCCAAGAATGGTACGGACGTCACAGGCACGTTCGTCAGCGGCGGGCACAACCTGCTCGGTATTGCCGCCGTTGGCGGCCCCTGGGGATCATCGGATCAATTCGGCACCAGCGGGAGCCCGCTGGATCCGCTCATCAGCGTCCTCGGATTGAACTTCGGCCGCACTCAGACTCATCGTTTGCTCACGGGTAGTCCCGCTATCGATGGTGGCGATCCGGTCTCGACCCTCACCGAAGATCAGGCACGCATGCCGCGACCTTCAGGCGGTGTGGTCGACATTGGGTCCGTCGAGCTTCAGCAGTGAAGCGACTCAGCGCCAACCCTGAAGCAGCAACTTCAGGGCTACGGCGTTATTGCGCGCTTCGTCCTTCGCGGCGTAGAGCAATGTGACGGGGCCCTGGGTCAGCAGACGCTCGAGCTCTGCCAGCGCCGCTTGGGCACTTTCGGCATTCAGTTCCCGCCGGTATTCCTCGAGGAAACTCTCCCAGCCGTCCTCAGGCGCCGCGTGAACCTTCCGCCGCAGGGCGTCGCTGGGTGAGGCGTCACGCAGCCAGGCCGTTAGCTCAGCCTTCGCCTTGCTGATCCCTCGTGGCCAGAGCCGGTCGACTAGCACGCGCTGGCCGTCTTCCGGGTTCGGAGCTTCGTAGATCCGCTTCAGGCGCAAGGCCTCCCAGTTGGCTTTGGACGCAGTGCGACCCTTCCCCATGCCCAAGGCTATAGAGCGCAAAGCCTCCCGGGGAAAGCTCACCCTCGACGAAAGATCGACCGCGCTGGCACGCCCACGCCGACTCAGGTCAAGCGATCTGGCAGGCCGAAGCGAGGGAACAACGTGCTGGTGTCGAGGAACGCGTTGTTCGCGCTGATGCGGTCGCCGTCGAACTCGAGCACGATCAACGCCCACGGCGACCAACCACCGTTTGGATCCACGCGATATTGACCAAACGCCGGCAATCCGTTTGCGCCCGTGGGCACCAGCCGAGAGCCCTTGCAGCCGATGCCGGGCCCCAGGAACCAGTCCTTGATGCGAGGGGTGCCCTGGAGCCAGAGCGCAAAGGGCGGCATGGAAAGCGTCGCGTCCTCGCGCATCAAGGCGGTGAGCGCGTCGACATCATAGCGCTCGAAGGCGTCGACGTAGCGTTGGAGGAGTTGCTGTTTGGACTCCTCGAGGGGCTCGCCGTGGCTGCTGAGGTCGCGACTTGCAAGCGTCGCGCGTGCTCGCTGGAGCGCGCTGTTGGTCGCTGCAACGGTCAGGTCCAGCGCCTCCGCAGCTTCCGCTGCGGAGAGCCCCACCACTTCCGTGAGGAGAAGCACGGCGCGCTGCTTGGCCGGAAGTTCCTGGAGCGCCGCGACGAACGCCAAGCGCACGCTCTCCCGCAAATTGAAGAGCCGCGAAGGATCCACATCCTCGGGCAGGACCAGGGCGTCAGGGATCGGCTCGAGCCAGTGCGTGCGCGGGTGCTCCGTCAGTTCGCTGTGTAGATCACCGGCTGGCCCTAGCTCCACTGGGCGGTGTCGGCGCCCTCGCTTGGCGATGGCATCGAGGCACACATTGGTCGCGATGCGATAGAGCCACGTGCGCTCCGATGCGCGACCCTCGAAGGTCGCCTGGTGACGCCATGCGCGCACGAGCGTCTCTTGCACGGCATCGTCGGCATCAGCAGAGGAGCCGAGCATGCGGTAGCAGTGGCCCATCAAGCCGCGACGGTGCTGGTCGAAGTCGACGATCGTCGTGTTCATGGCAAGGCGGAGTCTAGATTCGCACCGCGGCCTGCACCAGTCCCGAGGGAGTGGCGACTAGGGCGTTGTCTGTCGCGTCGGGAAGTACAGTGAGTCTTCGTGGCGAACCAGCAGCACGAAATCGCCAGCGCCGTCGATCTCCAGCGCGTCGAGCTGGGGGCACGGCCAGAGCGCTATTTCGCCTGGGTCGTTTCCGGGGTCCGCTGTCAGTTGAGTACCCAAGTCGCGATCGCAGATGCCTCCAACCACCAAGCTGTCGGTGAACGCGTAGCGGCTGGTTTCCTTCTCATCGGGCAGGGAGAGCTTGGGGCTGCCGTCTGGCGTGAGCAGCGCCGTGTAGCACAGGTAGTCCGTGCTGCTCAGCCCCCAGGGGTCGACGTCGCTGCCACAGTAGCGCAGCACCGTGCCGCGGCCGCGATCTGAGAAGTCGAGGCTCGTGATGTAGTCGTCCATGCTGATTCCGCACGCAAACGAACTGCCGAAGCTGGTGTCACTCGGACCGAGCTTCTGACACCTGGGTCGTTCCATGTCGTCGAGCAGCGTCCCGCTGTCCACCGAGTGGGCGAGCCACAAGGTGCCGTCGCTGGTGGCTCCTGCGGCGTGGTCCGGCGCGCTGGGATCCGGATCGGCGATGGGGCCCTTGTCGATGCTCCACACGCCAGCACTCGGCCGCGCCCGGCTCCACTGATCGTTCTCCGAGAACCACACCACGGCGCCGCTCGCACCGCCGGCCAGCACGAAATCTTCGCTGACGGTCACTCCGCTGGCGTTCGCCACGAGTCCACCGCTGCCATCGGGGTCGAGCTGCAGGATTTCAGGGGGGGAGGTGTCACTGAGGGCAAAGCCCACGACCTCGAGTGTTTCCCCGAGGTATAGACGTAGGGTCTCCTTCCTGTAGCCCGTCACAGCGATGCTCGCGTCCGAGTGCGCCCCAGGGCTGAAGCGACTGAGCGTCGGCGGAGTCGTGTCGATCACCACCGCGAGCTCACCGCTGCCAGTCGCCACGCTGCTGACGACGCTGGCCCCGGGCGCGATGGGGTAGGCTTCTCCGGGGGACCAGCTGGGCTGAAAGTCGCCAGCCAACGCCGCCCCTTCAGGCGTCTCGATGGCGACCGCGCCCTCTGCAGGAAACGCGAAGCGAAAGCTCACCTGGTCCTCCGTCCAGCTCTGCACGAAGTCTGAGTCGCCCGGAGTGAGCACCACCTCGCCACCTCCCCCCAGGACGAGCTGGACATCACTGCGCGCGCTGCTGCCCAGGTTGCTGCCGCTGATGGTCACCACGCTGCCGTAATCGCCGGCAGTCGGTGACAGGCTGCTCACCGTCGGTGGCCCGAAGTTGGTGTTACCGCCTCCGCCGTTTCCGCCACCGCCGTTGCCACCGCGTGCGCCTTGTCCGAAGTGCACCTGCGTCGACTCTCCTTGATCGTCGCCAGCGCTGACGCACGCCTGCACGCACAGCGCAGCCGTCAGCAACCCTAGAGCAGTTGTACGCTTCATTCTGAGCACCCCGAGTTGATCAAGACCTGAAAGCTTTGACCGTTCTGCGCGACGACGTCGAGGCTCTCTGCGTAGCCGGATTCGAGCTCCTCGGCGCTCAGCACACGCCGTTGCGCGTCCGCGTTTTGAACGCCCTGGAAGCTGATCTCCACGTCCTTCGAGCTAGCGAACACCCGCGCGCGGAATTGTCCGTCGAAGTCGATGTCATTCAGCTCGTGACTTCCGCGCAGAATCGGCAGCGTGGTGCACTTGCCCTGGGTGCTCTCTCCCGCGGCGTTCGTCGCGCTGAGCGTCACGCTGGTGTAGCCCAAGCCCGTCGCTTCCGTGGTGCACGCTGAACCCATGGCGCACGCAGCGATCAGCAGCGCTCGCGCGAGGGAGCTGCTCCGACAGATTCGATGCAAACGCTTCATGGTCGCACCACCATGCGAATGCCGACGGTGATCCAGGTGTGCCACGCCGGATCGTCGACGGGTCCCGAGTGCACTTCGTAGCCGTTGACCTCGGTCGTCGTCTTCTCGAAGCGCGAAGCGACCACCTCGACGACGGGACCAAAGCCCACGCTGGCTCGATAGTCTGCGCCGAAGCTCAGCTTGGCGTAGGTCGTGGCGGTGCTGGTGTTTGTTTCCTCGCGGTTTTGCGGGCGGTCATCGATGGTCTGGATGACACTCTCGATGCCCAATCCGTAGCCGATCCATGGGTTCCAACGCGCCTCTGGCTCGAACGAGTAGACGCCTTCGACTCCGACCCGAATAGTGAACACGGAACAGGACACGTCGTTCTCGAGGTTGGTGTCCTTGTCGTCACAGGCGTCTTCCACCCCCGGGTCGCTACCTTCGCTACCGAAGCCGAACTGCAGGTAGCCCCCGAGGTACCACTCTTCAGCTAGCTTGGCGCCGAGCCCGAACAATAGCGGGAGCTGCCAGGCGTAGCGTGCTCCGAGGCTGTCGCCCGGTGCGCCAGTCGCATCTCCGTACGGAAAGCTGAGTCCGAGGCCGAAGGAGGCCTGGAAGCCCGTCGACGCTGGCGGCGCATCGAAGCTGTACCTCCTGCGAGGCGGCGGCTCCGGGGGTAGTGGCTCTGCGACGCGCACTTCGCTGGGAGGCGGCGGGGGCGGGGGCGCACCTTGCACCACCGGTGCTGGTGCACCCGGCGTCGCTCCCGGCGCCTGCTGTGGAGCATTGCCGGGCGGAACTTCCACTGCCAGCGCGAGCGCTGGAGTCAGTAGTACGACGACCCCCGCCGTCCAAGGCAAAGCCTGCATGAGCCGCAGTCTCTCATCTCCCGCGCCGCGACGAAAATGTTCCTTGTCGACAGGGTCGTCGGTTGCGATCTCGTCAGGCTTGCGCAGGTCGGTTGCTGTCGCCATACTCCGCCTGTCCGATGAAGTACTGAGCTGTCCGCTTTTGGTTCCGAAACGCTGAACGCCTGTGCGCGTCCAGGTTTCGTCCGTTGACCAAGCTGCGGCACGCCAGCTCCCGGCTCGAGTTGCCCCCACGGGTGACAGCGGGACCTCTTCAGGTACCGTCGACTGGTTGAGTGAACGTGACGCAGCATTGTCGCGTGGAAAGCGTGGTTCGCGCTCCACGCGGGAGAACGCGCGTATGTTACGTCTGAAGAACGTCGGTTTTGGTTTCGCTGGGGGCGAGCTCCTGTTTGGCGGAGTCGACCTCGAGCTCTCGTCGGGTATTTGGGGCGTGGTGGGGCCGAACGGCGCCGGGAAGTCGACGCTCATACGCTTGCTGGCTGGGCAGCTCGCGCCCAGTGTTGGCGTGCGCCAGGGGCCAGCGCTCAGCGATGTGGCGTTGTGTGGCCAAGCAGTGGACGCGCCTGGGGAAGACGTCGGAGCATTCGCTGGTGCGTACGATCGCGCTGCTCTGCGCTGGCAACGGCGGTTGGCCCTCGAGCCCGAGCAACTCGAGCGCTGGACCTCACTGAGTCCAGGGGAACGACGTCGTTGGCAGCTGGCTGCGGCGCTCCATCGGGAGCCGGCGCTGCTGCTCATCGACGAGCTCAGCAATCACATCGACGCGGCGAGTCGGGAGGTGATGGAGCAGGCTCTGAGAGGCTATCGTGGGATCCTGGTGCTGGTCTCCCACGACCGGGAGTTGCTCGATAGCTTGTGTGACGGCGTCTTGTGGCTTGAGGCTGGTACGCTGCGCCAGTATCCGGGAGGATATACGCGGGCGGCGGAACTGCGCGCCGCTGAGCGCTCTGAAAAGCTCAGCCAACGTGAAGACCTGCGCGCCGCGCAACACAGGCTGAAGGTGCGGCTGCAGCGGGAGCGCGAAATCGCGCAGCAGTCGGCGCGAGGGATCAGTGCTCGCGCCCGGATGAAGGGGCCGCGTGACAACGACGCTCGCGGCGCGCTGCGCAAGGGACTCGCGGAGCGTGCCGCCGCGACGCTGTCTTCCCGGGTGTCATCCAGTTCAGCTCACCTCGACCGCGTGAGTCAGGAACTGGAGGGTGCTCGAGTCGAAAAACAGCGCGGTCGCTCCGTGTTCGTCGACTACGAGGTCAGTCCGAAGGCGCGCCTGGCGTCGCTCGTGTTGCCTCGGCTGGTTCGCGGGGCGCGCAACCTGGCTGATGAGGTGTCTCTGGTGCTCGACCGCGACAGTCGAGTTTGGCTCAAGGGGCCGAATGGCAGCGGCAAGTCGAGCTTGATTGGTGAGCTGCTGGAGGCTTGCGCACTGCCAGCGAACCGCATCCTGTACGTGGCGCAAGACGTGGACGAAGCCGCCGCGCTTGCGAGTGTCGAAGTGGTGCGTGGGCTCTCGGCTGCCGAGCGCGGTCGCGTGTACGAACTGGTCGCAGCGCTGGGCACCGACCCGGAGCAGTTGATCCGCACCACGCGGCCGTCTCCGGGAGAGGCGCAGAAGCTGCAAATCGCGACTGGCCTCTCCCGCGGTGTGTGGCTGGTGGTCTTGGATGAGCCCACGAATCACCTCGATTTGCCGAGCGTCGAGCGCCTGGAATCCGCGCTCGTCGCGTACCCGGGGGCGCTCGTCCTCGCTACCCACGATGCGCACTTTGGCTACGCGACGTGCCACGAGGCCTGGAAGCTGGGCGGGCAGCGCATCGTGCGGGAGACGTTGCCGCGCGGGAGCGCGGTCGTGGACTAACTATTCGGCAGCCCTTGCGCCCCACGCGCCGCTTGCAGCAGCAGCGCGTACGAAGTCGGAGAAGTCTCGTCCTTGACGCCCGAGCAAGCGAGCGACATCGGGCGTCGTGTGGGCGTTCCGGCCATCCAGTACGCGGCCAAACAGCGCCGCGAGCCACTCAGCAAGATCCGGGGGGAAATGTGCGCTCAAGTCGCGGGCGTACTCTGCCACGCTCACCGATTGGTAGCCGAGCGGCTGACCGGAGGCTTGGCTGATTTCCCGCGCGGCGTCCGCGAAGCCGAGCAGGCGTGGCCCAGTGAGCTCGTAGATGGCGCCTTCATGGCCAGGTTGGCTCAGCGCGACCACCGCGCAAGCCGCGATGTCGCGCGTGTCGATGAAAGGTTCCCGCACCTCCCCCGCAGGCATGCGCAAAACCCCTGACAGCACCGCGGGTGCGAGCGCGCCTTCGCTGAAGTTCTGATTGAACCAGGAGCAGCGCAGGATGGTCCAAGCCGCTCCGGCTTTCCGCACGGCCTGCTCCGCCGGTTCGCACTCCGGCTCGCCTCGCCCAGAGAGCAGCACGATGCGGCGGGTTCCCTGAGCAACGGCGATGCGTGCTAGCTCTGTGATCTGTTCAGCCGCAGCCGGCAGCGCCAGGTCCGGCGCGTAGCTGATGTAGAGCTGCTCCGCGCTGCCCACGACCTCTGGCCAATTGCTTGGGTCGTTCCAGTCGAAGGCCGGATCCGCGTGGCGCGAGGTCACTGCCACGGCTTGTCCCAGCGCCTTGAGCCCTTTGGCCACCTCGGCGCCAGTCTTCCCGGTGCCACCCACTACTAGCGTCGTTACTTTACGGAAATGCTTGGTCATGTTGAGTTCCTTTCAGTGAGCGACCTAGCGCGTCGCCCAGCACGACTATGGTTGCGTCTTGCGCATGAGCCAAATGGTGTGCTGTCATGCATGCATGAACGAGATTCATGCGCTCGCAGCCATCGACCTGAACCTCTTCGTCGCCTTTCGAGCACTTGCGAGGGAGCGCAGTGTGACGCGCGCCGCCGTCGAGCTTGGGGTGACCCAGTCCGCCATGAGCCACACGCTGAGGCGCCTGCGGGACGTCGCGGGGGATCCGCTACTCGTCAAAGGCGCACTCGGCATGGAACTCACGCCGCGTGCGGAGGCGCTCTTGGTGCCGGTGCAGAGCGCGCTGCTCTTGCTCGAGCGCGGGCTGCTCGAGCCTGGGTTCGACCCGACTGCATCAGAGCGTCTGTTTCGTCTGGCGACACCAGACCTGTTCGACGTGCTCGCGATCCCGGAGTTACTCGAGCGGGTCAGGGGGGAGGCGCCCCAGGTTTCGGTGCAGGTGATCCCGGTGCAAACACCGCAGCTCTCGCAACGCCTGGAGACGGGTGAAGTCGATGTAGCGGTGATGCCCCGCGCCGAGACGCTGCAAGCCAACGACTCCCAGTCGGGGCTGATGCGCCGCACGCTGTTTCGTGATGGCTATGCCTGCTTTATCCGCAGGGATCACCCTGCGCTAGCTGGACGCGCGCGCCCGAAGCTCAGCTTGGAGCGCTACCTCTCCCTCGCTCACGCCCTGATCACCCCCAGTGGCGAAGGACCCGGCGTCATGGATCTGGCCCTTGCTGAGCACGGGCTCACGCGTCATGTGGCGCTGCGCTTGCCGACGTTTCACAGCGCGCTCAGCATCGTCGCCCAGACCGACTTGATCCTCACGGCGCCCAGTGCGCTGGCTGTGCTCTGTGGCTCGGACCTGTTGGTGTTGCCCACGCCGCTGCCGCTCGCGGACCACAGTGTCGATCTGGTGTGGCACTCGAGGTTTGACGCGGACGTCGCGGCGCGCTGGCTCCGGGAACGCGTCGTTGAGGTCGCTGCGGGCGTGCAGCGCCGCATCGCGCGCGGTAAATAGAAAATGTCGGCTAGAACGACATAAAGTGTCGAATATATCGTCCTTGCCGACATGTGGCCTGGGCCCTAGATCTCATCCTGGGGCGGAGAGGACGAGATGAAGAAACTCCTGGGTGGTCTGTTGTTGGTAGGTGCGACGCTCGCGGCGCTTGTGTTTGAAAACACTGGGCTACGCGAGACTTATCAGAACCTGCTGCAACTGAGCCTGGGGGTAGGCACGGGGACTTGGGGCCTGCAAAAGCCAGTGTTGCTCTGGATCAACGATGGCTTGATGGCCGTGTTCTTCCTGCTGATCGCGCTCGAGATCAAGCACGAGGCAAAGGCCGGTCAACTGAAGCAGCGGTCCCAGGTGTTGCTGCCAGCGATCGCTGCCGTGGGCGGGATCGCCGTGCCGGCGCTCGTGTACCTGATCCTGACACGCGGCAGCCCCGGCGCCGCCAGCGGTTGGGCGATCCCCAGCGCTACCGACATCGCGTTTTCTCTGGCGGTGCTCGGAATGTTTGGATCTCGGGTCCCGCGGTCGCTGACTACGTTCCTGATGACCCTCGCGGTGTTCGATGACATCGCCGCGATCCTGATCATCGCTGTCTTCTATTCTGCAAAGCTCAACCTGGGGGCGCTGGCTCTCGCGGGTCTTTTCACTGGCGTGCTCGTGATGCTCAACCGTAGCGGTGTACGCAGGCTGTGGCCCTACTTGATGGTTGGCGCCTTGCTCTGGATCGCCGTGTTGAAGTCGGGGATCCATGCGACCATCGCCGGCGTGATAGTGGGGCTTTTGATTCCGTACGGAGAGGTGCGCGAGCAGCACAGCGGCCAGTCCGAGGGCTCCCCGGTGAAGACGTTGGAGGGGGTGCTGCACCCCTGGGTCATGCTCGGGGTGTTGCCCATCTTTGCCTTTGCAAACGCAGGTGTGTCGCTCCGGGGGATGTCCCTCGAGGGGCTGGCCACGCCAACCGCGCTCGGGGTTGGCCTCGGACTGGCTCTTGGCAAGGTGGTCGGCATCTTTCCGCTCTCCTGGTTGGCGCAGAAGCGGGGCTGGGTCCCGAAGCTCGAGGGGGCGACGACGGGCGGTCTGCTCGGTGTCAGTCTCCTCGCGGGCATTGGGTTCACCATGAGCATCTTCATCGGCAGTCTCGCGTTCGGCGCGGCTCCCGCTCATCTGGAGTCGATGCGCGTCGGCGTTATCGCCGGCTCGCTGGTGTCAGGGCTGACTGGAGCGGGGTTGCTTGCCTTCGCGCTACCGCGCGGCAATGAGAATGCTGTGGATGTGACGAGCAGCGCCAGCGACCGCGCTGGGGCTGCTGCGTGAGCCGACGTCCCCGTCGGAAGCGTACGCAGTGCTGTGCGCGCAGCGTTTGGCTGCGAGTTGTAGTTTTTGAAGCTTGAAACGGGCCGGCAACGGCGGTTTCTCGTCGGCGAATGCTTCCGAGGCAATCGCCGCTCGATGGCCCATGTGGCAAACTTCGAACTCTCATGGGGGACTCGATGCTAGGCGCCGTCGCGGACGACGCCGACTTGGTCGCGCTCGAAGTGCTCGAGAGCCTGCACGAGGGCTGTCAGGTAGTGAGCTTCGACTACCGCTACCTCTACGTGAACGAAACGGTGGTCGCTCAAGGCAAGCGCACTCGAGAAGAGCTGCTCGGGCGGACCATGATGGAGTGTTATCCGGGCATCGACCAAACGCCGATGTTCGAAGTGCTGCGCGCGACCCTTCAAGAACGCTGCGAGCAACGCATGGTAAATGAGTTCGAGTATCCCGATGGGACTCGAGGTTGGTTCGAGCTGCGCTTCGTGCCGGTACCCAAAGGTGTTTGCATCCTGTCTCTCGACGTCACCGCACAGAAGAATCGTGAGCGTGAGCTGGCGGAGATGGAGGAACAGCTCCGCCAAGCGCAAAAAATGGAGGCCATCGGACGCCTCGCGGGCGGCGTGGCGCACGACTTCAACAACCTCCTCTCCGTCGTCTTGAGCTGCGCGGAGCTGCTCCACATGGACCTCCCCGCAGAGGATCCTCTGCACGCGGACGTTGACGAGATCCGGCTTGCCGGAAAGCGCGCTACCGAGCTCACCCGTCAGCTCCTCACCTTCAGTAGACGTCGCGTGCTCGAGCCAAAGGTGCTCAGCTTGAACGAGGTCATCGAGGGTTCCGAGCGCATGCTTGCGCGGCTCCTGGGAGCCGATATCGAACTCACCTGTCTGCATGCCACGGATCTGGGGCGAGTCGTGGCGGACCCAGGCACCGTTGACCAGGTGCTGATGAATCTAGCCGTCAACGCACGCGACGCGATGCCCGACGGAGGGCGACTCACGATCGAGACCCGCAACGTCTACCTGGACGACGAGTACGCGCGCATGCACCTGGACGCGAAGCCTGGGCCCTACGTCATGCTGGCGGTGAGCGATACCGGGCATGGGATGGACCGAGACACCCAGCGCCGCGTCTTCGAGCCGTTCTTCACCACCAAAGAGCAGGGCAAAGGCACCGGCCTCGGGCTGTCCACCGTGTTTGGTATCGTCAAGCAGAACGCCGGGCACATCTGGCTTTACAGCGAGCCGGGAGTGGGGACGACGTTCAAGATCTATTTCCCTGAGGTAACTCAGGTGGTGGAGCGTCCGCCGCTGGCCAAGGCGCCGGAGTCGAGCCGGGGCAACGAAACCATCTTGCTCGTCGAGGATGACGAACAAGTGCGACAGGTTGCCCACACCATCCTCCAGCGGGCCGGCTATCAGGTGCTCGTCGCTTCCAATGCTGCCGAGGCCATGAGCCTCGCGGAGCAGCAGAAACGCAGGATTCATCTGCTGCTGACCGACCTCGTGCTGCCGCGCGTTGGCGGACGCGAGCTCGCTAAACGCTTGCAAGAGACTCGCCCGGAGCTCTTGGTCCTCTTCATGTCGGGCTACACGAATGACAGCGTGACCGTGCATCAGCTCCTTGAGTCGGATGCGGCATATTTGCAGAAGCCCCTCACCCCCGAGCCCTGAAGAGCCGAGTCAGAGAGGTGTTGAGCGGTATCGAACCGGAGACGCGCACCTCAGGTGCTGCCTGAGGCTGCAGAGTCCTCGTCCACGTCCCCGCCGAAGCGCGCGAACAACGCTGGCAGCGCCAACAACGTCGCGAGGGTCGCGGTTACGAGGCCGCCAATCACGACCGTTGCCAGCGGGCGCTGAACCTCGGAGCCGGTGCCAGTAGCGAGCGCCATCGGTACGAAGCCGAGCGCTGCCACGAGCGCGGTGGTGACCACTGGCCGCAGCCGATCGCGCGCCGCGTTCAGGCTGGCAGACGCGCGGCTCTCGCCGTTCTGTTGACGTTGCCTCGCGGCAGCAAGTAGGACGACGCCGTTGAGTGTGGCCACGCCAAACAGCGCCAGAAAGCCGACCGCGGCGCTGATCGACAGGTCGAGGCCCCGCAGCGCAAGGGCGAAGATGCCACCGGTCGCCGCTGCCGGCACGTTGACGAAGATCAGCAGCGCAGGGCGCACCGAACCGAACGCGAGGTAGAGCAGGACCAGGATCGCCAACAGGGTCGCGGGCACGATCAGCGCGAGGCGCTCGGTTGCCCGCGCCAAGTTCTCGTACTCGCCGCCATATTCAATGTAGTAGCCGCTGGGCAGCTTCACTTGCTTCACTCGTTGCTGCAGTTCGCGCACGAAGCCTGCGAGGTCGCGCCCCCGCACGTTGGCTTCGATCACCACACGACGTCGCGCTTGCTCTCGACTCACCTGCGCGGGGCCGCTCGTCTCTCGAATGTCGACGACGTCTCCGAGCAACACGGCGCGCCCGTCGTCGAGGGGAATGCGCAAACGGCTCAGCGGAAATGGGTCTGCGGCGGTGGTCTTGCCCATGCGGACCACCACGTCGAAGCGCCTCTCACCTTCGAGCAGCTTGCCGACGGGCGTCCCCATGCGCAGAGCCTCCACGAAGCTCTCCACCTCGTCGGGGCGCACTCCGAGGCGGCTCATCTTCGCGCTGTTCGGGCGCATGGTGATCGTGCGGAGGCCGCTGATCGGCTCCGTGCGCACGTCGGCGGCCCCGGGAGTCGCGGAGATCACCGCGCTGAGCTGCTCCGCCAGAGTTCGCAGCATGACGAGGTCGTCTCCGAAGAGTTTTACCCCTACGTCGGAGCGGACTCCGCCGATCAACTCGTCTACCCGCATCTCAATCGGCTGCGTGAAGCCGAACGCAGCACCTGGCAGAGCGCGTCGCAAGGCAGGTTCAAACACAGCAGCGAAGCCAGCGGCGTTGTCCGCGCTCTGCCACTCCTTGCGTGGCTTGAGCATCACCAGCACGTCGCTTTGCTCGACTCCCATCACGTCGGTCGCGACGTCCGGGCTTCCAGTGCGCGACACGACTCGTTCAACCTCGGGGAAACGCGCCAAGGTCTGCTCGACGGTGGTGGTGCCACGCACTGCCTCCTCCAAGGAGACGCTGGGCGGTCGCGTGATCTGAATCGCGAGGTCGCCCTCTTCGAGACGAGGGACGAACTCGGCGCCTCGGGTGCTGCCCACGGCGATACCAGCGACCAGCAATACCCCGAGGGCTGCTGCCATCAATCGCCAACGGGGTGTCACGAAGGCCGCCACCGGAGCGTAGGCGGTGCTGAGCTTCCGCGCCAACCAGGGTTCCTTGTCGTGCGCGTGCTTGAGGAGCAGACCGCCAATCGCCGGCACCCAAGTGAACGTGAGGATCAACGCGGTGCCGATCGCGAACAACACCGTGAGCGCCATGGGGCGGAACATCTTGCCCTCGACGCCCTCGAGCAGCAGCACCGGCACGTAGACAATCGCGATGATCAGCACCGCCATCGTGACGGGCCTGCCCACTTCAGAGGCGGTTGCTCCCAATGCCGCGCGGCCTGAGAGCTTTCGCGCGGCCATGGTCGCGAGCGCCCCTTCCACGACGACCACCGCTCCGTCCACGACCAAACCAAAGTCGATTGCGCCCAGGCTCAACAGGTTGCCGCTGACCCCCGTCGCGTACATCAGCGCGAAGGCTCCAAGCATGCTCAGCGGGATGACACTGGCCACCAGTAGTCCCGCGCGGATGTCTCCCAGCATGAGCAACAGCACCAAAGCAACAACGAGGCCGCCTTCGAGCAGGCTCTTCTTGACGGTGCCGAGCACGTCATCGACGAACGCTGCGCGATCGTAGAACGGCTCGAGCTTCACGCCTTCGGGCAGCGTGGGTTCGATCTCGGCAAGACGCTGCTTGACGCGCTGAACCACTTCGTGAGCGTTGCCGCCAGCGACCATTTGCACCATCGCGTAGACGGTCTCGCCTTTTCCGTCCGCTGTTGCAGCACTGAAGCGGGGAGCCGCGCCGTCCTTCACGTCGGCCACATCGGAGACGAGCACCGACGGTCCGTCTCCGCTGGGAGGCTTGACCACCAGGCTACTGACGTCGGTAGCCTGACGGAACGAGCCGTCGAGTCGAACGAAGGTGCCTTCCTCACGGCGTTCGATGGAACCTGCGCTGACGTTCTTTCCTCCGGCGAGCACCGCGTCCTGCACTTGCCGCGGAGAGACACCTACCGTGAAGAGGTCTGGCTCCCGAAGTTGAACCTCGATCTGTCGTTCGTCTCCGCCCCACGGGTTCACCTCGACGACGCCGGGAACCGACCGCAAGCGGTACGCGATGTCCCACTCGAGGAGTGTCCGTATTTCCGCGGGGGAGTGACCAGGCCAGCTGATGGTGAAGTGGTAGACCTCCCCGAGGCCTGTTGTCAGCGGGCCGAGTTCAGGCCGACCAGCGCTGAGCGGAATGGACTCGCGAGCGGCGGAGAGTCGCTGGGCGACGAGTTCGCGGGCTTTTTCGATGTTCATCGCGTCGTCGAAGACGAGCGTCACGGCGCTCACCCCGGCCCGAGACACCGAGCGTACGCGGTCCACTCCGGGGATGCCGGTCATGGCCAGCTCCACGGGTTGAGTGACCAGGCGCTCGACCTCCGTCGGGGATAAGCCCGGCGCAGAGGTCAGCACTTGCACCTGGACGTTGGTCACGTCGGGTACAGCATCGATGGGCAGGCGTCCGTAGCTGCGGATCCCGACGGCAATGAGTACCACCACCCCCAGGATCGCCAGCAGCGGGTTGTCGATGACGAAGCGAGCAGTTCTTCCGATCATGGTCACTCCATGCTCGAGCGCATCCACTCGCCCTTGAGTAAGATGGTCCCTCGAACAGCGACGCGGCGGTTCTCAGCCGGCCCTTTGCTCAGGAACGCCGTCGTCTCGCTGAAATGGTCCACGATCACCGCCTCCACTTCGAACTCCCCAGGAGTTCTGCCCTCCACGAAGACGACGGGTGTCCCATCCAAGTCGACGACTGCATCTCTCGGGAGAGCGAGCTGCTTTGCGCCGCCCGCGCTGGGCCGTTGGATTTGTACGTTCAGGCTCTGGCCCGCTAGGTCGAGCTTGCAGTCTCGGGGCTCCAGCCACACAGAGACAGAGTGACGCTGGGGTTCCACCTGGGTCCCTCGCAAGCGCACCTGGGCGCTGCACGTATTGCCACCGGGAAATATAAGCAGCGCGGTGTCGCCTTTGCTGACGTTGGTCGCGTCGCGCTCGAGCACCTGGGCTTTGACCAGCAGCTTCGCGGGGTCGACGATGCGAAACAGGCGCTCTCCGCTGTCGACGCGGCTCCCGAGCTCGACCGCTCGCTCAGCGACCACTCCTGCGATCGGTGCTCGCACCTGCACTTGCGCTCCTGAGGCGCCGTAAGCCGAGAGCAAGAGTCGCGCAGCGCGTTCCTCCGCGCGCAGCCCTGCCAGGTCTGCCTGAGCTTGTTCGAGCTCAGCGTCCGTGGTTGCCTTGCGAGCAATCAGCTTCTCTTCACGAGCCAGCGCGCGCTCCGCGCGGCTACGCTGGGATCGCGCCTTCGCGAGCTCTCCTGCGACTCGCGCGGCGTCGGGGGCATTGAGCACCGCGAGCACCTGACCCCGCGTGACGCGGTCGCCTTCGCGCACGGAGAGCTGCCGCACCGTGGAGGTAACCAGAGCCCCCACGTCGGCGGCACCGTCCAGATCCGGTGTCACGGTGCCGGTCGCACGGATCTCGTCTTCGGGGTTGCGACGGACGACTGTAGTCATGCGGATGCGACCCTGTTCGAGCAGACTGTGATCCACCTTCACGCTGCGTGAGGGTTGGCTGACGGGTGCGGCGGCTTGCTCCTCGACGGGAGGCTCTGCCTGGTTGCAACCAAACAGGAACGTGGCCATCACGAGAAATGCCCTGTTGCGCCACACTGACGCTGAGGTGGCTCGCATCATCGGGCGGCCTTTCGGGACTTTGGTTTCTGAAACTCGGCGCCCGGCAGTCTGCCGGTGATCGCGAGCAGTTTCAGTTCGGTCGCGCGTGCATCGGCAGCCGCGAGGAGCCAGCGCTCCTTCGCGTCCAGGAGGTTGCGTTGAGCGATGCTGACTTCCTGGATATTTGATTTCCCCAGGGAATATTTGAGGAGCGCTTCGGCTTGGGCCACTGCAGCTGGTTCTACGGCGTCCTTCGCCAGGGCGTCCCGGGTGCGTCGAGCGTGAGTTCGTTCATGCAGGAGCAAGTGCACCTCTCGTCGCAAGCTGCGCTTGAGGCGCGCGTACTCCGCACGAGCCAGCGCAGCGCTCTTCTCGTGCTCGGCGGCTTCGAGCGCCCGAGGATTCACCAATGGAAGCGGGAAGCTAACGCGACCAAGCAGCACCCAGTCACCGTTTGCCTCACGGGTGACCGATGGACCAAGGGACAGGCTGGGCGCGCCTTCGGCGTGGGACTGGGATGCCGCAGCCCAGGCCGCGCGAGACTCAGCGGCCATGCGACGCAGCTCTGGGGACTGCGCCAAGCTGGCGAACGCTGCCGCCTCCGGAATATCCGGACCATCGGCGTCGAGGCGCCCCACACTAACCAGTGGCCGCTCCTCGTTGACGCCGATGGCGTAGGCCAGCTCGAGATCCGCGCTGAAACGCCTGCCCTCGGCGTCGAGCACTGCGGCCTTGGCTGCGCCATGAATCGAGCGTGAGAGCGCTCGGTCACCCAGGGTAGCGGCACCTTCGGCGAAGCGTGACTCGGTGATCTTGAGGAGCTTCCGTGTGGAAGTAACAGTCGCCTTGCGGACTTCAACCAGCTCGTAGGCCGTGCGCGCATCCACCCACGCAAGCCCAGCGGTCAGGGCTGCCTGCAGTTCGGCCCCGCGCAGCATGAAGCGAGCGCTGATCGCGCGCGCGTCAGCGGCCCTCTCTCGCGAGGTACCGACCCCGGCGAGCGGGATGTCCTGCCAAACGCCCGCGCTGACGTCGAGCCCGTGGTCGGCACCCCAGCGCGGCCCAGCTGACAGCTCGACGCGCGGGTTGCTGGTCAGCGCCTGACGGCTTGCGGTGCGCGCGCGCTGGGAAGCGCGACTCGCTGCGCGGGCCGGCGCCAGCTCCGGGGAGGCTTGCGCCCCCCTTCGCGTCGCGTCGTCCACGCTCACTCGTAGTGGTCTCTGGGGACTCTCGTGGGCCTCTTGCGCCGCGGGCTGCGTCGCATAGCTGCTGATCAAGAGTGCGCCCGCGATGCCGAGCGCGTGTCTCAAGTGTCGCGACATCTCGCCCGCAAACTTGCGCTGCAGCGCCCGTGGACACCATCCGACGAATGTCCCGAGTCAGCTTGTCGCAAGGCCTCGAACTGCCGAGGGAGGGCCCACAGCGGAAGATCGCGCAGAAGCTGCGGCGGGCAAGCGCGCGTGCTCATTGGTCCCTGGGTGAGACATTCGTAGGATGGCCCGTGGCCAACTCTGCGAGCAGTACTGTCAACGTGCGCCAGCCCTCGGAATCGAAGACCAGATGGAGCTTGATTGCGTTCGGTGTGGGCCTGGGGTTGCTGTACGCTGGAGTGCTGCGCTGGATTGACGCCATGTGGCCGCCAGAGCATCCAAGCCACTTGCTGCTCGACTGGAGCATCCCCACGCTCCTCGGCGTTGGCGTGGGGCTGGTTCTGGACTTCGCGCGCAACCGCTCAGAACGCTACCGCGCGGAACAGCAAGCGCTTGAGGGGCTCCGAGGGCGCCTGCGGGGGTCGGAGCGCGAACAGGCGGTATGGGTGCTCGTGTCTTCGCTGCTCCACGAGTTGCGGAATCCCCTGCACACCGTGGGACTTGCGCTCGAGGAACTCCGCGCCTGTCAGGAGCCCGACCGTCAGGCGCGACTGGTCGAGCGCGCCGGCACTGCCGTGGAACGCATGAATCAGCGTTTCCGCGAGCTCGGCGCGATCGCCGATCAACCGCTTCACGAGCTACGGTCGTATGACCTCGGGACGCTGGTTCAGCAAACGGTCGAACATTTCGACAGGCTCGCTCGGGGGGGAGGAGCGAAGGTCAGCGTCCGTGGCGAGCCACACCTGATGATTCGGGGAGATGAGGCGATGGTGCGTACTGCGCTGGAGAATCTGGTCTCGAACGCTGTGGACGCCGTCAGCGGCGCGCGAAATGGTGAAGTAGACGTGACCCTGGAGTGTTCCGGTGACACCGCGAGGATACGCATACTGGACAATGGCCCTGGTGTTCCGGAGACGATGAAATCGGAGATCTTCAAGCCGCTTCGGACATCCAAGGCGCCGCAAAAAGGCTTGGGGCTTGGGCTGCCCATCGCCAGAGGTCTGGCGCGGGCGTCTGGCGGCGACGTGCGCCTCGAAGCGTCTCAGGCGGGAGCTTGCTTCTTGCTGGAGCTGCCGCTGAGCGCGGAGGTGGCCGAATGAAGCGCGAACTGTTGCTGGTTGAAGACGAGGAAGGCTCGCGCTCGCTGCTGGAGGAATCGCTGATGGCTCGCGGCCTGGGGGTTGTCTCCGCAGGAGATCGCCTGGGCGCGCTCAAACTCGCTAGCGATGGTCGCTACTTCGATGCGCTCGTGACGGATGTCGTGCTCGGTGACGATGAGGACGGCGGGCTCGATCTGGTGGCGCAGTTGCGGGCGGCTGGTTTCGCTGCACCCGTCGTCGTGATCACGGCGTTTGCCGACAAGCGACGTCTCAAACGTGCGCTCGAGCTGCGCGTCAGTTACCTGCTGGAGAAGCCGTTCTCCGCCGACCAACTGATCAGCGTGCTGAACCGACTCTGGGATGAGAACGACGACTTATCGCACTATGTGGAGCAGGCGCTCAGCCGAGCGCGCCTCACCCCCAAAGAACGGGAAGTCGCCAAGATGTTGCTCAAGGGGCTATCCAACGAAGAGATCGCGCGCGTGCTGAACAACAGCGACAAGACGGTTCGCCAGCACCTGAGCTCAGTGTACGCCAAGGCGGGCGTCGCCAGTCGCACGGAGTTCTTTCACTACGTGTTTCCGACTTGAAGCTCATTTCCCCGGAAGAGCTTGCCAGCCGAACTCGGCGACCAGCATGCGATGGTCGCTGCCACCGAAAGAATGGATGGTCTTCGCGGACTGCGCCACCAGCTGGGGCGAGTGGAAGATGAAGTCGATGCGGATCAGCCACTTGGGTACTTGGATCCCAGCGATATCGGGGCGTGAACCGCCGACCTCTGCGCCTGGTTCCCCGGGGAAGGTGTGGCCAAAGCCATAGCCCACTTCCGCCCAGCTGTCCGCCAGAGTCTCTCGCACGATGGCGTAGGCGTTGGACATGTCCGTCGCGTTGAAATCACCTGCTGCGACCACCGGCAGGTCTGCGTTCCTCGCAAAGTCACGTAGCGCTTCGGCTTGCCGCTCACGCGCCTTGTAGCGCGCCGGTCCTGATGCCGTGTGGAATTGGACGAAGTAGAGGCTCCGCTCCGCGTTGTTCACCCTGGACACGATTGGCGTGCCCAGCCAACCGTCGATGCGCTCCAGGTTCGTCTCCACCTTTTCCAGCGGCCAACGGCTGAGCACCCCGCCACCATACACGCCTTCGCGTGGGTCCAGGCGTCGATACGGGAAATCAGCAGACAGCTCGCGCTCGATCGCAGCGGCCATCTCCGGGTTCAGCTCCTGAAGCGACACCAAGTCGGCCTGCGCAAGTCGCAGCTCGCGGATGGTCGACTCGGTTGCCCGATTGAAGCCGAGCAAATTGTAGGTCGCGACACGCAGATCCGAGCGAATGAAGGCTTCCCGGTTGTCTGGCGGTTTCAATCGCGAAGGCGACCACAGGTCACCCCAGTGCCAGAGCCACGCGACGCACAGCACGATCGCGCCAATCCACAGCTCACGCCGTCTGCTCCAGAGCGCGACCCCGAGTAGCAGGGGGAGAGGAACGAAGAAGTACAGCGCCAGAGAATTCGCGGCGAAGAACAGCGCCGATGCATCCCCGAGGAACCAATGAAACAACAGCGCGGGGCCCATGCAAGCGATATATGCGCGCCCGAGGTCGACCGGTACGCGCTTGACTTGCGCCAGGCGCTGCGTGCGATCACGCATGCCGCCCGATGCTCGCTCGCGCCGCGTCGCATTCAGCGCAGCTGGCGGCGCTCGGGCACAGGAAGATCAACGGGTCGGCGCGCAAGTGTTGAAGCGCCGTCGCGACGACGTCGCGTGCGCGGCTGAGCCTCGCAACCGCGTACCCGACGTGACCCGTGCGCTGGAGGCCGGCGCCTTCGAGCCAGCCGTTGAGTTGCTTGAAGCCTTCACAGCAGTGATCCGTCTCTGCGAGCTGGGCTTCGTAGGCGTCGTCCCCGCAGCCGACGACGCACGGGTGCTCAACGGAATAGGGGACACCGGCGAGCGATTCCGCGAGGTGTAGCGTGGTGCTCTCCGAGTGATCCACACCCAGTAGCAACACCCAGCCGGCCAGTTCGTGCACGCGACCCACGGGGCTGTCCTCGCCATGGGGCGGAGACAACGGTTGAGGGCGGCAGATGTACTCCGCGTGGGGGCCCCGCGCCGCGAAGGAAGCACCGGGATGAGTGCTGCGGATGACTCCCGGCATGCGCCAGAACGTCTCCGCGGTGATCCCCATATCGAGCGTTGGAGTGGATTGCGGATCGAACGGTGCGTCCCCTGCGGTCATGGTGGGCATGACCAACGTACCGCCTGGTTCGATGGCCCGGCTCAGCGCTTCGATCAATGCCGCTGGACCGCCGCTCACGGGCTTTACCTTGCGGAACGAAGTGTGGACCAGTAGTGGGCTCCCCGACTCCACGCCTAGCTCCGAGAGCTGAAGCATGAGTTCGCAGATGCTGCTTGCTTCGGGCATCGCCCCGACGCGTTCCAGAGATCCCTCACGGGGTCAACGCTCCGTCGGGCCCCGAGTGGCGTCGCGTCCAATTCGCCTTCGCGCGCGCCTCCGCTGCGTCCAGGATTCGCTCTCGCACTCGGGGTCGCTTGCTCATCAGTTGATCGAAGTCCGCCTTCGAAATGCGTCCCAGGGTCACCGTCGACGCCGCTCGCGCCGTGGCGGTTCTGGGATCGCCGGTTACGAGCGCCATCTCACCCAGCAGGTCACCGCCACCCAGGACGGCCACCGGTTCATCCTCGACCCCGTTCGTGTCATCGAGCACGTGGACGATACCCCGAGCAATCACGTACATGGCGTCTCCGCGGTCTCCCGTGTGGAACAGGTACTCTCCGCGAGCGAACACCTGCTCGACGGTCATGCGCGCGAGCTCGCCCACGACTTCTTCGGGTAACGCTGCGAACAGGGGCGTCTGACGACATAGTTCCGCCGTTTCGCTGATGCGGATCTCGGCCCTTGCGAAATGGAGTCGCTTCATGCGTTTTCGCACGTCGCCCAGCGCTTGCTCAGCCGCGCTTTCGTCGAGTTCGCCATTGGCAATCGCTGCTTGGTATGCCCTGCGTTCAATGTTCAGTGAGACGCGATGAGCCAATCTGCCTTCGATGGCACTGGCCACTTCAGGTAAGTTCACGCGCAAGTCTTCCAAGCGCTCCTTGGCGTCTCGCTCGTAGCGGGCGTAGGTGTTCAGAATGCGCTCGATGACGTGGGGGTCAGCCTCCGACAGTTTCCCCACGGTAATCTGAACGGCGGTTGCGCCTCGGGTCGTCGCGCGCCAAACGTCGTAGAACACGCTTACCCGCTCGAACTCCAGCGTACCGAACTCCGCGCCGGCCCTGCGTCTCAGTCGCTCCACAAGGGCGTGCAGCTTGCCCTTTGGAGCTCTCAGGAAGGGCGGCGTGGGATCTCCACGGTCGAGGGCGTCCTGGTGGCGGTCCACCTCGTGGCGCAGCAAGTCTCGAGCGGTTGCGCTGAGCAGCCCCTCGTAGAATGCCGCTCGATAGCTTTGCCGCTCGGCGGCGAGCGCTCGCCTCCACAGTCCGAGTTCGCGCTCCAACTCTGGGGCAGAGTCGAAGCCTTCGCGTGCGTCGTTCCACGCATCGTCCGCCGCTTGTTGCTGGGTTCTCAAGTCCTCCAGCACCGCGTTCCAGCGTAGTCCGAAGAACTCTGGCTCTCGCGCGGCGCGCTCCACCCGCTCGCGCACGTCGACCAACACGTCACGCGCGGTTTTCAACGCGGCGAGTTGTTCGGCGGGTGCGACGCGATCAAAGTCGAGCCAGCGCAGCACGAGGCCCGTGGTCATCCCATTGCATACGATCGTCAGCAAGACGACCCCCGCTGTGACTTGCAGGATTTGATCCCCGAGGAGATGGTCTACGCGGTCATCTTGGCTAACGGCCAGGGCTAGCGCGAGACTCACCGCGCCGCGCAGACCGCCCCATGCCATCACGGTCGCTTGCGGGGAGGTGATGGGTGGACCTAGGCGGTTGATGAGGGGTAGGGAACCAAACACGACGCCGAAGCGCACGACGACGATAGCTGCGAATGCACCTAGAGTGACGATGAGCGTTTGCCATCCCATCTCCCCGATCTGAGTCGAGATGATGGCACCGACCAAGAAGAAGATGAGCGCATTGGCGAGGTACGCCAAGAGTTCCCAGAACTCGTGGAGGAAGCCGCGGACCTCGGGGCTGATGCGGTAACGCCCGGGGCCGCTCATGAACATCCCCGCGGTAACGACGGCGAGCACTCCGGAGACGTGTAGTATCCCCTCCGCCACGATCATGGCGGCGTACGCCAAGACGAGTGTGAGGGAGATCTCCACCATCGGGTCATCGAACGTGCGAGACACCCAGGTCGTAGCGGCTAGGCCGAACACCAGGCCAACGGCGATCCCTCCGCCAGCGACCTTCATGAAGGCCAGCACGCTCGAAGCGGCGCCGATCTCGGTAGCGCCCCCCTGCAGCGCGGCCAGAAGCACGCTGAAGATCACGATAGCGGTTCCGTCGTTGAACAGCGACTCGCCCTCGATCAGCACGCCTAGCCGCTTGGGTGCGCCGACTTCGCGCAAGATCGCGACCACCGCGACGGGATCCGTTGCGCTGATCAAGGCACCGAACACCAGCGCGGCGCTCAGGCTCCAGTGCCAGCTCGAGCCCGTGATCCAGACCATCGCCAGGGCGGTCAAGCCCGTTGCTACTAACAGAGCTGGCACCGCGAGTACGACGATCCCGCTCACGTTCTTCCGCACGGCGTGCGTGTCGATTGCAAACGCGCTCTCAAACACCAGCGCGGGCAGGAACACGAAGATGATGAGATGCGGAGATATCCCCACACCACGTCCAAGAACCTCGGCAACACCGTGAGCGCCGTGACCCCGGTGACCTAGCGCCCAGCCGAGGGCTCCTCCGACCAGCAGCATGGCTACCGTGAACGGAAAGCCGGTGCGCCTCGCAACGCCGCGAACGGCTGCCGCGAGCACCAATGCGACGACCACGACGCTGACGGCGATGAGCTCGGTATCCTGATGCATGGCCCCCATGGGTTGGAGTGTTCCAAGCGCCCCAACCCCGCTGAGCCATTGCGAACGGCGTACCAGTTGCCGGACCGCAGCAATGCGGTCTTTCGCGCATTGTTGTCGGTCTTGGCGCGAAGCCGCGCAAGCTTGAGTCTGGTATAGGCTGGCAATGCCCAAGCGCATCTTGTTTCCACTCCCGAACCACGACTTCGACGTAACGGAAGTCTCGGTGCCCTGGAAGCTGCTGACCGAAGCGGGGCATGAGGTCGTCTTCGCCACGGAGGCCGGCGCGCGGCCAGCGGCAGACCCGCTGCTGCTCACCGGGGTGCTGTTTGGGCAACTGGGGGCCGAGCCGGAGCCAATCGCGTTCTACCGTGAGCTCGAGCAAGCGGAGCCATTCCAAACGCCGCAACGCTGGGCCGAGCTCTCCGTCCAGGACTACGACGCCCTGTTCCTGGCGGGCGGGCATGCGCCGGGAATGCGTCAGTACCTGGGAAGCCCGGCGTTGCAGCGCTTCTGCGCGGACTACTGGAAGACCGGCCGCTCCGTAGCGGCGATCTGTCACGGCGTCTTGGTGCTCGCGCGTAGTCGCGATGCGAGCGGGGCTTCTGTACTGAGGGAACGCCGCACGACGTGCCTACCGAAGTACATGGAGCGCACCGCCTACTATATTACTGCGTGGAAATTAGGTAAGTACTACCGCACCTATCCGGCGTACGTCGAGGACGAGGTGAAGCAAGCGCTGCGCTCTGCGAGCCAGTTCGAGCGCGGCGCTTTCAACCTCACCCGGCGCGGCACCCGTGACGACGACACGGGCACCCTCGTGGTGCGGGACGGGAACTACCTGTCCGCCCGCTGGCCCGGGGACGCCTACCGCATTGGGAAGGACCTGATCGAGCTCCTGGGTTGAGCCTCGCTGATTCATTCGCAGTAGGCGGGGTTGGCCTTCCAGCAAGCGACCACGGCATCATTCGCAGCAGCCGCGGTGCGCAGCGAGGCTTGGTAGCCTGCCACGCACTTGCTGAGTTCGCCGTTCAGGCGGTTCTTCTCGTTGTACAGCGGCTTCAAGGCCTTGGCGATGCCACCTTGGATCGCCTCGAGCGTGTCGTCTGTCAGCGACCCAGACACCATCGAGTCGAGGGGTGCTGGGAGGGAGTCGGCGATCAAGTCAGTGATGTATGACTGGAGTTGATCTTTCGCGATTCCGCTCAAGATCTTTCGCGCGGCGGCGGTCAGCGCCGCTCCACCTCCAGCCGTCACCAGGGAGCTCGTCGCACTCACGACATTGGTGATAGCGTCCGCCACGCCCGCGTAAAACTCGAAGTTCGCCTTGGCCGTTTGTACCTGGGTGAGGATTGTAACGATCGCCTCGAACACGGCGATCTTGTCCCGGATTTCCTGCAGCTGGTTGCGTATGTCTCCGCACGGATCGCTGGGTAGCGCCTTCACGCTCCCGCAATCCTTGCACGCTTCGTCCGGGGCCGGGTCCTGAGGCGGCATCTTGGGACCCCAAGGGTCAGGGTTCTTGTCGTTGTAGGACGCGACCAACAGGATGAGCGCGTCAGCCATTTCCTGTTTCTGTGTCTTCGTGAACGTTGCACGCCCGAGGGCGCGCTGGGCCGCGTCGTAGGTCTTTTGAGAGTTTGCCGACTTCCCCTTGCTCGGCGTCTTGCCTGGAGCCTTGGCGGTTGCGTGTGCAGGGGTGCTAGTCATTGCTAGCGCTTCGGTCTGCTCCACGGCGAGCGATGACGACTCTGCCTTTGAGCAGCCGAACAGCAGGCCTGAACCCACGAACAACAAGGTCATACCAATGAAGCGCATATTCCCTCCCGAGCGGTCCAAAACGATTTCCGGGGAAGCTAGCAGTCGGAGTCCGGCGTCAAAGCCATGTCCGAAAATGCAAAACGCCTCATGACTCACTCACGCCAGCGCGTGACACGCGGTCCGCACGCGGCCGGGGCTAGGTAAGCCCAAACCTTCGAACGCACGGCACAGCGACGCCGCGCTGGCGTAGCCAACGCTGTGCGCCACCTCACCAACACGGGCCCGAGGATTAGTCAGCGCGACTGCGGCCATCATCACTCGGCGCCGCAACAAGGCGTCCTGCCAGCTGCCAGATGTGTTCAGGCCGTAGGTGCGCTGCATCTGCTCGACCAAGCGTCTGGCATGCCGTTCGCTGACTTCGAGCCGCCGCGCGACGTCGGAGAGACCTGCTGAGTGCGAAAGCCCTGAGAGGGCGTGGTCGAGCGCCTGACTGACACCGGTCCAAGGCGTGAGTGCAGGGGCCTGCTCCTCGGGGACGACTGGGATGCCGAACAGCGCCGTCGCCCGTTGAAGGAGGCGCTCCGCTGACTCACATCCAGCGCTGAGTCGAGTCGCCAAGCGTTGCGCCTCAGCCACTTCTACCCGGGAAGCCTGCCCGACCCGGATGGGGCCTTCGCCGCAGGCGTCCTCCCACTCGATGACGACCGCCACATAGCCAGCTGTTCCGTCCAGGCGCATCACCAGGCCATCGCGGTTCGGCACGTCCAACACGTCGCCCGGCGCAAGCCAATGCACCGCGTCCCTCGCCGTAGCTCGAGCGACGCCTTGAAGCACCAGCGTCCGCACGCGGCTGCGACGCGACGATGCGCGGGGAAACGCCCGCAGGAGCAAGCCGTCCTCGGCTATTGCTCCATGGAAATCGACGACGTGCAGCTTGAGCTGTGGGCGTACCAGCGCCACGACCTGGTGGAAGAACCCAGCGTCCGCCAACGAATGCCGACGCACCGAGCGCACGACAGGAGCACCTAGCGAGACCACAGCCCTTTAGCTTCACAGCAGCTCGCGCATCGAGTCAAGGGACGAGCCTCGCTTTCCAAGCTCGCTCGTCTGCTGCTGGCTTGAGCTGGAGTGAGTGAGGGCTTGCGGCTCAGCAACGAGCGTTGCATGATGAGCGTCATGCGATACCCCGAAGGGCACAAGGAGGAGGTGCGCAAACGCATCTTGGCCGCCACGGCGAAAGCACTCCGCGCCAAGGGCCTCGACGGGGTGAGCATTCCCATGCTGATGAAGGCCGCCGGCCTGACCCATGGCGGCTTTTACAGCCACTTCGAGAATCGTGATGAGCTGGTCGCCGAGGCGATCCGGCTCGCCGCCGAGACGACGGATCGCGGCGCCTTGTCCGACGACCAGTCCCTCGCCGAGTCCGTTGAGCGCTACTTGTCACCCGGCCACGTCGCGCATCCCGAGATGGGTTGCGTCCTGGCTGCGCTGGGCAGCTCCGGACCGAAGCAGCAAGCGCCGGTACGGCGCGCGTTTGCTGACGTCGCGCTGGGCTTCATCCGCGGCCTCGAGCGGAAGCTGCACCCGGCATCTCCCGCCGGGGAGCTATCCGACGAAGCGCTCGCGAAAGCCGCGACCCTGGTCGGCGCGGTGATGCTGGCTCGCTTGCTGCGCGACAAGGCGCTCGCCGGTCGACTGCTCGAAGCAGCCAAGCGTCACGTGCTTGCGTAGGCCTAACCTTGCTCTCCCGTCTGTGCTGGAGGATTGAATGATGACCATCATGCAAAATGCTGCTCTCGACACCGCGCCGCGCGGGTACTCGCGGAACCAGGTACGCCTGAGACACAGCTACGGACCATGGGCGGTGGTGACGGGCGCGTCCGACGGCATTGGCCTCGAGTTCGCCCAGGAGCTAGCGCGCGCCGGGTTCTCGCTAGTGATCGCGGCGCGGCGTGAGGCGCGCCTGAACGCAGTAGCGGATAACCTGCGAGAGGCCGGTGCTCCGCAGGTGAAGGTGGTCGCAGTGGACCTCGGGGCGCCGCAGGGTGTCTCGAAGTTGGTCGAGGTGACGCAGGCCCTCGATATCGGGTTGCTGGTCGCTTCCGCGGGGTTTGGGACTTCCGGGGACTTCATCGAGGCGAACTTGCCCCAGGAGCTCGAGATGATCGACGTCAACTGTCGTGCGGTGGTCGAGCTCTGCCACGCATTCGCCAGGCGCTTCAAGCAGCGGGGTGGGGGAGGGTTGCTGCTCCTGAGTTCGCTGGTCGCGTTTCAAGGCGTGCCCCGTGCGGCGAACTACGCAGCGACGAAAGCCTTCATCCAAACCTTCGCGGAGGGTCTAAGGGCGGAGCTCAAACCGCACGGAATCGATGTGCTGGCCTGTGCGCCGGGCCCCGTGCAGAGCGGCTTTGCGGAGCGTGCGCACATGACGATGGGCATGGCGCAGCGGCCGGTCGACATCGCCTGGCCATCGCTCATGGCGCTTGGACGTCGCACGACCGTGCGGCCCGGCTGGCTTGCCAAGCTGCTCGAGTACTCCCTGGCGCTCCTTCCCCGCTGGGGGCGGGTTCAGATCATGGCTCGGGTGATGCGTGGCATGACTCAGGGCGCGTCGAGCTGAACCAGCGCTTCCAGCTCCTGTACGCGCGCTCGCAGGGGAGCCACTAGCGCCTGCACCTGCTCTAGCGTGTAGCGCTCGGTGATGTGCTGCGGACAGTTCCAGTCGAACGCCGCGACCTTCACCACGATCCCGTGCTCGACCTTCGCTCCGTAGTTGGGTAGCTCCAGGCGCTGCATAAGTTCCGTTTCCTGAGGCAGCACCACCCGCGCATGCCCGAGCACCTTCAGGCGCACTTGCTGCGCGTAGTCCATGAAGAACAGCGCCACACGATCGTTACCTGCCAGATTGCCGAGACTGACGTACTGACGGTTGCCTCTGAAGTCCGCAAAGCCGAGGGTTTCTTTGTCGAGCAGCTTCACGAAGCCGGCGGGGCCGCCGCGATGCTGAAGGTAGGGCCAGCCCGTCTCTGACACGCTGGCCATGTAGAAGCTATCTCGCGCGGAAATGAACTCGCGCTCCAGATCGCCCAGGTTGTAGTTGACTGGCTCCGGGTTTGCCTCGAAGCGTGCGTAGCTTCGGCGGCTCCCCATTTGTTCTTGCAGTGCCTTCACGCGCTCGGTGAACGCGATCTCGGCGAATCCATGTGCCATGACATCACCTCCCGCGCTGGCGGGCAAACCTCGGTCTTTGGCTGACTACCCTCACCCCCGACCCTGCTGCAAACGGACTCGCTGCATCAAGATCGGGGGCTGCAAGCTTCCTCAAGCGGCGGCGCCCAGCGCTACCTTGGGGAAATCGATGTCGATGCGCGTCGCCTTGGCGAGCACGTTGGTGAAGATGTTCAGCGTGACGTGAGTGATGATCTCGATGATCTCCGCATCGCCAAGCCCGGCGCGACGCGCGGCTTCCAGCTCACCATCGCTGACGTCACCGACGTGTTCGACCAGCGACTTCGCGAGCTGCAGCGCGGCTTCGGCTTTCGGATCCGCCGATTGCCCCAGGCGGTTCTTGAGCATCTCTGTGCTGTCGAGGCCTGCCTTGCGACCAATCGCCGTGTGCGCGGACACGCAGTACTGACAGGCGTTCTGTTCGGCGACAGCCAGGGCGATGCGCTCCCGGGTGGCGCCTTCCAAGGTCCCGCTCCCCGCGATTTGATACAGGCCCAAGAACGCGCGCAGGGCGCTGGGTGAGTTTGCCAGCACGCGGATGAAGTTCGGGGTCACCCCCAGCGCCTGCTGCACACCGTCGAGCAGCTCTTTGGTCTCACCGCTGGCGGTCTTGGGATCGACGACATTGACTCGGGCCATGAATTTTCTCCTTTGGAAGAGACAGGCATCAGCTCGCCTCGTCTCGTGACCCCGTTGGTATGCGTCATCGGCCCTGCTGAAAGAATCGCCGTCTTGAGTAAGATATTATTTCGGCGTATGGAATAATCATGGATCGCCTCCACGAGCTCCAAGTCTTCGTCGCGGTGGCTGAAAGTGGCGGCTTTGCCAAAGCTGGCAAGCGCCTGCGCCTCTCGCCACCAGCGGTGACTCGCGCGGTGGCGGCGCTCGAAGGGCGCCTGGGGACGCGCGTGTTTCAGCGCACCACGCGTCGGGTGAGTCTCACGGACGCGGGCGCGAGGTTCCTTGAGAGCTCCAAACGTATCCTGGAGGAAATAGAGCAGGCGGAGCTCGCCGCTGCTGGTGAAGCAGCGGAACCTAGCGGGCGGCTCACCCTGAGCACGTCGATGACCTTCGGCCGTGCCGCGCTCACGCCCATCGTTTGCGACTTCCTCGCAGCGCACCCGCGCATCACGGCTCGCGTCCTGCTTCAGGACCGAGTCACGGACCTGGTCGCCGAGGGCATCGATCTGGCGGTGCGCCTCGCGCCGCTCCCGGATTCGACGCTGGTCGCGCGCCGCTTGGGGGAGGTGCGCCGCGTGTTGATCGCGAGCCCGAGCTACCTGAAGCGTCATGGCGTCCCTCGCACGCCCCAGGAGCTGCGAGCGCACACGTTCATCGGGCTGAGTGGCTTGATGCCTCACGCGGAGTATCGCTACGTGGAGGGCGGCAAGCCGAAGAGCCTCGCACTGTCACCCCGACTCGAGGTGGATGACTCCCTGGCCGCGATCCAGGCGGTCACAGCCGGGCACGGCATCAGCGTCGCGCTCTCGTATCAGGTCGCGGAGCAACTGCAGACGAAGTGCATCGTCACGTTGCTCGACGGTTACGAGCCACCGCGGGTGCCGGTGCACCTCGTGTATCCGCAGACGCCGCTGCTCCCCGCGAAGGTGCGGGCGTTCGTCGACTTCGCCGTACCGCGGTTGCAGGCGTTTCTGAGCGGCGTCGAAAAGACCTCGCGGAAACGTGGGTCCGCGACAGTTTGACTCAGCGCTCAGCCGAGCGTGGTGACCACCGGGTGTTACGCTCACGGTATGTCGAGCACGGATCGCGGTGAATGGATCGTCATGCGGCAGGATGACAACGGCAACCGCTACGAGCTTGGGCGCTACGCGACGGAGCAAGCGGCACAGGAAGTCGTGGAGACCTTCGAGCGTCGCGGCCACAAGCAGCTGTACTTCGTGACTCGGGTGAGGGCGCTTGCTCCGGACTTGGAGTAGTGCGACGTTTGGAATGAGTCTTTTCGCGTAAACGCTACTGCCGCCAGCTCGGTGGAGTCCCTAGACTCTCGAGCCTATGCAGGAAGTGATTGGGGGAAGTGTCGAGCTCGCTTCGGGCGCGCTGATGCCGAACGTCGGATTGGGCGTGTTTCGCGCTGGGGCAGGGGACGCGACTCGGGATGCGGTGCTGGCGGCGCTGCGTGCGGGTTACCGCCATATCGACACGGCGGCGATCTATCGTAACGAAGCCGAGGTCGGTGAAGCGGTGCGCGCCTGGCTTGCGGAGACCGGTGAGCCGCGGGACACGCTGTTCATCACGACCAAGCTCTGGAATGACGATCAAGGTTACGACACCGCGCTCCGCGCTTTCGATGTGAGTCAGCGCGCCCTCGACGTCGGCGTGCTGGATTTGTACCTCCTGCACTGGCCGGTGCCTGACGCTCGCCTCGACTCGTGGCGTGCGTTGGAGAAGCTCAAGGCTGAAGGCAACGTGCGCTCGATCGGGGTGAGTAACTTCACCGTGAAGCACCTGCAAGAGCTGCTGAAGGTGGCCAAGCTGCGGCCCGACGTGAATCAGGTGGAGCTGCATCCGTTTCTGCAACAGGTCGAGCTGTGCGCGCTGTGCCGGGAGCAGCGCATTCAAACCGTAGCCTACAGTCCGTTGACCAAGGGACGTTTCCTAACGGAGCCAAACGTCAACAAGGTGGCGGCGCGTGTGGGCGCTACACCGGCTCAAGTGCTGATCCGCTGGAGCCTCGAGCAAGGGCACGTCGTGCTACCGAAGAGCGTCACGCCGGCGCGCATCCAGGAGAACTTGGACGCGGTGAACGTGAAGCTCAGCGCCCAAGACCTCTCAGAGCTCGCGAAGTGCGAGCGCAACACGCGCACGGCGTGGGATCCGACGAACGTCGATTAGGGCTTCGCCGGCTTGCGCTTCAGGCTCGAGAGCGCCTTCGTCAATGCCTCGGCGTGGGCTGCGTCCTGTGCACCGAGGAAGAGGTGGATCTGTTCCTCGCCCTGCTTGACGAGCGTCTCTCGCCCGATGCCGTCGCTGTCCTGGGTCTCGAACCAGGTCACCGCTTGCCCGAGCACCTTGCCTGGGAGCTTCCTGGCGGTTGATTCCGGGCGGAAAGACGCGAAGTGCCCAAAGTAGGCGCCCGCGACGGCGGCGTCGCTGCCGACGGCTGACAGCTCCTGAAGGCGGTAGACGGTGAAGTCCGGGCCTGGTTGCGGGTAGTACACGTATCCAGCCGGTACGTGTAGCGAGTACTTGCCGCCCTCGATGTCGATGTCCCGCTCAGCGAGGTCGAGCTGGTTTGGACCGATCTCCAGGCTAGCGAGCACGCGCTTCGCCATCGCCTTGCAGCCACCCACGCCCGCCTTGAACGCGACGTCGTTCACTGCGAAGAGCGTCTCCTGGAGGGTGTTGTCTGCGAGCTTGGTGAGGGCAGTCGCCACGAACACCGTGTCGCCCTTCGGAGCGAGCCGGCGATAGGTCCCCGTCAGTTGCTGGAATCCCTGCTTGGACTCGACCGGGCCGTACTCGACCAGCGACGCGTCCCGGCGCAGCTTGCTCGCCTCCAGCTTTTCAGTCTCCGTCGCCAGGAAGGCGTGGGTCATCACCACCAGGCGCGCGTCGCCGATGTCAACGACCAGCCGCGTCTCGGTACTCGCAGCATTGGGCGCCGACATGATGTCGGGGCTGAGTGCGCTCTCTTGTGCGCCAGCCGGTGGCCGGAGCTTCAAGCGTCCGTTGAGCAGACGAACCGGCTGCCCCAGCTCGAGGGCTTCGAAGCCGCCGCACTTGCCGTCCGTATCCGTTGCGCTTTCCGGCGCCGCGAGCTGGGTGGATTGTGTGGGCGCCATGGCAGCTGCCGGAGGTGATTCCGGTTTTGGGGGGGAGGCACAGCCGGCCAAGCTGATCAGCGTCACTACAAGCAGGCGTCGCATGAGTCGCATAGACGCATCAGGCCACGAATGGTTGTCTTGGCCAAGGCGTCACTACGCTCGTTTTTCTGTTAGATCCGCGCGGCATTCTTGACCGGCGGCGCTTCTTCGCCATACTGCGCGGGTTCGAGGTGGCTGGCTGCTGGCCTCGTTCAAAGCAGGTTCTCGCTTCGCTGACCTGAGAAGGGTGCTCGAAGCGTGAGCTAGGTTGCGTTTTGCGCACTCCTGGCGGCTTTTTGGCTGTTCGAGGTGGTCCGCTGAGCGCAGGCGGGCGTACGCCCGCGATTCGGAACGAAAGCAGCAAGTCATGTCCCAATCAGAGCTGGGCGGCGCCGGGTCAGGCGCGGCCCTCCCGCGAGTGCTGCGTGCGCTCGCCCGCCAGGGTCTTCTCGTGCGGAAAGAAGGCCCGGTGTTCTCCGTTTGTCATCCGCAACACAACACCGAACCAGCGCGAGTGCTCTTGCCCGAGGGGTTCCCTCTGGATGGCAAGGCGCTGCTGCAGCTCTGCGCGTTTGCGGGGGTGAAGCACCCGCGGGGTGGTGCGGTGTGCGCGGCGTGCGCGACACCGGATTTCCACGCAGGTTCGTTGGTGCCAGTGGGTGCGGTGATCGCCACCACGCTGGACCTGGTGATCCCGCAAGCGATCGGCACCGACATCCAGTGCGGCATGCGCCTGCATGCTGTCGACCTGGACGTCGAGACGTTCCTGTCACGCAAGTCCGCTTGGCTCGAGCTGGTCCATGGAGATTTGTTCTTGGGCACGCGGGATCTGCCGATGGGGGTGTCAGCGGTGCGCGCGATGTTCGAGGCGGGAGCGCTCGGCTGGTTGGAGGCGACCCGTCAATCACCTCTGGGCCTGATGCAGCGAATCGAACTCGATCAGCTGGAGTCAGAACTCGAGCGAAGCTTCGAGCTTGGCAGTGCAGACGGGGACGCGCGCTACGCGCCCCGGGACTTACTGCCTGATACGCGTGACGTGATCCGCGACAGCTGCATGGGCACGGTGGGCGGCGGAAACCATTTCATCGAAGTGCAGTTCGTGGAGCAAATCCTGGATGCTCAGTCTGCGTTCGGCTGGGGCCTCCGCAGAGGACAGATCTGTGTGATGGTCCACTCCGGCTCGCGTCGGGTCGGCGGCGTGGTCGGCGGAGAGTGGATGGAGCGGGCGCGTGAGCTCTGGCCGACTGGCATTGCCCATCCCAGCAGCGGCATCTTCGCCCTCCACGGAGCGGATGCTGCGGCCTACATCACGGCGCTCAACACAGCGGCGAACTACGCCAACGTCAATCGCATTCTCCTCGCGGAAATGATGCGAGACCGGCTGCGCCAGGTGTTTGGTCGCGAGCTGGAGGTCCCGCTCGTCTATGACGTGCCACACAACACCGTGACTCGCGAGGGCGATCGCTACGTGCACCGCAAGGGCGCCACGCCCGCGTTCTTCGGACAGCCCGTGCTGATCCCGGGTTCGATGGGGCAGGCGTCGTACGTGCTGCGGGGGGAAGGGAACAGCGACTACCTGTGCTCGGCGTCTCACGGCGCTGGTCGCGCTCGAACGCGCGGTGACATGCGCAAGCGCGCCGCCCGAGGGGAGTCGATCGGACTCGAGGGCGTGGAGTGCATCGGACGCAGCGAGCGCGTGATTGAAGAAGCGCCCGCCGCGTACAAGGCGATCGAACCAGTGGTCGCGGTGCAGTCCGAGGTAGGCATTGCGACTCCCGTTGCGCGCTTGCGGCCGCTCCTGACCTTTAAAGCTTAAAGTATCTAGCGACGCAGGAACGCTGCACCTCTCCCCCAGAAAAACAGCCGTTTGGAGCACCAATCGAGTGGACCGGCCCACCGGCCAGGTCTTACCCTTGGCGCATGTCTGGGCGAACCGGTGTGCTGTTGGGGCTGTTGGTCGGGGCGGGTGCGCTTGGGACGTTCGCGGGGTGCTCCGCGAGCGACAGCAACTCCAAGCTGGAAGGCAACGGAGGCAACGGGAGCGGCGGACTGAGCAACGGTGGCAGCGGCGGCTTCCTCGACAGCGGCACGGCGGGTGCTGGCGGCGCGGATCTGACGGATCCCGAGACCTGCGCCGAAGCTGCTGATCGCAAGACCTACGTGGGGTGTGACTTCTGGCCGACGGTCACTGCGAACGGCGTGTGGTCTATCTTCGACTTTGCGGTGGTTGCAGCAAACGCAGGCACCGAGACGGCGTCAGTGACGGTGACCATCGGTGATACGGGAGTTGCCACCGCGGAAATACCCCCGAATGAGCTGCGCACCATCTTCCTGCCGTGGATCCCTGCGCTCAAGGGGCCGGAAGGCGATCAGTGCAATCAAATCACCTCCTCGCCGAGCACGGCGCGTCTGGACCAAGGCGCGTTTCACTTGGTGAGTACGCGACCCGTCGCGGTGTATCAGTTCAACCCGCTCCAGTACGCATCCATCGGCGGTCCACCGGGAAAGGACTGGACGAAGTGCAAGACCACCGCGCCCACCTGCCCGTTCCCCACGAACTGCAACAAGACCTACTACACCTACACCAACGACGCGTCGCTGCTCCTGCCGAGCACGGCGATGACTGGCAACTACCGCGTGGCTGGGCGGCACGGCTACTTTCACCCGACCGCGTCCTTCCCGGAGTTCATGACCATCACCGGGACGCAGGACAACACCGAGGTGAACGTGTATGTCTCCGCGACGGGTACGATCGAAGCTGGTGGCCCCATCGCTGCGGTTCCGGGAGGAGGCAGCACCACGCTGTCACTGAACGCTGGCGACGTGGTTCAGCTCATGACCTACACCAAGCTGTCAGGCACTGGTGAGCTTAGCGGGTCGCTCATCCAGGCGAACAAACCCGTGCAAGTCATCGCAGGCACCGCCTGCTCCCTCGCGCCTGACGACAAGGTGGCTTGCGACCACACGGAGGAGTCCCTGCTGCCCGCCGAGACCTTCGGCAAGCACTACTTCGTGACTCCGCCGACCGGACCCAACGGCGATACGCCGGGGCACATCGTGCGCATCTACGGCAACTTCGATGGCACGAACCTGTCGTATCCGAGCGGAACGCCGGCCGGTGCACCAAGCAGCCTGAACGCCGGGCAATGGGTCGATCTCGGCGTGGTGCAGAACAGCTTCGAGGTTGAAGGCGATCAAGCCTTCGCGGTCGCCTCGTTCCAGCTCGGTGGTTCCTTGGTGGATCCCGATCCGACGGATCCGAACGCGGTGAACCAGGAAGGTCGCGGCGATCCATCGATGAGCTACATGACCGCCGTGGAGCAGTACCGCACGAAATACGTGTTTCTCGCCCCGAGCAACTACGACTTGAGCTACGCCGACATCGTGATGCCGATGGACGCCCAGCTCGAGCTCGACGGCGCGGCGCTGAGTCTCGCTCCGAATGCGATTGGCTCTGGCTACGGAGTGGTGCGTGTGGGACTCGGCCCCGGGCAACAGGGGGCGCATATCCTCACGGCAAGCGCTCCAGTTGGCCTTCAGGTGATTGGCTACGGTCGCTACACGAGCTACCAGTATCCGGGAGGTATGAACCTCAAGGCCATCGCGCCGCCCCCGGATCCGCCCCGCTGAGGGACGCTACCCAACCACACCGGCGGTCGGGCACAACTGGCGAGGAGCCTCGGTCAGGCAAACCACGAGGGCGCGCTTCATGAGTGGCGGCTTCCAGTGGCCTAGCGCCGTATGGCGAACGAACAGGCCGTAGCGTCGAGAAAAGCTCGCAGAAAAGCCTTGGTTCGTGGTGTGTGCGACCGCTCGCACCAAGTAGGCCTGCTCCCCGTCAGCACATTCGAACTCCGCATCCACGAGCTCCCGGGCGCGTTCCGCTTCGAGCGCAACGAAGTCGACGTCGCTCAATTGCTTGACGCTCGCGTCCATTTCGCGCTCGTTCACCATGCCGAACGTCACCGGATTCGTCTCTCCGTACGGGACGTGCACGTGTTGTGTTTCCCAGGCATCGGCACCCTTCGCCTTGGGCGAGGGTTGGCAACGCTCGGCATCCGTAAGCGGCGGAGGGTCTGGGAGCGGCGGAGGCTCCGCCAGTGGCCGCGGCTCTGGAGGAGCGAGGGCGGATTCCTGAGTTGGGGTCGCTGAAGGGCCGCTCGGCCCGACCCCCGTCGGTTGTTCTGCGGCGACGGGAGGACTAGATCCATGCGGATCTGCCGCTGGTTTGGCTGCTGGCTCTGAGCAACCCACTAGCAAGCACACTCCCAGACAGGCGGTTAGGCGCATGCGCCGTGCTACGTCCGCGCACGGCGAGAGTTCTATCCGGCGCGAAAACGCGACTACTGCATCGCCTTGGCGCGTGCCTCGGCGCGCTCCCACATGCGGATGTAGCCTTCAGCGGAGCGGAACATCGGCTCCAGGGTGTCATCGTCGACGCCGTTGTTGCGCGCGTCTTGGATGTACTCGGGCAGCAAGCCGATGTGCAGCATGCCTTCTTCGTTGAAGTCCACGTCGCGGTTGCCGAGGTGAGCCGGCGTAAAGGTCACGCTGCCGTCGTATGACGTGAACGGGTAAGTGAGTCGGGTTGCGTCGTCTTGGGTGCCACCACAGGTGTTGTCTGGCCCAAAGCGAGGACGCGGCCCGTGAGCGAATCCGTTCAGGTCGAAGGCGAGCCCTTCCGCGGGGTAACCACCGTTCTCGATGAGTTCTTGAACGGCTTGCCTCAGCGGATCGGCCATGTTGCCCGGCTTGTTCGGGTCCGCGCAGCGACCGAGCCCCGGCCCGCGCATCCCACCGAGTGCGTAGACGTGGCCGTCATTGCTGCCGCCGTGAGTCTTGGTGGCTGGGTAGTCTGCGGCGTCGAGCAGCTCATACGCACGCTCGAGAGAGCGCTTCGGGAGGTGAGCGATGTCCGGGATCATGCCGCGCTTCATGATCCCGAGGATCAGCTTCTCCCCAAGCGGTGTGAGCCCGAACTTCTGACAGTACTCGCCCTCGAGCGCCGGTTCCTGGATCGGACCGAGCAACGGCAGCAGCTTCACCGTCACGTTGTCGGCGAAGCCGTTGAAATCCAGGGGCGGATCGGAGTCAAAGGTGTCACGGGGCTGGTTGAGCCCGCCGAACGTCACACCGCCGTGATCGAACGTGGTGTCGATGCTCGGGCAGTCTTGAACCTTGCTCGTGTAGTGCCCGCTGTTGATCACGTTACCGAGCTCGATGATGCCGTCACTCCCGTCACCGGCGGTGAACGCGGTGTCGTATTTGTGAACGGGAAACACGACGCGCGCGCCGAGCTCTTGATACTTGTCGAGCTGCGCGTTCATGGTCGCTTCACTGCACTTCTCGTAGCCTTCCGGGGGGGTGAGGAAGCAATCGAACAAGTTGGAGATCTCAATCCCCAAGACGACCGCGAGCTTGCCAGCCTTGATCGTCTCACGCGCCTCGGCGGGAGACGTGACGACCTTCAGCCATCCCTTGCCGGGTCCACCGGACTGGGCGTCGATGTAGCGTTCGAGGTTCCGCGTCTCTTCGAACTGACGGTCCACGCTGACCATGTCGTTGCAGGAGTAGCGCACTTCCTGGGCTTTGGTTCCGCGAACCAGATCGCACAAGACAGAGTTGCCCGTCGCGAGGTTCACGACCAGACGCATGCCCGCGAGGTACGCGCGCTCGATCCAGCGGTAATACATGGTCTGGTGGGTCGAGCTGTCCCACGCGTTTGGCCACGCCGTGAAGTCTGGGTAGCCCGCCGTGGTGTGGTTGAACTCGGGAACCTCGCCCTTGCTCAGGATCGGAATGAAGGTGGTGATGTCGCCCTGGAGGGATCCTCCCTTGTCGTAGAAGTAGCCGACGATGTCGCGGCGTCCGTCCTGGCCATGCCACAACGAGCAGTCCGGCAGTGCGTGCTCCACTCCCAGGCGATGAAACGGCGACCCGTGGAAGATCCCGCCACCGCCGAAGCCAAAGTTCGTGAAGATGTGGGAGTGGATCTCGGCGATGCCGTATAGATCTCCGTCGTCCCACTTCGTCTTGGTCGGGGTGCCTTCGGCGTCCAACCCAAGCTCCGGGAACGTCGCGCAGTCTTCCTCGGGGAAAAGCGTGACGATTGCCGCCCGCTTCGGGTCGTCGGTGAGGCCGTCGAGCGTCAGGTACTGGCCGCTCTGATAGTGCTTCAGCTGAAAGCGTTGAGGATCGCGCTCAGACACTTCGACTTCCCATTCCGCGGGGGAACGAAAGCTGTCATCGAGCAACTCCACGGAGTCCTGGAGTTTGTCCGCTCGCACGAACTGGTACGTCAGCGGATCGGAGCCTTCGACCGCTTGCGCCGTGAAGTAGCGCTGCTCCGTGTCATAGAACAAGTAAGTTCCGAGGTCCGTCGCGCGCATGCGGAAGTGCGCGGCGGAGTCGGCGAGCTCGGCGCTGAACTCGTACGCTTCGCCACCAGCGCTGGCGGCCAAGTGCTTCGGCTGGGCCTTTCCGCTGAATCCCTGCAGCGCGTAGCAGCCGCTCGCGTAGCCATACACGCCGTCGTTCGCCGGTGGGTCCGGAAGCACGATGGGCTGGGCAGTCTCTTCAGTGGACTCGCAGGCGGAGAAGGTCAGCGCGAGCAACGACAGGACGAGGTAACGGCGCATACCGGTCATCTGGCCAAGATGGCAGCAGTCGGCGCGATCACAAAGCGCCAAGCAGCGCCGAATCGCGTACCACTGGATCTAGCTCGTCGGAGGGCGTCCAAAGCTCAACCGCTGGCAGCGCTAGCACAGTGAAGCGCTCCAGTTTGTGCGGGATTTGCCGCAATGCGGCGAGGGAGCACCTCCACCCCTGAACCTCGGGGAAACGCCCGGCGGTGAGCCATGCCGAAGCAATTGGGTCTCGGGGAGCGGCAGGTGTGTGAGCTGTGCGCACCGTGTGCTTGCTCCGACGGGCCTTGCGGGTAGCCTGCGGCCGTGTCGGAGCCCCAAACCAAGCTTGCTACGCAGCTAGAGCGCCTCCTGGAACGCTTCACCGAGGAGCGCCCCGTCTTGCGGCCGCCGGCTGGCGAAGCTGCCTGGGAACCGCTGGCCGAGCGCTTCCCCAACGGTCACTGTCGGCGCTGGTTCGAGGCCTGCGATGGTCAGGACACGGCGTACTCGTTCTATGACGCTCACGAGCTGATGAAGCTCTCGGAAGCGGTTGACTGCATGCGCATCGCCGATGATATCCGTGCGGAACCTGATGGCTACTGGGTCGAGCCGCAGTGGCTGGCCATCGCCGCGGATAACTCCGGGCAACACATCATGATCGACGACCGAGACGGCCGGGTGCTGGCTGTCGCTCACGACGATGACCACGTGCCCGTGCTAGCTGAGTCGGTGGAGGCTTGGTTACAGGGCCTGATGGATGGCCTCGACGACGGCAGCATTCAGTGGGATCGCACCTTCGGGCTGATCGAGACCAAGGTATTGGAAGACGTCGCGGCGTACAAACAGGCTCAAGCCGAACGCAAGCAACTGCAGGCGCAGATGGCGCCGAAGGAACGCCTGGGCCTCGTGCTGACGTTGGCGGTCGCGATGGGGCTGATGGGCCTCCTCGTCTGGTGGCTGGAGTCGCGGCGGTAGAAGCCTGATGTTGCCGCGCGGTATGCTTGCGTGCCCCGCGCCCCCGCGGAACTGGCGAGGCAGCGGCCCTGTGTCGTTCACGCGTCACGAGTAGCCGCCGCCAGCGGACTGCGCTATACACCCCGCAGGATGGGCCGGTGGCCACGAGAATCGGAGATCACGGTGGTTCGCTCGGACCCCGTCGACTTCGAGTGCCCTGACTGCGGCTTTGCGGGGCCTGCGTACTTCAGGGCCCGAGCCACCGTCGCCGTTGACACCGAGAATGATGAGTTCCTCTCCGGGAACACCATCGGGCCGACACCAGCCGAAGCGGAAGCGCGTGGTCGAGCCCACGGGAAGGCGCGCGAAATGCAAGTGCAGGCCGTGACCCTCGCGCCGTGTCCCGTGTGCGAACGAGTGAGCGATGAGGTCCTAGTGCGGATGAAGCGCGAGCTGATCAAAGAGGGCTTCTGGAAGGGGCTCGCCTTCGCCCTCGTTTGGTCCCCATTGGTGGGACTTTTCCTGGAGAGCTGGCGCTGGGGTCTCGGCTCTGCGGTCTTCTTCATGCTGATCGGCGCGTTCACAGGCGTCGGCGACCTCGCGTTCTTCAAGCGGCGCGGGCGTGAAGTCTCCTTCGAGCCCCTCGAGCCCCTCGAGCCCGAACCTGAGGAAGACGAAGTCGAGCGCTGGTTCGAGGCGCTGAGGGACTCGTAGCGCTGATGGTCGTCTGAAAATCGCACCCTCCCCCCCAAAAAATTCCCGGTGGTGTCCAAAACTCGGGGGCTCGCGCATCCTTCTGAGTCGCTGGACTGACTGGCGGCGGAAAGGACACCAGAGGATGCCGAAGTTTTTGTGTTTGCAGCGCAGTGTGCCGACCACCGGGGAGGCGATGTCGCCAGCTGAAATGCAGGGGATGTACGAGAAGTTCAATGCCTGGCGGGAGCAGTTCAAGGACAACCTGGTGGATCTCGGCGGGCGTCTCGGAAGTGGAAAGGTCGTCACCGCGGAGTCGCTGGATGGGCCGCTGGTCGAGGTGAAGGAGCTGGTGGGTGGCTACATGATCGTGTCCGCGGAAACGCTGGATGAAGCGGCGGAGATCGCGAGCGGTTGCCCTGGCTTGGTGCGTCCAGGTTCCGGCGTCGAAGTGATCGAGATCCGCACGCCTTGAGCCACGCGCTCCCCCCGCACTTCTTTCGTCATCAGTACGGGCGCTTGGTCGCGGCGCTGACGCGTCGCTTTGGCGTGCAGCACCTCGCGGCGGTCGAGGACTCTGCGCAGCAAGCGCTCGTGGTGGCACTCGAGACGTGGGGCCGCGCGAGCTTGCCCGATGATCCCGCGGCGTGGCTCTACCGCGTCGCGGTGAACGAATTTCTGGGGGAGGCACGCCAGCGCAGCCGGCGTGGGCGCATCCTGGAGCGCTACACCTCGGACGAGGTGACCGAGGTCGCCGAGCCCTACCTGGAGGGCGAACTCGGAGACGATGTCCTGCGCCTGCTGTTCGTGTGCTGTGAAGCAGATATCCCTGTGGAATCTCAGCTGGTGTTCGCTCTGCGCACCTTGTGTGGCTTTGGTGTGCGCGAGATCTCGCTGCGCTTGTTTACCTCGGAGGCGAATGTCTACAAGCGCCTCGGGCGTGCCCGGGAGCGGCTTCGCAGCTTGCCTCGCGATCTGGACCTCCAACCGCAAAGCTTCGGGGAGCGCCTGCCCGCCGTGCGCACGGTGCTCTACCTGCTCTTCACCGAGGGGTACCTGTCCGGCCATGCGGAGGTAGCGATTCGCCGGGAGCTGTGCGAAGAAGCCCTGCGCCTCGGCGAGCAACTGGCGAAGCACCCGCTCGGCGCCGACTCAGAGACCGCGGCATTGGTCGCTCTCATGCACTTGCACCTGGCGAGGCTTGGGGCGAGGCAGGATGCTTCCGGAGGCCTGTTGTTGCTCGAGGAACAAGCGCGCGCGGCTTGGGATCCGACGCACATTCAGCTGGGCCTGCGCTGGCTCGCGCGCTCCGCGGAGGGCGACTCGTTCACGAGATACCACGCGGAAGCAGGTATCGCCGCGGAGCACTGTCTCGCGCCTAGCTTTGCGCAGACGAACTGGCGCCGCATCGTGGAGTGCTACGAGCTGCTCGAAGGGCTCAGCCCCTCGCCGGTGCATCGCTTGAACCGCGCGTTGGCCCTGGCAGAAGTCGATGGGCCGCAGGCCGCGCTTCAGCTCTTGGAGGCCGAGGCGCCGCCCGGGTGGCTTGCTGGGTCCTACCTGTGGCTCGCGGCGCTCGCGGACTTGTTCCGCCGTGCCGGCGACGCTGAGCAAGCCGAACGCTACAAGCGGGAGGCGCTAGACTTGGCTCCGAACGCGGCAATCCGCGCTCTGCTCGTACGTCGCTTGAGTCTCTGAGCGTTGCCTGAGTCTCTGAATATTGCCCTGGGGATACGAGTCCTACTGGTGGGTGGCGTGCCAGGTGTTCAGCTGGATGATGCCCCGGACCAGCGCGCGCACGGCTTCAGGCTCTACTCCGTAGGGGATCTTGACCGCTCCGCGCTCCGCGACTTCGACCACGATGCCGCTGAAGGTGTCCTCGAGCTCGCGCCGGATCGCGCTCAGGTACACGGCCTGGCGCTCCTCGAATTCTTTGCTCACGAGGTGCGTCGGGGTCACCACCACCGCGTCCTTTGCCGACCCGAAGGTCGTCAGATCGACTGCACCGAGCAGTGGCATCTGACCAAGCTCTGGAGGCAGCACGTGCTGGTAGAGGTTTGAGTGCTGGGCGGCAGGGATACCGTCGATCCACACGCGCTTGCCGAGGTGGCCTGTGAGCGAGGCCCGCACGCACTGCAGATAGTCGAGCTGAGCCGCGGCGGCGGGCGCGCTCCCTGCTGCGCCCGGCACAGCTGACGTCGTCGCTGCGTACCCGGCGTGATAGTCGGGGCTGAACACCTCGATGAAACGCGGGGTGTCGATGTAGTACTGCCGCTCGCAAGCGGCGGGGTACAGGCACTCGCTGAGTCTCCGCACTACCTGTTGCCACACGGCAAAGCCCACGTGGGGCGTGGTGAACCCGCCGTAGCGCCCAGCCTGCATCACCACCTCGGTGGTGCCGTCTCCGCGACTGCGCAGCTGGAGTCCCCAGCTGAGGTCAATTTCGCCAAGGCCAGTCTGCCACTGGAACTTGATTGCCTTGACGGCGGTCTTGAGCCCGGCGTGCCCATTCAGGTGCTGTGATACCTCGGGGAAATATCCAGACTCCCACCGGGGACCACTCAGCACGCCGCCGGGCCGCAAGATCGCTGGTGCTGCGAGGCAGCCGTTCAACACTCCGTAGTGCTCACCGGGCATGCTAGACATGCCCGAGAAGGGTTGGAGGAAGCAGTGGTGCCAGCCCCCCGAGTCGAAGCGCAGCACCTGCAGTGCGTCGATGCGTAGCTTGCCTCCGAACAGGTTCTTCAGGGTGCTGCCCGTCGTGCCGACAAGGCCGCGACCTTCAGGTGAGATATCGACCGCCTCGACGATACGCGCGTTGCTCTTCAGTGCTTCCTCAATCAGCCCTTGTTGCTGGCGTTGCCTGCCGGCATGCGCCCGGTCGTCGATGAAGTTCACTGGGAACTGCTACGTCGCGACGACCGGAGCGGCCAAGCCGGGATTCGAACGCTGACCGATTCCCGGCTGATCCTCAGGAGCGGCGTTACATGCTGGCTGTCAGCTCGAAGGTTCCGCCTTCTGTCTTGGCATGGCCTTGCACCACGATCGTGATCGGCGCGCCGGCGGTTACATCGACCTCGAGCTGCTCGCTTTGTCCTGCCCACCCGCTGTTGGAGCAGCGGAGGAGGTCAGGATCGACTGGGCCGCAGGTGCTGAGCGTGATCAAGTCGAGGTTCCCCTCGGAAGTGAGTCCGAGGTGGAGTGTTCCGCTGGCCGTCGGGGTGAAGGTGTACGCGCGCTCGGCGCCGCTCTGGTAAGCGCAGAAGCCGCTGGTGTCGAAGTAGTGAGTGCCGCCGTCGAGGTTGCCCGAGACGGGTGTGTTCAGCGTCAGTGCAGGCAGCGCCGCGCAGAGCGGGGTCCACTCGATGGTCGAGCAGTCAGCCGAGCAGCCGTCGTTGTCCGTCTGGTTCTTGTCGTCACACACCTCGCTGCCACTCACCTGTCCATCGCCGCAGTCTTCGGGGATGAAGCTGGCCGCCAGCACGAACAGACCCTTCGCGCCGGGGTACGCCCCGCGCACCGTCACGAGCAGCGGCTTGGTGGGCACCGCCTCGAAGTTGAGCTCGAGGTAGTCACTGCCCGGCAGGTTCGTGCACTCGAGCTCGCTGTTCGCGTCCGCACAGTCAGCCAGCACGCTGATGCCAAGGTCGGCGGCGCTGTCGAGCTCGAGCACCAACTTGCCGGGCGTCGCAGGCATGAACGAGTACAGTTTCGCCGGGTTTGCGACGTAAGGATCGCAGAGCGAGGCGTAGCCGGTCGGGCCGCCTTCGTTGCTGTCGAAGTTGATGCCCATGCTGAGCGGTTCGGCCTTGTTGCACAGCGCCCCGGGTTCTGCGGAACGACAGTCGCCGGAGCAGCCATCGCCGCTCTGGGTGTTGCCGTCGTCGCACTGCTCTCCGCCGATCAAATCCAGCTGTTTGTCGCCGCAGGTGGGGCGCGTGTGGCAGACGCCGATGCTCGGGTTCGAAAACAGCGGCAAGCAGTCTTGGTTCGGGTCGCACACCGGGTCGTTGAGCTTGCACAGTCGCTCGCAGATCTTGTTCTGTTCCTCAGGGAACCAGTTGATGCAGAGCCCTCGGAACATGTCGCCTTCCGGGCCACAGTCGCGCAGGTCGGGGCTCGCTGCGTCACACTGGGTGCCCACCGGAGCTAGGTCCCCCACGGCGAGGGGCTCGCACAAGTTGATTTGCGAGCAGTAGGTGCCGCTGGGGCAGTCTCCATTCGAGGTCAGGTAGTTGCACGCCTTTTGGCAGCGTGGGGGATCTCCCGCGCAGAAGGCTCCTGCTTCACACCCGGTGGAGACGTCTGCGGGCGTACACGCCTCTCCAACCTTCGCCGTTCCCGTGGGGATACAGACACCGGTCTCCTGAACGGGCCCCAGAGGGAAGCACACTTCGCCGTCGGCGCAGGCCCCTGATGCGTTCTGGGTGCACTCGGTGTAGCAAGCGCCGGCGGCTGAGCCGCCTTCGTCCCGCTCAATCAGCGCGCCGATCTGCGACATGCAGCGCTGACCTTCGTTGCAGAACGGCGGATCGAACGTCAGGCTGCACTCATAGGCGACGCACCTGTGAGTCTCGACGTCGCACACTTGCCACGCCACGTTCGGGCAGTCCTCTGCGCTGTCACACTCGCCACCATCGACTGGCGTGGTGTCGAAAGACCACGCTGGCAAGTCGAAGCAACCGCCACCCGGCACTTCGCTCCAGCTCAAGTCGGCGTTCTGCCTCACCTCCACCAGCTGAACGGAGTCCACGCTGCCGGCACCGGTGCCTTCGAAGAAGTCGAGCTTGTCGAGCTTCATGCTGCCAGACTTCTGGAAGAACACGCGTCGCGGGCGATTCACCTCGTCATACGCGACGAGCAACACGCAGTGCTCGCAAGTTCCGTAGTTGTCGTCGGGCGATTGGCTGAGGTCGAAGCTGCCTGGGGGCAGTCCGCTGCCTTCGTCATACAGTTCGAGCGCCAGGCGAGTCTTCGCGTAACCAGCCAACGGGTGGTCGACGCGCGCTTGCAGCGCGAAGGCCCCGAAGCTGCCGAAGTAGATCGCGGTGTCTTCCGGGGTGAGGGTGACACAGCCACCGCTGCCTCCGGTCCCTGCAGTGCCGCCGGTAACACCGCCAGCGGTCCCGCCAGCTCCGGCGGTTCCCCCGCTGCCGCCAGCGCCGCCTTCGCCAGCGGCGCCGGCACTGCCGCCCGTGGATGGAGTCGTATGTGCGACTTCGTCGCTACCGCAACCGCCGAGCGCCAGTGGGAGAATCAAGCCTGCTAAGCATCGCCATCGCATCGTCATGGCCAAACCATGGTGGAAAGTGGTTCCTGGAGCGCCTGAAACCGATCTGAAAGTTTGCTCTCAGCTCACGCCTCTTCGTGCACCAAGAGCGGGATTTCAGCTGGGATCAGGTAGCCCGTGCCGTTCTGTTCGACGACGCCTCGGAGACCCATCCTGCGTAGCGTCGCGATCGCGGTGTAGACGCGGCCCGCGGCGGCCGATGGCAGGATGCGCTCACCGGGCCATCCCGCGCGGATCAAGTCGTCGACCGACAGCGCGACCCCAGGTTGCGCGTGGCGCGCGTCCACCAGCGCTCGTAGCACGCCACGCACCGCGCGGCGCCGACCCAGAGCGACTGCCTGAGCTTGGTCCGACAAGCGGAAGAACGAGGCATCCTTGGCAACCAAGAGCGGCTTCTCCGGCGGCCTTACGAAGAACCGCGCGCGCAGGCGCCGCGCCAGGCGCACGTCGGCGAACGCTTCGAGCTCGCTCCCGCTTGGCAACTCCTGACCACGCAGCACGTCCAGCACCGCAGCGAACACCTTCCGTCGGTCACGCTCGAGCAGCTGTGCCGCGTGGGCGAACAAGCGCTCCGCGTCGTTCTGGTGCCCTTGCATGGCGTAGAACACGCCACGCAGCGCGACCAGCACGCCCTCGTAGTCGCGACCGTTCTCGCGAATGAGCGGTAGCGCGACGCGGATCTCATCCTCTGCCGCGCGGAAATCCCCAAGCTCGAGCAATAGACCAATCAGCCCACATAGCGCGAAGGCTTCGGCGCGCCTCGCGCCCTCTGTATCGGCGATGCGGCGCGCTCGATGGAAGTCGACTAGCGCCCTCGAAGTGTCTCCGGTCTCCTGCCTGACCCGCGCGATGTGGCTCAGCGCAACTGCGTTCAGGTGCCGGGAGTTCATCAGGCGGATCGAGCGCCCGGACTCCAGGATCCCCATGGCGTCCACCAGCTCTCCGAAGGCTTCGTCAAAGGCACCGCGCTCCACCAACAGCACACCCAGGGACAGTCGCGCAAACGCTTCCGCGAACGCATCGGCGCGCTGCACCGCGACGGCGATACTCTCGCGGAACAGTGGTTCAGCGACATCCCAGGCATCTTGATTGACGTGGGTGTTCCCGACCATCGCCAGCGTGAGCGCGTGCCCCGAGCCATCGTCCCCCGCTGCTTGGGCTGACGCGAACAGCGCGCGGCTCTCTTCCCAGCGTGACTGGGCCGAGGCGTTGCACGCGAGGCCGACGAAGGCCTCGGCTTCGATGCGGGGAGCCCGCGCTTCCCGCGCCAAGTTTCGAGCGAGCTCGAGATCGATGTCCGCTTCCAGATATTCCGCGAGGAATCGCTTGAGGGTTCCCGACTGCAGCCGTAGTCTGGCGCGCTCCAGCGCCCCGAGCCTTGCCTCGTCTACGCGCGCGAGCAACTCCCCCGCCACGGTGTACGGGAGCCCGTAGCCAGGATTGGCGAGCTGCAATGCGAGCTCGACTGCGTCGCGCTGGTCACCTGACAAGGCGGTCTCGAGCGCGGCTCGCAGGTTTTCGACCTCGTCAGCACGCACTTCAGCCGGGCTCACCGGTGATGCAACGCGCGCCGCCCAGTAGCTCGCGTGGCGACGCTCGAGGTCCGCCCAGAGTCCACGGCTTCGAGCGTGAGCAACCAGCCAGTCCCGGACGCTTTGGGACAGCACGTAGCGCAAGTGGCCGTTGCCACGGGTTACGCCGAGGAGCGAGTGATTGCGAGCAGCCATCAAGCCGGAGACCACGTCCACCGTCGCCGCGACGACGTGCTCGAGTCCTTCCAGGTCGGTGCCTCCAGGAAACGCGGCGCAACCGAGCAGGCAAGCGCGCGCGTCTTCCTCGAGCAATGCGAAGGATGTCGCAATCGCCGCGCCCAGGTCGTGCCCTGCCGCGCGCTCGACGTGGGCCAGCAGTTGGTCCGCCGTCAACACGCCGAGTCGTGGCGCCGCTAGCTCAATCGCTTGAGGCAACCCGCCCAAGGCGCGCACCAAGCGCTCCACAGGTCCTCGCTCATCCTCTCCAAGCCGTACGCGAGCAAGCTCGAGGGTCCGCACCCGGAGCAGCTCCGCAGCTTCGGACCAGGCGTTGCCTGAAGCAAGCTCGAGCGCAAGAGGTTCGAGTTCGATGGCTTCACACGCAGTGCTCGGCCGACGCCGACTCGTCAACACGAAGGCTGTAGACAGCGTCTCCTGCCATTTCGCGAGCAGCGCGTCGGCTTGCTCGTTTAGCGCTTCACAGGCGTCGAGGACCAAGGCTTGCGTGGAGTGTGCGAGCTGGCGCTCGACACGGGCAAGCGCTTCCTCGGAGGTGCCCGTCGCTCCCGTCGTGCCAAGCGCACTGGCGATGCGAGCAACGACTTCCCCTGGCTCCCTCACCCCCGCGAGCCCGACCACCAAGTGCGCGTCATGGGTTCTCCGCAAACACTCAGCGACCAACCGCGTCTTGCCCACCCCCGGCGCGCCCAGGATGACGAACGACCGCCCTTCGGCGATCGCGCCAGGGAGAGTCGCGAGATGCTCCTCGCGGCCAACGAAAGAGCTCTCACCGCCGTCGAGAGCCAGGGGAGGGGCGGCCATGTGCGGTCCCGAATCTAGCACAGCCCGACGTCTTGACCGCTCGCTTGAGCATCTGGCGGCCGCTCAGCGGCGGGACCTTGCAGTTGCTTCTGGCTGCCCGACGCAGACTTCGGCCGGAGTCAGTAGCTCCCCGAATGCGCAGCGCTCGTCTGCTGACTCCGCGTCGGTCGGCTGCAGGCGGAACTCGTCGCCGTTGAGCGCCGCGACCCGGTCTCCAGCGTTTCCTCCGGAAAACGCAGTTCGGCCCACCCACACCAACGCTCGCCAGCCATCCGCCGCCAAGTCTGTCCCAACCTGCATGCCGTCGCTCAGCCGATAGACGAACGCTCGATGGTTGAACAGCACACCCAAGTAGTCGCCTTCGGGCGAGAAGCTCACGTCGATGAACGGTTGAGGGTCGGACATTTCTCCAGGCACCCTCAAGCGCTTCAGGTGACGACCCGTCTTGGTGTCGACCACCACCACGACCGCGCCTGCGTAAGGACGCGCGGCATCCTTGCGCGGCTTCACTTCGAGGAACGCCGCCTGCGATCCGTCGGGGGATAGGCGCTCGCCGCACACCTCGGAGACGTTGGCTCCGCCGCTCCCGATGTGCGCGAGCCCGGGTTCCGGCGTAACCACACCTGACCATGCACCTGTGGCGTTGTTCAAGCAGAAGCGATTCGGGGTGTGTTCGCGACCTGCACCAAGCAGGTCCGCCGTCACGTGAAGCGCACAAGAATAGTAGCGAATATAGACCTGATCCGTGCAGACCGTGCCGTCGACGGTCGCGACGTGGGTGACTCGACCGACCAATACCTTGGCCGCTAGTTTCCTTGAGGAAGTAGAGCCAAGGGTCGCGGCGCGCACGTTGCGACCTTCACCCGTCACGACCAGGCCGTGGCGTGGATCGACGGTCGCTGCAGGCAGCGACATCGAGGTCAACGGCATCATGACCCTGGCAAGGCGCTTGCCGGTATCCAGCTGAGTTGCTTCGATTTGCCAGCTGGGGATGTCCGACTTGGAGGGGGGGACATACACCGAGCGGCGTACGAGGACACCACCCTGCTTCGGGACGTAGAAGAACTGAAGCTCTGGCCCCGCCAGCGCCTCTGACGGCGTCCAAACTTGAAGCGCCGGGTTGGTCATATCGGCAGGGAACACGATCTGCGTGCGCACGCCCTCATCCAGAGCCTGATTGAGCCTGATGTACGGGCCGACGCGCGCCACCTCGATATCGCTGCTCGCGTTGACCTGCTTGCTGAAAGAGCGCTCTGGGTGCGGCAAGTTCAAAGCCCATGCGGTGCCGCCCGCGACTGAGCCGATCAACCAATCGCCGAGTCTGCGAAAGCGGCTCCGGCAGCCCGGTACACCGAGCTGCTGCGGCTCCTGGTGCTCTCGCCAAAGCTCCACCTGCTCCCCGAAGACCAGCCAGCTGTCACTCGTGATGGGAGCCACCGAACTCGCTCGACCCTCGAACTGCAGGCTGCCATCCGTACGGAAAAGCTTCCAGAGACGCTCATCGCGCTTCCCCACGACTTCCCACGCTTCGACGCGAGTGTCTGGCACTTGTGTAGTCGCCAGGGTGCTGCGACACACGTCCTGCTTCGGAGCCGCAGGAGGGATCGACACCACGCGTTGTGGTTCTTCGTTCGTTTCGCGTCGGTAGGCGAACTGAGCGCGGGTCCAGCTGGCGTTTGCCTCTGCCATCGCGTGCTGTTTGGTCAGCTGCTGCGCTTCGGTCACGTACTCCGCCCCACGCTTGGGCGCGCTCAGTGCTGCGCGGGCGCGCTCCAGGCTCTGCTCGAGTCGCGAAGCCTGGATGGCCGTGACTGAGTCTTCCGCGAGGCAACGTTGCCAGGCCTTGTTCGCAAGTGCAGCGGCTTCCAACAGCTCGCCGCTCTGCAGAGCGGCGTCAATTGCGTCGGGAGTCGGCTCGACTGCGTGCTGGCCTAGCGACGGGAGGGAGCCGTGACTGAACGTGATGGGTGTCCAGCGTGGACACCTGGCGCTCGAATCAGCGGGAGAGGGTGCGCCGGGTGCTATTTCACGGTCCCCAACGGGACCGCAGCCAACCAGCAGCGTGAAGAGCCCGAGCAGCGACGGAGTCCGCCTCACGGCTTCTCCTCCGCCAGGCTGCGACACACCTCAGCCGGAGTGAGCAAGGAACCGAACAGGCACTGCGTGTGACCAGGGGCTGCGCTCAGGGGCGACTGCAGGCGCAGCTTTCCGCTCGCGATCGAGAAGACCGGCGGCTCGCTGCTTCCTCCGGAAAACGTCGATGAGTCGAGCCAAAAGATGCCGTTCAGGTCGGGAGCGGGCAGGCTCTCACCCACGGCGGAGCCGTCGCTGGTGCGAAACACGGAGACCTGAGCGCCGAAGAGGCTCGCGACGTAGCTGCCGTCCGGCGAGAACTGGACGTCGATGAAGGCGTAGCTGTTCGGCGTCTCCCCGGGCAGCGGACGGGCCCAGCGCTCACGCCGCGTCTTGGTATCGATGAGCAGTAACAGCGCGCCAGTGAACGGCTCATCGTCTCGGCGTGGCTTCACCTCGATGAAGGCCGCCCGCGTGCCATCCGGCGCAAGCCGCTGGCCGCACACACCATACATCACGCTACGTCCCCCGCTCTGCAGGTGCTCGAGCCCACGACGTGGCGTGACCACACCGCTCCAGGGACGGTCGGCGCCGTCGAGGCAGAAGCGATTCTGCGCCCGCTGTCGCCCTGTGCCGTTCAGATCTGCGGTGACGCTCAGGGTACAGCTGTAGTAGCGCCGCATCTGGACCTGAGCCGTGCACAGGAGCCCGTCGGGGGTTACCTCCATGCTCGTCACCTGTCCGAAGATTTCGTTCGCCTTTAGTTTCCGGGAGGTAGTGGAGCCGAGCGCCGTCACCCGCACCTCACTTCCTTCGTCGGCGACGATCAAGCCGTAGCGCGCATCAAGCGTCGCCGCGGGAGATGTCTCCGCGCTCGGAGGTGCCTGTTGCTGCGCCAGGCGCTTGCCCGTCTTCAGTTCGATTGCGTTGATCTCATAATTGAAGCCGAAGCCCTGCAACGAGTTGCTCACTGTCTTGCGCTGGACCAGTACGCCGCCCCAGCGAGGCACGTCGTAGAGGCTCAGCGTGCCCTCCTGCGGGAGCTTCTCGCCCTTCCAGGCGGAGTTGAACGGATCTTGAGAACCCATGGGGAAAATAATCAGGCTGCGTGGGCCATCGTCGCTCAGCCCCCAGACCTCCAGGTGCTCGCCCACCCTGTGCGCATACAAGCTGGTCGATTCGGGTAAAGGCAGCTCGAAGGACCGCTCGGGGTGCGCGAGGTTCAGCGCGTGAGCCTCTCCGCCGGCGGCTCCGACGAGCCAGTCTCCCACCACCCTGAACTGAGCTCCGCAGGAGACGCTGCCGAGGTGCTGCGCGCTCCCGCCGCTCTGCATCAGGTCGACCGCATCACGGAACACCAACCAGCGGTCGTCCGTGACCGGCTTCACGTAGCGCGCCTCGCCGCTGAACAGCGCACTTCCATCAGCACGCTGGAGGTCCCAGTAGTATCGCCCGGCGTCGCCGATCTTCCGCACGCGCAGCGAGGTGTGAGTGGGATGTTCCAGGTGCACCTCAGGCATGCAATCTTCGCCCCGGATCAGCGCAGGCGTGGTCTCTCGCAGGTGCACGCGCTCGGCGGCGGTGTGCGTTTCCCTGAGGTATGAAAGAAGCGCGCGGTCCCAAGCCGCGCGGGCCTCTCTGCCCCTCCCTTCGCCTTCGAGCGCTTGCGCCAGATTGACGTAACTCGACCCCGGGAGTGGCGCTGCGGTAGCCTCCCGCAGCTTGCGCAAGACCCTGCCGAGGTTCTGCGCCGTGCCCCGGCTCACGTCGGCTTTCGCCGCCTCACACGCTTGCCACGTAGAGTTCGCGATCGCGCTCGCTCGCACCAGCTCCCCGTCGGCCAGCGACTCTTCGATGCGCATGGCGCCGCGCTCGATGCTCAGCTCCGCGTCCTCACCGAGCTCGACGTTTCCCTCCTCGATCGGTTCCCACGCCGGGCACTCCGCCGCTGCTGCCGCCGCCGTGGACGTCGCAGGTGCTGGGGGTGAGGGAGCACCAGGTGTCGCTGGGTTCTCCCCCACGGCACCGCAGCCCCCACAAGTCAGCACCAGACCGAGTACCGTTCGCCGTAGCCGCCCCACACACCACAGCTGCCACCCGGAAGTGAGGTTGAAAAGCCAATAACGACAAGCCGAAGGAACTTCGGAGCGCGCTCTGTCGTTAGGCGTTGGGGGCTAGGAGTGTCCCCGGGTAGCCACGAAGCCCGCCGCAACCTCCGCATCACGAGGCCGCGCGGCAACAGGCACGGTGTGCTAGGCCACACACATGCTTCGTCGAGCTCCGTTGCTGTTACTCCTGACCCTGGCTGCTTGCGATCGATCTGACGCACCCCAGTCGGAGCCAGCGAAGGCATCAGCTGTCGAACCGACCGCGGCTCCCAAGTCGAGCGCGTCCGCTGGCGGGGCGCCAGTGACCGCGAAGTACTCCGTGCCGGAGCGCACTCCCGAAGACTTGCAAGCTGCAGCAGCCAAGTCTTGCCGCGCGGCAGCGGATAAGGGTCAGCCGTTGTTGCTCGAGTTCTCTGCCGATTGGTGCGGTGACTGCAAGGCGCTGCACGCCTTGGAGCAGCAGCAGCCTCTGGCAACTGAACTCGCTCGCTGGGACGTCGAGCAGGTCAACGTGGGCAGATTCGACCGCCACGCGAAATTGCTCGAGGCCTTCAAGGTCAAATCCATCGCCAACTGGGTGGTCGTCGCCACCGACCAGTGCGATGCGCCGCTGCACACGTGGAAAGTAAAGGCTCAGCGCGAGGTCGAACCCGCCTCCGGAGGCCCGGTTACTGGGGGCATCCTGGCGCACTGGCTGGGCGTTGCGCGCGGTAGCTGATACCTCGGGGAATTACCGCTTTGCGAAGAAAATCCCCGCGGAGAAACGTCGGCGGATCTGACCGCTGACCTAGGTATGTCGTGGCGCACATGATCCCACACGAAAAGTACCGTCCGGGTGGGGCACGAGGTCTCAGCCACTTTTCGCGTCGTCGTGTGGGTGATGTTCACGGGGCACGTGTGATGAACGGTCCACACGGGGTATGCTTCGGACGCTGCCTACCGGATTATTCTGCGGCTTTCCCGGCGTGCGCATTGGCGCGATTCGTGATTGGTCCAACGCTGGATCTCCTGTGAGAACTGGAAGAGGTTGAGCTTATGCAACGGTTCCTTGGTCTGAGTGCGGTCGCCGTCGTCGGGACCCTGCTGTTCGTAGCCTGCGGCGGGAGCGAGTTTTCCGGGGGTGGAGGCAGCGGGGCGTCAGGTGGCACTGGAGGTGCTGCAGGCGCCGCAGGTGCGAGCGGCGGAAACGCGGGCAGCGCGGGCACCTCCGGGGGAACGGGAGGCAGCGGAGCAGTCGGCGCTGGTGGAACGACTGGTGGTACGGGTGCGGTGGGAGGTGCGGGCGGTGCCGCGGGCATGTCTGGCAGCGGTGGCACTGGCGGCACGCTGCTCGATTTGACCGAGTTTTGCAGCGCGACCGCCGACCTATACTGCAACGCCGCGAAGCCTTGCTGCGAGCAGCTCTACTCATTCGACCAGGCGGCGTGTCGCACCAAGTACCTGAACGACTGCGCCAAGGAAGTGCAAGCCGTCGCGACCACGGCGAAGACGTATCATCCAGAATACGTCGATCAGTGTCAGGTGAGCCTGGAGGCTTTGCTCGGGATCTGTACGCCGACCGCCCGCCAGTTCCTCGACAACTTTGATGGGCTGCGGGCATGCGGGCTGGTGTTTCAGGGGCAGAAGACGCAGGGCCAAAACTGTGCCGTGGACTCGGACTGCAAGCCGTCGACGAACCCCAACGTCCACATGAGCTGTGGCGGGCTATTTCAGGTCATCGGACTTGGCACTTGCCAGCGCACCACTGCATTGCCGCAGGGAGCCAACTGCGAAGTTGGTAGTGGCGCCACCGAGAACGAGATCTGCCGCGCCGGCCTGTACTGTGACGTGACTGACGACGTTAAAGTCGGCGCAGAACCCTACCAAGGCACCTGCCAGCCAGCCATCAACGTGGGCGATTCCTGCGAGCTCCTCGGCGGCTACGACGTGCAGTGTGGCCTCGGCTACTTCTGCAAGCAAGGCAACTGCGCAAACGCGCTGGATGGTGGCGAGGCATGCGCGGAGGGGAAGCACGAGCAATGCGCTTCCGGCTATTGCAACCCGTTCGCTGGCAATACCTGCCTGGACCTGATCAAGATGGTCGACGAGAAAGACTGCGGCGCACCAGCGATGGGCGCTGGCTTGCACTAGCCTCGGCCGCGCGGCTCCCCAAACAGCGCCCTCCGCAGTCGGGCGAGCAGACCGTCGCCTACGGGGCGCGGTTCGTCCGCCGCCCTTCCCACCAGGAAGCGAACGCCATTAGGAGTCTCACAGAAGTAGGTCCACTTGGCGTCTCGACCCCCGTAGTTGTTGGGGTCGGTCACGGACTCTCCGCTCTTGATCCAGCCGTCGGCAGGTGTTCCATACCACTCTTGAAATTCCTCAGCGGAAAAGAAGCGCGCTCCGATGGTGGAGAGTTGGTAGTGCCGTCCGTCCCAGGTGAAGGCGCCAAATTTCGTCACTCGGAATGACTCGCTTCCGATGTTGGTTAGCGTCGTCTGATAGTGGTCTTTGTCGTCGGGATAGACATCGGAAGGCTGGAAGGAGATGCGCACCAGTCGTGCCCCGATTTGGGCCTCAGCAGGATCGAATGTGTCCGGTTCGTCGTCAGATGCTGAGTGGGTTTCTTCAAGAGCGCTCAAGCCTGGGGGAATGTCGAGGTCCCCGGGTTCCGAATCGACGAGCTGGTTGCTAAAAGGGTAGGCGATCGTCCACGCGCGGATAGCCGCCAGGGGATGAACCCCGTATTGCGTGGTCACCGAGCGTTCGGTGTAGTTCTGCGCCCGTGCCCAGCGCTCCGGTCTTTCCAGCGGAACTCCAACGAACACCTGGTAATCACTACGTTGCCCCAGCCGTGACGAGAGCCTCCTCGACATCGGAGGAACCTACGCCATATCGGCGACAACGCACATGGCTCGTACCGCCTCCGGCGGACCGGTATCCTGACCCCCGCGAGACTTCTATGGAGTCCACGGGAGCGACTAGCGATTTGGGGGGGAGGACTTGCGGTAGGTCGTCTTCTGCCACCACTCCCAGGCGTTCCGATCGTAGTCCCACGACGCGACGGCGAACTCCGTATCCGTGACCCGCGCGACACCAAAGCTATGCCAGCGGTGCTTCGCAGAGCCGACGTTGTACACGTTGTAGCCGCGCCACTTGTAGCGACCGCTGCCGTGGTAGTGGCCATGAAAGAAGCCGAGCACCGTGTAGCCCTGGATGACGTCGAAGAGCTTGTCATCGTACTTGTCGCGCGTGAACCAGGTGTTGGAGAACGGTCCCTTGAAGGGAAAGTGCAGGAACATGACGATGGGTACATCCTTCTCGAGCCCTGCGAGGTCCTTCTCGAGCCAGCTGAGCGTCTTCGAGTCTGGGGCTTCACCCAGGCAGACGACGTGAAGATCGCCCCAGTTCCACGAATACCAGAGCGCGCCGTGGCGCTTGATCGCTTGCTGGCGAACGTCCCAGAAGTCGTGGTTGCCCACGCCCTCGTACATTGGTAGTTTCCTCGAGGAACCATAGTACTCGAGAAATGCGGCCCACTGCTCCTTCTGACCGCTCTCAGTCAAGTCGCCCGCGATCAACACGCCCAGCGGAGTGCCAACCACGCCACCGAGCGCGGCCGGGTAGGGTTGACCAGGCAACTTGTCCATCGCCGCGAGCGCGACTTGATGCGTCTTCTCTACCCCGAGCGGGAGCGCCAACACGTCACGGTCCAGCGGCGCCTCTTTCGGCACGCCGTAGCCGAAGTGCGTGTCCGCGGTGACGTAGAACGTCGCGTCGAGGCCACCCAGGCGGCGCTTCTTGGTGGCGCCCTTCAACAGCGACTCGACGCTCGGTAACGACGACTCCCCCGCGGGCTCACCGCCGCCCTTGCTCGACGCTGGTTCACGCTGACACCCCAGCGCCAGGAGGCAAAGGGCAGCGATGAGAGGGGCGTGTGCGCAGCGCATGTCAGTCAATCGTTGGACCGAGGCGCGCGTGACACAACTACTCAAGTGTTCGTGTCACCCGCGCCGACGTCGAGGGGAAACAGGTGCACCGTGGCGACCATGACCCGTGTCGCTCCAGGAGCCGACGCGACCAGCGCGCGCATTTCTCGGTAGTAGCGCAGCCTCAAGTCGTTGATTGCGGTCAAGGTCGCTTCGTCGCAACCGAACACCAGGTACGAGAAGCGTCCGTCGCCGGCGTCCGCGATGCGAGCCCGACTACGCTCGGTCCAGTACTCGAGCATCCTGCGTCCGAGCTCCGGATTCCGCGTGGTATCGATTGAGCGCTGCTTTTCCAGTCTCCAGTGGCTGCCGTCCCAGCGAATGATGCCGGCGAGCTCCAGGTCCGATAGCGTGCGCTCCTCGTCCTCGAGGCAGATCCCCATGCGTTCGGCGATCCAGCCGGGAATGTGCTGCGCGTGTTCGGCGTACTCATCCAGCTCGAGGAACCGCGGCACTGCCTCCGACAACGGATTCTGAAAGGCGAGGCGACGGAGCGCCTCGATGCGCTGCCACTCTTCGCCCGCGGCTGGGAGCAAACTGACATCCACGAAATCCGAGATCAGATCCAGGAGTCGTCTCGTCATGCTGTCCACCAGCTGAAAAAACAGCGGCAACCTCACCTCGGTCTTCGCCGCGAGGATTCGGCTCACGGCAGGGCGACTCAGGCCGACCCGACTCGCGATGGACTGCATCGAGCTGGTGCCGCGCATTGCACGTAGCACCGCCGCCACGTACTCGGGGCTAGTCGGATCGTGGTCGTGTAACTCAGGCGGCGGCCGCGGGTGGAAGAAGCGCTCGAACGCGCCGCTCACGTCCACACGAATACGCGCTGCCGCACGCAGTACCTCGCTGGTGTTTGGCGCGCGCCGCCCAGATTCCCAGCCGTAGGCGACGTTCGTGGAGTAGCCCAACCGGCGACTGAAAGCCGTCTGTGACCGGCTTCCCCGCAGCGCGCGAAGGAACTCCCGAGACAGCTGCTGGTAGTCCATATCTGTCAGATATGCACGTTTTCGTGCAGTGATGCGAGGCAATTTGTGCAATCCTGCACTACCAGACGGGAGCGGCGGACGTCATGCTCACTGCCATGACTCTTCGCACGGCTTCCGTTTGTTCTCTGGTGTTGTTGGTCACTGCGTGCGGCAGTGACGAATCCACACGTTCCCTCGGGGAAACGGGTGGCGCTGGCGGTGTCTCGGGGAGTGGAGGCACAGCTGGCGTTGCTGGTGCGTCAATGGGAGGCAACGCTGGTGGCGGTGTGGGCGGGACTTCCGGCGCTGCCGGAAGCGCCGGCACTGGTGGAACGAGCAGCTGTGCAACCGTCGATGGGGCAGCACTGGACCAGGGGAGCTGGGACGATCGCTTCAGCATCGCGGGCTTCGGGCACAAGTATGGCAACGCACCCGTCGTGTACGACATGGCGCAGGACGTCGACGGCAGCTGGGTCGTAGCGGGCGCGTTCGATTCGTTTGGGGGCTTGGCGGTCCCGCCGCTGATGCGCTGGGATGGCAGCAGCTGGACTCCCGCGCGCACGAACTGGGAGCTCCCCGCTCCCGAAGATGGCTTCAGCGCCCTGGCGATCGCCGGCGATGGGGCCCTCGCGCTCGCAACGAACGACTCCTTTGGTGAGCGCGACGGTGAAGTGTGGGTCGACACCGGAACCGGTCTCACCTCGATCGGGTCGTTCAAGGGTCAGGTCCGCCGTCTCGCCTGGAACAACGGTGTCCTGTGGGTGGCGGGCAGCTTCGAGATGGCGGGCACGCCCGCTGTCGCAAACCTAGCGCTGTGGGATGGCCTCAGCTGGGCCCCTCCTCCAGGTGGAGCAGCCGACGGGCCGGTATACGACGTTACCGTAGGGAATGGTGAGGTGCTCGTGGCTGGAGCCTTCGCCCACGTCGGCGGAGTCGCCGCTGCGAAGGCGGCGGGGTACGACGGAACCCAGTGGAAGGCCTATGACTTCCCGTCGGCCTTGCTGGTGTTCGCGCTGCGCAGGACCACGAACGGCGAACTTTACGCGGGCGGCGCGCTGGGTGACTTGGGTGAGGCTAGCGGTTTGGCTCACTGGGATGGTTCCGCGTGGCAAACCGTTGGCGGCGGCCTGGGGCAGTACGCGAGTCGCGGGGTGGTGAGCGACTTCGTTGAGCACGACGGCGTGATCGACGTCGTGGGTTGCTTCAACACCGCCGGTGGCTTGCAGGGCGATACGGGCGCCGTCGCGACCCGCTCCGCGGCACGCTGGGACGGCAGCGCATGGCAGGCCCTGAACCCGAACGATGACTCTGTGAGCCCCTGGTTCAATCAGGTGGTATGCGGAGACGAGGGGCCATCCGCCGTCTGGGACATGGGGCAGCAACGCATCGTCCAGACCCAGAGTGGGTCCCTCGTCGGAGGCAGCTTCGCAGGCATGGGCGGCGTGCTCTCGCAGTCGATCATCACGCGTGACGCGGACAGCTGGCAGCCGGTGGGTAGCGGCGATCTTGGTATCGGCGGCTCGGTTGATCTGATGGCTACTGGAGGCGAGACGTGTGGCGAGGTCTACGGCCTCGGCACCTTCAGTCACGTCGCTGGCGTGCCGGCCGTGGGCCGCGTGATCCACCGCACGGGGAGCGGCTGGGAGAACCTCGCGGATACGATTCCGAACGACGCGTACTGTCCAGGACTCGCAGTGAGCAGCACGGGGAACCTCGCAGTGGGGTGCATGGTCTTTCCGCCGACCGGGGACGCCCAAGGTCAGGTGTTCACGAACGATGGCGGCACGCTGGTGTCTGCCATCGGCAACGTCGTGCTCGATCCTCTGATGGGCTTGGCCTACGCGCCAGACGACACGCTGTGGATCTCCGGAATGGCGCAAACCGGCTCGGTGTCGACGTGGGACGGCACTTCGCTGAACACCCTGGCGAGCGAATTCGATGGTCCGGTGAGCGAGTTCGCGTTTGCAGACAACGGGGACGTGATCGTCGCCGGCGCCTTCACGCACATCGGCACGCTCGAGGCGAACCGGGTGGCGCGCTATCACGCAGGCACCTGGTCAGCTCTCGGGGACGGGATGCCGGGGCAGGTGCTGGCGCTCGCCGTCAGCGGCGACACGGTCTACGCGAGTTGCTACGACGAAGGCAACGGCGCCTATCTGCTCGGCGCGTTCAGTGGGTCGACGTGGCAGGAACTGGCGACTCCCGGGAGCAACCTCACCCCCGATCCTGCTTTCTCGTTCAACGACATCAGGCCGGTGCAAGGTGGCGGCTTGTTGCTCGCTGGATCTGCCGAGGTCGACGATCAGAGCGGCTTTGGTTTGCTCTACTACAAGGACGGGCAGTTCCGTGCGGTAGGAGGCGGGCTCGGCGCGATCAGCGTCAGCACCGTGAGCCTTGGCAGCCAGAGTCTGTGGGTCGGTGGCACCATCTACGCCGGCGGCAGCGTATCGACGTCGGTGCCCTCCGTCGGGCTTGCGCATTTCGAGTTGCCTGCGAACTGAGCACTCAGAACCGGTAGCCGACGCCGTAGAGTGGCCCGATGCGGTTCGCGACTGCCATGTAGTGCACGCCGAGGTACACCCCAAAGCCAGTATTATCCGCGGAGGAATACGCGGATAGGTGCATGCGCCCGAGCAGACTCGGCACGAAGCGCTGCTCGCCGCTCACCTCGAACCCACCGAGCGCCATGCCCTCGAGCTCGAGCTGTGCGTTGTTCCGGATCGCAAACTGAAACGGTGCCCACTCGAGCCCGAAGCTCCACACGGAAGGCAAGACGCGCTCCTGGATCTCGCCGGCGACGATCTGCTTCTCGGTAGATAGCGGCAAGTCGTACATCGTCACCGCGCGCCAGTACTGAGTGATGAAGTACTCCAGGACTGCCTTGGCGGCGCTCGTCGGGATCAACTGAACGTCGTCGTTGTAGCGAAACACCTTCGTCGAATCGAACATCTGGAAGGTGCCCACGCTGAACTCAATGGATGACGAACGCTGCACCTCCTCCACGCGATCGCTGGTGCTGAACGTCGCCGGAGCATCAGCGCTCTGCGCAGAAGCGACTTCTGGAACCAGCAGCGCGAGCGCGCAGGGCAGTAGCCAACGCTTCACGGCGCGGCCTGCTTGAAGGGCACTGTGTCCTTGAAGCGCGCTGTGTCCTTGAAGGGCACTGTGTCCTTGAAGCGCACGATATCCGCGCGGATTATTAACTCGAGATCGCTCTTCGTGGTCTTGGTGGAGGTGAACACCGCCTCCTTCGTCTCCGTCTTCTCGGTGACCAAGATCACGATGTTGGCCAAGGCCATGCCCTCACCTGGCGGTGCCTGCGCCCAAATCTGCTTCAGCGCTTCATTTACCAAGCCGAGCTCGAAGCTTTGCTTCATCTGCTCGCGCTGCGCTGGGATGGACACGCGCCCCACCGCACCAAACTTCACATACTCGAAGTTCGCCTGGGAAAGCTCCGTGGAAAATGCAGGCAAGGCATACTCGAAGCTCGATTTTGGGGGAGAGGTGCCCCCGCAAGCGACGCACGTCAGCGCGAGCGCCACGCAGCCCGTCAGGCGCCTGAACGCTGCCAGCTGCGGCGCGATCATGGCGCCTCCGGGTTCGCAGCGTGAGGCGGACCTTCAGGCAGGAACTCCACGACGTCGGCGCGCAACGTCACGACGCGCACCGCAGGCTTGCCCTCTTCTTCGATCACACCCTGCTCGAGGGAAACATTGCTCAGTGCCTGATTCGGCCCGAGCTTGGCTTGCGCCACCAAGCTGTGCATCGCCGCGATGGCGAGCTCAGCGGACTTGGGATCGTCCACCGGAGCGTGAGCGCTTGCGCTGAGTCCCGTCGCGACGAGCTTGAACGGGCGTGCCCCGAGCTGCTTCACCTGATCGGCTCGCAGCGTGACGGTCGAACCGTAGTGCACTGTGGTGCTACAGCCGGCGCAAAGACAGGCCGCAATGAGCACGAGCTGGGTAGCGCGCATGAGCAAGCCACGACTATAGAATGAACGTGCGCGCGGATAACCTCGAAGTTCCGCAACTGAACAATTGCTGACTTGTAGCCCGCTGGTGCCCAGTCTTAACCATCTGCAATGAGCAAACCGGTCTGCGCCGTTGTCGGCATTGGTCCCAAGAATGGCGCTGCGTTCGTGCGGCGCTTTCACTCAGCGGGCTACAGCGTCGCGCTACTCTCGCGCAAGACGGACTTCTCCGAAAAGCTGGTGCAAGAGCTCGGCAGCGACGCCCGCGCCTATGCCTGCGATGTGGCCGACGAAGCCGCGGTGAAGGCTGCGTTCACGGCGGTAGCCAACGACCTGGGGCCAGTCGACGTCTTGGTCTTCAACGCCGGCTCAGGCACCTGGGGCAACATCGAGGATCTCGACGCGAAGGCGTTCGAGCAAGCATGGCGCGTGAACACGCTCGGTGCGTTCCTCAGCTCGAAGCAAGTGATCCCCGGCATGCTGAAGAAGGGCGCGGGCAGCATTGTGGTGATTGGCGCGACCGCGTCCCTGCGCGGCAAGCCGTTTACCACCGCGTTTGCACCGGCCAAGGCCGCACAGCGTTCCCTCGCCCAGGCCATGGCGCGCCACCTCGGGCCCAAAGGCGTTCACGTTTCGCTGCTGATCATCGACGGCCAGATCGCCGAGCCAGACGACCCGAACCAGCCCAAGACGCTGGATCCAGCTGCAATCGCCGACGCTGCTTACAACCTCACGCAACAATCGAAGAGCGCGTGGACCTTCGAGCTCGACTTGAGGCCATACGGCGAAAACTGGTAGTCAGTAGCGTTCTAGAATCTTCCATCCAGGATCCTGACTCACCACGAGCTCTGCCTGCCATTGCCCGTACGCCTCGCAATAAGCAAGGACTTCACCTTCGCTGATGGAGCTTGAATCCGCGTGGAAGTGCATGACACGCTTTCCTGAGTGGGTCTCGCGGCCGATCCACACGGCGCGGGGCTCCAACGCCTCGATCAACCCATCTTCGAAATCCCCAAGTTCGCGGATCTGATCGCCTTCGGGCATCCCTTGCTCATTCGGGTCGTTCACGAGCAGGGTGACCTCCCAGTGATGATCCTGGAACAGATGGTCGAGCCGCTTGAGCCCCAAGCGCATCACGCTGATGAGCGGGTTTCCGTTCACCTCCCCCCTGAGCAAGTACAGCGTACCGTCGTTCGACTTGGCGCGTAGTTCGCTCACCGCGGCGCGCAGGCCCAGACGGTCTACTGATTCATCCGGGCACTCCGCGGTCGTCTCGACGCGTCCGATCCAAGACGTCACTGCATCTTCTCCCAGCGCGTCGTCCAGGAACAAGAACGTCGGCATGAGGAGTTCGTCGTCTTCCATCGTGGCAAACTCAGGATGGTAGATTTCGACGTGGATCCGCGAGTGATCTTCGTCGACCTCGAGTCCCGCGCGAAAGTCGTCGAAGTCGAATGTGCGCCCGCTTAGTGAGAGTGAGTTTTGAGCGTCTTCAGGACTTGCTTGCCGCGCGGCATAGTACTCCCACACCTCGTTCGGTTCCGGGGCGCGCGCCAGCCAGCGCTCGGCAACCACCCGAAGCTCCGCGTCGCCCTCTGCGGAAATAGCTAGGTGGTGTCGGCTGTTTTCCCCGGCGCCCATCTCCCAGGAGAGCGACTCGTGGACCGCGTGGACCCGCTTGGAGAGTGCTTCGATCTGCTTATCGCCTAAAGACCGCCCCGAATCGAGGGTGCGAGCCAAGCTACGCGAGGCCTTGGACCACCACGCCCAGAACTCATCAATCGCGTCCGTCACATGCCACCTGCCTTCAAGTCACTGCGTCGGACCCTTGGTACCCGACGCGGTTTGCGTTGTCGACGTCGCCCCGTGGTCTCGCTGGAGAACGCAGCTAGGCGGTGAGACAATTCGTCGGCTCCGATGAAATATTCAGCGACCCGCCGCGAAGAGCTGCGCATGAGGGAAATGTCACCAGCTGGACGGAATGGATTGCCCGGGTTGCTGGGGTGCGTCGGCTGCTTGGCCTTGGCCTGTTCCCCACGACCTGTCTCCTCAGCGCCCCAGCCCGAGACGAGCCCAGCGCCGTCTTCACCCGCTGACGAAGCGCCCGACGTGAAGCACCAGGGCCCTGCGTCAAACTATCGGGTCGTCGACTTGATGCCGGAGTGGTGGAGCTACTGGGAAGCTGCTCAGTCGGAGCCTCCAGCTCGGAGGGTCGAACTGTTTCTGGAGGGGATGCCCAAGCAGCACCCGGCCGTGTTTTCAGCGAATGTGCTGAGCAAGGATCCAAGCGTGCCCTTCGATCTGAAGGCGCGTGTCAGCGAGTTCCTGGAAGGAGCGGAACCACTGGTCCCGAGCATGCGCGCGATCAGTCGAAATATCCGGAGGGATTTGCCCGATCACCAAGCCAGCTTTCAACGGGCGTTCCCGGACTTCGCTTGGGACGGCACGGTGTATTTTACAGTTTCTCTAGACGCCTTCGACGGAGCCGTGCGCGAAGTGGATGGCAAGCCGGTGTTGCTTTTCGGGGTCGACAAGATCGCGCGGCTCTACGGGGCGGATGTCGACCTCGCTCCGCTGTTTCACCACGAGCTATTCCACGTCTACCACTTGGTCACCCGAACTCCGTTCGACCCTGCCCACCCCGACCGGATGTACCAGGCGCTCTGGGGTGAGGGACTCGCGGTGTACGTAGCCAAACGCCTGAACCCAGCGGCGACGAATCGCCAGCTGGTGCTGACTGACGAGATGGTCGAGCAAGGGGAGGCGAAGCTACCCAAGCTCGCCGCGGAGATGCTCGCCAACCTCGACTCCGGCGACGAAGCCTTCTACACCGATTGGTTCCGCGGGGCAGGGAAGCGGACAGACATGCCCGTACGGATGGGCTACTTCCTGGGGTACAAGGTGGCGGAGGTACTGGGAAGGTCCCGGTCGCTCAAGGACCTCGCTGCGATGAAGGACCCAGAGCTCAGGACCCAGATTGGGCACGCCCTGGAAACGCTCGCTTCACCATGACCGCCGACTCCAGAGTTTCCTGACCCCGTTCGCGCCGCGGACGTTGCCCTGGAGCCTCGAGCAAGCCATGGCTCAGACTGCATTCGCCTAAGCCCGCCTACTTCAAGCAGGCGCGGCGCACACGACGGCGTAGCGTGGAGCCGCGCTGTTCGTCGACGAAGCGCTGCCCCGCGGCAGTGGATTCAGCCCCGGGGTGCTCCAGGCAGTCCGTCAGCGCCTGGTAACCGGCGCGCCAGTCTCGCCAAGCCTCCGTCTCGCTGAACTCGCTGTCATGCCGGGCGAGCAAGCGTCGCGCTTCAGCAAAGTCCCTGCTCGCCAGCGCCTGGTCGAGGCGAGTGAAGAGTCGCCGCTGGTCGCTCAGGCGCTGCCTCGCAGGAGTCATGGGGTGGGCCTGGACGCGCTCGGCGATGCTCGGCGCCTTCCACGGCGGCGACGCTGAATCGTCACTTGGTTCCGCGAGGAGATTGCCAACGAACCCGCAACACAGCGCCGCGAGGGCGCCACCGAGCAACAGCTTGAGGTGCTTCTTGTTCATGGGATGCTCACCGTCCAGGTCACGGACTGCTCGAGGTCGTCACGGGAGTCTCTAACCCACGGCGTGTCGTCGTAGACCCGAGCCACCACCGTGTGTGCGCCGCTCGGCAAGCTGGCGACATCGAAGCACTCACCGCCATCGTTTGTCAGGCTCTCGTCGTCCACCAGCCACTCGACTTTGAGCACGCTTGGGTCGACCAGCCTGACTTGCAAGACTCCGGGGTCATTCAGCGTGGTGTCGTTCGGCGTGTGTGCGTCGATGGGTCGCACGATGGCGTAGATGTCGTGAATCATCTTCTGCTGCGACGGCATGTTGAAGTAGTCGGGCAGCTGATTCATCTGGGAGTTGGGGGAAGGCCGGTAGATCCCCTGGGTGCAGTAGCGGCCACCTTCGTAGACGCCTTGGGTGCCAGTGCCGGGAGTGTGATCGAAGTCGATCCACTCGGTCCACTTGGCTCCGCTCGGGTCCGTCGTCACGTTCGGCTCCACCGCCTTGGTGCAGTCCGCGTTGGGGTTGAAGTACGCGTACTCGTCGGCGAGCCCATGAAATGTGTGGCCGCCTTCATGGATACCCTGGCTCGACGCGTGTTTCTGCGGGGAATAGCCACCGCTCCACACCATCACCTCGCCGCCGCTCGCCCACCAGTTGTCCGGGCCGGCGTTCAGGGCCACGGCCTCCCAGTCGACGTCGATGCTCGGCGGCATCAGGGCGGCGACCGCGCTGTGCACGAGTCCGTTGTTCACGGTCCCGAGGCGAGAGGTGTCGTCTCCGCGTCCGTTGAACGCGGTGTCGCAAAGCTGCCCGGTGTCGCCGTCGTCGACGCAGGCTTCATTGCTCGGCACCTTCAACGCGCAGATATTGATGTAGCTCCAGTAGCGGCGGTACGGCTCGCCGAGCTCCGTCAGGTAGCCTTGCTCCGTGTTGTAGAGCAGGTTCTTCACGTGCTCCATGAACAGCGTGTCCAGTAAGTCGGCGGTGTAGCCGTCACCCAAGATCACGAAGTTGACGCGATTGTCCGGGCGCCCTTTATCCTCGAGGATCTCACCGGAGCTCCCACAATCGAAGGCTTCGCCTCCCGCCTCCAGGCGTGGTTGCTCAGAACCGCAGGCTTGGAACGTCACACCGCCACTACCGCCGCTCTGGGTGCCTCCGGTCGACGTCGTGGCTCCCGCGCCACCGCTGCCAGCCGCGGTACTTCCGCCTGCGCTGCTGCCGCCGGTGGCCTGTCCGCCGGCGGAGTTGCCGCCGTTTGCTCCAGCGCTGCCTCCCGAGCCGTCAGAGCTCTTGCTGACGACGCAGCCAGCAGTCGCCACGCACGGAGTGAGAATGAGCAGGAGGACGGGGGTGAGGCGCGCTGTCTTCATTCGGGGCTCGTCCGTGGTCTCGCGGTTTTCGCGAGTGTACATCGTCCGCGCCGGGCGCGCCTTGCTCAAGCGCTCCTCCCCCCCAAACCTGGCGCGGGCAAATGCTCGAGCGGCGTTGCCTCGAGGTCGTGACCTGCGCGCGCAGAGTGGCTGCTGACGCTTGGCTTCCTTCGGACGCTCTGGCAGATAGGCGGAGTGGACCCAGCGACCCTCATCGCGCTTCAGGCTGCCCTCGCGAGCAGCCCGAACAATCACGACTTGTTGAGCGTGGTGTGTGCGGCGCTGCTGGAGTCTGGAGACGCGCGCCGGGCCCTGGAGCACCTGGACAGAGCCGAACTAGGCCAGCTCGACCAAACCGGACATCGCGTGACGTTCGCCAAGGTGCTGTACGAGTCGGGGCAGTTCGAGCGCGCCCTGGGGCTGTTGGATGGTGCGTCGGAGCTCACTCCCGATCTCTTCCTGGTGAAGGCGCGGGTGCTCGACCGTCTGGACCGCCAGGAGGACGCGCAAAAGGCCTACGAGCGGGCAATCCACGCGAACCCCACACTGCAGGACGTGGAACTCGAGCAGCGGCTAGCCGCCTTTGCCGCAAAACCTCAGGGAAACGGCCCGCGGCTGAGGGTGATCTCCAACGACGACACCTCTGACGCTGACGTCGTGCGCTTCATCGCTCCGGACGCCAAGAAGCTCAAGTTCGACGATGTGGGAGGCTTGAGCGACGTCAAGCGCCAGATCGAGAAGCGCATCATCCTGCCGTTCAAGAAGCCCAGCCTGTTCCAGAAGTTCAAGAAGCGGGTCGGCGGCGGCATCCTGATGTACGGCCCGCCCGGCTGTGGCAAGACGTTGCTCGCCCGGGCCACGGCGGGCGAGTGCGATGCGAGCTTCATCAACGTGGCGATCGCGGACATCCTCGACATGTACATCGGTGAATCCGAGCGGAAATTGTCCGCGATCTTCGCCAGGGCACGTGCGTCGACGCCCACCGTGCTGTTCTTTGACGAGCTGGAGGCCCTGGCGGGCAAGCGCCAGTTCAGCCGTGAAGGCTCCTCAGCCAAGCTCGTCAGCTCGTTCCTCAGCGAGATGGATGGCTTCGCGCAGAACAACTCTGGCGTACTGATCCTTGGCGCCACGAACACGCCTTGGGCTGTCGATCCCGCGTTCCGTCGTCCGGGACGCTTCGATCGCGTGCTGTTCGTGCCTCCACCGGATCGTGAGGCGAGGGAGCGCATCCTGGAGATCTTGCTCCAGGGACGGCCCGCGGGGGACCTCAAGCTCGGCGTGATAGCCGAGCGCACCAGCACCTTCTCTGGAGCCGACTTGGAGCACCTGGTCGACAGCGCCAGCGACCACGCGATCGAGGAGTCTCTCGAGTCGGGCGAGGAGCGACCGATTTTGCAGTCACACCTCGTCGAAGCGCTGGAGGACGTGAAGCCAACCACGCTGGAGTGGCTAACTACCGCGCGGAATTACGCTCGGTATGCCAACGAGGCGGGGCACTATGACGACGTGCTCAAGTTCTTGGAGAAGCACAAGAGGTGAGACACCTGGGCTACGTCATCGCCGATGAGCCGACCCCGGGGCGCCTCGAGCGCTTTGCGGTCAACCCGGTGTTCCCGCTGCTCGCCACGATGATGACCACGACGCTGTTTGGCATGGGGTGGTTCGTGCTGAACAGCTTTGCGCTCGGCAGCACCCGCAAGGCGCGGGAGTTTGCCTACGTCGCAGCGGGCGTCCTGGGCTACGCGGCGTTGATCGCCGGGTTCGCCACCTTGCATTGGAAGGGAATCATCAGCGACGCGACGGAGTACTACTGCGTTCAGCTCGTTCTCGCGTGGAAGCTGCTCTTCGCCTACTGGCTTCAGGAATCGCAGTCGCTCTCCTTCGAGATCTTCCAACACTACGGCGGCAAGCCAGCCCGCGGCTTCATGGCGCTGATCGCAGCGTTCGTTCTGCGGATGTTCGTCAGGGACTGGATTCCAGACGAATGGCTCATGGTACTGGCCTAGGACGACGATGAATCCCGACTGGATGATCGCTCAGGCTGCTCAGGCGCACGACGCCGGTGCGTCGGAGCGCGCGTTGGAGCTTCTGAAGCGCGCGCTGGCGCTCGAGCCGGATTCGGCGTTCGCACATGCGCTGCTCGCCTTGGTGTTGGTCGGAAAGAAGCGCCTCCACGCCGCGGAGCTCGAAGCGAAGATCGCGCTCGGGATCGACCCCGAGTCTCCGTTCGTACATCTCGCGGCGGGGCAGGTCGCCTTCGCGAGGCGGCGCTTCAAGGTCGCCGTGGCCGAGCTGGAGCAGGCCGCGGCGCTGGCTCCGGAGGACGAGGATCCGGTGCGTATCCTTGCGGAAGTCAAATGGGCGCTTGGAGAGCGAAAGGCCGCTGAGGAGCTGGTTCAGCGCGCCCTGGCCCTGAACCCGGACGACCCCGCGGTGCACAGCATGTTGTCGCGCTTTCGCCTGCAACAGAATCGCCTGGACGACGCCGAGCGCCACGCGCGCGACGCCTTGAGCATCGACCCGGAGCACGCCGATGCGGCCATCGCCATGGGCTACGTGTTGCTTCAACGCGGTCGCCCCGAAGAGGCCAAGGAGCACGCAGTAAGCGTCCTTCATCAGGACCCAAGCAGCACGGCCGCCCTGCACCTGATTGCGGCGATCAAGGCGCGCCAGAGCTTCGCCCTTGGCTTGTGGTGGCGCTACAACACATGGGTCGCCGCCCAGGGCGCCCGTGGCATGATCCTGCTCGCGGTTGCGTTCCTGGTCTACCGTCTAGCGCTCGCCTTCACGAAGGTACACCATCTAGGTTTCCTTGAGGATATTGTCTGGGCGGCCTGGCTCGGCATCTGCATGTATACCTGGGCTGGACCGGCGATGTTCGCTCGAGCGATCCGTAAAGAGCTCGATGAAGTCGAGCTCGATCCAGAGTTCTAGATCAGCCGCTGGTCGGTGACTTTCCGCTGATCCAGTAGTCGATCCGCGCGCCGTGTTCTTCCACGTAGTGGTCGACGGCTCGTTCCACGCTGCTGTTGCTTGCTTCCAGCATGGCCGCCTCGAGCTCGCTCAGGGGCAGGAACATGCGAGTCAAGAAGCCGACCAGCTTCGGGTCGTAGTCCTTGTCGAAGCCCTGGCGCGCCAGCGCGTGGACGCGCTCCGCCGCGCCAAACGCGTGCTTTGGATCCTCGAGGTAACGCAGCTTCCACTTGGCAAAGATCCAGTGCGGGCTCCAGGCGGTGACCACGATCCACTGCTTGCGCCGGATCGCCCGATCCAGCGCAGCGGTCATCGCGGCGCCGCTCGACGAGACGAGCTGCTCCTTGAGCCCGTAGTCGGTGAGCGCCCGCTCGGAGACCTGCATCAGCCCGCTCCCTGGATCGATGCCCTGGATCTTCCCCTGGAGCTTGTTCGCGACAGCCGGCTTTTTGAGATCCGCGAGTGATGCGACCTGGCTGCGAGGGACGTAATCTGGCACCGCCCAGCCGAGCTTCGCACCGGTGTAGAGCGGTCCCAGGTTGACGACCTTGCCGGCGACTTTCTTCCAGTAGTTTGCGTGGGTCTTCGGCAGCCACGCCATGAGCATCAAATCCAGGCTGCCATCGGCCAGGCCTTGATACTGGATGCCGACGTCCGCCATCACGAGCTCGACGTCGTAGTGCATGCGCTCCTCCAGGATGCGCTTCGCCAGGTTCGTGACGAACTCGGCGTCGGCCCACGCGGTCCACCCGATGCGCAGCTTGTGTTTCCACATGGCATCAGGCGGCTTGACGGCGTCGGCAGTCGCCTTGTCCGCCCCTGCGGCTTGTGGCTGCGCGCGATCGTCCGCCTCGGCGCTAGCCGCAGGCGACTCTGCCTGCGTTGCTCCGCCGCCAAACCGCGCCACGTAGCCCAGGGCCAGGAGCGCAAGCACGACGAACAGCGCGTGCCTCAACTTACCGAGCTGCGACTTCACGACGCCTCCTCCTTCTCTTGGGGGTGAGGAGCGCTCTTGAACAACGTGGCGAATCGTGTTCGCAACGACTCACGGGGCCCAGCGCCAAAGCTCTGGGTGATGCGATCGAGCACGATGGCAAGCAGCACGACGCCAATCCCACCTTCAAAGCCGAGCCCGACATCCAAGCGCTGGATGCCGCGCAAGACGGAGTTTCCAAGCCCTCCGGCGCCGATCATCGAAGCGATCACCACCATCGAGAGCGCGAGCATGATGTTCTGATTGATGCCGGCCATGATCGACGGCATCGCCTGAGGGATCTGCACCTTGAACAGCAGCTGGCGCCGGGTTGCGCCGAAAGCCAGGCCCGCTTCGACCATCTCCTTCGGCACCTGACGGATCCCAAGGTTCGTCAAGCGCACCGCTGGAGGCATCGAAAAGATGATGGTCGCGATGGCGCCAGGCACCCGCCCCAAGCCGAAAAACATTGCCGCAGGGATCAGATAGACGAACGCCGGCATGGTCTGCATCAGGTCCAGCACCGGACGCAGCGCCCGATCGACCCAGTCACGGCGCGCCGCCCAGATGCCCAGCGGCAACCCGATCAGCAAGCTAAGCAGCGTGGATGCGAGCACCAGCGCGAGCGTCGCCATCGTCTCTTGCCAGAGACCGAGGCTGACCACGAGCGCGAAGGCCACCGCGGTGAACGACGCGAGCCCAAGCCCAACCCGCCACAACGCGAGCAGCACCAGCCCAGCCGTCACCAACCACGGCGGGAGCCACAGAAGTCCAAGCTGGAGCGCGTTGGTGAGCCCGTCGACGAACCACGCGATGCGATCGAACAGCGGTTGAAAGTGCGCGAGCAAGAAGCTGACGGCGCGAGAAATGCCATCCCCGATGGGCAAGCGCCCGGGGACATTGGAAGTCATCATGGGCTCCTTCAGCTCGCGCGCGCGAGCGCCTTCAAGAGTTCACGCTTGGAGAGGACACCCGTGAGGCGTCCCGCTGCGTCCAAGACTGGAAGTGCGTAGCGGCTGTCTGCGACTTGCGCCACGACATCGCCGAGTGGTTCGCTTGCGTCCACCTGCGTGACATCGAGCAACGCTGACTCGAGGTCGTGACCAGCAGCGAGCGCCGCGCGCAGGCGTTGCTCGGTGACGAGCCCCGTGAAGGCGCCGCTCGCGGCACGCAAATACGCCACGTCTCGCTCCGCCTGGACCAGCTGCTCGAGCAACGCAGTGAGGTCGCTCTCCGTGGCGTCGAGCACCAGCTCGTCGTGGTGCGCAGCGACGTCGCCCGCGCGATAGAACTTGGTCACGTCTACGTTGCGGAAGAACGAGCGCACGAAGTCGTTCGCTGGGTTCTCCAGGATCTCGTGGGGCGTGCCCAGTTGCACGATGCGTCCCGCTTCCAGGATCAAGATGCGGTCACCGATGCGCATCGCTTCGTCCAAGTCGTGGGAGATGAACACGATGGTGCGCGAGTGCTGACGTTGGAGCCGCACCAGCTCGTCCTGCATTTCACTGCGGATCAGCGGGTCCAGGGCGCTGAACGCCTCATCCATCAAGAGCACCGCGGGCTCCGTGCACAGCGCGCGGGCGAGGCCGACCCGTTGCTGCATGCCACCCGACAGCTGAGGCGGGTAGCTATCAGCCTGTGCTCTCAAGCCGACTTGCTCCAGCACGTCGAGCGCCCGCGCGCGACGCTTTTGCTTCTCGACGCCTGCGATCTCGAGGCCGAAAGCGACGTTTTCCCACACTCGGAGGTGCGGCAAGAGCGCAAACGACTGGAAGACCATGCTCATCTTCCTGCGCCGCACGTCGATCAACTCACGCTCACTCAGCTGAGTGATGTCTTGACCTTCGATCAGCACCTGCCCAGCGCTCGGCTGGATCAGGCGATTGAGCATGCGAAGCAGGGTGGACTTGCCTGAGCCCGATAGGCCCATCACCACGAAGATCTCTCCCGGGGACACGGCGAAGCTCGCGTCTTCAACGCCAATCGTCATCCCGGTGCGCTCGAAGATTGCAGCCTTACTCACGCCTCGTTCGAGCATTTCGAGAGCGCGCTTGGGATGATCGCCAAACACTTTGTACAAGTGCCTGACCTCTACGGCGGGCGCTTGATCGATCATGGCGCACCGTAACGGGGTGGTCCCTGGTTGGCAACCGACGCTCCCAGAACGCTCCTCACCCCCAAACTCGTGGCTTTCGCCAGGGTGCACACATTCCTCGTCTCAAACGTAGCGCGAGGGCAGCGAACTACGGAGACAGCACACTAGCTCAGTAGCGCGGCGAACAGGCGATCGACGTTCGCGTAGTACGGCTCTTGGAAGCCGAGCTCTTCGTCCTCGCAGTCTCGCAATTGCTGCAAGCCTGCGCGTGCTTGCTCGCGCCACGCAGTGAACAAATCCGTACGGATCGCCTCCGCGCGCAAGACCAAGAGCGCGCAAAGCGGACCCATCGCCGAGGACTCACTAGAGTTCGTCTCGAGTGAGCACCCGAGGCGACGAGTAGAGCGCGCGGATCTCGTCGTCGCTGTTGTAGTCGTAGACCAGCTCCGCCCACGCCATGAAGAACACCCAACGCGGCTGCGCCTCGAGCTCCGCAGCGGTGGGCAAGCGCTGACACTCGCCAATCGCGATGGGCTTGCCTTCGGAGACGTCCAAGATGGCCTGGTACTTTGCGGTCGTGTAGCCGTCGCCGTACACATCCAGGGCGGCGACGTCGAAGTAGTCAGCGCCTGGGCTGTAGTCTGCGAAGTCCCAGCTCAGGTCTTGCACGTCCCAGATCCACACCAGGTTGTCGAGACCCTTCGTCTTTACGAGGTAGTCGTGGGTGAGCTGGTAGAGCCGTCGCGTTCCATCGGGACCCGGGCGCCCTCCCCACCAGAACGCGCCCTGATTCATCTCGTGCAGCGGGCGAAACAGGATCGCGACGCCTGCATCCTCTAGGTCTTGGAGGTAGACGGCGATGTCGTCGAGGCGCGCGATCCACTTCTGCTGAAGCTCGCTGCCAGGGGTGATGAGGTCCGCCCAGTCGCTATCGCTCAGGTGGCTGAGCACACCGTTGCTATCCCATCCGCACGGATCACCGGTGTTCGGTGGACAGGCGTGCCACATGATATCGACAACGGCACCAGCCTCTGCTTGACGCTTGGCTTCGGCGATCATGTCCCAGCGATGGTCGATGTTGTCTTGCTCAAACAGGAAGTCGCCACTCCAGAGCGCGGGATATTTGCCGGTCGTGTTGTGGATCGCGTCGGTCCACTTCGCCGGGGAGGAGTTTGGCTCGCGGTTGTGCTGACCTGAGAGCACGTAGTCACCGGACAAGCTGGTCAACTTCTGGATCAGTCGTTCTCGTGGGGAAACGCTTGCGGTGCCGCCCGCACCAGACGTTCCTGCGCCTCCACCCGATCCTCCGCTGGTGCCGGCGACTCCTCCGGTTGCCTGGCCGCCTGAGCCGGCGCCGCTCGACCCAGCGCTCGAGCCGCTACCACCTGCACCTCCAAGCGCACCCCCCGCGGATTCGTCAGCCGCGGCTTGGGTCCCGCCATCGCCGCCGTCGCCGCCGTCGCTCCTCGAGGTCTCAGAGCCGACGTCGCATCCGGCGCTGACACTCAGGACAACCAGTGCGACCAAGCCGAACCAGCGCGAGTCGTAGTGCATCAATCAGGATGGTTCGTCGGGCGCGCCCCACCTGCGCATTCCTGGTCAGAGGACTGGCGTTTTGGCCCTGTAAGCTTCAACTCCGGGAGGAATCGACCAGGAATGAACACGCAGTCAGCGAGAACCGTCGTCGAGTTCGATCTCATCGACTGCACGCCGCCCCAAGGAACCTCGCGGAAATGCGCATCGCGGCGGCTCAGCGCTGGTCGCAGTCCGCCGCGCTTCGGACCCAAGGCTTCGCACCTTGGGGACACTAATCCAGTGTGCCGTCTTCCAAGTCTCAGTTCGCAAGCGCGTTTCTTGGGATCCTGGCGGTTACGCTATGCGGCGTAGGTTGCTGCCTTGCGTGGGCGCTGCTGAAGCTTGATCGCGCGTTGGTTTACAAATATCCGTTACAGTCGGACGGGTACATCTGTGACTACGACCCGCTCATGAATGTGTGGCCCGATCTCGCGCAGCCGATCTCTGGGTTCGTACGTGGTGCTTCGGGCGAGGTGATCAGCCATCCAACGCTGTCTCTCGACGACCCCTTCGTACAGGATGCATGGACCTGGGAACGCGGGCGCTATTCGTGGTGGCTGTCTCCTGGAGTTCGCCGCGTTGCCGTATCCGCTCCAGGCTACGAAACGCAAGTCGCAACGCTCGTTGTCTCCGAGCGCCTCAGTTGGCTCGGCGGGGCAGACATGCACTGGGACTTCGTGCTGCAACCCAGAAGCCCGCAGAGTCCGACGTCAGTTCGATTTCCCCCAGTCATCGACCTCGGCGGCTCGCGTTCCGTCGATGCTACAGGCAGCGTTGAGGGCCGGGTGCTCGTGCGTGAGCTCGCCTTCAGGTCGGAGTTCCTCCACTGGCTGAGGCTCGTTTCGTTGAGCGATGGGACGCAACTGCAGACCCACGACGACTCCGGAGGTGACTTTCACTTCGATGGAGTTCCGCAAGGAAACTATCGCCTATACGCGGTTGGCGTGGAAACGGCGGGGAGGGTTGACGTGAACGTCGAGCGTGGCGAAGTCACGCGCCCGGAGGTCCCAGTGCACCTAGCGCCGGAGGTGGACGGGCACGTTCGCGACGCGAAGGGGCAACCGGTCGCCTTCGCCAGTGTGGTGTTCGTTGATGACATTGGACTGCAAGTGGCCGCCACCACCGATGAAACCGGTGCCTTCAACGCTCCAGCTCTGCTCCCGGGGAGCTTCAGCGTGAGGGTACTGACTTCGCTCTGGGGTTCAGGAGCTCCCGCTCAGCGAGCTCGAACGTCCCTGAGAATTGCCAAGGTCGGTCATCAGCACTTCGACTTCGTCGTGCGCCGAGAGCCAGCCGTGCCTGCTGGCTAGGCATCTAGACGGCCCTTTTCTGAGCTGATTCGAAGAAAGTTGAGCCAAACGAGCGCCGCCATCCGACTCTTAGGCGTCGCGTTCTGTGCGCGTTCGCTCTCATGGCTCAAAACGTCCTTGAATTGCCCCCCCGCGCGTCCGATGCGGAGCTGGTGTCCGGCGCCCTCGCAGGGGACGCGCGGGCCAAGGAGCAGCTCTACAAGCGCCACGTGAGGATGGCTGCGGCGACGGCCTACCGCTTGCTCGGTGGCGACGCCGACCTCGAAGACGTGGTGCAGGATAGCTTCGTGGCCGCGTTCGCTACTCTGGGCAAGCTCGAGAACGGCGATGCGTTCCCCGGTTGGCTGAGTCGTATCGTCACGCGCACCAGCATCGACACGATTCGGCGGCGTCGGCTCCTGGCGCGCCTCGGGATCTTACGCCTACAGCCGATCCATGTGGAAACGATCGTCTCGCCCACGGCGCCGCCAGAGGTCGCTGCGGAGCTTAGCGCCGTCTACCGCGCGCTACAGCAGCTGCCGACCGCGGAGCGCGTGGTCTTGGTGTTGCGTCGGGTGGAGCAACTGACCATCGCCGAGGTCGCCGAGCGCACTGGATGGTCGCCCGCGACCGTCAAACGCAAGCTCGCACGGGCCGAGCAGCGGCTGGATGGGTTGAGGGGAGAGGGGACAACATGAAGGTCGTCGCCAAGAAGCGCGTCGCGGACTACGTCGAGCCGCGGCTGTCCGAAGCCAGCATCGAGCGCATGTGGACCACCATCGAGGCGGGGGAGCGCACGAAGTCGAGCGTATCCGCTTGGTGGATGCTGCCGGCGGCGGCAGCGCTCGCGCTGATCGCCATGGGTGTGTTGCGCCCTTGGTCTGAGGAACGACCCGCAGTCGTAGCCACCCCGGAGCCTCCAGCAAGCAATCACGCGGAGACCTGGCTCGCGACGGGTACCCAAGGTAAGACGTATCCTCTAGGAAACGGTGGCCTGCTGAAGCTCGCCCCTGCGACTCAGGTGCGGCTCGATCGGGGGGAGAGGGAGATCCGCCTACGCCTCGAGCGCGGCCGCATCGACTGCGACGTCTCGGCTGGGAACAGTGTGTCGGTACATGCGGGGCCAGCCGAAATGCAGTCCCAAGCCGGCGCCACCGCCTTTCACGTCGAGCTGGAGATGCGCCCGGAAGAGGGCCCGATGTTGCGCGTAGGCGTCGACGCCGGGCAACTCGAGGTGAAGAACGAGTCTACGGGTGAGCGCCTGGCGCTCTTGGGTGAGGGACAAACCTGGACCAACGTGAAGCTGTCTGATGAAGCGCCATCGCCCACACCAAAGCCCGCGCCGCAGCCACCGGTCGTGAAGCAGACCCCACCGGTACACCCCAGCGCGGAGCCCGCGAGCGATCCCGCGGCGCTCTTGGCGTCCGCTCAACAGCACCGCAAAGACGGCGACCCCGCCGCCGCCGCGGCAGACTACGATCGCCTGCGGCGAGAGCATCCAGCGGACGCGCGCGCTGGCTTGGCTGCGTTTGAAGCGGGACGCATCCGCTTGGAACAGCTCGGCGACGCGCGTGGTGCCTTGACTGCGTTCGATGCGGCATTGACGTCAGGCAAAGGCGGGTTCTTCGTGGAGGACGCAGAAGCCGGTCGCATCCGCGCGCTGGCCAAGCTGAAGGAAGAGCCTCGTTGTTCCGAAGCCCGCGCCGCGTTCTTGAAAGCGCACCCACAGAGTCCGCACGCCGCCGAGGTGCGGCGGCTCTGCAAGGCTCCATGAGCAGAGTTGGCAGTGCCATCTTCGTTGCGTGCGGGCTGCTCGGCGCTCCAGCGCTGGAGCAAGCGGCGTGGGCTGCCGACAGCTGCCCCGAGTCGCCCCGGCCGCTGATCGTGATGAGCGCGCAGGTCAAGCCACCAGATCAAATCGTGGCCGATGCCTTGAGGGATCACCTGAAGACTCAGCTCGCGGAACGGGGCATCGACCTCTGTGTTGGATCCCCTGGGAAACGCGCGCCGATCGGCCAGGTCACGTTGATCATCGAGCGCCCTGACAACGGACCCGTCACGGCGCTCGTGCGGATCGGCGACAACGTCACCGACAAGCGGGTCGAGCGCACGATGGATCTCACAGGGATGCCTGCGGATGCGCGCGCGCTCGCGGTGTCGTCCTCCGCTGATGAGCTCTTGCGAGCGAGCTGGGCGGAGCTGATGATTGCCGACGCGCCAGCGCCGAAAATGAAGCCACCAGCGGAGGTGATGAGCGCGGTCGAGAGCTCCCTCGTGGAGCCTGAACCTCCCCCCCAAACCCAAGCGCTGGAGCTCGGAGTACTGGGTAGTGCAAGCGTCTCCAAGGACATGCTCGCGCTGGGTCCGGAGCTATGGGGCGCGTACTACTTCGATCAACATGTGGGCCTCACGCTGCGACTGCAGCTTGGCTTCACGCCCGAAAAGGACGCTCCGAACGGTAGCGTGAAGGCGTCGAGCCAGGGCGGAAGCTTCGGCTTCGCGTACGCCCTCAATCAGCACGCTGATTCCGCGGGGCTCAGTTTTCAAGCCGCCGCAGGCATCAAGCGGGTGGCGTTTACCGCGCGCGCCAATCAAGGCGTGCGTGAGGCATCGACCGCTGATTGGTCCGCGGATGTTGCCGCGGGGCCCTGGGGCTGGCTGCAAGCGGGGCCGCTGCGTTTCACGCTGGGCGCAGAGTTCTTGTATGCGTTGCGACCCACCAGCGCGCGCGACACCGGTGAGTTGGTGTTAAGTAATGCAGGCATTGGGGGTCGCGTGAGCCTCGGTGTGCTGCTTGCGGATCTGTGAGTTTTTTCCACATGCAGTGAGCCAATCCGTGAGGCTCGCCCGACTCTTGATCCGGTACCGACCTGCGTCGGTGCCTGGAGGTGCTCGTGCAACGAATCTTGACTGCCAGCCTGTTGCTCTCTCTCCTCGGCACTTTCGGGTGTGACGGAGGCAGCAACGAAGTCCTCGATAACCCTGACGGCGGCAGCGGAGCGAACGGCGGCAGCGGAGCGAACGGCGGCAGCGGAGCGAACGGTGGCAGCGGCAACGGCGGCACCGCGGGCGGCAACAGCGGAGGCACCGCGGGCTCGCCAGTGAACTGCCCGGAAGGCACCGCGAACTGCCCCGACCTGACGTGCGCCCCCGGCTACACTTGCACGACGGATCCGGACGATCCTGGCACCGTGTGGGTGATGAAGAACGACGGCAACGTCAACGGACCCAGTTGCCAGAAGGTGTGTGAAAACGCGCTGCCGCAAAACTGCTCGTACTACGCCTGCGACAACGGACGCACGGTCACCCACAAGGACATGCCGAGCTTCGCCAAGGTGGCTGAAGGCCTCGGCTTCGAGTGCCGCGAGGGCGGCTGCTGGGACTCCGTGTCGCCCACTCCAGGGCAAGTCGTCGTGTCGATCGATACCGACGCGAACGGCACGAAGTCCTGCTACTTCCCTGGGGAATCGACGTTCGATTGCAGCAATGACATAGGTAACGCGAACTGCTTTGGAGAGCGTTACTCCTCGATTTGTCCGTGTACAGTCAAGCCGCTGGACGAGGCGTGCAACTGGGAGTGCCCGCCGAACAACACGACGCGCGCAACCTGGAAGACCAGCGGCACCAGCTGCGTCGAGCGCATCAACTACTGGCGTAAGCGCGCCTGCGAAGAAGGCTGGGTGGAGTGTCCGCCCGCCGGACTACCGCCCATGGTCGAGTGCACTGCCTGTCACGAGTGCGCCAACTCCGAAGCGGCCTGGGACAAAGACAACGGAGCGCACAACTCCTTCAAGCGCTGTGGTGAAAACGTCCAAGGTGAAGGCGGTGGCGCAACCTGCGCTGATGTCATCGACGCCTTCGTCTCCGAGCGCGCGCCTGACGAAAACGGCGTGATGCGTTGTCAGGGACACTGCGGTCCCATCGTGAAGCCGGGCTGCCAGACCTTCTTCTGGGGCAAGGACAACGACTCGGGCTTCCACACCCTGAACTGGGGCTCGTGCCCCGTCGACAAGTGTCAGGGCTACTGCAACGACAACCCTGGTGATTGCTTCACGGTGGATACATCACCTTCGCTGACTTGCGACGATCCAAGCGCGGGCGCTGAGGCGGGCCCGGTGATCCAAGCCTGTCAGTGAACCAGTGAGGCGAATCCGTCAGCGAACTACGGACACAGGACACTACCTGGAGAGCCCGCGGATCAAGCGCACCGCGCCAAAGGCAATGGGCCCAGTCGCGATGATGTACACGCCGCCACTCGCACTCGCCGCCGTGTACGTCACCACGGTCAGAAACAGGCCGATCGCTAGCAGGATGATGCCAATCGTGACATCCGAGTTCTTGCGCGGGTTGCCAGAGAGCGCGAAGGCTTGATTCACGACGTTGGGCGAATAGCCCTGGGCAAGCAGCGAGGTTCGGATCGAACCCTCGGACTCCCCCTGTGACAGTCGGTGTCTGACACCGCCCGCGAGCGATTCGAAGTCCTCATGGCTGAGCGCCTCGTATTCGTAGTCCGCTCGCTCGTGTGGGGCGGCCTTGCGCTTCTTGCGTTTACGCTTCTTTTTGCGCGGTTCCTCCGACTCCGCGTCGTCGACGGGCTCTGCTGAGGGCATGCGCAAGCGTCAAGCGGGCTGCGCTTGGCGTCAACTCCGTTTCCCGGAGCCCCACTACCGGGCGGTGCTAGCCTTTGGCCGTGGGAGGCGCGCGTGACTGGACTCTGTGACTTGCGGGTGAAGCGTTGGGGACTCCTTGCGTTGATCGCAAGCGGCTCGATCGTCGTCGCTTGCGGTGAGGACGTGGACGTCGGCTCGATGGGAGATGGCGGCGCAGGGACGAGCAATGGCGCGAGCGGTGGCGTCGGCGGCTCAGCGGCCAACGGCGGGACCGCGGGGAACGGCGGCAGCGCGGGTTCGCTGAGCGGCAACGGTGGCGCCGCTGGCAGCGCCAGCGGCGGCACGACGAACGGCGGCACGACGAACGGTGGCGCGGGAGGTAGCGGCTCCTGCGTGCCCACCAAGTGTCAGAACCACCTGTATCAGTGCGGAAACTGCCTCGACGACGACAACGACGGCCTGATCGACTCCGAGGATCCGGACTGTCTGGGGCCCTGCGACAACACGGAAGACTCTACGACTCGGGGATCTCCGGCGGCAACGAAGCGCCGTGCAAGATGGATTGCTACTTCGATCAGGACACGGGCAACAACGACGGCTGCTACTGGTCGCACTCGTGCGATCCGCTGTCGAACGCGCCAAACTACTACCCGAGCGCGAACAGCGCGTGCGTCTACGACGCAAACGCGAACATCCCGGGCACCGGCAAGGGTTGCGACGAACTTCTCAAACCAGGACGCCCAGTGTGAGGCCTACTGTGGGCCGCTCACCCCCAACGGCTGCGACTGCTTCGGTTGCTGCGAGCTGCCCGCAGGTAGCGGCAAGTTCGTTTACCTCGGATCCGAGGTAAACAAGGCGCCGACTTGCACCCGTGACGACGTGGGCAGACCCCACCAAGTGTCATCCGTGTACGCCGGTGCCCTCCTGCTACAACGACTGTGGCGAGTGCGAGCTCTGCATCGGCAAGGACAGCGTGCCCGAGAGCTGTAACCCGCCGGGCACTGGGGTGCGGGCGGCGGAGGCTCAGGCGGCTCCGCTAATGGCGGTTCCGCGGGCAAGGCGGCGGCGGAGGCACTGGCCAGTGCGCCAGCGGCGTGCAGCTCCTGTGGCTTGCCGGGGCAGTCGGTGTGCGCGGCGGGTTACTACTGCGTGACCGGGTGCTGCGTGGAGGCTCCACGTTAGCCCCAGCTGCCAGTTCGTCGATCGTGACACCGCGGCGCAATCTGCTAACAGTGCCCCAGCATGACCTCCACGATGCGACTCGCGATGGTGCCGCTCAGGGTGAGCCAGCTGCCTGACGCACAGGCCTTGTGCGACGCCTACGCCCGAGAGTGGCCCGATCAGGTTACGCCGGAGCCAGCTGCCGCTGCGCCCGACGGCAGCGGCGCGACCCTCGAGGGCGCGAAATTCGCAGCCCTGATTAGCCTGAACGCCGCACCCATCCCCGCCTCGGATCTCGAACCCGCGTACCGTGCCGCGCTGCACTGGCCGGAGGCGAAGCAGAGCATCGAGGGGCACGTCGCGCACCTGGTCGTCACCGTGATCAGCGACGAGCTCGACGCCGTCGACGTGATGCTCGAACTGACGCGCATCGTTGGCGCCTGCTTGCTCACCAGCGAGGCCGCGGGCGTTTATTGGGGGGGAGGTTCACTGGTCAATGGCGTGGAGGCGTTCCTCGACGACGCACGGGAGATGAGCCGTGAGTACCTCCCGCTCTACCTGTGGGTGCGCTTCGGCCTGATGCGCGACAAGCACAACACGGCCACCCTCTACACCCTCGGTATGGACCAGTTCGACCTGATGGAAGTCGAGTTCGTGCGCTCGAAGCTCGACCTGGAGACGCTCACCGACCGAGCATTCAACGGCGCGCATCACCTGCTCGACAACGGTCCCATCCTCGCCGACCGCGACACCATCGGCCTCACCCCGACTGAGCGCTTCTTGGTGCGCCACGTCACCTCGGTGGTCGATCCCGAGCGCACGGTGTACTCGCTGACGCCGGCGAGAAAATGACCTCGCCAAAGCTGAGCCTTGCCTGGGAGACTCACTTCGTCTGGTACGATCGCTGCCTCGGGGCAACGACGCTAGAGCTGGATGAGCTTGCAGCGAGCTTGCTGGCACCGCTGGCCCCAGAAGAGCAGGATGACCTGCGGCGACACGAGAACAATCCGTTCCCGCCTAGCGACCCCCTGTTCAAGCGCTGGAAACCGACAGACTTCAGCGCTTGGAAGCTCCCGGCGCCGCCGTCGCTTCCCGCAGCGTGGCTGTCGTTGCTGCGGTTCTCCAATGGCGGGAGCGTCCTACACGAAGACATGGAGTTCGCTTTCTTCGGCACGGCCAAGGTGCGAGAGTACGCGCTCGCTTACCACTTCCCTCACTACATGCCGGAGGCGGTGCCGCTGGGGTTGGATGGCAGCGGCAACTTCGCGGTGCTCGACGTGCGGGAGCTGCCGGTTGACGGTGAGTATCCGATTTTGCTCTCGAGCGCCGGAAACCTTGGTTTCGAGGACGCGGTGTTGCTTGGTCAGAGCTTTCTCGAGTTTTGCAGCTGGACACGTCGCCTCGAGGAAGCGTTCGACGACTGAATAGCGAAGAGCGCACACGCCGAGTGGCATATGCGCTCCTCCATTGGGTTATGCGCGTCCGCGATAGATCGAGTCGATGTGGAGCACGCGTTTGGGGTGTTTCAGCAAACGGCGCTCGCGCTCGCTGTGGTTGAAGGCGTGAGAGCCCACGCCATGGAGTGACTTGTGCGGACCGAGCGCGTCCACCAGGCGCTCGAGGGAGACCTCCGGCAAGCCGCAGAGCGACACGTCGAGGAGCTCGAGGGCTGGATGCTGCTCGAGCAACGTAACCAATGGGCTTACATCCGCGCGGAGCAGATTGGCTTGCTCCTCGAGGTCGCGAGTCGATAGGTACGTGCCGAGGTCGAAGCTCTTCAACTTCGGGCAGTGCTCGATCAGCGCCGCGACCAAGCCAGACAGATCTGGTGAGTCGAGGCCGATGGAGCCCAAGTCCAGGCGCTCGAGGTTCCCCAGTGCGCCGTGACGCACGAGGACCTCGAACAGCTCGAGGCCGCGATTGCCCAAGCGATTGAGCGACAACGAGAGCGAGACCAAGGAAGACGCGGTAGCTCCCCCGTGCGTCAAGACGGACCCCAGCAGCTCGATGCTGCGCGGGCCAAAGCCGTTCGCCGAGGCGTATAGGTGACGCAAGCTGAGCTTGCCATCTGCTTGCAAGAAGCCATCCGCAAACGCCTGCGTGCCCTCATCGAACAAACCGGTGTTGTGGACGTCGAGCAGGCAGAGCGCGGAGTTCTTCGCGAGCAAGTGCCCCAAGTGAGCTGCGCCCTCGGCGTGCAGCGGATTGCGTTTCAGCCACAGGGCACGAGCGTGCACGTTGTGCTCTAAAGCCCGGGCCATCACACCCATGTCCGCGCCGCTGATGCAGTTGCCGGCGAGGTACCACGTCTCGATCTCGAGCAGTGGGTCCCGCATCATTTCAGCGAACGCCAGCGCACCCTCACCCCCGGAACCCTCGCAAGCGATGTTATTTCCGAGGAGAAAATGTCGGATGGAGAACGCATCGGATGCTTTGCGGTGGCCGTTGGCAACTACGGCGTCGCGCAGCTTACCCAGGTGAGCCGGACCCACGACTTGCTTGCACAAGTCCATGCGCTGGTCGGGAAAGTACGCGCCGCGAGTGAATAGCAGCGGCGCGCTGCGTGGCCCGGTGGGCGCTGCGCCCAAGCGCTCGGGTTCAGCCAGGAAGCTGAAGAACGGCGCAAGCTCTGACGCGGGCGCTACCTCCACCGGCATCGGCAGGGGATAGCTGATCGCGTTGGAGACCGGCTGACCTTCGACGAAGCGCTGAGGACCTGGTGCGACGTGAGCGCCAGCGGAGCAGCTCAGCTTCTTGGCCTTTGGCTGACCTTGCAGCTGGGCCATGGCCGTGGAGCGCAGCTGACGCACCAAATCGCGGAAGCGCTGGTAGCTTCGCTCGGCGCCCGACGACTGATCCGTAGGGAACAGCTCGAGAGCGATGCGGTTCGCCAACGGGTGCGTCAGGAGCTCGCGGTTGGTACCCGCAGGCAGTGAGAGCGCAGCATTGGATACCGGCTCGCCCATGGCGTTCGCGGTACGGTCGGCGCGCAGACGAGCCGCCACGGCGCTGACGTACTCATCCGTGTCGATGATCTCCGAGAGCTCGCTGTCGAGCGTAGGAGTCGCATGCTGCGGATAGAAGCGCACGGTCTTGGCGCCGTAGTACCCATTGATCTCCGCCATATCGCGCGGAGACAGCACGAAGCTACCGCTGACCACGTCGATCGCCTCGGCCAGATGTGCCGGCTGCGACGAGTGGATCACGAGCTCCGCGCCGAGCTGGTGCGCCCAACGCAGCATCACCGCCGCGGGCGTTGCGCCGAGACGCGCAGCAAGGGCCTGCAGCGGCGCAAAGTCGAACAGCTTGCCGCGCGCCAGCACGGTATGCGCCTGCACGCGAATACCTTCCGTGCGGCACAAGCCGAGGAGCGGTTGCACCGGACCCACGAAGGGATGCAGCTCGACTTGATTCACCGTCGGTCGATGTCGCAGGTCCGGCGTCGTGTCGCAAGCCAGGAGCAGCTGCGTGAGGCGCTCGGTCGTGTAGTTCGACACACCAATCTGGTGCACGAAACCTCGCTCCTTCGCAGCGCTCAGCGCGCGAAACATCGCGAATGGGAGCGGACGATGCAACAGCACCTGATCGACCGGTCGCCCCAGACGCTGGGCGAGTTGCTCGACGTGACGCAGTGTCTGCTCGAAGAGCAGGCTCTTGTAGATCTTTGTCGAAACGCGGATCGGCCCAGACTCCGGGTGAGCGTCCTCAAACGAACGCACCGCCGAAAAGACAGCCGCCTCGTTCTTGTAGAGCTCAGCGGTGTCGATGCTACGGATCCCCGCGGTAAGCGCCAGCTTCACGAGCTCGCTGACGCGCGGCCCCTCCAAGCGATAGCTGCCGAAGCTCAGTGTCGACACTGTCGCCTCAGTGGGCGCCCGCGAGCTCCCAATGGATGGCGGCTCAGATTCCGAGGTGGATATGGATTGATACGTGGTCATGTTTCCCTCCTTCAAACGCCGGGTAAAAAGGCTCAGGAAACGCGACGAGCCCGCTCCCTGAAGGCCGTGAGGCTGTGGGAGCGGGCTCGCGAAAGCGCTGTACTTACGCGCCTACAGCTCCGCCAACATCCCGCCTCGCTCGCCGCAACCGGCCCAGCTCGCTGCTCGAACTCTGCACGCACCTTCGCTCGCCGCGACTGAGACAGTCGCGCAAGTGCAGGGACGGGAGAAATCGAGACGGGACATATGAGCGGCAAAGGATGAACTGAAAGATTCTTAAGTCAAGCTCCGACGTCGTGACCGCGCTGACGCGACGTGACGCGGTCGCCGCATGAGAGGGGAACTCTGGGCTCAACGGTTCGGCTTGATGGCGCTCGTGTTACTCGCCACCCGCGGCGTCGCGTGCACCTACGCGACACCGAAGGTCGAAGTGCCCGAAGAGGTGCCACGCTTTTCGCCGCACCAGCTCCGGGTGACCGAGGTGACGGTGAAGAACCGGAACGAGCCGCTCTTGGTCGCGGCACCTGCGGGCGCCATGATCGAAGCCTCGGATCTGACCGTGGACGTCGACCTCGAGGCGGGAGGGCAAACCTTCCACGGCCACGGCGAAGCGAACAAGAACGGCAGCCTGTACGTCGACGCCAGGCGCCGCGCCCTCGCAGTGGCGCTCGACCGCGCGCTGAAGGATGCCGCTAGCAAGGTTAGGTACGACTGACGCTTGAGTGGTTCAGCGTTTCCGCTTGGAAGCGTTGAACGCGGCTGCGGCCTTGATGAGCGCCGCGAACGCCTTCTTGTTTAGCTTGTCGCCTTCGGCGAAGTCGATGGCGCGGCGCATATTCCCCTCGAGGCTCGAGTTGAAGAGCTTTGATGGGTCCGGCAAGGAGGCACCTTGGGCGAAGGTCAGCTTCACCTTGCCCTTGTAAGTCTCGCCGGTGCAGAGGATGCCGTCGTGAGACCAAACGGGGACGCCCGGCGAGGTGGCCTTGGCCCACTTCCACTCTTCGACCACGTCGGGGTCGGTCTTGAGGATCAATGCGCGCACCTCGGCGAGCAATTGACCTCTCCAGTCGTCGATCTCCTTGAGCCGGGCGTCGATGGTCGCCGACGCCGACGGCTGCGCTTCAGGCTTCTTCGCTGCAGGCTTCTTGGGAGCTGCCTTTGCTGCAGCCTTTTTCGGAGGAGCCTTCTTCGGCGCCGCCTTCTTGGGTGCCGCCTTCGTCTTGGTCTTGCTCATGGTGCGATGAGGGTGATGGTGCCACGAGTCCTGGGTTACCGTCTGCGTTGAACTGTCTGATTGGGGAGAGTGCGATGCGGAAGAAGCACTGGGCGGCTTGGGTTGTGTGCGGTGTTGGCGCTTGGGCGAGTCTGATGTGTGGCCCACCGTCTCAGCCTGCGGTTGCGCCCGATGACTCATCGGAGGCGGACGCTGCTCCCTCACCCCCAGAAGAAGCCGGGGAAGAGGACGAGACAGCTGGGCCCAGTGCGACCACGAGCGCTGTATCTGGGGAGTTGGCGGTGCGTGCCTCGACGCCCGGGAAGATTCAGTGTGAGACGCTGGACTGCGATTTGAAGACGCAGATCTGCTGTTACGACGAATCAGCCAAACAAGGACGCTGCTTGCCTCGGGGAAGCGAGGAGGCGAAGCAGTGTGCAGGCGAAGACAAAGCGCAGCGCGAGTGTGATGAGAGCGCTGACTGCGGCAGTGGCAAGGCTTGCTGCCGCGGGGTGGAGTACGGCGACCAGTGCGAAAACCTGGGGGAGCGCTGGGCTTGCAAGCCGGGCAAGTGCGGCTCGGAAGCGCTCTCTGCTGAAGTGTGTTTGGCTGGGGCCAAGTGCGGAGAACGCGCCTGTGTCGCCAAAGAGGGCATCGTTGGCTTTCCTCGAGAAGGCTTTTGCCCCTCCGAAGTGAAGGACATTCCGTGCGGATCCAGCAAATGCGGGTTGGGGGAGGCGTGCTGTTACGATCCCGCGACCAAACAGGGCAGCTGCGTCCAGGACAGCGATGCCTGTCAATCCGCGGCAGCGTCTGGCTCCCGCAGCCTGTTTTGGTGCGCCAAGAGCGCAGATTGCAACGCTGGCGAAGAGTGCTTCAACGCAACGGGCCAGGCGATGTACCAGGAGTTCAGCTGCGGAACGCGACGCTGCAACGTGATGAGCGCGATGCTAGGACCATTCCTCTGCGCCACCAAAGCCGACTGCCCGCCCACTCAGGAAGACGGCGAGGGCAACGTCTATAAAGTATCCCGCTGTGCCCCGTCCGCCTCAGCGCCCAAAGGCGTACGCGCCTGCGAGTATCGCTGACGCCAATTGGGTACCGCATCAACGGGGTTGTCGAGTTGCGGGTTCTCCGCCAGTGCAACACGCTCTGGTAGCCCAATAACGCTAGTGCAGCGCTGGTGTCTTCTCCCACTCGCAGTGGGGCACGCGGCTACATTCGGATTCGCCATCGATCAGCACGCAGTCAATCAGGCGACCGCTGCACGCTGGGCCCCAGGAGCAATCGGGTAGGGTCTCGCACTCGCGCTGGAGTTCACCTACGCAGTAGCTCCTGTTCTTCGTGGCGCAGCCTCCGTACTCCGGATACCACCCGCAGTTTGTGTGGCTCTTGCACGCGGCAGCGTCGAGAGGGACACAGTCGACTTGGGAGCACGCCTGAGCTGTGACCTTGCAGCCGCTCGCTTCATCGCAAGCTCGCACCGAGAGTTGGTTGCACGGGATGCTGTCTCCGGTTTGCCTGCAGAACTCCGAGCCACTGCAAGCGCCGGTGAAAGGTGACGTGAGTAGGAACAACGCACACAACGCCGCACCCGCTCTGCAGCACCTGAGCAGCCGATACACTCTGAGAGGATGCTCCGAGAGCGCCCGGGGGGCAACCGAAGGCGAGCGCCGCAAGTCCGCACGGATCTGCCACCCCGCGGAATCGCTCTGCGTCGCAAGAGGCTATTGAGTCAGCAGGCTCAGCTCGGTTCGTAAGAGCGGATCGGCAACACGACTCGCAAGATCCCACGCAAGATCATCCAGGCCCCGCCAAACACTCCCAAGGGGATCAAGACGAACGCCACATTCGGGATCAGCACCGAGAACATCAGCATCGTGAACCAACCGAGGGCGCCCGACATCGCGAGCGCCCCAAGCACGATGTCTCTCACGCCGCGCCGGCGGGTATCTTGGCGAAGCCAAGCGCGTTCTTGTTCGATCAGCTCCGCAGCCTCACGCTGAGTAAAGCCGCGGTCCACCAGGCTCTGCGTGACGGCGTGCTCTCCGTCTCCGGTCCCGAGGCGCGAACGGATGTCCACGCGAACCAGTGCAAGCGGAGGTTTTGGGGGTGGGGGAGGCGCGCCCGGCGCCACCGGAACCGGCGCGTAGGGGCCCGCCGCGAAGGGACCGCTGGCAGAATGTCTGTTGGACTGACTAATAGGCTGACCCCCGTCGGTGCCTTCGTGCGCTGCTGGAACCGCAGTGATGCTGATGCGGAAGGGGCCCAGCTTGAGCTCGTCGCCATGCTGGAGTGAGTGCGCGCCGTTCAGTCGCGCTTGATTCAGCGCGACCACGCCACCCAAGGACGCGACCTGCGCGGTACTGCCGTCGAAAGAGAACTCCGCCGCCGCCGGAGCCACCGCAGGGTGGTCGAGCACGATCGCGCAGTCGGCACTTCGGCCAACGCGAGCGCCGTTGGTCAACGGCAGGCTGCGGGCGCCGCGCGGGCCACTTACGTTGAGCGAGAACTCCACCATCGAAGTGCACGCTCGCGCGCGCGGAGCGTCAAGCTGTGGGCGGTTTTGCGAGTCTTCGCTCGGATCTCTCGCCTGGCGCCGTTGCAGCGTTTCGGTGATATCCGCGTAGATTTCTTCTGCGGTCCCGTTCCGAGGGGCGCTCGGGTTGCTCTCTGCGTGAGCATTCCTCGATACTGAAACCGATGTTCGAAGGAAGACCGACCAACCAGCGCCCAGATACGCTGACAGTGGATCGCTTGCCAGACTGGGCGCGGCGAGCTGTTGGTCCGATGGATGAGGAGACTGGAAAACGCTACGGCTGGTACGAGCATCTGGGTTTGCGTGGTTGCCTCGGACCGCTCGCCGCCGTGCCCTACTTGCTGGGGATTGGGCTGCTGTTCTGGGGTTTGTTCGCGTTGAGAGCTGAGGAGCTCATCGTTTGGCGCTTCGCGCTGGGGTCGGTGTTCGTGTTGGTTGGCGGACCGCTCGCGGTCTCTGGCTTGCGCCGCTACCACGGTCGCGGGAACGGCTTGCTGCTCGCCCCTGAAGGCGTGATCGTCGTCGCAGACGGTAAGTACCGGGTTGTGGGCCGTGAGCAGCTCCAAGACGTGCGCTTCGAGCGAGGGTGTATGTACTTCGTCTACGGTCCCGAGCGCCGCACCTGGGTGCAGTACACGGGTCCGGAGGCGGGAGAGGGCGCGCGGATGATGGACGCGCGGTTCCAAGAAATCGCGCGCTGGCTCAAGGAAGGTACTCGTCCCCCCAACAATCCGCTGCCGAAGCTCTCCGCGCCGCCCAGCGCCTCGCCTCTTCGCGCGGGCTTGGTTGGGCTTGGTATTGCCGCGGGGATTTCTGGTTTCCTGTGGCTCACCGTGGTGCATCCAGCGACCTCCGACGCGGGGCGAGTCACTCGAGGCTTCGTCGGTGCCCTCGCAAACAAGCAGTATGACGAAGCCTACGCCATGCTCTCGACAGAACGCCGTCAACGCACCAGCCGTGCTCAGTTCGAGCGCGAGCTCCCAGCGAAGCTACGTGAGTCCACTGGCATAACCATCAACAGTATCAGCGGCGGCATCGGCGAAGCGGTAGGCGGAGGGGCCTGCGTCGATGGTTGGCTGGATGGTGTTGAGGGGTATTCGGGCTACGCGTTCGAGCTCAGTGAAGACGGAGACCAGGCGGTCGTCAGCGACTGGCGAGAAGGAACCTGCAAACGTCGCCAGTGATGCCCACGAGTGTCGCCGGGTGGGTGGATTGAGTCCGGGAGGAAACGCATCGGCAAGTCTCGAACGTCGTCTAGCGGCAAGTGTGTTCCGGCGCTCCGGCGCTCAGCGGTCAGCTGACGGTCTCGACCCTACCGTTCGAGACGACGAAGCCCGAGGAGCTGCCCGCGGATTGTCATGCGTGCATCATCCCGACTGGCAACGCTGGGGGAGCGTGTTTCCGCGAGTCGGTGGGGCCGCGTGCGCCGTGGGTGACTCCAGCAGCCGGGACCCTGTGGGAGCCAATGCGAGGGGAAGTACTAGGGTTCACGCAGCGGACGCCAAGCTCCGGGGACTTTGCTGCCGGGCCGTGTTAAGAGCTGGATGATGGGTAGTCCTCAGCACGGCCCCTTTACTCACTCGGCTCAGGAAGCGTGGACGGTTCCCTCCCGATAGCGTTCGGAACGCTCGTGCTGACGGTTGGGCTGGCGGTGCTGCGGCCGTCGATTCGCGCGTTTCGCTTTTCACCCGGCAGGGCCGCGGTGGTCGGCGTGCTGTTACTGCTGATGGCAGGGCTGCTGCGCGTCGAGGATCTGGTTGATGCGGCGCGGCTGCAGTGGCGCCCCCTGTTGACGTTGACGTCCATCATGCTGATGACCGGCGTGGTACAGGAAGTGGGCGCCTTCGATCGCCTTGCCGCACGGATCGAGAGTCAAGCACGCGCGCGCTCCGCCACCCACACGTTCACCATCATCTTCGCGCTGAGCGTGATCACCCCGTCGTTCCTAAACAACGACGCGGCGATCTTGATTCTGACCCCGCTCGTGGTCGCGTTGACGCGCCGGGTCTTCCCAGGGAGACCCGAGGTGACCGTAGCCTTCGCGTTCGCGGTGTTCCTTGCCCCCGGGGTCGCTCCGTTCATCGTCTCGAACCCGATGAATATGATCGTGGCCGAGTTCACGGGCTTGGGCTTCAACTCCTACGCGGCGGTCATGCTGCCCATCTCCATCGCGGGGGCCGCGCTCACGTATCTGATCTTGCGAGTCGTCTACCGCAAGCTCCTGAACTCGGCTCAACCGGAGCAAGGCGCGGGCCGCGCGATGCCCGAGCGCCACCCTGCGGAGCGCCCGGCTGTTCTGTTGCTGGCGGTGATCTTCCTCGCGTACCCAGTGGCAGCGACATTCGGCGCGGACATCTGGATCGTCGCCACCTTGGGCGCGGTTGCTTCGTTGCTCCTCTCCCGCGCCTATCGCGTTGGGCCGTTGCCGAAGGTCACGCGCCATGTCTCCCTGGACATCCTCGCTTTTCTATGGGGAATTTTTCTGGTGGTCCAGGGGCTGCGCCGCGTGGGCATCGTGGAGGGCCTGGCGTCCTTCTACGAGGCGTCCGCCATGGGGGGCGCCCAGCTCGCGCGCATTGGCATCACCTCAGCGCTGGGGTCGGCCATCATCGACAACCACCCGATGTCGATCCTGAACATGATGGCCATCGGGTCTCATGAAGATCCGAAGTTGTTGCTGGCTGCCCTGGTGGGCGGCGATATCGGCCCGCGGCTGCTTCCGATTGGCTCCCTGGCTGGCCTGCTGTGGATCGACCTGCTGAGGCGCCAAGGCATCCACATCAGCGTGCGACAGTTCTTCACGCTCGGTACGCTGGTGCTCATCCCGACGCTGGCGCTCTCGCTCGCGATGTTGTGGATGCTGTAGCTCTCCGCGCTCGTTCCGCGTCAGAAGGCGCCGACCGCGAGCATGCCGGGGGCACCGCCCACTTGTCCTGGCAACAGCGTCCAGCTCGTCTCGAGCGGGACTTCGATGGTCACGCTGTTCGGGGGGCGCAGCAACTCGACTAGACCAAAGCCGAGAATGGCGGTCGCCGTGCCCACGCCCATCTCCGTCGCCTTGACCTGGGAGAGATCGAGGCGATGGGCTGCGGGGAAGCCGTATCCGAGGGCGGTGCCGATCAAGGTCCCGACGATCACATCAGAGCGATGGTGGCGCCCTGCGGAAACACGCAGGCTCGCGGTGGCGCCGGCTGCGAGGAATTCCGCACCCCAAACGAAATGGGTCTGCAGTGAATTGTCCGAACGCAACGAGAACAAGATTGACGACGCGGCTGCCCCGGCGAAAGCGGTGCTGGAGTGGCCTGAATAGAACGATAGGTACGCATCGTTCGGATCCGCCGCCTCGAGCTCCTTCGCGTGAGGGTCCGTCTGAATCATCCTCGCCAAATAGGGACGCGGGCGCCCGACGGCATACTTGACGATGCCGTTCAGTGCGAGGTTGGCGGCCAACGCTTCGGTGTAAACGATCGCCGTGTTGCCTAGCGCCGTGTCGACCCCGTGCCCCCAGTGCACGGCTGCGGGCATGACGAACGCTGTCGACACGACCAATGTGTCGCTGAGCCTTGCCGCGCCATCGTTGAAGTACATCTCTACCGAGGAGTCGAAGCGACCGAACGCGGACCAGCGCTTCCCTTTGCGCAGAAAGGGAGCGCGCGCGAAGGCCAGGTAGCCGCCGAGCAGCGCGGCGGAGACCAGGCTGTGCCCCACGTAGTAGCGAGGTCCCCGATCCGCGTCGATCGACGTTTGAGCTCTCGCGGGAGCGGATAGGGCCAGCAGGCTCACGCTCAAGAGCAAGCACGCGGCGGCGCGAACGGACTTCAGATTCACTATTTCTTTGCGGATACGAACCGACCAGTCAGGGCGTGCCGCCAGGAGCCGGGTTCCTATCCTTCAACACGAACCCGATAACTAGCGTTCCAACACAGCTAAAGATGCCGAGGAGACCAACATACCACGGGTAGCCTTTGGCAATCGCCAGGCGAATGCAACCCCAGCAGGCGATGGCGTTGCCTGCGGTGATCCCTGTGCTCAGCATGCCTGGGAGCCGTGGGTGTAGCCCGGCAAACAGTCCGTTCAACACGAAGAACACCGTCGCCATCACGAGCCCGGCGATGATGATCGACCACGCGCGCTTCCGCTTGTCGTCCATCCGCCGATGGTCGTTGCGGCCGCGACCGCCAGCAATCGCTTTCGACCACGTTTCGTTTGTCCTGGGATCCTCAACGGTTTTTTGGGGGAGGTCACACCTCACCGGGGCGGAAACGTGAGTGGATAAGGCACTTCAACAGCTTCGCCGGCGTTAGCTGGAGGACAGGGCGAGCTCGAGCTGCACGCGAGCACACCAAAGGCGACCCGGGCAGTGAACAGGCGGGCAACGGAGCACAGGGTGCGATGAGACGCTGAGCGCAACGTCAAGGCTGCTATCGGCGACGCTCGCGCCGCAGAGCTCCCCTCGAAGAAGCGAACCATGCGAAACCGGTTCACCCGAGACCGGAGGAACTGCTCCTGATCTGTCGGAGTATCGGATAGCCGCAGGGAAATGATCTGAATGGGGACGGTGACGTTTGGGTGATCTGCATAGTTGCACCCCGGAGGGTGACTTACTTGTTGGGCAATGCGTGTTAGCTTGACATGGGATGACGAGAAGGTCGCGTAAGCGCCTTTTCGAGTTGCGTTGGGTTACCGCGACGCTTCGGCGTTGAGCGGTAGTGCCATAACGAATGATGCCAATACCCCTATCGGCTCAGTGCTGAGTCAGGGCGGGGGTGCGTCGTGTTCGCAGCGTGCGTTTCGCGAGTGTGACGTGTGAATTCGAGAAGGAGGTCGCCATGGGTAAGTATCGTGCTGTAGGCAATATCGGGCTCGCGATGGTCATCGGGGGGGTCGCCGTCACGGGGTGTGACGGAGGAGGTGCGTGGGAGGAGACGGGGAACTCTCAAGGGGCTTTACGGGGGCCACACGGGTCAAATCACCGCCGCCACCACGACGCCAAGATGCCGCTAAAGGAAGACGTGATCCTCGCGATGCGTCGGGCAAACGAATACTGGATCGAGAACCATGACTCCCCTGGCGATCGCGGCTGGGCCCGGGCCACGTATTTCGAGGGTAACATGGCGATGCACCAGGCCTACCCCGACGACATGTATCTCAAATATACGTTGAAGTGGGCACAAGGTCACAATTGGTCACTCTATCAAGGTGCGGCAACGCGGAACGCCGATAATCAAAACATTGGACAAACCTATATCGATCTCTACCGCATGAATCCGGATCCCGCGCGAATTGCGATGATAGAGGAGAGCATCTCGAAGATGCTGGCGACGGACCAGATAGACGACTGGTGGTGGGTGGATGCGCTGCATATGGCCATGCCCGTGTTCGCCCGACTCGCCGTAGTGAGGAGCGACCCTGCATATAGCGAGCGCATGTACGACATGTACAACTGGACCAAGCGCAACGTGGGTGGTGATGGGCTCTGGAATCCGCATGAAGGCTTGTGGTGGCGGGATGCTTCGTACAAGCCACCTGCTGTCGCACCCAACGGCGAGCACGTCTATTGGTCTCGCGGAAACGGGTGGGCCATCGCCGCCCACGCGCGCACAATCGAAGAACTCGACCGCCTTCCGCAAGAAGACCCGCACCGAGCCGAGTATGTGGATACCTTCCAAAAGATGGCGGCCGCTCTGGCTGATCTTCAGCAAGATGACGGCTTTTGGCCCGCTAATTTGCTCGATCCAACGAGCCCCGCTGGGCCCGAAACGAGTGGCACTGCCTTCTTCACCTACGCACTTGCCTGGGGTGTGAACTACGGCCTGCTTTCCAGGCGGAAGTTCCTTCCGATCATCGAAGATGCCTGGAGTGCGCTGACGGACTTCTCGCTCGCTACTCATGGCAAGCTTGGCTACATCCAGCCCGTCGGTGCTGCGCCGATTTCTCGCAGCACGACGCCGGATGACCACTACGATTTTGGTGTCGGTGCCTTCTTGTTGGCTGGTAGCGAAGTCATCAAGCTCTCGCGAGGTCACCTGCCGCCTCTGGTCTCGGAGGAAAACCTAGCGCTGCATGGCGTCGTGAGCGTGACGTCCGAGCAGTCGGGCAATGAAGGCAGCGGCGCGATCGACAACGATCTGACGACGCGCTGGTCTGCTTTCGGATATCCGCAATCGCTGGAGCTGGACCTGCAGGATGTAGAACGTATTCGCGGTATCGAACTCGCGCCGCTCTACCAGCGTCCGTATCAGTTCATCGTTGAAACGCGAGAATCGCTCGACGGGGCATGGACGGTTGCTGTCGATGCCCAGGACAACGCGGAGCATGGTCCGTTTCACACGCGTCTCTTCACGCCGCGCGACGCGCGCTTCGTGCGCTTGACTGTGACTGGCCTCGATAGCTCTGCCAGCTACAGCGACTGGATCAGCATCATCGAGTTTCGGGTCTTGGAAGAGGAGTCACGCAATCGCGCTCGGTGCAAGTAGCGAAGCGCGAGCCAGTGTAGGGGCGGTCGAGTGTCGGCCGCCCCGATTGCGTTGACGTCAGTCGCTCCTCATCGCCTTGCAGCGCAGGAGCGCTTCCAAGTAGTAGTAATCGGCGAAGTTGAGCGCGACGTCGACTTCGCGATGCTCCGGGTAGGAGCCGATGGCGTGTCGCAGCAGGAAGTGGCCGTTCGTGTCTGGTGCCGCACGGTAGCTTGGGCCAGAGAGCGCTCGGACGGCTTTGACGGCAAACGCTCGGTACTTTTGCTTGCGTGTGCCGGTGACATAGCTCGAGAGCTCGAACAATGCGCTCGCCGCGACTGCTCCAGCGGATGTGTCGCGAAAGTCTGGGACATTCGAGTACTCCGGGGAGTCGAGGTCCCAGTAGGGAACGCCATCTTCGGGCATCGAGGGGTGCTCGGTGTAGTAGTCCGCGATCGACTGCGCCTGACTCAGGAAGCGCTCGTCGCCGGATTCCCGGAAGAGCATCGTGTAGCCGTAGAGGCCCCAGGTCTGACCTCGCCCCCAAGCAGACTGACTGTCGATCCCTTGCGGAGTTGACTTGGAGATCACGTTGCCATTCATGTCGAAGTCTACGACGTGGTAGGCGCTCGAATCTGGGCGGAAATGATTGGCGGCGACTGTGAGCGCGTGGGTGACGGCGATCTGCTTGTATTGGTCGTTGCCGCTCAGCTCCGAACCCCGAAGCAGCAGTTCGAGGTTCATCATGCTGTCGATCACCACGGGGTAGGTATACTGGGCGTAGTCCCAGGACCGGATGGCGCCAATCACCGGGCTGTAGCGTTTGATGCCGCTTTCGGCGGCTTGCTCGAGCACGGTTTTGTATGAAGAACTCTCCGTCAAACGGTAGCCATTGCCGTAGCTCGTGTTGATGATGAAGCCGATGTCGTGGTCGGAGGTCCGCGTTGCTTGTGCGAAGAGCGCCTGTGTCCACGTCTCCGCGGTGACGCGCCAGCTGTCGTCTTTGGTGTGCTCGTAGATGCGCCAGAAGCTCCCCGCCACGAACCCAGAGGTCCAGTCGTTCGGTGACACCGACGACGTGGTGCCGTCGTAGCTTCGCGGGATGTCGTTGGGATCGGTGTAGACCTTTCTGAAGCGGTCGTACTCCTGTGCCGCGAGGTCAAGCTGATAGGCGCAGTACTCTGCGTCGCCGGTGGGGGGTTCTCCTGCGGAACCGCCCGTGCCGCCAACGCCTCCAGCGCCTCCAGCATCGTTTCCTCCAACACTTCCGCCACTGCCCGCGGTCCCGGCGGACGAGGTGGCGCCGGTGCCGCCCACGTTGATGTTGCCTGCGGCTCCGCCTCCAGCGTCCCTCTCCCCCCCAAAATACTCGGCCTTGTCAGGAACCCTGAGAGAGCAAGCCTGAGCCGCCAGGGAGAGGGAGAGCCCTACGCAAGGGAACACCCATCGAAGCTTCAGAAGAGAATTGAGGCGCGACGGTTTCATGTGGATACCCAAAGCTCAGTGCGTCGAAGGAAGTGAGGGAACCGAGACGGGCGGCACCTCCTTTGGTGCCGCCCGCAGCGAGTTCTAGTGAACAGTGAAGTTGCACACCTCGGTGCTGGGGCGCGACGTCTGGTTGAGGACCGCCCAGTTGTTGGGGGTCGCGTTGGCTTGTTCCGTGCGGAATCCGTAGTCCGTTGCGACCACTACCTCGCTACCACCTTCCTCGGTGACGCCAACCGTGTAGGTTTTCGCCGTGCTATCCACTGTGGCGCGCACGTGGTAGCGCTTGCCTGGCGTGTAGGCGAAGCTCGCGTCTGCGGTGTAGCTGCTGCCCTTGCGAGCGTCGACATTACCGCTGCTGTTGAAACGAATCAGCACGGCCATCGACGAGTAGCCGGAGCCGGGCACCGTGCCTTCGCTGAGACCGATCACGACGTCTGAGTTGCCGCCCGTCCCGGGGGTCACGTCCCACTCCGCAATGTAGGCAGACGACGGCGCGGTCATGGCGTCGTTGAAGACGGCGCCAGCACCAACATCCACGCAGCAATCGCCGTTACCCGTCAGACCGTCGTCGCAGGTGCCGAAACCACAGCCACACGCTTGGCAGGAACTCCCGTAGTAGTCCGCTGCGCACACGTCGCAGTTCGTCGCGTCCCAACCCGTCTGGCAAGAGCAGGCGCCGGTCCCGGTGATCCCGTCATCGCAGGCGCCGTTCACACACGTGCAAGGCGTGCAGTTTGGGCCGTACTCATTGGGTTGGCAGCTTGCTGCGCCGCTGCTTCCGCCGGTGCCGCTCGCGCCTCCGCTGCCCCCGGTTCCCGCGCTGCCGCTAGTTCCTGCACTGCCTCCAGTCGCGCCCGCGCTGCCTCCTGCGCCTCCAGAGGTTCCCGCGCTGCCTCCAGTCGTGCCCGCGCTGCCGCTGGTACCACCGCTTGCGGTTCCCGCGCTTCCGCTGGTGCCCGCCGTTCCACCGACGCCCCCGTTGCCTGCGGTTCCGCCGCTTCCGCTGGTACCACCGGTGGTCGCGCCTGAGCTTCCCCCGGTCGTGATCGTTCCGCCGCTGCCCCCTGCGCCGCTGCCTCCTGCGCCGCTGCCGGAACTCCCAGCGCTCCCGGCAGTGCCGGCGGTTCCACCGGAACCACCGCCGTCGTCGTCGCTGGAGCAGTTGAGGCCAAACAAGGCCAGCCCGATGGTAAGCCACGTTAACTTCTTCATCACGTCGTCCTGTTCTGGTGCGCGCTAAAGCGGGCACATGCTTGAGGTCAAAACGATGTCGGCACGCCTAATTGCTGACGACTGAGAAGTTGCATATCCGGATGGGTTGCACGTTCGTTTGGGTGCGACCCGCGGCGTTGCGCAACTCGGTAACCGTGTTGAGGACCGGTCGAAAAGCGTAGTCCGCGGCGATTTGTGTTTCCGTGCCGCCGGGTGGCGTCACCCACACCGAGTAGGTGTGAGTCGCCAGGTCCACTGTCATGCGGAAATGGAACTCTTGTCCTCCGCTGTAGGGGACAAACGCGTCGTGCTCGTAGTTGTTGCCGTTCCGCGCGTCGATAAGACCCAATGGGCTGAAGCGCGCTGCGACGGCAAAATCGTTCCAATCATTGGCGGTGTCGTCGACGGTTAGCCCGAAGATGCCGTCCGTCTGGGCGCTTGCGCTGCCATCCCATTCGACGCTGAAGGTCCCTGTCTGGGCCGCCATGTCTTGGTTCACATGGCCATTCACCGGTACGGTGATGCAGCACTTGCCGGTGCCGCTCTGACCAGCCTCGCACTCACCGAATGTGCAGATCGGACAAGTCGACTCGCAGGTCGCTCCGTAGCGATTTTCCGCGCAGGTTTGACAGTTGGTTCCTCCCCAGCCGTCATCGCAGGCGCACACGCCCGTACCGGTCAGGCCTTCGTCGCAGGTGCCATGCACGTTGCAGGTACAAATGCTGCAGTTTGGGCCGTAGTGTCCGCCCGCACAGGCGTCACATTTCTCGCCTGACCAACCGGAGTCGCAACTACATTGTCCAGAGCCTTCGATGCCGTCATCGCAGTCTCCCTTGGGGCCGCATGTACACGCCTCGCAGGTTGGACCGAAGAATCCGGGATCGCACCCAGGGCCAGCGTCTTCGCTACCGCCTGCACCTCCAGCGTCGGATCCGGCGCCGCCAACCCCGCCACTCGTACCACCCGAACCACCGCCCGCCGCCCCGCCAGAGAAGGTGCCTCCAGTGGAGTGTTGAGTCCCCGCAGTCCCGCCAACTCCGCCACTACCACTGCTGTTGGTGCCGCCGGTTCCACCGGTGCTGTCGTTCTTGCTGTCGTTGGTACTGCAATGCAATGTGCCGAGCGCCAGCAACACAAGGGTCCCATGCCATCTAGTTTTTGCCATTGCTGATATGCCAATCACAATTGCCCCCAATCAAGATATTCGCGATGGAGTAGGCGTCCTTTTTGGACGCGAACAGCCAGCTTTGGACAGTTATGGCGAAGTCTGGATCAGCCGGACTTCGGCGATGCTTATCCAGTTTCCGGTGTAGTTCGCAGCACCGGTGAAAGTTAGGCGGACGTAGCGCAGCGTCTCTCCAACCGGATCCCGCATCGTTCCTCCGATTGTGTTGGCTGAGCGATCGACGAGCGCGTGATAGGAGCTCGCGTTGCTCGAGCCTTCTACCGTGTACCGGTAGGCACGGTTCTGAAGCGCCAACACTTCGATGGCGTCCACCCGTACATCCGAGCCGAGATCCAAAACGATGCTTTGAGAAGTGCTTGGTGGCGTCGTCTGCGGCCCGAACTCTGCGGACCACCGCGTCAGGATGCTGGCGTCGCTGATGTTCTGTGCTTCATTGCCAGCTTGCTCGCCCGTCGCAGAGGCGACCGTCGCTGGCAGCACGATCTCCTTCGAGCCGCCAGGGAGGAGCAGCTTCGCCACCTCGAGACCCGCCATGATGAACGCGCCGACACAGTAGTCGGTGGTTTCGCTCTCGCTGGTGTCGGCGGGAGCCGCACCAATGCGCTGGCAGTAGCCGAGCAGGCCGTCAGGCTGCACAGCCGTGTTGGCCAGGGCGTTCCAACCTGCGAGGACCGTCGGTTCGAACGTCGAGCGGTCGAGGACTCCGTTGTTTATCCCCCAGGCAATTCCATACGTGAAGAAGCTGGTCCCGCTGGATTCGGGGCCGCCGTGATCCAGCGGATCATGCAGGCTCGAGTTGTAGAAGCCGTCGGAGCGCTGTACGCCCGCGAGTGCCGTGGCCATTGACCGCAGGACTGCCTCGTATTCGTCACGATGTGGGTCGCTCGAAGGGAGCTCGGTAAGAGTCTTCGCCAGGGCCGCGATGACCCAGCCGTTGCCTCTCGACCAGTAGATGTGTTTGCCCCCTGGCGTGGTCGCCGGAGGCTTGTAGTTTTCGTCGCGGTACCACAGGCCGTCCGACTCGTTGAACAGACCACGCCTTACGCGTGTGTCGCGGTACAGCGCGTAGAGTGCGTCCGAGTACGCTTGCTGCTGACCGTGCACCTGTCCCAGCGCAGCGAACACGGGCATGGCCATGTGTAGCGCGTCGATCCAGTACCAATCGTCGCGCTGGCTGGATGCGACCATGGCGGAGATGCTGTTGGTGATCGACCCAATCCGTTCGGTCTGCGGGTCTAGCCGGTAGAGGGCGATGTACGCTTGGCCCGCCGTGTGATTGTCAGCGAAGCGCGTGGTGTCGCCACCATTGAGTCCCCAAGCGTGGGATGTGGCCCATGTCTCGGTGTAGGTCCGGTAGTCCTCTATTCCCATTTGGGAATAGGCCATCATGTTGGCGCTGAAGTAGGTCGCGCGATCCCATTGGTTGCTACCTGCGTTTCCGATGTGGTTCAGAATCCAGTAGTCGTTCACACGGCGAATGCTGTTCAGTACCTGTGGAGCTTGAAGACCTGGGGAGGTGCCTCCTGCACCGCCGGTTGCGCCACCGCTGCCCGCGACGCTGCCACCCGTTCCACCGACGTTGTCGGTTCCTCCACTCGAGGCCGCACCGCCGGTTCCTCCCGTTCCAGCGCTGATCGCGCCTCCGGTTGCTCCTTGGGAAGCTCCGCTCGTGTTGCCTGCGCCACCCACATCCGTGCCGCCTGCGCTGTTGCCTCCGATTGTCGCGGCCCCTGCGTCTCCAGCGGATCCACCAGCCGACCCCTTCGCGGCGCCGGAATCCGACAAGGTGCACGACACAAGTAGGCTAGCGGCGAGCAGCCATGGGCCCCCCGACGCCTGGTCGTGCCGGTTCTTATAATTGCCATGTGGCAAGGTTTGGCCGCCTCGTAAAACATCTTGTGGATCGTGTTGCGTCATGCGTGCACCCAAAAGAAAGCCTAGAATCGACCGCTGAACGCTATCTGGCCGCCGTCCGGGGTGAGCACACCCCCAACTCGGCTTCGTGAGTCGCCGGCCGGAGTGTCTTGTCCGACGCTCCATGCGATCAGAGTGGAGAAGGCGACGATGGCGGAGGCCGCTCCCACGCCTAGGCCGACGTCGGCGATCAAGTAGTCGCGCTTCATGTCGTCATACGTGCCTAGCTCCTGCTCACTGCAGGTCGGGGCGCAACCATCCAGGCGGTCCTCCTTGTCCTGCCCCATCAAGGCAAAGGCAGCGTAGGTTCCGCCGCCAACCACGGTGAGAACGGTCGTCACCCAGAACAGAGCTGGAATGCCGCTGGGTTCGGCGGGTGTGGCGGCGTTGTCTTGGGGAAAGCCAGGGCCGGGTTTCGTGTCCGCGTCGGGTCGGGGCAGGGCGACATTGATCACGCGGTTCTTCTCACCCTGACGGATCGTGATGACCTGCTTCTCCTGCTTGCCGTTCGGAAACCTGAAAGTCAGCCTGTGCGGGCCGGGCTCGAAGTCAGTGGCCCGACCATTGGCCTGAGCCACCACCTTGCCGTGGGCGTCGACAACTTCCGTGGTTGGCGCGTCGTTGCCCTGTTCGTCTGTAGCGCTGAACACGATGCTTGGTGTGGCGGCGCGCGCCTGTTCGAGGAGCTCGATGCACTCATTGCGCACTTCTGCAGCGCACTCGGAATCGGATGCACACTTCGCGAACTCTTTCGTCGCGGCCAGCGGCTTGTCACTCCGCAAGGAGCGCTGCCCCTGAGCGTGTTGCCCGGTACAAGAAGCCATATCGGCGTGTGCCGTACCAGGGCACAGCATGCCGAAGGCTAGGAGTGAAACTAGGGTTGGATTGCGCAATGCGACCTCCGTTCGGTTGGGCGGGGTAGCTCGGGGATGAGCGCTAGAAGCATTCCTTGCGGAAAATCTTTGTGCCCTCTGCGTCGTAGTAGTAGGGCGGCGAGCAGTTGGGCGCGGGGCGCTCCGCAGAGGGCTTCGGAGCTTGTTCGGGCGCCGGTTGCTTCGGCGCAGCGCTGCGTATGACTCTCGGCTGCCACGCTCGTTTTGGCGTCTCCGCTTGAGCGGGAGCTGGGGCGCTGCTGACGCTGGCGCTGGGCACAGGTGCCAACTTGGACGGCTCCAGGTGGACACTGATTGGCGACTGCGGGGCTCCTTCGTACACGTGGTCGAAGGTTTCGTGTCCGCTGGACATGACCTTCAAGCGCCAGCTGCCAGTGGGAGCTGGGAACTCCGCGGGGTTGTGGTCTTGTTCCACGCCGTTCACGAAGATGGTCGCGCTCGTCGGCTGGGCGAGAACCTTCACCTTCTGGGGGACCGTTGCGGCGAGTCTGCTCTGAGCATCGTCTGGTTCGCGACCGCTCAGTTGGGTCATCACGACGGTGGTTCCAACGAGCAGAACACCGAGCGCGAGCGCAGCTAGTTTCCAGCGTTTCGTGCGTCGGGAACTCCACACCAGTTCCCCGGACGTGCTCGCAGAGAGACCGCCATCGTTGACCGTGCCAGAGCGCTCGCTGCCCGCCACGCTGAGCTTGGATGAACTGGATGGCGTCCCCGCCTCGACGATGGGTAGCTCGTCTAAGCTGAGGGATGAGAAGGAAGATGAACTGGCTTCCTTGACCGCTTTCTTGATCAGCTCCCGGCGTTTGCGGATCACGTCGTTCAGCGCTTCGCCGAGGTGCGCCTTGACCTCCGAAGCCGACGGCGGCGGGCCGAGTGTTGCGGCAACACTACCCAAGACTTGAGCAAACTCCTGCGCCGTATCGAAGCGGTCCTTCGGCTGGCGCGCGGTCGCGCATCGCACGGCGTCCCGCAGTTGTTCGGGGACGTCGACATAGTCGGGCAGGTCTGGCAGCGCGCCATGGGCGAGGGCTCCGACGACCTGGGAGTCGGGTACCTGCGACCACATCCGGCGCCGCGCCAGCATCTCCCAGAGGATCACCCCGGCAGCGAAGATGTCGACCCGTCGATCCAGGATCCCACCCATCAGCTGCTCCGGTGCCATGTAACGAAGCTTGCCTTTGATGATCCCCGTTTCCGTGGCAGTCGAGCCCTCGATGGTCGCTTTCGCGATGCCGAAGTCGAGCACCTTCGCGAACCCGCTCGGTAGGATCATGATGTTGTTCGGCGACACGTCCCGATGCACCGCGCCGAGGGGTTTGCCCTCGAGGTCAGTCATCTCATGCACGTAGTGCAGGGCATTCAAGACCTGACCGAGAATCATCAGGTTCATGCGCAGTGGAAGGTTGCAGTTGGTAGCCTTGAGCACCTCGCTTAGGGACCATCCCTCGAGGTACTCCATCACCATCACCGGCGTACCGTCTGCCTCGAACACCTCGTGGACTTGCACGACGTTCGGGTGGGACATCAGCGCGGAGAGGGTAGCTTCCTTGTGAAAGGCGACACGCGCTGCGGGATCTCTGGTCAGGTGGGGCTCGAGCACCTTGAGCACCATGAGCTTGGATAAACCGGTCCGTGTGCAGGCGAGATAGACGCGGGCCATGCCGCCGCGCCCGAGTCGCATGATGAGGTGGTATCGGGAGATCTCATCGCTGCGAAACGGAAACCCACTGTCTCGATCCATCCAACCCACGTCTGATTGTCGAGTCACTTGCTCGTCGATAGGACCGGTGTAGTCCTCGATGAGGCTGCCGCGTTCTTCAACCCCGCTGGCCTCAGGCGAGCGAGAGTCCCGCTGTCCAGCGGGACCGCCTCCTTTCTCTGTGTCCGTTGTGCTGGGCATCTTTACCGGTCGCATGGGGACTCCGAGAGCGCGCACGCACGGACGGAGTTCGAACCGCACACGCGCGAAGGCGCAGCCAATTCAGGCATTGATTCGGGGATTTGTTTCTGCGCGGCAACGTGTTGGGCGAACACGCTCCCGCCGACACGAGATGCACTTGGGCGGTGCAGGTTCAAGATAACCCCAGTTAGCCTGGAATGAAACACCCCAAGGGGTGGCAGTTCAAAATTTTGACAAAATACCCGTATGGAAAACGGTGTCCGCTTATCGCCGTGGTGCTCGTGTGCCCTCGGTATCTGTTTCTAAACGGAAAAGCGTCTGGATTATAGTGGTGGTGTCGGTTGCTCTTCTTCGGGGTGATGCATATCCGGGCGGAACTAGATTTTGGGCGGTTGTTTGGCTGCCGGATCGGCGGAAGCACAGCTGCGGTTGCTTTCTGGCGCTTCGGCTCCGCATCCGTAGGTACTCGACCCAGGCGGTGCGCTAGCTTGTTCCAAGCGCATGCAGGCAAATGTAGGCGCAGGGAGACCGCCCCTTCAGCCGCGCTCAGGAAGGGGTGTGGTGCCGCTTAGAGCATTAGCGCTAGAAGCGGCGTGCGTTCGGGATGAGCGCCTTCTGGCCAAGCGAGCGGTAAAGGGCACGCGATGTCAGTCTGGTGCTGGTTTGTTCTCGTTAACTTCCACGGGGAAACGCTCGAGCTGGAGAAGCGATCGCGCCGCATCACCCGCGCGCTCCCGAGTGGCGTCGGGTGGCGCTCCGCTCTGCCTAGCGGTCGGATGCTCCGGGGGGCACGCTAGCGCGCGCAAAGCCAAGTGAGGCTACCGGCGGGTACCTACTCCCTTACCGCGCGCGTGATGGGTGACCGGGCCGAGCAGGCCTTGCGCGATCCTGGTGTGCCAGGTTGAGCCCTGGGGCTCCTCTCCCCCAAAAACCCTGGGAAAGGCTGGGGTCGGGTTTGCTGGCGTAAGTCTTGCTCTCGAGTCGCTCATGGCTCGCTTTGTGGGTGCTCGGGTCGATGCGGCGTCGCCGCGCGGCTGGTTGTTCTTGGCTTACCTCGTCCTTGCGGGGCTGATGCTGCTGGCTTGTTCGAGCAGCACGCCAGCGCCTGGCGCCGAGGATGCAGACTTCGTTTCTGACGACCCGAACCTTGGGGACGACTATTACGGTGGAGGCAACGGCGGAACGGGTGGCTCCAGCGGCGGCGGTGCCGGAGGCTCCGGTGCAAGCGGCGGACAGGGTGGCGCCGAGCGTGACATCGAAGAGGCGGACATCATCCAAACCTCGGGGAACCGACTCTACGCCCTGTCCCGCTACGGCGGCCTGAGCATCATCGACGTGGGCACTCAGGACAAGCTCGAGCTGCTCGGTCGCTTCAAGACCGACGCGACGCCCTTCGAGATGTATCTTCGCGGAAACGTCGCTCTCGCGTTGTTCGATAGCTACGGCTCCGCTGGCTACAACAGCGAGGGCGTGTGGGAGTGGCGCGAGACGAGCCGCGTCCTGGCGCTGGATGTGAGTGATCCGTCAAACATTCGAGTGTTGAGCGACACCCAGCTCCCTGGGAGCGTCTCAGACTCGCGCATCGTGGGCGATGTGCTCTACGTCGTGAGCTACGAGAATGGTTACTGCTGGGACTGCAGCGACACACCTCGCACCACGGTCACCTCGTTCGCCATCGCCAACCCGGCGGAGACTCACCAGGTCGATCGGCTCGCCTTCGACGACGTTCAAGACTCCTGGGGTTGGTCCCGGCGTAGCGTCACCGTAACCGACCAACGCATGTATGTCGCTGGGCGCGACTACGACTCGACCTGGGGCTCCAAGATCCAGATCGTGGACATCTCCGGACCCCGCCGGTGACCTGCGCACCGGCATCGCGATCCGCGCGGCAGGCGAGATCGAGAGCCGCTGGCAAATGGATGGAATCGAACGGCGTCTTGCGCGTGATCAGCCAGCCCGGAGTCTGGGACACCAGTGCGCCGCCAGTGCTTCAGACGTTTGCAATCCAGAGCTCCGATGCCGCGACGCGCCTGGCGGCGATCGACGTCCAGTTGCCGGCTCCAGAGCGCTTGCGGAGTGTGCGCTTCGACGGCACCCGTGCGTTCGCCATCACGGCCGTGCAGACGGACCCGCTCTTCACCTTCGACCTGAGCGACCCAGCGGATCCGAAACAACTGGGCGAGCTCGAGATGCCAGGCTGGGTCTACCACATGGAACCGCGGGGAGACAGGCTGCTGGCGCTGGGGTTCGACAACGCCAACGCGCAGGGGTCGCTGCACGTGTCGATCTTCGACGTGAGTGATCTCACCACGCCGACCTTGCTCTCGCGAGTCAACTTCGGATCGGACTGGGCGTACCTTGCGGAGGATCAGGACCGCATTCACAAGGCGTTCAACTTGCTCGAGCCAGAAGGGCTAATTCTGGTGCCGTTCAGTGGCTACGACTACGGCGTCGACTACGAGTACTGCGGTTCCTACGTCAGCGGCGTGCAGCTCATCGACTGGAGCCGCGACTCGCTCACCCGGCGTGGGGTCGTTCCCAGCGTCGGCCAGGCGCGCCGTGCTTTCCTGTTGAACCAGCGCCTCTTCACCGTGAGTGATGATCGCGTCGAGTCGTTCGACTACGCTGATCGCGACGCTCCGTCGCGCACTGCAAAGGTGAGCCTTGCGCGTCGCGTCTCCAAGAGTGCGATCGTTGGGGATCACATGCTGCGGCTAGGCGCCAGCTGGTGGAGCGACAACACCACGCTGGATGTCGTCGAGACGAGCAAGGCGGAGCAGGCAGCGTCGTTGGGTGAGGTGGACATCGAGAATCAAGTCGCGACGGCCGGCTGCAGCTATGGAGTGGGGTCACCGAAGCTCTTCAGTCATGGCAACTTCGCGTACGTCGTCTACTCGAACTACGACTATTACTACTACGATGCGCAGTCGTCGGCGGTTGCCATCGTTGACGTCTCGAACCCCGCGGAACCAAAGGTCGTCAAGCAGTACACTTTGAAGGCCGCTGGGGTGCAGTACTGGTGGGAGTACGGGCTGAACGACGTGCTGCCTACGGGGTCTGATGCCGTGATGGTCGGTTCGACACTGGCCGTGCTGCGGTCAACAGAGACATATCTCAGTCAGGGGCAGGCGCCGCGCGTCACGCTTGAGGTAGCGGACCTCGCCGATCCCAACAATCCGACGAGCGTGACGGTCGCGCTGGGCGAGACGCTCGGGATGACGGGCTTGATGGTTCACGCTGGCAAGCTCTTCACGAGCCACTACGAACCCGCGTCGGACGGTCGCGTGCGCTTCTACCTCGATCAGATCGACATCAGCGATCCGGCCCATCCGAAGCTCAGCAAGCGGAACGTACCGGGCTCACTGTTTGCGATCGATGACCAAACGGGCAAGGTGATCACCACCACCTACAAGCGCCATGAAGAGCACCTGGCGACTGAAACTCAGTGCTGGGAGCAACACGGCTACTACGGGCACTTCCGCTACGACAACCAGGACTACACGGGACCGGGCACCTGCACCTGGATCACCCACGAGTTCAAGCTGCTCGATGTGTCAGGTTCTCCGCGAGTCGAGTCCACCCTCGCCCTCGACGCCGACATGCATCCTCAGAACAGCGTGATGGGCGATGGAGTGCTGTTCGCCCAGCTTCGTGACTACAACTACAGCTACGACAACTTGGTCAACGAGCTTGAGTTGCACACGCTGAGCGGCTTTGCCGAAGGGAAACTCAAGCTTGGCAAGGTGTCCGCACCGTCCACGGACTACTACGTCTACATCTCCGATATGGCTGCGAACGGCAAGCACGCGGCCATCCTGACGGGGCAATCCTTCTACGTGGTCGACGCAACCAACCCAGCGGCGCCGGTCGTCAGTCAGTCGGAGCGCCTGATCGCCTACCCCGAGAGCGTCAGCATGGACGCGACTCACGCCTACGTTTCGCTAGGATACGACGGAGTGCAGTCGATACCGCTGGAGTGAGGCTCTGGTTGAAAGCGCAGCGACCCGTGTCGTGGTCCACGGGTCGCTGTCGAATTTCGCCCTCCGGCAACTGGTGGGTCGCAGTCGCAGGTCTCAAGCACTCTGCGTGTTGCGAGGCATCCTGTCAGTCCATGTCGTCTCGACGTGTTGCTTGCTCGGCTTGATCTGGTTCGTCCAGCTCGTGCACTACCCGTTGCTAGGTCGAGTTGGCTCGCCGAGCTTCGCGGAGTACGAAGTGGAGCACGTGACGCGCACCGGTTGGATCGCCGCTCCGTTGATGCTGCTCGAGCTCGGTAGCTTGCTCGGATTGCTGTGGCTGCGCCCGCCCGGCGTCCCCGCAACCTGGCTGTGGCTGAACCTCGCGCTGCTGGGGATCATCTGGGTTTCCACGTTCCTAGTTCAGGTGCCCTGCCACAATGCGTTGACCAGTGGCTTCGACCCGGTCGTTCACCAGCGCCTGGTGTCGAGTAACTGGATCCGCACCGTCGGCTGGAGCGTTCGAGGGCTGTTGGTGTTTTGGCTGCTGAATCGTCCCTAACATTCAGTCCCATTCTGGTTGCCGATCCGTCGAGCGATCCGGATGATCCAGGTGTGGATGTCCTGAAGCTCCAACCTGCGACCAGTGTGAAACCCAAGTTGCCGACGGTGCCGAAGGGAGTTCTCGCGGAAGTTGGCGCGACGAAGGCAATCTGGCGAGGCACGGCTGACTGCGGCGACTTGGTGATTTGGGCTGAGCGAAAAGGCAAGAGTCGCTCGAAGCATCAAACTCCGCCGGAGGACCGCCTCCTCATCGTGTGTGATGGCAAGACCATCAAGCACTCTATCGAACTGCCAGCGCCCAAAGGCGATTGGGCCTGGCGGGAGGTGATGCACGGGCGCGGCGATCGCTTCTACTTCGCAGACGACCACAAGGTGTGGGAGCTCGCGGTCGGCAAGGACGTCACCTGGAAGCAAGTCTATTCCGAGCGGAGCAGCCGACGCGGCCCTGCAGAAGCAGTTCCGCTCCAAGGCTGCATCGCGGCGGCGCTCGACTCTGGTGTGATCAGCGTGCTCGATAGCAAGTTCAAGAAGACGGGGCAGAAGCTGGGCATTGCGGGAATTGGATACGCGCACTTTCTGGGCTCGCCCGAGGGCGACCAATTGCTGGTCTCTGGATACGACACGTCGAGCACGCCTGCCGGCCCGTCACTGTCAGGGGATATCGTCCTCTTCGAGCTGAAGTCCGGGAGGCTCGTGGAGCGTGCGCGCGGCAAAGGACCGGCGCGCGACCCGTTCTTTCACAACGGCTCGTTCTATGTGCATCACAAGCGCAAGGTGCATCGCGTCGTGGTCGAGTCGGTGACGATGCCCACCGCAAAGGGCAAGCGCTACACGGAAAAGGAACTCTCCGTTGATCTCGAGACGGGGCAAGTCCTGGTTGAACAGAAACGCAAGGTCAGCCTGACCGCGAGCGAACTCGATCTGTTGTGGTTCCTACTTCAACGCCTAGGCAAACTGACACAAGGCAGTGACTACTTCGTGGGACACCTCCGAGAGAACCCCGATCCCGAGAAGCAGGCTCGAACGTTCAAAGCTCGCGTCCTGCGCCTACGGATGAAGCTCGAAAACGCAGGCTTCGAGGGTGGTCGCTTCGAGCCACAAGCGTCCGGCGGTTTCATCCTCAAGCCGGCGTTTCCGTAGGGTGCCGTGGATGTGCTGCTAGCCGCCAACGCGCTTGCGCGCCGCTAGCACCGCAGCATTCAGCTCCTCATCGCGTTCACGCCAGCCGGGCATGCCGATGTCTAGCCACTCCTCCGTGGCCTCGACGTGGGCCACTTCGGAGGCGTCTTGTTCGAGTTGATCCAGCAATGCCTCACGATCGATGTGGAGCTTGGTCACGTAATCATCGAAGGAGGTCGCGATCTCGATGAACTGCGAATCGCGCGCGCGTCCCGTCCAGGCCGGGCGCCCCTGGACGAAGGCGACGACGGGTTGTTGCTCTGCGCGAGACAAGTCCAGGAAAACTATCGAGTCTCCACCATCCCTCGCGAACGGCAACACGCCCTGTGGAACCTCGTTGATCTCGCGAGCAGCCGCTAGCTCTTTCAGGATGCTGCCGCTTCCGCTGCCAACCGCGCGGAAAATGTCGGAGAAGCTCAGGGAGTCGGTGGCGCCACCTTCAAGCGTCACGTCGATCGAGTACTCGATGTAGCCGCCATGGGCGACGCCGAGGAACTCGCGAAACGAACCAGGGAGCTTTGCCCCCAACTCTGCTTCGATGGCGACAAGGTCGTCGTCAGTAGGCGCCTGTTGAGCGCGCTCGATCGCGAGGTGGCGAAAGCGTGCGTACGTCATCACAGCGCGCATGCTAGAGGATCTTGTGTGAGCCGGTCGAGCCTGGCCGCGCTGGGACCCAGCGCTTGGTGATACGCTCTCGAGGTGTTGCGCCGAACGCTAGTAGTGGCGGTCTTTGTTTCCGGCGTTGCCTGTACGCGTCAGAAGCCGGAGCAGTGCGCGAACGCCATCGTTCAGCAGCCGTCGTCCCCGGCTAGCGCGTCGCTCGCATCGATCCCGCCGGTGAAGGTCACACACCGCGTAGTGCTCAGTGAAGAGACTGACTTCGATGGCTACGGGTCGCGGAAGATGAAGGGCAAGCTCGGGCCGCTGGAGGTCGAGTGGGAAGACTCCTCGCATCGAGGCCTGCACACCTCTTCCGGGTCGACGTTGTTTCTCTACCTTCCAGGCTGCAAGCAGGAAGGCAAGTCTCAGAAGATCGACGTGTCCGTGGATGAAGTCGCGCTGTACCGCGTTGGCGACCAGCTGGTGATTTCGACTGGGCGAATGGATCGCCTCAAGGCATTCAAGATCGTGCCGCCGCTGGCGGCTGCGTCGCTACCCTAGGAGGCGCCTCGAGCGTCGGGTTGCGCGGTGCTTTACTCTGGTGGGTCACAACGCGAG
>JAWKRD010000002.1:0-466119 GCA_041389805.1 Polyangiaceae bacterium | reverse complement strand
GAAGGGAGTGCATCGTGTTCAAGAGCGTGATCGGGTTGATCCAGGGTAGGCTGAGTCCTCGTCCGTCGGATCGCTTGCAGGCGTTTCCTGTCGATTGTTGGTGGAGGGAGTTCGAGACCGCCGCGGAGCTCCGCATCCCCGCCATCGAGTGGATAGTCGAGGCGGATACCTGGAACGAAAATCCGTTGCTGTTCCCGGGAGGAAACGAGCTCGTGCGGCGCGTGAGCGAGTCAACCGGAGTCGAGGTGCGCAGCGTGTGCGCGGATCACGTGATGGTGCACAAGCTGGCGGGAGTCAGCGAGAGCGAGCGACGCAGAAACGTCGCGGCGTTTCAGCACATCATCGGTGCCGCGGCGCAGGTCGGCGCGCGACGCATCCTGGTGCCGTTGCTCGAGACCTCTGCGCTCAACACACCCGATGAAGAGGGGCAGGCGCGCCGGAGCCTACGCGAGGCGGGTGAGATGGCGCGGGCTTGCGGCATCGTCCTGGGACTCGAGATGGACATCCCTGGCCACGCCTACGCGGCATTCATTCGCAGCGTGAACCACCCAGCGGTCCGGGCCTACTACGACACGGGCAACTCGGGCGCGCAGGGTTACGATATCGCCACTGACGTCTTGCCCTTGCTTCCCATGCTGGAGGCTGTCCACGTCAAAGACCGTGAGCTGCACGGCTCGAGTCGCATGTTGGGCGAAGGCGCCGCGAACCTGCGCGGTTTTCTCCACACCCTCGCGGCTGCCAACTTTCACGGCGACTTCACGCTTCAGAGCTGGTTCGGCGACGACGCCGTGGGCGACACCGAGAAGAACTACAACTACTTCTCGAGTCTGTATCTCGAGGCGTTTAGGCGGGCGGCCTGATGTACCAGACCAAGCGACCGCTAGCGCCGACCGATCTCGCGGCGTTGGCGCACGGGTCCCGTCACGCTCGTGGTACCCCGTACCGCGGCAAGGTTCCGCACTGCCTGTTCGTGGGCTTGGGGGGAGTGGGTCAACGCCACCTACGCAACCTGTTCGAGATCTTTGGGCAGGACGGGGTGAAGGTTAGTGCCGTGCGGATGCGGCGCGAGCAAACGGTGCTCGACGACAAGCTCCAGGTCGTTGCTGACGCACGGCTCGAGGATGTCTACCCGCTACAGGTCTTCGATGCCCTCGAGCCGGCCCTGGCGCAGTATCCCGACGTGGTGTTCGTTACGAACCCGAATCGCTTGCACATCCCCGTTGCGCGCGCGGCCGTGGAGCACGGCGCTCACGTGTTCATCGAGAAGCCGATCAGCGACGATGAGGCAGGCGTCGCAAGCCTGATCGAGCTGGCTCGTGACCGGCGCGTGGTCGGAATGGTTGCGTACCAGCTGCGTCAGCATCCTGGGTTTCGCAAGCTGCAGGCGTGGTTGAGCGCGGAGCGCGTGGGTCGCGTGCTCTCGGTGCGCGCGGACATCGGAGAGTACCTGCCCGGCTTTCATCCCTACGAGGACTACCGACGTATGTACGCTTCCCGCGCGGATCAAGGGGGTGGTGTGATCTGCACGCAGATCCACGAGATCGACCTGTTGGGCGCGTTGTTTGGACGCCCAGAGCGAGTCTTCGCCATCGGCGGACAGCTGAGCGCGCTCGAGGTGGACGTCGAAGACGTCGCGCTGTCGCTGCTCGAGTATCGCCACCGTGACGGAGCGCTGTTGCCGGTGCACCTGCATCAAGACTACACGAGTCGTCCCGCGCGCCGCACGATCTCGATCTACGGCCAGACCGGCAGCATCGAGTTCGATCTTCGCGAGGGGACGCTGTGCTGGTTTGCGGAGGGCGAGCTGAAGGAGCGCCACGACTTCAGCGAATACCCGCGGAACCAGCTGTTCCTGAGTGAGCTGGTCCACTTCTTCGAGTGCATTCAGTTGGGCAAGCAGCCGGTCGTCGATCTCGAGGCGGGTACACGCAGCCTCGAGGTGGGCATCGCGCTCAAGCGGTCGCTCGCGAGTCGTATGCCAGAGCTTGTCCCGGATTTGCTTGCCGACCTGGACACTGACGCTGAGTGGCTCCCGTCGCGGCCCCCTCTCCCCCAAAAGAAGAATCCTAGAACGGAGGCAGCATGAGTGCGAAAGCGCCCCAGGTTTTAGCCCTGATCCCAGCGCGTGGTGGTTCCAAGTCGGTGCCGCGCAAGAACGTGCTCCCGGTCGCGGGTAAGCCGCTGATCGCCTACTCGATTGCGCACGCGCTCGGTTCCACGGGGATCACTCGCACGATCGTCAGCACGGACGACGCAGAGATCGCGGAGGTTAGCCGGGCGTTCGGGGCTGAGGTTCCATTCGAGCGTCCTGCGGAGTACGCCGGGGACTATGCGACGGACGTCCAAGTCTTCAAGCACGCCCTTGAGTGGCTGCGCGACGAAGAGGGATACGTCCCGGAGTTGGTGGTTCACCTGCGTCCAACGGGGCCCGTACGCCGCATCGAACTGATCGAAGACGCGGTGAAGCGGATGCTGGCGCATCCCGAGGCGGACTCGCTGCGCAGCATCGGCCTTGCGGAGCAGACGCCGTACAAGATGTGGCGCGTCGAGGGCGAGTACTTGCGTCCGCTGCTCGAGATCGAAGGGCTGCCCGAGGCCCACTCGATGCCGCGTCAGATCTTGCCTTCGGTGTATTGGCAGAACGGCTACGTCGATATCGTGCGTCCGCGCTGCGTGCTCGAGCTGGGCAGCATGGTCGGTCGCGTCTCGCTGCCGTTCATCGTCGAGGAGCATGGCGTCGAGCTCGACTACCCGGATCAAATCCCGGCGCTCGAGCGAGCGGTCGTGGACGCGTACGGTCTCGACCGAGAGTCGATGGTGTACGCGAGTGATGAGACCGGCACGGATGCTGCTTTGGTAGCTCGTGGAGGTGCCAAAACATGCAAGCGTTATCCCGCGTAGAAACGCCCAAACGCCCAGAGGCGAGCGCAGAACGGGCTCCAGCGAAACTCGCTGAGCGCTTCGATTTGAGTGGAAAAGTAGCTGTCATCACCGGCGGTGCTGGGCTCTTGGGTCAGCAACACGCCCGCGCGATCAGGGAGGCGGGCGGAACGCCGGTGCTCGCTGACTTGAACCTGGAGCCGGCGCGAGCGGCGGCGCTCCGACTGGTTGGCGCCAATGCGTTGACGCCCGTTTCTGATCTCGACCTCGACGCCCTGGCGCAAGCGCGAGTGGGTGCGGTGAGCGTCGACGTGACCCGGGAAGACTCACTTCGTGCGGCACTGAGCGACGTCGTGGAGCGCCACGGGCGAGTCGACATCTTGATCAACAACGCCGCCAACAACCCGAAGATGGAAGATGGCAGCATCGGCTCGACGCGCCTCGAGCAGTTCGACCTGGCGCGCTGGCATGCGGACCTGGAGGTCGGACTCACGGGTGCGTTCCTGTGCGCCAAGGTCTTCGGTAGCCACATGGCCGAACAGGGCGGAGGAGTGATCCTGAATATCGCGTCGGACTTGGGACTCATCGCTCCTGACCAGCGCATCTATCGCGTGCCCGGATTGCCTGAAGCCGAGCAGCCAGTGAAGCCGGTGACGTATTCGGTGGTGAAAGGCGGGCTCGTGATGTTGACCAAGTACCTCGCGACGTACTGGGCGGAACGTGGAGTTCGCGTCAACAGCCTCAGCCCGGGTGGCATGCGTAACGGCCAGCCCGAAGACTTCGTCGAACGCCTGACGAACTTGATCCCGATGGGACGCATGGCGGAGCCCGGCGAGTACGAAGCCGCGGTGCTGTTTCTGTGCTCCGCGGCGTCGAGCTACATGACCGGGGCGAACTTGGTCATCGATGGGGGGCGCACATGTTGGTGATGCCGATTCGTGTGTTGGCCCTGGACATCGATGGCGTCCTGACCGACGGCCGTGTGTCACTCACGCCTGGTGGCGGTGAGAGCAAGGGGCTCAGTTTTCGAGACCTCGATGCGATCACCCAGGCACGCCGGGCAGGGCTACAAATTGCGCTGGTTACCGGCGAGAGCGGCGAGATGGTGGATGTCGTGGCCCAGCGTATTGCGCCGGACAGGATTTTCCGCGGGGCTAAAGACAAGCACGGCGCCGTGCATGCGCTGGCGGATGAGCTCGGCCTCGGCGTAGAGAGTATCTGTTACGTCGGTGACGCCGATCGCGACGCACCAGCGCTCGAGTGTGTTGGTCTCGGTCTCGCACCGAGTGACGCTTCCCATGAGGCGCGTCGCCGCGCCAAGCGCGTGTTGAAGTCAGGTGGGGGGAGCGGCGCGGTTGCAGAGGCTGTCGGGCTGGTGCTCGACTTGGTGCACGACGCAGCCCGCGCTCCGGCTCTCGAGCAACGCATGCTCCAGATTGCTGAAGAGAGCATCGAGGCTCATCGGCGCTTCGTCGCCGAGGCGATCCCACAGCTCCGGCAGGTGGCGCAGGTGTTCATCCGCGCTCTGCGCGGCGGTCACAAGATCTTGCTGTGTGGAAACGGCGGAAGCGCTGCCGATGCTCAGCACGTCGCGGGTGAGTTGATCGGCAGATTCCTCAAGGAGAGCGAGCCCTGGCCCGCGATTGCGCTCTCTGCGGATTCGTCAGTGTTGACCTGCATCGGGAACGACTGGTCCTTTGACGACGTGTTCGCGCGGCAGGTGCGCGCTCTTGCCGCACCAGGGGACGTGGTGGTCGGGATCTCGACCAGCGGCAACTCAACCAACGTGCTGCGCGCGATGGAAGCCGCTCGAAACAAGGGCGCCGTGAGTGTTGGGTTCACTGGTGAGCGTAGCTGCCGCCTTCCCGATGTCTGCGACGTTTGCTTCGCCGCGCCCGCATCTGCGACGCCGCGCATTCAAGAGCTTCACATTCTTGGCTGGCATGCCGTTTGTGAAGTTGTCGAAACCTCTCTGATGGAAAGCGCCGCCTCATAAATCCGGCATACCGCTTGGAGCACGCACCGTGGATCCCGCAACACTGATAGGCATCATTCTTGGGTTCGGCCTGATCCTGGGCTCGATTCTGATGAGCGGTTCCCTTGGACCCTTCATCGACCCGCCCAGCGCCATGATCGTGTTCGGTGGCTCGATCGCCGTCACGCTCATCATGGAGAGCATGCAGAACGTGAAGGCGGCGTTCAGCGTCGCCAAGAATGCGTTCAAGACGAAAGGCGGAAAGGCTTCGGAGACGATCAAGGTCATCCTCGAGCTCTCCAACGCCGCCCGCCGTGAAGGCATCCTCGCCCTCGAGAACAAGAAGGTTGACGACACGTTCTTGCAGAAGGGCCTGCGTATGGCGGTGGACGGGATCCCCAGGGAAGAGATCCGCGAGACCTTGAGCGCCGAGCTGGTCGCCATGTCGGAGCGACACAGCCGCGGCGTGAAGCTGTTCAAGTTCATCGGTGCCATGGCTCCAGCCATGGGCATGATCGGTACGCTGATCGGTCTGGTGCAGCTGCTTCAGGCTCTGGACGACCCATCGGCGATCGGCCCCGCCATGGCCGTCGCGCTGCTGACGACGCTCTACGGAGCCATTCTCGCCAACATCATCTGTATCCCGATCGCGGAGAAGCTCGACCGCCGCTCCTCCGAAGAGTCGGCGAACATGAAGGTGGTGATCGAGGGCATCGACTCCATCGTCAAGGGCCACAACGCCGCGGTGATCAAGGATCGCCTGGAGGCGCGGCTCGCTCCCAAGCACCGTGAGCAGGAGGCGGCGTAATGGAAGAGGAGAGCGCATGCGAGTGCGAAGAAGGCGCACCCGCGTGGATGGCGACCTTCTCCGACTTGTGCACGCTGCTGCTCACCTTTTTCGTGCTGCTGCTGTCTTTTGCCAATATGGACGTGAAGCAGTTCCGTGTGGCACTAGGTTCCGTGAAGGACGCCTTGGGCGTCACCTTCAAGGTGGACGGTGACTTCGAGGGTATGGCGACGTCCGTCGTCGAGGTCAGCGAGACGCCGAGCGTGGAGTCGTCAAACGGGGAGGGCACTTCCCCAACCAAGGGCCGGGTGAAGGCCAAGGTGATGCGCTTCGTCCGTCAGCAGAACGCTGAGCACTTGATCGAGGTTGCCGAAACCGAGCGTGGCGTGGTGCTACGAGTGATGGATACCGTGCTGTTTGACACCGGCTCCGATCGCCTGCGCATGGACTCGTCCAAGGTGATCTCCGTGGTCGTCGGGCTGTTTGCAAAGTTCAAAGGTCAGCTCTCGATCGAGGGACACACCGACGATCGACCCATCAGCAGTGCTCGCTTTCCCTCCAACTGGGAGCTGTCGACCGCGCGTTCGATCGCCGTGCTCCGCGAGCTGGTGGATCATCAGCACGTCCCGGCGAGCCGCCTCAAGGTGGCGGGCTATGCGGACAAACAGCCGCTGGAGCGTGGGAACACAGAGGCAGCACGTAGCAAGAACCGCCGCGTGGAGTTCATCTTCGAGAACCCCCCACAGTTTCAGAACGATCCAGCGGCTGCCTACACTCTCCCCTGAGGTGTGTTCGAGTGAGCCTGGCGCAATCCCCTGCCTCGAGAACTTTGGCCCCGCTCACTCGTCATTCTTCTGGAGTGATGATCGAAAGCGGCCGAACCACACACAAGGCAGGCATCGCAGGCTGAACGTGGCGAAATTTCGGCGGTTGGATTCATTGAGCAGAGAGCATGCGTGGCAGCCTACAATCTCGTATTCTTGGCGACGTTGCTCGAACGGCAGGGCATCAAGGATGATGGGGCTGGGCCTGACCCAGCCACGCAAGCGGCTCTTGGGCGCAGGACGCGCCCTCCCAGAGTCGCGTGGATGATTTGAAGGAGCAGCATGTCAGACGAAGACTTGGATGCGATCCCGACTAAGGGGATCAAACCGACCTACATCGCCGCGGGCGCTGGGTTCATTGCCCTGTGCGTGGTTGCGTTCGTGATGATCAAAGTCGTGAGCGGGAGCAAGGTCCCCGAAGAGGATCCCAACGCCGCGGCTGCACCGGTGGATACGAGCACGATGACACCGGAAGAGCTGAAGAAGCACCTCGAGTTGACCCGCAAGGGGCTCAGCATCGCGGACGAAGAAGCCGCGAAGCAGAAGGCTGCCGAGGACGCCGCGAAGAAGGCGAAGGAAGAAGAAGAGAAGAAGGCCGAAGCACCCTCGGGCGGTACGCCCTCGGGTGGCGCTGCCAAGGCACCCACCAGCGGCAAGGCCGCGAAGAAGCAAGCCGCGAAGCTCGACGATATTGCGAGCGACATCACCGGCGCGCTCAAGTAGCTGCTCCTCACGTCGCCTGCCAATCGTCAGAAGGCGCCCCGCTGTCCGAGTCGTATGGCTCGTTCCGGGAGCGCCTTTTGGCGTCTTTTGTGGCGTCAGCAAACTTGGCCCTGATGGTGCGCCTCCACTAGCCTGCCCCTCCCACGAGGAGGCTCCTTGTTCGAACGTGCGCAGCCAAAGGCCAGGAACTACAATCGCGTGATCCCCCAGCTGGATCCCCGCGGAGACGGGCGGGCGGACGCTTTCGATGCCAAAGCGGAGTCGCCCCGGGTTCCCGCGGCGAGCGCTGCGGACCTACCTCGGACGCGCCGCAGCAGGAAGCCAATGTGGATCGTTGCCGGAGCGTGTGGTGGGCTGGCGCTCCTGTTCATCGCCTACGGCATCGGCCGCTACGATGCCGGGTTGGAAAGGCAGCGCGTCGAGCAGGCTGCTGAAGCGCAGGCCGCTGGGCAGGCCCGGCAGACCCAGGCGTTGAAGAGCGAGCTCGGCGAAGAGCGCTCCCATGCGCTGCAGCTCAAGGCGCTCGCGAGCCTCTACCAAGCCACGCTTTCCCTGGGGAAGAAGAACTTTGGCCTCGCGGAGACCCAGCTGAAGGCGGCGGCAGACCAACTTGAACAGAGCGCGCCTGACACGGGTAGCGAGCAAGACGCGCTGATTATCGCGCTGCGGGATACCAAGGTCGTCGTCACCGATGACGTGAGCGACCAGCGTCGACAGCTGGACGAGCTGGGACGGCGACTTCTCGCGACGCTTCGCTGACGGTCCTAGAAGCTGGCGCGACGCATTACCGCTCTGGGCAAGCGACGCACTACACCCATGATGCCGCCCCAAACGCGAGGCGTGTGGAGCACTGCGATGTCTCGCTCGAGCGCGCGATAGATGTCAGCTGCGACTCGATCGGGCTCTCCCGCGAAGGGTGGGGGGGAGAGGTCCGCCGTCATGCGCGTGCGTACAAACCCGGGTCTCACGTCCAGTACGCGCAGCCCGGCGCCGTGGAAGGTGTGATCGAGCGCTTCGAGGTAGGCCGAGAGCCCTGCCTTGCTCGCGCCATAGATTGCCACCGGCTTGCGACCGCGCTCGCCGGCGACGGATGACAGCGCGACGAGCGTTCCTCCCCCGTGGGCCAACAGCCGTTTCCGTGCGCATTCGCAGAAGGCCACGCTGTTGGTGAAGTTGACCGTCATCAGTCGCTGCGCGAGGTCGGGGTCATGTGACAGCTGTTCTTGGGGCGCGAAGGTGCCCGCGGTGAGAATCACAGTGTCGAATCCGTCCAGAGCCTCCTCCGCCTGGCTCAGCGCTGCCTCGAAGCCTTCTGGGGCCTCCAGGTCGCATCCTGCAAAGCCAACCCGATACGCGTCGCGGCTGCGAACCTCGAGGTCCTTGGCGCTCTTCGAGAGCTCCTCCAAGTCCCGCCCCAATAGGAACAGCCGCGCGCCTTCCTCCGCCAGCCGGCGGGCCAGGCTCCTACCGATGCCGGACGTCGCCCCCAAGATCACTGCCTTCATGCTTCTAGTACTCCAAGAGTCGTTGAGAGAGTGCACTGCGCAGCCGGCGGTTCGGGTCCCACCGCTCTCGCAGCGCGTTGAATGCGCCTAGTCGAGGTTCCATCGCCGCGAACGCCTGGCGCGTGGTGAATTGGTCCTTCGTGAGGTAGATGCGTCCACCGACGGCGATGACGAAGTCGTTCAGCTGTTGCACGATCCTCTTCGTTTCCACGGTGATCTGCATGTCCGCGGCGATCGAGGTGCCCTCGAGCGGAAAGGACAAGACGCCCTTTCCTTGAGGCCCGCAGTCCTTGATCACACAGAGCGGGGAGGAGCTCTGGGTCTCCACCATGCGTCGCATGAACTCGTGGACTGCTTCGGGCCCCGCGGCACGTGGCAGCACGCACTGGTACTGGGTGAAGCCGCGCCTGCCGTAGGCCCGGTTCCAGTCCAAGATGCGGTCCAACGGATAGAAGAAGGGCTCCGGGGAGCTGAGGTTCTGCGAGACACCGGCGGGGTGGGAGCGAAAGAACGCGGCGTTGAATGCGCGCGCGGTGTAGCGATTCAACACGCCTGCTGGCAGGTCGAATGGCAAACGCACGTGCCGGCGAGCGCGCTCACCGGTCCTAGGCGCCGTCCCGGCCCACTCTCCGGCCATCAAGACGCCTCTGCCGAGGCGCGCCTGGCCACTGAGGCAGTCGATCCAGCCCATGGTGTAAGGCCAGCGCGACGCGCCTTCAGCCAGCGCGCTCAGAAAGTCGGCCAGGTGATCGACGCGGCGTGTTTCCGCGCGAATCCAGCCAGAGGGGATCGCGCGAAGCGAGAACTCGACCTCGAGGATGTGACCGAGCAGACCCATGCCGCCGATGCAGCCGTAGAACAAGTCCGAGTGTTCCTCGGGTGAGCAGTCGACGATATCGCCATCCCCGAGGCGGACGCGGAGCGCCGCGACGTGCGCGCCAAAACAGCCGTCCCGGTGGTGGTTCTTCCCGTGCACGTCGCTGGCGACCATGCCCCCGAGGGTCACGAACTGGGTTCCCGGGGAAACGGGGGTAAACCAACCGCGGGGTAGAAGCAGGCGGTTGAGTTCCGCCAGCGTCAGACCGCTCTCGGCGCGCAGCTTGCCGGTCTCGCTACAGAAGGCGAGGACCCGATTGGCCATGAGCGTGGACGCGAGTCGATCGCCGGGCGCAGCAGGCAACGAGGCATCGCCGTAGGAACGGGCCATTCCGCGCGCCAACGCGGCACCGTGGGTCGCCTCCTCCAGGCGCTCATGGCTGACCTCCCGTCCAACCGCAGTCATGCGCCCCCAGCTCGTGAGCGCCCTGGCTCGGGGCGTCGAAGTTCTTGCCGTGGGGATGCGTTTCGAGGCTTCCATCTCCCAGACATGTCTCACGCGGATTCGCGCTGGGCTAGCTACCGCTGCGGCTCTCCTTGGAGTCTCCACGAGTCCAAGAGTTCCTTCGCGGTCCCTGCACACGGCGGGGCTTGGTGGAATCTGAGTGCAGTCCACGTGAAGAAGCGCCCAGCACTGAGTGCTGGACCCCCTAGCGAGGCTCCCTTATGCCTCGATCGTGGGTCGCGGAGCTACGAAACGGCACAATTCCGCCTCGGCAGTGGGGGCGTTGGCGTTAGCCGTGGGTTCTCTGGTGGGTTGCAGTCAGGCCACGCCGCGCTTTCCGTTTGGCGATGTATCGACGCAGCTGGCGAAGGACTCCATGCGGCAGCTGGAGACTGACACGCTGATCGTCGTGTACCCGGAGGGCAAGCGCCGGGAGGCGATCCGCTTCGCGCGTCGCGCTGCTTATTGCCGGGAGGAACTACTGAGCCGGGCGCTCATCAAGGGGGGAGCAAGTGAAGAAAAGGCGGTGCTAATCCTGCCGGACGTCTCCATCAACAACGCGTTCGTCGTCCCGCCACTCGGGCGCGAGCCCATTGGCGTCATCCCCACGCACCAGACGAGTGACTTCTTCCTCAAGCTCAACCTGCCCCCTGACGCGGGCATCATCGGTTGCCACGAGATGACCCACTACGTGCAAGTGCAACAGATCGGAGGCTTTCCCGGGGCGTTGCACGCAGCCTTCGGCGATCTGTACACACCGCAGATAGGCCTCGCGCCCTGGTTCTTCGAGGGGCTCGCCGTGTACTACGAGACGCGCCTCCAAGACGGGACGGGACGCCTCGGAACCCGCTACTTTGAGGGCTTCTTGGCGGCGGGATTCCAAGCGGAGGGTGAAGCGGTGAGCGGCGGCCTACTCAGCGAGTTCAACCGCCGCGTCTCCTTCGGTCACTACCTGTTTGGGGCGTATTTCGTCGACTACCTGGCGCGTACGTTCGGTGAGGGGCGCTTGTGGCAGGTGGTCAAGAGCCAGGGGCGGCAAGTCGTTCCGGTGTTTGACGTCAGCGGCGTCTTCAAGAGCGTGTACGGCAAATCCCTTGCGGATCTGTTGGATGATTTCCAGGCGGATCTACGAAAGCGCTTCCCTGCAAGGAAGCGCGCCGCGGGGCAGCGACTGGTGCGTGAGCTGGGCGGCAGCGTGCGCTACGCCCGTGGCGCACGGGGGGGCGAAGCCTTCATCTCCGCCGATGTAGACGAGCCCGCGTCGATCAGCGTGGTGCGCGATGGCGAGCTGATCCTGGAACGGCGCCTCACGGATGTCCTGCCTGGGCGGACCCTGAGCGCGCCGAGTGTGAACCTGACCAGCGGCCTTGGGTTCTCGGCTGACGAACGCTACCTCTATTTCACCGTCGTCGATCAAGGCTTCGAGCGCCAGGTGTCGCGCCTCGTGCGGCTGGATGTCGTTGAAGATCGCCTGTCCGTGGTGAAGCGTGATCTGCACGGGCCCGGAGGCTCTGTGGACCCCGAAGGCCGTTGGTATTTCCACTCGGTCGCTGTGGGTGACAGCTACGTACTGGCGAAGACCGAGCTCAGAACGGGGCGGACGAAGCGCCTCACTCGAGCCCGCCCGCGCCACTACCTGGCCTCGCCAGTCGTGTCTCCCGGCGGAAACCGATTGCTGGTAACAGAGGCATCCGACGCGGGGGTGCGCCTGGCGATCTACTCCATCACCGGACAGCGCCTTCAAAGCGTGCCTGCGCCCGAGGGACAGGCCTTCGAAGCGAGCTGGGTCGACGAGGAGCGCGTGATCTTCACCGCGAGCGACGGCCGAGTCATGCAAGCGCATATCGCCGATCTGGGCACCGGTGCGTATCGCGCAGTGACCCAGGCGCCGTACCTTGCTTCGCAGCCGTGGAGCGACGGCCGTCAGGTGCGCTTCCTCAACCGGGACGGCTGGCGCTTCAACCTCGAGCAGGTTGCAGTCCCTGCGGCTCCTCGGCCCCCGCAGGGCGCGGCATTTCAAACCGATGCCTGGTCACCTCACGCCCTAGTTTTGCCTCCGGGAAACGCGCCAGCTGGCAGTGCAGTGCTTGCTGTCCGACCAGCAGCGCGCTCTGCTGATGCGACGGCAGCTGATTCGTCGGCCTACCTCGAGCGTCGGAGGGTAGCTGAGCGGCCGGTGCACATCGAGTCAGACGAGCCGTATTCCGCGCTGAACAGTCTGTTCTTGCCGAATTCTTGGGGGCCTTGGTTCGTGAGCGCCGGCGGCAACACGACCTACGGAGTTGTCGTGCGAGGCGGCGATCGCTTGGGCTTTCACGAGTACGCTGTCGCTGGGGCATACAACTTCAGCGCCGAGGCGCCCTCAGGCTTGTTCAGCTACATCAACGCGAGCCTGGCGCCGGTGTTCTTCGACTTGGATGTGCAGCATTTCGCCAGTCTGGACCAGGGGGAGGACGGCGAAGCGGACGATGTGCGGAGCCGGGAAACCGTGGCGCGTCTCTCCGCGCGGGGCGCCTGGGGCGCCGGCTTCGAGTCCCAGGCGGGTGTGCGCTTCGCCGACATCTTGCGGGAGATCGGTCCCGAGCGTGCCACGCTTCAGGCCCGCCAGTTCGCGGGGCCCTTCGTTGGGCTCGCGTGGAGCGCGTTCGAGGCGACACCCTATGCCGGTGTTCGCCGCGGCCTCGCGGTGGATGCCTTGGTGAGTTTCTTCCCCAGGGAACTGAGCAGGTTCGCCGACTTCAGTGTCGAAGATGCCGCGGCTGGTGCAGATGTCATCGTGCCGCTGCCGCTGTCGCAGCGGCACACACTGCGCGCAGGCGTTCGTGGCCGGGCTCTGGTGGGCGCGCCCGAGCGCCTGAACCTGCTGCAGGTCGGGGGCGGGTCCAGTGATTTGATCCCGAACGTGCTGCAGGCGCCCGGTGCCCCGAATCACTCGGCGGGAGTCTTGCCGCCTGGCTTGCGCTTCCATGAGCCGTTGCGAGGCTTCGAGGATCTCGCCTTTTACACGGATCGGGTTGCGACTGGGGAGCTCGCCTATCGCTACCCCGTGATCATCGACGCGGGGAACATTGCAACGCTCCGCTTCCTGCCACGCTTCTTCCTGCGGCAGATCGACCTCGAGTTGTTCGGTGCCGGTGCACTCTTGCCTGTAGACGAGCAAGCCGTTGCGCTCGGAGCGAGCGTCGCGCTGCGCATGGCGTTCTGGCGCGTACCGTTCTTCCTTCGGAGTCAGCTCTCCAGGCGCCTGACGCAAGACCGCGCTTGGGCGCCGTTCACCGTCCTGGGCATCGACCTCTAATCAACAAATCTCCGAACGCGGTACGCCTCAGAGCGGAGAGCGCGAGCCGTCCAGTGGCGTCCACCTCAGCACGGACCTTGGCCGCGGTGCGAGACCCTCCTCGCGCGGTTCTGCCTGCCAGTGGACATCCCCCGGTCCGTCCATCGTGTCTCCCGGCTTGATGACGGGGCCGTGACTGAGCACGTAGTCCGCAGCGTTGCGCAAGAACGCGGCGACGGCGCCTGGCTCGTATGAATCCCCAGGGAAACATGCCTCGTGGTCAATGGTATCGAGCTGATCCATGCCGACCGTGTCCATCAGCAGCCAAGGGTTCTCCAGGCGGAACAACCGCACGTGGGACCAGATGGGGAGTGGGGGCAAGCCATGTTCTGCGTGCCACGCCAAAGCTTCGTCGAAGGTCGCTCGCGAATGCAGCGTTTCGCCGTTCGGGTTGAAGTACGCCAGTGCAGCCGGCGCGTCGAGGAGCGCCCGTGCGATTCGGGTAACGAACTCCAGCTCGGGCAGCGGCAGGTAGTCTTCTGGGAGCACGCGAGACGACCCATCTGCCCCCAGGATATAGCTCGAGCGGATACGGACGAAACCTTGATGCCGCGAGGATTCGGCTTCCGCCTCGGGCCAGTGCACGCTCAGCGCTTTGGCTCGCGCCAAGTTCTCGGGATAGACGAATGGGCCGAAGTGACCCAGCGTCCATGCACCAAACAGGTCCGGGTCCGCCTGCGGATCGCCCATCCCATCGGGCCACGCTCGATCAACCAGATCGACCAGCACATACCCGTTAACCTCCGGTCGTAGCGGGAGCAACAGGCTCGGCCCGCCCATCCACAACGGTCCTGCCTCTGGGTTGACCTTTAGTACCTCGAACGGGGCGAGCAGCGCTGCGAGGTCCTCTAGCGTCGGGACCTGCTCGAACAGCACCATCGCAGATTGGGTGAAGAAGCCTTTGGCCATGGGTGCCGATTCTCATCGAGTTGGCAGCCCCCAGTCTAGCGTGCTGACACCCCGGTGGCAGGAGTGCGGTCCCCTCGCGGCGCTTGCCTGGCGCTCCGTGGTACAAGCTTCGCTCAAGGAGGAAGCATGGCGCACCCAGGCAAGAACCACGGCATCGACTACATCGAGATCCATGTCACGGACATGGTTCGCGCGAAGGCATTCTACGCTGAAGCATTCGGCTGGGGGCTGACAGAGTACGCACCGAGCTACGTGGGTTTCGTTGATCAAGCTCGGGGTGACCGAGAAGCTGGCGGCCTTTGTCTTGTGGAAAAAGTGTCCAGCGGTGGCCCGCTCGTGATCCTGTACTCGGCAGATCTGGAGAAGAGCCAGAGCGCGGTCGAGGCAGCTGGCGGCGAAGTAGCCAAGCCAATCTACGCGTTCCCGGGAGGCCGACGCTTCGAGTTCCTAGATCCTTCGGGGAACCGCCTCGGCGTCTGGGGCGAATAGCGAGTCGCGCCCGCGATTCCGAGCAGCTTGAAACCGATGGTGGGTCGGGCTTCGGGAACGCGGGGCCGCGCGCTTCGATGACCCGCAACTGAACCGACTAGCTGCCGACTCCTTCGTGCTAGCGCTACCACGACGGTGGCGCTCTCACAGAGGAGTCTCTAGATGTTGTCGCTTGGTTTGTTCGTGTGTTTGGTCCTGGGAACCGTGTGGTCTCTCACCCCTGCTCGGCAGGTGCTCGAGACGTTTTTCGCACTTGTTCCCTGTGTGTTGTTCCTGTCATCGAGCCTGATTTCGAACCTGCTGTTCGACGGCTGGGTCGCCTTCGTCGCCGTGCTGGTCGGGCAGTTGCTGTCGCTGTTCTTGATGCTGAGCATCGGTCACCGGATCCGTGACCGGCGGATGCGGGAAATCATCGAAGCCGCCTGACCCCTCACAAGAGTCGCTTGTCGCTGACGCGTTCCACTTCCCTCTGGATCAGCTGTTCGAGCTCGAGCTTCTGGGCGAGGTTCATCTCGCCCACCTCGATCTTGCGCGTGGCGACAAGGGTCATGGTGAAGTTCAGCGCCGACATGGCGTCGGTTGGCATCGGCCCGGTGAGGATCTCGTATTGCTTGCGGTTCAAGAGCATCACGACGCGTTGTTCCTCGTTGGGTCTATAGCTGAAGCTCACCGCGTGGAGCTCTGAAATGGGTTCCTCGAACCACCCCTTGAGGATACCGCCCTCTTGATCCGAGCGGAAACGGTCAGACGTGATGGTCAAGACTCCGTGCTTCTTGACCCCGTCTACCGTCCCGACGACCACCGCGGCCAGCACGAGCGTGATGATCGCGAAGAAGGCATAGAAGACGATTTCGGGAATCTGGTCCTGAAAGCCGAGCACCGCCAGGCTGATTCCGCCCACAGCCATCAGCGCTGCGACTTGAGTGATCACGCGGTAGGGCTTCTTGAAGCGGATCACGGTGCACTCCGCCTCGCGCCTGACCTCGAAGGTACCGCTCTCTGGGACCCTGCTTGGCGTGCCGCCCGCGTCGAGTGAGCAGGCGTTGGAGACCTTCTCGAGCAACTGCTCCACCTTGTGCTTGGACTGCGACGTGTAAAGGGTCCAGTTGACGCCGTCGCGTTTCACGATGTCAAACGCATAGCTGACGCTGCGACCCTCGCTGCCGCTGTTGACCTGCGTGTTCACCGCGAGACGTTTGATCGCCGAGTACGGGAGGCTGCCAACAGGCGTTTCCGTGAGGTTGCTCGATCGGTAGGCAAGCAGAGCTCCGGCAGCGTCGTCGAAGACGAACGCCGCGGGGCCGGTGCGGCGAGTAAGTACGAGCACGCTCCCCCCCAGAAAAGCCAAGCCGAAGCCCGCAATCTTCGCTCCGAGCAGGGGATCCGCCAGGGCCACGAAGGCTCCGAGGAGCGTTGCAGGAAGTCCCAGCAGCATGAGGACGCCGCCCAAGACGAACTGCCCGGTACGCGTTTGCAGCAGCACCGCGCGTCCCGGCTGCACTGGTCCAAGTCGATACTCCACTGGAGCAGAGCATAGCGAAAGTTGGCGTCCCAGGGAGGGGCAGTGGCCGGTGTGGGCTTAGTGACGCGGATCCACCTAGAGAATGGTGACCAGCAGCACGGCGATGCCGCTCAGTACAGCCCCCTCGATCCACGCCGCGTTGAGGTTGCGATCCTCTTTGATCTCCTTGTCCATGCGAGCCCCTGGCAGTAGCGCGAAATCCACCAGGAAACGCAGCAGGAGCAGGAGCAACATCCCCAGGAACCAGAACGCGCCGAAGCGGGTCAGGTCGTAAGCCCAGCTCCTGAAGTCGCCACCGATGGCGCCAACCAAGATGACACCGATTGCGACCAAGTTGAGTCCGAGCGCTACCCCCGCCGCGACATTGTCCTTCTCGATCTCGTCATGCACGTCGTAGCGGCAAACCAGCATGTAGATGTGTCCGTAGGCTACCAGTCCAAGCATTCCTAGGAGCACGAACGCGATGGTGGTGTGGGGGCCGCCACCACGACCAGAAAGCGCTGCAGCAACGACCAAGCCGCTCGCCACGTACGCGCCGCCTTCGACCGCCCCGGTGCCCGAGTTCGCGTCCTGGACAATCTCTTTTACCGTGGAAAATCGCCTGAGAAGGACCTTGTCCACGATGATTCGCGCGAGATTCAGCAGCACGATACCCAGTAGGACGTAGCCTCCCGTGACGAGTAGGTCCTTCCAGAGGACTGGCTCGAGAGTCGTTTCTGGAGGCGGCGTCTTCAGCGGTCCGATGCAAACGATCAGCACGCCCAGGTAGTACCCCCCAACGGAGAGACCAACCGCGAGGTTGTCCTTGGTCGTCAGTTCCTCCTGCAGTTTGTAGGGAGTAAGCAGGTCTTTGAAGAATCGAGCCACGAACAACAGCCCAACCATCAGCCCGATGTAGGCCAGGTCGCGGGGCAGGTTCGACGCGGTCGTCTTCAGTAGGTCGAGGCTCTCTTCCATGCTGAGTTCACTCCCACTGCTTCCAGCCACGCAGGTATGCCTGGAGGACACGTGGCTCGTCGAGTGTGCTTGGGGTCATCCCTGGCCGAAGGACATCCTTCGGGAAACGAAACAATGACGGAACTAGATCGTCGTCCAGGTACCTAGTCGGGACATCGATGTGAATCCGCTTGGAATCGAGTTCGAAATGGGCGGCTAGCACGAAGCCCCAGTCGCCGAAGGACGGTACGTTGACGTGGTAGGGCAACGTGCTGAGGCCACTCCCAGCGACGCTGCGTTCAATGGTCCAGAAGGCTTCGGGAGCGAAGAACGGGCTCGTCGACTGCGTGACGAAGACACCGTCGCGCGCCAGGTGACGAGCCATCAACCCGAAGAACTCACGGCTGTACAGCCGCGCGACGGAAACGTCGTTCGGGTCCGGGAGGTCCATCAGGATGACGTCAAACCGCTCGTCCGAGTGGTCCATGAATGCCCAGGCATCCTGATTCACGATCTTCACCTTGGGATCTTCGAGGCTCCCCTGGTTCAGTTCCTTCAGGCGATGGTGGGTCGCCGCGAGCTGCGTCACCGCTGGGTCGAGATCCACGACACGGATTGACTGCACCGCGCCATGCTTCAGCAACTCGCGCAGCGCCAGACCATCCCCACCACCCAACACCAGAATGCGCTCTCCTCGAGCGGCGAGGGAGTAAGCAGGGTGCACCAGCGCTTCGTGGTACCGATGCTCGTCGAGGGACGAGAACTGAAGATTTCCATTCAGAAATAGGCGCAGGTCTGACTTGTGCTCGGTGAGCACGAGCTTCTGATATTCCGATTGGCGAACGAGCAGCACGCGATCCTCGTAGATCGCACCGTGCCAACCGCGTAGCAGCTGGGCGCTGAAAAGCATCAGCGCGAGCTGCGCGAGCAGCGCGAAACAAGCGCATACCCAGGCCAACGAGCGACCTGCGGGCTCGAGCTGTGCTCGGAAGCTCCTCAGCACGACCAGCGCGACCAGGATGTTGAGCCCACCGATGGCCAAGCTGCTCTTGAACGTACCGAGGGTCGGCAGCAGCACGAAAGGAAACAGCAGGGTCGCCGCCAGCGCGCCCAGGTAGTCCAGGGACAGGATGTTCGAGAGGTTCTCCCGCAGGCGAAAGAACCGACGCATGGCCAGCACGAGGATCGGGATCTCGAGTCCGGTTAGAGTCCCGATGACCACGACCAGAGCGAGCATGACGGGTTGGTACAGGTCGTCGGTGTAGGCGTAGGTTGCGTAGAGCGCGGGGATGCAAAGGCCGCCTACGATACCCAGCGCGATCTCCACCCAGACGAAGGTCTTCAGTACACGATCGCCCAGGTGGCGCGATAGGTACGAGCCGAGGCCCATCGATGCCATGAAGAGCCCGATGGTTATCGAGAATTGCCGAACACTATCCCCGAGGAAATACGAAGACGCGGTCCCGACCAGTAGCTCGTAGACGATGGAGCACAAACCTGCGGCGAACACCGCGAGCACCAGGACAGCAAGCTGGCGACCCGAGAGCTGCTCGATATCTCGCTCCGGGGGCTCGCGTGGGGTGGCACCCGCGTTCTCGACTGGTGTGGCTGCCTCCGCTAGGGTCGCTGCTTCCATGCTCATCCGGCAGCCGTCTCAGTCACTTGCCGCCGCGGCCGGAGTTGCGTTGCCCGGCGCCTCGCACGCTCGTGCTGTGGTATGCGTCCGCGCCCCCGAAGTACCAAAACGAAGCATGATTCTGCCAGCCGTTGTATCCAGCGTAGCCGTAGCCCCCGCTGGACGGCAGCATGAGAGCTCCCCAGGTACCGGCGAGCAGCAGACCGAATCCGCCCAAAAATAACCACTTCAACATACTAGCCCCTGGGTTTCCTTCGGGAAATATGGCAGGTCGTCATTCTTCAACCTGCACGCTGACCGGGGCCATCATGAGCCCCGCAACGATTAGTAAGGCGCCCAGCACCAACCCGAACAGTCCAGCGGCGAAGTGTGGGACCGCGCTGCCTGTTTTCGGCGTGACGACCACGTCCATCTGGCCGCCGACGGGTTGTCCAGGCTGCTGCTCGACTTCGAAGGCGGCGTAGTACGTGCCCTTCGCCGGCACGGTGATCTTGATGTCGAAATTCTCCTCTCGTTCGTCCCAGTGGCCGTCGTCGTTGCCTTGCTCGTGCCAGGCCTCACCACCAAATCCGAACAGCGTTTCCTCCTCCGCGTTTTCGATTTCCCCGGAGATGTAGGCCCAGCCGTAGCCGTTGATGCGCTGGCTAAAATCGACTTCGAGCACCTGATTGTCTTGGGTGGTTTGGATCGGACCGACCTTGCCACCCTCGGGGCCAAAGCTCCCGCGCACTGGCTTTCCGGCGTCAAACGTGAAGTAGAGCGAGGTGAGCATGCACACCGCTCCAAAGGCAAAGCTCATGAGTCCCATCAGGGCGACGGTCTGCGCTTTTCGACGTTGCTTGGCGACGAGTGACGTCGAAGCATCCGAGTCGTCCGCTGTCGCCTCTGCCTGATGGTGTGCAGCTACGTCAGCTGACGTGGGCTGAGCACTGTGCTGCTGAGCACTGTGCTGCTGAGCATGGTGCTGCTGCTGAGCGTAGTGCTGCTGTTGAGCGTAGTGCTGCTGCTGAGCGTAGTGCTGCTGCTGCTGAGCGTAGTGCTGCTGCTGCTGAGCGTAGTGCTGCTGCTGAGCATAGTGCTGCTGTTCGGCTGCACCGGCAGCACTCGTGCCAGGCGGCGCCCCCCCGGGCGGGCCACCAGGCGGGTATCCACCAGGGGGCTGTGACATCGCAATGCATGATTCCTGGGCTCGGCGCAGATGTCCAGCGTTGCGTCGCTCGAATCGAGGCAACATTTCCACGGTGATAAATTGAACCCAGCGCAATGACGCACCCGGCCACTACTCGAAGGACCCTCGGATATTTCCGCAAGTCGCGGTTCCGGAGGGCATTCTTCGGAGCGTTCTTCCAGGCTAGCGCTCCAAGATTGCGCTCCGCAGCTCGGGTTGCCGACGCAGCTTCCAGATCTTTCCGTCCACCCAGTAGTGCCACAGCACAATCATGCCGAAGGGGACGAAGAGCCAGCCGAAGCGCTCATCATCAATCAGCGCCAGCACTTCGCAGCAACCCACGACAACCCCGTAGACGAGGCCGACCTTCAGCCAGCGTTTCGCCACGCTGCGGGCAAACCGCTGCGTCTGATAGTGGCGAACCCAGCCCTGGTATTGCAGGTCGTGATAGGTCGTCTCGAGCGCTTCAGCGACGAGAAACGGCGTCGCGGTGGCGAAGAACACCAGACCGTGTGTCCCGAGCGCCGCCATCAAGAGCAGCAACTTTGGCAAGTTGAGCGCCTCTCCGCGTCGAACCTTGATCACTTGCCGGATGACGTAGGCGAATAGTACCGCAAGGAAACACCAAAGTAGGCAGTCGCCGAACCAGGCAGGGCAAGACGGAAAGGGCGCGACTAGCTTGCCGTAGATCTCCGTCTGTGGGGGATTGTCCGTGTAGTCGTGCAGGTAGAGCGCCGCGGCACCGCTCCAAAACAGCGCGAAATCGAGCCGTTCGTCCGTCTTCGCGCGGTCGTTGTTCAGCGCCTTGTACGCGCGCAAGATCCCCCAGTGCTGCCGCATGATATGCCAGCTGCCAAACACGGCGGCAAAGACAATCACATATGGAAAAACTTTGAGCGCGGCCAGCGCGTAGCCGGCGACAATGAACAGGGCTAGGCCCCAAGTGTGAGCGAAGCGATGTCGCCTGTGCTCGATCGGATCAAGGTGTGTGCGAGAGAACGTCTGAAAGATGTGTGGGTGATCGAAGAACGTCGTGAAGACGAAGTAGGTTAGCAGCACGCTCTCGGTGCGGGGAGCGAGCCCCAGCGCGCTGAGCAAGTGGTAGAGTCCTAGAAATAGCCAGGTAACGACGCAGCTCCCGATGAAGAAGCACAGGTCGTAGCGGGGACTCACCAGCCACTTGGCGCTCAGGCGCACGGTCGTGACGGTGCGACGTGCCTCGGGTTCCGAGGCCAACGCCGCTGCCTGAGGCTGCGCCATGAGACCAGCCTACCAGCTCACACATGCTCTGCGAACCCACCTCTCGGAGGCTCGGGGCTAGCGCGCGTTGCCGTTCGCGTGCCGCAGCGCTTCGACCAGCCGCGTGAGCTCCGGTACCCCGCGGATATCCGACTCCAAGTACACGCGGCAGCAAGGGGTGCTGGTCGAGCGTTGGGATGTATCGGGCCAGACGTCACGACCGTTGATCAGCACCGTCGGCGAGCCGAAGCTCTGCAGCTCTGGGTGTTGCCCCAAGTCGAGCTCTTCCCAGAGTGCTCCAAGCCCGCTGTGCTCGAGGGCTTCGCGGAGGCGCGTGCGAGCGTCGCTGATGTGGGGACAGCCTTCGAACCAGAGCAGCTGGACTCGCACGGCTGTGAGCCTACGTGAGCCTGGCGGCGTAGAGGATTGCCCTGCAGAATTCAGGGTTTAGGGACAGGGATCGCGATCGCCGACTTCACGGCCCGAGAGCCGAAGTACTTCGACGTGTGTGAATGTGCTCCAGCGCTGGGAAGGCCGGGGTGAGGTGCGTCGTATCCAGACCAGCCATGTTTCCCGCAAGAAAAAGCCCGCGTTTCGCCCACACTGCACTCGTCATGGCGTTTGCCGGGGGCGCGCTGGTCGCTTGTGGTGGCTCCAACTCGAGCGGCCTCGGAGGTGGGGGCGCAGGTGGCGCCGCTGGCGCCCAGAGTGGTGGGAGCGGCGGGAATGGCGGTTCGACCACCACTGGCGGGAGCGGCGGTGTGACTGGCTGTATCAACAGCTTGGACTGTGTCGAGCGCAGCGATGGCAAGACGGTATGCGAACCGAACCTCGGGGTGTGCGTAGAGTGCGTCGGCCAGCCAGACTGCGACGAAGGGCTGTTCTGCTCCCGCAACGTCTGCGCGCCGAGCTGCAAGTCGGACAAGGACTGCACCCCGCTCGGGATGTTGTGTGATTTCACAAATGGCGTCTGCACACCGCCAGCAGGTAGCGGTGGGGCTGGTGGTTCCTCGGGGAACGGCGGCAATGGCGCCGGGAGCAATGGCGGGAATGGCGGCAATGCCGGCGAGGGTGGTAGTGCAGGCAGCGCGTCCGGAGGTAGCAGTGGATCCTCGGGGAACGGGGGCTCGGGAGGTGGTACCTGCGATATCCCGAGCGGCTGGGCTTGCAACGTTGGTGACGACTGTGGTTGCCCATCGGGGCAGACCTGCGACCTGAGCGCGAGCGTCGCTGGCGAGTGCCGCGCGCCGGGAGGTGGCGGGCCGCTGGCCGACTGCGGGACGAACCCTGCGGCTTGTGGCGCTGGATATGGCTGCGTGGACAGTTTGTGCAAGCGCTGGTGCAGCATGGGAGGCAGTGAGTGCGGGTCCAAGCCGTGCATGGAGGTCAATAGCGGAGGTACCCCGGTGCCTGGTCTGGGAGTCTGCGCGGAGCAGTGTTCCCCGACGACTCCAGCGCCTGGTTGCGGTAGCGGACTTGGCTGTGAGCCGACGACTGGGGGAACAGCCACTACGTGTGTCCCGGCAGGTAGCTCCACCTCATCCTGTTTCCTTGGGGAAGCCTGTGCTCCGGGCTACCACTGCGACGGTACCAATTGTGTGCGCTGGTGCCGCGTGGGCACGGGTGACTGCGCGACCTGCAACACATTTGCGGATTCTCCGACGGTCAACGGCGTGACTTACGGGCTGTGCGGCTGACCTACTGCGTCGGGTAGATGAACATGAGCCACGCCGCGCCGATGAGGGCGGTGGTCAGTGCGACGGGCAAGCCGACGCGCAGGTAGGCGAAGAAACGTATGCCTCCGATGTCGCGCGCGGCCTCCGCCACGATTAGGTTGGCTACGGAGCCGATCAGAGTGAGGTTTCCGGCGAAGGTGGACGCCATCGCCAAGAGCTCCCACCCGAGGCGCGGCTCGGACAGATGCGTGATCTGTTCCTTCACCAGCAGGATGAACGGTACATTCGATACGACGTTGGAGCCGATGAGGAACACGCCCGTGAGCGTGAGCCCGCTAGACATCGATCCCGGGTCGAGGTTGAGTGGCAAACGAGCGAAGAGCCAGGCCGGTGCACCGCTTCGCGCTAGCCCCTCGACCACGACGAACAGCCCCGTGAAGAAAAGCAAGAGCGCCCAGTCGATGCGAGGCCATAGCTCTCGTGCGTCGACGCGCTGAACCAGCAGCAAGATCACAAATCCGGCTGCAGCCGTCCAGGCCAGGTGCGCCCCAAGGGCATAGGCGACGGCCGTGCTCAAGATCACCGCGAGCGTCAGCTTGGTGCGAAAGGACATCCCACCGGGGGCCACGTCCGTGACCTCGAGCTGTATTGTTGATATTCCCTTGCGGAAAAACAGAAGCAGTATTGCGTGGTTTGCAGCCAGCCCCACGAGCGCAACGGGCCCCAGTAGCACCAGGTGACTCCGATAGCTCAGCTCACCCAGCAAGCCGCACAGCATGTTCTGGGGATTGCCGACCAGGGTCGCGACGCTTCCTGTGTTCGCGGCGGTCGCCAGGGCGAGCAGGTAAGGCAGGGGAGGTAGGCCGTGCTTGCGGATCAGGCGCACGACACTCGGCGCCGCCAGGACGCACACAGCGTCGTTCGTGATCAGCGGGGAGAGGAGACCGGCTCCCCAAACGATGACGCCGAGCAGGCGGGCCGGAGTGCGTGCCCAGCGCGCGACCCTCGCTTCCAAGTGCTCGAGAAACTCACCGCGGGCAAGAAACGCCCCCATCCCCATGACCCCGAACAGCAGGAGCAGGGTATCGCCGTCCACCGCCGACAGTGCGTCCTCCGGGGAGAGCACTCCGAGCGCAACACAAGCGACGGCCCCGAACAGCGCTCCCGCGGGGCGGTCGAGCCCGAGGGCTCTCACCCGACCTGCGGAAATCAGCAGGTAGGTGATCGCGAAGATCAGAATGCCCCACGTGTTCATCGCGCCCAGGCGTTTCTAGCGCGTAGTTTGCCAGGGCCTCCGGGGGATCTTGTCACTCTTGGTCGATTCTCTGCGTCCTCTGTCGGGGGCCGGCGTCTTTGGGAGCAAGGAGGCCAGTACAGATGAACGAAGAGAAGCATGACCAGGTCCGTCAAGTAGTTCGCGAGCAGTACGGGAACGTGGCGAGGGGCGTTTCCCAGAGCTGCGCACCTGGGTGCTGCGCGGTGGCGCCAAGCGCCAGCCTGGCACTGGGATACTCAGAGGCGGACCTTGCCGCAGTCCCCGAAGGCTCCAACCTGGGGCTCGGATGTGGAAACCCCCAGGCCCTGGCTTCGCTCCGGGCAGGGGAAACGGTGCTCGACTTGGGGTCTGGCGCAGGCTTCGACTGTTTCCTGGCGGCAAAGCAAGTCGGTGAAGCCGGACAGGTGATTGGCGTCGACATGACCGCCGAGATGGTCTCCAAGGCGAGGGACAACGCCTCCCGTCTGCAGCAGAAGAATGTGGAGTTCAGGCTGGGAGAGATCGAGCATTTGCCACTACAGGACGCCTGTGTGGACGTCATCCTCTCGAACTGCGTGATCAACTTGAGCCCGGACAAGCCGGCGGTGTTCCGCGAGGCGTTCCGCGTGCTGCGCCCTGGTGGCCGGCTCGCCATCTCGGACGTCGTGCGCCTTGGGGAGTTGCCGGAGGCGCTAGCGAGTGACGTCATGGCGCTCACGGGTTGCGTGGCGGGCGCCGCGTCGGTGGCTGACCTCGAGCGACTCCTCACGGAGGTAGGGTTCGAGGGGGTGAGAGTGGAGGTGAATCAAGCCAGTCGGGAGTTCATTCGCGACTGGATGCCCGGCTCTGGCGTCGAGCAATTCGTGGCATCCGCGAGTGTCCAAGCAACGAAGCCTGGCGAAGCGAACTGTTGCGCGCCAAGCTGCTGTGGAGGAACCGCAGCGTGATCGAGTCGGCGATGCAGGGCGCGTGGGATGAGCTGACGACGCGCCTGCGTCCCTTCATCGCGCGCCGTGTCGCCCCGAGTGACGCGGACGACGTGCTGCAAGACGTGCTGCTGCGCATGCAGCGCGCCCTACCGAACCTGCGCGACGACGAGCGCTTCGGCCCATGGGCATACCGCGTCACGCGCAACGCAATCGTCGACCACCTTCGTGCATCAGCGCGACGGGAAGCGCTGGTCTCCGCGTCGGATTGTGACGCCCACGAGGCGGCGGATGTTGATGACGAATACCCCGCGGAACAAGAGCTGGCGACGTATGTTGCTGCCTTCGTTTCGTTGCTCCCCTCTCCCTATCGCGAGGCGCTCACGCTCACGGAGCTCGAGGGCCTCACGCAGCGTGAAGCCGCGGAGATGATGGACATCTCACTCTCCGGGATGAAGTCACGGGTCCAGCGCGGCCGGCAGCTGCTGAGGGATGCGCTCGAGGATTGCTGCCGTATCGCGCTGGATGCGCGGGGTCGTGTGATCGCGTGTGAGCCGCGTCCGGATGGCAAGCTGCCCGGTTGTGCGTGTCGAAACGGTTGAGCTCCGCCACACCCTCCCCCCCAAACCCGGTTTGGTGATTGATCACGGCTCTTCTGCAGTCACCCCGTCGAGCCACGCGAGCTGAATGTGAGCGGCGCGCTCAGCCGTAGGTGTACGGAATCGCGGACGCTTCGGGCCCGACCAGCAGGTCGGTGGGGCACGAGTGACGAATCTAACTGGATTTCAAGGGGTTCTGCGTGGAGTCGGACGTTTGGTCAGTTCCATCCGGCCACCGGTTCGGCTAGCATGCGCGCTGTGTCTCGACTTCGACTCTTGGGCTTGACGGGGATCGCCTTGGGCTGCGCGCTTGCGTGCTCGGCTTCCGGAGGCAACCAGAACAACGTCTCCTCTGGAGGTTCCAGCAGCAGCGGCGCGAGCGGCGGTTCGGGTAACGGCGGAAGCAACGGTGGCTCCACGAACGGAGGCAGCGGAAACGGCTCCGGCAACGGCGGCAGCGCTGGGATCCCGCTGGATGGAGGGGGAGCGAACGGCGGCAATGGCGGGCTCGATCCCGATGCGGCCTGCGAAGGGGTCTCGCAGAAGGCAGAAGAGCGATTTCAACCAGCTGACATCATCTGGGCCATCGACACATCCGGCAGCATGGTCGAAGAGGCTGCGTCGGTTCAGCAAAACATCAACGCGTTCTCCCAGCAGATCGTGGCGAGCGGCATCGACGTCCACGTGGCGATGCTAGCGGGTTATCCGTTCTGGCCGCTGCCAGGCATCTGTGTCCCCGCACCTCTGGGCTCTGGTCAGTGCCCCGCGGATTCAAAGGCGCCCAATTTTCTACATGTGCAAAACTCGTTCATTGACAGCGTAGATGCCTTGCGGAAATTGGTGGCTCGCTTCAATGACTACAAGTTCATGTTCCGTCCGGATTCGCTGAAGTACATCGTGGTGATCACCGACGACAACTCCGAGACCTCCCCGGATGGCAGCAGCACGGGTAACCCCGGGGCGTACGACAACAATCCGCAGCAGTTCATCACGGATTACTCGAACCTCGACCCCTCGTTGCTGAAGAACTCCGATGGGACACCGGCCTGGAAGTTCAGCGCCATCTACGCGTTCACCCAGTGTGCGAACGCAGCCCGGGTCGGTAGCGTCTACAAGGATATCGTCAACGCGACCGGAGGGATTCATGGCGACATCTGCAGCTGCCCTCCGGGGCAGCTCGCCGCGTGCCAGGCAACCTTTCAGCAGATCTTCAATGACCTCGCGACGAAGATCTCTCAGGGCGCCGTGCCCCTCGATTGTGAGTGGGGGATCCCGCCCGCGCCGTCTGGACAGAGCTTTGACCCGAACCTGGTGAACGTCGAGTTCACGGACCAGGACAACGGGACGAAGGAGACGATCTACCGCGTTGACGACGCCTCGAGCTGTGACCCGACGCTCGGTGGCTGGTACTACGACAACGCGACCAATCCCACACGGGTAATCGCGTGCCCCGCGACCTGCAACAAGGTGAAATCGGTAGTCCAAGGGCAGGTAGACATCGCGTTCGGCTGCGAGTCCGTGGTGATCCCCCGGTAGCTAGCGAAAGCGCGGGATCGGCTTCGGTTCGGCGGGCTTCGCCGGCTCGCTGACGGGAATGCGTTTCCCTGGGCGCGCACTCGACTTCGGCGGCTCGGGCTGAAGCGCGACGACGACGCGCTGGCTCATGTTGGGGACCAGGCTCTCCGAGTGAGTGCGGTAGCCTGCAAGGCTCAATTCCAGGATCAGCGGCGCCTCGCCTTCGGATACAGCGACGCTGGTGGGTGTCGAGCCAACGGCACGCAACGCACCCCTGGGACCTAGCTTGAGCCTCGCACCGGCTGGAGTCGTTTCCACGCTGAAAGAGACCGTGCCGGCCGCGGCCTTGGCGGATGTCGCGCTCTGAGCGGCCGGCTGAGCAGTCTCCGCAGTCGTGGTGGGCGTGCTGGGCGACTCCGGCGCTGCTTGGGGTGTGCCAGATTGCTGTGAACTCCACGGACCAGCCCAGAAGAGCCCGAACACTGCGAGGGCCATGACCGCCGCAGCAGTCCAGAGCCCACGGTTCGGCAGCCCAGTGGGAGCTGTCGAAAGCGTTTGGGTGCCTATCAGATCGTGCGAGGGGTTTGGGGGAGAGGTGTGCTGTGCGGCCAGGGTAGGGATGTCGATGCTCTCGTCCACCTCTGCGCCAGGCACACTGGCTGGTGCCTCACCGCGTTGCAGCGTCAGCAACAGCTCCCGCTTGGCCTCGATGCGTTCCGCAAAGAGCTGTTCCATTAGCTCGGCGAGAGCTCGCTCGGGATGCTTTGAGTGCCCAGAGTCACCGACGAGGGGCAAGAGTTCATCCCGGAACTCCTGAGCCGTAGGGAAACGGCTCAGCCTGTTCTTGCCCAGCGCCCGCGTGCAAATTTGCTGGAGGGCGTCGTCACTTGCAGCGCTCCCCTGCAGGGGCGGGAGCGGCTCGTCGCAGATGGCCTTGAACGTCAACAGCTCGCTGTCCCGGGCGAACAGTCGTAGCCCGCTGAGGGACTCCCAGAGTACGATGCCCATCGAGAAGATGTCAGAGCGTCGGTCCAGCGGTCTGCCCTGGCACTGCTCCGGCGACATGTAAGCGAACTTGCCCTTTACCTGTCCGGCCTCCGTGCGCGTCTGGCGGTCAGCCGCCTTTGCGATGCCGAAGTCGAGTAACTTGATCTGCCCCGAGTAGGTGACAAATAAATTCTGCGGGGAAATATCTCGGTGCACCAGGTCTCGAGGGAAGCCTTGAGCGTCGGTTAGCTCGTGTGCGGCGTGTAGGCCTGCGCAGGCTTCAGCGATGATGTAGGCGGCGAGCGACGGCGGGAGTGCCTCACCTCGGCCACTGAGCCGGCGGAGGATGCTGCCGAGGCTCTCTCCCGCGAGGTACTCCATTACCAGGAACAGTTCACCCTGCTCGTGTACCAGCTCATGCACCTGGGCGACGTTGGGATGCTGAATCCCCGAGGCAATGCGAGCTTCATCCACGAACATCGAGACGAACTCGGGCTGGCGCGCGAGATGTGGAAAGATGCGCTTGCACACCACCACGCGTTCGAAGCCAAATGGGCCCACTACCCGCGCCAGCCAGATTTCCGCCATGCCTCCTGTGGCCAGGAGACCAGCGACCTCGTACCGTCCCAGGCGCGGTGGCGGCGGTGAGACGGCTAGGTCCTCGGCTGCGTCAGACTCGATTGCTTTCACGGTGCGCGGTTCGCGTGTGCTGCCGATGAGGATAGCCTCTGGTCGGTGGGGATCCCATGCTAACGTCCTCGCCGCTAGCCCCTATGTTGCGCTTTCGCCAGAGGCCCCTGGCCAGCTTGCTCGCCATGGCGATGCTTTGTTCGAGCTTGATTTGCGCCACGGGAAAGAGCGCGCCGGCGGCGAGCACGCCAGCCGAGCCAGCTGGGACCTCGGAAGAGACCCATGATCGAGTCGTGGACCTGGTTACCGCGAGCGCCGAACACTACGAGGCCGGTCGCTTTCAGGCTGCGGTCGAGCTGCTCGAGCAAGCGTTCGCCCTCGAGGCGGCCCCGACGATTCAGTACAACCTCGCGAGGGCATACGAGGGACTCGGAGATGACCAGCGGGCGATCGAGGCCTACCGTCTGTACTTGCAACTCGCACCCGAGGCGCAAGACCGAGGGGCGGTGGAGCGGCGCATCAGCGTACTCGAGCGGCAAGTCGAGGAGCGAGAAGCTCTGCGACGGCGCGCGTCACGAGCTGAGAGCGCTCCGCCCGCAGTGCCGGAACCAGCAGTCGACGCCGGTCCGGGTTGGGTTCCGTGGGGATTCGCTGCGGTGGGCGTGCTTCTGGTCGGCGCTGGGGTTGGCTTCGGCTTGAGATCTCAGGCCTTGCACGACGACGCGCTGGCTGCGGACTACGCAGCGGACGCGGCGGACGCAAACCGCAGTGCCAGGACGTACGCCACGCTCGCGAATGTTGCGTTCGTTGCGGGAGGCATGCTGACCGTTGGGGGGGTGACGTGGGGGGTGCTCGCGCTGCCCAGCGACGAAGCAAAGTCCCACACCGAGGGCGGAGCGCCTCGGGCCCTCGCTGGCGTGGGCGTCCACCTGCAGGGAACGTTTTAATACCCCCGGGAAACTCCTTTTGGCGGGCCCAGGCGCGGAGTGATCTCGCGGGGCGCTATCGCTTGCGAGCGCCGGCCTTCAACATGTGGAGGTAACGCTTACCGATCCCGAGGGATTGAGCTGCCGGGTCCACGGCGCCGGCGTGCTCGATCAGGGCGCGCTCCACGCGAGCTTTTTGGTAGGCATCCAGCAGCTTGACGCGGGCTAGCGGAATGGGTTCCTCCGACCACAAGAGCGCCTTCAGCTCGCGTAGCGCTCCGGCCAGGACGGACTCAACCTCTGGATTTGCGCTGGTCGACACCGGCGCGTGGAGGGGGCCAGGGGTCAAGCCACCGGTCGCGACGTGACGAGCGATCGTGTTGCGTAGCTCGCGCACGTTCCCGGGCCACGAGTCGCTCTCCCAGCGCTCGAGGAGCCTCGCGGGTAGTGGAGTGTTGGGAGAGAGCTCGCGCCAGAAGTGTGCCGCCAGCAGTCCTATGTCGCCCGTGCGTCGACGCAACGGAGGCAAGCTCACGCGACCGATGGCGAGGCGATGGAACAGGTCGTCGCGAAAGGTGCCCTGCTCAACCGCGTGATCCAGGTCGCGGCGAGTGGCAGCGATCACGCGCACGTCCACTTTCACGAGTTGGCTCCCACCGATGCGTCGCAGTTCCCCGCGTTCAAGCACGCGGAGCAACTTGGGCTGTAGGCTGACGTCGAGATCTCCAATCTCGTCGATGAACAGGGTGCCGCCGTGGGCTTCTTCGAAGACCCCTCTGCGTTGCCCGACCGAGCCTGTGAACGCGCCGCGTTCGTGACCAAACAGCTCGGCTTCGATCAAGTTTGCCGGCAGCGTCGTGCAGTCGAGGACCACATACGGCCTATCGCTGCGCGAGCTGTGCTCGTGGAGTGCTTCCGCTAGCACTTCCTTGCCGGTGCCGGTCTCGCCCTCAATGACGATGGAGACCTCGCTCCGAGCGAGCCGTTCGAGCAACGGATACAGCCGCTGCAGTTCGGGGCTCCCCCCGAGAAAGCCGCCGAAGCGATCGCGGGGTGCTGTAGGCTCCGCCTCCGTTGTCGCCTCTAGCGTTGCCACGCGGATACAAGTGGAGCCGACAACGATGTGTTGTCCAGCTGAGGCCCAGGCCTCGTGGATGTGTATGCCCTCCAGCCGAGTGCCGTTCGTTGAGCCGAGATCCGTGACCCGGAGTCGGGTGCCCTCGCCCTCCAGGCGCAGGTGCCTGCGTGACACCTCTGAATCCGTGAGACGCAGCTGGCAGACCGAGCTCGTGCCGACTAAGACGGCGCCCTCCGCTGCGTCCACGCTGATCGACGCTCCAGCGTCGGGGCCGTCTTCGACGCGCAGCATGAAGCGCGAACGGCTGGCGCCGGCAACGTAGCGTTGGCTGCTAGTCGTGACGGGTTCGTCGGTGCTCGACACGCGGCGAGCCTAGCATCGTCTCCCGCTCTGCGGGGCTCTGGTGTCAAGGCGTCCAGGGGCCGATGAACGCGTGGCCTGCCGAGTCATGGTTTGGCGGCGGGCTAGCGTCCGTCGCGATCACCAAGTCGTCCACGAAGCAGTGGTTGTCTGGAGGCTGTTCGTTGTTCCAGTACGTGAAGAGGTAGAAGTAGTCGATGGTGCCAGCCGCCTCGACGATCGTCGGAACGTCCGTGCGATCAAAGATCAGGGTGTCGTCCCGCCAGATCCGAACGCGGCCCGCCCCTCCGTCGTCGACCGCTTGATCGTCGATGAACAGGTACATCTCGTAGCTCTCCCAGCGATCTCTCGGGAGCTTGGGACCGTCGTACACGGCCCAGACGTCGTGTACCTCCTTGATAGTTCGTAAGACTGACTGAGTGGAGTCCGCTTGGTCGACGTAGAGGTCGTTGTAGCCGGCATTGCCACCATCAGCCTTGGTGCTGTGCAGCCGTAGGAACTTCATCCAAGGCGACGCGCTGAACTGGAAGCTCTGCGGCCACCGCACCTGAAGGCGCACCCAGACTTCCTGGCCCTGCTTCAATGCGGGTTTGATGGGATGATCCCGCCCCATTTCCCGAACCCGCCAGCGTCCCCAAGAGCGAATTTCCATGCGGGCGGACTGGGCGCCGCGAAACGCAACCTCCGAGCTCGCAGTGCTGCGGCCTGCGGCGTCGAAGGGTTGATTGTTCGAGAGCGACGCACCATCCCCGTAGCTCTCGAAGTCGTCGAAGAAATAGGGCTGAAAGTTGCTCGTGGTTCCACCCGCGCCGCTTCCGCTGGCGCCACCAATGGCGGCGCTTCCGCCTTGCTTCCTGCGGCTCCCCCGCTGGTTGTGGTTCCGCCGCTGCCCGCCGCTCCGCCGCTGGCACCGCCTGTCCCCATGCCGGCTTCGCCCCCGCGGGATTTCCTGCGGTGCCGGTGCTGCCGCCCACGCCTCCAGAGCCCTGGGTGGTGCCGCCCGCGCCTTGCCCCGCGGAGTCGCTTCGGAGTCCGAGCAGCCGCTGAGGGCTGCTGCCAAGCCGAGCAAACTCCAAACAATCCTGATTCCCATGCCCGCCGTCAGCACAGTCCGTGCCAGTGTCGATCGGAGTCAGGCGTCGCGAAGCTGCCGCGGGTGAAGCAGTGGTTCACTCCCAGCAAGGCGATCTGGGTGAACCAGCGCTTCACTCAGCGCCAGAGGCGCCGGCTTTCAGCGCTCTCATCAGGCGGAGAGTGCTTCGGTACTGTACGCTTCCAGTCTTGGAAGTCGATGGCACGCTGGGTGCTAGGCAACGCGCGTCGTCTTGGAGGAGCATCAGATGCGAATGAACGGTTGGGCGCCGAGTGTAGTGATAGGCGTTGCATGTTGCCTTACGGCAATCGGTTGTGGCGATGACTCCAGCACCGCCTCTGGTGGCAATGGTGGAAGCGGAGCCAGCTCAGGAGCGACGGGTGGGACCACCAATGGCGGGAACGCAGGGAGCGCGGCGAACGGTGGCTCCGGGAACGCGGGCAGCGGCGCAGGCGGCGGCGGTGCAGGCGGCAGCGGCGCAGGCGGCAGTGGCGCGGGCGGCTCAGGGAACTCCGGCGGCAGTGGTGCGAGCGGAGGAGCGTCCGCCGGCTTGAGCGCTCAGTACCCCGGGGATGTGGGGATAGAGAACGATCCGGACGTGATCTTCCACTCGGACTTCGAGTCCGACATGGCTGGCTGGACGTCATTCACCCAGAACACTCAGCGCCTGCATGTGGTGAATGATGCTGCCGCCGCGAATGCGGGGAGCAAGTTCTTGGAAGCGAACGTCACCCGCACCATGTTGGCGAGCCAGCAGTACATTTCGGCGCAGGCGCGCTTCGAGTTCCCGGCTCGAGAAGAGCAGATGTACTGGCGCTTCTATGCCCAGTACGTGGGTGACAGCGCCGTACCGCATCATTGGGTGCGGGTCGCGGCCGGGAATCCCGGATTTAGCAGCGACGGGCTGGCTGCAGTGGTGCCCGGAGGAAACGAAGGCTTCTGGTTCGATCTGGACGCGAAGGACAACGGCTCGTTCTCGTTCTACGCCTACTGGCACGAGATGCGCAGCTGGGAGTGCAACGACGGCTCCACGGACCCTGGCTGCGCTGGTTACAACGGTCCGTCCGCGACGCCCTACTATGGAAACAACTTCAACCCTGCGGATCAGTCGGCGTTCCCCCGCGACGAGTGGTTCTGCGTCGAGATCTACACCAAGGCGAACACGCCTGGGAGCTACGACGGCGAGCTGGCGCTGTATGTGGACAACGCGCTCGTTGGTGAATACCGCACAGGCACACCGCGAGGGCGCTGGTTGCGCGACAACTTCTACTCCCACGGCCAGTACTTTCAGGACCAGCAAGCGTTCGAGGGCTTCAACTTCAGGACGTCGGCTGACGTCGGGTTAAAAGCCGTGACGCTCGACGCCTACTACGAGAAGGGAACCTTGGATGCCAAGGAGCAGAACGGCATCACCGTTCCCGAGGCACAGATCACCCGCTACGACGACGTGGTGGTCGCTCGGAGCCGCATCGGCTGTCGCACCGCGAACTGACCTGGCTGGTTTACGCTGACTCCCCAGGGCGGAAGCCTGGGATGCGGATATTGGCGGGTGTTTTTCAACACCCGGCAAGTGTGCAAGCATCCCGTGGTGCGACGGACTACGGGATGCATGGCATGGATACTGGTGTGCGCCTCCACCGCGTGCAGCGTCGACGACGTGGACCTAGCAGGGAAGCTCTGCTCGCCGTCTGCCCCGTGTCCTGACGGGCTGGCGTGCGTCGCCGGGCACTGTGAAACCGAGCAGAGCAGCTGCGGCCCAACATTCCTTGTGGAAAATTTCGTCGTCGGCTGGAGGACGCCAAACACGATCCAATGGACCTGGCAACCTCGGGGGGCGAGGGAGGACTTCGTTCAGTACAAGCTGGTGCTCGCGAAGACTCCTGCAGAGTTGGCCCAGGCGGCTGACCGTGCGCTCGCCGGACAGACTGATGGACCGGGCGGTGCGATCTGGACTCAGGAAGACAACCCTGAGCTGGGCCAGTACGAGCTCCGCCTCTCGGGGAACGTCGACCCGGTGACTAGCACCATCACCGACGGACTCGATGCGGGAGTCGAGTATCGGGCCCAGCTGCTAAGCTACGACACGCGGGGTTGTGTGAGCCGTTCAGCTGTAGCCGTGGGCAGAACCGAAGCCGCGCCGCTCGTTGAGTTTACCCTGTTTGATGAGCGGACTGATTCCCTGGGGAAGCCTAGGCCCGACGGGGTCACCAGCGTCGAGTCGGATGCGTCGCGCGCCTACGCCGGCGACGACTTCCTCTACTGGCCCGGTTGGACAGCACTCGGTCGAGACGGCGCGGACTATGAAAACGTGGGGACGTATGACCTGCGTACCGTGCCCAGCACGGATTACCCGAGCTTGGACATGAGCTCTGGGTACGTTGAGCTAGCGGTAGCCGTCGACGGAGCGGCCGTCGCTGCTTGGGGTGAAGCACGGCTGATCTTTGGTCCAACTCCAGGTTCGTGCAGCGAGATCGAGCCCGCGACGATCAAGCCGCTCGCGATCCGTGCGGGGGGCTATCAGTTGCTTCAGCTCCCGCTGCGAGAGTTTCTCCTTGGAGGGCAGCCCTTGACCGATGCCACGCTACGAGCTCGCGCCGTCTGTGAAGTGAGTGTCGGCCGGACCTGGGTTCCAGGGGAGACGGTGCGCGTGGATGCGATTCGGTTGAAGTGGTAGCTGGTTCCGTGGGGCAATGGGCGGGGGAGCTTTCGCTCGCGCCGGGCGCTCTTGGCCCTGAATGTCAGCTGCGCATCGAATGAGTCGTTTTGGGGCGTGCCTGCGCTAAGAACGAACGAACGTTCAAGACGCGAACGCTGTAGGCCACGCGGTCCCTCGACGCGCACACCAACCTAGCAATCTCATGGCGTGGGCTTGATCGCCGATTTCCTACGTGAGAAAGTGAATGGCGCCCACGGACGCTCTTCTGCGATCACGAGTGGGGGCACGTTCGAGTCACTATCAACCGTCGACAACTTTTTCATGGTTGTCAGCTAACTCACCGGTGGCGCCACCGGTGCCAGTACCGTGGGGAGACGGAGTCGGATGCCCAAACCGACTCCTGGTCGGCGGTTGACGTCCGCGTGACTTTGAGCGGGCGACTCGAGGTTCTGGTCGATTTCGAGTCGCGCATAACACTGGTGGCCATTCTGGACAGTGCGCTTCGCCACGAAGCGCGGGAGGGGAGTTCCATGCCGTATTCGGGAGCCAGCGCACGCTGGCGCATGATGATATCCATATGGAATAGAGGTGTCCTGGTCTGTGGGGCGGCTGCGCTAATGCCATTATTGGCATCGTGTTTCGACTCAGGAACGGGTGGGGATGTAGCGACGCTGCGCTCGGAGGCAAAGGCTGCGAACGTCGATGTTCGGCGTAGCCTGGTTGTCACGGAGCAGCCGATTTTGGCTCGCTTTGGCTTCCAGCGCGTGATGGAGAAGCTCGCTCTCGACACTGGGGCGCCCGAGGTCACTGCAGCGGGTCTATTCGCTCAGTGGTGGGATACGCAGAATCCCGGACCCGGACTCGCGCAAGGTCCGCACTGTGATGATGAGACCACCGACGGTCAGTCGAGCTTGAACGGGTATCCGTACCTTTGCCGCCCGGCACCGGCTGAAGGCGCGCAGGCTGGTTGCGACCCGTTCGCAGCAGACAGCCCCTGCGGGTACATCCCGATCGGTCTGTTCAACCGCTTCGACCTCGCGCCGGAGGACGCCTCGAACTGTGGCGAATACCGCATCGTGTACGCCAAGCGCTCCGGGATCGCGGACTCTCGCGATCGCAATCTGGTGATCTTCGAGGCCGCCATGCCGAACCCTCACCCCCAACAAGGGCTCAAGGGCTGTCGGAAGATCGTCGATGTTTGGGCCGATTTGACCGACGAAGCGGATGTCGAGGCTCGTGCGGACGCACTCGAAGACTTCTACTTCTCCGGTCATGGCAACGTGCCGCCCGTCGTCGCGATTGACCACTATGGCAATAACGCTGATGGCGTCGGGCAGATCCGCACAAACCAGTTCTCGAACACCACCACGGGTTGGTCGCTGCGGGAGTTCAAGCTTCAAGGACAGGGTAGTGGCCTGGTTTTCGCGCCCGTCACGGTGAAGACCAATCCGTTCGGGCCGCTGTTTGCAGCGGACTCTCCGCTTGCGGATGCGCCCGCCTTTCAAGCTGCTTTCCTCGCAGAAACAGCTTCCCTGGCCGTCGACGACGTCGCGCTCATCACGCTGGCGGTCGCGGACCAGTTCAACTCTGGGCAGAGCCAGAGCTCAGGCGCCTTCGCCGACGAGATGCGCTATCCCCTGCAGTTCGAGACGAATATCGGGCTGCGCGAGAGCATCGGGCTTCAGCTCGGGGGACTGGGGAGCACGCTTTCGGCCGACGACGTGGTGCGCCGTGCGCAAGCCAGAGCTGCGCCGGGTGTCATCGGCTGAGCAACGGTGCGGAGCTTGGCGGAGGGCCTGTCTGGCCCAGCTCCTCGGGTTCACCCATGTGAGCGAGCGAGACACCGAAGAGGTTGATGGGGTGACGCGGTATCTGATCTCCCCGGCGCTGATCGACGTGTTCCTGCCGCACCGCAAGTCGGTGATGGAGGACTACCTCAACTCCAAGCCGAGACCTCCGAAGGCGCCTGACATGCCCATCGGTGGACGGCGCACTCACGGCTAGGACCAAGAAACCATGGCTAACCTTTCTGAGTCGAGAGTCCAGTGCGTGGGAGCGGAGCCGCGTCCTGGACTCGTACTGGGACGCTACGAACTGCTGATGCCCATCGCAAAGGGCGGGATGGCCCAAGTGTGGGCAGCGCGCCTGCGCGGAACCCGGGGTTTTCGCAAGATCTTCGCCGTCAAGACAATCCGGGCGGATATTGAGTCTGAGCGCCTCGAGGAAATGTTGCTGGAGGAAGCGACGCTGGCGGCGCAGATCCATCACCCCAACGTCGTGACCACGGTCGAGCTCGGAGAGGAGGCGGGGCTGCTCTACCTGGTAATGGAGTGGGTGGACGGCGAGTCACTCAGCGTGGTTGGCAAAGCCGCGGGCGAAGCTGGGATCCCGATGCCCATCGCCGTGAACTTGGTTGGACAGGTGTGCAAAGGCCTCAACGCTGCTCACGAGCTGCGTGATGAAGCCGGGAATCTGCTTGGCGTGGTGCATCGGGATATCTCCCCGCAGAACATCCTCGTCGCCTACGACGGAACCGCGAAGCTCGTGGACTTCGGCATCGCCAAGGCCACACACAGGAGCTCCTCGCTCACGATGGAAGGGGAGATCAAGGGCAAGTTCGCCTACATGGCGCCCGAGCAGGTCAACCAGCAAAGCGTCGATCGACGCACCGATCTCTTCGCGCTGGGGATCCTGCTCTACACCCTCACGACTGGTAGACATCCGTTCCGGGGGGATACGCCTGCGGCCACGATCCGCAACGTGTTGACGCGACCGGTCACGCCGCCACGGCGAGTCGTGGAAGACTATCCGGTGGAGCTCGAAGCGATCGTGATGCGCGCCCTGGCACGGGAGCCGAACCAGCGCTTTCAGACGGCGCACGAGCTGTTGTCTGCCCTCGAGCGTGCGGCGCCGGAGTGGTTGGAAGGAAGCTTCGAGGTCAGCGTGGCCGGATACATGCGCGCCTTGCTCGGAGATCAGGCCGCGATGCGTCGTTCGGGCTCACGTGCGCAGGCCGATCTGGACCGCGACTTGCCAGAGCCGACCTTGAGCAGCGATCGAGGTAGCTACAGCTCCCTGCGCGCGATCACGCTGGATCCACCGCCCAGCGCGACGGTGGAGCCAGGTGATGGCGAGCGAGTCTGGTTCGCTCAAGAGTGGGGGCAGCTTGCTGAGCGCGCAGGCTCCCTGCCCCGGCGAAGCCGAGCAGGCGCAGGGCGCGCGGTGTTCGCCTTGCTGGGGACCCTGTGTGGCGGCGGCGGCCCTTGCGTGGTTCTGGGGGCGCGACGGCAGCCGCGACGACGCGCCGGTCTCAGGCGCAGCGGTCGTGTCTCCCTCGACGGCGCAGGCCTTGGCGTCGGAGCTGACGCCACAACTGCCGGTCACCGTTGCGGAAGCGCCAGAGCCCGCTCCTAGCGCGGCGCCTAGCGCAGAAGCAGATGATCCGAAGCCGCGTCCGTCGCCGCCCCGGGCACGCTGGGCCGCGCCGGCTCGCGTCGCGAAACCAGCGACCAGCGGGAAGACCGACGCGCAGGTCAAGGCACCGAGCAGTGAGGCGCCTCCGACGAAGGGCTCCGCGAACGCGTGGGACCCGAGCACATTCGGGGGCAGGCAATAGACACGCGGAAAATGTTTCTTGGCTAGCAATGGATGGGAGGGACTATGGAACCGAATCATTTCGAGCTTGGGCTGAAGCGGATTGCGCTTGGTGTCGCAGGGGCGCCTGTGCGCTGGACTGCGGTCGCGCTCCTTGGCGCACTGTGTGTAGCTTGCGGGAGCGACAAGGGCGGGGGACTTGGGGGTGAGGGTGCGACGGGCGGCGGTGGCGCCGGCTCGGGGGGGAACGGCGGAAGCGGCGCGGGTTCTTCGGGAGGCTCGTCAGGTAACGTAGCGACTGCAGGTGCTGGGGGCGTGAGCACTGGCGGCGCCGGAGGTGCCTCGAGCGCAGGCGCGGGAGGTAGCGTGGGCGGCAGCGGGGGAAGCTCAGGCGGTGCCGCTGGGACCGCTGGAGCGGTCAGCGGCGGCGCTGCCGGAACTGGCGGAAGCGGCGGCGCGGCTGGTAGCGCGGGCGCAGAGCCCGCTCACTGTATTTTCCACACGGATGTAGCCGGAGCCGGCGGAGTCGCTGGCGCCGGTGGTGCTCCGGCGGCAACCGTCGGGAGCTCCGTTAGTCCGTTCCTGGGGCAGTACCTCACCGACGGCGCCGGTATCACGCTGTACACCTACGGAAGCGACGTCCCCGGGGACTGTGCTCACGCGCCGGTCAGCGGGTGCGTCGGGGATTGCTTGCTCTCCTGGCCACTCTTCGACGCGGACCCGCGTGTGCTCGGCACGGGTCTGGACGACGCGAACTTTGGCAGCTTCACACGCAGCGACGGTGCGCGCCAGACGACGTACATGGGCTGGCCGCTCTACTTTTACAAGAACGACACCAGCCCCGGGCTGATTGCGGGGCAGGGCAAGGCCAAGCTGTGGCACGCCGCCCAGGTGATCCCCGCGGAGCTCGTGGTGCTACGCAACGGGAGCACGAAGTACCTCGGGGATCGCTGGGGCTTCGCGTTCTATTCCTTTGCGAACGATCAGCTTGGCACCGGCAGCGCGGATCCGGTCGCCAAGTGCACTGGGAGTTGCGCGGCGCTCGCGCGTCCAGTGCGGGGCAAGCAGCTGAGCCACGTGACGTCTCTCGCCGAGTCTGACTTCAGCGTCTTCACGTCCCCAGGTGTGGGGCAGCAGCTCGCTTACAAGGGCGTTCCGCTTTACTACTCCACGGCTGACACGCAGCCAGGGGATCTCGCTGGCGCGAGCGTGACCGACTTTGCGCTGGTGGAGCCATGAGGCGTCACCATGCTAGTGGCCTCGCTGCGCTCATCCTCGCGCTCGCTCCCAGCGCCTTTGCGGAGCCGAGCGGCGCGCAGAAGGCTGCCGCTGAGGCGCTGTTTCAGGAGGGCGCCAAGCTAGTCAACTCCGGGGAGACAGCCCAGGGCTGTGAGAAGTTTGCGGCCAGCCAAGAGCTGGATCCGGCGCTCGGCACGTTGTTGCGCCTGGCAGACTGTCGCGATCGCGAGGGCAAGTCCGCGAGTGCCTGGGCGCTGTTCATGGAGGCGGCCGCGGTGGCCGGACAGCGTGGTGAGGTGCAACGTCAGGAGCTAGCGAAGCAGCGCGCGAGTGATCTCGAGACGCGCTTGAGTCGGCTCGTGCTGCGTCTGCCCAAGCGATTCCCCGAGGATGCGAGTGTTAGGCTGAACGGCGTGAATATTCCACAGGCGTCCTGGACCTCGCCGCTGCCGGTGGACCCCGGGCGCACGCAGCTCGAAGTCCGCGCGGAGGGCTACCGCACCTGGGAAAAACGCTTCGATACTCCAGCCGGTCCGCACAAGAGCGAGCTGCCAGTGCCGGAGCTGGCGCCACTGCCAACGGAGGCCAAGACACCGCCACCGGTCCTCGATAGGCGCGCTCTCTCCCCCAAAAATGAACGGGAACGACCCTGGGAGGTGGTTGGATACGTCGTCGGGGGGCTCGGCCTGGTCGGGCTCGGCGTTGGGTCCTTCTTGACTGTGAAGGCTTACGACGCGAACAGTGAGTCTCTCGATCATTGCCGCGAGGAAGACAAGAACCGCTGTACCGCGCAAGGGACGAGACTGCGACAGGACGCTCAAAGCTTCGCTGACGGGGCGACGGTGGCCTTCGCAGTGGGCGGCACGTTGCTGGTTGGTGGCGTCAGCTTGGTGCTCTTCGGTCCCACCGAGGAAACCGAAGGATCGGCGGCGACAGTTGCTGTGCGCGGCACCCGAGATGGCGCAGCGCTGAGCTGGGGAGGAACCTTCTGATGTCCGTGATTCAGCGTGGAGCTCTGGCATGGACGCTGCTGCTGGTCCCCGCGTGCGCTCAGGTGCTCGGCATCGAAGATGCTGTCGAGGACCCGACATTGGGCAACGCGAGCGGGGGTGCGGCGGGACAGGGGGGATCCGGCCAATCCGGGAACGCCCAGGGGAGCAAATCAGGGGGAGGTCAGGGGAGCGATGGCTCAGGCGGTTCCGGAGACGCGGCAAGCGGTGGATCCGCAGGGAATAGCGACGACGCGGGTACCGCCGGAGTTGCTGGGGCGAGTGTGTGCGAAGAGTATTGCTCGGACATGGAAGCGTACTGCGAGGCGGACTACCCCCAGTACAAGGATCGCGAGCAATGTCTGAAAGTGTGCGGGGTCTTGCCGCCCGGAGAGCTGGGAGATGCCGACGGCGACTCTGCGGCGTGTCGGTTGAAATACGCTGGCAAGGCACGCTACGCGGCGGGCACCGAGCTGGCAGCGTACTGCCGTCAGGCGGGCCCTGGAGGAGACGGGCGCTGCGGGAGCAACTGTGAGGGCTACTGCAGCATCATGATGACCGCCTGCACCGAGGCGTCCTCACCGCTCTACCACTACAAGGACCTCTCCGAGTGCCTCGACGTTTGCGCCGGCTTGCCACCGTCGGACATCTCTTACGACGTGCGCGACCCGCTGGTCTTTGACGGAAATCACGTTCAATGTCGACTGTTTCACGCCACGAGTGCGCTCATGGCAGATGCGGACGAGCACTGCGAGCACGCGATGGGGGTGACGCTCTGCGAGGCTGACTGAACGACTGCGACAACTTGCCCGCTCGCCAGGGCGACCGCGCGCCTCCATGGCCATGGGTGGAGTCTACGCAGGGGAGTCGGGATGAGTGAGTTGCGCTTCTTTCGTTGGGTGAGCTTTGCCGAGGGGCTGTCGTTTCTGATCCTGCTCGGTATCGCCATGCCCCTCAAGCATGCGTTTGGCATACCGCAGGCGGTGCGCGTCGTCGGCATGGCCCACGGCGCCCTGTTCCTGATCTTCGTGGTTGCCCTGTTCCGGGCGGCAACGGAGCACGCATGGCCGATCGCGCGTTCCGCGAAGAACATGTTGTTCGCGGTGCTGCCGTTTGGGTTCATTGGCATCGAGCGTGCGTTGCGTGAAGACATGGCGAGGCTCGGGGGAGGCGACGAGCCGCGCGTTTAGCGCCCGCGAAAATTCGCGTGGCCATAGCTACATGGTCGAGAAACCGACCGACAGCTCCCCACCCCAGACCACGTCGCTCGCCAGTCCGACTTCCCCGGCGAGCTGCGCAAAGAACCAGCGCCTGACTTGCAAGCGCACACCGCCGCGTACCGAGAAACCGAAGCTCGTGGCGTCGAAATCGTAGCTCTGGTCGTCGACCACGAGCGTCGTGTCGAGGAAGTTCACCGTGCCCATCACGTCGACGAAGGGCGTGACTGGCGAACCCGTGGGTAGCTCGCCACCTATCCCGAAACGTAGTCCCTTGATGTTCAAGCTACGACTCGTGACCTCGCGCGCCTGTCCACCGATTGTGTAGCTCCGTGTCGTGTCTCCGGTGGAGTAGGTCGCGAACGGTAGATCGAAGCCAGCGGTCATGCGCACATAGCTCACCACCAAGCGCGCGTCGTAGCGCAGGCCCAGGGCGGACACGCGATCGTAGGGTGCGCTCGCGAGCGGGGCGTCCAGGTTCAGGCGCTCTCCGCTGCCAACCTGACTGAAGTTGGTGTCCGAGTAGGAGCGCTGACCGCCGATGAAGCCCATCGTGAACTCTGCGTGGTCCCAAGGGCGAAAGTCCTCGTCGTCCAGAGAGCCCGGTTTGGGCGAGCGATCGGAGCTCGTCGATTCGTAGCGCGGATCGTCGAGGTAGTCCTGTGCGCGAGCCTCGGACGCGTGAAGGAGCATCGTGGTTGCCGAAAGAGCGGTCGCGAGACCAAGCCAAAGCGAATGACGTTGCATATGGCGAGGGGCCAGTGCAATGCCCAGGCCTGGCGGCTAAGTACTGGAAACTAGATGCTTTGCTGCGATGCGCCAGCGAACCCAAGGGGTCGCTCATCGGATGCTGGTCTGACGCCTCGGTCAGAGCTGTGCGTGGGATTCACGCTTCGTCAGGAACGCGTCTGGCGGCGTCTGGATCACTGCGTCGTGGGTGGTGGGTCGGCGAGACTGACGCAATTTTTCCCTGAGGATTTTGCGGTGAGGAGCGCCTGATCGGCGCGATCGATCAGCGCCTTGGCGGTGTCGCCAGGGAGCACTTCGGCGAGCCCGACGGAGCAGGTCACGCGGAGCGTCGTCTGCTCACCGACGTTGAAGGGACGCGCGCCGACGCTCTTGCGAAGGCGCTCTCCCACCTTGGAGAGCACATCACGTCGCGCGCCTGGGAGCAGCACGGCGAACTCCTCGCCGCCGTATCGGAATGCCAGTTCACGCCCACGGGTGACGTCCCGCAGCCGCTCGGCCACCGCCATCAGGAGTGCGTCACCCGCGAGGTGACCGTGGGTGTCGTTGACGCGCTTGAAGTCATCCAAGTCAATCATCGCAAGACCCAGTGGCTCGGCTTGCTCTTGGCTCTCCGCCATGGCCTGCTGCAGCGCGTTCATCATGGCGCCGTGATGACCGAGCCCCGTCAGGGCATCGGTGCGCGCTTCCCGCGCGAGGCGCTCGAAGCGACGCGCGTTCTCCAGTGCCAGGCCCGCTTGATCTGCGAGCATGCCTAGGACCTCGATGGTGATTGAATCCGCGCGCCGCCTGGTGAAGCGGTTGTCGGCGTACAGCACGCCGCACAGCCCGTGGCGATCGAATAGCGGTACAGAGACTGCAGTCTCGAGATCCAACAGACCATTCAGGTCATCCTCGCCTTCTCCGCGAACCAGCGCCTGTCTCCGCACGGCAAGGCCGATCGGATTGTTCGCGTCGACTTCCACGTGCAGCTTGCGCACCTTTCGGCTCAAGGAGCCAGGCGCCTTGGCCTGGTTCAGCCCAGCCTGATAGAGCGCGCGAAGGTCCGGCGCTAGGGACTCGATCTCGCGCCAGACCAGATCAGCTTCCCTCTCGTCGCTCGGTCCGACGGCAGCGATGGCGAACAAGCGAGCGCGCCCTGCTTCACCGCCACCGCCCTGGTCGTTCGCGTCCGATGTGATGAACAGCATCGCCCGGTTGAAGCCCAGGCCAACTCCGGCCGTGACGCCGGTCAGCAGTGCATAGCAGGTCGGCTCCAGCTCAAGCGCGTCGCGCACCAGGCTGGACACCTGATGTAGCAAGCGGATCGCGCGGTACAGCGCGAGGTTCTCCGTCTCCAAGGCGGCGACGCGATGGCGGAGGACGTCCAGCTCCGGCGGCTCCCGCCCTTCGCTCTCGCGCGTCACCGGGCGATAGTAGCCGCATCGCAGGAGTTCCTGCCACGCAATCGCCTATCGAGTGTCACTCAAGAGATTCAGCAGCCGAGGTGCGCACACAACGCCTGAACTTCGGGGTCCTTGGGCGCAAGGGCGCGGGCGGTGCGTGCCTCGAGGCGCGCGTCGGCGGTCTTGCCCTCTGCGTCCAGCATCCAGGCCAATGCCAGGCAGAAATCAGCGGGTAGCGTGTCACCGTAGCTACGTACTTGCTTGAACACTTGGATCCCGAAGCCCGTGTCACCACGGGCGGCCGCCGCCTCGGCGAGCGCAGAGGCGACCGTTGGATCCGCGGGGGATAGTGCGTGAGCCGCTCGCCACGCGCCGAAGCGATCTTCGTGTCCGAGCTTCGTAACCGCGCTCGCGAATGCGTTGGCGGCCTCCGGCAGCGTTGGATCGACCCTCAGGGCTGCGAGCGCTAGCTCGAGCCCATCCGCCACTGCGCCCACCGCGAGCATCAACCGTGATAGCCGTGCGGAAGCGCGGGCGTCTCCCGGAGCGCTCCGTTGAGCGGCGAGCAAGGCCTCGGCGGTGCGATCGCCGCTCTGCTCGAGCCAGCCGAGGCGGGCCTCCAGGAGCAGCGCCTCCGTTTGATATCGCGGGTGCCCTGATGCCTTGGTGCTGAACTCGGCGTTCTTCTTCAGTGCGCGCTGAAGAGCGCTTCTGGATGGCTCTCGTTCGGCGTCGGCGACGCTGCGCTCGGCGCTCTCGAACTCTTGCCACAGCCCATCTTCACGCGCCGTAACGGAACAAACCAGGAAGCTCGAGTCTTCCGCGATCCATTCGTTGAAGCGGAAGCCAGCGCTCTCGAGCAGGCGCGCCAGCTCGAGGGATGAAAAGGCTCGCCGCGCCGGCGCCTCCAGGCGCTGGGTGAGCTCCGCGCGCGCCTCGACCACGAATACGGGCGCGCCCTCGCTCAGGCTTCGCCTTAGCCCGCGCAGGAACGTGAGCGGAGAGTCGGTGTGCCCGAGCACGTCGGCGACGATCGCGGCAGCGCAAGGCTCGATGCTCAAACCGTCTTCGACGTTCGCCTGAAGCGTTTCCGTACGGCGAGAGAACTCGCGACAGAAGGCCAGCGCCTTGGGGTCGCGATCTACCGCGAGCACCTGGCGATACTGCCGGCCGACCACCCGCGTACCCACTCCAGAGCCGCAACCTGCGTCCAGCACGCGACCCAGGTGCGGGAAGCGCCTAGTGAATAGCTCGTAGTACGCACGCGTCGAGGGCGCAGCGCTAGCCAGCTCGGGATAGTGGCAACCGCGCCCGCGCACGACATGGACGCTCGCGCCGGAGCGGAAGTGCGCCCAGAAGTCGTCGGGAGAAGCGCCACGGACGTAGGTTACGGCGCTGTCAATTGCGTGCGTGGGATTGGGAAAGCTGTGCATGTCACCTCGGCAGCGTCTGTTCGCGCGCTGCCTCAGGTACGGCCACCTCCCAAGCTTCCTTGATGGGGCTCAGCACCATAATCACCTCGGCGATCAGGAGCGGGTCGCTCTTCAAGTTCGCCTGGGTGAGGCGATCGAGACAGAAGTCGTAGACTCCGCTCAGGTGCTGGCAGAGCTCGGGGTTGTGCTTCGGGTCGAGCGCGATCAAGAGCTCACTGATGATTGCGTGGCTCTTACTGATCAGCTCGCCAGCCCTCGCGCGCTGTTTCTGCTCGAGGCAGAGCTGCGCCCCCCTGAGGAAGCGGAACAGGCCGTCATACAGCGCGAGCAGGATTTCCCCGGGGCTCGAAGTCTGGATCTGAACTTGTTTGTAGCGACTGGCGACGTCCAACATGAAAGGTCCTCTGAAGAGCTCGGTTCCTGACTACACAAACGGACAGATCAACGGATCAAGTAGGCTAGTTGCGCGTTGTAGGACGCCACCGTGGAGTCCATCGCGGTGAACTGCTTCCGCAGGGTTTCGGCGTAGCGATCGAGCCGCGCCTGCTCCTTGTCGGCTTGATCCTCCAGGCGTGTCTTCTCCGATTCCAAGCCCTCCTTGCGCGCGGTGAGCGCACCACTATCAGGTGACACGAGGTCCTCCATCAGGCTGCTCATGGCGTCCATGATGCCGTCGTTCGTGTCGTCTCCCGCGAGGATGCGCGCTACGGCGTCCGGGTCTTCACCCAGGGCCTCGGTGAGCTTGGTCGAATCGAGCTTGAGCATGCCGTTATTCTCGAGCTGGATCCCGATCGAGTTGAGGGTCTGATATTTTCCGCTGAGCGAGGCGTTGGGGTTCAACAGCGTCGTGGTCATCTTCGCGTTGATGTTTCGAAGCGTGCTGTCGCCCTTGAGGATGGTGCTCGTCGCCTTGCGGTCGCCGTAGCCGGCGGTCACCTGCACCTTGCTGATGACGGCGTTGTACGCGTCCACCATCTTCTTGATCTTGCCTTGCAGGGCGTCGGAGTCGGTCTCGACGCTCAAGGTTGCGGGTTCAGTCGTCTTCTTGGTCAGGGCGAGCGTGACGCCCTGAATTGCGCCAGCGATCTTGTTCGTCGAGCTGGTGACATTGAAGCCATCGATGACGGCGATCGCATCTTGCGCGGCCTGCACCGTGTTCGCGGGCGTGGACAAGCCCAGCGCTACACCATTGTTTTCGCCGAAGGTGATGGCGTTGGCCGCACCGGAGTCTTTTCCACGCACCTGCAGGCGGTAGTCCGTGCCGTCGTAGAAGATCGAGGCGTTCACCTTCGCGCCGCTCTCGTTGATCTTCGTCATGATGTCTTCGAGGGTGTCAGTGGCTTCGACGCTGATGTTGACCGCCGCCTCGCTCCCCACGCTGATGTCGAGGTCGCCGCTCTGGCCGAGTGCGCTGAGCTTGTCACTGAACGTGTTGCTGTAGGTTCGTTGCTCTTGAGCCAGCTGCGTCACGCTGACCTGGTAGCTTGACGGCAGTGCCAATCCGTTGGCGGTCGCCACGATGGATTCGTCCGAGCTCTTGGCGGCGTAGCTGCCGACCTCCTCCAGCGTGTCCAGCCCCTGAGAGGCGTTCTTGAGACTGCTCAACAAGCCCGAGAGGTCGCTCAGCACCGTGATGGCCGAGTCGACGTTGTTCTTGCGCGTGTTGACGATGTTTAGCGGGCCTTTGCTAGCGCCGACTAGGCCCGAGATCAGGCCCTCGACGTCCATTCCGGAGCCGATCCCGCCGAAGGTGATGGTGCCTGCCATGATGTCTCTCGTGTGCTTGGGTTTGGGGGAGGTGAGTCGGTTGCCTCCGACACTCGCCGTGGGTCGCGGGCTCGCCGGAGCCGCTCATCACGTGTGCTCGCCATGTAGAAGCAAATTGCCTGCCGATTCTCTGAACGGACCGACAGTCAAAAGTTTGAGGGCCAGGGAGCACAAACGCCGAAGCCCGCGCTGTATCCGAGAGGAGACAGCGCGGGCTTTGGTGGTGTGTGGATGTGAGCGCTAGCCGATCAAACCGAACGCGAGCTGTGGCAGCGAGTTGGACTGAGCCAACACGGAAATGCCCGCTTGCGTCAGCACCTGGTTGCGCGACATCTGGCTCGACTCTTCCGCGACATCGACGTCCCGGATGCGTGAGTTGGCTGCCGACAGGTTCAGGCGCGAGGTCTGGATGGAGCTCGTCGCGGTATCCAGTCGGTTCATGGCTGCACCGAAGTTGGCGCGGGAGGTCGATACCTTCTGGATCGCCGAGTCGATGCGTCCGATGGCGTTCAGCGAGTTGCCGGCTGTGGCGCCGCTCAGCGTGGTCGTGGCCGCCAGCATCTGGGTGAGCGCGATGCCGCCGAATGACACGGCGATCTTGTCGGACGCCGTGTTGTTGATGCCAACCTGAAAGGTCACGCTGGACGTGGCTGCCCCGAGCAGGGCAGTACCATTGAACTTGGTCGAAGACTGAATGCGGCCAAGCTCGCTCTGCAGCGCGCCGAACTCCGTGTTCAGGTAGCCACGGTCCGTGGAGCCCAAGCTGCCGTTCGACGACTGGACGGCCAGCTCACGCATGCGTCCGAGCACGTTGTGCATCTCTCCGAGCGCACCTTCAGCGGTTTGCGCCATCGAGATCCCGTCCCCCGCGTTGCGCTCGGCAACGGAGTAGGAACGGACCTGAGACTTCAAGCTCTCGCTAATCGCGAGGCCGGCGGCGTCGTCCGAAGCTGAGTTGATGCGGTACCCGCTGGAGAGCTTGGCGAAGCTCTTCTGGAGCGCCTTCTGGTTCGCCCCCAGGTTCTTTTGAGCCTCGAGCGAGGATGTGTTGGTTCGAATGTTGATTGCCATTGGCTTGCCTCCTTCGTGGAGTTCTTCCCGTTCAAGAGGGCATCAGTGCCCTGCGTAGCGAATGGACGGTGCTGGCACGCAAGCCTTGACTGGAAACTGACAAACCTTTGACGCTTCTTCCTCGCGGATAGCGTATGAGACTGTACGGCTAGGCTCGTCTTTGATTGAGAACGAATCTTCTCAATTCGAGAAACGTCACAAAGCGCGAAGCGCCCGCTCCTTTCGGGAGCGGGCGCTTGGTGTTGTTGATTGTCGATCAGAGCAGGTTCATGGCCATCTGCGGCAGCTGGTTCGCCTGCGCCAACACTGAGATGCCTGCTTGGCTGAGCACCTGGTTCTTGGTCATCTTGGAGGTCTCATCAGCCACGTCGACGTCGCGGATGCGGCTGTTGGCGGCGTCGATGTTCAGGCGCATCGTGCCGATGTTCGAGCTCGCGACGTCCAGGCGGTTCATGGCGGAACCGAAGTTCGAGCGAGCGGTGGAGACCTTCTGGATGGCCGTGTCGATACGACCCAGGGCCGTGAGAGACGAACCAGCCGTGGCACCCGCGACGCTGGTCGTCGCCGCGAGGATCTGCGTTAGCGCCACGCCACCGAAGTTGATGCTGATTTGATCACTTGCGGTGTTGTCGAGGCCGACCTGGAACGTGATGCTGCTGGTGGCAGCACCCACGAGCTGCTTGCCGTTGAACTTCGCAGACGACTGAATGCGGCCGATTTCCGACTTGAGCGCACCGAACTCGGTGTCGATGTAGCCACGGTCCTGAGACCCGAGCGAGCCGTTGGACGACTGCATCGCCAGCTCGCGCATGCGGCCGAGCACGTTGTGGATCTCCCCGAGGGCGCCTTCAGCCGTCTGCGCCATCGAGATTCCGTCGCCGGCGTTGCGCTCCGCGACGGTGAAGGAGCGAACCTGAGACTTCATGCTCTCGCTGATGGCGAGGCCGGCCGCGTCGTCCTTCGCGGTGTTGATGCGGTAACCGCTCGACAGCTTGTTGAAGCTGTTCTGCAGGGCCATCTGGTTGCCCTTCAAGTTGCGCTGAGCCTGAAGAGACGGAACGTTGGTTTGTACTGCTAGGGGCATGGTCTTTCTCCTTCCTGGAGAGTTGGAGAGTGTCGTCCTTGACACTCCCCCGGGCGTCTTGCCCGTCACTTAGCGGAACGGAGGTGGAGGGCGTTGCTTGAGCAGAATCTTGAATGCGGCATGCGGATGCTTGTGCGGGGGTGCACAAAACAGAGCGAGCTGCTCGCGGCCAGGCCGCGAGCAGCTCTCATCTCGTCTTCGTTGCTTTGGATGTTAGTCGTGTGGCGACTACTGCAGCAGGTTGAGGGCGCTCTGGGTGAGCTGGTTGGCTTGCGACAACACGGACACGCCGGCCTGGCTGAGCACCTGGTTGCGGGCCATCGTCGAGGTTTCCATCGCGACGTCGACGTCGCGGATGCGAGAGTTGGCGGCTGACATGTTGAGACGCATCGTCTGGATGGCGCTGGTCGCGATGTCGAGGCGGTTCATCGACGCACCGTAATCGGCGCGAGCGGTGGAGATTGCGGTCATCGTGGAGTCGATGCGTGCCAGCATGTTCTGGGACGCGGTCGGGCCAGTGCCGGCGAGCGTGCTGGTTGCCGCCAGCATTGCCGTGAGGTTCATGCCGCCAAAAGAGATCGACATCTGATCGCTGGCCGTGTTGTCGAGGCCGATCTGGAAGGTGATCGTGGTCGCCGTCGTTCCGACGAGCTGCTTGCCGTTGAACTTCGCGGCCGCTTGGATGCGGGACAGCTCGGACTTCAGCGCCTGGAACTCGGTGTCCATGTACCCGCGGTCCTGAGCCGTGTAGTTACCGTTCGATCCTTGCACCGCGAGCTCGCGCATGCGCTGCATGATCCCGGTCATTTCGCCCAGGGACGCTTCTGCGGTTTGCACCATGCTGATCGCGTCATTCGCGTTCCGCTCGGCAACGGTGTAAGACCGCACTTGCCCGACGATGTTCTCGCTGATCGAGAGACCTGCGGCGTCGTCCGCGGCTGAGTTCACTCGATAGCCGCTGGAGAGCTTGTTGAAACTGGTGCTGAGCGCCGCCTGGTTCTTTCCAAGGTTCATTTGCGACTGCAATGAGGCGACGTTGGTTCTAACGACTAGAGACATGATCCACTCCTTACTTGACGAGATGTTGCCGGTGGCCCGTCAGAGACGGCTCACCAAACGCTTTAGGTCGGACTCGTAACGGTCCATTGCGCGCTCGATGGCGTGCGTGATCTTGACTTCGCTCTCGATCGAAAATTCCGCGCGGGAATGTTCGCTTTGGTCGTCGCGCTCGATTGCCGACGCGATGCAGTCGATCTCCCGCCTGGCGTACGCATCGAGCATCGCCAACGGTGCGAGCGCCTTCCGGTAGTCTTCTTCTGCATGAGACAGCTTGCGAAAGCTCTTCTTGACGAGTTCGGGCGACTCTCTGCGCATGCTCTTCAACGCTGAGTTGGCGCGTTCACGAAGCTGCTTGCCCGCTCGGCGTACACGACTGAGCGCGTCTTCCTGGCGCTGTGCCCAAGCGCGGATTCGCTCGGCAGAGACTGCTGGCCGCGCCGCCGCTGCGCGCTCCGCGAGCTCCTGCGCCGTGAGTCCGCGGTCAGGCAAACCAGCGAGTAGTTCTCCGAGGCGCATCTCCCGCACGCCCTGGATGCGGGCTCCCCCCTCGGTGGCGTTGATGAACTGGAGGTCAGGTCGACTCCTCGGCAGCTCACGACCCACGCCCTCGAACCAAGCGCGCACCGCGCTCAGCATGACGCCTGTCAGCACACTGCCCTCTCCCCCCCAAGCTTCCACCTCGAGCAATTGCTCGTGAGCGTGCATCGCGCCCTGGCCCTTGCCGTGAGCCTCGATCACTGCCTGGCTCCACTTGAGTTCGAGCACGCCTGCTTCGGCGTTCGCCTCGACCCTCGAGCCCTCGTAGGCCGTGCCCTTTGCGTAGGCTTCGCCGCCCGTGTATCCGAGGTCGTGTCCGACGAGCACGATGGGATTGCACCCGAGCTGTTCCGCCAGCGAGAAGGCGGCGGTTGAGACACTTCCGGAGACCTTGACACCCGGGGTGCCCATCAGCTCCCGAAGCGGCGCTTCGAACTCAGGGAGTGCCTCGTAGACCGGCAGGAGCGGGCCATTTCCCGTGCGCAAAACCTCTGGGCTCCCGGTGAGGCTGAACGCTCGAGCCACTTCGTTGATGAACGGGACCTTGCTCAAGAGCTCCGAGACGTCGATCGATTCGATGCACATCAGCACCTGGGGCGTGACTCCCGCCTTGGCGAGCGCCATGGCGCTGGAGTTGACTGCGATAACGATGCCCTTCTGAGCAGCTTCGCGCAGCAGCTCGACGTTCTTGGCCAGCGACGGTCCCGCGCCAACGATGAACGCCGGTACGCCTTCAAGCTTGCGCTCGAGCGCCAAGAAGGGGCTCGCCTGGGTCAAACAGTCCACGTTGTCGACGACGTCTCGCGCCCATGTCTCCGCGCGGAGATGGTAGGTGTTGAGGTTCGCCGTAGTGCGGTTGACGAGTTGTTCGACGCTAGCTCCCAGCTGCGCGAACGCCTCGGGGTACGTTTCGCGATAGCCTGGTGCCGCGACCAGGGTCGCACCGGTGCGGTCCTTCGCCAGTTCGGTCCATACCTGCATCAGGTCGTGCTCCGTCGCCACGATCGGCACGTCTCCCAGGCACAACGGGCCGGCGCCGAGGCGCCGCTTCAGCAAGCCCACGTCCGGCTCGAACACGACAAGAGACTTGGTCGACGCCTTGAGCTCCTGCGCGAGCCGTCCGACGCCCAGACCAAATAGAATCACGGGGCCCTGAGTCTGCTCGGCGTCGCGGAGTAGGGTCTGAAGCTCGGCGAAGGTCACCTCGGCGTCGAACTGCGAACCCGCCGAGTGCAGCGTCAGATAACCCCCACGAAAATCAATGCGGCCGTGCTCCGAGCTCTGCATCAGCAGCGAGCGCGTCTCTTCTCCGAGGCTGAGGCTCTCGAGGTTCTGAGCCACGAGCGCCTGGCTCAAGCTCTCGACCGCCGGGGCGTTCGGCGTCGCAGCCGTCGGGGATATGGCGAGTTGCATGGTCACTGCGCGTCTTCCTCGACAGCAGGCAATCCATGTTGTGTGCCAACTCGCCGCGCCCGCGAAACAGGCTTGAATCCGGCTCGAAAGCGCCGATCTCGAAGTGCAGCGCGACCACCTCGGCGCCAGGTGGCTGAGGGAGTACGTCGGGGCTTTGACACCTGGAGCGACAATTCAACCCTCATCTCGGGCCTCCTGAGGGCTACGCACACGACGGATGACGGTCACCGGCAGCGCAGCTGGCTTCACCTGCCCACCGACGCTCTCGGCTACCTCGAGGTTCGCGTCTAGGGCCGCCTGGTTCGCTTCTGCGATGCTGTCGTGGACCTCTCCGCGCAACACGGCGCGTCCCCGCGGCGCGACGATGCCGATCTTCACGACCTTCCGGCTCAGCGCGGTGACGTGAATTTCGATGTCGTCACCCAGAACGATGCGTTGGCCTACCCGTCTAGCAATGATCAGCATGCCTGTTGCGATGCACGCCGAGTGCCAGATTCTCAGCTTGAGAACGCGCAGCAGCTGCGGGTCTTTTTGGGGGGAGAAAGCGAAAGCGGCCAGCGTCGTGAGACGGGGCCGCTCAAGTGTGTGGAGCCGAGCGCTGGTGTCAGAAGCGGGACACGGATGAGAGACTGAGCGTGTTCTTGGCCACTGCGATCGCTTGCTCGATGGAGCTCGAGAGGTTCATCAGCTGGGAGTATGCCTCGAAGGCGTCCGCATCGCCGACGTGGCTGCGCTTTTCCGTGAGGCTAAGCTTGCCAGTATCCACCGCGGCGTCTGCGGTATCGAGTCGGTTGATCAGCAGACCTGAGGAGGCTCGCGCACTCGTGAGCTGCTGCTTGGACCGGTCCAGCGCGCCCAGGCTCGCCGCGGTGGCGGCAGGATCGTTGGCGACCAGGGCCGCTTCGAGGTTGCTCAGTGCCGTAAAGGTGTCCTCACCCCCAGCCGCGGTGAATGCCGTCGCGCCATCGGCGCTCACCTGGATGGTTAGGCCGGGTCCGGCTTCAATGCGCTGTGCGTTCTGGTCTCCGCTGAAGGTGCCCACGTTGTCGAACGGCGCGGTGTCGGTCCGGCTCCCAGCGAACAAGTATCCGCGGGAGCCTTTGGCGTTTGCGAAGTCGGTGAGCTGCTCCCGCAGCTGTTTGACTTCGCTTGCCAGCATGCTGCGCTCGTTTGCGCTGAGGCTGCCGTTTGCGCCCTGCAGCGCGAGTTCACGGGCTCGATCGAATAGCCCGCTCGCAGCGCCCAAGGTCGCCTCGGCGAGGGAAGCGTCGTCGCGCGCGCTGCCGATGGAACGCTTGTAGGAGTCCATGCGTTGCAACCCCGAATCGATGCGCACGAGCTCGCTCGCCCCCGCGGCGTCATCGGAGGGGGCGTTGATGCGCATCCCCGTGGCAGCCTGCTGGGCGACCGTCGCTTGCCGTGAGGAAAGCGATGAGAGGTTCTTTTGGACGTTGAAGAACCTGAGGTTGTCAGTGACTCGCATGGAGAATGTCCTTGATTGCTAGCGCTTGACTGGGGTTTCGAGCTAGCGGCCCAAGCGGCCGATCAGCTCCTCGAGCATCTGGTCTACCGTCGAGATCACCTTGGTGGCTGCTTCGTACGCGCGTTGGTAGCGCGTCAGGTTGACCATCTCTTCGTCGAGGCTCACGCCGCTTGCGGACTCTTTCATCGCGTAGACTTGATCCTGCATGGCAGCCCGAACACCGACGTCGCTCTGAGTCGCTGCACGCCGCGTGCCCACGTCGCCTACCAGGTCGGAGTAAGCCTCCGAGGGGCTGCGGGTGCCGCCGCTGGCGATCAAGCTGGTGCCCAGGCCCTGAAGCAGCAGACTGTTGCCAGAGCCTCCAGGCAGCGTGGCGGCGCTATCGGCGGCCGCGACGGCGTCGGGGTTGCCCGCGACGGCAGGGTCGAGGCTGAGGGAGCGCGCGGCACCGGCAACAGTCGCCGATACGCTGAACAGGTTGCGTCCGCTCAGCCCGTCCTTGCCGAAACCTGCCGAATGCTGGGAGTTCACGGCCGTCGCGAAATCGAAGGCTAGCTGGTCGAGCTTGTCCTGTGCCGCCAGAAGGTCGACGTCTCGAGCGTCACGGATCCCCGCGAGCTTGCCGGCGCTCAGGTGCTTGGTGATGTCGCTGCCGGGGCCCGAGCCTCGCGCAGCCAGCAGCTGCATGTTTCCCGACGGATCGACGTCGATGCTGAGCTTCTGGACTTCGGCGCCCTCGACCAGTGTGGTGCCAGCAACCTGCACCACCAAACCGCCCTTGGAGTCGGGAAAGGTGTGCACGTCGATCAGCTCGGACAGCTTGTTCAGGGCCTGGGCTTGCTCGTCTTCCAAGTCAGCGGCGTCGGAGCCAGCGCCTTTCGCCACGCTGATCTTGCGGTTGAGCTCGGCTAGCTTGCCGGCGAGTTGGTTGATCTGAGCGGTCGCGTCCTTCGCGGACGTCAGGAGCTCTGAGCGCTGGGTCGCGATGGCGTCGCCAGTACTACGGAAGCGACCTGCTAGCTCTTCGGCGCGGCTGAGCACGGCCATGCGCGACGCGGGGTCGCTGGGGTTGCTCGTCAGGTCCGAAAAGGCGCCGAACAGCTGGTCGAACGCGCTCCCGAGCCCAGCGCCTACTCCATCGTTGAACAGGCTTTCAAGCCGTGAAAGCTGGGTGTCGTGTTCGCTGGCGGCAGCGGATAGACCCACTGCTTCGAGGTAGCGTCGCTCCGTGAACTGGTCGGCCGCGCGACGCAGCCCCTCCACCTGGACGCCACCGTAGTCCATCGTTCCGAGGGCTCGCGTGACGAGGATCGGATCCCTACGGACATAGCCAGCGGTGTTGGCATTGGAGATGTTCTGGCCGGTGACATTCAGACCATACGACTGGGCGCTCATCGCGTCCCGCGCCGTATACATCAGGGAGTTCAGGGACATTTTCAGCTCCTGAAGCTCAGTCGCACGGGACTGCTGGTGGTCGCGCCGGATCGATTCAAGCCTTGGCCATTTTTGCCGCTATACCCATCGAAGTGGTTGCCAGTTGCCAAATCCAACATCGACTTCACGCAGGCCCGGGCGTGAATCAGGAGCAGCTGATTGGCGATGGCCTGCCGCCTGATGCGCTCCAGTTGCTCGCGCTGGGCAGCCACGAACTGTTCCTTGGGGAAGTCGCGCAGTCGCTGGTCCAGCTCAAGCTTTGCCTCGCGGCAACGGTCGAGCGCGGCGTGATCCAACACGCGTAGCGCCTCATGCTCGTCGAGCAGAAGCGCCTCCATTTCGCTTAGCGTGGAGTCGAGGTTCGGGGGATTGTGCGACATGGTCCATTGCCTCCAGTTTGCGGATGGACCAACCCCCTCGAGCCTTGAGCGATGCAGCTCGCAGCCCAGTCCTACATCAGGTCGAGACCTGACTCAGACCTCACGCGTTCCCGCGTGCGCTGGGGTCAGCCCACTTCGTCGACGAGGCGTGTGGCGATGGCGCTGGAGTCTACCTGGAAGGAGCCGTCGGCGATGGCCGCTTTGAGCGCGGCTACCTTTTCCGTGCGGACTCCTCCAGAAGATCCTGCCAACTCACGAGCCTCGCTCGAGATGCTGACCTTTGCCGCGTCTTGAGGACGCGGCGTGGAACTCTGGGTAACCTGCTCCGCCTTCCCGGCTGCCTGCGTCGCGCTGACTGGCTTGACGGCCATGCGCTGGTAGGCGGAGAGGGCGGGGTTGTTGCTGATTCCCTTCATTGGGTCCTCCGATTGACTCGAGCGACGAAGGTTGGTGTCGCTCCGGCGAGGTGAACGGATCCCGCGAGCAAGCCTTGAGCGAAAAACACACGCCGTGCGGTAGATTGGTTATAAGCCATCGAATTCACTTGTGTTTCTCCGCTTGCATCATCGCTTGGGCGATCAGTTCTCCGAGACCAAGGCCGCCAGCGGCGCTGATGGAGTCTGCCATGCTGGAGACGACCATCGAGCCGTAGACGTTGCCCTGGGTTCCTTTCTCTCCGCCCATCTGGGTGGTCTTTTCGAGGGACGACAGCAGCTGACGCACGAAGATGGCTTCGAACTTTCGAGCCGCGTCGAGGATCTCGGGGGACGGCTTGGCTGGAGCCTTGCTCGAAGCCTTTGCGACTGAAGCCGCTGGGGCCTGTGCAAGCACTGGAGCTGTTGCCGCGATACTCATTGCACGATCACCTCGGCGCGAAGTGCGCCCGCTGATCGGAGTGCTTGCAGGATGCTTGCCAGCTCGCGCGGGGAGACACCGAACACAGACAGCGCTTGAGCTACGTCCGCCAAAGAGGCCGCGCCTTCGAGGTAGGTGAGGGCGGGAGGCGTCTGCTCGCTCGTCTCGATATCGCTCTCGGTGACCACCTTCGTCTCGCCCTTCGCGAGAGGTTCCGGCTGAGAAACGCGGGGCTTCTCCTTGATGTTGATGGTGATACCGCCTTGACTGATCGCGACGGGACTGAGCCTCACGTCGCCACCAGCGACGATGGTTCCGGTGCGCTCATTGATCACGACGCGCGCCACGCTCGCTGGTGTGACCTCGATATCGCCGATTTGCGCCAACAGCTTGACGGGTTTGCCGCGTAGCTTTTTTGGCGGTTTGACGCTGACGGCTCCGCCATCCAATGGCTCGGCGGTGCCTTTACCGAGGGCCTTGTTCACCGCGTCGGCGATGCGCTGCGAGGTTTGAAAGTCGGGGCTGCGGAGTGAGAGAGTCAAGACGCCGCCCTTCGCGTAGTCCGACTTGATTTCGCGCTCGACCAGCGCTCCGCCTGGAATGCGTCCGGTGGTCGTGATGCCGGTCTTGCTCGAGGAGCCGGAGGCGCCTGACGCGGAGAAGCCGCCGATCAACAGCGGACCCTGTGCGACCGCGTAAACTCGCCGATCGGCGCCGCGCATCGGAGCTTGCAACAGCACTCCGCCGCGCAACGAACTCGAGTTGCCGATCGACGACACCACGATGTCGAGCTTCTGGCCCGGGCGAGAGAACGCCGGGATGTTGGCGGTGATCACCACCGCGGCGACGTTCTTCAGCCTGAGCTGCTTGGCGCTCACCTGCACGCCCAAGCGCGTCAGCAGCGCCTTCAGGGACTGCATCGCGAACGGTGCGGAGACGTCATCACCGGTGCCGTTCAAACCAACGACTACACCATAGCCAATCAGCTGGTTGTCGCGTGCGCCCACCACATCCACCAGATCGCGCAGACGATCCGCCTTGGCGGCGTGGGGAACGGAGAGTCCCAGGAGGACGACGAGCAGGGATAACCAGCGTTTCGGCATCGGACTGGCCTTTCAGAACGGGTTGATGGAGTCGAGTAGGGCCGTGAGCCAGCCCCGTTCCGTCTGATCGTCGATGTCGCCGCGGCCGGTGAACTCAACCTGGGCGTCAGCGATGCGCCCCGAAGGAATCGAGTTGTCTCCCTCGATGTCGGAGGGCCGAATCAGCCCCGAGACGTACAGGTGATACTCCTCGTGGTTGATCATCACGACCTTGGTGCCTTCAATGAAGAGATCCCCGTTGGGCATCTCGCGTCGGACCTTGACAGCGATCGTTCCCGACAATTGACCTGAGCGGGTGGTATCGCCTTTTCCGGTGAAGTCGCTGGAGGCCGCCATGGCCATCAGCTTCGTGGGATCGATGTTGGGGTACGCCTTCTTGATCGCGGGGACGAGCCCCAGCAGTGATTGCATCTCGGCGCTTCGAGAGCTGTCCTTGCTGAGCTTGGTCGAAGCGTTCCCTGAGGCGTCGGCGTACTCGTCGATCTTCACCAGTACGACATCCCCGATGCGCACCGCGCGCGTATCCTCGAGGTAACCGGCGACCGCTTCGCTGTACAGTGAGCCTGAGCTCGGTGCCGACTCACCTCTCGCTGCCGCGTACTCGCCCTCGTGGTAGTTGCGCTCCCGTTGCTTGAAGGCACGGATGTGCTGGGGTCCGCATGCCACCGAGCTCAGGCAAGCGCTAGCGAGCAACGCGCGCAGAACGAACTGCTTCATGATTCCTCCACCGTGGCCACGTGCTCCGAGTCGATTCGGGCGCGCAGCACCTTGTTGGTCTTCAGCACGCGGACCTGAATGACTTCTCCTGCGTCTCCGGAGGTGACCGCCTGTCCGCGGGCCGTGATGCGAGCGCCATTGCGCTCGACGACGAGCGTGATGTTCGCGCCCTTCTCCACGTCGGCGCTGGCTCCGCGCTCGGTGATGTAGAGGGTCACACTGACTGGGATGCGCGCCACCGTCTCCGAGTCGCTGATCCACTTGATGATCGCGCTGGTGCGGTAGGCGCCGCGACGCTTTGGGGGCTTGGGCATCTCCACCGCTTCCAGCTCCGCGTCGGGGGGCAGGGTCGCACCGCGCGTGGCGCTGACCTTCTTCAACTCGACGCCGGACTTGAGCGCGCGAGCGATGGCTGGGGTGGCGAGCTGCTCGAGCTCGTCTTTGGTGAGTTTCTTGGCGGCGGAACGCACGCGGACGCTCGCTGGGAACTTCACCTTGGCTGGGTCGAACCCTGCGGCCTTCACCTGTCGGAGCACCGCCGCGCGACTCAGCAGGCGACTGGCGCCAGGGGGTGGTGCCCGTCCAAGGTCGATCTCCCGATAGTCGTCCGGAGCTTCCTTCCAGACTTCGCCGAGCTCGATGTGAGCGCCTTGAACTTCCACCTCCTGCGGCGCTGCGGCAGCCCGCGGCGTTACAGAGAGCAACGCACCGATCAGGAACAGCGCAGCCAGGGGGCGAAGTGCAGTGAAACGTCGGGTCATCCGCTTCACCTCATTTGCGTTGCGGTACGCAGCATCTCATCAGCGGCACTGACGACCTTCGAGTTGACCTCGTAGTTTCGCTGGGCGCTGATGAGGCCAATCATCTCCTCGACCACGTCGACGTTGGACGACTCGAGCGCGCCGCCCATCAGGCTGCCGCGACCGTCGCTTCCCGGATTGCCGACCTGGGCCTCTCCGCTGGCTGAGGTTGCGGTCATCAAGTTGTGACCGATGGACGACATGCCAGCCGGGTTGACGAAGGACGCGATCTGGATCTGGCCAACGGTGGTCGGAGCTTCTTCGCCTGGCAGGTTCACGCTCACGGTGCCGTCTGCGCCGATGCTCACCCCAACCGCTTCCGCGGGGATCGTAATTGGTGGGTCGAGGGGCAAGCCCTCCGGAGTCACCAGTCGACCGGTGCCGTCGGTCTTGAGGTTGCCGGCGCGGGTGTAGGCCGGCGTGCCGTCAGGCTGTTGAACCACGAAGAAGCCGTTGCCCTCGATCGCGACGTCCAGCGGGTTCTGGGTGATCTGCACCGCGCCCTGCTTGAAGATGTGGGCGGTGCCAACGACCCGAACGCCACTGCCAAGTTGTAGTGCTTCCGGCGCCACCGTATTGGCACCTGTGGGAGCTCCCGCAGCGCGCACCGTGCGATAGAGCAGATCCTGGAAGTCAGCCCGCTGCTTCTTGAAACCAACTGTATTGGCGTTCGAAATGTTGCTCGCCACCCCTTCTAGGTGGGTCTCCTGGGCGCTCATGCCCGTGGCGGCGATACTGAGAGAGCGAAACATGGGGCCTCCTTACTCGGCTTTCAACACAGGTTCTTGCAACGGAGGTGCCACTTGCCCGGTGGCCGCGTTAATTTCCGTACGGACTCAATCGCTGGCGGCGGCGTCGGCCGGCGCGTCGGTGGCAGCGTCCTCGCTGGCGTCTCCGCCGGCTTCGCCGCTTGCGTCGCTTGGCTGCGCGTCGACGCTGCCATCTCCACTAGCGTCAGGAGTACACCCTGCGTCGGTACCAGCCTCGGCGTCCTGGTCGCAGCTGCTTGCGTCGGCATCTAGACTCGCGTCAGCGGCGTCGTCGCTTGCGTCTACAGTGGCGTCACTTGCGTCGCCGCCTTCACCCGCATCGCCGGCATCACCGGCGTCGGCTCCGGAGTCGCTGGTCGGCGGTATGCGGCAACCTCCTGAAGAGCATTCGTAGCCCGGGGGGCAATCCGTGTTCCTGAGGCAGTGTTTGCTCGCACAGCCCGCCGGCGCGCTCGCGACCCAGAGCCACACCCCGAGTGCGCCGAGCAACCAAGCCGCGTGGTGCTTGAAGGGGTGAGTCATAGATCGAGGCTCACTCCGACGGAGAGCAGTCCCCACATCAGGACACTTCCCGAGGGCAGGTCAGTGCCGAGCGGCAACGCGGTGAACGAAGGCTCGATGTAGAGGCGAGCCTTCTCGGCAATCGGGATGTTGAACTCCAGGCCAATGCCTCCACCGAACAGCGTCTCCGGAGCGAATGCGGCGGTGAGCCCGGCGTATGCACCAAAGCTGTCCGACAGCCAGCGCAGGTAGCGGCCCTCCGCGCCAACGCCGGCGCGCGGCTCGAACTCGACGAACGCGCGCACTCCCCACGCCTCTTCAGGAAATTCGTCCACGTGAAACGTGCTGCCTGCGGTCAGACGTGTGCGCGCCCGTTGCCACTCCGTTTGTCCATCGACGCTGCCGCCTTCGAGTCCAGTTCCGAGACCTAGCTCACCGGTGACGACGAGCTCCTGACCCCGTGCTGAGGGTGCCAGGCAGCTGACGACCGCGAGCGTTAGCAGGCTGGCGCAGGTGGGCCTTCTACGGGAAAAACGGGTCATCTGGTGCTTCTCGAGGTGGGGCTATCGAGAGAACAGCAACCTGCGTGCCAGCAGCTGCCGGATGCCTTGGGGAAACGCCACTCCACAAAACGCCATGGGCCGCCTCGAGGTTCGAGGCGGCCCAGTCGACACGGCGTGGCTTGGATCAGGCGGCGTGGGGGCGAGCCATGCGCTTGCGCTTCAGCATCTCGACCAGCGTGGTGCGGTTCAGGCCCAGCAGGTTGGCGGCGCGGTTCTTGTTCCAGCCGGTGCGGTCCAGGGCCTGACGGAGCAGGTCGTTCTCGAAGCTCTCGACGGCCCGGCGCAGGTCGAGTCCGGTGTCGGGAAGCTTGGGGGAGACCCGGCGCTCGCCACCCAAGCCCCGGATCTTCGCGGGCAGGTCCGTCGGTTCGATCTTGTCGCCGGCGCAGAGCAGGACCGCGCGCTCGATGGTGTTCTCCAGCTCGCGAACGTTGCCGGGCCAGCTCCAGGCCATCAGGATCTGCGCGGCGGCGCGGGACACTTCATTGACGTCGCGGCCCGTGCGCTTGGTCACCTTGTGCAGGAAGTACTGAACTAGCTGCGGGATGTCCTCTGCCCGGTCGCGCAGCGGCGGGGTGGTCACGTGGATGACGTTCAGGCGGTAGTAGAGATCTTCACGGAAACGACCCTCGGCGACCGCCTGCTCCAGGTCGATGTTGGTCGCCGCGACGACGCGGACGTTGGCCTTGACGACCCGGGTCTCACCGACGGGGCTGTACTCGCCGGACTGCAGCACGCGGAGCAACTTGACCTGCAGCGCGAGGGGCAGCTCGCCGAGCTCATCGAGGAACAGGGTGCCACCCTCGGCCTGAGCGATGCGGCCACTCTTGTTTGCGTGCGCTCCGGTGAACGCACCCTTCGCATGCCCAAACAGCTCGCTCTCCAGCAGGTTCTCAGGGATGGCGCCGCAGTTGACGGCGACGAAGTTCTCGCTAGCACGGCCCGAGGCGCTATGAACGGCCCGGGCGACCAACTCCTTGCCAGTGCCGCTCTCGCCGGTGATGAGCACGGTGCAGTTCGTGTCCGCGATGCGGTCGATGACGCGGTAGATGTCCACCAGCGCGTCGGAGGTGCCGACCACGCCCTGCATGCTGCGGGGGCGGCTCTCGCGGATGGCTTGCACGCTGAAAACGCCAGAAGCACGCTCCTCGTCGGAATCATCGAAGCAGCTGAGGTCGAGGGGGGCGGTGTTGGTCATGGCGTTTCTCCGGGGCAAGAGCGCTGAAGGGAACAGCGCGGTGAGTTGTTGCGGCGTTTTCAGGGCCGCTTGCGTGTCGTGCTAAGCCCTAGAGCAAGGCGCAGGCCAACTGTCGGGAAGCTGGCTATTCAGCGTTAAACCCTTGGCGTTGGCCGATTCGGCCGGGCCGAGACCCTCAGACTGGGTGGGTACGCGAGGACCCGGTTCGAAACCGCGCAAACCTGTCGCGCACGCTCAACGCCCTTAAAAACAAGGGAACGAGAGAGGTGGCACCTTTCGACACCCCCGTCGATGGTAGCGGGTAAACATCGACCCGGGGGGTCCGCTCTGACCCGGGCACGATTCTCCCTCAACGTACTCGATGCCGAGGAACGGAGCGTGGGGCCAAGTCTTGAGCAGCTTTCTCTAAACCAGCGCCGCTCTCCCCCATGCGTGAGTGCCCTCGAGTTCTCGATGCGGCTCAGTCGGACTTTCGGCACGCTGAGTGCAAGTGACGCTTGCGACTGGAGCATCACGTTACTGTGCGGAAACGAACTACATTGGAGTGGGAGAGCGCGGGTGGCTGACTTCTTCGTCAACGTCGCGCCGCTGCATGGCGCTCTCGACTATCACCTCCAACGTCACAACGTGCTGGCGACGAACCTGGCTCACGTGGACACGCCTGGGTTCATTCCTCACGACCTGCGTCGCGTAGACCCGGCGGACAGGTTCGCTGGAGTGCTCCAGGTACGCATGAGGGCCACCAAGGCGACGCACTTCGGTTCTGCCAGAGCGGGAGCGGTTTCTGGCCAGGTCTTCGAAGACGCGACCGCAGGACCCGGCCCTGATGGCAACTATGTATCGATGGATCGGGAAGCCGCGAAGCTCGCCGCCAACCAGCTGCGCTACGACACCGTGAGCGCGATCGTTTCCGCGGAGTTGCGGCAACTGGCGTTCGCGGCTGGAGATGGGCACTGATGTTGCTTCGCAGGAAGTTTGAAGGAGTGGACCGATGCTAGGTGTGTTCAGTGCCATGGAAGTAGCGGCGTCAGGGCTCAGTGCCCAGCGCATTCGTATGAACACCATCGCCTCCAACCTCGCCAACGCTCGCACCACACGTACTGCGGAGGGAGGCCCCTATCGGCGCATCGATCCGATGTTCGAAGCCCGCAAGGTGGCCGAGAGCGGGTTTGGTGGACGCTTTGCTGACGCGGTGGCGACGGTGAACGTCCGCGAAGTCGTCGCGGATCCTCGTCAGGGGCAGCTCGTGCTGGAGCCGGGGCACCCCGACGCGGATGCTGCCGGCTACGTCGAATACCCAAACGTCAACGTGGTCGAAGAGATGGTCAACATGATCACCGCATCCCGCGCCTACGAGGCTGGAGTGACGTCAATCGAGAGCATCAAGGGCATGGCGCGCAGCGCGATTGACCTAGGAAAGTAGCTGATTCGTGGCAATCGGACCGATCGTTGACGGAGCCTTGATCCCTCTGGAGCCCTCCAGGGGGCCAGCGCAGTTCCGTGCGGGATCGGAGTCCGAATTTGGTGGAGCGATGCGCGCGGCGCCTACGGGCACGCCAGGTCTGGAAGGACTCGAGGCGCTGCGAGGCGTCGAGGGCGTCGACTCGCCGACGGCACCCGAGCTGGGCTTCGCTCATGTGCTGGAGTCAGTCATTGCGCCCGCAAACGAGAAAGCGCTGGCTGCTTCACAGGGGGCGCTAGACTTCGCCGCAGGTACGCGCGACGACATCCACGGCACGATGCTCGCGCTGAGCGAAGCGGACATTCAGCTGAAGTTCGCCTCCAATGTGCGCAACAAGGTCGTCGACGCGTTCTACGAGATCTGGCGCATGAACATCTAGTGTCCTGTCTCCGTAGTTCGCTGCAAACCTCGCGCGCCCCCTCAGGGTGTGGGCGCACGAGCGTTGCGGCCGCGTGGAGTCTCTGGCTCCCACGGAGCGGTGGGTGGCGGCGCGCGGTTTGGTAGCTGCACCTCACCCCCTGATCGATCGGGGGGAGAGGTGTGATGTTCGGCCCACGCTGGGTCGTGTCGCTGCGCGTCCTCGTGCTGCGCTACGCCATGCGCTTTGCATGGCTTGGGACTTGCAACTGAAGAGCGACGAGCCCCTCGGCTCACGAGAATAGCCCCCGATGGACAAGCTTCGAGCCTTTGGATCCCAGCTGAGCGCGTTCTGGACGAACCTGAGCGGCGCCAAGCGTTTCGCGCTGATCGCCGCCGTGGTGACGGTGTTGGCTGGAGTGCTGCTGGTCGCCGGGGTGGGGTCGAAGATCAACTACGGTTACCTCTACACCGACCTCAATCCAGACGACGCGGGTTCCATCGTCGAGAAGCTGAAAGAGCGGAAAATTCCCTACGAAGTGAGCGGAGGCGGGACCAGCATCATGGTCCCTCAAGAGCAAGTGCATGAGCTGCGCTTGAGCCTCGCCTCCGAGGGGTTGCCGCGCGGAGGCGGAGTTGGCTTCGAGGTCTTCGACAAGACGGATCTCGGTGCGACTGAGTTCGAGCAGCAAGTGAAGCTGCGCAGAGCCCTCGAAGGAGAGCTAGCGCGCTCGATCTCCACGCTGGAGGGCGTCAAGGGCGCGCGCGTTCACCTGGTGCTGCCTGAACGGAAGCTGTTCGCGCGCAAGAGTGAGGCGGCGTCCGCCTCGGTGGTGATTCGGCTCGCCAACGGAGCGAGCTTTGGCAAGCGTGAAGTCGCGGGAATCGTTCACTTGGTGAGCGCCGCGGTGCCTGGGCTGACCCACGACCGCATCAGCGTGGTGAGCACCGACGGGGTGACGCTGCACCGTCCGAATTCTGACGGCAGCGGAGCAGGCGCGCTGGCCGAGTCTCAAGCAGATCGCGCTCGGGAGCTCGCGCGCACCCTGGAAGCGGAAGTACGCACGCTGCTCGAGCGCGTCGTTGGGCTCGGTAACGCCGATGTGATGATCAGCGTCGAGCTGGATACATCCACCAGCGAGCACACCGAAGAGCACTACGAGCCGACGCGGACGGCGCTGCGCAGCGAACAAGAGAGCATCGAAAAGACGGCGAACGGCGAAGCGGGCGTCGCGGGGATCCCCGGCGCGCGCACTGCGCTCCCGGATGGTGCGCCAGCCGAGGAAGACCCGGAAAACACACCAGGGCTGGTGCGTCGCAGCCACACCAAGAACTGGGAAGTCGACCGCGTCACGAAGAAGACGCTGCGCCCGGCGGGCGAGATCAAGCGCCTGAGCATCGGCGTGCTGGTCAACGGCAAGTGGGAAGAGAAGGACGGCAACGCAGCCTACAGCGCGCGCTCCAAGGAAGAGCTCGCAGCGCTGGGTGCCGTGGTCAAGCAAGCGGTGGGCTTCAGTGAGGAGCGCGGGGATGGCTTCCACATCGAGACAGCCGCCTTTGCGAGGCCTGACGCTGAGCCCCCTCCGGTGCCGGTGCCTCCCTACATGAAGTACAAGCTTCCGATCGCGGCTGGCGCTGCTGGTCTCGTGGGGCTGACCACGCTGATCGTGGCCTGGCGGATCCGCAAGGCGCGCAAGCTGGCAAAGGCCAAGGCGGCCGCCGAGGCGAAAGCCAAGGCTGAGGCCGAAGCCAAGGCGAAGGCTGACGAAGAGCGCCGAGAGGCGGAGGCGCTGATGGCGGCGGAGGAGCTGAAGCAGCTCACCGAGGGCAATAGCAGCGAGTACGGTGAAGTCGCTCGTGCCGAGGCGCTCTCGATTGCTGCTCAAGATCCGGCAACAGCGGCCGTTGTCCTACGGCGCTGGCTCGCCTTGCAGGAGTCCCCCGATGCGGCGCAGCACCAGTGAGAGGTCGTAAGAGGTGAGCATGGCCGAGCAGATCGACCTGACCGGACCCGAGAAGGCAGTGCTGATGTTGCTCTCCCTCGAGGAGGGCGTCGCGACGCCGATCATGGCCGAACTCTCTGCCGACGAGGTGAAGCGACTGCGTGAGGCTGCGAGCAAGATGCGCGCGGTGCCCTCGACTGCTCTGGACCAGGTCTACAGTGAGTTCATTACGCGGACTCGAGAAGAGGTCGCAGTTCCGCGCGGAGGTATGAGGTACCTGCGGCGGATCGCGACGCGGGCCCTCGGGGAGGCGCAGACGGATGCGATCTTCAGTGGTTCACCTGCTTCGGCGATGGAGCGCATCGCGCATACCGACTCCAATGCGCTCGGCGCGCTGCTCGAGAACGAGCATCCCCAGCTCGTTGCGGCGATCTTGAGTCAGCTCGACGTGCAGAAGGCCGCCGAAGTGGTTGAAGCGCTGCCTGAAGAAGCACGGGCTCCCGTGCTCCTGCGTTTGGGTAGCATGACCGAGGTGCCCGAGACCTTGCTCGAGGATATCGCCGAAGCCATCACCAGCGAGCTACCAGCGGGCGAGGCGGAGATCGCGCTCAGCGTCGATGGCATCGGGCGCTCCGCCCAGCTCGTGCGCAACCTGTCCAAGGAGACCTCGGAGGCGCTGCTCGGGGACATCGAAACGGAGAACGAGGTGCTCGCGGGAGAGATCCGCCGCGCGATGTACTCCTTCGAGGACCTGAAGGCTGTGGACCAGCGCGCGCTCCGGGATCTGCTCAAGGCAGTTCCTGGTGATCGCCTGACGCTCGCCTTGAAGACAGCGAGTGAGGAGCTTAAGAACCATCTGTTCACCAGCATGTCCAAGCGCGCGGCCGACCTGATCCGCGAGGATTTGGAGATGCTGGGAGGGGTACGTTTGAGCGAGGTCGAGGCTGCGCAGCGCGAGATCGTCGACGTAGCGCTGCGACTGGAAGCCGAGGGCACCATCTCCTTGGGAGGCGGTGACGATGCTATCGTCTAGAGCACCGGGCAAGGTCGAGTTCATCGAAGTTCGCAAGCCCCGGAAGAAGCCGCCTACCTGGGTTGGCGCCAGCCAGCGTGCTCGCTCGAGTCTCTCGACGCTGCGGCCTCCGAAGCTGCCTTCCAACGTGGTCGGTGAGGGGTTTGTGAGCGATGGCGGGGAACTCGAAGACTTCTCCCCCCCACCGAACCGGCAGGGGGTCGTTCAAGAATATCCACGAGGATTTAATCCGTCGCTCGAAGCACGAGCGCGCGGCGAATTCATCGAGGAAGCGGGCGCCTATCACGACCCGACGGAGTATCGCCGGGAAATCACGCCGCCCCCTCCGCGGCCGGGAGCGCAGCAGGGCCTGCACGACGGGGTCGAACTGCGCGCTGCCATGGACGCGGTGCTGGCATCGGTTCCGCCGCCAGTGCGCCCGCCGATCGCGGAGCTCGACTCCCAAGCACTTCAGGACACGGCGCTCACGGAGCTGCGCGCCGCTCTGGAGGCGAGCCTCGGCCTTCGCGACGACTGGCTCAGAGAGTCAGAAGAGCAGTTGGTCGAACTCGTGAGCGTGATCGCGCGTCGGGTGATTGCCCGCGAGGTGCGCAGCGACCCTGGGCTGGTCCGGTCGCTCGTGCGAGAAGGCATCGAGGCGCTGGGTGGAGCCGACCGGGTCGTGGTGCGCCTGGGCAAAGCGTTCGCAAACGCCGCCGAGCAGCTCAGCGACGAGCTCGAGAGTGGCGGTCGGACCTGTCAGGTGGTGGTGGATCCGGAGCTCTCGGAACACGGCTGCGTGATCGAGACCGCCTACGGCAGAGTCGACGAGTCGCTCGAAGGCCGTTTGGATCAGGTGCTTGGTGCGCTCAGTCCAGATGAGGAGGACTGATGGCGAAGCTCGAACAGCTGCTCCAGCGCGTCGAGCGGGTCCCCGTTCACAAACCGCGTGGAGAAGTCACCGACGTGGTTGGCCTGGTGATTGAGGTGGGCGGGTTGCGCGCCGCGGTCGGAGACACGCTGGAGGTCGTGGGGTACCGCGGCCCCGTGGCTATCGAGGTGGTGGGTTTCCGCAAGGGAAGGTTGCTCGCGACGCCGCTGGGCAACTTGGCGGGTATTCATCCAGGGGCCGAGGTGCGCGCTTCTGAGCGAGGCGGCGCCGTTGCCGTGAGCGACGCGCTCTTGGGGCGTGTCGTGGATGCTTTTGGCGTTCCGATGGATGGGCCAGTCCTGACCAAAGAGACTGACTATCGCGAGGCGCATGCGGCGCCGCCCTCACCGTTTGACCGTCAGCCCATCGATGCACCCTTCGCGACAGGCGTGCGGGTGATTGACAGCATGCTCACCCTGGGAGTGGGACAGCGTGTCGGTATCTTCGCGGGCTCCGGCGTCGGTAAGAGCACGCTGCTCGGGATGATCTGTCGCGAGTCGCAGGCGGACGTCAACGTGGTCGCGTTGGTTGGCGAACGCGGTCGCGAAGTGAATGACTTCGTACGCGTCGCCCTTGGCCCTGAAGGGCTCGCGCGGTCGATTGTGGTTGCAGCAACCAGCGATCAACCGCCCGTCGTTCGCGCGCGTGGCGCCGAGGCGGCGACCGCGATCGCTGAGTACTTTCGCGACCAAGGCAAGAGTGTCCTGCTGGTGATGGATTCGGTCACTCGCTACGCGATGGCGCTGCGTGAAACGGCGCTCGCGGCCGGCGAGCCCCCCGCGACCAAAGGCTATCCACCGAGCGTCTTCGCGGCCCTGCCAAGGTTGCTCGAACGCACCGGGACTGGCGCCGGGAAGGGGGTCATCACCGCGTTGTACACGGTGCTCGTCGAGGGTGATGACCTCTCGGATCCCATCGCGGATACGGTCCGCGGTATCTTGGACGGCCACGTGGTGCTCAGCCGTAGCCTCGCGGAAAGAGGACACTTCCCCGCGATCGACGTGCTGAAGAGCGTCTCGCGCTTGGCCCACGAAGTCGCTCCAGAAGAGCTGATCAAGGCCGCGCATCGCGTTCGCGGCCTACTGGGTGCGTATCGAGACGCTGCGGACCTGATCCAGGTCGGTGCCTATGTGAGGGGCAGCGACTCCCGAGTCGATCGAGCGATCAAGATGATGCCCGCGATCGACAACTTCTTGAAGCAAGCCGTCAACGAACACGCGCCGGCCGAAGAGAGCTATCGCCGCCTGGAGGGCTTGGCAAAGGCTGGAGGCGCTGAGTGAGTGCGCGCAGCAAGCGCTTCCAACGTCTGGCAGAGCTGAGGAAGCGTGAGCTGGATGAAGCCGCGGGGAAACTCCAGCGAGCCGCCGAAGAGCTGCGCATGCTCACGCGGGAGGTCGAGACCCTGGAGGTACGCTTGGCCCAGGCCGTGCAGCAGCGCGCGGAGCTAGTGTCTTCGGGCGCAGAAGCCCAAGACTTCGTCATCGCAGACAACTGGCAGCGCACGCAGCAGCAGAAGCTCAGCCTCGCAAAGCGCGAGCAACAGCAGGCAGAGCAACTGTACCTGCGTGCGCAAGCGACGGTGATTCAGGCGCGCGCGAAGGTGAAAGCGATGGAGACCTTGAAGGAACGAGCCGACCAGGAGCACCAGCGCATGCTGGACGTCGCCGAGCGCAAGCTGGAGGACGACTTCGCGGCTCGCGTCGCACGCAAGGAAAGCGCATGAGCGGGCTCGGCACGAAGCCGAGCGTTGCCGAGCCGGGGCGACGCGCGCTACCAGAGGAGGGGGCCACGTCGGCGCAGGACGAGACGCGGGTCGCCTGGATCCAAGCGCTGACCACGCAGCTCCGTGGTGCGTTCTATCAGCTCCCGAAGGCTGAACGTGAGGTCGCCGAGGCGTCGCGCGGTTGGCGGTCCCCCGTCGGTCAGTTGTCGCCGAGCGAGGCGATGTTTGGTGATGGCTCCGAAGAGACGCGCGCGTTGAGCAGCTTGCGCCTTGACCTGGCCGGCGGAGAGCACGGGGACCTCAGCGTGCTGATTCAGCGAGGAAACGCGGGGATGCGCGTGGTGTTCGAAGTTCAGAGCCAAACCGCACTCGAATGGCTCGATGCCGAGCGTCAGCTCTTGCTGGAGACGTTGCGCGCGCAGGGCCTGCGCGTCGCTGGAGTCGAGGTCTGCTTCGGGTCTGGCACTGCTCTTGCTCCTCCTGAACCTCGTGGTTCATCTCTCACAGCCCGTATCGCCGAAGCGAGCCGTCGTTTCGTGGCGGAAGAGCCGGAAAAGCGCAAGAGCGACCGGCGAGTCAACGTCGTGGGCTGATTGCAGCGCCAACCTCCTGGCGCTTTCGGAGGCGCGATGATTGACGCAACGAGCTCTGTGGCGAGCGGACTCCTGACCCAGCAAACCAAGGGTGGTCAGGCGATGGGGAAGGAAGCCTTCCTCAAGCTGTTGGTGGCCCAGCTGCAGCATCAAGATCCCCTCGAGCCCCAAGACAACTCTGAGTTCGTCGCTCAGCTGGCTCAGTTCAGCTCGCTGGAACAGTCCATGGGGATCAACGACCGCCTCGACCTGCTAGCGACTCAGACGCGCGGCTTGGCCAACACCGAAGCCATCGGCCTCGTTGGCAAGCAGGTCACGGTGCGAGGATCCACGATGCCGTACAACGGCAGCGGGAGCACGAACGTCGGCTTTGATCTGGCGGGGAACTCCGCGGAAACGCACGTCACGATCCGCGACGCCTCCGGCAACGTGGTGCGGACACTGGACGTCGGCGCCCGCAACGCCGGCAAGCAGTCGGTCGCGTGGGACGGGCTGGACGACGCGGGCAATCGCGTCCCGCAAGGGGTCTACACCATCAGCGTCGACGCCAAGACTGAAGCCGGGGACGCGGTGGGTGTGACGCAAGAGACTCAAGGCACCGTTCAGGCGGTGTCCTTCGAACAAGGCTACCCGGTGCTGCAGCTCGACACAGGGGTCGAGGTGCCTGCATCGGATCTGATCAAAGTGAACGAGGATCCCGGCGGCTCCTCGGGCGCAGCCAAGTAGGAGAACAACGATGGTACTGAGAGCAATGTACGCGGGTGTGTCCGGTATGCGCGCCGAAGGCGAAGCACTGGGCGTGGTGGGCGACAACATCGCCAACGTCAACACGGTTGGTTTCAAGAGCCAGCGCGCCGTCTTTCAAGACGTGCTTGGTCACTCGATCCTCGCCGGTTCTTCGACAGCGCTGCCGGGTTCCGGCGTGAAGATCGGTGACGTCCAGCAGATGTTCACCCAAGGCACGCTCGCGAGCACTGGAGTCTCCACGGACCTCGCCCTGAATGGTGACGGCTTCTTCGTGGTGAAGGGCACCGTCGAAGGGGTGAGCGGCAACTTCTACACCCGCGCGGGCCAGTTCAACATCGATCGCGACGGCATGCTGGTCAATCCTCAAGGCCTCCAGCTCCAAGGCTACGCAGCGAACCCCGACGGTTCGTTCAAGGCCAACGTCAGCGCGCTGCAAGTGCCCACCTCTGCTCTCGCTCCCAAGGCCAGCAGCATGATCGACATGACCGTGCAGCTCGACTCCGACGACACCGTGCTCACCACGGCTTGGGATCCCCAAGATCCCGCGAACACCTCGAATTTTTCCACTTCGATCACCGTCTATGATTCCCTGGGGAATGGGCACGCGATGGACGTGTACTTCCGCAAGACGGCGGCGGGCGCCTGGGACTACCACGTCATCGCGTCGGGTGACGAGGTAACGGCCGGTACTCCAGGCACCAACTTCGAGGTGGGTAGCGGAACGCTGCAGTTCAACACCGCGGGTGAGCTGGTAGACGACACGGATCCTGGCCTGTCGGTGGACTTCAACGGTGCAACTCCAGGCCAAGCGCTGGCATTCAACTTCGGTGAGTCCCTCAACGAGGGTGGCACCGGACTCGGCGGCACGACGCAGTTCTCTGCTCCTTCCAACGTTTCCGCCCAGAGCCAAGACGGCTACTCCACGGGTGACTTTGCCGGTGTGGCCGTCGACGGTCAGGGCGTGGTGATGGGGCTCTATTCGAACGGTCAGAAGCTCCCCTTGGGACAGCTCGCCGTGGCCAAGTTCCGCTCCAACGATGGTCTCGGTCGGGCTGGGCAGTCGCTCTGGATCGAGACTCGGGACTCCGGCGTCGCGGCGATGGGCACGGCGGGTTCCGGTGGACGCGGCGCGATCTCTGCGGGTGCCCTCGAGGGATCCAACGTTGACCTCGCGGAGGAGTTCGTGGGGCTGATTCAGCACCAGCGCTCGTTCTCCGCGAACTCCAAGACGATCACGACTGCAGACGACATGCTGCAGGAGCTGATCAACATCAAGCGCTAGTACCTGAAGGCGGTGACTCAGGTTTTTTCACCGCCTGCCGTTTCCTCTCTCAGAGGTATGTGACGTGGCCGACGAAAAAGCGGAAGCAAAGGCTCAAGACGGAGCGGCGGAGGAGCCGAAGAAGGGCGGCAAAGGCAAGATCATCCTGGGGATCCTGGGCGTGATCTTGGTCACCGCTGGTGGCGCTGGCGGCGCCATCGCCGGGACTCGGCTGATGGGGCCGCCGCCGGCAGCGGCTCCACCGCCAGCTCCGCCGAAGGAGGAGGAAGAGGACGACAGCAACCCCTACTCGGGGAAGGTGAGTGTCATCTCCAACTTCAATCCCATCGTCATCGACTTTCACGACCCTTCCGGAGACGTGCATCACCTGAAGCTCGCCGTCACCGCTGAGCTCCCCGCGGAAATGCAAGAGAAGGAGTTCGAGCTGTATTCGCCCCGAGGACGCGAAGCGGCCATCGTGTATCTCCGCCAGTTGAAGTGGGAAGACGCGATCAATCCGAAGAAATTCGAGGAAATTCGCAAGGGGCTCAGTGAGGTCATGATCAAGGCCCTCGGCAAGAAGCGCGTCGAAAAGATCGTGATCACCGACTACGTGGCTCAATGACTGACGCCTTTGAAAAGCTGGGCTCGCCGCCTGCTGACGCGCGACCCTCGCTTGGTCTGGAGGATCTGGGCGCGTCGCTTCGCCGGGGCGCGCCCAAGATCAAGCCGCTGGACCTGACGGGGCGTGAGCGCCACCTGCGCTCGGCGATGTTCGCAATGACGAAGATCGCTGGCGGTTTCTGCGTCGGCGCCCGCCGGACGCTGCCGTTCCTCGTGCGCCAGCGCGCGCGCATGATGACCGGGGCGGTGAGCATCGTCGAAGGGGGCAAAGAGCTCAATCTGTCCGACCGCGGCCCCGTCTTCATGGTGGTGCTCGACGGGGACGATACCCCGGCGTGGGGGCGGCTGTTTCTCGAGACTGACGCGGTCGGCATGGTGCTCGACGGCAGCTTGGGAGGGAACGCGGCGCTGGCGGACGACGAGCCCGCCGAGCCGCTCCAGCTGCCTAGCGAGCTGACACTGGCCCAGCGCGCCCTGGTGGGGCGGATCGCCCGGAATCTGGCGGATGACTTCGCGCGCGCGGTGTCGCAGATCGTGGGCATCGAGCTGCATACGGTATCCTTTCACGCGATTCCGCACGGAGAACCCATTCCTGGGCCCTCCTCGGATGGGCTGCAGGTCGAGGTCGAGTTCCAGGGGGTGGTTGGCCATCCCAAGGCGATCCTCGCGTTGAGCGCTGAATCTCTCGAAGCCGCCGCGCGGGAGCACACAGGTGAGCCTCAAGCGCCCGGTGATCCGCGCATGGCCGAGGCGCTGATTGATGTCTCCCTCGACGTGGTCGCTGAGCTCGGACGCACGACGCTGGGCCTCAGGCGCATCCTGCGGCTCCAACCCGGTGAGATCCTACGCTTGCCCACCGCAACCGACGATCCCGTGCCGATCCGCGTTGGGGGCCTGCTGAAGCTCGAGGGCTCGCCAGTGATCAGTCGCGGTCAGCTGTCGGTTGAAGTGCGCGGACGATCGCCCCGCGGCACGAAGTGAGAGCGTCGGCCCGTTGACGCTCTCGTCAGCCCGGCGTCGGGAGACGCCGTGCCTCACCCCAAAATGCGCTTGAAAACGCGGTGTTTGGGGACTGAGCAAGTGGCACGTAGGTTGAAAAGGAGAGGGCATGAGCGACCCCCTCGATTCGATTCCTCCCGCTCCGGGACTCGACCCACGTCTCGGCATCGGCGCGTCCGTGAACCCGAGCTCTCCCGCCGGTAGCGCGAGCATCCAGCCCATCACGGGCCTCGATTCCCTCGGCTTCGTGATGGACGTCCCGGTGCAGGTCACCGTGGAGATCGGTCGCAAGTCGATGAAGATCGGCGAGATCTTGCGCCTCGGACCTGGCTCCGTGCTCGAGCTCGAGAAAGCCAATGGCGAGCCACTCGACATCTACGTCAACGATCGCCTGATCGCCCGGGGGGAAGCGGTGGTGGTCGGCGAACGCTACGGAGTGCGCTTGACGGAGGTCCTGGTGGGTGACGAGGTCGTCACTGGGAGCTTCTGATGGCACGCATGCGCGGTTCCTTGGGGATCAGGGGGTTAGTCGCACTGAGCGTGCTCTCGGTCTCACCCTACGTCGCTGCACAGAGCGAAGAGGCGCCGGCGGAGCCTGGGCAAATCGGCCCGCCCACTGCGCCCGCTGCGCCCGCTGCGTCGCAGAGTCCTCCGGAAGCCGGGGAAGCGTCCAGCGAGAGCGTTGAGAAGCAGCCAACCCCCGACTGGATCCGCCGCAAAGCCAAGCCGGAGAGCTCCGCCGAGTACACGAAACCTCAGACCAGCAGCTGGCGTGGGACGATCGCGTTGGTCTTCGTGATGGTGCTCGGAGGCGCGGCGATCTACATGAAGCGCCGCCGCAAGCCTGGTGTCACCAGGCAGAGCGAGCTCGAAGTGCTCCACTCGGCGAAGGTGGGACCAAAGGCGCAGGTGGTCGTGGCGCGAGTCGCCGGTCGCCGTCTGCTGCTCGGAGTGACCGAGAGCAACGTCAAGCGCCTGGCATGGCTGGATGACGAAGCTGAAGTCGAGGCGGCGCCAGAGGTCGAGGAGGCGGCGCCGGAGGCCGAGCCCCAGGAAATCCCCGGGGACACGAGCTTCCGTGGGGTACTGAAGTCTTTCCTGAGTGGGCGAACTCCGAGCGATCTGCGTGAGGGCGACGCGGCTGCCGCGATCATCGCCCGCGATACCCAGGACGTTGTCTATTCGAAGGCCGCCACGACCCTGCCTGCGCCTCGCGAGGAGCGCGAAAGCGAGTCCGGCTCCAAGGCCGATCGGCGGGAGATGCTGCGTCAGCTGCTCGAGGAGGAAGCGGACGACGAAGTGGAAGGTCAGGTCGCCGGGCTGCTCAAGCGCCGGAGGTCGGCGTGAGCCCGCTAGCTCCGTTGTTCGAAGGGACGCAGTCCCTGGCTCCGTCACTCAAGATCCTGATGATCTTGACGCTGCTGGCGCTTCTGCCGGCGGCGATCCTCACGATGACGAGCTTCGTCCGCACCGTGGTGGTGCTCGGCTTCGTGCGCCAAGGGATCGGCGCCCAGCAGACGCCGCCCAGTCAGGTGATCATCGGACTCTCGCTGTTTCTGACGTTCTTCACCATGGCTCCCACGTTCAGCGAAATGAAGACAGTTGGGCTCGACCCGTACCAACGGGGAGAGATGACCGAGGTTCAGGCGCTGGACGCGGCCAGCGTGCCGCTCAAGCGCTTCATGCTACGCCAGACGCGCGAAGAGGACCTGCGCCTGTTCTACGACGCCGCGGCGGAGCCGCTCCCGGCAACGCCCGACGACGTGCCGCTCAAGCTCGCGGTGCCGGCGTTCGTGATCAGCGAGCTCACCACCGCCTTTCAGATGGGCGTGATGGTGCTCTTGCCCTTCTTGGTCGTCGACATCGCCGTAGCATCGCTCTTGATGAGCATGGGCATGATGATGGTGCCGCCGACGACGCTCAGCTTGCCGATGAAGCTCCTGCTGTTCGTGCTGGTCGACGGTTGGAACCTGGTTGCCGGTTCGCTCTTGCGCAGCTTTGCCTGACGCTACGCTGCCAAGACGAAACCGCGCGGAAAAAAGAGGAAGTGAGATATGTCAACGGATAGCGCCATCGAGCTGATCCAGAACGCGATGCTGATGACCGCCAAGGTGGCGGGTCCGCTGCTCCTGGTGGCGCTCGTCGTGGGTCTGATTGTCGGCGTGCTGCAAGCTGCGACGCAGGTGAACGAAGCGAGCATCAGCTTCGTCAGCAAGCTCGTCGCCGTCGGGGTGATGCTGATCGTGCTCGGCTCCTGGACGATGCGCTCACTCGTCGACTACACGCAGCGTAGCATCAGCTCCATTTCGAACGTCGTGCGCTGAGGCAGCATGGAATTCGACGCCTGGATCCGCAACGAAACCGCGACTTACTGTCTCGAGATCGCGCGCGTCACGGGCTTGGTCATGATCGCGCCCATTCCCTGGGTGAACGCGCCGAAGCGAGTGAAAGCCGGCCTTGCCATGTTGCTCGCGTTCATCGCCCACGGCTACGCAGGCGTGCCGGATGCGGTGAACACACCCGTCGGGATGGCGCTGGGGATTGGCAGCGAGCTCCTGATAGGTGGAGCCATGGGGCTCGTGGTGCTGTTCACCATCGCGACCGTCGAGGTGCTCGGAGACATCGTGAGCCCATCGATGGGCTTCGGCATGGCGCAGGTGCTCGATCCGACGAGTCACACTCAGGTAAGCGTGGTCACCACGATGTTTCGCTACTTCGCGCTGCTCATCGCGTTGATGGCGGGCGCCCATCGCGTGATGATCGCCGCGTTGCTCGCGAGCTTCCAAGCCATCCCGGCGGGAACGCTCATCAATCCTGGAGCGCTATTTCCCCGATTCTTGGATCTATCCAACTTGGTGTTGGTGACCGGTGTGCGCTTTGCGCTGCCCGTCTTGGCGGTCCTGTTCATGGTCCAGCTGGCACTCGGATTCGTCTCCCGAGCCGCGCCAGCCATGCAGATCTTCAGCGTTGGCTTCGCAGTGACGCTGGCGGTGGGCGCCCTGGTGCTGCTCACGGCCCTCCCTGACTTGGGAGTGTTGATCGTCAATGAGACCGGTCGTGTCGGCTCTCGTCTCGAGAGCGTGCTTGTCGAGCTGAGCCCCTAGCAGGGGTGGAACACCTGCTAGGCAACAGCCCGTCGGCCACGATTTTGCGCTCGGGAGCTGATCCGTGTCGGACAGCGACGACAGCGAGAAAACAGAAGAACCGACACCAGACAAACGTCGCAAGGCGCGGGAAGATGGACAATTTCCACGCGCAAAAGACTCTGGACCAACCGTCGCGACCTTCGCCGCCCTCGGGACGATCTCCTTCACGGGTACCCTGATGGGTGAGCGCCTCGTGAGCTTCGCTCAGCGCTCGTTCTCGGAGCCGTTCGAGCTGGTTCACGGAGACGTTGCGGTTGTCGGCCAGCGCCTGATGATGACCATCGCAGCCATCATCATGCCGGTACTCCTCGCGGCGATGATCGGTGGTACGGCGATGGGGTTCGCGGAAGCCGGCTTGAACCCACGCTTCGAGCTCCTCGAGCCGAAGTGGGAGCGCCTCGATCCGATCAGCAAGATCACGCAGATGCTCTCGCCCAAGGCGGCGCTGGTGAACATCGTGCTTCAACTAGGGCGCGTTGGCGCGCTCGCCATCGTCGTCTACACCACCGTAGTGGATGCGCTGCCGCTCTTGATCCGCACGAGCCGGGCGGCGCTCGAGGGGGCTGTGATGCAAGTCGGTGACTCCGTCATGACCCTCGCGGTGAGAGGCAGCCTGGCCCTCGCGATCCTCGCTGCCCTCGACTACGGGCAGAACTGGTTCAAGCACGAAAACCAGCTCAAGATGAGCAGGCAAGAGCTCAAGGAAGAGCACCACCAGCAAGAAGGCGACCCCAAAGTTCGCGCGCGACAGCGCCAGCGCGCCCGAGAGATGGCCAAGCACGGCATGGTCCAGGCGGTCAAGGAGGCGGACGTGATTCTCGCCAACCCGACTCACGTCTCAGTCGCTATCCGATACCGCGCGGAAGAAGGCGCTCCGATCGTGGCAGCCAAGGGCTACGACGACATCGCGCTCTACATCCGAGAGCTGGCAAAAGAGCACAACGTGCCCATCATCACCAACGTGCCGCTGGCGCGTGGGCTCGCTTCACGCGTCAAGGTTGGCAGGCACATCCCGCCGGAGCTGTACGCTGCGGTGGCCGAAGTGTTGGCCTTGGTCTACCGCATGAAGGCGCAGGCGGGGCGGCGGGTTCGGGGGTAGGGGTTTCCCGGGTCGGTTTCGGTTTCGGGGTCGGTTTCGGTTTCGGTTTCGGGGTCGGTTTCGGTTTCGGGTTCGGTTTCGGGTTTGGGGTCGGTTTTGGGGTGGGGGTGGGGGTGGGGGTCGGGGTCGGGGTCGGTTTCTTTTATTTCCGTGGGGTAGTGGATGGCAGGCGCGTGCCAGCGCGGGGCTGGCACTGGCGCCTGCAGGTTGGGGTTGGGGCTTTTCGATTTCGGGTTTGTCGGTTTCGGTTTCGGGGTTGGTTTGCTCGGCCTCTCGGCGGGGGCTCGAGGGTGAGCCCCGCCTCGGGGCCTACGAAAGGAGCCAACCAATGAGTCTCGAAGTTCTCGATCTTGCCCTCGATGCGATCTCGCAGCTGAGGCCAGTCGTGGGCCGCATCAAGCGGCATGATCGCCCACTGGCCAAGCAAATCACCGACGCCGCCAACAGCGTCGTGCTCAACATTGGGGAGGGTGCGTACAACGACCCGGGCACCAGCAAGGCGCGCTATTTCACCGCCATGGGCAGCGCGAACGAGGTGCGCGTCGGGGTGCGCGCAGCGCTGTGCTGGGGCCACGTCAGTGAGGGGCAGGCGTCGCTCGTCGTCGAGCGCTACGACCCCGTGGTGCGTATCCTCTATCGCCTGGTGCATCGCTAGCTTCAGGAAACACAGGGGCGCGTCTTCCGGCGCGTCCTTGTGTTACCCTTGGCGCTGTGAACTTGCCGTGGGGATCTCGATTGGCGGTGCTCGCCGCGCTCGCTAGCGGTGTCGTTGGGTGTCAGGGCAGGCCGACATCGGCTCAAGCGACTGCGCCCCAGGCAGCGCCGGCTGAGCCGACACCCCCGGCTGCGGAGCTTACTTCGGCCGAGCCTGAAGCGAAGCCGCCAGAGCCTCCGGCGGAGCCCATTCCCGAGCCGGCACCACAGCGCCTCGAGCCCAAGCAGCGCCTCGAGCCGGAGCAGTGGCTTACCAGCCATGAAGTGTCAGCGCCCACGGCGGCGGCGTTCGTGAAAACGCATATCCGTGTGGTACCAGAATGGGAATACGCCTGTGAGAGCGTGGCGGTTGGGAGTGACGAGCTGCTCGACTGTCGAGTGTTTCGTCTGGTCGACCAGGGGGAGATGACCCGCGTGACCTATGACCGCGTGCTCGTGTCCCTCTCGAAGGCAAAGCCGACGCTCGCGCTGAAGCTCACCACCACCATCGAGGTGATGGACAAGGAAGACTTGAGTCAGCCACCGCTGCTTGATCTGGCGCTGAGGTACGCTGAGGGCGGAACCACGCTTGCTGTAGACGACGCAACCCCGGACACCGGCTGCGATCGTGCGATCTCGCGCGCCCGCGAGGTGGAGCGCAGCGCCGTCAAAGCCTGGGGCAGCTTCGATTTGAAGCTGATGCGTAGCGCGTGTGCGGCGCGCGGCGTGTACCGCTTTCAAGCCGGGCGCTTCGTGCGCGGCGTGGGGCCGAAGCGCGGCGCGGCGGGCACCAGCGGGCCGTAAGCGCGCGGAGGCGTATCGGCTAGACTTGCCCGCACCATGGGCTTGGACGCTTCCGTGCGCTGTCGCTGCTTCGAGGAGGGGAGGTACTCCGAACCTCCGTTCCCGATTTGCATCGATGAGGAGGGGTATCCCGACCTCGCGGAGCGGAGGTCGTTCGAGGATGTTCTCGAGTTCGACCAGTGGTTGCTCAGCGCTTGCGAGCACCGCGACATCGACCTTCCCACCATTGGCATTCGGCAATACGCGCATCAGCACCGGTCGCTGATGTCGGGTCTGGAGGGGGTGAGGAGGCGCACACATCCTTGTCCCGCGAGATGGAAACTGGTTCGTTGCCTCGCGGCAATGACGTGCTCGTTGGCTAAATCGCACCGCAGTTGCCGCTGCACAGGTAGCGCAGGTCGTCTTCGCGGATGGCGCCGCAGTTGCCCTGGCAGGCGTAGCGGGCGTCGTCGTTGCGGATCGCGCCGCAGTTGCTCTGGCAGGCGTAGCGGGCGTCGTCGTTGCGGATCGCGCCGCAGTTGCCGGCGCACAGGTAGCGCACGTCGTCGCTACGAATGGCTCCGCAGTTCTTGCTGCAGAAGTAGCGGGCGTCGTCGCTGCGAATGGCGCCACAGTTGTCGCTACACAAGTAGCGCAAGTCATCCCCGCGGATCCCGAGTAGGAATGCTGCGGCCGCCTTGGCGCTCGTCTTCGGCTTTTCGTCGTCCCCTGCTGAAGCTGATGCGGATTGCACCAGGATGAACAGAGTCACTGCGCAGACGGCGAGGGCACTTCGCAACAGACGCATGTCAGGAGACTAGCTCTGGTCGCCGCTCACGCAAAATCAGCCAGCGTGCTTGACGCCGCCCCTCGCCGTTTCTGAGGATGCGCCATGTCTTCCAAGCCGTATTTGCTTTGCCTCGTGCCTTTGGTGTTGCTCAGCTCCTGCGACAAGAAGGACGGTCCAGGCGCTGCGAGTTCGGCGACTCCCAGTGCCGCGCCGGTCGACTCAGCGGCGGTGCTCGAGCGCGCCCTGGCTGGCGCGGAGGCGAAGGCTCACCTGATCGCGATTACCCGCGGCGTGATGGCGGCCGCGCTCAAGGAAACGTCCACGGGGGACACGCTGCCCACGGACGGCGAAAAGGGCGGCGGCAAGAAACTCCCTGACAGTATGCCGCCAGTCCCAGCCAGCGCCGACGCCGTGAAGGGCAAGGCCTACAAGAGCAAGCCGACGGACTGGGAGGCCTGGGCCGCTATCGGGTTCCGCTTGAACTCCCCGCAGAAGTGCCAGTACGCCTGGATCCGTGAAGAGGACACCAGGGGTTACGCGAGCGCAAAGTGCGACTTCGATGGTGACGGCAGCCTCGACCTACACGCCAAGCAGGCCGTGTCGATCGTCGACGGCGCGCCCAAGGTGGGCGTGCTCGAGGAAGTTATTTCCCTGAAGAAATGATGCTGGCGAACGTCAGCGCCGCGCCTTCGGCGCGCCGTTCCGGCGCCGCGCACGCTTGCGCATCGGCTTGCCATCTAGTACCGCGCGGATCATGTGTACGGCCTCTGTGTGGAGCTGACACACGCGGCTCTCGGTGACGCCCAGCACTTCGCCGATTTCACGGAAGCTGCAGTCCTCTTGGTAGTAGAGGGCGAGCACCATCTGCAGGCGCTCGGGCAAGTCGTCGATGGCGCCGGCAACGGCGCCCACAATCTCTTGCTTGGCGGCTTGGGCTTCGGGTGACGCCTCATGGGTATCAGGCTCGGCGATGTCCGTCAGCTCGAGGCGCGCAAAGCCCGCCTCGCCGACCTGACCCAGCAGCTCTTGGTACTCCTCGAGTGGCAGCCCGAGCTCCGCGGCGACCTCGTCCTCGGCCGGCGCGCGACCGAGGCGCGCGGTGAGCTCCGACACCGCCTGGGTGATCTTTCGCGACGCCCCGCGCATCTTGCGGCTCATCGGATCCAGCATGCGCAGGTAGTCGAGGATCGCGCCGCGCACACGGTACGAGGCGTAGGCCTCGAAGTGATCATCGGTCATGTCCTCGGTGCGGCGGCCCAGGGCCTCCACCATGCCCATCCAGCCCGCGCTGATCACGTCATCGATGGTGATGGAGGAGGGGAGCGTGCGCACTGTGCGCATCGCGATGCGGCGCACCACCGGGAGGTAGCGGTCGTAGACTTCGCGCTGCGCGCGTACGGATGTGGCGAGGGCGCTCGGGCTCTCTGACCCGGTGCCCAGCTGGGGCTCGTTGTTCATGATGCCTCCGGAAGGATCGCCTCCAGCAGGGAGTCGAGCTCGGGGTTGTGGATGTCTTCTGGGACCCGCGGCCCGTCGCACACGAAGGCGATGGGTAGGCCGCTCGGCATGGCTGCGTGGAGCACGCCGCCGAGCTGTTCACACTCGTCCAGCTTGGTGATCACCAGCGCGCTGACGCCGGGGTCCTCGTACTGTCGCTTGATGCGCTCCACGTCGCGCGCGCGCATCCAGCCCGGCAGCACCAGGAGCGTCTCCTGGGTGATCGAGCAACTCTGCAGGCAGCGGGCGAGGAGCGCCGTCGGACCGTAGTCGTTGGGCGTGCGCCCGGGGGTGTCCACCAAGATTACTTCCGCGCGGGTACGCGCGACGGCTTCAGCGAAGTCTTCCTGGCGCTTGATGACCTCGAGTTCGATTCCGAGCAGCTGCGCGTAGCGGCGCCACTGTTCCACCGCACCGACGCGGAAGGTGTCGAGGGTGAGCACCGCAACGGAGCGACCGAGGTCGAGCTTGGCCTGCGCCGCGAGCTTCGCGAGCGTCGTGGTCTTGCCGACACCTGTCGGACCGACCACCGTCAGCACCTGACGCCCTGGGCGGTTCAGCAGATTCGGCAGGAGCAGCAGGCGCTCGCCGATGCGCTTCTTCAGCCAACGCTTGAGCGCGGCTTCGTCCTTGGCGACGCGCCCCGCACCGCGCGCGAGCTCCTGGCCGAGCTTGCCCTCGATTCCGATGCCGTGGAGGAGTTGCTGTGCGCGCTCCTTCGGCGGGCGTGAAGCGTTGATCTCTTCCAACATGGCGCGGAGCTCGAGCAGCTCCCGTTCGATGTCCGCGGGCGCCATGTTGCGCAGCGCTGAAGGCGCTTCACGCTCGGCTCCGCGGCGGGGCGTCTTCGGCATGTTCCAGCGCCGCACGCTGCGGCGAGGCGCCTGCTCGTCTTGCAGCTCCGGTGCGAACGGCTTGGCGCGAGAGTTCTGGCCCGGGCCCGCAGTCACCTCGACATAGCCACCGCGACCGCCGCTTGACACTTGCCGCGTGGATTCGATGACGGCGTCAGCTCCCAGTGCAGCGCGTACGTGGGCGAGGGCTTCGCGAACATCGTTTCCTCGAAAGACTTGCTGGGTCATGTTGGGGTTCCTAGGTCAGAAGGGCGAACTCAGGCGCTCGCGCGGGGGGCCGCGTTGAAGGACACGGTCTCGACAGGACGAATGGGGGCGCCGGGCTCGAGCTCTCGGAAGGAGAGAACTCCGAGTTGGGGACAGCGGCGTTCTGCGAAGGCGCGCACGTAGCGCCTGAGGTCAGGGCTGGTGATGACACAGGGACGGCGACCGGTGTTTTCCATGCGCTGCACGGCGGCGGCGAGCTGGTCGCCGAGTCGGCGAGCTAGCTCCGGGTCCAGCGCGCCGCCGGTGCCTGCGGCTATTTCCTGGAGGGAACGCCGGAACATCTCTTCCACCTGGGCGTCGAGCACCAGCGTAGCGAGGTGTCCTTCGTTGTCGGTGTGAGCGGCAGTGATTTGACGCGACAGGCGCTGGCGCACCATCTCAGTCAGCTGCTCGGTGTCGCGAGTGCTCGGAGAGATCTCGATAAGTGCCTCGAGGATCGTCCTCAGGTCGCGAATCGAGACTTGTTCCTTGACGAGATTGCGCATGACCTTGAGCACCTCTCCGAACGTCAGCAAGTTCGGTACCAAGTCATCCACCAGCTTCGGGTTGCCCTTGGAGAACACGTCGAACAGGTGCTGGAGCTCTGCTCGACCGAGGATCTGGTGGGCGGAGGTGCGAGCCGTTTCCGCCAAGTGGGTGGCGATCACCGTCGTGTGGTCGACGACCGCGTAGCCTAGTGCTTCGGCGAGCTCGCGCTCTCGCGCGGGGATCCAGCGCGCAGGCGTACCGAACGCAGGATCGCGTGTCGGCTCGCCGTCGATGGGGGGAGCGGTGCCGCTCGGATCCAGGGCGAGCAAGCGACCTGCGCGCAGGTTCCCCTTCGCGAGCTCGGTGCCAAGGAGCATCATGCGGTACGTGCTCGGCTCGAGCTGCAAGTTGTCGCGAATGTGCACCGGCGGGATCACCACGCCGAGATCCATCGCCAGCTGCTTGCGCAGCCCCGAAATGCGGTCCACGAGGTTTCCCCCTGACTTGGGGTCTACCGCGTGGATCAGCTCGTAGCCGACCTCCAGCGCCAGCACATCTAGCGGCAGCGCCTCTTCGAGCTCCTCGGTCGGGGACTTTGGCTTTTCTATCACCTCCGGAGGCGGCGCGAGCTCGAGCGCTTCTTCTTTCTTTCCGCGCTGATACGCGGTCCAGCCGAGCGCTGCCGCGATGGCGAGAAAGGGCACCGCCGGCATGCCGGGGACCAGCGCCATGACTGCCATCATCCCGCCAGTCGCGGCTACCGCCTTGCGACTCCCGAGCAGCTGGCCACTCAGCGCCCTGCCGAGCTGTTCGCCGGTGGCGGAGCGGGTGACGACGACGCCGCTCGCGGTGCTCATCAGCAACGAGGGCATCTGCGAGACAAGCGCGTCACCGACGGACAGGATCGAGAAGGTCCGCGCTGCGTCCCCGATATTCATCCCCGCGGCAACGCCTAGCGCGAGGCCCGCGACCAGGTTGATGGCAGTGATCAAGAGGCCCGCTATCGCGTCGCCTTTGACGAACTTGCTCGCGCCGTCCATGGCACCGAAGAAGTCTGCTTCGCGCTCGAGCTCTCCGCGCCGCATCCGCGCTTGCTCGGGGGAAATTTGTCCGGCGTTGAGATCGGCGTCGATCGCCATCTGCTTGCCGGGCATGCCGTCCAGGGCGAATCGCGCAGCGACCTCGGCGACGCGGCCTGAGCCCTTGGTGACGACGACGAAGTTGATCACCACCAGGATCAAGAACACCACGAGGCCGACGACTACGTTGCCGCCGACCACGAAGTTTCCGAACGTCATGATCACCTGCCCGGCGGCGTCTTGGCCTTCCGCGCCGTGCAGCAAGATCAAGCGCGTGGTCGCGATGTTGACCGACAACCTGAGCAGCGTCGCCACGAGCACCACGGCGGGAAACGCGCTGAACTCCAGCGGCTTCTCCATGAACAGCCCGATCAGGAACACGCCGATGGCGAGGGCCATGCTGACGGCGAGCAGCACATCCACCAGAAACGGTGGCATGGGCAGCACCATCATCATGATGATGCCCACGACGCCGATCGGGACCGTCAGGTCGTTGGCCGATCCCTTCTTGCTGCTGGCGACGGCGGAGCTCACGCGGGCAGTTGTGCGAGACCCGTGCCACGGCCCGACGCGTCAACCTGCTCACTCGGAGGGGGAACCACACGGGTTTTTTGGGGGTGAGGTGAGTCGGTCGGGCCCCAGGACGTCAGCGCGTTGGCGTTCAGCTGGTGGGCCGGGTGTCGGCGTTTTGTCGCCGTCCTGGCTTGTCGCCCTCGCGATACCGCGGTTCGCTCTCGCTGCGGAGGGGGCCAACCGCCTCAATCCCGTTTGTTTTCGGTGTGCGGCGTAGGGAGCCCCTGAGTGCCTGCGTCACACCCTACGAGTCTCGAGAGCGGTGTGAGTCAGCCCTACGGCAGCCTCACCCACCCCAAAATCCCAGTTAACACCCTCTCGAGACTCGGCATTGACCGCGGGCCCTGCGCCCGCGATTCGTTGATCGAACAGCGACCCCGCCGAGCGCGGGCGCCAAGGAGAATCTCACATGCGTCGTATCCAGAACAGCTCGCTCCTCGTGGCCCTGGCCCTTGCCCTCGTCCCGGTCGCGTGCTCTCAGCAAGACCAAGCCCCGGAGTCGAAGGAGCAGAAGCAAGAGGTCACTCAGCCCGCTGAGGCGCCCAAGGCCATCGACAAACAGAAGCTCGGCAAGAAAGGCTTCGGAAAGTTCGGCAAGGACCGCCACGGTAAATTCGGTCGCGGAAACAAGGGGCCCGCGCAGCTCCTCATGAAGACCGCCCTGAAGGAGCTCGAGCTCACTGACGAACAGAAGACGAAGATCGCCGCCCTGAAGGACGAAAAGCAGGAAGCCAAGGGCGACATGAAGGCGGCTCGCGAGTCGATGAAGACCGCGATGGTTGACGCCGCCAAGGCGGGCAAGGTCGACGAGAAGGCCTTCGAAGCCCAGATGACCAAGATGAAGGAGAAGCAGGAGGCGCGTACCGCGGCTCAGGCGAAGCTCCTCAACGGACTGTATGCCGCGCTGACTCCAGAGCAGCGCACGACCTTGGTCACCAAGGTCAAGGCTGAGATGGAGACCCGTCAGAAGCGCATGGAGGAAATGCAGGCCAAGTGGGCTGAGCGCGCGAAAGACGGCGACAAGCCTGCCGGTGAACCCGGTGACATGAAGGGCCCGCATCGCGGCATGGGCATGAAGGGCATGCACGGCATGAAGGGCATGCACGGCATGAAGGGCGGCGCCTTCGGCATGCTGACCCGCGGCCTCGAGCTAACCGAAGATCAGCAAGCGAAGCTCGACGCACTCGCCGAGAAGAACAAGCCCGAGATGCCCGACATGGCAGCCATGAAGGCCCAGCGCGAAGCGATGCACAAGAACGTGCTGGCGTTGCTGGATGCGTTCGCCAAGGACGGCTTCGACGCGAGCAAGTTCGATCTGTCCCCGAAGCACAAGGATGGCGGCGACATGATGAAGCAGCACCTCGCGCAGATGAACGAGTTCCTCGCCATCCTCACGCCTGAGCAGCGCACCAAGCTCGCGGACAACCTGGAGAAGGGGCCCGCGATGATGGGGCGGGGCCACGGCATGAAGCGCCTCGATCGCGATGCTCCCAACGCCGACGATCAGGGCGCGGATGAAGACGACGACGACATGCTCGGCGGCGGCCTCGATCAGGGCCTCGACGACATCGAAGACGACGTCATGGGCGACGATCAAGCCGCCGAGTGATCGAAAGCGATTCCATACGGCAATAAAAGAGGCCCGCACGTCCCAGGACGCGCGGGCCTTACGCATTCAAGCGACTGAGTCGCCCCGGCGCCGCGGCAGCGAATCACTCTTCGCCAGGCGCTGGTTCGATCACCGGGAAGGGATAGACCCGCCACTGCCCGCGGTCCTCGTCGTAGTAGGCTTCGAAGCCACGGTAGAGGAAGCTCGAGCCCTCGCAGAGCAACAAGCCGTTCACCGACGTCGAGCTCTCGCTTGGCGCGGGACCGAGCGGCTCGAAGTACGCGCCGCGGTCGTAGTCGGAGAGATCGCCCGGCACGTCCCAGACGATGCGCACCCGCTGAGGTGGACACGGTGTCTCGCTGTCATCGGTGTACACCCAGCCGTACTTCTGGGCCTCTTGCATCACCTGCAGATCGAGCTGAGCCGTGCGTGGCGCGACCTTGGGTGTGGTGACGAGGGGAACCTGGGCGGCTACCCCCGCCGGTTGGGTCGCTGCGCCATTCGTCTCGGGCTCCGTCGGGCGAACGCTGCGTGCAGTCGCCCTGCGCACCGTCGGTTCCGCGCGGTGCGAAGCCGGTGTCTGCAAGTCCTGCGGAATCACGCGCGCCTTGCTCTGGGGCTCCGGAGCTGCGTCGGGGCTCCGCAGCAGCCAATAGCCTCCAGCGACCAAGCAGACCGGGACCAACCAGAACCAGCGCTTGCGGCTCCCGGCGTCTGTCATTTCAGGAGGGCGTGTCCGCACCACCTTCTTGCCGCTCATCGCGTCCTCCGCCGGCGCGTCAGCGCGACGCTCACGCCTGCAAGTGCCAGCCAGACCAGACCGGTCGGGCTCCCCGATTGTTTCCCTGCGGTAGAGCATGAGCAACCGGAGTCGTCGCTCAGCACGCTGGTGGCTGGGCCGACTCCGGATCCGCCCTCAGCGCTACTGGTGCCCGCAGCGCCTCCTGCTTCCCCAGAGGCTGTTCCAGCTGCGCCGCCGCTCGCCCAACCGCCGCCGCCACCTCCAGAGCCGCCGGTGCTGCCACCAGCGCCGGGCGGCTCACCCCAGTCGTCGTCGAGCAAGTAGACCGCCGGACCGCTGCCCTGGATCAGCACCGGGCGCGCTCGTACGTCTGGACCAGGCTCCAGCGCGTCGAGATCCGCGGCTTGCCAGACCTCGATGCTGTTCCAGTCGAAGCCCCATGCGTCCATGACCGCCGGGCTCGGGATGTGCCGCTTCATGCCGCCTTCGATCAGGTAGACGGCGGGGCTGCCGTCGTCTGACTTGGCGACCACCGGTGCCGGCACCACGTCGTCACCTGGGTCGTGGTTCGCCAGCTCTGCGTCGGAGACCGGCATCACGTCCCAGAAGTAGGAGAAGCCCCAGCTCGCGAAGACATCCTGGTTGACCACGTGTCGCAGCACGCCCGCGGGGACATTCGGCTCGCAGCGAAAGCTCCTGGGACTGTTCGTCAGCTGAGAGTTCGCGCCGCCAGCGGTGTCGATACCGTAGGCGTAGACACTGTGCTCCTGGCCGTCGTGCAAGCTGAGGGGCGAGGCGACCTCGTAGGCGTGCTCGCAGGAGCCAAGCGCGCCGCACAGATCCTCGCGGTACTGATCGGCGGTGAGGGCGAAGGAGGTTGCGCCAGCGTCGCCTGCAGGGCCGTCGAAGTACAGATGGACGTCGTTGGGGCTGCCGGCCGTATCGACGTCCTGGCTCCAGCCGCCAACCGACTCACAGTCTGCCCGGTCGAGGTAGCCCTTGGGCGGCTGGTTGGTCGGCAGCGGCGCCGTCCACCAGGTGGTTTCTTTTCGCGCACCAGGCCAGGCCCAGCTCAGGTGGATGTGATCGGTGTGAGGATTGGTGCCGGTGTACGCCTTCCAGCCAGCGGTCGCGCAGCTGCCGTTCGGGGAGCGATAGCTGCCCCAGATCTGCTTGTTCCAGATGAAGTACATCAAGCCAAAGCGGCGCGCGAGGGCGCAGGCGTTTCCGTGCTCGTCTGTCTTCAGGAGCCAGTTGATGGCGGTGTTCGCGATGTCGCGCTGGTTCGCGTCGTTGTAGTTGAGGCCCCAGTCGAAGGCGCGCCCTTCCTTGTGCTCACTGGTACCTCCCACATTGCATGCGCGGATGATCCCGAGGTTGCTGCTCACCGGGTAGGTCGCGAGCATCAGGCTGCGGAAGTCCTTGGCGCCGGGCTTCTCACTGGGGTCGCAGGTGGTCTGCTCGGTGTAGGAAGCGAACCCGTCGATCGCCGCGCTGAAGGCAGGCGTCGGGGGCTCTGGCGCGGCGGCTGCGGGGGGACTCGACAGCACTCCACTGAAGCAGAGGCTCGCGGTGGTGGCGGTGAGGAGCCGGATCCACCGAGAGCAACACGCGGGGCGAAGGGGGCGCATGAGGGAGCTTCTGCAGCCGATGTGCCAGAGCTAGAACCTTGTGATTCCCGAAACTTGGCTCGCTCGAGAAGGGGACGTTTCACACATTGTGCAAGTGCATTGCACAACCTCGCGGACGGTTCGTCGACTCGAGCAGGGTCTCTCGGGGGGATGCGCCGCCGCGTAGCTCGCCTCATCATTGTTTGCGCGCGGAAATGAATTGTGACTGGCGCCGGGCTGCTCTCGTGGGTCGAAGCGCCGTGGATTTGACGCTCGGAGCGGCCTCGTGGCGTCAGGCGTTCGGCGCTCGCTGGGTGGTGTCAACCGGCTGACATCCGAGGGGCGAGACTCCCACAGCACCTCGTCGGTGTTGACCCAGAGGGCCAAATGCCTTGTTTTTGGCTGTATTGGCCCTTGGTGCGCCTCCCCCCCAAACCCGGCGCGGAACCAAACTGAGACTGGCACACCGGCTGCAAACGTTCGTGACATCCACGGCGGGCTACCCGCCTTTCGAAGGAGTCGCGTACATGATTATCGAGAGCCAGCGCTTCGGCACCATCGAGTGCTCCGAAGAAGATATCATCAATTTTCCTGCCGGAATCATCGGTTTCCCCGACGACACCCAGTACATCCTGATCCAGCACAAGACCTCCAGCGCGATTGGCTGGCTGCAGTCGACCACCTCGGAGCATGTGTCGCTCCCGGTCGTGAGCGCCCACGGTCTAGCGCCGGAGTACCCCGACGTGCCGGTTGCCAGCGCCGCTCGCGCGATTGGCCTCGAAGGTGAAGAGGGAGACTTTGCTGTGCTCGCGGTGCTGTGTGCCCGCTCGGGTCTGCCCGCCACCGTCAACCTGCTCGCGCCGATCGTGATCAACGCGGCGACTCGCACCGGGGGACAGGTGTTCCTCGACGGCTCGCGCTTCACCACGCGAGAGCTCTTCGTGATGCCCACGGCGGCTGCCGAGTCGGCATCCGACGACACTCAAGACGCCGCTCCGGAGCTGGCCGAGGCTGCCACTCCCTGAGTTCTTCACTCCGCCGTGGAGCCTGTCGCCACGGTGATAAAGCCTGAGCGACGATGCGCTCTCTCGCCTGCACGGTGAGGGGGCGCTGGCATTTTGTGTGCTGGACTTCCGCCTGGGATTGCAGCACGAGGAGGCGGTGCCCACGTACTACCTGACGCCCGCCGGCGCGAAGAAGATCGCCGATGAGCTGAACCGCCTGATGCACGTCGATCGTCCTAAGATCGTGCAAGAGGTGAGCGACGCTGCGGCCCAAGGCGATCGCTCGGAGAACGCCGAGTACATCTACGGCAAAAAGAAGCTGCGCGAGATTGATCGCCGGGTGCGTTTCTTGCGGAAACGCTTGGACAACTGTGAAGTCGTCGAGACATCGGGCGCGCTGCTCGACAGCGTCCGCTTCGGAGCGAGCGTCAAGGTCGAGGACGAAGAAGGCGAAGAGCGCGTGTACACCTTGGTGGGTCCCGACGAGTCGGAGCCGAGCCTCGGCTACATCAGCTTTCAGTCGCCCATCGGGCGTGCGCTGTTGAAGAAGAAGGTCGGCGACACCGTGGTCGTGCAGCGGCCTGCCGGAGAGCTCGAGCTGACGATCCTCGAGATCCGCTACGAGTGACCCGCAACGCGGAACTCGACCTCGGCGGGAGCGACCTCGACGTCGTCCAGCGCGCGCCAGCTGTGCTCGGCGTTGCGCATCAAGAGGGCGTGGTCGAGCTGAATACTCCCCCGCGGAAACAAGCTGAGGTCGTCGTACAGCGTGGATGCGGCGCGCTGCACGCTGAGCGCTTGAGTGCGCCAGTCGTGAACGTCGAGGCACAGCCCATCGAGTCTGCCCGAGTCGTGGGTCACGGAGTAGCCGTTACATCCCGCACGGAAAAACTCGGAGGCGGCTGACAGCGACGGGAACACCGAGTCCGCCGGCCACTCGCTGCTGGCGGTGCCGGCTACCTCGATGTGTACGCCATCCGCGGCGGTCATCTCCAGGCTCACGCGGTCTTCGGTATCGGTCACCTCGAACTTTGCGAGGTGGTGCTCCCCGGGGAACAGGCGACCGCCTGCCCAGTGGTTCATGCGGGAGCTCGTGTCCCGCCGAAAGACGTACACCGCTGGCTTGCCGTGCAGGCTGACGGCGACGCGATGGGCTGCGTTCTCACTGGAGAGGGCCAGGCGCTTGGGCAGCGCCGATCCAAGGAATGCGGGCCGGAGCTGCTCGAGGCGGATCAAGCACACGCCGGCGACGCCCTGTCCGTCGACCAGCAGAGGCTCCATCGGTGAGGGGAGCAAGCGAGCCAGTACCGTGGGATCGAGGCGGTAGTTGAGGAGGATCCGCCGTGCGATCAGCCCCTCGAGTTCAGGTACCCGCATGATCTGAACTACGCACCGGACAGGTAGCGTGTTCCACGGCGTTTTGACGCAGCTCTCGAATCACACTCCAGTTGAGCTGGGACGCATCTGCAATTACCGTCCGGCCGTCCAGATTTCGCCGCGCGGAGTGCCGCGCGTACTGAGGAGAGAACATGGCTGACATTCGTTTCGACAACCGCGTGGCAATCGTTACTGGCGCTGGAGGCGGCCTAGGTCGCAGCCACGCGATGCTCCTCGCGAGCCGCGGCGCGAAGGTCGTCGTCAACGACCTCGGCGGCTCCTTCGACGGCACCGGCTCAGGTCACAACATGGCCGACAAGGTCGTGGAAGAGATCAAGGCGGCCGGTGGTGAAGCGGTCGCGAACTACGACGGCGTGGACACCTTCGAAGGCGCCGAGAAGATCGTTGCCACGGCGAAGGATGCGTTCGGCAAGGTCGACATCGTGATCAACAACGCGGGCATCTTGCGCGACGTGTCGTTCGTGAAGATGACCCTCGAAGACTGGGACAAGGTGCTCAAGGTGCACCTGACCGGCACCATGAACGTGACGAAGGCCGCGTGGGGCCTCTTGCGCGACAACAAGTACGGCCGCGTGATCAACACCACCAGCGCAGCCGGTCTGTACGGTAACTTTGGCCAAGCGAACTACAGCGCCGCCAAGCTCGGCATCGTCGGCCTCGGCAAGACGCTGGCGCTCGAAGGCGCGAAGTACGACATCAAGGTCAACACCATCGCTCCCATCGCCAAGAGCCGCATGACCGAGACCGTGATGCCGCCGAACGTGCTCGAGAAGCTCTTGCCGGAGTACGTGTCGCCCCTGGTCGCCTACCTGGCCTCCGAAGGCTGCTCGAGCACCGGCGAGACGTACGCGGTGGGTGGTGGCTACATCAGCCGCGTGGCGGTCGTCGAAGCCGGTGGTGTCGCGCTCAAGCAGCACGCTCCGGAAGACGTCGCGAGCGCCTGGGAGAAGATCAACGACCTCTCGGAGGCGAAGCCGTTCGAGAACGCGATGCTCGCCGCCGGGCAGGCGATGAAGCACGTGATGGGCTGATTCGCAACTCTGAGCTCTGAACGGCCTCCCGCTGGGGGGCCGTTTTTTTGTGCCGTTTGACCGCTCGGGGAGGCTGCGGCAAACGGCGTGTTTGCGTGGCTCACAGAGCGGCTCTACAAGCGCTCTCGATGAGTGAGCCGGAGCCACACGTTTCAGAGAGCGCAGCTCCTGCACCGACCCCTGCGTCCCAGGCTCGGGGCTTGGGCAGGCGTGTACTCTTGATCGCGGTGCTGCTGGTTGGCTTACCTGGGATCGCGATCGTCGTGCTCACGTTGACCAGCATGCGCGCGACGAACCTTCAGGCGCTGGAAGGGCGCTATCCGGCGTTTGACGTGAGCAGCGGCCGGAAGCCGCTACCCGCCGGAGCATGCGGACTGAACCAGCAGAGGGTCGCGGAGAAGTGCGAGCTCATCGCGCTCTCGGAGCTCAAGACGGAAGAGATCAAGTACCCCTCCTCGATCCCCGAGAAGGGCGTACCGGAGCTGGCGGGAACCCTGACATTACCGCAGGGAATCGCTGGGAGGCGACCGGCGGTGCTCCTGGTGCACGGTAGCGGACCTGCGGATCGTCACCTAGCCGTGCCTGGGGACCTGGTAAGAAAGCTCCCGGACAACTTCGCCGTGTTCGATGCGCTCGCAGACTGGCTTGCGCGGCAGGGCTTCGTGGTGCTGGCCTACGACAAGCGCAGCTGCGGGCGCTGCTACGGCGCGAGCAGCTTCGATCCCCAGCGCTTCAGCTTTCGCGATTTCGAAACCGACGCCATCGACGGCCTGAAGTATCTGAAGACGCGCGCTGAAGTAGATCCCAGCGCGCTGGTCGTGCTCGGCGCAAGTCAGGGCGGCGGGCTTGCGCCATTCATCGCCAACGAGACTCCGGGCGTTGCCGCGGTGATCAGCCTGTCCGGCCTGTTCGAGAGCTTCTCCCAAGCGCTGATCGATCAGCTCAGCCGCATCTCCGATGTGCGCAAATCCCAGTGGGACTACTTTGGGCCGCTCAACGTGTTCTTTCAGAAATCGAAGCTGCAGGACTGCTTCGACAAGCTGAGCGGGCCGAACTACGTGCCCGAACAAGTCTGCATCGGGGGAGGCGTGACGCAGAAGGCGCTCAAGGAGTACAGCGAGCGCAGCGCCACTGGCGTCCAGGAGCTGCAGAAGCTGAAGGTGCCCGTGTTCCTGTCCCAGGGCACCCTGGATCGCAACGTGAGCCCCGCGCTGTTCGAACAGCTGAAGACCGACCTCGCCTCGCAAGACGCCGAGCTCCACTTCATCGCCGGCATGGATCACAGCCAGACTCAGGCGCTCCCTCCCGTCAGCAAGCCTGCTCTCGACGCGAAGCTGCTCGAGCATCTGCAGCACTTCTTGAGCACGGTCCCGATGCCGGGTGAAAATGCGGCTACCGGTGAGTGAGCATCAATCGCGCTTTATTTCCGCTGCGGGCAGCTGAGCCAACACAGCGCCTGGCTTCAACCACTCGACCAGCGCGAGCAGCGACTCGCGAGCCATTGCGGTGCAACCCACCGTGGGGCGTGGCGCGCTGGGTTGATCCTCGAGGAAGCGCCAGGTGTGAAGGAAGATGCAGCTGCCAGCGCCGCGCTCGTGGGCGGCGTTGTGCTCCACGAGCACGATGATTTCGTAGAGCGGATCGCTGCGCTGGAGCTTCTCGGCGCTCTTCCAGTCCTGTTCGACGTTGGCAGCGTCCAGCAGCTCACCGTAGTGCGTCGACTTGACGTCATCCACACAGCGCCAGCTCGGCGTGACGCTCGTGTGCTCTAGGCCGGTCCGCAGCTTCGCGCCTGGGCCATGGCCGTAGCTCTTGTTCAGCAAGAAGAGCCCCGCTGGCGCCTTGCCGTCGCCTTCGCGCTTGTGTGCGCCTGTGGTCTCCGGCACGTGCAAGCCTCGACCCCAGCCGAGGCCGCTCTTCCCGAGGACGACTCGCGCGGCCGCTCCCGCTTGTCGCCACGCGGAATCAAGCAGAGCATAGCGCCGTAGCTCACCCTCGGTCGCTTCCCAGTTCTGGCTCGTGACCACGACGAGCTGTTTGGTCCCACCGGGGAGCTGACTCATCCAGTGCCCGCCAAGGGGCGCTGCCAGGTCTTCAGCGGGCTCCTGCTTGGCTTCAGGGGGGGAGGAACTCTGGGCATGTTCCGCGGTTCGCGCTAGCGCCGGTCGGCTGTTCGCGCTGTGCGGTGGCTCAGTGGAGCCGCTCGGGTTACGGGGCCCGTCGCACGCCCAGCTGATGGCGGCAGCTGCGGCGCAGCTCACCCCCAAGAAAAACAGCGAAGCAGGCGACGAGCGAATCATCACAGCTTCTTCGCCCAGTGTTGCGCGAAGCGATCCAGGTCGACGAGCAGCACACCGAGCCGCTGTCCTTCGGAGGTGAGCGCGTAGCCCTCTTCGGTGGACGTCAAGAGCGCGAGGTCGCGGAGCTCCGCTAGCCGCTGGTTGAGCACGCTGGGAGATGCGTCGTCGCAAGCGCTGCGGAGCGCGCGGAAGCTCAGTGGCGCCCCACGTAGCTCCCACAAGATGCGGAGCGCCCAGCGCCGACCGAGTGCATCGAGCAGCACCATCACGGGACGCCCGCTGCTGGAGCCGCGCGCCTGCTGACCTGGCCTGGGAGTCGCCATCAACGGATGCTGTGCCGGGAAAGCGAGCGCCCGCAAGCGGCTTTTTGCCGTGGTGTGGCCCCGAGCAGCTTGCGCTACGAATTGTGTAGCACTACATCTGGCTTGCTACTGAAACCGTAGCGACAGGAGTCTTGCATGCAGCCGCGAATCGAACCGCTCAACGAACCGTTCACTGAGTCCGTCGCTGAAGACCTTCGGCGCCTGATGCCCCCCGGGATCCCGCCGCTCACGTTGTTTCGGGTGCTCGCCCACAACCCCCGAGTCCTCGGACGGGTGCGGCGGGGCGGCCTGCTCGACCCGGGGAGCATTTCCCTGCGACAGCGGGAGATCGTGATCTTGCGCGCGACGGCGCGTGCGGGGGCCGAGTACGAGTGGGGTGTCCACGCGATGTTCTTTGGGGCGGCGGCGGGACTGGGGCCAGCGCAGCTCAAGCAGCTGACGAGGGCGCCGCTACCCCCGGGCGACTTCGCGGCGGAAGAGCAGGCGTTGATCGCGCTGGTGGATGAACTGCATGACAAGAGCGACGTTGGCGACGCAGTGTGGTCGCAGGTGACGCGGCACTTTAGCGCCGAACAGCTCGTGGAGTGCGTGGTGCTGGCGGGGCTCTACCGTATGGTGAGCTACGTGGTGAACGCGCTTCGAGTGCCTCTCGAAGAGGCGGCACTGCGCTTCCCCGTGGATTAGTGTTTCCCAATGGATTTTCGCTTCCCCGTGGATTTTCGCTTCCCCGGGGATCTACTCTCGGAACTGGCAGTCATGGAACACGGCCGCTAGCTCACCTTTTGCCTGGATGAATTCCTTGAATGTGCCGCGCACCCGCACGAACACATTCACCGGCGTCTGCGCGACGGGGTCGAGATCGCTCTCGCCGAAATAGCAGAGCACGAGGCCAGAGCTCGGCTGCGTGGAGTCACGCATCACGAGCAAGGGAATGCGCCGGCCTCCGCTCTTCTCCCAGCTGCGGTCGACGACCACCCCGTCGAGCTGCAACACCCGCTCACGGTAGCGGCTGAATGTGGCCAGGCGGTCTGCTCGCGCCGCGTCGAGCAATGAGCGCGGGGTGAGCTGCTCCGTGCGATGACAACTCACGAGGCAGACCAGGGCAAACAGCCCAACCAGCCAGCGCTGCAGCATATGCTGTGGGTAGCCGAAGCAAGCGACATGCACAAGTGGGGTGCGCTGGGCGCCGCCTACGGGTAGGAGAAGCCCGTGGACTTCGCGAGCTGGAGCACGTGGCAGCGCTGGCGCTATGCGCTCAAGCCAGGCAGCTGGCCCAAGTTGCTCGTGCCCTGCGTGCTCGGTCAAGGCCTCGGCGTGGTCGTCGGCTCACAGGTGTCTTGGCTCGGGCTGGCGCTGGGGGTGCTGTTCACGCTGTGCGATCTCGCGTTCATCGTCTTCCTCAACGACTGGGGCGATCAAGGCGTAGACCGCATCAAGCGCGACATGTTTCCCCACGGTTGTAGTCCAAAGACGATTCCAGATGGCATCCTCGGTTCGCGGGCGTTGCTCCTGGCTGGCCTGGCCGCGGGCGCGCTGGGCATGCTGTGCGCCTGCGCTGCGGAGTGGCTGTTCGCGAGACTCGGCGTACCGCGTCCCGGGATCAGCTGGCTGGCCCTCGCGTGTCTGCTGGTGTTCGTGGCTTACAGCTTGCCACCGCTGCGGTTGAACTATCGCGGGGGCGGCGAGGCGCTCGAGATGCTCGGCGTCGGTGTGGCGCTGCCTTACTTCAACTTCTACCTGCAGTCCGGGCGCGGGTGGTCCCCCTGGCTGTGGCCGCTCGTGGGGTTCGCCTTGCTGAGCCTGAGCAGCGCGGTGGCGAGCGGACTCTCCGACGAGGAGAGTGATCGAGCGGGGGGCAAGCGCACCCTCGCGAGCGTGGCCGGTAACGTGGCGGCTCGTCGGGCCTCGGAGTTCCTGGTGGTGCTCGGCGCCCTCGCGTGGCTCTGCGCAGATGGCGCGTTCGTTGGGCTGTGGTTCGTGGGTGCGGTTGGAGCCGTCATTGCCGTGGGGTACTGGGTGCCGCTGAGGCGCACCAGCGCAGGCGCCGTGACGAACGCCTTCAAGCAGCAGGGGCTGTACAAGCAGCTCCTGCATCACGCGATCTGGCGGGGCGCCCTGGGGCTGACGATCGCTGCGCTTGTGTGGAGGTACCTTGGCGCTCACTAAGCGCGAGCTCGATGAGCTACGGGCGGGCGATCCGCAGCTCGACTTGATGCTCGACGCGATCGCCGCCGGGCTCGTGCAGCTCGAGCGACCGAATCGCAGTGCGCTCGACTTGGTCGATCGCTACTTTTGTCAGTGGGAGGCCGCGGATTTGGACCTCGTGTTCCAGGAGGACCCGTGGAGCTGGGCCGGGAAGCTTCACTATTGGGACCTAGGGGACGGCGAAGGTTATGCCGCGTGGCAATGTGATGCGCTCGATTCGCCCCCGCCGGAGCTCGAGGTGTTGCGCCTCAGGGTGCGTTACTTCCAGCGCAAGCGCTCGAAGCCTGGCACGTCTTGAGCGATCGCATCGAGCACGCGCCGTGGATTGACGCTTGGTAGCTGCGCGCTGAGCCATGCGAGACCGGAGCGCGGGTCACGGAACACTTTCTCGGGGAATGCCGGCTTCACGAACCAGTTGATGGCGGTCATCACGCCTTGGGCCACCGTGGAGTTCGACACCAGGGCGTGCCCCACGACGTGACTCGTGTCGGGGATCGCCGCCACCGCGTCAGCCAGCAGCTTGCGGTGCATGGGCTTGGGCAGTGGGATGTCGTGGCAAATATCCAGCACGACCACGTCCTGGCTCCGCGTGAGTTCACCTAAGCGGCGGATCCCCTCGGCAAACGCCTCAGCCTCCTCGTCGCTGAACGCCCCGATCACGCACGTCCAGAAGCACGCGCCGACTTGTCCCGAGTAAACTGCCACGCTGAAAACCGGCGCTCACGCTACTACACGCGCGTTTCGGTCGCCTACGCGGTTTTGTATCGTCACCCGTGGCCAGCAGCGAGTCGCCCCCGACGGGGCTTGGTATATGCTGGCGCCACGTCTCTCGGCGAGCGACGATCAGGACAGAAGATGAGCAAGGTCAGCGTGTGTTTCGTGTGCCTCGGCAACATTTGCCGCTCACCCACCGCCGAGGGGGTGTTTCGTCACCTGGTCGCACAGGCGGGGTTGGAGCAGCGGATCCACATCGACAGCGCCGGCACCGCCGCGTACCACGCCGGCGAGTCGCCGGATCAGCGCTCAGCCGAACACGCGGCGCGACGCGGGATCCGGCTCGAGGGGCGCGCGCGCCAGTTCGTGGCCAAGGACTTCGAGCGCTTCGACTATGTGCTGGCGATGGATGCCGCGAACTACCGGGAGCTAGAGCGACAAGCCAAGACCGATACCGCGCGGCAACGTCTTCACTACTGTCGGGACTTCGATCCGGAGTCGCCGAAGGCTTCGAGCGTCCCGGATCCGTACTACGGTGGAGACGCGGGATTCGAAGAGGTGCTCGACCTCTGCGAGGCAGCTTGCCGCGGGCTTCTCGAGCACATCCAGCAGGAGCGCCTTTGAGCTTCGGCGGCGGTGAGCTCTCCGCGGCGGCAGGTCAGGCAATCGCTGACGCGCTCGGTGCGCGCGTCGTTTCGTCGGGGTACCTGAGCGGCGGGGACATCAACATCGCTCTCCGGTGCAAGCTGGATGACGGTCGCCAGATCTTCCTCAAGACCAACACCAGCGCGCCCAAGGGGATGTTCCAGGCGGAGGCACAAGGCCTGGCCTGGCTCCGTGAGGCTCGGGCCTTGCGCGTACCCGAGGTCTTGGCCTTCTCCGCGCCCGGGGACGCCGAGCAGTTCTTGGTCCTCGAGTACCTCGAGCCAGGTCGCCGAACGGGCAATTATGACGAGACCCTCGGGCGAGGACTCGCCGCGCTCCACCGTTCGCTCCCCGCCGACAGCGCGTTCGGTCTCGACCACGACAACTACATCGGTCGATTACCTCAGGGAAATCAAACCAGGGAGGCGTCTGCTCGAGATTGGGCGACGTTCTACGTCGAGCAGCGGTTGGAGCCGCAGCTCAAGCTGGCTCAGAACAGTGGGCTCGCTTCGTCGAAGCTGCGCCATGGCTTCTCGAAGCTACTGCCCAAGGTCGCTGACTTGGTGGGTGCCCCGGAACCTCCAGCACGCCTCCACGGAGACCTATGGGGCGGCAATCTCCACACGACGCCGGAAGGCGAGCCAGCACTCATCGACCCCGCCGCCTACGCTGGGCATCGCGAGATGGATCTGGCCATGATGCGCCTGTTCGGGGGCTTTGGCGCGAGCGTGTTCGCCGCTTACGAGGAAGCGTTTCCGCTCGCCCCGGGCAGTCGTGAACGCCTCCCGCTCTATCAGCTCTACCCGCTCATGGTTCACGTCAACCTGTTCGGCGGTGGCTACGTGGGGAGCGTGGAACAGAACCTCAAGTCGCTGCTCTGAGCTCGGCCTGTTGCGTTGCCTCGAGGAATCGAGCGAAGCGCGCCATGACCCAGCTGTGAATAGGTGCTTGGGTTAGCCGGTAGACGTACCACGGCAACGCGGGCACGAACTCGTGAATCGCTGCGAGCGTGAAGCGCCCATCCTGCACCTGACGAAACTCGAGCCACCCGGTGTCCTTTGTGTGGAACAGCAGGCCGCCAACGATGTGGAGCTTGTCGCGGCTTGCGCCTTCTCCGGCCGGCTGGCGCTGCAACACCAAGAGCGGCCACGGCAGCCAGGCAAATCGGAACTCCAGGCGCTCCCACGCCTCGTCGTGCTCGACTCGCAGCCCGCCCCGTAGCGCGCGCGGCAACCAGCGCGCATATTGCTCCGTGATCCAGCGAGCGTCGTGGCCGCTCACCACTGGTAGCCGCTGAATCGAGCGCACGCTGTGCCTTTCCTTGAGCCGCCGCTTGGGGCGCGCTGCAACGGGCTCCGGGGAGCGCGAGAGGCTCTCCTCGGCCATTGCGCGGTAGCTCGGGAACCGGATCGAAGCGGCGATGAGCGGGTCCGGCTGAGGCGAAGGCAGGTCGCAGCGTAGGCTGTCGATCAACGGGGAGACGAGCTCGTAAGCAGAGTTGCTGAACAAGCTGACCCAGAGCTTGCTGAAGCCGGTGGAGTTGATGGGCACCTTCAGCATGTATCGCCGCACGGAAAGGAGCTCAGCAGTTTGCCGCAGGAGCTCTTCATACGTCAGGCGTTCACCGTTCACGAGGTCCAGTGTGCGTCCCTGAAACGCGGGTTCGCTGACTGCGCGCGCGAGCACGTCGACCACGTCGTCGATGAAGACCGCTTGCGTGTTGCTCTGGGTCCAGGCTGGCAGCACCATCACAGGCAGGCGCGCGATCAGGGAGTGCAAGATCTCGAACGAGGAACCGCCGGGGCCGACGATCATCCCTGCTCGCAGAACCGTCAGGGGGATCCCCGTCGCATTGAACACATCCTCGACTTCGCGGCGGCTCGATAGGTGACTGCTGAGCGCGCCCTCGGGGACCAAGCCTCCCAGGTAGATCACGTGGCGCACGCCGTTGCTCACCGCGGCCTTCGCGAAGTTGTCTGCCAGGAGCAGGTCGGTGTCGCGGAAGGAGCCTTGAAACAGCCTCGACGATGGCATCATCGAGTGCACGAGGTAGATCGCGACGTCGCAACCTTCGAGCGCTTGCGTGGTGCTCGTCGCCGAGAACAAATCCGCCTCTCGCCACTCGACGCCGTCACCGTCATCACGCGCGCCGCGGGAGAGCGCCACCACCTGGGCGCTGAGCTTCAGGCGTTCGATCAAATGGCGGCCAACGAAGCCGCTCGCGCCGGCGATCGCGACGCGCAGTCGAGAGTTTGATTCAACGCTCATGGAGCGTTGGATGAGTAGCGGTTCGCTCAGCGTCAATAGGCCGCTGCGGCGGCCTGTCGCAGTGTCGGGTTCCGCGTCTCGGAGCCGCAGCTTGACTCCCGCCGCGCGCTGCCCCAAAGCTCGCGCCGGCCGCGGATTTTCCGCTTCCCCCACGCCTCATGTCCAGCACGCCCCGGCTGCTCAGCCTCAAACCCGGTACCGATGTCATCAAGGCGTTGGCGGATGGCGCTCGCGGTTGCTTCGTTCAGGCCAGCGGTGAAGTCGCGGCCGCGGAGGTGCGTGTCGTTGGCGACGGAGCGCCCGTGCGCAGCATCGCAGGCCGCGCGACGCTGGTGAGCTTGTCTGGGCCCGCCGAGGGACCACTCACCGCTTGCTTGGCGCGCGCGAAAGAGAACTCCAGCGAGCTCGTCGCTGGGATCTTACTGCGCGCCAAGGTGCAGGAGGTCTACGCCCTGGTCCACGATCTGGGCCAAGCCGAAGCGGAGCTCGTCAGCGAAGCGAAGGCGCCGCAGGTCGTTCCCGCCGACGCGGGCTGGGCGGCTCACGCGCAGGCAGCCATCGCGGAAGCCGAGGACGAGGAAGAAGAGGAGGGGTTCCCAGAGCCCGGGGATCGCGTTCAGCACTTTGCCTTCGGGTTGTGCGATGTGGTGGGTGTGGACGGTGAGCGCCTGAAGATCCGGGATGTGAAGGGTGGCGGGCGGGTGCGCGAGATCTCGACCGCGATGCTCACCATCGAGGCACCCAAGCTGCGTGACGGGCACAAAGTCTTTCGCCTCAGTCGTGGAGGCTGAGGTGCTCGAATTCGAACACGTGCTGCGCGCCGCCGATGAGCTGCTATCGGCGCAGGAGGTCGTGCGCCGTTCGCTTTGTCCCGACCGCCAGCTAGCTACTTCATTGCTGGATTTGGGGGTGAGGTTGCGCTCAGAGATTCCGCGCGGATGTGAAATGGCGTTCGCGCACGGCATGGCGAACATTGCGCGCGCGGAGCTGCGGAACTTTCCGGAGAACATCTTCTGGGACTTCGACTACACCGGCGCGAGCTTGCTGCGTGAAGCGAGCGCTGCCGCCGACTCGGCGGACCACTTGAGTTGCGCCTGTGGACTGATCGTCGAGCTGCAAGATCTGTTCGGCAGCGCCACGGAGATCCGCTTCCGTTACGGACACGATTTCATCTACGGCTTCGACTGGGCCAAGTGGGTGCGCAAGGAGCCGCAAGCTCGCGCCAGCGTCGGGCCCTTCGACCTGCAGTTCCTGACGTTTTTGCATCAGCGGGGCCACGAGCTGCTCGATCTCATCGCGCACGACGACACGAAGTACCCGACGCTGCGCACGTCGGAGCCCCGTAACCCGTTCGAGTTCTCAAGAGGTCCCGGCGCGGAGGCAGCGCTCCACGAGAGCCTCGCTCGCGATGGACTCTTGCCCGTGGAGAGCTGGCGCATCGACGCCCAGCCCGTCTGGGACAAGCCGTTTCAGCGCCTGCGTCGCGAGCGGGCAGTCAGCCTCGGGCTGGCCAAGTCAGCGACCTCGGGCGACTAGCGGATCAGCCGCCCAGCCACAACAAGAGCGCCCAGCCCCCGAACAGCAGGCTGATGGCTGCACCGTTGAGCAAGACGAACAAGCGGCACGCTGGGTGGTTGCTGGCCTCGGCGGCGTCGAGCTGACGCAAGTTGGCGAGCAACAGCGCGACCACCAGCGCGATCAGCGTGGTGACGCGCGTGTAGCCTGCGTCAGGGACGATGATCGGCGTGCCCAGCGCGGCGCAGCCGATCAAGATCAGGCTGTTGCGGCGAGCGACCCGCGGCGACGCCCGCACGGCGTATGTGAATTTCCCTGTGGCAGCGTCTGCCGGATGATCTGGCAGCGCCGTGGTGATGTTGCCTGCGTAGCCGATCAAGAACGCGGGCATCAGGCTCGTCCAGCTCAAGTCCCCGAGCCCGCCCGTCTGTGCGCTGAAGCCGATCAGTGGCAACACGACGCCGAGCCCCAGCGCCTGGAGCAGCTCTCCTCCCCCCCGAAAAGAAAGTCGGATGGGCGGGAAGCTGTAGGCCCAGAGCAAGAACAGGGCAGCGAGCGTCAGCGGAAACCACACGGAAACATCGGCCATCAGGCCCACGGCCGCGGCATAGATCAGGAGTAGCGCCGCCATCAGGAGCGCCGCCCGACCCAAGCTCGATCTCGACAGTTTGCCCTGGGGAATGACCCGCGAGCCGCCTGAGAACAGGTTGTAGGTCGTGTTCAGCTGATCGGCTTCGGCGTCGGCGTAGTCATTGGCGAATACGATGAACAACTGGTCGAGCACGCCGAACCCCAGCGCGAGCCCCAGCGCACCTGCGCTGAAGCGCCGCTGGTCGCCATAGGCCAAGGCGCTCCCGAACAGAATGGGCAGGGCGATATTGGCCGCGGCCAGGGGCCGCGCTGCCTGAAGCCAAGCGAATAAGCTGGGAGTTCGGGGCTCCCCGAAGTCGACGGACATCTCAGTACTCAGGCCCTACTCGCGCCTTGGCGCGCCGTTCACTATCAGCTGCAGGGTGCCACAGCTCGCAAAAGCTGCCTGACAAACACGGTCCCCGCGTTGGGGCTTTGGTCCGGCCGCAAGCTACTTGGCGGCAGACGGCTGTCGCGTTACCTCATGCCGTCGTGATCACGCCGCTCTCACCCGCTCGGGATCCTTTCGCTCACCGGCTACAGCTGTTCACCGGGAAGGGCGGAGTCGGCAAGTCGACGTTGGTGGCGTCACTGGCCCTCGAGGCTGCGCGGCGGGGCATGCGTCCCCTGGTGGTGGAGCTCGGGCACCGGGCGAGCATGGAGGCGGTGTTCGGCCAGGGGCCGATTGGCTACGAGCCCCACGACGTGGGTCGCGGCGTGAGCGCGATGAACTTGGGCGTCGAGGGCGCCCTGGCAGACTACGTGGCTGACAACTTGCGGCTCGGTGGATTCGCCAAGCTGGTGCTGGACAACAAGGCGCTCGGGCGCTTCCTGTACGCCGCGCCAGGCGTCGCCGAGGTCGTCACCTTGAGCAAGCTGAAAAGCCTCGTGGAAATGCGCAAGGCGGACGGCAACCCGTACTGGCACCCGATCTACGTCGACCTGGACGCGACTGGCCACGCGTTGATGTTGCTCGAGTTGCCGCGCGTACTCGATGGCCTGGTCGGTGCGGGACCCCTCCGGCGTCTGCTCTCCAGCGTGAGTGACCTCCTGGCAGACAGCAACAAGGTCATCTTGAACCTGGTCACGCTGCCCACCGAGCTGCCGGTCCAAGAGACCTTGGAGCTCTACGAGAACCTCGACCGTGAGCACCGGATTCAGCTGGGCAGGTTGTATGTCAACCAGGTGCCCGCGGAGCCCTTGACCTATCAAGCGCTGAGCGTCGTGGACGATCTGGCGGAGGCGGGAATGCGAGCCGGCGATCGTGAGCTCACCGATGACATTGCCCTGGGGCGCGCAGCGCTGCGGCGATTTGGTCGAGTGCGCGATCAACTGAAACGCCTCTCCGCTCGCGTGCGTATTCCCCTCGTGGAGCTGCCCCGACTCACGACCGGAGAGGTGAGCCTGCAAGAGCTGCAGCGTCTCGGCCGTCTGGCTGCCGGGGAGGAAGCCTGATGAGCGGCGCGGGCACAGAACCGTTGAGCTCGCAGCCCAACAGCCGGCGCGCGAACTCCGATCAGGATCATATTCGCGCGGAAAAATTCCTGGCGGAGCACAAGCTGATCGTTTGCGTCGGTCCAGGTGGTGTTGGCAAGACCAGTGTCGCAGCGACGCTTGCGCTAGAAGCCGCGCGACGCGGGCGGCGCGCCCTGGTGCTGACCATCGACCCCGCTCGACGCTTGGCCACGGCCCTGGGGCTCGATGGCCTGGATGACGGCGTGCGGGCCGTTCCAACGGACGAACTGCTGCGCTACGGGGCCCGCGTCGAAGGGCAGCTCGACGCAGCCATGCTCGACACCCGAGCCTCTTATGACTCGTTGATCGGGCGCCTGAACGGAGAAGGCGAATCCACCCGGCGTATTCTCGAGAACCGCGTCTACCAGGCGTTCTCCCGCACCCTCGCGCGGAGCCACGCGTACGTCGCCATGGAGCGCCTCTACGACGTGGTCCAGTGCGGCGACTACGACTTGGTGGTGCTGGACACCCCGCCCACGCGTTCGGCGCTCGACATCCTCGACGCGCCGGGGCGCCTCGCGCGCTTCCTCGACGACGAGGCCGTGCGCTGGTTCTTGAAGCCGCGCTTTGGCGGCGGCGCGCTCTCGCGCTTGCTCCCCACGGGCGGCGCCGCTGCGACCCGCATCCTCGGGATGCTCGCCAGTCGTCAGCTGGTGGAAGAGCTGGTCGGCTTCTTCTCGGTGCTCTGGCACCTGAAGGAGGGCTTTCAAGAGCGCGCCGAAGCGGTGCAGCGAGTTCTCCGTGCGGATTCAACCGCGTTTTGCCTAGTCTGCTCGCCGTCGCGTACCAGCTTGTGGGACGCAGCGTATTTGCGTGACGGATTGCTCGAGCGCGGCGTGTCCCTGGGCGCCGTGATCTTCAATCGCTCGTATGTCGCCCGAGCCAGCGACCCAGCGGAGAAGGTGGGCTGGGCGCCACCTCAGGATCCGGCGCAACGTCTGGGTTCGATCGGACTCGAGGGGCGCCGCGTTAGCGAGGCAATGCTGGTGCTGCTCCACGAGCTGGCGAAGCTACGTCAGGACACGGCCGCTTGGAATCACGTCGCTCAGGCGGCCACGGACCGTTTCGCGGAGCGCCTGCCCAAGGACTGCCTCAGCGTGCGCTTGCCCGAGCTGAGCGAAGACCCGCGAGACCTGATCGACTTGCTGCAGCTCTCCCGCGCGCTCTTCGACTGGGAGAGTCGTAGTTGAGGGGAGCCGGGTTCGGCTCGGCGCTGGTCTTGTGCTTCGCGTGGTCGACCGCGGCGCAGGCTGCGACGCCTCCATCTGCGGGAACACCACACGCCGTAGCGGAGGAAGCGCACTCCGATGATGAGCTCGAAGCGGATCCGCTGGCCACGGGTCTTGCGATCTTTCCGGGAGTGCTCGTCCATGGCACGGGCCACTTCGTCGCCGGCCGTAGCCAAACCGGACGGCGGTTGCTGCTCAGCGAAGGGATTGGGCTTGGGCTCGTGCTCCTGGGGGGCGGGACGCTGGCGCTCACGGGTGCCGCACGCGACTGGGTGGGGCCCGCCGCCGCGGTGACGATCGGCGGCGCGGGCTTGTTTGGGCTGTCTTTCCTCGCGGATGTGTGGGGCGTGGCGATGCCCGACACCTGGCGCAGCACGGGTAGTGGTAAGGCCTACTCGAAGAGTCGAATCGGGCTGAGCCATGTCTCCGACCCTCAGTTCGCGTACGAGTGGTTCCTCACGGCTGGCTTCGAACAGTGGCTCGGACCGGTACGCATCGCACCGAGCGGCTTCTTCGGCCTCGACTCCCAGAACGAACGCTTGAGGCTGGCGCTGAAGCCGCGGCTGATCGGTGCGACGCCCGGCAAGCGTGCGGCAGACGGCAGCTTCGTTGACCTAGAGATGGCGCTGACGCGCCACGATTTCCCGTCCGAAGGTTTCTTGAACACCACCTTCGAGACTTCGGCGCTCGCGCGCCTGGACTTGCAGCACTTCGCGCCGGATCTGCGGGGCAGCTTTGCCGAAATGGGAGCTGGTTGGGGCATCACCCGCACGGCGTACGACATCCGGGGGCTGAACGGCTCGACGATCGACCCGGACTACACCGAGCTCTTGCTGTTTCAGTTGGCGTTTGGCGCGTACTTCCGCGGGGAACGAGGTGAGTGGCGTGCCTACTACGATCACCGTCACGACGACTACGCCGCAGGCCTGTTATTGCACGGGCTGGGCAGCGGCGTGGCGGGGCACTTTGGGCTCGACGTCGACTACTATTTCAAGAGCCGCATGCTCCAGGATCGCCTCGGCTTGGGCCTCAACGCCGAGGTCGGCTCGGCCTATGTGCTCGGTCTATCTGTGATCTATCGGGAGGAAATGTGATGGGCTGGCGACGCATGGTACTGGCGCTGGGACTGATTGGGCTGACCGCACAGGTGGCGTGCAGCACACGTCCCGCTGAGGAGCGCGCCGAGCGCGATCTCGAGGTAGGCCACGCCGAAGCACGTGGCCTACGCGTCGACGTGGAACACGGCTTGGCCGCGGTGTTGAGCATCGGTGAGGTCGCCGCTGGCGGCGCGCTGCACCTGTGGAGCAGCGCGCCTGTTCAGCGCTTCACGTTGCGGCGTAGCGACAGCGCGCCGACCACCTGGCGCGTGACGCTCTCCAACGTGATGCGGGAGTCGAGGCTCAGTGTCGTCGAGGGTGAGGCGACGTTGACCGAGGTCCCGGGACACCATCCGACGCAGCAAGTCTACGACGTCGTCTTCTCGACTCCCGAGGTGCGTTTCGAGCTGATGGCGCCCGAGGCCCGCCAGCGCGGTCCGTTCAGCTTTGCGTTGCTCAGCGACGTTCAGGAAGCCATCGACCGCGTTCAGGACATCTTCCGTCGCATCAATCAGGAGCCGGTCTCGTTCTTGCTCGGTGCTGGTGACCTCACGAATCAGGGCACCGACGAGCAGCTCACTCGCTACAAGCGCGAGCTCGAGAAGCTGGAGGTGCCGTACTACACGACCCTCGGGAACCACGAGCTCGGGCAGTCGCCTACGCTTTGGCACGACTACTTCGGGCGGGCGAGCTTTCACTTCGATTTCCGTGGGGCAGCGTTCAGCCTGCTTGATAGCGGCAGCGCGACCCTAGATCCGATGGTCTACGACCAGCTCGACGGCTGGCTCCGGGAGCACAAATCCGACGTCCACATCGTCGCCATGCACATCCCGCCGCTCGATCCGACCGGGGTGCGCAATGGCGCCTTTAGTAGCCGCAACGAGGCGGCGAAGCTCCTCGGACGACTCGCGCGAGGCCACGTGGACCTGACCCTGTACGGGCACATCCACTCCTACTACGACTTCGAGAACGGCGGGATCCCCGCCTACATTTCGGGCGGAGGCGGGGCCATCCCTGAGCGCTTCGATGACATCGGTCGCCATTTCCTGGTCATCGACATCGATCCCGATACGGGCGTGCGCGACGTGCGCACGGTGCGCGTGGACTGACGCACTGGCTCGGCTAGAGGCTGCGGGGCCCTCCCAAGCCGCGCTGGGGCGCGCTGCGGCGACTTCGACGGCGTCGCAGACTCACGCCGAGTAGCAACCCGAGACTCAACAATAGCCCACTCCTCGAGGTGTTACCGCCCGGAACCGAACAGCCGCAGCCGGAGTCGTCGCTCGAGCCGCCACCCGCGTTGCTGCTCGCGCCAGATCCGCCGCTGCTAGCCGCCCCGCTGCCGCCATTGGCGCCTCCGCCGCTGCTGCCGCCCGCCCCGGCGGTTCCGCCGTTGCCGCTTCCTCCGTTCCCGCTTCCGCTGCTGCCGCCGTTACCAGCGCCCGCGCTTCCGCCGCTTCCACCGGCACCGCCGCCACCAGTCGAGCCTCCTTCTTTGAAGCCATCGCCTACGCTCCAGCCGGGGTTGCCGCTCGCGTCGTAGAGGTAGGCTCCGACATCGACGGGCGTCGCTGGGCGCGCAGTGCCGTTGAAATCGTCGGGGAGTGTGTGAGCGGAGTCGCCTGAACCGATCAGCTTCGAGCCCGTCGCGGGGAACACATCCTTGTTTGCGACGTCCACGAAGTCAGTCGCCCGCGCGCCGCTTGCGTCGAAGCCGGTGCTTCCGCCAAAGGTGCCGGTGCCGACGTTACCGCTGACCGTCGCCTGGCCGGTGTCGCCACCCAGGCGGATGGCGTTCCCGCCGCTCGAGTACAGCGCGTTGTTGGCGATCAACACCGGCGCGGCGATGTCGTTGGTCCGGATCGCGTCGTTGTCGACCAGGATCGTGTTGTGGAGGATCGTCAGGTTCCCCGGGGTAGCGCCCTGATGGATCTGGCTATGGATGCCGTTTGCCGCGGCCCCCAGGATCACGTTGTTGATGATGGTCGCGTCGGCGGCGGCCTGGATCCCGTGGTCCCCGCAGTTCCACATCGCGTTGCCTTCGATTGTATTCACCGGGTTGCCCTGGGTCCCGTACACGATGATGCAGGGGTAGCCCGTGTCGCGGATCACGTTGTCTTTGATCAGGTTGCCGTAGCTCCCGTGCTTGACCTCGATGCCGTCGCCTTGGGACACGCCGTCTTTGGTGTCGTGGATGTAGTTGCCTTCGATCACGCTGTTGAACATCACGCAACCAGCGTCATTGCAGCCGAGGTAGAAGCCTTCTCCTGTGCCACCGGTGTCGGGGATGTGATTGTGGATGAAGCGCAGCCCCTCGTAGCTGGCGCCTGGGATATTGGCGCTGATGGCGACGTCCCCGGTGTCGTGAACGTGGCAGTCTTCAATCGTGACGAAGTCCGAGTCGTCGATGCGGATGCCATGGCTGCCGCCGGTGATCTCCAAGCCTTGCAGCGTCAAGTAGCTCGAGTTCTCGATGTTGATGGTGTTCTGTGCAGCGTCGCGCGTGATCACCGGCGTCTCGCCGTCCTTGGCTCGAATCACGATCGGCATCGCTGCGGTGCCGTTCAATGTAATTCCCAGGCGGAAATTAAGCGTGTAGGTGCCGCCCTGGAGTACCAGCTCATCGCCGGGCTGGAGCGCTTGAATCGCCGCGTTCAGGTCATCACTTGGTCCGATCTCCGTCGTCGCGGCGTGGGCGTGACTCGGCGCGACGGTCAGCGCTGCAGCCATGGCGGCGCCGCAAAGCGCGAGACGTGAAGTGAAGAGAGGACGCAAGAGAGCGACGCGTCGGCGCGCGGCGCTGAGGCTGGTTTCCCACATGGGATGACTATACCGGGCGCCGGCGAGGTCAGGGCAGCTGCGTGCCGGTGCTCGACGGAGGGGAGCCTCGACTCGCCCTCCTCCGATCGGTTTGGATGGTTGAGAACCGCCGCCTCTAGCCTCAACTCACCCCCCGAGATCTCTCTCAACCAAATTCGTGACTTGGTGGTATAGCGTTTGGATCATGGAGCTGGACCGTTACCTAGAAGCGCTGCCGTATGGGATCGACTCCTTCGAGAGCGCCCAGGTCAAGGCGTCCATGTTGCGTACCGCGCTCGGGGTGCATACGCCGGACCCGGCTCCGCTTCCCCCGCGCCTGGCTGCTCTGGTGCGCGACCCGCCGCCGCCGAACGCCTGGGTGACTGAGGTCGAATACCAGTGCGTGCTCTTGGCGACGGGTGACGAGCTTGGCTACTCGGACAGCGCGTACGCCGATCACACGTATCGGGTGGCCAAGGCGCTCTACGCTTCACCCATGTACGCAAGCCTGATGCGTGTCGCGGGCCCTGCGCTGATCCTCAAAGGCGCGTCGCTCCGCTGGAGTAATTTCCGCAAAGGAACCAAGCTGGACGCGCGCACGACGAAAGCATCCTCGAGCGTGCGCATGACGTTTCCGCACGGGTTATTTCTGACGCGGAACCTCATCGGGTTCACCGGCGTCTTTCGTGCCACGCTCGAAGGCGCTGGGGTGCGCGCCGCGGTAGAGCTCGTGAGGGAAGAGGCCGGCGTCGCGATCTACGAAGCGAACTGGTAGGCGCTAGCCTCGTCTGGCATCCAGGGGCGGTGGGTACTGGGTCAGGTGCGCTTCGACGGCGGCCCGACAAAGGTCGCCGCGCCAGCCGTCCAGCTCACCCAGCGCCGCGTCGGTGCCGCCATCGAGCAGCGCATGGCGCAGGCGGCGCAGCACGCGGGTGGGCAGTGCGAGCTCCGGCGCTGCGCACAGCTTCGCGCACACCTCGGCGCGTAGCGTCGCGAAATACGCGTCCAGCCGGATCTCTTCGAAGGTCGCGTAGGGCGGCGGATCGATGGGGATGAAGTCGCCCGCGCGTGCGCTGTGCACTGCTTTGGTGACCAGCGCAGCGACTTGGTCGCCAAAGCGGCGCCCCCAGCCTTGAGGTACACCCTTGATACGCACCACGTCTTGCCCTTCCTCGGGGAGACGACTCGCAATGGCGAGCAATGTCTTGGGAGCGGGAGCCTGGGCGCGCTTGTGGGAGGGCAGCTCGTTGTACCAATCCATCAACGCCCGGAGCGCCGCCTGATTGGGCGGCTCCAGCTGCCACGCGTTGCGGAACGAATCCAGGCTGAGCTCCGGCGGCGGATCTTCGCTGGGGACGAGGGCGTCGCGACTAGCATCGAGCACGCACTGTTCCCGCCCCTTGGAGCGCAGGCGTGCTCCAAGCTCCTCGCGAAGCTCAGGCAAGTGTTCGATGTCGCCAGCGGCGTAGGCGAGCTGACTCTGGGGCAGTGGGCGGCGCTTCCAGTCGTCCGCCTGGTGGGCCTTGCCCGCGCGTAGGCCGAGCACCTTGAATTGCAAGTAAGCCAGGCTGACCGATGGCTCCGGGCCAAGCAGGCCCCACGCGATCTGCGTGTCAAAGATCGGAGGCGTCTGCTTCAGCTTCAAGCGCTCGATCAGTAGCAGCACGTCTTGCTGCCCGGCGTGGAGCACCCACTCGGTTTGCTCGTCCTGAAGCACCGGCGCGAGCAGCGAGAGATCGCCCAGGCGCAGGGTGTCGACCAAGTAGATGGTCTCGCCACGAGAGATCTGCAGCAGGCAAAGCGTGCGGTGCTCGCGGGTCGACTCGAACTCCGTGTCGATGAAGAGCTGCCGCGCTCCCGTGAGCTCTTTGGCCGTGCGGGCGAGGGCAGGGGGTGAGTCAACCAGACGCATGCGCTCGGTCGTAACAGAAAGCGCGTCCACCGACACTCAAGGTTCGTCGCAAAGAGCCGATCCTCCGAGGGATGATCTGTTTGCGACAACGGCTGGATGGCGCCGCGGAGCGGGCGAGGGGCCTGGCGCGATCGGCTGTGATTTTGCTGGTTTTCGGGTTCCTTGGTGGCTGCGGTGACGTAGCGGACGGGGCTGACACGCAGCAGACCGGCGATGCGCCCGAGAGTTGGCAAGCCCACCTGGAGCGCTCCGACGTCGGCCTGTCGGCGACCCAGCTCCCTGGAGGCGGTCGCGCGGTGGACCTTCGGGGGCGCTATCAACACGCTCAGGTCGTCAGCATCGAGCGCGGCAAGCCGAGCTTGGTGTGTGCAGATCGCGTACCTGCTGTCAGCGCTGTCTTGAACCGCGCGGAAACGGGTGCTGAGCAGTGAGACGCCTGACCCAGATCTTCACCGCAATTGCAGGCGTGCTGGCCGCAGCGCCGGCATTCGGCGCCGACTTCGAGATCCGCGTGAAAGATGGCGCTGCCAGCGGGTTCAACGACGGAACCGCGGTGAGCCCGATCGGAGGCAACACCGGTACGACCCTTGGCGAGCAGCGACGCATCGCCTTCGAGTATGCCGCGCAGATTTGGGGCGGGCTGCTCGACAGCCCGGTGACCATCGTGGTCGAAGCGCAGTTCAGCGCGCTCACCTGCTCGTCGACCAGCGCCGTGCTCGGTTCCGCGGGCACGAACTTCGTCTTTCAAGACTTCCCCGGCGCCCCGAGCACGGGCACTTGGTATCACTCGGCGCTGGCGGACAGCCTGGCTGGGGTCGATCTGGCCCCAGGCCTGGCCGACATCAGCGCTCAGTTCAACGGCGACCTGGATAACCCCAGCTGCCTCGGGAGCGTTGGCTGGTACTACGGGCTCGACGGGCAGGCGGGGAGTGACATCGATCTCGTGCAGGTGCTGTTGCACGAGCTGGGGCACGGCCTCGGCTTCTCCAACTTCGCGAACGAGGAAACTGGAAAGCTGTTGCTCGGCCAGCCCGACGTCTACGCGAGCTTCACCTTGGACACCCTTGAGGACCGTACCTGGACTGAGCTGACCGACGTGGAGCGCGTTGTTTCCGCGAAGAATACCCGCCGGGTGGTTTGGTCGGGGGTGAGGGTGAGCCAAGCTGCTCCGAGCGTGCTGTCATCAGGCGTGGCGCTGTTGCGCACCTTCGCTGACGGCGCGGATGCTTGGTTTCCCGTGGCGGTTGCTAGCTTTGGCGAGGCCCTCACGAGCAAGCCCATCGGCGGCGTGGTTCGAGCGCCTGCTGGCGTCGACCTCGGGTGCAGCGCGCCGCTGCCGAGCTCGCAACAGGGAGTCGTGTTGTATCTGGACCTCGGCAGCTGTGGTGCAGACGTCCAGGCCAAGGCAGCCGAAGCGGCGGGCGCTGCAGCGCTGGTCCTCGGGATGACCACGCCTGGTTCTCCCGTCAAGCCGCTGAGCGGCTTCGAGAACGTGGGGATCCCTGTCCTGTCATTGAGCCAGGCGGACGCGTTGCGCTTGAAGGCAGCGGCCGGAGACGGCTTGATCGCGGATATCCGCGAGGATTCGAATGTGCTGGTCGGCGCTGACCCTCAGGGCCGTGTACAGCTCAACGCCCCCGACCCGGTGAAGCTCGGCTCCTCGATTTCCCACTGGGATCCCGTGGCGTCACCGAACTTGTTGATGGAGCCCTACGCCACCAAGGGGCTCGCCCATGCGGTCGACCTGTCGCTGCCGTTGCTGCAAGACATTGGCTGGTCCGTTACGCCTCCCGCCACGGGAAGTGGCGGCGCAGCTGGTGGCGGCGGAGCTGGTAGCGGCGGAGCTGGTAGCGGCGGAGCTGGTAGCGGCGGAGCTGGTGGCGGCGGAGCTGGCGGAGCCGGCGACGGCGGAACGGCTGGGGGGCATACCGGTGGAAGCGCTGGCGTGGGGGCCGGCGGATCAGCTGGTGAGGAGGCAGGTGGGGCCGGAGCAGGCGGAGCGTCGGGCAGTGGCGCTCGAGGGGGCCGCGGTGGAGCGGCGGGTGCAGCGAGCGCGGGGGGCGGCGCCGGTGAGGCTGCGACAGGTGGCGCTGCGACAGGTGGCGCTGCAACGTTGCCCGGAGGAAATGGTGGTCAGGGCTCGACGTCTCCCGTGGACCCTGGGAGTTTGCCGTCGCCGTCAGGAGCGACAGGCGGCGGGCCAGCGTCGGCTCCAGGAGGCGCTCCAGCGGGTGGCGCTGCGGGCACTGGCGCCGTCAACACGGCCGGCGCGGCGGGCAGCTACCCCGATCCAGGCGTCCGAGTCATCGTGCTGGCGCCACAGATCGACTGCGGCTGCCGCGCCGCAGGAGCTGGTCAGCAGCTGCCTCCCGGGGCTTGGCTCGCGCTCGCGAGTGTCACTGGCGCGGGCTTGTGGCGTCGCCGGCGGCGCAGCGTGAAGCCCTAGGCGCCGCGCGACAGACCACGGCGTAGGGGCAGCGCGCCTCTCCCCCAAAAAAGTCTGCGGCTCGACCAGGTGCGTCGTTGGTTACGCGCGGATACGTCCGGTTCCCAGAATCTTGCGCAGAACCGGGGTTTCCTTCCCCGGGGGGCAGTCGAACTCTGACCAACGGCTCACGGTTTGCGCGCCGCGTCGGAGGACTGGAACGGGTCACCTGGTCGAACCCCTAGGATTGGGGCCTCCAGGCTTGACTCCAGGGCCGGCTTGGGTGAGCGAAGGTCCCGTGGCTGCGAGCTATTTCGATGTCGATGGCACTTTGGTGCGCACGAACCTGGTGCACCCGACCCTGTTCTATTTGCTGAACCAGGGCACGCCCGTTCAGACGGCTATGCGCCTGGGGCGTACGCTGCTCGGCGCGCCGCGCATGGCAGTCGCGGAGATGCTGGACCGGCGGACCTTCAACGAGCTCCTGTTCAGCTCCTTCCAGGGCATGAGTGAGGACCGGCTGCTCATCCTCGCGGATGAGGCGTTTGACACCGTGCTGAAGCAAGCCCTTTACCCGGGCGCCAAGGACCTGGTGAAGCGCAGCCTGGACGTCGGGCGCGACGTGGTGCTGATCAGTGGCGCCCTGGATTTCCTCCTGGAAAGGCTGCGGGCTCATCTCGGAGCGACGGACGTGATCGCGAACCGTCTGGAGATCAAGGACGGAATCGCCACCGGAAAGCTGCTCAAGCCGGTGGTCGCGGGGCCCGAGAAAGCTCGTTTGATCCGCGAGCACGCTCGCGCGAAAGGCCACGACTTGGACGAGTGCTACGCATACAGCGATAGTTACTCGGACGTGCCGATGCTGAGCGTCGTGGGTCACCCCGCGGCGGTAAACCCCGACGCGCGTTTGCGCCTCCTCGCGAAGGCCTACAGCTGGCCCAGCTTCGAACTCGCCCGCCCCTGATCACGTCAGCCTCTAGATCGCGCCACTGGCGCGAAACGAGTAACCGCGCCCGAGCGGGCGCGCCCCAATCAATGATTCGGAAAGAGCTATGAACCATCCCTGTGTGGTGACCTTGGAGCGCGATAGCGCTCCTCGCGTACTGTTTGCTGGAGACTCGCTGGTCGAGGTGGACCTGCCCGCGGGCACTCGGGTGATTTACCCGAAGCCGCCAATGGAGGGGCTGCGCGACGTCGATGCAGCTATCCGTTACGCGATCAATCACCCGGAGAACAGCGAGCCCCTCTACGCGAAGCTGCGTCCGGGGATGAAGGTCACGATCGCGATCGATGACATCTCGCTGCCGCTGCCTCCGATGCGTCGTCCCGACGTGCGTGAGCGCATCCTGACCATCGTGCTCGACATGCTCGCGGATCACGGCGTGGACGACATCGAGATGATCATCGCCACGGCGGTGCATCGCCGCATGAAGGGCCATGAGATCCGCCACTGCGTTGGCGACAAGATCTTCGACGCCTACTGGCCCGACCGCCTCTACAACCACGACGCCGAGGACCAGGAGAACATGGTCGAGATCGGCACCACCGAGCTCGGTGAGGTGGTGGAGCTCAATCGGCGCGCCGTGGAGAGCGATCTCGTCATCTACGTCAACGTGAACTTCGTGCCGATGGACGGCGGTCACAAGTCAGTGGCGGTCGGCCTCTGCGGCTACAAGAGCCTGCGCGCCCACCACAACCCTTTTACCATGCGGGATTGTCACTCCTACATGGACCCCGCGACTTCGGCGCTGGCGAGCAGCGTGGAGCGGATGGGGCGCATCGCGAACGAACACCTGAACGTGTTCACCATCGAGACCGCGCTCAACAACCGCATGTTCGACAAGAACCTCGACTTCCTCGGGAAGAACGAGGACGAACTCACGGGTAAGGAGCGCATGCTGCAGAAGGGGTTGATCGCGACCTTGAAGCGCCTGCCCCAGCCGGCCCGCCAGGCCATCTTCGACAAGTTCCCGGCGCCTTATGGCGTGATCAGCGTCGTGGCCGGCGAGACCGAGGCGGTACACAAGAAGACGCTGGAGAAGAACTTCGCGCAGTACTGCGTGCCTTTCCAGGGCCAGGTCGACGTGCTGGTGAGCGGTGTACCGTTCATCAGTCCCTACAACGTACACTCCTTCCTCAACCCGCTGCTCGTGCAGGTGATGGCGCAGGGTTACCTGTTCAACCTGTATCGCAACGCGCCGCTGGTGAAGAAGGGAGGCACCCTCATCATCACGCACCCTTGCACCGACAAGTTCGATCACGAGCAGCACGCTCCGTACATCGACTTCGTCCACCGTTTACTCCCGGAAACGCGCGACGCGGTCGAGCTGCACAAGCGCTACGAGCACAAGTTCGCGCAAGACCCGGCGTTCATCCAGATGTACCGCACGGGGCACGCCTACCATCCGGTGCACCCGTTCTACATGTGGTACTGGGGCGAAGCGGGTCGCCAGCACCTGGGCCGCGTGATCGTCGTCGGAGCGGACAACGAGTACATCCCGCAGATCTTGGGCTACGAGACGGCGCCGACCATGGATGAAGCGCTGTATCGCGCCCGGGGAGGCGAGCTCCGGAGCCTCGACATCGCGTGCTTGCATGTCGCACCGATGCTGATGGCCGACGTGTCGCTGCCGGGCAGTGGAGCGCGCGGCGGATGAGCGGCAAGAACGGTGTTCACGGGCCCGGCAACGGGCTCTCCACGCTAGAGAACGTGCTTGAGGGCTCGACACGGACGGTGCCTCAAGCCAGCGCCGCGGCGTCGCCCGAGGCATCACCCAAGGGACCGCTCAGCATTCGCGAGCAGATCCGCGGGCGTCGCTTCGTAGTCGTTGGTGGCACTGGCTTCCTGGGCAAGGTGTGGTGGGCGATGTTGCTCCACCACTTCCCGGAACTCGAGCGCATCTACCTCGTGGTGCGCGAACGCATGCACCAGACGGCGCAGGAGCGTTTCGACGCGGAAATCATCACTTCCGAGGTGATGACTCCGCTGCGTGCGCGCTACGGTGATGGCTACGAGGCCTTCATGCGCGACAAGATCGTGCCCATTCCAGGTGACGTCTCGTATCCATTCTGCGGCCTGCCGGCGCCGCTGCGCGACGAGCTGCGTGGCAGCGTCGACGCGGTGATCAACGCGGCCGGGGTCGTCGACTTCGATCCGCCACTGGATCAGGCGCTCGACGTCAACGCGTTCGGGGTGCAGAACCTGATCGCGCTGGTCAAAGACCTGCAGGGCGCAAAGCAGACCAAGCTGATGCACACGTCCACCTGCTTCACGGCGGGGGATCGCACCGGCTTCATCGAAGAGCTCGATCCCCGTCTCAAGCCGTTCCCCAAAGCGGGGCAGCTGGAGGAGGCGCACTGGGATCCCGAAGGCGAAATTGCTGAGTGCCTGGACGTGATCGAGCAGGCGCGCCACCGGGCGAACGACAAGTTTCGCCAGAGCCGCTTCCTGGATGAAGCACGCACCAACCTGGAGAAGCGCGGCGAACCGGCGCGCGGGCCCGCTCTGAGCGATGAAATCGAGCGCGTGCGGCGCAAGTTCATCGAAGCGCAGCTGGCGGAGCTCGGCACGGAGCGTGCGAACTTCTGGGGTTGGTCCAACACGTACACCTACACCAAGAGCATCGGTGAGCAGATCATCGCCAACTCGGGCGTCGAGTTCACCATCGTGCGCCCGGCGATCATCGAGAGCAGCTGCGAGTTTCCCATCAAGGGTTGGGCCGAAGGCATCAACACCTCCGCGCCGCTGATCTATTCGCTGCGCGAGGGCCAGACGCAGATCCCCGGCTCCGACAACTACCTCGACTTCATTCCCTGCGACATGGTCGCAGGCGCCATGACGCTTTCCCTTGCGGAATTGCTCGAGGGCACCGCGCCGCTCGTCTACCAATACGCGTCGAGCGACACCAACCCGTGCACCATGCGGCGCTTCTTCGAGCTCTCGGGCCTGTACAAGCGCAAGTACTATCAAAAGACCGGCCGCGGCGGCCCACTGCTCTCCTATGTGCAGGCGCACTTCGAAGGCGCGCTCCTCACCGAGAAGCAGTTTCACAGCTACGGCCCGCCAGCGGTGAGCAAGGCGAGTGCAGGTCTGTCCGGGCTCTTGAAGCGTGCGGGCGTCGGGCCCGCGGCGCCGATCCTCAAGCCGCTCGCCAAGGTCGTTGGATCATTCGGTAGCCAGCAAGACAAGGTGGGCAGCGTGCTCGGGCAGTTCTTGCCCTTCGTCTGCCGCTATCACTACATCTTCCGCTGCGACAACACTCGCGCCGCCTACGCGCGCCTCTCTGAAGAGGAGCAGCGGCTGACGTTCTGGGAGCCGGAAAAGATCGACTGGCGCGAGTGGTTCATGGACGTCCACATGCCCGGTCTCGAGAAGCATGTGTTCCCGCTGATCGATGAGCGCGTCAAGAAGGAGCGCCCCGCGCCGCGGCGCCACGAGACCCTCACCGAACTCTTGCTCGAGATGGCTCAGCGCCACGACTTGGCGGTCGCCCTGCAGCGCACCGAAGAGCAAGGCCTCAGCCGCTTGAGCTTCCGCGAGTGGCGCGATCACGCATTCGCATGCGCAGCGAGGCTCGAAGCTCAGGGCGTGCAAAAGGGCGATCGCGTGCTGCTGGCTGGCGCGAATCACCCGGCGTGGTCGATCAGCTTCTTCGGGATCCTCCTGGCGGGTGCCACGGTGGTGCCCCTCGACGCGAACGTCGAAGCGCAGATCGCCGCGAACCTGCAGCGGGCTTCCGGAGCGCGCATCTTCATCTCCGATCTCGAGGTGAAGGAGCGCTGCGCCGGTGAGCTCGGGGACAGCGTCGTGTGGCTACGCTACGAAGACGTCGCCGCGGAGGGAGAGCTCCCGAAGTGGGCGCACGCCCTCGAGAGCGCGATGGCGCGCGACGTCGCCGTGGAGCCGGAGCAGCAAGTCGCGGCCGACGCGCGCCGCGTCACCCCCGACGACGTCGCCTGCTTGATCTACACCAGCGGCACCACCGGCTCCCCCAAGGGCGTGATGCTCACGCATCAGAACCTGACAGCGCTCGTCGCGAGCTTGGCTCCGCTATTTCCTCTCGGAAAGCGCGACCGCGTGCTCAGCGTGCTGCCGCTACATCACACCTTCGAGCTCACCTGCGGCATGCTGCTCCCGTTGAGCCGTGGCTGCCGCATCGTCTACCTCGACGAACTCAACGCCGAGCGCCTGGAAGTCGGCCTGAACGAAGGACGCATCACCGCGATGGTCGGCGTGCCAGCGCTCTGGGAGATGCTCGAGCGGCGCATGCTCTCGAAGGTCGCAGAGCGCGGCGCCTTGGCATCCCGTGTGTTCGACGTCGCCGTGGAGGTCAATCGCAGCCTCGGCAAGAGCCTCGGCTTGGACACCGGCCGACTACTGTTCGGCCCGGTGCATCAGGGCCTCGGTGGGCACCTGCGCTACCTCGTGAGTGGCGGCGCGGCCTTACCAGAGAGCACCCACAAGCTCTTCAGTGGCCTCGGGCTGCACCTCGCTGAGGGCTACGGCCTGACGGAGGCGTCGCCAGTACTGACCGTCGCGCCCGGCGGTCCGAAGGCCAAGGCAGGCCACGTGGGTAAGCCCATTCCCGGTGTAGAAATTCGTATCCACGAACCGAACGCCGAAGGCGTCGGCGAAGTCTTCGCCAAGGGACCAAACGTGATGCTCGGCTACGCCGATGACGAGGCTGCGACGACTCAGGTGATCGACAGCGACGGTTGGCTCCACACGGGTGACCTCGGCAAGCTCGATCGGCAGGGACGGCTCACCATCGTGGGTCGCGCCAAGGACACCATCGTTACCTCTAGTGGCGAGAACGTGTACCCCGATGACGTCGAGGCCCGCCTCGGCAAGATCGAACACATCGAGGAGTACGCGATCCTCGGCGTGGATGATCCGCGGGGAGGCGAGCGCATCGCCTGCGTCGCGGTGCCGGAAGAGGACCCAGAACACGATCGGGCGGCGCGCCACGCGCGGGCCAGGCAGTCCCTCGAGCGAGCACTCAATGGCCTGCCAGCGGTGATGCGTCCCGGCGTGACCACGCTGCTCGACGTCGCGCTACCTCGCACCGCGACCCGCAAGGTCAAGCGCCGCGAGCTGCGGCGCCTACTCGATCGCGTCGCACCGCTCTCCGAGCGTCCGCCGCGGCTGGCGACTCAAGGCGTGGACGCCTCCGGGTTCGACGCGGCTGCCCGGATGGTGCGCGTCGCCGTCGCCACCATCACCCGGCGCAAGGAGAACGAACTCCGCACGGATATGAGTCTGCGCGGTGATCTAGGCTTCGACTCCCTGATGTTGCTCGAGCTGCTGGTGGCGCTGGAAGGCCAGTCGGGGCGCAGCGTGGACGCCGAGCGCCTCACCAACTGCCACACGATCGGAGACGCGGAGGCCTTGATGCGTGAGCTACGAAGCGGTCGCACCACGACGGCCCTCGACACCCGCATCGAGAAGGAAGCGGACGAACCGCTGGAGATCCCCGAGCCGATGCGCAAGGCTGCGATGGAGTGGCTCGGCCGCGGTCAAATGGGCTTCTACGACAAGGTGCTCACGACCAAGGTCTACGGTCGGGCGTTCTTGCCCCACAACCGCAACACCCTGGTGGCAGCGAACCACGCTAGCCACCTCGACATGGGGCTCGTGAAGTACGCCCTCGGCGGCTACGGCCAAGACATGGTGTCCCTCGCCGCTCAGGACTACTTCTTCGAGGGCGGAAAGTGGCGCAAGGCCTACTTCGAGAACCTGACGAATCTGGTGCCGATGAGCCGTAGCGGCTCCCTGCGCCAGAGCCTGCGCCAGGCGGGCGAGCTGCTCGAGCGAGGCAACGTGGTGCTGGTGTTTCCCGAGGGAACACGCAGCGTCGATGGCGCGATCCATGAGTTCAAGCCCGCCGTCGGTCACCTCTCGCTGCAGTACAACACCGACATCTTACCGGTGTACCTCGGTGGCACCTTCTCGGCGCTCCCGAAGGGCGCTCTGGCGCTCCGCAGCCGCAAGGTTCACGTGCGCATCGGGCCGCCGCTCGAGGTCGCCGATCTGCGTCGTCTCACCGAGGGGATGAGCGTTACGGAGGCGTCGCGTGCCGTGGCCCGCTTGGCCCAGCGAGCCGTTGAAGAGCTCGCCGCGGGGCGCGTGCTCGATCTCAGGCAACTGAAGATCGAGGATGTGACCGGTCAAAAGAAGAAGGAGACACTCGCCGAGGTGTTCAAGGACCTCGAGTCACGCTTCCAGGTTGGCAGCATCGAAGAGGCCGTCAGCTATTACTTCTCCCTAGGTGACGGTGAGCGCTGGAGTATGCAGATTTCCCCGCAGAATTGCCGTATCTGGGCGGGCAAGCCCGAGGGCGACGCCGACTGTGTGCTCAAGACCTCCCCCGCGATGTTCACGCGCATCGTGCGCGAGGCCTACACGCCGAGCCCTTCGGAGTTCATGGCTGGCACGGTGAAATCGAACAACATCGGGCTGCTGGTTACCTTCCAAAAGGCCTTTGGCCTGCAGTCAGAAAGCTGAGTTGATATGGGCCGCTATTGGGTAGCTGGAGCTACGGGCTTCTTGGGCAGTCACCTGGTGCGCCAACTGCGCGCAGCGGGCCACGACGTGGTGGCCGTGAGTCGCAGCGGTGGCAAGCTGGACGACCTGACGGTGGGCGCCGTCGACATCCTCGACGAAGAAGCCGTACGGAAAAGCGCTGAAGGGTGTGATGCCGCGTTCCTGTGCACCGGTAAGGTGAGCCGCGACAAGGAAGACGCAGCGGCACTCCACGAGCTCCACGTCACTGGCACCAAGCGCGCCATGTCGGCGCTCAAGGCTGCCGCGGTGAAGCGCGTTGTATACGCCAGCACGTCGGGCACCATCGCCGTTGGGCGCGACGCCGACTGCCTGTTCACCGAGCGCGATCACGCGCCCTTGGACATCATCGCCCGTTGGCCCTACTACCGCACGAAGCTCTACGCCGAGCGCGAGGCGCTGGACGCGATCACCAGCGACTTCGAGGTCGTGATCGTCAACCCCACGCTGCTCCTTGGTCCCGGCGACGAGCGCGATTCGTCGACGGGTGACGTGAAGAACTTCCTCGAGCGCAAGGTGCCTGCCATCCCCGGTGGCGGCATGAGCTTCGTGGACGTGCGGGACGTGGCGAGCGCGATGATCAGCGCGCTCGAAAAGGGCGGGAGTGGCGAGCGCTACCTCTTGTGCGCGAAGAACCTCACCATCGCTGCGTTCTTCCAGCGCCTCGAGCGCCTCACGGGGATCCCGGGACCCAAGCTGCGGCTACCGAAGACGCGCGCGCTGGCCATTGGCGCCAACAAGCTCTTCAGTCGCGCCATCGAGGCCGTCGGCGGCACGCCACCGGTCGACGAAATCAGCGTCGAGATGGCGCAGTACTTCTGGTACTGCGACTCATCGAAGGCGGAGCGCGAGCTCGGCTTCAACCCGCGAGATCCCGGTGAGACGCTGCGGGACACGGTCAACGACCTGGTGGAGCGCCGCGCGGCGTTTCCCGACGGAGCCGTGGTGCTCTCACGTCCCCCCGCCACGCTCTGAGCAGCGTCGAATTTTGGGGGGAGGGGCGGCGCACGGTCGTGGCTGCCAGCGTCGTCGCGTCGCTCAGTGTTGCTGACCGCTGAACGCCAGCGTCAAGTCCTCACCCGTCTGGGACGTCCTCAGGCGCACGCTGCTGCCGTCTTCCAGCTGGAGTTCGCAGTCGGCTTCGCCCCGAAGCAGTGACGCGGCAGCAGCGCAGACGGCGTCGTAAGCCCGACCCTCTTCACTCACCCACACATCTACCTGAGTCGTTCGTGAGGCGCTGGAAGAGCCGTAGCAAGCCTCATCGATGCCGGAGCGCACGCAGGCCTCGGCGAGGCGTTTGAGTCGCTCTGCCACCTCCACCACGTCATCGCCTGCCACGCACAGGCGCATGCAGCGTCGTTCGTCGGTCATTCCCCCTCCTGTAGCTAGGGTACCCGCTGCGGCGTGATTTCCAAGTCGCGGTCCCCGCTGAAACCTTAATTTCTACGGCCAAGAAGCCGCTGTTTGGACATGCGGGGGGGATCGTGAGTGGCACGCGCCACGGTCTGGTTCACCGTGGCGCTTGATGTCAGGTTAACTGCTTATTTCCGGGAGGATACATAAACGCGGGTGCCCGCCTCACCCCCGTCGCAGGCCCAGCTGGGCGCGCAGGCGCAAATACTCCGGGCTGACGGCGAATCGCACCAAGGCCTTGCTGCGCTCTGCGCGGGTGGCGATGTCGTCTCCCTCCTCGGCCTGACGGATCACCTGTAGGGCAGTCGGGAGGTCGTCACACAGCAAGAAGCCAGCGCGATCCGCGGTCAAGTCGATGCCGCGCATCCAGCGCCGGAGGTCAAGCGCCGCACCTTGCTGAAGTAGCTCGCTCACGATCTTGCCAAGAGCTTGGCGGCGCTCGGGAGTGAACTTGCGCTCGATGGCGATCGCGGCACCCTGCGCAGCTTCTGCGATGTCCTTGGAAACGGGGAACCGCGGGGCGAACAGACGAATCGCCCCCGAGAGCCAAGCCCGGAGCTCCTTGTGGCTCGAGACCAGGTGCCGCACGTAGAACCCCGGTCGGAAGTAGGCGAGGGCTCGCGCGCTCTCGAAGCTGAAGGTGCGGCTGCGGCCGCGCAGCTCCAGAGCCCCTTGACCAAGGGAAATGCAGGGTGGGGTCGCGTGCAAGAGGCTCAAGCTACGCGGGTCGTTGGAGTTTTGGTACAGCCTCGGAAGTGTTACCCCGAGGCAACGAGCGTCGTGGCTCAGGGTGTATACACCGGGCATCCGCGCTGCCGGGTCCACTGCGTGGTCTTCGCTGTAGCCGAGCTGGTCGAGGGGAGTGCCCCGGACTTCGAGCACCGTGCCGCCCAGCAGGGCGAGCACACCCGTCAGCAAGCGTTCGGCGTCCTCGTGCATCAATACATTGAGCCAATCCTCGTGGCTGAGCTGACTACTGACGGTCGGCGGCTCGCCGGGGCGGCCTTGACGGAAGTAGGTCGACTCTTCCGGGCTCGCCTGGTTCAGCGCATACAGGGCTTGGGAGACGCACCAGGTGGAATCCGAGTCGCGCTGACGGGAGTAGAGCTCGAAGAGCGAGCGATAGATGCTGACGCGATAGGGGTCCTTTGCGAGCACGGCGTCGTGGGTTGCCAGTGCCTTGTCGAGGTAGCGAGCGGGGTCCCGTGCGTAGAGCCGAGCTAACCGCTCCTGGCGGTGAATGCCATCCGGCGCAACCTGCAGCGCGGCCTGGGTGAGCGCGATCGACTGATCGATGCGACCAAAATGCTGGTCGTAGAGCTGCGCCAGCTCATCCATCAGCTCCAGCATGCGAGCTTGATCTCGCGCTTCGGAGGCGCGCTTGAGCTGGTCCTTGAGCAGCTCCTTGAGCGAGTCGAAGTCGCCGCGAGCGCGCACCACGTCGATGGCGCGAGCCTGGACTCCCTCCAGGCTAGGATCGAGGCGCATCACCTCCTGGTAGAGTTCTGAGGCCTGTTTGAGGTCCGCGAGCTCGTCTTGACACAGGTTCGCCGCGGTCATCAGGTACTTCGCGCGCTGCTTCTCGTCGCTGACCAGATCCGCGACTTCCAGGATCACGTCGACCAAGCGTGCCCAGTCTTTCCCTTCGGAATAGAGGCGCATCAGCTTGAGCAACACGGCGCGGTCGCCGGGGCGCTTCGATAGCGCGCTCAGGTAGTTCGTGGTGGCGTACTCGGAGTCCGAAAGTCGGTCGGCAGCGACGTCGCCGAGCTGAACCAAAATCTCGAAATGCTCGCTCTGGGGCGCGAGCTGAAGGAGCTCGTAGAGCGTCGCGACTTGCTCGCGATGAGCGCCCCGCTGACCCTGGAGCTCCGCCAGGGAGCGCAGCGCCCGGTGCTCCTCCGGGTTTTGCTTGAGCGCCTCCTGAAGTTGGGTTTCTGCGGTGTCGAGGTCGCCGCTCTTGAGCGCGCTCTGTCCCACGCGGAGCTTCAGCTCCGCGCGCTCATCAGGGTCGAGGCGCTGCTCGGGGTCGTGGAGCAACTCCCAGTAGAGCTCGAATGCTTTCCGCGCAGATCCATGATCCAGGCTGAGGTCCGCGACGAAGCGGAGCTCGCTCGGGGTGCGCGAGATCTCGAGCAGACGGTCCGCTTCGGCCACGGCGCGCGCGGTGTCTCCCGTGCGTGCCAGGGCTTCAACGTAGTTGCGTTGGAACGTCAGCCGCTGGTCGGGGGACAGCTGAGAGCTGCGGCTCAGCAGTCCTTCGAGCAGCTTCGCCGATTCGGCGAAGTCCTCGCTCTGGTGGCTGATGCGCGCGAGGATGCTGTGGGCGTCCAGGTTCTGCCGGTCGAGGTCCAGCGCACGGCGCGCCTCGGCGTAGGCGCGCTTTCCGTCTTGCGCCTGCTCCCACAAGAGCGCTGCCCGCCGCGTGCGCAGCGCCGCCTGCAGAGTGGGCTTGAGGTCTTCCTTCAGCGCCCGCTCGTAGATACCGAGCGCCGATTCCAGCTCGCCCCGGGCGACGTAGGCGGTCTCCAGGGATTCCAGCACCTCGGCGTGGGTGGGCTCCGCCTGGAGAGCGAGCTCGTATCTCGAGATCGCTAGATCGCCGTCTCCGCGGTCTTCTAGCAGGCGAGCAGCGCTGATGTAGTGACGAGCGCGCTCCGCGGGGGTTTCGGCCTTCTTGGCTAGAGCTTCCACCGCCTCGAGGGCCTGGTGCGAGTCTCCGCTGCGCGCGCGCAGCTCGGCCAGAGCGCTCAAGGCCTGGGTGTTGCCCGGGTCGATCTCGAGCACCTGCTCATACGCGAACATCGCTCGGTCTTCGACCTGGGCTTTTTCCGCGAGGATTTGAGCTAGCTCTAGACCTAGGCGGACGCGGTCCGCCTTTTGCGTCGCGGCGTCCAGTCGCCGCTCGTAGACGATGGCGACGTCGCTCCAGCGCTCCAGGGCGGTGTAGTGAGTGACGAGCGCCGTCAGGGCGTCCTGGTGGTTCGGCTCCAGGTCGAGCAGATTTTCCAGTGCGTCCGCCGCTCGACCGTGGTCCAGGAACTCCTCTCCATGGATCGCTGCGACGCGAGACCACAGGGTGGTCTTTTGGCGTGGCGTGACGGACACCCGCAACTGCAGCTCGAGATTGGTGAGCAAGTCCGTCCAACGCTCGAACTGCGAGTACAAACGGTCCGCGCCTTTCAGTGCGTCGATGTGGGAAGGATCGACTTCAATCACTGACTCGTAGGCCTCCAAGGCTCGCGCGGGGTTCTTGAGCGCGAACTCGCACAAGTCGGCGACCGCCAAGAGGAGCTCCGTGCGCTCTTCGGGCGTGGCGAGCTTGAGGCGGCGTTCGAGGACCACCAGACGCTCTGCATGTCTCCCTGCGGTAGCATATAGCTGGTCGAGCCCGGCGCAGGCGGCGGGGTGATGGGGGTCCTCCTCCAACACCTGCTCGAAGAGCGCGCGGGCGCTCTCGGCGTCATTCATTTCGCTGGCCAAGAGCTCTGCCGCCTGGGCGCGAAAGTCGCGCGCTTCCGCGGGCGTCGCGGCGGCGTCCGCACGTGCCGTGAGGACCATGCCGAGCTCCGGCCACTGGCGGGCTTGGCGGTAGAGCTGGGTCATGCCTTCCAGCGCAACGGCGTTGGCGGGGTCGAGGGCGATCGTTTGTTGGTAGCAGGGTAACCCCAGGTCCGGACGGCTCAGCTGCTTGCTGTACCAGGCACCGAGACGATTGAGCAGCGCGACCCGCGCTTCCGCTGGTTGGTCGCTGCCGAGCGCATCGACCAGGCTCTGAACGGCTTCAGTCCACGCCTCGGCGCGTTTGCCCGCGAGCCGTTCCACCTCGTCTGCATAGTCGTCGGAGAGTGGATCTTCGGCGAAGGCCTGGGCGAAGGCGACCAGCGCCTGGGTCGCGTCATCCAGGTCGTTCTTGTAGATGCGACCGATCTCTGCCAGCGCCTGGGCGCGTTCGTTTGGGCTCGTCGCGAGCTCTCGCCGCTCGAGCAGCATCTCGATCAACGCTTCGTGCTTGCCAAGGCGGCGGCGCACGCGCTCCAGCGCCGCGGCGGCGGGGCCGTCGGCGGCGTCGGTTTCTACGATGCGCGCGTAGCAGCTCTCTGCCTTCTCGAGGTCGCCGCTCGCGGTCTCGAAGATCATTGCCGCACGGAACAGGAGGCGCTTCTGGGCGGTGCGCGAGCCTCGGGAGAGGCTCGCAGCGAGGCTGGATGACACCCACACCAGGCCATCCCCGATGCGCCCGGGATCTGCGCCTTGGTCCACTGCTCCCTCAACCGCGGCCAGCAGGTCTTCGGAGCCGGGGTGCTCCAGCAGGGCGCTCAGGCGCTGTTGGATCTCCTCTTCCGAGATCTGGTACGCAGCCGGCACCTGGGCGCGACGTCCGGCGCGCTCCAGCGCGTCGCTCACTTCGCGCGCGTTGCGTGGACGCCGCTCAGGATTGCGGTCCATCAGCGCCGCGATCAGGTCGCTGATTGCCGTTGGCACACTGCCAGCGGCAGCAACTCGCGCGAGCGCCGGCGGATCCTGCGTCAGCCGCTCAAACAGCCCCTGGGCGCTGCGGGTGCTGAAAGGCGCTCGCCCGCTCATCAGCTCGTAGGCGAGCGCGCCGAATGCGTACAGATCGCTGCGAGCGTCCGGGACGTGGCCCTGGATCTGTTCCGGGGCGAGGCCGTAGCAGAGCAAGTCCAAGCGATCTCGCCCCCAGCCAGGGATCGATGCCACGAGGAAACTCGAGCCGGCTCCGAGGGTCATCAGAGCTGGCGCTGACTGCGACCCCTCACTCAACAACACGTTTTGCAGCGTCAGAAATCCGTGAGCCGTTGCCGCGTCGTGGAGCGCTGAGAGCGCATCGAGCAAAGCATGCAGGATCCAGCGCGCTCCCTCGAAGCCGCGTGGGCCATGGGAGGTGAGAGACTCTGCGAGGGACATCCCGCTGAAGTGATCCTGCATGACCACGATGTGCTCCCCCAGGGGTCCAGCGAGGACACGCCGCGGGAGTGCCGGGTGCGGGATGTTGCCGCTGATGCGTGAAGTCGTGAGGAAGCGCTGCAGGCCCCGGCGATCAAAGGTCGCTTCGGGGCGCAGCACCGACAGCCGCCGCTTGCGCCCCGCTTGGGCCGCGAGCTGACTCAGATCCAGGTTGCCTGTCAACTCGACCAGGTTTCGCTCGCGGGTGATCGTGTCTTCTTCTTTGGGGGCAGCTTGCGTGTCGCCCGCTGCTGCCTCGACCAGGTAGCTGGTCTCGATGGCCGTTTCCCTGAGGATCTCAACGATGCGATAGCCGCCTAGACCTGAGCCAACGGGCAAGCTGGGGGCCCCAGAGAGGCCCAGGCGCCGCAAGCCTTCCAGCTTCTGCCGCGCGTCGGGGCGCTGGGCCGAGACGGCGTCGCACAGCGCTTCCACGGCGTCCAAGGCGACGGCACGCAGCACCAAGGCGCGTGCAAACGACCCCAGGCTCTCCTCCCCCCCGATCGAGCCTGCATCCAGGCCCATCAGGTTCTGACTGAGCTGCTTGAGCTCATCCAACGCGAAGCGACTCTCCAGCTCCGCGATCAGCTGTGTGGTGTTCATCGTGGCTACCGCTCGTGCCCAGCCCGCTCCGCGCGGCCGGGTGCTCTCCCGCAGCTTTATCGTACAGGCAACGAGCGACGAGCCTGGGCAGAAAGCGGCCAGGACACGTCGCTGGTGGACTGCTCGAGCTGCCGGACTTCTCGAGCTGCCGGACTTCTCGAGCTGCCTGCCGTGCGGGTCATGGCACTGCGAAGCGAACCACGCCTGCGGCGTCGCTCGTTACGCCCGCGCCGGGCGCGATGCTCACGGACAGCTTGTCGCCTTGGGTCTTGCTAGCGAGCTTGAAGTCGGTGTTCGGCTTCAGCCCCGCGACGAAAATCAGCTTCGTCGTGCCGGGGACGCTGAAGTCGGCCTTCGGTGTGTCCCGCTTGGTCGAGAAGGCGACCGCCGCGGTGCCCACGCTTGCACCGAGCAGCTCGTCACCTTGACCCTGCTTGAAGCGCGTGGGCGTAACGGGTGAGTCGGCGACCTGCAGCACGTGAAGGAACTGCTGCTGCTTCGCCTTCGAGGCAGCTTCCGTCAGCAGGTCGAACAGCATCGTCTCGCCAGAGGCCGGCTTGGATTCCCAGTCGTCGGTGACCTTGTACGCCTCGGCGCGGAGCTTGGCGTTCTCCGGTAGCAGCGCGCTGACGCGCACGTGCTGGCCACCCGGAGTCGTCACGTCTGCGTGATCGCCTGCCACCTTGGGGAGCGCCGCAAAGTGGAGCCACGCTCGCTTGAACTGATCGGCCCGAGCGGTGCGAACGTCGTCGTAGAAGACCAGCACGCCCGGTTTGAGCCAGAGCAAGTGGCGCTCGACGGCTTCCACATCACGCACGCCTTCGTAGGCTGAGTTGTACATCCCGCCCATGCTGCAGTGGGTCGACACGTAGTCGTTGCCAACGAAGGTGAAGAGCTCCGGATCGCGTGTGTGACCGAGGGCCCACTGGGAGCCAGACTCCCACAGCCCCCGGCGTCTCGCGTCGTCGTGGTGATCGGGCTTTGAGTTTTCCACCGCGAGCGTGTTGTGAGACAGGGAACGCTCGAACACTCCGCCGTAGCCAACGCGCTCTTTGCTGATCCACTCTCCCTTGAGGTAGAGGCCGAAATCTCCGGCGTCGCCGTGCTGGTGGTCGATCTCGGCCCAGCCGCAGTTGAAGTTGAACCACGCTGCGTCTGGCTTCCAGCTGTCACGCACCGCGAGCCGCCCGGTGCCGCTGGCCAGGTGATGTGGAGCGATACTTCCGCGAGGATCTTCCGCCGGCTTGGCCTTGGGATCGTAGAGCATGAAGTAGAGGATCGCCTGGCGGTAGGGCACGGAGCCGCCCTCCGCGCTGGCGCGCTTGTTCAGGTACTCTGGACCCCCAGCAGGCGTATGCTGCTGGATCCAGCGTGTCTGGGCGTAGAGCGCTTGCTCGCCGCGCAGCCTCGCGCTGATTCCGAGCGGAATGAATAGGTCGGCGAAGTCGAAGAGCTCGTAGACCTCTCCGTCTCCGGTCCAGGCGGGGAGGTACACCTGGTTGCCACTGCGCTGACTCTTCACGGTTTGAGGGCTCAGAGCGTTGAGGTACGCAGGGACGAGCTCCTGCCAGAACGGGTTCTTCCAGCGCAGCACCTGAGTGCCGTAGCGTTCTTCGTTGGCTTCTCCGGCGGTCTCCAGGGCCCAGTACAGCTGCAGCAGGAACGCCAGGCTACGGGGCGCGTACTCGAACCCTTCGGGAGCGATGCCTCCCATGGCGTCGTTCCTCAACACGGAGTCCGAGACGTAGAGCCAGGCGCCCGTCACGTTCTGCAGGTAGTCTCGCAGACTCGCATACTGCCGCCCTGCATCGGGCTCTTTGGGATCATCCGCGGCGTCCAGTGCCAGCGCCATCATGCCCAAGTTCCGCGCGTGAGCCGTATAGAAGTTGTTGGCGCCGTAGCGCCTGGCCTTGCGGTCTTTCAGCAAGACCGGGTCGTTCAGCTTCCCAACCGGCTCTGGGTGGTTGTAGTCAGTCACGCTGGCCTTTAGCTGTTCTTCGGCCCAGCGTAAGAATACCGCACGGATAAGTGCCTTGTCCGCTTGCGAGAGGTACGGGTAGATCCAGTCCACCGTGAGCGGGAACGCTTCTCCCGCCCAGCGGGAGCGATCTGCGACGCTGAAGCGCGGATCTGCCAGCGGGTCTCCGGGCTTGTTGTCTTTGACGCGCGCGAGCATCGGCAACAACACGCTCTTGGCCCGCTCGGCATACGCCTTGGCTTCGCCTGCGTCGCTCTGGAGTAGGGAGGCAAAGGCCAGCACCAGCGCCGTCTGCTCACAGTAGCGACCCTCGACCGCGCACTGGTCGCCGCTCGGCATGCGCTTTTCGTCGACATCCCGTTTGGCTTGCTCGATGACCGGGCGCAGACCCTGGGCGTAGATGGGGTTGTCGGGAGTCGCCCAGCTCCTCAGCTGTGGGAGGTCCTGCTTGCGCACCCAGAGTCGGGGGTGCGCGGTGGTTGCCGGGGGCAGCTCCTGGACGGAGGTGGGGCCAGGTTTTTCCACGTGGGTAAGAGACATCGCGGGCGGTGCGTCGGCGCCGCTGTCCCCGCCGGAACGCTTGCAAGAGCTGCACCCGACCACGGCACCTAGCGCGAGCACACCGAACACCGCGGCGGAAACGCACGCGGAGACAAGCCTGGGAAGCGCAGCGGCCCGCGGAGCGCGCGCCGATTTGGGTGCGGGGGGCCGCCCCGAACTCCGCTGACGGGCGCTCAAAGTTGCGAGCCGCGCTGGCGCTCGATCCTCCACAGTCATGCCGGAGGTATAAGGGATCGACGCGGAGCCAACTAGCTGGGCCTAGCGCGCCAATGAGGCGCCGTGGAGCGAGCCTCCGCGCGGGACGACCACCGCAGCTGGGCGTGACTCGCACTGGAGTGGTTTTTTTGAGCCCGCTTGCGGTGAAAACGCTGGGGTTTGGCCACCCGCGCGGCCGAGAGCGGCGTTGGCACTCCGCCCTGCTTCTTCTTCGCGTGGCCTGAACCCGCTGCTATATGATGAACGGACTGCCCGCAAGACGGTGTGCGGGTTCGGTGGTCTCGCCGTTCTCGGCGTGTAAGGACGATCAAGCTCGGATGCCCCCCAGCGACTCACAGGGAGGAAATCAACGCGGCGTTGCACAGACGCCGGAGCGATCACGTCACGGCACTCTCGTGGTGGAGCCTCAGGATCAGCCCGACGCCGTGCCGGAGAAGCTCACTCCGGCGCCGGTTCGCTCCGTGAGCTCCAAGCCGCCTCCGGCGCCTTCGGCGTCGCGCTACCGCACTCACGTTGGCATTGGCGTCCCCACGCCCGAACCCATGCCAGCGGTACCGCCAGCGCCCCGTCCGGCGGCGGGCGCGCCGCCACCGCCAAGCTCGCGTGGCGTCCCGCCCGCGAATCCTGGCGCGTTGCAGCCGATCCGCCCAGTGCCCATGCAGGCGCCGAAACTCACTGCGCCGACCTCCAGCGCGCCGGGCTCCAGCGTGCCTCACCTGAGTACACCGAAGTCGAGCGCGCCAGGCAGCATGCCCTTCAGCGCAGAGGATGAGGAGGAAGCGACGGTGGTCATGGACCGCTCGGTGGCCGAGGCTGGTCGCTACAGCCTGGTCCCGGGGCAAGATGGCCGCCTCCACCCAAGCTCACACCCGCCACGGCCCGCCGCGGGCACGCCGATCACGCCGTTCGTGAGTCCGATCCCTCCGGCAAGTCCGGCGCCGCTGATGCCGCCGACGCCTACCATCCCGGACAATCCCAAGCCCCAGCCGCCCGAGCGCAAGCGGAGCTTCACACCGACTCAGGTGGGCATGGCGCCGTTCGAGGAGGAAGAGGACGAGCCCCGCGCCAAGCAGCCTTCAGTTGCCGATTTGCTCGAGTCCGAGCTCGCCGCGCATGGGCTCGCCACACCAGGACCGACGCAGCTCGCGCCTGGCGCCACGGCTCTGGATGCCAGCCCAAGCGGCAGCCATGTCGTCGCGCCGGACGCCACTGGTCCTCGCCAGGCGATGGGCTCGATGACGGATGGCTTCGGCCAACACAAGGCCTACGATCCCACTCGCGCCTACCCAGAGCTGCCAAGTGCCGCTCCCTATGAGCCCAGTCCTGCGTCGATGCAGACTGCGCGCAGCGAGGTGAGCGTCAACAAGTGGCTCTACCGCGCGGCGGTGTTTGGCGGCCTGGTCTTGAGCGTCGCTCTGGGTGTCGTGCCGGTGCTGAAGCCAAGCCTTGGGCTTGTCGCCGCCGCAGCGCCGCTCGGGCTGCTCATCGGTTGGGTCAGCCAGTTCGTGCTGCTCTACAAGTGCTGGAAGTCGATTCAGGACGGCAACGCACGCACCACGCCTGGCAAGGCAGTGGGGCTGCTGTTCGTGCCGCTCTTCAATCTGTACTGGGTGTTCAACGTGCTCCCAGGCTTCGCCACCGACTTCAATCGCTACATCCAGCGGCACCGTGTGGATACGCCGCCGCTCAATCAGAACCTGATCCTGGCGGCGATGGTGGTTCCCGGCCTTGGAGCAGTGCTGTGGTGGATCGTGATCGGGAAGTTGTGCGACGGCGTGAACGCGCTGCGGCGCTAGTAGTCGTGGGTCACGCCCACTGAGCGGCGCTCCCTCACCCCCAAGAAAAACTCAGGGCACGAAGACCTGGTCGCCACGTAGCAGCACCAGGTTCATCTCCAAGTGCTCACCCTCGGCCAGCAGGTCGTAGCGCACGGGAATGTGGCGCACCTTGCCGTCCGGACCGATGCGGATGATCTTCGTTTCCGCGGGGGAAGCAAAGCGACTCGGTCCGCCTGCAAGCGCAACCGCCTCGAGCACCGTGAGGTAGCGCTCAGCGGTGATCACGCCCGGCTGAGCAACGTTCCCCGATACCGTCACCCGGTAGCTGCGCACATCCGTCACAGCGACGGTGACCACTGCTGCCTCGTCCTTGATGAAGACCGACATCTTCTTCTTGATCTCGTGCTTCAGCTGAGTTGGCGTGAGGTCGGCCGCGTGAACATCGCCGATCAGCGGCATCGTGATGGTGCCGTCTGGGCGCACCTGGATGTCGGTGTTGAGCTCCGGATTCTTCCAGATGCGAATACGCAAGGTGTCTCCCACCCCGATCACGTACTCGGCGCGGCGCGGGTCCGGCTCCTTGGCGTACGGGTAGTTGGGGAGCGGCGCACCGCAGCTGACGAGGCCAGTGGTTGCGAGCAGCACTAGCAGGAGCGCGAGGATGAATCGTTGCATGAGGCCGGCGCAGCCTAACCCGGAGGGCAGGGACCGCAAGAGAGAAGCCTGCTCACGCCGTGGTCCGCTGGCTCTCCGCTGCGGAAAAGCCTGTCTTCTCGCGGCAACAACTCCTGACTGGGGTCACGCGCTCGGCGCGCTGTCCGGCCACGGCTCTGGACCCGGTTGACCCGTTCCCGAACGGGCAGCCAGCACCCGGATCGCAGGAAAGGCTGGCGAGAAGCTCCGCGCCTCGCGAAGATGAGGCGCCCGCTCGTCGAGTTGGGATCCGTTTCTTGGTAGAGCGCTCGCAAGCGCTCCAACCCGTCGCCCATGTTCGTTCTGCCCGGCCTTCTGGCACTCCTGATCTTCATCTACGCGCGGCCCTTCGACTTCATGCCGGCGCTGCGCGGGGTGCCCTTTCTCTACTTGTTCTTCGGCCTGGCCGTCTTCGGTTACCTCGTGGATCTGCGCCAGGGGAAGACCGACCTGCGAAAGACACCACACCTGAACTGGGTGATCGCGTTCGTGCTGTGGTGCTTCTTCACGGCAGGGGTCAAGGCACCTGCGTCACTACTCACCGACGGCGTCCGCTTCGGAATCGCGGTCGTGATCTACTTTCTGATCGCCCACGGCGTCCGGACCTTCAAGGCATTCGAGCTCTTCATGGGGACGATCCTGGCGTGCACGCTCTGGATCTCCGCGGTCTGCGTGCACATGGGCCTCCAGCCGCTGGAGTGCGTCGCCGTTTCGCCGGGAGAGGATCAGAACAGCTCGGGTCGCCCGGATGGTCGCAGCTGCGAGTCGCCTGTCATTTGCTACCAGGATCCCCCCGACCCAGAGGCCATGTACCGCTGTGAGCACGCGGGGCTGCTGGGAGTGACGTCCATTGGTGGTGGTCGCGTGCGCTACGTTGGCGTGTTGCAGGACCCCAACGAGGCGTCGATGGCGGTCGCGATCGGCGTGCCGCTGGCGTTCGCCTTCTACCAAAGGCGCAGGAACAAGAAGCGGCTCGTGCTGTTCTTTCTGACCTTCGTGCTTGGCGCGATGACGGTGGTCTACTCCGGATCGCGCGGCGGTCAGATCGTGTTCCTGGCGACGATTGGCGTCTACTTCCTGGAACGCTACCGCTTGAAGGGGCTGATTTTAGGGGTGGTGTGCGCCTTGCCGGTGCTCGCGCTTGGCGGGCGCTCAGGTGGTGAAGAGAGCTCGCTCGAGCGGGTCGAGAACCTCTACGTGGGGGTGCAGCTCTTCAAGCAGTACCCAGTTCTGGGAGTGGGTTTCGAGCAGTTCACTCAGTATCACCACCTGACCGCGCACAACTCTTATGTGCTCGCCCCTGCGGAGCTCGGCTTCTTTGGCATGGTGGCGTGGCTCTCGGTGTTTTGGCTCACCATCAAGGTGCCGCTCACCGTCACGCGTACCGTCACCGAGCCCGAGGGCCAAGTCGCGCGCGTCTGGGCGATGGCGCTCCTGTCGTCCATGGCGGGTATGGCCGTGGGGATCTTCTTCCTGTCGTTCAACTACCACTACGTGCTTTGGATCTACATCGGCGTCAGTGGGGCGTTCTTTGCTGCGGTGAAGCGCCACAAGCCGGACTTCAAGGTCACGTACGGCTGGAAAGACTTCGTGGGTATTGCCGTGGGGAATACGGCACTGCTGGCGTTCTTGCTCGTGTACACCGCCCGCAAGCTGGCCAGTGGCTGAGCTGCGAAGTCGCTCAGCGACCCATCGCCTTCAGCATCACGAGCGGAGTCTTGAAGATCACCGAGAGCTCGGTGGGCAAATAGGTGGAGAAGCTCTCCAGCGCTGCCGTGTAAGCCAAGTCGAAGAGTAGCTTGGCGCGCAGGTCGTCCGCCAAGGCGCCCTCGGCCTCTTCTAGTTTGAACGGATTTTGTAGCGCCTCGCGAAATGCAGATAGGGCGCTGCCCTCCGGAATCGCGCCGGTGTAGCCGAGCGACACCTGGGCCAGCCCGGTCAGCCCGGGTTTACAGTCCCGCATGCGCTCCTCGAAATAGGGAATCGCCAGCGCGAGGTTGACCAAGAGTTCGGGGCGCTCAGGCCGAGGGCCAACGAGGCTCATGTCACCCCGCAGGACGTTCCACAGCTGGGGCAGCTCGTCGATACGGGACTTGCGTAGGAAGGCCCCCAAGCGAGTGATGCGTGGATCGTTCTCCGCAGCCATCACAGCGCCGGTGTGCTTTTCCGCGTCCTGTCTCATGGTGCGGAACTTGAACAGCTTGAACTCCGTGCATTGGGGGATCGGGTTTTTGTCGCCGGGCTCTCTCGGGATGAGCCCTTTCGCGCGGATCTGCCCAAAGAAGACTGGGCCCTTCGAGTCGTAGCGAATCGCAGCGGCGATCAACGGATAGAACGGGAGCGTCAGACCCAAGCCGACGCTGGACGCGACGACATCGAGGGCCCTTTTCGTCAGGCGAACGCTAATCGGAGGCATGATTTCGGAGATTTCTCACGAAGGCATTAGCGCCGCAAGTCGCTCGCCTGGGGATCGTCGTCCTGGTGGCGAATGCTTGGTCGACGTGGCTCGACTTTGTTAGCCTGTCGTTAGGTCCGGGTGGCGATCCGGCGATGGGGGAGGAGACGTGAAGCTGCTGCACTACGAGACCATCGGAGCATGCTCCCGCTCGGTCGCATGTCCGCATCGCTTGGAGGCGCACGCGCCGTGAGTTCCCTCGTCGTGCTGCAGGTCCCAAGCGAGATCGTCTTTCGCGATCTGGCCACTCGCACGGTCGCAGCGATCTGCAAGCTAGCTACGAGAGATGCCTCCATCGGGGAACAGTTCAGTCACGAGTTGGTGAGCGCAGTGGGTGAGGCGTTCAACAACTCGGTGCTTCACGCGTACGAGAACCACTCTGGCGAGATCACCCTGCGCATCACGTATGACGACAGCCAAGTCAGCGTGGAAATCCTCGACCATGGGGACAGCTTCGATTTCGATGCTGCGCCAACGCTCGATCTCGCCGAGCCTCAAGAATCCGGTATGGGTTTGTTCATCATCCGCAGCTTCGTGGATGAGGTCAGCTACGAAGCTGGTTCGCCGAACTGCCTTCGCATGAAGAAGCGCTTCGCCTAGCTGGCTGGATCCAGGTCTCTACGGGGGTACGCCGTGGCGAGCCTTCGCCTGCGTGTCATGCTGCGCCCGATGAGTCCCTCGGCACCGCCCTTGACTGGAGCACGCTCGTCTCGCGCCGCTAGCAACCCGTCGAACTCACCGCGGCACGTCCGCCGATCGACGACCTTGCTTACTCTGAGCCTCGCCCTTTTTTTGGGGGTGAGGTGCAACGGTTGCCAGAGGGAGCAGCCCGTCGAACCCAGGGGCGCGCCCAGTTCCGAGGCGCGCGTCAGCATAGTCACCGATGCCGAGCGCATCGCGACCAACGCCGGTGTGACGCCGAGCATGCGAGGTGACGACAACCCCCTCTGGCAACCCGGCGGGAGCATCGACTTGGTTGGCCTACCGGGCGAAGTCGTCGGCTTTCAGGTCGTGGTAAGCGCAGGGAAGAATCCGCTCAATAAAATCCGGGTGGAAATTGAGAAGCTCGAGGGGCCCGCGACGCCCCAGGTAGCGCGCTTCTTGCTCCACGAGGTACCCTTTCCGCGACGCTCCGGCGGCAAGACCCCAGGCGAGTCGCTCGGTTGGGAGGCCCAGGCGCTGCCCGCTGCACCCGAGCCAGGCACGACCATTCCCGACCCCTTGATCCCTGTGGAGCTCGCGCCCACGTGGGACCCGTACCCCGTCGAGATCCCAGCTGAACACCAGCGAGTGATCTGGTTCGATGTCGATCTGACCGGACCCGCAATCACCGCCGGCTCATATACGGCTGAGCTGGCGGTCTACTCAGGTACCGACCAGATCTCGCGAATCCCACTGAATCTTCGCGTGGGCGCACCGCGGCTGCCCTACGCTGCCGCAAAGACGATGCTCTACTTCGAGCCGGATCGCATCACCCAGCGGACTGGTAGCAGGCGGGCGGTCGATCAGTATTTGCAGCTGATGCATGCCCATCAGATCTCGAACATCCTTCCCATCACCAGCATGCGCGAGCTCGAAGAGGCCAAGGGCCTGCTAGACGGTAGTCTCTTCACCAAGAGTGCAGGCTATCAAGGCGCCGGCGCCGGACAGGGCAGCAGCGTGGTCGCGCTGGGCTCGTATGGTGATCTGGGCGATCCTTCTGATGAGCAGGTCGCCCTCGTCGGGAAGATGCTCGCGCGGCTCGAGGAGTTGGGTGTCCGGGACGCGCCGGGACACCGGGATGTGTTTCTCTACGCGGTAGACGAGCAGTGCGACAGTCCCCGCGGCAAGGTATGGAAAGAGGCGCTGAGACGCAGTTCCGACCCGCGAGTGCAGAAGCTTCGCGTGGGCCACACCTGTAGCGAGCCACCCAAGACGCAAGCGGTGGACCTTGTGATCATGTTCGCGAGCGAGTTCTCTCCTGCTGCGCAAGCGGAGGCGAAGCAAGCCGGAAAGCACCTCTGGATCTATAACGGGGTGCTCCCCCAAACGGGTAGTTTCCTCACGGATGCTTGGCCGACATCCTTGCGGGCCAATGGCTGGATTCAGGCGCGCTACGGCATCGAGCGCTGGTTCTACTGGGAGTCGACGTTTTGGCACGACGGGAACCAGGGCGGGGAAGGTCCTTACGATCCCTTCGCGACCTCCGAGACCTTTCACAACCAGCACGCTGATCACTGCAACGGCGACGGAGTGCTCGTTTATCCCGGAAGGCAGAAGGACTACCCAGCGCACGACCTCGGCTTCGACGGAGTGCTGGCATCATTCCGCCTCAAGCAATGGCGCCGCGGGATCCAAGACGCTGGCTACATCGAGCTAGCGAGACAGAAGCATCCGGCGGAGACCGAGAAGATACTCGCAGAGCGCATCCCCGACGCGCTGAAGGCCGTGAGCGGCGACAAGCGACCTCGTTGGCAGACCGGAGCGAAGGGGTGGGAGGCGGCGCGGAGACGCCTCTTCGACCTGATCACTTCGCCGTAGCCTCGCATGTCGCTCAGTCGTAGCGGCCGTTCATCAGGACGGTCCCGAGAATGTTGGCTGGCGCAAGGTGCTCCTGGGTTCGGATCAGGTGGGCGCCCTTGGTCATACCCGCCATTGCCGTAAGGATCACGCCGTCGGTCGTGTCTTCGATGATGTTGACGTCGGCAGTTCCGAGCGCCCCTGGGCAGTCCACGATGATGTGGGCATACGGCGCTTCCTTCAGCTGGGCCATGGCCGCGCGGAAAGCGGGGGCGTTGAGTAGCCATGTGCCCTTCGAACGCGGGTGCACGGCTAGCACGTGAAGGTTGTCGAAAAATGCCGCGACAACGCGCCAGGGCTCTCCCGGCAGATCGAGGTAACGCACCATCTGCTCTCCAAAGCAGTTGGGCGGAGCAAACCCCAGCGCTTCACCCACGCGAGGGTGGCGCAGGTTGGCTTCTACCAGCAGCACCTTGTCTCGTCCGTGCTCGGCCAAGGCCATGGCCAGGTTGATGGCGAGGGTCGTCTTGCCCTCATCGCGCATGGGACTCGAAATAGCGATCGTGCGCGGATTGTCCACGCCCTTGAGCCGATGGGCGAGCACCCTGAACCCTGCCGCCAGTTGCGAGTCGGGTGCGGTCACGAATGGGAGCACGCTGCGCCCCTGAGGTGGCTGATTGTGGGTTGCGACGACGACCACGTTGCGGCCGGCGGGTACGCTGAGGCTCTGCGGAGCCTGGCTCATCGGCGGTGTCGGAGGATAGACGCTGCCGAGGCCCTGGGTTGCGGCGGGTATCTGGGAGTCAGACATCACGATCGTCCCTTCGCATTATCCGCGGGGATCACATGGGCGATTGGACCGAGCTCCAGATTTCGGATGTCGAGCTCGTCGTACACACGGTCATCCAAGAACGCGAGAGCCACCGCCGCCAGAGCGCCAAGCACCATGACCGCTGCGAATGCGACAGCTCCGGTACGCTTGGCGCCGCGTCGCGTGGGGCGCTTCGGCTCGTATGCTTCATCGATCACGACCACCTGACTGCCGCCGCCGCTCGTCTCGACCTTCGCGACGATCGAAGCGCGGAAGAGCTGACGCTCGATCGCTTCGTTGCGATCCCGAGCTGCGTTGACGTCCCGGTTGAGGGAGGTCCACTCGGTCTCCAGGGCCACGATGCTGTTGCTCTCGGTCGTAGCCTCGGCGTCTGCCTCGACGTCCTTGCTGGGGCCCCCCGTGCCGCCGCGAGAAGCGCGCGCTAGGGACGCTTCGACCTGTGCCAATTCCTTGCGCAGCTTGTTGATGTCCTCAACCGTGGTTGGTGGGGGGGCGGCGGTCGCCTTTGGCGTGATGGTCTTGGCATTGGCCTTGGCCGTGGCGAGTTGCGCCAGGGCGGCGCTGAGCTGCGCTTGAGCGGCCACCACGTCTGGGTGCTTGGCAGTGTAGTGTGCTTGCTTGTCCGCAAGGTTCTCCCGGGCGCGGGCCACGCTGCCTTCCGCGCTTTGAATAGCCGCTTCGCTGGCGGGATCCAGACGTGCCGGCTCAGGGGGAGCGACTGGGGCGGCACCGGGGTTCTCCGCTTCCTTGATGCGTCGCTGGAGCCTTTCTGCATGGCGTCGCAGGGTCGTCACAGGATCAGTCGGTCGCGTGGACGTACCCGCGGCGGCCAGTGAATCCGCGCGGCTAGCGCGCACGGCGGCGCCCGTGGTGGTGGGACCCATGCTGGTTTCGAGGGCGAACTCGGGATGGATCGAGAGGAACTTGGCAAGCGCCTGCTCCTGGGCCTTCAACTCTTTGCCGGTCGTTTCGAGCTGGGCCTGCAGGAAGTTCTGAGTGCCTTCGGCCTCTTCCGCGCGGTACTTTCGCGCCTGCTCCACCATCGAGTCGGCGAGCGCCTTGGTGACCTCGAACACCTTCCCAGCGGAGTCTCCCTGATAGGTAATGGTCACCGTGTCGCCCTCGCCAACCTGGCATTTGGTATTGAGCCGCATCTCTTCGAGTGCTTCAACCAACCCCTGGGACTCGACGGTCTTCGGATACAGCTGATACTTCTCAATGATCGGCTTCAGGTTGCTGCGGCTCAGCAGCATCTCGCGCAAGCGCATGTTGCGCGCACGCTTGCTCTCGGATGGCGTCGAGTTGCTGCCGAGGAGTGAGTCCGCCTGGATCACCTCTCGATACAAGAGCACGGTCCCGGATTCATAGACCGGGGGCACTAGCTTGGGGACGACGAAGAACGCTGCGATGCCCAGCGTGGCGGCCACCGCGAGCGCAGGCCAGTACAAGAGCGCACGTCGCGCGATTTGAAGCGTGCGCTTGATAAGCGCGCGCGGCGTGAGTTGGCGCCGCTCTTCTTGCGACTCGGAATTAACAGAGGTCTGCATCGTCAGCTTTGGTTCACTGGTTGTGGGCTCGGGGAGGCCTTGGTCCGCGCGACGAACGAGCCGCGATCAATGCCTTGAAAGGTGGGGACATGCCCAAAGGGTTCCAGGCCGAGGCGTTTCAGGCTGTTCACGTCCCGCACACGGGAATCGAACGTGCCGACGCCGACGGCGGCAACGGGGAACACGAATAAGAAGCACGAGATGCCAAAGATGGCGAGGACCTCGCGGTTGGTCAGGATGACCCGGGATTGCTTTCCAGGGTCCACGACTTCGAAGCGGAGTCCCATGGCTTCGCCCTCGAACTGGCTCCGCAGCTCGAAGTCTGTACCACGTTCTGTGTGGATCTTGATGTTGCGCTGGAGCTCTTCAATCTGTGACGCGAGGCGAATGAGCTCGAGCTTCGACTCTTCCTGTTCCGAGCCTTCGAGCCTTGGCAGGTCCAGTTTGAGCGTGGCTTCGCGCTGGCGTGCCTTGAGCAATTGCGCGCGTAGGATGTCGAGCGCTTGTTCGGCAGTGTGAGCGGCCTCCAGCGACACGCTCTGTCGGGCGCCCTGCTGCTCCGTTTCGACCTGTTTCCCCAACTGTCGCACCACCGCCAACGTTTGCTCCGGGTCGACGCCGATGTACGTGATCGCGATCCGGGCGGAGCGCGGCGGATCCTCGCTGTAGCGCTCCCGAGCGAAGTAGTTGCTCACGACATACAGTTCTATATCTTCGCGGAAACGTTCGATCGCCAGGTTTGGGTCGATGTGGTACTCGCTCGGATACAACTTGTTGTCGTTGATGAGCTTGAGTAGCACGCGGCGAGATAGCGCGACTTCACTCAAGTGCTGCTGAAGCTGGTTGCTGGTCGGGGGAGCTGTGCTCATGTCCAAGTCGACCTCGGTGACGCGCATCACAACGGTTGATTCGAAGGTGCGTTGCTTGCGGGCGCGGTATCCGATGCCGAGCACCGTGATCACACACGTGATCAGCAGCGCCAGCTTCCAGCGCACTCGCAGCCGAGCGTAGACGCAACGAAGCTCTTGCTTGGCGTCGGCCCAGCCGGGTTCGTCGTCGATCCAGGAACGAGACACTGGGCGGCAGGGTAGCCTCGAGATGGGGCCGCGTCGCGCAAATCCTCGTGCCGGGTGCGCCCGCGAACGACGTGCTGCATCCGCTCCTCGGCACGCTCGGGGTGCACTGTGGCCTGAGGTTGCTAACCAAGGGCGCGGGCTGTCGCAACGGACGCGTTCAAGACGTCCAGCACGCGCTGGGCGCTCTCTCTCCAATCGCTGAAACCAGCCTGTTTCGCGATGGCGAGGGGGTCGTGATCGCGGCTCAGCACGCGCTCGAGGGCTTCGGCCAGAGACCTCGGGTCGCGGGCAGGCACGCACTCGCCGAGGCTTGGATGATTCAGCAAGGCTGGAATTCCCCCCACGTCAGAGGCAACGACCGGGCGTCCTGAAACCAGTGACTCGATGATCACGTTGGGAGTGCCTTCGGCCCAGCTAGGGAGCGTCATGACATCGGATGCGCCTATCCAAGTGGGAATCGCTTCGTGATCCAGCCGCCCAGGGAAGTGCACTGGTAGGCCCCGTGCCTCCGCACGGTAAGCCTCGAGCGCAGGCCCGTCGCCCAGCATGATCAGCTCCACGTCCTGCCGCCGCTGATGAAGCTGCCGGAACGCCGCAATGGCATCCCTGCCGCCTTTCCGATCGATCATCAGCCCGATGAAGACGACCCATGGCTTGACGCTCGCGATTCCAAGCTCGCGACGACATGCTGCGCGATCGCGCGGCCGAAATAGCTCCTTGTCGACCCCATTCAAGATGCAGCGGCTGGTCTTGGGGTTGGCGCCGAGCTCGATTGCCCGATCGATGAGGGCCTGACTCGGACCGATCACGGCGTCTGCCTCCCGCAAGGCCCAACTCACCAGCGGACGGAGTGTGGGCAGGCTGCCCAGCAAGTTGATGTCGGTGCCGTGTACCTTGATGGTCGCGGGTACGCCCAGCGCCTTCGCGAGCAGCACCGCGGCGAAGCCGTCTGGGTAAGCGAAAGCGCCAAGCACTGCGTCTACCTTGCCTCGTAAGCGCAAGGCGCTTGGGAGCAGTGACGTCGCGTAGGTGAGGCCCGAGAGCGGATGCCCGATCTTCGGCACGTGGAAGACGCGATGCTGCGCGTAGGAGAAACCGTCAACGCTTGCATGAGCCGCGACGTCGGGGAGCGACTCCCCGTGGCGGACGCGATTGACAACCGATTCCCCGGGGAACCACGGGTGGCAGACGAACAGGTCCACCTCACACAGCTTCGATAGCGCGACGAATTGATGGCGATTGAAGGGCGCCATGTTCGGGTTGCGCTCGCTCGGGAAGATCTTCGTCGCGATCAGGACGCGCAAAGCAACTCCGGTTCGGTGGCTAGCTCTGCAGGCCGAACACTTTGTCCAGACGCAGGACCTGGAAAATGCTCAGCGGCTGACCGGTCACCCCGCGCACCTCGAAGTGGCCGCCGTTCGCGCGCACGCGCTTGAAGAGCGCCACGATCGCTCCCACTCCCGAGCTGTCGATCAAGCGCAGCTTGGCCAGGTCGAGGACCACCTGCTTTGGCTTCTCGTCCGCTACCGCGTCCATCTGCGGTCGGACCTCGGGCGCGGTGGTCGCGTCGAACTCACCGGAGATCTCCAGCAGCGTGATCTCGCCTTGTTTGGAACGCTTGAACTCCATCGTTTCTCCGCCCGCTAGCCTACACCAGCTTCGGGTCTTGGGTGCTCGACAAGAGGTCATGTCGTTGAGCACGCTCGCTGATTCGCTCCATGGAGGCAGCGAATCACGCTCGGCCCGCAGTATAGGCACGGGGGGCCAGCCACGCCCAACACAAAAGCCTGGTCGAAAGTCGAGTCACGGCGCGGATCCCGCAGCGTTGCAAGCGACTTCTTGGTTAGCCGTTGGCGTTGTCACGACGCCGTTGATTTCGGTCGAAGTGCCGGTGGCCCCGCGGGGTTTCGAGGCCGCGTTTTGATGGTATGCACCGCGGTCCGGGCCGAGCCTTGGTCGGTGGAGCGGAGCAGCGAGGAGAAAGACAACGTGCGCGAAGTCCTGACCTATTGGGCCCTAGTGCTGATCTCCGTGTTGGGAGTCGCGAATCCCGTTCGCCTGAGTGCTTCGCTCGCGCTGATGGGGGAGGGCCTGGCCGAGGAGGCACGTCGAGTGGTGATCCGACGCGCGTGTTTGCTCGCTGCCGCGTTGCTCCTGGCCGGCGCCTGGATCGGCAATCACATCGTGCTCTACGTTGGGATCAAGACGGGTGGCTTTCGAGCTGCGTGTTCCCTGTTCGTGCTGGTGTTGTGCCTTGGCGAGGTGCTGCGAAACCAACCCCTGACGCCGCCGGGCGCTGCGACCGAGCCCAAGACACTGGCACAAGAACTCGCGCTCTCTGGTTTGGCCGCCGCGCCGGTGCTCGGAACCGTCGTGATCTACTCAGGCGAGACGCACGAGCTGTGGCGGCGGGAGGTGACGCTCTGCGCGGTGTGCGTAGCCGTCGGGATCTGCTTCGTCCTGCTGCGTCTCGGACCCAGGCTGCTCGAGCACTTCGGTGAACGCGGGATGCGCTGGCTAGGACACGTTCTACGGCTGACGGCGGCGGGGTGGGCGGTAGACTTCTTCTCGATCGGTGTGCGGGACCTGCTACCGCTGATCACCTCCACCCCGCCTGCTCAATGAAACGCGTCGCGCTCTCCAGTCTGCTCCTCGTTCCGCTCGCTGTCTGGGCTTGTGGAACCGTACAACAGGACGACGGCCCGCCGCCGGTGGCGCCGGTTACCCGCAACGACCAGGTGAGCTACGAACCCGGCGCGGAGCAGGCTCCGTTCACTCAAGACGCGGAGCGGGCTCTTGCCGCACGGCAAGCGCTCGGCGTGGCCGGGCTCGACTTCGGCAAGGGTGTGTTGTTGGCGTGTCCTGGAGTAAAGCCTCCCAGCTTCGACTACGACGAGGCCCGCATGCAGCAAAGCCTCGAGCAGAGCCTCGAACAACTCGGGCGGTGTGCGGCGGTAGGGAGGCTGGGGCAGAGCCGACTAAGACTCTTGGTCTGGGACGCCGCCGCAGGTGAGGCGCTCCACGCGCTGTTGATCGCAGATGGCGTTCAAGCTTCACGCCTGGAAATCGTGTCCCAGCGCGTCACGCTTCGGGACGCCGGAGTCGACGCAACGACGTCCGCCAGTGACGGGGAGAGCGGCGCCTCGCACAAAGCTTCCACGGCGAGCGCAGAGTGGCTCCGGTCTCCAAAGGTACGGGTCGAGCTGAACCGCTAGCGCCGTGCTGAGGCGCCAGGAACATGGGAGCGCAGCGCGTACCCCGTCGAGCCCGCTGCTCAGTCTCGGCGCAGGCGCTTGCTCATCTGAATTTCGTTGCCGCGCGGACTGTGCGTCACCTCGTCCATGAAGGTACGAATCAGCAACAGGCCGCGCCCGTGAACGCGGTCGAGGCTCGCGGCGTCCTCGGGGTCGGGGAGGGAAGTCGGATCAAAACCTTGTCCCTGGTCCCGCACCTTGAACTGAACGTCACTGCGGGTAATGCGGGCAACGATCTGTACCTTGCGTGACGCGTAGGGCTCGCGCTGCATTCGCTCTTGGGCTGCGCGATCCCACTCACCGCCGTCTAGCTCGCGCAGCTTGGAGTCGAGCTCGAGGTTGCCGTGATACACGGCGTTGGCGAGGGACTCCCTGATCGCGACCCCCACCTGCAGCAACGTGGTGTCGTCGAAGCAACGCATTTCGACGAGGTCTGACTCCAGGTGCCGAACGAGCGCCGCCAGCTCGCCGGGAGCGTTGCCGACCTCGAATGTGGTCTGCGTTTCTGTGATGTAGTCGAGTACACGGCGCTGGTCTCTGGCTGGACGCGTCAGCTCCAGCACGTCGCGAATCGTCGAGGCGAGCTCCCGCGCGAGATCGCGCTTCGGCACGTAGCTGGTGGCGCCCTTTCTGAGCGCTTGCACCGCCACCGACTCGCTGCCATGGGCGGTCATCAGGATGACCGGTAGCGCGGGGAAACGCGCATGCGCGGTCTCCACCAGCTTGAGCCCATCCATCTCGGGCATGATCATGTCGGTGAGGACGAGATCCGGCCTCGCGTCTGCAATAGACTCCAGGGCCTGAGCGCCGTTCTCCGCGTAGCTCGTCTCAAAGCCCGCCTTCTCCAGCAGTCGACCCGCGAGCTTGCGGTCGAGCGGCGAGTCGTCGACGACGAGGATTCGTTGGGCCATGAACTCGGTCAGCTTATCGCGACATGCCGCGGCGTACAGGTCCGCGTCAGTGCGAGTTCGCCAAAAAGTCTCTCAGCGCGGGTTCGAGACGCGCCAGTTCCGTGCTCAGTTCCTGAAATGCCACGTGCGCGCCGGACATGTCGTCGTCTCGGCCCATGCGCTCGACGACCAGCGCGAGATCGAAGGCTGACGACGCGCCGCAGTGGTCCACCGCGCCTTTTAGGGTGTGAGCAGCGCGCCGCACCGACTCTCCGTCTCCTGCTTCGATGCCCCTCCGCATCTCGGCCAGCCAGCCGGGGTACTCTTCGAGGAAGACCTCGACCAGCTCGCCTGCCAGTTCTCGGTCGCCGGCTGCGTGCTGAACTAGCACGTCCTCATCGAACGCCGCCGACTCCCCGCTGAAGGGAACGGGGCTGAACACCACGGATGGCATCGGTTTGGTCTCCCCGTACGAGTCGGGCACCACGGAGTCTACCGTGTCAAAGAGTTCTGCCATGCGGATCGGCTTCGTCAGGTAGGCATCGAACCCCGCCGCCAAGCAGCGCTCGCGGTCTCCCCGCATGGCGTGGGCCGTGACCGCGATGATCGGGAGGTGACGTGTCCCCTCCGTCTCGAACTCCCGCACCTTCTTGACGGCCGTGATGCCGTCGCAGCCCGGCATCATCAGGTCGAGGAGTGCGAGATCGTACTCGGTCTTGGTCAGCTCCTCGATCGCCGACAGTCCGTCCGCCACCAACTTCACTCGGTGTCCTTGTTTTTCAAAGAGCCGTCGCATCAGTCGTTGGTTGACCAAGTTGTCCTCTGCGACGAGCACCGAGAACGTTCGCGTCACTTGATTGGGGATGCGCACGCTTCCCGCGCCGCGCGGTACACCTCGCATTGCATCGATCACGGCTTCGACCAAGCGCGAGGGTTTCACTGGCTTGGTGACGTAATCGGGCACGTGCAGCCTGCGACAGTGTGCGGCGTCGACGCTGCGATTGGGTGTGTTCAACATCATTACCGTGGGGATCACGACGTTGCGGCGGCGCAGCTCTTCGACCAGAGCGAAGCCGCTCATACCTTTCAGGCTGGTGTCGACGAGCAGCAGTTCGTACCGCGAGGTGTGATCGCTGGCTGAGTCCAGTAGCCGGAGCGCATCCTCGCTGTTCTCTGCGCAGTCGGAGAACATTCCCCATTCTTCCAGTTCGCGCGCCAAGATCTCGCTGTTCGTGGGCACGTCCTCAACGATCAGCGCCCGGCGCCCGCTCAGCTCGCTCGGAGGGAGGGTCTGGCGCCGGAGGCTCGGAGCGCCTTCGTGTCCTGCGAGTAGGCCAAAGCTGAAGACGCTGCCCTCTCCAGGCTCGCTTCGCACCTCTAGCCTGCCGCCCATCATTTCCACCAGACGCGTGGAAATGGATAGCCCAAGCCCGCTCCCGCCGTGCCGCCTCGTGACCGAGCCGTCCGCCTGCGTGAAGGGCTCGAAGATGCGCTTCATTTTCTCCGCGGGAATGCCGGGGCCCGTGTCGGTCACGCTGAAGCCGACTTCCATCGTCTGAGTTCCCACCTTGGCGGAGACGCGTACGACCACTTCGCCTCGATCGGTGAACTTCACCGCGTTGCCGACCAAGTTGACCAACACCTGACGCAGGCGGCCGGCATCACCAATCAGCGTCGGCGGGACGCCATGCTCCACTGCGTAGCACAGCTCGAGCCCCTTCTCGTGGGCGCGTAGCGCGAGTGAGCGCATCACCTCGTCGACGACCGTCCGCACATCGAACGGCGCGGCATCTAGGTCGAGCTTGCCCGCCTCGATGCGTGAGAAATCGAGCACGTCATTGATCACGGTGAGAAGCGCGTCAGCCGAACCGCGCACCGTGTCCAGGTATTCGCGTTGTTCCCGGGTGAGCTCCGTGTCGAGCGCGAGCTCCGTCATGCCCATGATGCCGTTCATTGGCGTGCGGATCTCGTGACTCACGTTCGCCAGGAACTCGCTCTTCGCGACGTTGGCGGCTTCGGCGGCCTCCTTCGCCAGTCGCAGCTCGACCTCGGCGCGGTCCTTCTCCTGCAGCAGCTCTCGCAGTCGCGCCGAGTGCTGTTGCTCCATGCGCAAGGCCTCTCGCGCCAGGCGGTCGCCGCGCTTCTTCGACATGGCGGCCATCACGACGATGGCCGGCACCGTCACGATGATCACCAGCACGCGCAGCAGGTTCTCCTCGGCGTAGGAGAGCTTGAGTCCAGTTTCCGAGTAGAAAATCGCGAGGTAGCCGCAGGTAACGACGCCGCTGAAGATGCCGACGCGCCCCCCGCCGGTGAACGCCGAGAACACCACCAGCGTCATCAAGATGGCGGGAGGGTTCGGGATGCGGAGACCGACCTGATCAGCGACCTCGAAGACGGCGATCGAGGCGATGGTCAGGAGCGGGCCGAGGAGCCGAAATAGTCGACTCGGCTCGGGCAACCTCGCAGGTCGCGCCGGAAGGGTCTCAGTGGTTTCCGCCATGGGCGCTCGCAGCCTCGCACAACTCGGGAGCCCCGGGGCTACTGCAAGTTCTTTCAGCTGGTCTGACTCGCCCGAGCATCGACCTCGATTCCTCCCCCGCATGCCGATCCCGCACTCAGCGGGTTTGAGCCAACGGCCGCGAGGTGCTAACGCCGCGCGCTACCTTGAAGCTCTCTTTGCCCAGTCCGCGCGACCGCCTCCACCGACCGACTCTCGGCCGGGCTACGGGGCTAGCCGTCCGTCTCCTTGAGGTCTCGTGTCTCTAGCGTATCGCGCCGTGCTCGGCGCGCTGTGGACGATCGCAAGCAGCGTGGGCGGACGCGTCGTGGGGTTGGTCGCGAACATCGTGCTCGCGGCGCTGCTCACCCCAGAGCAGTACGGTGAGGCGAACGTCGCGATGATCATCGTCTACACGGCGAACATGGCGACCTACCTGGGGTTTGGTCAGTACCTGGTAGCCAACCCCAAGGCCGGCAAGGACGTGGCCTTCCACGCCACCTTCTATCACATCAGCGTCGGCTGGCTGGCGCTCGTGTGCGTGGTGCTCGCCGGTGGCTACTTCGCGAAGCTCTATGAGTCGCCGGACCTCGGCTTCTACATCAGCGGGGTCGCATTGGCTGTCGCGATGGATCGCGTCAGCTTCATCCCCGGTCGGATTCTCGCGCGGGAAATGCGCTTCAAGGTGCTCGGGCTCAGCCAGATGAGCGGCGAGTTCATGTACGCTGGCGCTGCGCTGGTGCTGGCGTTCATGGGGTACGGAGCGAAGTCCCTGGTCTACGCATCGATCATGCGCTCGATGGTGACGCTCTCCATTCTGACGCTGAGCGCCGAGCGCGCGATGTGGCTAACTCCGAGCCGCATCAATTGGAAGACCACTCGAGAGCTGATCAACTTTGGCTTGCCAATTTCCATAGGGAATATTCTGCACTTTGGCTCGGCCAAGTGGGACAACCTGATTGTCGGAAAGGTGCTCGGCACCGCGGTCGTCGGTCAGTACAACTTTGCGTACAACATCGCCGACATCCCGGCGGCGCAGGTGGGTGAGCATATCGGGGACGTGCTCTTGCCGTCCTTTGGAAAACTGCCCGACGCTGCGGCGCAGAAGCGAGCTCTGGCCCGCGCCTCTGGGTTGCTCTCCTTGATCGTGTTCCCGCTGGCAGTAGGCCTCGGTGCCGTCGCACACAGCCTGCAGCGCGCCTTCCTCAAGCCGAACTGGAACCTGGTTGGCAGCATGCTGGTGCTGCTCAGCGTGCTCTCCATCGTGCGTCCCGTTGGCTGGCTCATCAGCTCGTATCTGCAAGCCACGCTGCGACCACGGGTGATCATGATTCTCGAGGCCGTTAAGGCCACAGGCATCGTGGTCTTCGTCTACATCTTCGCGCGCTGGCTCGGACCGCTGTGGGCATGCACGGCCGTCGGTATGGCCTTTGGAACCCATGCCCTGGCGAGCATCTGGGTAATCAAGGCTCAAGACCAAGTGCCGATGTCCCATCTGCTGCGACCGATCGGGCGTCCGCTGCTGGCCTGCGTTCCCATGGTGGGCGTCGTGCTCGCCATCCGCTACGGCTTGCACTCGCCGAGCTGGAACGCTTGGGCGGCGCTGCTGGTCGAGGTCGCCGCGGGTGCGGTGGCTTACCTCGTGGGGGCGTTCGTGTTCGCTGGCGCCCAGAGTCGCGAGCTCATCAGCTTGCTGCGTGGCGCGCTGAAACGTTAGCTTGCCGCGCGGTTTCGCCTCCGCTAGCCCATGCTCGTGGCAATGGCGCACTCGGGGTGGCTTGGGCGTGTGGTGTTGTTTGGTTCGTTGCTCGGCGTAGCCGCCTGCAATCAGCAGCCGAACGGTGGCGGGCCAAGCGCCGAGCCCGTAGCGTCCGGCGCGCCCGCGACGTCCAGCGCTCAGCCTACGGCGCTCCTCGCTCAGCCTACGGCGCTCAGCGCCAGCGCGAGCCCCAGGGCGGTGGCCAGCGAGACGCCCAGCGCCGCTCCCAGTGCCTCTGTGGTCGCGGAGCCCGCGGTCAGTCCGGAGCTTCTGGCTCGCATGAAGCGGGTCGCCAGCGCCTGCTCGTGGAATGGCAAGGTGATGGATGAAGACTGCAAGGCCCTCGCCGGTTGGCAGGAGTACCTGTTCGAGCCGATCAACGATCACCAGGTCGAACTGATGCGTCTGCTCGAGGACAAAGACCGCAAGATTGTTTTCCTCGCGGCATCGGGGCTCGCGGTAGACGGAATTACAGGGACTCGGGATCCGGAGCTCGCGAGGGTCTTGTTCGACGCGCTCGATCGCGAGAAGGAGCCTGCGATGTGCATCGGGATCGCGCTCCAGGCGTCGCGTGTCCCCGTAGCGGAACTCGGCCTCGAGGAGCGCGCCAAGAAGCTGTTGACGGACCTACCGACGGCTGATTGTCGTGCGGAATTTGTCAGCGGTGTGCTGTTTCGCAATCCGCAGCTCTACGAGCCTGTCGTCGATCTCGTGAAATCGGACAAGGATCCGAAATTGCGGGCGAAGGCGGCGCAAGGGCTTCGCGACGGCGCCTCGCGCAATGCCGAGCGCCAGAAGAACAACTGCAAGGTTTGGGCGGAGCTGCTTGATGATAGCGGCGAAGACTACGAGGCGACGGCTGCGTGGTTGATCGGGACTCAAGGTTCCCGTGCGCTGAGTGAGCCGTGCAAGGAGCAATGGCCGCGACTGCTCTCCAAGGCTGAGGCGCTCGCGGCGGGCAAGCTTCAATCGGGCAGCTGGGTGAACGGCACCTGCGGCTTGCTCGAGGAGCGCCAGGTCGACGAGGAGACAAAGACCAAGGCCAAGGCAGTGCTGCGCAAGGTGGTTGAAGGTAGCGCCAACGTCGACTTCGCGCGCGTCGCCGCGCTGCAGTGTTTGGGTCGCTTCGACACGGACGCAAAGACCTTCGCCACATCGTTCGAGAGCGACCCAAGCGAGAAGGTCCAAGCCGCCGCCAAGCGCATCCTTGAAACGAAGCCTTGAGGCGGTGCTCGGTTGCTGGGTGGTATTCCTCACCCCCGAACCCAGCACCCGCGAACCCAGGTAAAGAACCGGCTGCGGATCCCGGGACGGGCTATTCGGCTGCGGCCCTGAGTGATTCCGCGCGGATTGGCGGTGGGGCCAGCTCGAAGTCGCGGTAGTCGCCGGCGTCGCCTGATTGGCCCGCCATCGCCGCCTGAGCGATGTTGTACATCTCCCGCGCGGTCACGTAGTGGAGCTTGAAGCGCTTGCCGTCGTTGAACTCGGCGAGCGCCTGGTGCAGGGCGTGTCCATCTGGACCGAGCAGCGACTCGGCTTGGCGATCTGGCGCCCCGTGAGTGTAGACCTTGACGAAGATCCACTCGGGCCGACCCGCGACGTGGATGTTCGCGTTCACCCAGCTCTTTACCCGGGCAATGCTGGCAGGGTCCTCTGCGGTGACAGCGCCGTATTCGAGCCGCGGGCGCTTCTTCTTGGGGTTGTAGGCGAAGCCCAGGGGACCCGTGATCATCAACAGGCGGTCCCTGAGTAAGTGGCCAACCTGCGCCGGGATGCCGTACTCGTAGGCGCGCTTGCGGTTGAGGTCGCCGATGGGCCAGTAGATCTCGTTGACCAACCCGGGCTGCGTGACGTCGGGGCACGACGGGAAGGTCATGTCCGTGTAGCAACCCGTGCGGAACAACAGCGGGAGCTCGGCGTCGACGCCGCATTGCTTGCCATCTGGGCGGCCATTGGCGAGGGCCCAGTTGCCGTGGATGAAGGCGTAGCGCGGGCTGCCGTCCGCTGCGCGCGCGAAGTGGCCGCGCTCCGCGTAGATGTCCAGCGCCTCCCGGATCTTGGCTTCGAGGGTCGCCTCGGTGTCGTCGTGATGGTGCAGGTGGAGCTCCACTTCACCGTAGCCACGGCGCACGAGGTCTTCCAACTTGTCGAAGAAGCCGGGCTGATACTCTTCCCCAGGGAAAAAGAATGAGTGCTGGGGGTGGCGCCCATCCGCATCGACGTACTCGTTCGCGAGCTTGGGGTAGAGGTCGTGCCAGCGGTCCACTCGGCGTTGGCCCGTTTCCGTGTCCGCCTTGCCGGTCGAGCCGGCCCACAGCGGTTCGTAGTGATCGCAGAACGCGAACAGCACGTGACGCGTGCCCGAGCTGTTTGCGCTCGAGCGCGACGCCTTGGCGAGGTGCTTCAGGTAACCGGGAAGCCAGCGGTCGAAGTGTTTCTCGCGGAGTCGGGCCAGCATGCTGTGTCGACTACCAAACTTCACCCGATGAGCAAGACGCCCAGGGACTTTTCCTCGGGTACGTCTGCGTGCCGCGCCAGCAGATCCCGTTCCTTGGTCCTGCCGGTGCGCGCGACGATCAGGACGCCATCGACGATTTGAAAGGCGCGCACGTGCTCGCCGAGCTTCTCGAAGCCGGTGAAATCAATCAGCACGAAGCCGTAGCGCTGACGATCGCGATCGAGGGTCTCTTCGAGCTCGACCAAATTCAGACCGGCGAGGCGCCCCGGAGGTGTCGTGACCGTCACCCGCTCGGCGATCCAGGTAGTGATGAAGCCGCGGCGCTGGGTGCGTTCTTCGAGCTTGCTCGCGAGCTGGCTCAACGCGGGGTGACGCGTGTTCGCGTCGAGCACGTTGACCGTTTGGTCGGCCGCGTGGCTCAGGGCCAGCGCGAGCTGAATCGCCACCGGCGGAATCGCGACGCGGTCGTCCGCAGGGATGAGCGCGATGGTCTTCAGGCGCAGGCTGCGGAGCTTGCGCGCGGCGCGGAAGAACTCCGCATAGGCCTCTGGTGTTTCCCCAGGAGTGATCGGGGGGATCCCTAGGCTCTCGAGCTTGCTCTTACCGGCTTCCACCAGCGCCTAGAATTGCCCGCGTCCAGGCGTCCGTACAGGCTTTTCCGCAGGCGCGAGGCGGCAAAGTGCTGGGCGCCTGACGTAGCCGTGGTAAACGCGGTCGCCATGCGTCTTGCGTCCACCGCTCGTGACTCGCGTCGCCTGCTGCGCGCGCTTCTCGGCGGCCTTGGAGCTTGCTCGGCGCTCGCGTACGTGCGCCCGGCGACGGCGCAGACGAGCCTTCACCTCTCGGGTGATGCCAGCATTGGCTACACGGACAACATGCTTGGTACCGCGGATGATCCCGCGGACGGCGCGCCTCCGCCGGTTGCGGTTTGGTTCAGCACGTTGACTCCCGGTCTACAGCTCTACAGCGACTCGCCGCGAAGCCGCTACCTGATCGCCTATGGTCACCCGTTCACGTTCTACTTCGGGCAACCCGACGCGAACAGCGACGGGGACGTAGTGCAGGGAAGTGGGATCTGGGCACTCAGCGGTCGCGACGAGCTGCTCCTCGGGCTAGGCGCCTCACGCACCACGAACGCGCTCGCGAACCTGCAGACTCCCGTCGCCGCCGGCGCGGCTCAGGCGGATGGCCGCGCGACCCACGTGAACATCAACGCCACCGAGCAGTGGACACACGCCTTCAGCGAACGCTGGAACGGGCGCCAGACCCTGGGCTATGGGTTGGTTATCCCCACGGATACGCCGGCCCCGGAGCCGAACCGCTATGACATAAACGCGGGGCTCGGCGCGGACTACCTCGTTGGCTACGACTCCTGGGGGTTCGATGCCACGGTGGGTTTCTTTCACGTCGATGAGATCGACGACACCCCCGCTGACGAACAACTAATCGTGCAGGGCATCGCGCGCTATCGCCGAGACCTGGCGCAGGATTGGTCTTCGGAGCTGCGTGGCGGTGGCGGTGTCGTCAACGACCTGGATGGTCACACTGGGCTCGTCCCACGCTGGGGCGCCAGTCTGTTTTGGAACTACAACCTCGCCCAGGCGTCCCTGAACTACGACCACGCCATCACAGTGAACTTGCTCACCCAGCAGGCTTTCCTTGCGGATACGGTCACATTGTACGGCAGCGTCCCGATCTTTCCCGATGCGAACATCTTGTTCACCACTGGGCACGGCTTCGCCTGGAACCGCCTGATCGAGGACAACCAAGCGCTCTCCAAGGAGACCTCGAACAGCTGGACGAGCGAGGTCGCCCTCGGGTGGTACCCCGACTATGACTTGCCGCAGTTCACGCTGCGCTATCAGCATTTTCAGCAGTTCAACGCGGGCGCCGGCCAGACGGGGCTACAGAACCTTCACCGCAACCTCGTCATGTTCTCGGTGAGTGGTCGCTTTCCACCGCGACGCATCGAGCCGATTCCGGCGCAACCTCAGCGCGTCGACGGTCAAGACCGCGATCCCTTTGCGCCTTCTGCTGCCGACGCTCAGCGAAACGGCGGCGGCGGCACGAACCTGCAAGCTCCCGACGCCAACCGCGTCCCAGTCGACTGAGCGCTTCAACATGCTAGGTCACGGGTGAGATGACGAGCTCCGCGATTCGCCGCTCGCTAGTTTGGGGGGGAGGTGCTGCGTTTGCCCTCTTGGCCTTGCCCGCGCGTGCGGCCGTTTACGAGGTTGGCCCCGGAAAGCCCTACGCGACCCCGACAGAGATCGTCGAGCAGCTCGCCCCCGGAGACTTGGTGCTGATTCAGGGGGGCGCGACGTATCCCGGGGGAATCGTATTCACGCGGCCAGGCGCCGCCGACCGCAAGATCATCATCCGGGGCGTGCCCGTCGACGGCAAGCTTCCGGTGATCAGCGGAGGCCGCAACACCATCGAAGCCGCGGCCAACCACTACGTGTTCGAGAACCTGGAGCTGACTGAAGGCGGCTACCGCTGCTTCTTCCATCACGCCGACGACATCACCTTGCGCAGCTCAGTGGTGCACGACTGCCCCGCTCACGGCCTACTGGGCGCGGATGAAGGCTCCGGGACGCTGCTCCTCGAGTACACCGAGTTTTATCACTGCGGAAACGGAGACCAGCACCACACGGTCTACATGGCGACGGACGAGACTCGCTACCCAGGCTCCGTCTTTCGCATGCAGCACTGCTACATCCACGACGCCCGCGGCGGGCACTCAGTCAAGAGCCGAGCAGAGCGCAACGAGATCTACTTCAACTGGATCGAGGGCGGGCAATATCACGAACTCGAGCTGATCGGTCCCGATGGGCAACGCGCCGACCTGGCTCGTGAAGACAGCGATGTCGTGGGCAATGTTCTGCGCAAGACCAACGACTCATACAGCGTGCGCATCGGCGGAGATGGCACGGGTGACAGCGGTGGGCGCTATCGCTTCGTCAACAATACCTTTCTGCTGCAGGATGCAGCGCGCCCTGTGTTGCGTTTGTTCGATCGCGTGCAGACCCTCGAGGTTCACAACAACCTGTTTTACCGCGCTGGCGGCAAGCCCGTACAAGCCCTGCAAACGGAGCGCGTGAGCTGGACCGAGGGTCGGCCAATCCTGATCGGCTTGAACAACTGGTTGCCCAGTGGATCGCAGTTCCCCGAGGAATGGTTCGGCACTCTAGAGGGCGACGACCCGAAGCTGATGGACGTCTCCGGGCTAACGAAGGCTGGCGGCGCGTTTGACCTGCGCCCGCGGAAAGGCAGCCCACTGGTCGACGCTGGCGCGCTCCAGATCGCGGGGCCGCATGGGTTCGAGCTGCCGAATCCGCTTACTGCGCTCTCGTCGTCGCCGCCGCCGCATCGGGGTGGTGTCTCGTTCCTGCGTGAGACTGACGGCAAGGTCGATATCGGTGCCTACGAGGGTGGCTTTCCGATGCGGGCGATGCGTCCGCTGCCTGAGCGCCTGGTGGGCAGCGATGTTGCAGATCCGATGGCGCCTGACCCCATGGCGCCGGACCCCGGCGCGGCGCCTGCCGGCTCGCTGGGGCCAGTCGGTTCCGAACGAAGCGCCGGTCGCTGCGGATGTCGCACGCCTGGCGCCCCGGCGAACCTGAACGCGCAGCGAAAAGCTGGCGCTGCTTTTCAGCTTCCGGCGCTTGGGCTGGGCCTACTCAGCTTGCTCTGGATGCGGCATGCCGCTCCCCGGAAGCGACAGAAACGCCAGAGTCAGAAGCGGAGCCGGCGCCGCGAGAAACGTGGCGGCGCTCGTTCGGCGCCTGGTAGTCTCTAAAGGTTATGCGCGGCGCCACTCCTCACGTGGTGACTCTTGGCGGCGGTCACGGACAAGCGGTGGTGCTGCAAGCGCTGCGTCGCCTGGAGTGTGAGATCACGGCTGTGATCTCCGTCGCCGATGACGGCGGCTGCTCGGGCAAGCTGCGACAGGAGCTCGGCATGCCCCCGCCCGGGGACTTGCGTCGCTGCCTCTCGGCGCTCGCGAAGAGCCCGGAGCTCGCCCGGCGCTTCGAGCTCAGACTCGAAGAGCCGGGCTTCGAGGGCCGCAGCGCCGGCAACCTCGCTTTGGCGGGAGTGTTTCGCGAGACTGGGAGTCTGCAGCAGGCCGTCGACTGGGCAGCCGAGCGCCTCGCCTGCGTGGGCCGCGTCGTGCCGGTCTCGGAGTCCCCTGGAGTGCTGGTGGTCTACGACGCGGAGCTCGGACGCGTCGAAGGCGAGAGCAATGTCGAGCGCCGAGACGCCGTGCCGATGGTGGCGGCCGTGCACGGCGCCCTGCGAGCGAACCCGCTGGCCATCGAAGCCATAGCCCGGGCGGACTTGCTACTGATGGGCCCGGGGAGCTTCTACACGAGCACGCTGGGTGCGATCACCACCGGCGAAGTCGCCCAGAGCATCTGTGAAAGCCCTGCGGAAAAATTGCTGATCGCGAATTTGGTCGACGAAGGGCGACAGACCCAGGGGTTCGCGGACACGGACTATCTGCGGGTGCTGACCGATCACCTCACCATCGCGAGTGGCGGCGAGTCCGCGAAGGTTCATGTACTGGCTCACCGCGCTGCGCTTTCGGGGGGAGCCGCATTGGACGAAGTCGGGCAACGTTATGTCGAGGCGACCTTGAGTGACGGGGCTCGCCACCTTTGGGCACCCCTTGCGGCTGATGCCCCGGGCTATCACGATCCAGACTCGATCGCCGAGGCGCTGTGCGAGTTTTTCGGCCTCGAGCTGCGCGGAGCGCCGGAGTCGCGTCTCCCAACCGAACGGGAGCGTGCGGGCGCCCTGGAAATCGAAGCCCGCCTGCGCGCAAGCATCGGCCGCGAGCGCTGAGTCGCCACCGCTGGGCTGCGAGGATCGTGACGCCGCGCGGCTAGTGAAGCATGTCGTCGAACAGCGCCTGGTGGGCGTCGATCATGGCGCGCACGCTGAAGCAGCGTTCGAAGCGCTCGCGGTTCCGTGCGGCAAACTCTGGAAGCATCTCGCGCTCATCCGCCGCCTGCAGGATACGCTTGGCGAGCGCTGCAGGGTCTTTGGGCGGCACGACGAAGCCGCTCTCTCCGTCTAGCACCACCTCGGGGTTGCCGCCCACGCTGGTGCACAGCACACGCTTGCCCATGGCGAGCGCTTCGCAGAGGGCGAGGGGGAGTCCTTCCCACAGCGACGGCAGCACATACAGGTCGAGCGCCGAGATCACCTGGGGCATGTCCCCGCGGTAGCCCATGAAACAGAAGCGGTCGCCGAGGTCTTTCGCCTGAGCTTCAAGTTCTGCGCGCAGTGGTCCGTCGCCAGCGATCGCGAATCGCACATTGGGCGCCTTCGCCAGCACCTCACGCGCGGCCTCGATCAGGTACGTAATACCCTTCTGCTTGGAGAGTACCACGCCTGTGCCGACCAGAAACTCGCCAGCCCGGACACCAAGCTCGGCGCGCACCCCGGAACCATCAACCGTGCGGAACCGTTCGCCGTCGATGCCGTTGTGGATGACCTGCACGGGCCTCGGTACGCGTACGTCACGATTCAGCGTGCGTTCGAGGTCGTGGCTGACGGCGACGATGCGATCGGCGAGTCGAACATAGAACTTGAACTTCTTGCGTGCGCTCTCGCTCGCGCTGTAAATCTGGTTGTGCTCCGAGTAGAGCATGGCGGGGCGAGGGAAGGTGCCGCGCATCGCCAGTCCAGCGTAGATGAGCGGCGCTGCATTGTGCGCGTGAACGATGTCGATGCGCTTCTCCGCGAGGAATTGACGAACATTCCGCAGCGCCTCGACGTCCACGGAGACCGGGCCAAGCTTGGTCTGGCGCTTCTCGAGCACCAGGCAATTTCCCGCCGGCAAATCCACCTCTGGGAACAGCTTCCCCGCGCCGTTCAAGCAAATGAGGAACGGCTCGACCCGACCCTTGTCGAAGTTCTTCAGCAGGCTGATCACGACCTTTTCGAGACCGCCAACGTCCAGATTGTTCACCACCATGCAGATGCGCGGCGGAGAGTTTGGGGGACGCACGCGACGCAGGCCGCGACGAATCAGCGAGTGGGGCAGGTTCATGATCAGATGTCCAGTTCGCCGTCGTACATGGCCCAGCTGGTCTCGCTGAGCACTCGCTTGCGGAAGCTCTCGTCCCGTTGCTTCGGAACGTACGCGATTAGGTTTCTTTCGCCGGCGCGGCGGAAGAACAAGAGCTTTGGCAAGATCTCGACCACGCTGCTGGTGCCCGCATAGTAGATGCAGACCGAGACTTTACCCTCTTCGTGCATGCGCTTGGCGAAGGCCAAGATCAGCGCCTCGCCGCCCTCGGGGGGGCCATCCCACACTGCGTCGAGCAGGAAGACCTTGTCTTCTTCCTCGCGGAACACGACGAAGCCCCGCAAGGCTCCGCTCACGGTGTCGACCATGCGGAAGAAGCGGTAGCTCTGAGTGGGGTGATCGGCGTAACGCCAGTTCAGATACGCCGAATCACGCGCGCCGGATACGTCGCACAGCCCGCTACTCGCGAACTCCAGCGCATCGAAGCTAGCGTCGGCACGCTGGTGAATGTCGCAAGTGACGCCGCGGAGCTTGCCCGCCGCGAGTCGCAGGTCGTTGGCCTGGAGCACGCGGTCGCCAATCAGGCTTCCGATGCGCGCAGCCGGTGGGACCAGCTTCTCACGCAGACGTGGACCCACGTAGGGCTCGAGCCTGGAGTCCGTCAGCTCTCCGAGCTTGTAGCCGGTGCGCAGCGGCTTGACCCACATCACGCTCTGGGCGACCGCCTCATATCCAATGCGCTTGAAGATCGGCCACGCGAGGTTGTTGGGATAGCCGTAGATGAACTCGAAACCTGCGTCGGCGCTCTGTTCGGCTAGGGTGCGCTGCAGCTGTAGCGCCGGCCCCGCGATACGATGTTTCTTGCTGACCAAGAAGTCCGACATCACGCCAGCCGTCACGGTGCGGTCGCCCACGCGCACCCGGCGGGGATAGACGCTCGCGCAGCCGATCAGTTCGTCGGCCTGGGTGTCCTTCACGAACCACGTCTTTGCAGGGCCCACGGGGTTCGTTGCGTAGAACCAGGCGAGGCGCTTTTCGATCACGGCTTGGATGCGTGAGTCGCTCATGCCTTCGCGCCACAGGTTGGCGACGGACTGCTGCTCTTCGGGAGGAGCCAGGTAGGCTTCGTAGCGGTTCATCGTTTTGGTTACTCCGACAGGCCAGCGCGGCGCACCGCTCGGTTGATGAAGGGGACGAATGCCTTGGCTGCCCGCTGCTGACCCTCGGTTGTCGGATGGCTATCCGTTCCGTCTCCCGACGGATACGCTAGGAAGTTGGACTCGCCACCGGTCAGCATGTCGTAGTAGTCGAACACCACGACGTTCTTGAGTGGGTAGCCTTTGAGCCAGCCATCCGGGGACGCCATCCAGGTGTTGAATTCTCGCGCCAGGCGGGCGCGCTCCGCCAAGACCTCAGCGGTGGACGGTTTCCCCATGGCTTTTTTCGCGATCACCTTCAAGAGTGGCTCCTTGTCGAAGCCCCCGGCGTTCGGAGGTGCGGTCAGGTAGACGAAGAGCTTGTCAGGCCGCTTCTTGAACTCGTCCAGGAGCTTCGTGAACGTTGCGCGCGCGTTCCATACCGTGAGTTCTGGCCCGGCGGCGTTGCCCGGCGCTTCGCCCATGCCCACGAAGCGGTTGTTCGGGTAGCACGATTTGAACAACACGACCTCGTTCACGCCATCGTTGAGCTTCTCGTCGTTGAAGCGCGCGTGGAGGATCTGCTCCATCTTGGTCTGGAACTTGGGCAGCCAATCGAAGAGATCCGTGTTCTCTCCCAACGCGCTCCCGTACGACACCTCGTGGACGGCGTAGCCTTCGGCCGACAGCAGCTTACGCAAGCCTCCGCCGTTCTCGTGGGTGGAGTGGATGCTGTCCGCCAGGTCCCGTTCGGGCCCCGGATCCGCGAGCAGCTGCCCTCCGACGGAGTGGTGGATGAACAGCAGGTCTAGGTTCTTGGTGGGCTTCGCGTCAGAGAACGACGTCAGGTCCATGGACTTGCTCCCGTGGTCCGGAACGGAGTGCGCTTGACCCCCCACTGGGATGAGCAGCGCACCAAACACAAACACCCCAGCTGCGAGGCTTGCGGTGAGTTTCTTACCCATATCGAATTTCCTTGCGGTATCACACTGAGCCACCGCTGCCAGCGTACTGGGAGCGCGGCGGAAGGAGTTCTGGGTCGGTCCAGTCCGGGTTGCGCGCGTAGCGGAGCAGCCCGTATGCAAAGCCGAGGCCGTGGGAGACGTGGAGCGTGGGGAAGATGCCCCAAACAACTGGCACTGCCCATGGCCCGACTTTTCTACCGACACGCACTGCTTCCAGGCCCGTTAGCGCGGCGTAGGCACCGAAGGCGAACCAGGTGGACGGCTTGTGTGGACGGGTGAGGAGCAGCACGGCGCCCCCCATCGTCATCAGAAAAGGCAGCGCGGGGCTGATTCGCGGGAAGCGCCCCCGCTTCAGCAGTGTGCGAGCGCGGCCGGTGCCGTACTTGAAGTACTGCTTGGAGAGGCTCCGGAACGAATCCCTGGGGTAATAATAGGCCTCGATCTCCGCGCTCAGGTAGATCTTTCCGCCAGCCTCCAAGATGCGCTGGTTCAACTCAGCGTCTTCGTTGGTGATGGCCCGAGGATCGTACATGCCCACTTGCTCGAATACTTCCCTGCGGAAAGCACCACAGAAGACCGTGTCAACGAAGCCGCTCTTGCTCGCGTCCTTGTAGGATGCCCCACCCACGCCGAGGCGACTTTCCATCGCCGCGCAGAGAGCGCGCTGAAACCAGTTGTCCGCGCGGGCGCGTTGTGAGCCACCGGCGTTCATCGCACCGGTCTCTTGCAGCGCCTCGATGCACTTGCTGACGTAGTTCGCGGCGTACTCGCAGTGCGCGTCGAGCCTCACCAGCACGTCCCCCTTGGCGCTGCGGATGATCTCGTTCATCGCCGCCGCCTGGATGCGCTCGGGGTTGTCTACCCAGCGTAGACGAGGTTCCCGCGCGGATAGCTCGTCTAGGATCTCTCGGGTCCGATCGCTGCTCCCACCGTCGGCGACGACGACCTCGATGCGATCTGCCGGGTAGTCCTGTGCCAACGCGTCGGCTACGCACTTCTCGATGAAGCGTTCCTCGTTCAGGCAGGGAATACCGATGGTCACGAGCGGGAGATCGATCTCGGGCATGATCCCGCGAGCCCTAGCACTCCCCGCTTCGAAATGCGACCGGGGATCTCCCGCTGTTTTTGCCGGGCGCGCCGCGCTCGTTCTCGCGCGCCGCTTTACGCTCGCCAGCGACCGCGGCTCAGCTGGAGCTCGGCGGGCGCAGCGTGGGACGTCGCCGCGCCACGAGGAACGTGCTGTCGTCGGCGGCGAGGCCGGAACCACGATAGGCGCGACACATTTCGATCAACCGCTCGCGCATCGAACCCACCGTAGCGTGTGGGTTGATCGCGACGATCTGGGAAAAGCCCATTCCCAGGCGGTCCGCCCCGAGGGGCTCTCGGCGCTGGTCTTCCATTTCAGTCAGACCGTCGGTGTAGAGAAGAAGCACGTCGTCAAGTGCCAGTACGCTGTGTTCCGAACGGAAATGACTTTGGATCATTCCGAGGCCGACGTTTTCGTTCTGTTGCAGGGTGCGCAGTGAGCCGTCGGGTCGCACCACGAACGCCGCTGGGTGCCCTGCGCTCACCACCTCGAGTTCGCCGGTATGGCAGTCGAGCGCCACGCACGTCATGGTCACGAACGAGTGATCCGGGAGGTAGCTCATCAGGTACTCGTTGCAGCGGCGCATCAGCTCCGGCAACGGGGCGTTGGTGTCCGCCGTGGCACGCACCAAGGTGTGGAGGCTGGAGGCGACCAGCGCCGCTTGTAGACCCTTGCCGCAGACGTCCGCGATCGCCATCAGGACGCGCCCATCCGGGAGCTGCAGTGAATCGACGTAGTCGCCACCGACCCAACGACAGGGCTCGAAGCCAATCGCGAGTTCTAAGCCTTCTAGCTCGAAGGCGCGGGGAACGAGGCCCTCCTGGATTTGACGAGCCATGTCGAGCTCGCGCTCGATGAATGCGCTTTGGCGCACCTGGGCGCGCATGTCCCAGACGACTTCGGCTTGCTGATAGGCTTCCGAGACCAGCGCGACCAAGTTAAGCCACTCATCCGAGCCATAGCGCTCGGGAAATTCCAGGTAGAGGGCGTCGATGCGTTGGTCCGTAGCGATCAGCGGAACCGCCACCACGGACACGTCGCGCACGCGACCTGGATGGATCACGTCGCCCGTGATCTCGGTGTTCGACGCCAGCACCGGCTCGTGGGTGTCCCAAAGCTGCTTCAGGACCCGCGGCACGAACTGCAGCGGTCTGTCGCTCCGGTCGTGGTGCTGCGGCCCGCAGATCACCTGGGGGGTGCGCCCCTGCTCCAGTCGCACGACGGCTGACGAGTTCGCCGGGAAGTCGTCTCCGACCACGAACTCGCACAAGGTGAATACTCGGAGTCCCCAGTCCTCGACGCGCATCAGTTCTCGGCTGAGCTTCATTACCGTGCCCAAATGTGCAGCGCTGATCTGGGGCGCGGAGCGCAACGTCGACGGGGGCTGGTGAAAAATCGTCGTGGGTTCGTCTTGCTCGGTGGCTGCGGCGGTGCGCATCCGGCTCGAGCTCGGCACGTCAACGAGCGGCGATCTGAAGTCAGGTACGGAATTCGAGCGCAGCCGCAGCGTGAACTCTCCAATGCGCACGCCGTCCCCGGGGTTCAGCAAGCGTTCAGCCGCGGGGGTCCCGTTGACGTAGGTGCCGTTCTTGCTTCCCAGATCGTGGATCCACCAGCGACCGAAAGGCCCCATCACCAACTCCGCGTGGGACCGCGAAACGCTCGAGTGGTTGAGCACCACTTGCGCGTCCGGTCGCCGGCCGATCACGTGGTGACTGCCAGACAGCTGGTGAAAGCGAACGCGTTCTTCTCCGACTCGTCGGATTTCGAGAAACGCCTTGGCGTTGGTTCGGGATTCGGGACCGCTCATGCCAGCGCTCGGGCGACTGCCCGCAACGAACTCAGAACACGAAGTGTGGCCGTCTGTAGTCTCTGCCGCCTGCCACCGCAACACGGCCGGTTGGCCGAATTCACGACTCATGGCCAGGTCACGGGTCGCGTCGGAGTTCTCGATTTTCGCTCCGAGAGCGCGCTCCAACATTTTTGGGGGAGAGGTGCTGCGTGAGTCGCTTCGGAGGTCCTTGTTTCCTGAGGAGTGCCTGGGCGCCCAGCTTTCCAGCAGCGCCGCCTTAAATCTGTGCTGTGTTCCAGGACCCGCGAAAGCGGCGTGAGATCACCGCGTCCGCGCAATGACCAAACAGGCGCGCGCCCGCAGGTCGCTGCTGAGGACGGCGCCGAAGACGGAAGCTGCGCCGAGACCAGAACTGCGCCGAGACGGAAACTGCGCCGAAGACGGAAACTGCGCCGAGACGGAAACTGCGCCGAGACGGAAACTGCGCCGAAGACGGAAACTGCGCCGAAGACGGAAACTGCGCCGAAGACGGAAACTGCGCCGAAGACGGAAACTGCGGCTGGCGCAATCGCACGCAGCAAGTATGCCAGCGCCTTCGGATCGAACGCGCAGATGAAGCGTGGGCCGACCGGCTGATATTGGCGCGCACTGCCCGCGAACGTGGCGGCCTGATTGCACCTCCACGGAGCAAGATCAGCGAGGTCCCACGCTCATCCTCACCAGCGCAGAGCCCGCTCCCAGAAACCCGAAAATCGCTTAGCCCTCTCAAGCACGTCTGCGCTACACCTGCCGCCCAGTACGCTCAGGCCAGAGTGTCCGACAGAGTCAAGAAAGGTCCCTGATGTTTTCCGCAGACGTTCTCAAGATCGACGCGCCGCAGGTGGCGGACGCGATACAGAAGGCCATCGTCGAGCAAGTGCGCGGCACTTTGAGGCGCAAAGGGGCTGTTCTCGGACTCAGCGGAGGCATCGACAGCTCAGTCGTCGCGGCGCTATGCGCGAAGGCGCTGGGGTCGGAGCGCGTGCTCGGGTTGTTCATGCCCGAGCGGGATTCGTCAGACGACGCGCTGAGCTTGGGCAAGTTGCTCGCCGAGTCCCAGGGTATCCCCACGGAACTGGAAAACATCAAGCCCGCGCTGGATGGGCTGGGTTGTTACCGGCGTCAAGACGACGCCATCCGTATGGTCTTCGAAGACTACGAGCCTGGTGACAAGTTCAAGATCACGCTGCCGTCAATCCTGGAGGGCAATCGGCTCAACGTCTTCCGGCTGACCATCCAGAAGGCGAACGGTGAGCTGAAGGATTCCCGTATGCCTCCGGCCGCCTACCTGCAGTTGGTCGCCGCGACGAACTTCAAGCAGCGCGTGCGCAAGATGATGGAGTATTACCACGCGGATCGCCTGAACTACGCTGTCGCGGGTACGCCGAACCGCTTGGAGTACGACCAAGGCTTCTTCGTAAAGAACGGTGATGGCTCCGCGGACCTGAAGCCCATCGCGCACCTCTACAAGAGCCAGGTGTACCAGCTGGCCGAGTACCTTGGGGTGCCGGAGGAGATCCGCAAGCGTCCACCGACGACCGATACTTACTCCATGCCTCAGACTCAGGAGGAGTTCTACTTCGCGCTGCCCTACGACAAGATGGACCTCTGCCTGTACGCGCTCAACAACCAGATTCCCGCCGCCGAGGTCGCCGAGGTCCTGGAGCTCAAGCCGGAGCAGGTGGAGATCGTCTTCAAGGACATCGAAGCCAAGCGTAGGACAACCAAGTACCTTCACCTGGGCCCTATCCTCGTGGAACCCCTTCACGGCTGAGGTTGCGATCGCACCATGTGCGGAATTGCTGGAATTCTGAGCCTGAAGGCGGACTTGCCGCCGACCCCGATCGAGGTGCTGAGCCGCATGGCTGCCACTATCGAGCACCGTGGGCCGGACGAGTTCGGCGTGTATCGCGACGCGCGTGTGGGACTCGCTCACGCACGCTTATCGATCATCGACCTCGCCACCGGTCAGCAGCCGCTGTCCGACGTGGACGAGCGCTATTGGCTGGTTTTCAACGGGGAGATTTTCAACTACGTCGAGCTACGCGCCGAGCTGATTTCGCTGGGGCACCGGTTCCGCACGAAATCAGACACTGAGGTGATCGTCGTCGCTTTCAAGCAATGGGGACGCGACGCCTTCGCTCGCTTCAACGGGCAGTTCGCCATCGCGCTGTGGGATCCGACGAAGCAAGAGCTAACCCTGGCCCGCGACTGGTCGGGCATTCGCCCCCTGTATTACATGGAGCATGCGGGGCGGCTTTACTTCAGCAGTGAAGTGAAGGCGATCTTCGCGGCTGACGACACGCTACCCAGGGCGTTCGACCCCCCACGGCCTCGAGGAGACGTTCACGTTCTGGAGCAGCGTGCCGCCTCAGGGGGTGTTCGCGGGAGTGCGCGATCTTCCTCCTGGGCGCGTTCGCACGTACTCCGCCTCCGGTGTTGAGGAGCACGCCGCGTTCGAACACGCATACCCGCGATCACGCGAAGAAGAGTTCCAGGGAAGCCTGGATGACGCGGTCGTTGCGGTTCGCGACGCACTCAACGAAGCCACGCGCTTACGCATGCTTCGCGCGGATGTTCCCGTAGGCAGTTACTTGTCAGGGGGCCTCGATAGCTCCCTCGTCGCGGCGATGGGCAAGCAAGCCAAGGGGGAAGGCTTCCAGACCTTCAGCCTGCGCTTCGAGGACGCCGAGTACGACGAGACCGAATTTCAGCGGATGATGGTCAACCACATCCAAAGCCAGCATCACGAGCTGGTGGTCTCGCGAAAGAGCATCGCGGAGGTCTTCCCTCGGGTGATCTATCACGCCGAGCGTCCTGTGCTGCGGACGGCGCCAGCACCACTGTTCATGCTGAGCGGTCTGGTGCGGCAACACGGAATCAAGGTCGTGTTGACCGGCGAAGGTGCGGACGAGGTCTTTGCTGGCTACGACATTTTCCGCGAGGCAAAGGTGCGGCGGTTCTGGGCGAAGAACGCAGGTTCCGAGTGCCGCCCGCGCTTGCTCGAGCGGCTGTACCCGTACTTGGCGCGTTCGCCGGTCAGTCAGCAGGCCATGGCCCGGAAGTTCTTCGGGCGCAATCTGGAGGGCTTCGCCAAGCCCGGTTTCTCGCATGACATGCGGTGGCAGGGCACCGCTGCACTGAAGCGCATGTTCACCACGGAAGTCAGAGCCGCCGTGGGGGATCTCGACGTCGAGCAGCGACTGATTGCGGACCTGCCGGCGGACTTCTCCAAGTGGTCGTACCTCGCACAGGACCAGTACCTGGAGATGCGCACGTTGCTGGCGGGCTACCTGCTGTGCTCACAAGGCGATCGCATGTTGATGGGAAACTCCGTGGAGGGGCGCTTCCCCTTCCTCGACATCAACGTCGCGCGCCTGGCTGCGTCCCTGCCGGCTAGCTACAAGCTCAAGGTGCTCGACGAGAAGCACGTCGTCAAGCGTGCAAGCGAAGGAGTTATCCCGGGGGAAATTCTGTCGCGAAAGAAGCAGCCTTACCGTGCCCCGGACGCTCTGGCATTCGTCGGCGAAGGTGCCGAGTGGGCAGAGGAGCTAGTTGGCGAATCCGCGATCAAGGCGTCTGGCGTCTTCGAACCCAGCGCTGTCACGCGGTTGTGGGCCAAATGTAAAGCTCGCGCCGCCACTCAGTTCTCCAACACCGACAACATGGCGGTGGTCGGCGTCCTGTCTACCCAGATCCTGTACCAGCGCTTCATCCAGAGTGCCCCCAAGCCGCGCGCCGAGATTCAACTCGGCACGCTGGTCGACAAGCTCTAGTCCCTTCCGCTCTCCCGATTCAGCGAACCAGCTGGCGCCCACGCGCCTCGAGAAAAATCATGACCGAAGCCGCAGTACCCCTTTTGCACGACTACATCGCCGAGGCCGCTCGCCGCGCTCCGGACAAGGAAGCCCTGCTGTGCATGAAGCAGCGCCTGACCTTCAAGCAGATCGACCAGCGCGCCAACGCCCTCGCTCATGCCCTGGTCGCGCGCGGTATTCAGCCGGGCGACCGCGTGCTGGTGTTCGCGGACAATACGCCGGAGACGGTTGTTTCGTATTGGGGTGTGCTCAAGGCAAACGCCATCGTCAGCGTGGTGAACCCCCTGACCAAGGCGGACAAGCTCGCGTACCTGCTGAACGACTGCCGCGCGTCAGCGCTGATCACTGACGCCCACCTGGGGAAGGTGTTCACTGAAGCGGTCAAGGAAACCCAGCACTTGAAGACGGTGCTGGTCAGCGGAAATTACCCTGCGGAAAAAATGGGTGAGCTGCCCAACGCAGCGGATTTCTACGCAGCGATCGAGGCGGAACAGGGCGAGGCGCCTCCGCGAAAGCGCCGCATCGACATCGACCTGGCCAGCATCATCTACACCTCGGGTTCGACCGGCGACCCGAAGGGGGTGATGCTGACCCACCGCAATCAGCTGACGGCTGCAACCAGCGTATCGACTTACCTGGGGTACGCGGAGTCCGACGTCGTGTTGAGCGCGCTGCCTATCAGCTTCGACTACGGCCTGTATCAGATGATCATGTGCACGAAGGTCGGCGCGAAGCTCGTCCTCGAGCGGTCGTTTACGTACGCCACACAGGTGCTGAACCTGATGGTGTCCGAGGGCGCGACGGTGTTCCCCGGTGTGCCGACGATGTTCGCCATCATGGCGGAGATGAAGAACATCAGTGACTTCGACTTCAGCAAGGTGCGGATGACCACCAACACAGCGGCGGCGCTCCACCAGAAGCACATCGATGCGTTGAAGGAGATTTTCCCAAACGCTCGCATCTTCAGCATGTACGGCCTGACCGAGTGCAAGCGTTGTACGTATCTCCCGCCGGAAGACATTGACCGCAAGCCTGGCAGTGTTGGGATCGCCATCCCGAACACCGAGGTGTGGGTCGTCAATGATCAGGGCGAGCGCTGCAAGCCGGGCGAAGTCGGCGAGCTCGTCGTCCGCGGCGCCACGGTGATGCGTGGCTACTGGGAGAAACCAGAGGCTACCGCAAAGCGCCTCAAGCCCGGACCTCTCCCCGGGGAAATGATGCTGTACACCGGGGACTTCTGTAAGCAGGACGAAGAGGGTTACGTCTATTTCGCGGGTCGCATGGACGACATCATCAAAAGCCGCGGGGAAAAAGTTGCGCCCAAGGAGGTCGAGAATGCACTCGTCGCGATCCCTGGTGTCAAGGAGTCAGCTGTCATCGGCGTGCCGGATGACATCTTGGGGCACGCCATCAAGGCCTTCGTCGTGCTGGAGCAGGGCGCTGACCTAAACGAAAAGCAGATTCAGAACGAGTGCCGCACTCGCCTCGAGAACTTCATGGTCCCGAAGTTCGTCGTGATCGTGGAGGACCTGCCGAAGACCACGACTGGGAAGATCAAGAAGACGGGGTTGTCGTGAGTCTCTTGGAGGAGGTCCAGCAGGCGCTCGAGCAGGCCAAGATCAACAACCAGTTCGACCAAGACGTCGCCATCCTCGATGTCGCGGCCGAGGCCGCCTACATCACCGATGTCGCGTCACGCGCAGGCGAGGCCGGCGCCAAAGAGCGCGCGATGGCCTTTGCCGCACGCCGTGCGCAAGGGGAGCTGCTTGGCCACGTGCTCGGGCTCGTGCGCTTCTTGGACCTCGAGCTGCTCACCGCGAAGGACTGTTTGGTTCCGCGCCACGAGACGGAGATCGTCGGCCGTGCTGCCATTCGCGAGCTTCGAGGCATGCAGCGCGACTCCCTGCGCGTGATCGACATGTGCTGCGGCGCAGGTAACCTGGCCTGCGCCATCGCTAGCGCGCTGCCCAACGCCAAGATCTGGGCCTCGGACCTCACTGACGGCTGCGTGAATCTAGCGCGAAGAAACGTCGAACACGTCGGCGTCAGCGACCGGGTCCAGGTACACCAAGGGGACTTGTTCGAGTCCCTGCGCAACCGCGAGTTGGAGGGCACCGTCGACCTGATCGTGTGTAACCCGCCATATATTTCCTCGGGTCGCTTGGGTGCAGAGCGCGCGGAGCTGCTCGACAACGAACCCCGTGAAGCGTTCGACGGGGGACCGTATGGGCTGACGATTCACCAGCGCGTGCTACAGGACGCGCTCGATTTTCTGCGTCCCGGTGGTTGGCTGATGTTCGAGTTCGGGTTGGGACAAGACCGCCAGCTCAAGCTCCTTTTCGGCCGTACCCGGGGCGCGTATGTGGACATTGGATGGGAACAGGATGCGCAGGGTGGAGCCCGCGCCGCCATCGCGAGAAAGGCAGATTGAAATGGACATCGCTGAAAAGGTGCGTGGGTTCATCAAGGAGAACTTCTACGCCGACGCCGCTGATCTCACCGACGAAGCGTCGCTCCTGGATATGGGAATCGTCGACTCGACCGGCATCCTGGAGTTGGTGATGTTCTTGGAGACTGAGTTCGACATCAAAGTCGACGACCAAGAAATCCTCCCGGAAAATCTGGACTCAATCGCGAACACGGTCGAGTTCGTCAAGAAGAAGCAGGCCGGCTGAGGCCGGGTGGAGAAGTAGCCATGAGTGAGCACAAGCAAGCCCTCCTTAAGAAGATCGAAGACGGAACGTTCCATGTTGGGATCATCGGCATGGGCTACGTTGGTCTGCCCCTCGCGCTCACGTTCATCGAACGCGCGAAGCTCAAGGTCACTGGGTTCGACGTCGACCAGAAGAAGATCGACGCGTTGAACCGTGGCGACTCCTACATCATGCACCTCGGCGCTGAGCGTGTGGCCAAGGCCAAGGAGTCCGGTCTCTTCACGGCGACCGCTGACTTTGACCGTCTCGCCGAGCCCGATGCGCTGCTCATCGCCGTCCCGACCCCGCTCACCGCGCAGCGCGAGCCGGACATGAAGTACGTCGTCGGCACTGGTGAGGCGATCAAGCCGCGTCTGCGGAAGGGCCAGCTCGTGGTCCTCGAGTCCACCACGTACCCGGGCACTACCGATGAGCTACTCAAGGGGATCCTCGAGCAGTCTGGTCTCAAGTGTGGCGAGGACTTCTACCTGGCGTTCTCCCCTGAGCGAGAAGATCCAGGCAACAAGAGCTTCAACACCGCGACCATTCCCAAGGTCGTTGGTGGTGTGGATCCCGACGCGACGGACGTCTCTGCGGCCCTCTACGGGGTTGGCTTGGACAAGGTCGTCAAGGTGCGCTCTGCGCGAGTTGCCGAGGCGACCAAGCTCACGGAAAATATTTTCCGCGGGGTAAATATCGCGTTGGTGAACGAGCTCAAGGTGGTCTACGACCGCATGGGCATCGATGTGTGGGATGTGCTCGACGCGGCAGCGACGAAGCCGTTCGGCTTCATGAAGTTCACACCCGGACCCGGTCTCGGCGGCCACTGCATCCCGCTCGATCCGTTCTACCTCACCTGGAAGGCGCGCGAGTACGGCATCTCCACGCGCTTCATCGAGCTCGCCGGTGAGGTAAACGTTTCCATGCCCCGCTACGTGATCGACAAGCTCCAGGAGGGCTTGAACGAACACGAGCGTTCTCTGAAGGGCAGCAAGGTGCTGGTGCTTGGGCTTGCCTACAAGAAGGACATCGACGATCCACGTGAGAGTCCTTCGTTCGAGCTAATCGAGCTGTTGCTGCACCGCGGTGCGAAGGTCAGCTACCACGATCCCCATATCCCCGTGGCACCATCGATGCGCAGCTGGCCTGACCTCCCGACGCTCGAGTCCCAGGCGCTGACCGAGGATTTGCTGAAGTCAGTGGACGCGGTGCTCATCTCGACCGAGCACACCGCTGTCGACTACGCGTTGGTGGCGAAGCACTCCAAGCTCGTCATTGACACCCGTGGCGTCTACCGCGAGCCGCTCCCCAACGTGATCAAGGCCTGATACGTGGAAATTCCCGATATCTCAGGCAAGACGGTCGTCGTCACGGGTGGGGGCGGATTCATCGGCTCCCACCTGGTGGACGGCCTGCTCTCCCGCGGCGCGAAAGTGCGCGTGCTCGACAACTTCGAGACGGGGCGTCGGGAAAACTTGAGCCACGTGCTGGATCGCATCCAGCTCATCGAAGGCGACATTCGCGACCTCGACACCTGCCAGGCTGCGTTGGACGGCGCAAACTTCGTGCTGCACCAGGCAGCGCTCGGTTCCGTGCCGCGCTCGATGGCCACACCAGCCAACTCGCTGGCGACGAACGTCGGGGGCACGGCGAACATCTTCACTGCGGCCAGAGATCAGAAGCTGTCGCGGGTCGTCTATGCCTCGTCGTCCAGCGTCTACGGCACGAGCGACAAGCTGCCCAAGAAGGAAGGTGAGGAGGGCGAGCCCATGTCGCCCTACGCGCTCTCCAAGTGGATGAACGAGGAGCTCGCGGCGATCTACACCCGTTGCTACTCGATGGAACTCGTGGGCCTCCGCTACTTCAACGTCTACGGTCCGCGTCAGGATCCGAACGGCGCCTACGCCGCGGTCATCCCACGCTTCTTCGCCGCATGTCGCAAGGGCGAAGCGCCGGTGATCTTCGGTGACGGGCTGCAGAGCCGCGACTTCACCTACGTCGACGACGTGGTGCGCGCGAACCTACTCGCCATGACGATGAGTGACGCGCCGGGAGCGGCCTACAACATCGGGGCCGGTGGACGGACCACGGTAAAAGACCTTGCGGAAACGATCATCAAGGTCACAGGCTTTGCGGGGGCTCCCGACTATCAGGACCCGCGGCCGGGAGACGTGAAGCACTCAATGGCTGACGCGAGCCGCGCAAAGGCTGGTTTTGGCTGGGAAGCGACCACGGACCTCGAAGCTGGCCTAGGTCGTGCCGCGGAATACTACGCCTGAAGAAAACCCTTCAGAGCGAGCCTACGGCCCGCTCACGACACACCTTCGGTTCTCCCTGGATGTGAGGCGATCGTGACGCGGGCCGGGCGCTGTAGAGCTAGCAGTGCTCCGGCGCCGTTGCCGCTGTGGTTGCGACGTTTCCGCACGCGGCGTTCCGGACACGAATTCGCAGCTTGCTGACGCGAGTGCCTGACGCTAGCACCTAGGACGATGAGGGTACTTGGCGCAAAGGCATTGGGCCTGGGTTTCGGACTAATTGGCTTGCTCGGCTCTGGCGTCGCTTCCGCAGCGACGTACAAGGTCGGTCCCGGCGAACAGTACGAGGACATCGATGACACACTGCTCGGGCAAATCGCGCCCGGGGACGTGATTGAGGTGATGGGCGACCACACCTATCACGGGACGTGGTGGTTCGACCCCGACAACGGGGGTTCCGCGGGGAATCCAGTCACGGTGCGCGGCGTGCCGGTGAACGGCAAATTGCCAATCGTCGAGGGCGTGGGTAGTGGGGAGTGGGACCAGTTCGTCGTGCTCTTCTACGCGAATCACTTCGTGTTCGAGAACTTCGAGATCATCGGCGATGGGAACGAGCAAAACAGTTGCCTCGTGAACAAAGCCGACGATGTTACCGTGCGGAACGTGGTCGTGCATGGCTGCGGGCGCCACGGTCTGCTGGGTACCGATGACGAATCCGGATCGCTCACTGTCGAGTACTCGGAGTTCTACGGCAACGGCACTGGCCAGTACTACCACCAGATCTACGCGGCGACTGACGAGAGCACCTATCCAGGGTCCGTGTTTCGGCTGCAGTACTGCTACATCCACGACGGCACTGGCGGCAATAGCGTGAAGAGCCGCGCGGAGCGCAACGAGATCTATTTCAACTGGATTGAGGGCGGCATGTTCCACGAGCTCGACCTGATCGGGCCTGACGGAGCGGACCCGAGCCTTGCACGTGAGGATTCGGACATCGTCGGCAACGTGCTGATCAAGCACTCCGAGTGGTACATCGCACGCATCGGTGGAGATGGAACTGGCAGCACCGGCGGCCGCTACCGCTTCGCCAACAACACGATGGTGCTAGGCCCAGAGTCGGAACGTGTGATCCAGCTGCAAGAGGAGGTGCAGCAGGTCGAGATGTACAACAACGTCATCTACCGCGCGGCTGGTCCAGCACAGATGTTCCGCCACAACGAGCAGATTGGGCCCGACGCCGTTCACATCGGAAGCCACAACTGGATACAGCCTGGCTGGACCGATGTGCCAGCGACGTGGACGAACACCGTCGAGGGGGCAGACCCGGGATTCATGGACCTCGCGGGCTATGATTTCCGGCCGACCGAGGGGTCGCCGCTGGTCAATGCCGGCACGACGTCGACTGCGGACACCGGTAGTTTCGCCTTCCCCAATCCGCTGACCGATGTGGGCTACGTGCCGCCTAGCCGCATGTCGGTGCCGCCGGGAAACGCGCTGACGCGCATGAGCGTGGGTGAGCCCGACATCGGTGCGTTCGAGTTCGGGTCGGGAACGGATCCGGGACCTGGCCTGGCTGGCGGCGGAGGGCAGGCTGGCAGTAGTCAGGGCGGCAGTGGACAAGGTGGCAGCGGCCAGGGCGGATCAGGTAACGGCCAGGGTGGGTCTGGAGCCTCCGCGGGTGCCTCGGCAGCGACGGGAGGCAGCCACGATGATGGGGGCTGCGGTTGTCGGACGGCGCCTGGCGGTGGCACCAATGGTGGCCTGGTGGGCCTCGCGCTGGCTGGCCTGTTGCTGGGCCGACGTCGTCGTGCGTCGGGGCGCTAGCTCGAAGCGCACCTCCCCCAAAAAATCAGTCCGAGATCGACGCAGTGACCTGACGGCCCACTTACTGGGCTGTCAGGTAATGTCCGCCGTGCGCTGGCTCGGGGACTACACTTGCAAGCGTGCCCGCAGTCGTTGATTCCGTATGGAGTGGTGCTTGGGAGTTCGCGCGCCGTGAGCCCGGATACACGCTGAGCGCACTGCTTGGCATCGTGATCCTGTTGCTGCTGGTCAGGCAGTGGTGGGTGCGAGCGTGGCGGCGACTGGTGATTCTAGGTCGTCAGCGCCGCGCTTACAGCCTGGAGCGGGGCGCGCACGGGTTTCTGGAGTCTCAAGGCTACGCGATCGAAGCGGTCCAGGCGCGCACTCACTACCGCCTGCTGGTAGACGGCGAAGCCGCAGACATCGAGCTCCGAGTGGACTTCATCGTGAGGAAGCGCGGGCAACGCTTCGCCGCTGACGTGAAGACCGGCAGTGACGCGCCGCGCATTCAGAATCCCGCGACGCGACGACAGCTGCTCGAGTATCAGCTCGCCTACGAGGTGGACGGCGTGCTGCTGGTCGACATGGAGGCACGCGCCGTGCGCTGTGTGCAGTTCCCCGAGGATTAGGCTCGGGATCTGCGTTAGCCGCCTTTGAGGAGCTTCGGGCCGCCGCCCTTGGGGCTCGAGCTGATTCCGCGGTGAAGCACGATGCGCTGCCCTTGCTCCTTGCCAGCCCGATGAGCTGGGTTGTGACTCGAGCCAGAGTGGCGCGTCCAGCGCACCCGAGGGTGACGCCGCTTGAAGAACCTGGAGAGCTCGGGATCGCCGACCCAGATCAAGCCTTGTTGGGAGGCTTGCTTGCGCTCGGACTCGAGCTTCTGCCGAAAGCCGTTCATCACGCCAGCCACGAACGCTCGACGGTCTCGATTGCCGCGGATCGCCAGGCGCTTCTTGTGCTGGCGCCAGAGTTGCTCCGCCGTGTGGCTCAGGAAGTCGTAGATGTAGTGCGCCATCTCGAGGTTCGCGCGGCTACCGATTGCTTCGAGCACGCTCCCGCGCTTGCCTTCCAGCGGGCGCCAGACGGGGACCCAGATGGTTTCCACGAAGAAATATTCGGAGAGGATCACGGCCAGGATACGCTCGGATTCGCTGACCCGCCCCGTCGGTTCGCCGAGGTGGCGAAAGCCTTGGTTCGAGCGCTTTGGCGCGGCGATCTCCTCGAGGTTGTACTTGAGCATCAGGCGGCGCGCGGCGGACATCGCTGCTTGCGCCTCGTGCTCGTTTGGGCTTTCGGCTAGCGCGAGCAACTTGGCGATGCGTTCGAGGGTCTTCGACTCGGGGGTATCGGCGTCGGCTTGTGCCGTGGGTAGCCCCGTCGCAGCGGAGTCGAAGCCACGCTCGTCGCACACGCGGCGAAAAGTCGGGCCGTGGGGCGCGCCATCCGGATCTCCCAGCACCTCGATCACGAACTGGTGAGCCATCTCGTGCTTGAGTACCTCGACTGCCACGCCCCAGCCGAGGTGGAGCAGCTTGGGGCTCAGCTCTATGCCGCGTGGAACGGAAACGAAGCTGCCGAGGCGGCTCGTGCCTTCCGCGAAGGCGATGGTCGGCCTGCGCAGTGAGCCTTTGAAGTACTCGAGGTTCAGCGAGTCATAGGTGTGACCGAGCGCGCGGAGCGTCGCACGCTCCAGTTCGGCGCTGAGGCGCGCGGCTTGGGGGTCACTATCGTTCATCGGCTCGGCTTGCGGCTCAGCAGTCCAGCCTCACTCAGGACGGCAACTGACGCTAGCCGTGAACTCAGAGGCTGGGGAACCGCGAAACAGCAACACGGACTCAGACTGCCCTGGCGCGAGGGACTGGTCGACGCCGCTCGGATTCGAGTCACTGGCGGCGTGACAGGTGACAGGCTTCTGGCAAGCGCTCCGAAGCTGCACCAGGTGGTCGTAGCCGTAGTTTCGGTAGACGACCTGGGTCGTGTACTCGACGCAGCTCTGGCCAGTGGCTTTCGCGAGCTCTGCTGGTTCTTGGGGGGGAGGAGTGCTGGTGCTGGCGGCGAGGGCCACCCGTGCGCCGGGCACGAGCGCGAGCGCGCTGAAAAGCACGAGGCTCTGGGTGATTGTAGCGAGGCGTTGCACGGTACCTGTAGATCTGGGGGAGAAAGCCCGGAGCGGCAAGTTGTTGGCAAGTCAGTCGTTTCCCGTCGCAGGGAGCGGCGTTTGCCAAGCAAAGCCGACTCACTGGGGCCGTTTGGGTGACAAAATGCTCCCGCCGGCGTTGTGCAGCGCCCCGGCATCGTCCACAGTTCGCCCCCTCATGAGCAGCAACGACGATTTCGCGTCTTTGATGGAGTCCTCTGTCGCCCGCGGCGGATTGCGTTCAGCGGTTCGATTGACACCCGGAGAGACCGTCGAGGGCACGGTGATCCAGATTGGTGCAGACAGCGTGTTCGTGGACGTGGGCACCGCTCGCGACGCACGCATCGATCGGGGCGAGCTGGTCGACAAGAGTGGCAAGCTGACCGTCGCGGTGGGTGACAAGCTGCGCGCAACCGTTGTTGAGGCGTCGTCTCTGGGTGCGCGCTTGTCTTTGGGCGTCGGTCGCGGTGGACAAGGCGTTGACAGCCAGATGCTCGAGGCTGCGTTGACCAGCGGCGTACCAGTCGCAGGCCAGGTGAGCAAGGCTGTGAAGGCTGGACTCGAGGTCGACATCGCTGGCGTTCGGGCGTTTTGCCCTGCGTCTCAGGTCGAGCTGTCGTTCGTTCAGGATCTAGCACCCTACGTCGGCCAGACCCTCGACTTCCGTATCCTCGAGATCAAGGACGGCGGCCGCTCAGTGATCGTCTCCCGGCGGGCTCTGCTGGAGGCTGACCGCGCCGAGCGCGCGCGGCAAATCCAAGACCAGCTGAAGGTCGGCGCAGACATGGAGGGGACGGTTAGTTCCGTGCAGAAATACGGCGCGCTGGTCGACCTCGGCGGGATCGACGGGTTGGTCCACATCTCCGAGCTGGCTCACCAGCGAGTGGATCGCGTCGAAGACGTGGTTCAAGTCGGCGAGCGGGTCAGCGTTCGCGTGTTGTCGATAGAGCACGACAAGAAGGGCTTGCGAGTCCGGTTGTCGCTCAAGGCTCTGGTGGACAAGCCGCAGTCGGCTACGCCCGCTCGTGACGAGGTGCTCGAGGGCGAAGTGAGTCGGCTCTCGAACTTCGGTGTCTTCGTGGAGACTCCAAAGGGTGAAGGGCTGGTTCCGCTGCGGGAGCTTCCCCTAGCGCCTGGATCGGACCACCGGCGTGCTTATCCCGTCGGACACAAGATGCAGGTGGTTGTGGTCGGCACTGATCCCAAGAGCGGCAAGGCGCGCCTCAGCGTCTCCGGCGTCGCTCGAGTGCTCGAACGCAACAACTACCGCGACTATCGGCAAGGCAGCCCTACGAGCGCTGGCGGAAGCCTGGGCAGCCTGGGTGATCTGCTGCGGGCGAAGCTCGGGATCGAGGAGTCCCCGCTCGCCGAGGCCAAGGCTGAGCCCGCCAAGACGGCTCCAGCCACCACGCCGCAGCCAGCAGCAACCAGGCCACCCGAACCTGCAAAGCCCGCAGCCCCTCCGGCTCAGCCGAAGCCGAGCGGTCCTGAGCACATGCCTGACGGCGTGCATCGCCGGAAGCGCTAGGGCAGGGCAGCGCGAACAACTCCCCGACGTCCATTGGGACCAGCGCTAGGGTACGCGCTTCGGTGGGCTCTCCGCGGGGCCGTGCTTGGCCTTCGCTGTTTCCCCAAGGATGCGCTCCAAGGTTGCGGTCAGCTGCTCGATGGATGGCCGCTCCGCGTAGTCCGGATCCACATGGGACCAGCGCACGATACCCTCTTGGTCGATCAGGAACATGGATGGAATGGCGACGGTATGTTCGTGGTTCCCCGTACGCCGCTCGAGATCGACGCCGTCCTTCACCAGGCGACGGTACTCACCTGCCTCAATAGGACTCCCGACCTTGAAGGCCTTGATCGCCACTAGGTCGGGGTCGCTCAGCACGGGGAAGGGGATCTCGTAGCTGCGGCGAGTCTTCATCGCTTCGCTCGGCCGATCGACGCTCAGCGCGACCGGAACGACCTTGCGAGACTGAAACTCGGCGAAGTGGTCGCTCAGCTGACGGAGCTGGTAGTTGCAGTAGGGACACCAGCCGCCGCGGTAGAAAATCAACAGTATTTCGGACTGGTGCCAGAGCGTGCTGAGCTTGATGGGCTTGTTGTCGGCGTCGCGAACGTGGGCGTCCGGAGCCTTCTCTCCGACCTCGATGCCGTTGGCCTCGGGGCGTACACCGAGTCGTTCCGTGGGCGTAGGGCGCGCCTCCCGTTGCCGTGGGGAAGCCTCTTCTGGGGGGGCGACCGAGGCGCTCGGTGTCTTGGCCGATGCCTTCGCCATGTTGTCTGACTCGGCCTTGCTGCAGGCGACGGCGTTGCAGAGCAGGAGCAGAGCTGCGAGCGGTGCACCTGCGCTTGCGTTACGCAGCGCTTCCGTGACGCGCAGTTTGCAGCTTTGCCCCAGCATGACACCTCATGGTAGGGGAGTCTGAGCGACCCCGCAGCTCAAAGCTCCGAACGCGGCTGCCCTCCGGCGGTGTTTGCCATGATTGCTGCGCTGGCTGAGTTCCTCGAATTCGAGGTTGATGCTTGCCGATGGCACCGACGGGGTCGGCGCTCAGTAGCGAGGCATGCTGGTGTCGATTTCTCTCGCCCAGCTATCCGTGCCGCCCATCACGTTGAACACCTTGCTGAAGCCCTGGCTCAGGAAGTGCTCTGCTGCTGCCTGGCTGCGCCCGCCGTGGTGGCAAACGAAGTACAGCGCGGTGTCCTTGGGCAGCCCGAAGATCTTCTCCTGGGCAGCGTCGTCGAGCAGCCGCGCCCCGGGAATTTGAGCGATGGCGCACTCTTCCGGGGTGCGCACGTCGAACAGCAAGAGATCTCGATCGGAGTCCAGTCGCTCCTTCAGCTCCTGGACCGACAGCGGGCGAACGCGCGGAGGTTCGTTCGGATTGTCGATGCGGAACGCGTCGCCCTGAGGAGTCTTCACGAGGTCCACGACAACACCATCCGCTCGGCGAGCGCTCGCGACGTCCAGCAGAACCAGCATGCCCCCCGCGTCGACCTCGATGTCCTTGGCCTGCTTCGGGCCGATCGAGAGATCGTGCTGATATCGGGCGTCGATTTCCAGACGCAGGCGGTCATCGGGGTTTTCGAACGCGCCTTCGATTGCGCTTCGAGCGGCAGGGGTCACGGTTATCTTGGGGTCAGGCGCGGGCAGCTCTTGACCGAGCTTCTGCTCGAGCTCTCCGTTTTGGAACATTTCGCGCACGATGTCGCAGCCACCGACGAATTCCCGCGGATATACAGCTGAGGGATCGTTGGCCAGCTTGAGAAGTCCTTGATGCCCTGGCGAAGCGCCGGGCTACTCAACACGTCGACGGTGACGTAGTCGCCGAGCAGCGAGTCGAGCATGCTCACCACCTGAGCGCTGAATCCGCACTGTGGTGTGCCGCGAGTCCCTTTCATGAACAGCACCACGGGGGCACTCTCGATCGTCTGCTGGATCTCGGCTTGTACGTCGGTCATGAGGGGCAAATACCTTACGTTACGTCAATCGTCCACGCCGTCGGGCTTCAGGCGCTCAGCGGCGTCGAGACCAACGCTCTCGCCAGCCAGGCGTGCGTCGGGCTCGAGGCACATCAAGCGCACGCGGCCACTCGCAATCGGTCGCCCCTGTTCATCGCTGATCGTGGCCTCCCAGACCTGAGAGCGCCGACCTCGATGCACGGGGGTGGCGCGTCCGGTCAGCGTGCCGGAGCGAACTGCTCGCAGAAACGACGTGCTGTTCTCCAGTCCAACCACGCTGTAGCCGGTGGTTGCCATGGCCGAAATGGCGGCGCCTGTGGAGCAGAGGGCCTCGATCACGCCGCAGTACACCCCGCCGTGGACGATGCCGTAGGGCTGCTTGTGTTGGGCGTCCACGGTCCAGGAAGCGACGACCTCATCTACTGTGGCAACGCTGAAAACGAGTCCCATCGCCTGGTTCCAGCCTCTGCCATCGGCGTGGTTGATGGCTTCTGCGAAATTCTGCGGTTGGGTGGGGCTGGTCATCGTCGCCCATACATCGGGTGAAACGGCGCGTCCGGCAACCGGCTTTGGGCGTGCTGGTCGGACTTGCACGGCGACGTTGGAGCTTGCATCATCCCCTCATCCTGATAAGCGGATGCCTTTGATGATCACTCTGGATGCCACCGTCAGCTTGCTGAGCCTGTTCAGCGACCCCACTCGCATCCGCCTGATGGCGCTGCTGGGAAGGGAAGAGCTCAGCGTGGCCGAGCTGACCCGCATCACGGCTCTACCTCAGTCGCGGGTGTCGACTCACCTGGGCAAGCTGCGCGAAGCAGGGCTGCTGCGCGACCGGCGCCATGGAGCGTCCACGTTGTACGCTGTCGCAGAGGGCATCCCGGAGCATGCCTCGCGCCTTTGGAACTCGCTGTCTGCTGAGCTCGACGACGGTGTGATCGCCGCGGACCTTCAGCGCTGTCAGGAGCTAGTCGATGCTCGGGAGTCGGCGGGAGAATGGCCGGACTCAATCGCGGGTCAGATGGAGCGGTACTATTCTCCCGGTCGAACGTGGGAGGCGACCGCGCGGGGTTTGGTCGGCTTGTTGCGACTCGGCGACGTGCTGGACATCGGTGCGGGGGACGGTGTGATTAGTGAGCTGTTGAGCTCCACAGCTCGTAGCATCACGCTGCTGGACCGGAGTGAGCGCATGGTGGATGCCGCGAGGAAACGGCTGGCGCATATCCAGTCCGTCGACGTTTGCCTTGGCGACATGCATGAGTTGCCCTTCCCCGATGCGAAGTTCGATCAGGTGTTGCTCTACAATTCCCTGACGTACTCCCACGCCCCTGAACGAGCACTGGGGGAAGCTGCTCGCGTGCTGCGACCTGGCGGGGCCCTTGCGGTGGTGACGCTCAACGAGCACTCCCACATGCCGATCACCGCTGCCTACTCCCACTTGAACGCGGGCTTCAGCCCTGACGCGCTGAGCCGGATGCTCGCAGACTGCGCCCTCGACGTGCGCTTCTGTCAGGTGAGTTCCCGCGAAAAAAAGGTCCCCTATTTCGAGGTCGTCAGCGCGTTTGCTGACAAGCCTAGCTAGTCGAGAGCTGCCTCGCCAAGCGATGGTCAGCCCGAGCATTTGACCGCCATCAACAGGCGGAGTTTTCAGAAAGTAGATCATGAGCGACATCGAAACCCAGATCCGAAAGCTTGCTAGTCAGCGCGTCTTGCTGCTGGACGGGGCCATGGGCACTGTGCTGCAGCGGCACCAGTTTGGCGAAGATGCGTTCCGTGGGGATCTGTTCAAGGATCATACCAGTGAGGTGAAGGGGAACAACGACCTCTTGGTGCTTACCCAGCCCGACGCGGTTCTCGGCGTGCATCGCCAGTACCTGGAGGCGGGTAGCGACATCATTGAGACGAATACATTCGCCGCAACCAGCATCGCTCAGGCGGACTACTCCTTGGAGAGCGCCGTCTACGACATCAACGTCAGGGCCGCGCAGCTGGCCCGTCAGGCGGCCGACGAGTACACCGACAAGGATCCCAACCGGCCCCGCTTCGTCGCAGGTGCCGTGGGGCCGATGAATCGCACGCTCAGCATCTCTCCAGATGTCAATGATGCGGCTTTCCGCGCGGTGACCTTTGATCAGGTGTGCGATGCGTACGTGGAGCAGATCCGCGCCCTGGCCGAGGGCGGGGTCGATGTGCTGCTCATCGAGACCATCTTCGACACGCTGAACTCAAAGGCGGCCATCGTTGCTGCCAACCGCGTCGCGCGAGAGCGCGGCGTGAAGATCCCGTTGATGCTCAGTGTCACCATCACGGACCGCTCGGGCCGCACGCTGTCCGGTCAGACTCTCGAAGCGTTCTGGACCAGCGTCCGCCACGCCGAGCCGTTGAGCGTTGGTATCAACTGTGCGCTCGGCGCAACGGAGATGCGACCGTACATCTCTGAGCTCAGCCGTATCGCGGATACGCTGGTCAGCTGCTACCCGAACGCCGGCCTCCCGAACGCGTTCGGCGAATACGATCAGACCCCCGGGGAAACCGGCGCGCTGCTGGCGGAGTTCGCGCAGGAGCAGTTCGCCAATGTGTACGGTGGATGCTGCGGGACCACCCCCGAGCACATCGCAGCGATCGCCAAGAGCCTCCAGGGCGCTGAGCCTCGAAGGCCGGCAGCGCCGCCAGAGTTCGCTCAGTTCAGCGGACTCGAGCCGCTCACGATCCGGCCGGACAGCAACTTCCAAATGGTGGGTGAGCGCACCAACGTGACGGGCTTAAGCGCTTCGCTCGCTTGATCAAGGACGAGAACTACGTCGAAGCGGTTGAGGTTGCGCTGCAGCAGGTACAGAACGGCGCGAACATCATCGACATCAACATGGACGAGGGCATGCTCGATTCAGAGGCGTGCATGACTCGCTTCCTGAACCTGCTCGCCACCGAGCCCGACATCGCGCGGGTACCGATCATGATCGATAGCTCTCGCTGGTCGGTGATCGAAGCTGGGCTGAAGTGCGTGCAGGGGCGCGCAATCGTCAACTCCATCAGTCTCAAGGAGGGTGAAGAGGACTTCATCCGCAAGGCTCGCCACATCAAGGACTATGGCGCAGGTGTCGTCGTCATGGCGTTTGACGAACAGGGACAAGCCGAGACGATCGAGCGCAAGTTCGAGATCTGTCAGCGCAGCTATCGTATCCTCGTGGATCAAGTTGGTTTCGATCCAAAGTCGATCATCTTCGACCCCAACGTCCTGGCAGTCGCTACGGGTATCGAAGAGCACAACGAGTTCGCGGTGAACTTCATCGAAGGCACCCGGCGCATCAAGCAAAACCTGCCAGGCGCGATGGTCAGCGGCGGCGTCAGCAACCTCTCGTTCAGCTTTCGAGGCAACGAAGTGGTGCGTGAAGCGATGAACTCCGCGTTCCTCTACTACGCCATCGAAGCGGGCCTGGACATGGGCATCGTCAACGCTGGTCAGCTTGCCGTCTACGAGGAGATCCCCAAGGAACTGCTCCAGCGGGTCGAGGACGTGCTCTTCAACCGGCGCGCAGACGCAACCGAGCGCCTGGTCGAGTTCGCGGATACGGTGAAATCGTCCGGTACGAAGCGCGAGATAGATCTGAGCTGGCGCGAAACCAGCGTAGAGCAACGCATCCAACATGCGCTGGTCAAGGGCGTCGTTGAGTTCATCGAGCAAGATGTCGAGGAAGCCCGTCAGAAGTACGACCGACCTCTGCATGTCATCGAGGGGCCGATGATGGACGGCATGAAGATCGTCGGTGACCTGTTCGGGGACGGGAAGATGTTCCTCCCGCAAGTCGTCAAGAGTGCCCGCGTGATGAAGCGCGGCGTCGCCTACCTGCTGCCCTTCATGGAAGAGGAGAAGGCACAGACGGGTGAGTCTCGCGCTCAGGCGAAGGTGTTGCTGGCGACCGTGAAGGGCGACGTTCACGATATCGGAAAGAACATCGTTGGCGTCGTCCTCGGCTGCAACAACTACGAAGTTGTCGACATGGGCGTGATGGTTCCCACCGACAAGATCCTCAACACTGCGCTGGAGATCGGCGCCGACGTAATCGGCCTCTCGGGACTGATCACGCCGAGCCTCGATGAGATGGTTGGCGTTGCCAAAGAGATGCAACGCCGGGGCATGCAAGTCCCACTACTCATCGGCGGAGCGACCACGAGTCGGCAACACACCGCCGTCAAGATTGCCCCGCAGTACGCTCAGGAGACGGTGCACGTGTTAGACGCGTCGCGCGCCGTGAACGTCGTCTCGAGCCTGCTCGATCCCGTCCAGCGCGAGAAGTTCGACGCTCAGAATCGCGCCGAGCAGTCGAAGCTCCGCAGCCTCCACACCGGTCGGGGTGTCAAGCCGCTGGTGAGTCTCTCCGAGGCACGCCAAGGCAAGCCGAAGCTCAGCTGGACAGCTGCCGACGTTGCGACGCCCAGTTTCACTGGTCTCCAGACGTTGGACGACTTCCCGTTGGACGAGATCCGAAAATACATCGACTGGACCTTCTTCTTCACCGCCTGGGAGCTGAAGGGGCGCTACCCGGAAATCCTCGAAAGCCCACGCTACGGCGAGGCCGCACGGGAGCTGTTTCAGCATGGCAACCAACTCCTCGATGAGCTGGTGAGCTCCAGGCGCCTCACTGCAAGGGCGCGCTATGGCTTCTTCCCCGCAGCCAGTGTCGGAGACGACATCGTCGTCTACGCGGACCCTGCTCGAAGCCAGGAGCGCTTGCGCTTCAACATGCTCCGCCAGCAGACCCGCCAGGCGCAGTCGTCGGAGTTCCGCTGCCTGGCAGATTTCGTCGCCCCGGTCGAGAGTGGCCTGAAGGATCATATCGGCGCGTTCGTGGTCACCGCAGGCCTCGGGGCGGACGCCATCGCTCGAGAGTACGAGACGAAGCTGGACGACTACTCGGCGATCTTGGTGAAGGCGCTGGCTGACCGCCTGGCGGAGGCGTTCGCTGAGCTGCTGCACCAGCGAGTACGGCAGGAGTGGGGTTACGGCGACCCCACGGACATCACCCAGACTGACCTGATCGCCGAGAAGTACCGCGGGATCCGCCCGGCCTTCGGCTACCCGGCCTGTCCGGATCACAGCGAGAAGCCGAAGCTATTCGACCTCCTGTCCGCACGTGAGATCGGGGTCGACTTGACCGAGACGTTCGCGATGACACCCGCTGCCAGTGTCAGCGGTATCTATCTGGGCCACGCCGACTCCCGCTACTTCATGGTGGGTAAGCTGGGCGAGGATCAGATCGCGGACTATGCCGCTCGCAAGGGGATCTCCGAGGCGGAAGCGGAGCGCTGGCTCGCGTCGAACCTCGGCTATGACAACGCATCGCGGAGTGCAGGCCCTCGCAGCGCGGCTCCGGCGGCAGAGTAGTTTCCCGGCTTGTCCTCTCGCGGTGCCCGTGAAATCCTTCACCCGGCACCGTGAGTAACTTGCGCGACACCGACCGAATGAGTCCGGCGGAGCTTCCGCCGGAAGCGGACGAGCCAGCGGCTCATGCGTCCGAGCACGTGGCCCCTCACGCGGTACCCCGTGTGTCGGCGCACAAGACCATGGAGCTCGACACGGTCAAGGTGGCGGACCCCACGCTGAACTCACGCAACGCTCCGACCCAGCGCGGGCTCCGGCCGCCAGTTATTCCGCCAGGATATAATCCGGAGGCGGACGCGGGCTACGTGGTCGACGACGTCCCGAAGCCGCCGACCAGCAAACCGTGGCTCTTGATCGCAGGAATCGGCGTCGCGGTCGTGCTCTTGGGGGGCGGCCTCGCGTTCGCGCTCAGCCGTGGGTCGGCTCCTGCAACTGCCGTCAGCGCCACGAATCAAGAGCCGGCGCCGCCCGCCGCCCAGGCGGAAGCGGACACCGCACCCCCAGCGGGGACACCCGCCTCCCCGGACTCAAGCGCGGAGGCGACGGCCGCGCCCGAGGCGACCGCCGCGCCCGAGGCGACCGCCGCGCCCGAGGCGACCGCTCCGGCCAGTGACTCCCCGGCGAAGCCGGAAGCGAAAGCCAAACCCGAGGCGACGCCAAAGCCGGAGAGGCCAGCGCCGGAGGCCACCGCGAACCCGCCAGCGCCCAAGCCGACTGCAACCACGAAGCCCACCTCGAAGCCCGCCGGCAAGGACGGCAAGCCCTGGGAAGAGTGGATGTGACGGCCGCACTGCGACGTCACTCTGGTTTTGGGTGAGGCGCCCCGTGCTGCGCAACTTTCCTCGAGGCTCGCGCCTGGCGAACGCGTTACGCCGGGCAGAGCCTAGCTTCCACCCGGGTCTCATCGCCCCTCAGCTCGACCCGCACGTGGTGACGCACACGGCTTCGCACGCCCACCTTGCGCGCGGCCCACTCGGCTGCTTCCTTGAGGTCGGGTGGGCGCAGCGTTTGCCTGGTGCCCTCCGGCGGGCGCGGGGTTTGCTTGGCCCCTTCAGGCGCTGGCGCTGGAGCTTCCGAACCTGGTTTAGCCATGCGGAAAACACGAGGTACCCGCGCCGCGTTCACATAGTAGGTGCCAGCTGCCTCCTCGAGCCAGGTGCGATCCCCGCCGCCCTTCAGCGCGTGGTGCATGTGCCCGGCGAGTACGGCGCGCACGCGCTTGCCTTGGCTGGTGGCATAGGTCAGTGCGCCCCGTAGGTCCGGATCTCCGAAGTCCCCAGCGTTGCGCCGGAAATCGCAGCCCCAGATCGACTCCCGCGCCTCGCCGAGGCCCGTCGGTCCGTTGTGTGCAAGGAACAAGAGTTCGTTCGAGGCGTCGTCTACGAGCTGCTTGAGACGCGTCTCCGACTCTTCGAGAGACGTGACCCCGAACGCGCGCTTCATCAGGGGCCGGAACGCCAGGCGCGGGCCCCCAAAGGAGTGCGGGCGCGCGGCGACGATGCTCAGCGTTTGCGTACGGAACCGGAAGCGATGGAGACTGTAGCCCACCAGCGGCACCGGACCGAGAGCCTCGGCGAGCTCCCTGCGGCGGCGCTCTTCGCCGCCGCTTGCGAGCTCAATCAGTGAACCGACGCCAGAGATCTCCGCGGCGAGCTGCGCCGGAGTGATCGCGTCGTGGTTGCCGGGTAACACGAGCGCGGGCTTCTCCAAGCGTGCGATGGAGCGCGCCACCTTGAGTGTCCCGCCCACCGTGTACCCACCCAGGTCGCCGACGAAGAGCACCAGATCGTAGTCACTCTGGTTGAAGTACTCGACGTCCGGTGGGCCCCAGAAGGCGTGGATGTCGCCGACCACCGCGATGCGGATGGGCGGGTCTGGTGAGTCGCGTGGCGCTGGCTCGTTTTCGTTCATCGGTTGTTGGTCGCAGCTCGCTGCGTTCGGGTACGCATTGCTCCGCCGTGCAGTCCAGGCTAGCGCGCGGTCTGTTTCACTCCAGCTACGGCTACTCTGTGGGGTGTTTCGAAAGCGTTTCCCTCAGGACCTAAAATAATACCGTGCGGATATAACGTTTCACCTGCCGCTAGCGTCGTGTAGCGCAGCTGAGCGTCAAAGCGTCGTCTAGGCTCCTCGGCCAAGGCTCGCAGTGCGGGGACTGGAACGCCTCGGCGCGGGCTGACCCGAGGGCTTGGTAACGCGCCTCACCCCCTACAAACTTGCTGGATCCGTGGTTTGGCTACGGTCCCGTAGGGGTCGTTTGCTCGGCTTCGGTCGATCCTCTATAACCGCCCTGCTGACGCTACGCGTCGTAGCCAGCAAGGAGACCAGGGTGCGCGTCCTTCACGTCCTACAGATGTCCCTGCCCGCACAGACCGGGTACTCGATTCGAACCAGCTACATCATGAAGGGGCAGGCGAAGCTCGGGTTCGAGTCGTACGGCGTGACCTCCGCGAGGCACCCGAAGCCCGAGGCCGAGATCGAGGTGGTCGAAGGCGTCTCCTACCGCCGCACTCCGGAGCTCACCGGCCCTCAGCCGCCGCTGGTGCGAGAGGCGCGCTTGATGAACGCGCTCTATCGCTCCACTTCCAAGGCCATCCGGGAGTGGCGGCCGGATGTGGTTCACGCACACTCCCCGATGCTGGTTGGGCTGCCTGCGATGCTGGCCGCCAAGCGCCATCGCGTGCCGTTCGTCTACGAAGTTCGCGATCTGTGGGAGAATGCCTCGGTGGTCCACGGCAAGTTCGCTGAGGGCTCGCTCCAGTACAAGCTGGCGAAAGGCGGGGACACACGCGTCTTCCAGAACGCGGACGCTGTCGTGACGATCTGTGAGGCGATGCGCGATCACATTGCGCCTCGGGTCGGCGCGCGAACTGACCTCAAGGTGATCGCGAACGGTGTTACCGCGGGGAACTTCACTCCCCAGGCACCGTCGGCTGAGCTCTTGGCGCGCTATCAGGTCGAGGGCAAGCGACTGTTCGGCTTCCTGGGCTCGTTCGAACCTTGGGAGGGCTTGCCGGATCTAATCGCCGCAGTTCCCAAGGTGGTAGCGGAGATCCCGGAAGCGCATCTGATCGTCGTTGGTGGAGGCCACATGGACAAGCCGGTGCGTGAGCTCGTGAAGCAGCGAGGGCTCGACGCCCACGTCACGTTTACTGGGCGCGTACCCCACTCCGAGGTGCAGCAGCTGCTGGCTCTGCCCGAACTTCTGGTTTACCCCCGAGTGAGCAGCCTCGTGACGGAACTCACGACCCCAATCAAGCCGCTGGAAGCCATGGCGATGGCGCGGCCCGTGCTGGTCAGCAACGTGAAGGCGCTGCTCGAGCTGGCTAAACCGGGTGAGACCGGGATGGCGTTCCGCGCCGGGGACGTGGACGATCTCGCCCGCAATGTCGTGAACCTCCTGCGTGACGCTGAGCTGCGTGAACGCCTGGGGCGGAATGCGCGAGCGTACGTTGAGCGTGAGCGAGATTGGGATACGCTGATTGCAGGCTACGAGGACGTCTACCGCGCGGCTCGGGCCAGAGCTGCGGCTTGAGGACGAGATGAGCGATCGATACTCCGACGAGACTGGCGTGAACGCGCTCCTCGCGCCGCTGAAGGAGCGCATCTCGAGGCGGCTGCGTCCGAGGGATGTGAGCGCGCGAGCTCACTTCGACCCAAACCTGCCCGACGATCGCACCCGCGTGTACCTCACGGTGGATACCGAGTGCGCTGAAGAGCGAAATCTCGGTGGACGCACGCAACCCGCGATGGGCTACGATTTGCGGGTCTGGGGGCGTTTCGACAACCGAGACGAAGAGCTCGGGGTACCGCTCATCATGAGCGAGCTCGAGGCATATGGGATGCGCGGGACGTTCTATACCGAGGCGATCGGCGCGCATCACTTCGGCAAGGCGGGGCTCAGGGAGGTCTGTCAGCAGATGCTCTCGCGGGGACACGACGTCCAGCTACACGTTCACCCGGTACAGCGCCGCGCGTTGCTCGAGGGGGGCAAGCCGTCTGCGTCAGACAACATCAGCGCGTATCCCCTCGCGGAACAAACTGCGCTGCTCAGCGAGGGCATGGATCTGCTCGCGGAGGCAGGCGTCCCTCGAGAATCCATTCGTTCCTATCGTGCCGGGAACTTCGGAGCTAGCAACTTGACCTGGCAGGCGATGGCTCAAGCGGGGTTGACGCTCTCCAGCAACTACAACCCGTGCTATTTCGATATCAACTGCGAGATGCGTAGTCCTGATGCGCTGGCCGGTTTGTTTCGCACGGAAATAGATGGGGTGTGGGAGCTGCCGATCACCAACTTCAGGCAGCCTGGCGGCGGGCACCGGCACTTGCAGGTGATGGCGGTGAGCCTCGCGGAGATGATCCACTCGCTGCGCGCCTGTCGAGCGCGAGGGATCCGCCACGTGACGTTCGTCACGCACTCTTTCGAGTTCTTCCATATCGATTCGATCGAGGGCCGACGTGGCCACAAGAACCTGATCAACATCGCCAGGCTACGCGGCCTGCTCGAGTACCTTCGCGGTCACGAAGACGAGTTCGTCATGGAAACGGTCGGCGAACTCGCGGCGCGGCTTCCAGAGGAGGTCCCGGATGTGCGTGAATACCCTGCGGAACCGCGCGCGCTGCACCTGATGCGCCTGGTTGAACAAGGCGTGAAGCGGATGTGCGCCCACGTCCCGCTACCTTGAGCCTGCCCGAGAGAGCAAAACAATGCTGAGAAAGAACACGCGACCCATCATCGTTGGCGCTGAACCCTGGTCGAGCCCCGGCTCTGGTGAAAACGCGCGCATCGGAATCTTGTTGAGCCACGGCTTCACAGGAAACCCGTCCAGCATGCGCTGGCTGGGAGAGCGCCTCGGGTCGCGTGGCTTCGCGATGGAGCTTCCGCGCTTGCCCGGTCACGGCACGCATTGGCGAGACATGGCGAAGACGACCTATGACGACTGGCGCGCAGGTTTCGTCGAAGCGCTGCATGAACTCAAGGCGCGCACGGACCATGTGATCGTCGCGGGGCTCTCCATGGGCGGCACCATCGCCCTCGACGTGGCGTGGGAGTTCGAACGGGACTTGGCGGGTGTGGTAGCGATCAACGCCACGGTGCTCGAACGCGAAGGACTGCTCGCGAAGCTCGCGCCTGTGCTTCAGTACATCGTCCCGATCGCCCCCGCCAAAGCCGCAGGCTTGGTCGAGAACGACGCTGCGCGCGAGGGCGTCGACGAGAAGGCCTATGCGTTCGTTCCTGCCGCGGCGGGCAACTCGTTCCTGAGTCAGCTCGGCCGGATCCGGCGCCAGTTGCCTCAGCTTCACCTGCCGGTGTTGGTGGCGTATTCGCCGCAAGACCACAGCGTGCCTCCCGCCAATTCCCGGGCGATCCTCGATTTGGTCGGAACTTGGGGCGAGGAGCTGGTGCTTCCGCGCTCCTACCACCTCGCCACCATGGATCTCGATCGCGAGTTGCTCGAGGAGCGCATCGCAGAGTTCGCGCGCCGTGTCGCTTTGGAGCGCAAGCAGCCGCGGCGCGACCGGCAGAGCGAGCAGCCCACTGGTTGAAGGATTGCCGAAGCCCGGGGCGGGCACTAAACCTCAGGGGATGACGGGGCCAAACAGCGGCGCGGTTGGCCTCGATGAGGATGAGCCTGGATTTGCAGCAGGGCGGCGCGGGCGGCTGAGCCTGCTGCTTTTCGGCATGGTGGCGCTTGGCGCGCTCGCGACGACGGGGGCAGCGCTCACTCCCAGTCTGCTAGCGCGTCAGCCGCTCCTGCTGATCGCGATGAATCCGAGCATCCCGCACCTCATCACCGTCGCGCCAGCGACAGAGTGGAGTGCCTTCATCGCGGTCGGAGTGCTGCGCTTGATGCTCGCGGATCCGCTGTATTTCGCCATGGGGCGCTGGTTCGGTGTGGACGGCGTCCAGTGGGCGGAACGACGCGCCGGTCGCTGGTCAGCCTACTCTAGGATGCTGGAGGGGGCGTTCAGCCGCTGGGGCAGCCTGCTCGTCTTTCTGTCTCCCTACGGAATCGTGTGTCTGCTGGCCGGCGCGTCAGGTATGTCCATGAGGCGCTTCTGGGGGCTCAATTTCTTGGGCACCCTCAGCATGGTCCTGGTGCTGCGGGCCTTCGGCAAGTCGCTAGCTGGGCCAATCGCCACGCTTACGGCCTGGGTGGACGCGAACTCCACCTGGCTCACCTACGTCATTGTCGGGTTGATTGCCTTGGGCTTCTTGGTGCGTCGCTTGACCCGGCGCCCAGATCGGCGCGGACGGGACGTGGAGATCGACCTCGACTAAAAATCCGCGCGGAATACGGAGCCCTGAGCCTGGTCCCGGCGTCAGCTCTGATTGTCCGCGCCCAGCAGCGCGCCTTGCCGCAAGAACTCGAGGACGCTGACTGCGTTTCCCAGGCGCCTGCCGGCCCGGCCGATCAGACCCAGTTCAGTGGTCTCGAGGCCCTCGTGAGCCAGGATTTGCTCCAGGTCGCCGCGCGGCGCAGCCCGATGGACGTTGAAGTAGACTGCTTTCAGCAACACGAAGCCGACTTGCTGCTGAGGTCCTTTGGGTCCTGTAGCGCGCGGGGTGTTCCCGAGCGGGCTCATCGGCGCGCCAGCGGAGACCCGCGCCTCATGCAGGATGTCCCATGTGCTCTGATTCCATGCGGCAAAAATGTCGCCAGCTCGGGTGAAGCTGCTCCAGGCAGCGAGCATCTCTGACAGCTCTGGAGCATCCGTGAAACTCTCGCGCTCGAGCTCCAGGTGTTCGAGGTGCTGATCAGCAACCGGCTCCTGGGGCCGTACCAAGCTGGAAAACACCTCACCTGTAGCGGGCCGACAAGCTACCCAGTAGAGCAATTGATTCCGCCAGCTCGCGGGAACGGCCCTCGCGCACATCAACTCGGGGGGAGGCGCGGACGCCTCTCCGCACACGACGACGAGGCGCTCGTAGTGCTCCAGGAGGCCGCGGGGGATCGCACGGCTCGCCTTGTTGCGCTTGCGCTTGCGCCGGCGTCCGCCGCCTTTCGCGGCATACGCGATCTGCTGATCGATCATCTGATCGAAGGAACTCAAGAGCCCCTCGAGGCCTTCCAGGCCAGGTTCTAGCTGGGTCAGGGCCTGTGTGATGGCTTCCAGTGTTGATACGCATTCCGCTCTTGGTTCCTTGCGGATACGATAGCGGCTTGGCTCCTCGGGGCGCAGGGCGTAGTGGGGGAGCGCGTGCAGCCAGGTGTTCTCGCGGTAGATGGTGTGGGCGTGGTGCCAGGTCCCGTCGAGCACGATCAGCTGCTCGGGTCGCTCTGCCTCGCTGAGTTCAGACAACAACCTGGCGTCAGGGTGCGGGTACAAGAGGCCCGTGCGCGGGGCGACCTGAAGCTCACGCTGAATGCTACGACCCGTCTCAGACCAGCTGATCTCCGCCCGTACGTTTTCGAGGCCGAGCTCAGCGAAGCGCGCGGTGCCGATCGGATGAAAGCGTTCACGGGGATGTTGCAGGATCAGGATGCGAGTGCGGTTCTTCACCCTGGCAAGCCCTTCGCAAACGCACAGGGCCGCGGGCTTGTGGCAGCGGTAGCACACCTCTCGATGGTCAGACTCCTGCAGCCCGGAGCGTTCGCCCTGAAGCTCCGTTTCGGGAGTGGGCAGCAGCGCGCGGCGCTGAGAGTTGTTGCTGTTTTCCTGCACGATCTGCGGGTTTTTTTGGGGGAGAGGGGCGACGTGAGAAAGGCGCAGTCCCCCGTAGCCATCCGTTTCGCTCGAGGGGATGCTCTGTAGCATGCCGAAGCTGATTGAGAAGCCGACACGCATCGAAGCCGCTGGAAACAAGCCGAAGCTGATCGACGAATACATCGGTCACGTGAACTGCGGTGAGTCCCGGCTGAGCGTGGCCCACATGCGCTCGCCCGGAGGCTGGGTCGAGCCGGGGCAGCGCCCGGAGTTCGACGAGTTCACCGTGGTGCTCAGGGGCAGCCTGCGTGTGGAGTACGAAGGTGGCGCGCTGGACGTGAACGCCGGCCAGGCCGTGCACACGGCGGCAGGGGAGTGGATCCGCTACTCGACCCCGGGTGACGAGGGCGCCGAGTACATCGCCGTGTGTTTGCCCGCGTTCGCTCCGAGCACCGTGCACCGCGATGAGTGAGGAAGCTCAAGCTCCGGGATGGGCCGCGATCGACGCCGCGTTGAAGCTCGTCTACGGGGACCAGGAACCCCGACACGTCGCGCCGATGCTCCCTTCGATGCTTGGAGGAAACGATCCCCTTCACGGCATCAGCGCCTACAAGAGCGATCACGGCGGCACGCCGCACTGGCACTTCATCACCTATGGCTACTCCGAACTCTGGCAGAAGGAGAGCGAAGATCCGGAGTTTAGCGGTTTCGGCTTTGAGATGACCACACGGATCGTCGACGCCAGCGACGAGCCACCGATGTGGGTGTTCAACCTGCTGCAGAACCTCGCGCGCTATGTTTTCCGTACGGGAAATTACTTTGCTGTGGGTCACAGCATCCCGATGAACGGTCCGATTCACGACGGGACCGACACCGCGATTGTGGCCGCTGTCTTCGCCGAGGACCCGCAGCTGCCTCCGATCTCCACGCCCCACGGGCGCGTGGAGTTTCTGCAGTTAGTCGGCTTGACCCAAGATGAGTACGACGCTGCTCGCGAGTGGGACGCCGACAAGCTCCTGGAGTTGGCGCAGGAGCGCAATCCGGGTTTGGTCACCGATGAAAACAGACGCTCATGGCTTGAGGATGAGGCGTTCCGCGCCGCCGTGGAAGCAGGAGTCGAGCAAGACGGTTCATCCCAAGGCACGCTGATGATGACCCACGGCAGCTTTGAACCTGGACCGCCGCCAGTGCTGGGTATCGCCGCGACTGCGCTCGACAATCTGCAGCGAGCCATGCGGAATCGCCTCGGGCGCGGTCGCGGACTGCTGGTGACTTGGCCGGAGGGTGAAGCGGGTTTGCTACCGGAGCCTGACTCCGATGAGCCCCACGGACTCGTGCTCTCCCCCCCCGATCGAACCGTGCTTGAGGCGATCCCTGTTACACGAGGGGACTATCCTTTGCCGAGCGGACTTGTGATCCGGGTGCTGCCGGTTGACATCTACGACGGCAGTCGCACCAAGGTGGTGAAGGTCGTCGGCTGACCTCGCAGCACTGCGTCGGCGTTCGGTCACTCGCGAGTGCGAGCTTGGGCTGCGAGGGCGCTGTCCAGGGTTTGCTCCAGGTGTTCCCGCGCTTCCGCTGCCGCGCGGACAGACCACGTGTGGATCTCGATGCAGTAGCGGCGATGCTCGACGTCGTCCTCGATCAACTCGACCGGTGAGCCGGGGACACGGTAGGGCGAAAGCAGCGCGACTCTGCGGGCAAGCTCGAGCTGCTCTCGGTGCTGGGGTGATGCCGCGGGGATACGGACTCGCACCGGCTCGCTGTTCTTGGCGTGCTCGACGGTCAGCACTTCTTCCATCAGCAGGCGATTGGGGACGAACAACGTCGCTCCGTCGCCGCGGCGGAGGTGCAGCTGGGCCAGCCCGACTTCGCGCACCGTACCGCTGTGGTTGGCGATGTGGATGCGATCGCCATGGCGCAGCCGGCGTCTGAGGAGCAGGCTCAGACCAACCAGCACGCTGGGCAGCTGACGCGCGTAGGCGGCGCCGAGGAGCAGGATCGCGGCGAGCAGCGTGAAGGTGAGCAGGATCGGCGCAAGGCTGGCGATCCTGCGCAACACGAACAGCACCACCAGCGCGACGAGCACGACGCGCGCTCCGGTTGCGGTCGTCTCGAGACGCCGCGAGCTATCGAGGCCGAGGCGCCAGACCACGTGCACCGCGCGGCGGATCCCGCGCAGTGTCACCCACACCAACGCGAGACCGATTCCGCTGAAGATTAGGCTATTCAGGCCCAGCAGGCCGCGCAGCTCGCCAACCTCGCGCACGATGGCATCGCCCAGCTCGAGGGTCGCAGCATCACTGCCGCTGCTGGCCGAACAGCCGAGCAAGCTGAGGCTGGCGAGCACCACGCTGAGCCAAAGGAGCTGAGCACGTGCGCGGCTCATGAGCGAGCCCCCAGTTGCTCGAGCGCCTGCATCACCGCCGGGCGCACGGGTTGTGGGATCCCCAGCGGCGAACCGGGATGATTGAGCGGTTCGAGCAAACCTGCTGCCGTGAGGTAATGGACGTGGCGGGCCATCTCGGATCGGTTCAAGGTCAGGGCGCGCGCGAGCTCCGCCTCGTCTTGAGGTCCAAAGCGGATGACCTGCACCAGCGTCGCGATTTCAGTGGGCTCCATGCGCTGAATGAAGGGCAGGCCGAGGCTCAAGCCGAGATCGATGGATGGCTTCACACTGCCGCTCGGCGTGACCTCACAGCCGTGGGCCCACTGGGCGACGGCGCGACCGATGTTGCCGCCACTGGCGCGCGCCAGCATGCTGAAGAAAACCTCTTGCTCATTGGTGCGCTGAAGGCGGGCGATCCAACGCGTGGCGAACGTCGTCGGGTACACCACCTCGCGGCCGCTGAGGGCGTGGCGCCGAAGGATCGCTTCGTCTAGCTCCTTGCCGCTCAGCGGCTTGAGCTGGACCACCCGCCGTACGACCTGTGGAATGGGCACCAACTCCTGCAGGACCGCCAACGCCCCACGCTCGATGGACATCACCCAGTTCGTGTGAGTCCGGGTTCGCACGACGAAGTCCAGGAAGCGATCGAGTTGCCGGAGACCCTCGGCGTCGGCCTTGAACCACTGCTCGAGGTCATCGATCAGGACGGTGCTGCGTTCTCGCGCGAGCGCCGCGCCCAGTGGTCCCATGCTCGGCTTGACTCCGAGCTCGATCGCCAGCGCGCCGAAGATACCAACCGCTCGGCGCCACTCCAGAGGTTCGGGACGGATGATTCGCGGTGCGTGCAGCTCGAGCTCGAGCAGGTTCAGGAGTGACGTGCGTCCGGAGCCATGCTCACCCACGATGAGCAGGTTGCCGGGTGCACCTTCGAGCCACTCGCCTTCCTGCTTGAGCGCCTCTTGCAGTTCCTCGCGGTAAGCGGTGAACAGGCGGTGCTCGGTGGTCGGCGTGGTCGAGAATAGACGCTGGTATTCGTGGGGCAGGTGCTCCGCAGGTCGCCAGCGAGCTGCGTACTCCTTGATCGCAGCAGCGTCGAAGTTTTCGTCCTGATAGCGAGCGCGGACGTCGCGCCCGAGCTGGCTTCCCAGCGCGTCGCGATACACCTCCAGCGCCCGCTCTTGCCACTCGAGCAGCTTGCGTTTCGCGGGCGCCACCAGCTGCTGTAGCCGATCCAGGAGCAGCTTACCCGCCTGGGACTCCGCGCTTGCAGTGGTCATGCCGGAGCGCTCCAGCAAGCGGTTGAAGCTCTTCTCCGCGAGGGCCTCCAGGCCGTCGCGCGCCGAAGTGATGTCGCGCTCCAGCGCCTTGCGCTGACCCTCCAGACGCTGAAGGGCGCGATCGAGTTGCTCGAGCGTCGCGTGCTGACTCTCGGCCTCTTCGGTCTCGAGGACGGCGAGGGCGATCTCCCGCGCTTCGCGCAAGCGCGCGGCGGTATCGACCACGGTGGCCGCCACCTCGCGCAGATTGGCGTCGGAGCTCGGCAGCAGGTCTTGGAGCAGCGTTGAGCGCGTCTCGCGTTGCAGCGCGAAGCGCCGTCCACGGGAGTCGCTGGGCGAGTAGGGTCGGTTTGGGTCGAAGCGGGTGCGCGGGATCTCGAGTTCGCTTGGGAGCTTATCAATTTCCGCGCGGAGCTCTAGCGCGACGGTGTGCATCGACGCCGACGCTCGGAAGCGTGCGGCGCAGGCCTCGAGTTCGGCTTGTTCGTCGTCGTCGAAGGCCTCCCGCGCGGCGACGGCTAGCTTCTGGCGTTCCTCATCGCCGAAGTCGACCTCTTCGGTCCGCCGTCGCACCTCGCTCAGCCGACGCTCGACCGCCGCGAGAACTTGCTCCACTCCGCCCAGGGAAACGGTCGCCGGATCGATCACCGAGTCCTGGAGGGCCGTGTCGTAGACTCGCCGCAGGTGCTGGACACGGCGTGCCAGCTCGACTTCTGCTTCGCACAGCTTGGCGAGTCGACCCCAGTCGGCTGGATCACGCTCGAGGACTCGCAGCGCCTCCTTCACCGGGCCGTCTACCGCGGACACTCGAATCTTGGCGGCGGGTAGCTCAGGGCCCCCGGCCTTGCGCAACATGTCCGCCAGTTGCTCCACGCCCTCGACCAGCGCTGCGTGGAGCTCCGAGTCGAAGCTCTGGCGCGCCATCTGGATCCGGAACTCGATCTCGCGATGGGCGCCTTCTGTGTCCTGCTTCCCGGAGGATACAGCCTCGATCTCGGCCAAGATGCCCAGCTCGCAGCGGGACCACGCCGCCAGTTGCTCGGCGACGAAGCTAGCCAGGCGCGCCTCGAGGGCCACGCGAGCGGCGGCTTGCAGGGGCACCCGGCGACCGTTCGTGGCCAGCCGGAGCTTGACGGCCACCCGCTTGCGCACACGTCTGACCTTGAGCAGCCAAGGATCTTCCTTCTTCAGCTGCAAGTGCTGACGCGACAGCGCGGCGTCGACCATCTCGGGGAGCTCCCGCAGCGTGTTGCGAAACTCGGCGAACAGTTCGCCCAGCAGCTCAGCCTTACGATCCGCGGGGAACTGCACCTCCTCGTCCTGAGGCTCGTGATCTTGGTCAGTGAGCCTGGCGGTCGCCCTCGCCGTTTGCAGCTCAGCCCACTCGGCCAAGGTGGATTCGCGAAACTGACGTCCCAGGCTCTCGAGCTGCGAATAGACGTGAGTCGCGGGGATGGCGAGCGCTTCCGCGCCAATTGCATTCAACGCCTCGCGCAGGCGTTCGCGAGCTTCGCCGGCAGGCAGCAAAGCCGTCTCGGCGAGGTGCCCTGTCGTGGGTTGCTCAGGCGTCGCACCGGGCGTCGCGCCGACTTCGCCTGCGGCCTTCAAGGCGCGCTTGAGCGTGATCGGACCCAGCAGCAGGTTCACCGCGACGACGGCCATGCCCGTGCTGCGCACGCTGGTCGCGATCTCGGGCAGTGCATTCGCTGCCACCCCTGTGAGCCCCAGGGTGACGCCCGCTTGGGGTAAGTAAGCGAGCCAGGCTTGGCTGCGCACCGTGTCGCTCTCGCCCCCGACGGCGCCACCGAGCCGCGCAGCGACGATGTACGTCACGGCTCGCGCGGCGCACAGCGCGAGCGCCAGCGGGAACACTTTGTACGTCACGAGCAGGTCGATGCGCGCGCCTGCGATCGTGAAGAAGACGATGAAGACGGGCAGCGCGACCATCTCCACGGCCTCGAGCAAGTCGTGCTCGTAGCGGGAGAAGTTGCGGACCACGAAGCCTGCGGCGATGAACACCAGCAGCAGATCCAGGTGCAGCTGCTTGAGCAGCTCTGCGACGACCACGATCATGCCGGCGACGAAGAGCAACATCTCCGCACGGATGAATCGGATGTAGAGGATCAGCAGCAAGCCGAGCACTGCGCCGATCCCAAGCTCCTCCGAGATGTGGAGCAGCACGTGGGAGTCGCTAGCGGCTTCAGGGGAGAGGAGCCCTTTCGCCACGCCCATTGCGACCGCCAACGACACCACGACGACCAAGTCCTTGAGCACGGCGGCGCCGAGGACTATGTCCGAGAGGCGGCCCTTGGCACGGTTCTCGTTGATGATCGCCAGGGCGATCGCCGGTGAGGTGCCAATGGACAGCGTGCCCATGATCAGGGCGAGGGCGATGAGGGGCTTACCGCTGTCGATCTGCAGCAGGCCGAGCCAGCGCTGAGCCGCGTAGAGCGTGCCGCCCACCAGCACCACGCCCAGCAACACCTTGACTACGATAGTCGCGGCGAGGGTCTTCCAGATCTTGCCTATCTGCCTGGCGTCGAGCTCCAAGCCGGCGCTCAAGGCGATCAAGCCGAGCGCCAGGTTGTTGAACATCGTCATGTCCTCCACGACCCGCGCGGAGAGGATGTTCGAAACGTAAGGACCGAGCAGGGCGCCGCCGATGATGTAGCCGGTTACGCGAGGAAACGAGAGCGCGGAGCCGATCTCCGCCATCGTGAAGGCGGCGAGCACCACGAAGCCAATCGCTGCCAGCGTCAGGGGATCGCTGGCGCCCGGGGGATCCGTCTTGAGCGCCTTCAGCCCGAGCATCAGCCCGAGCAGCACGAAGAGTACGAGTGCGCGCCTCATCCAGCGCCCTCCTCATGAGAGCTGGGGTGAGCATCCGTGGCGCGCGTGGAGTCGGTGGCCGAGGCGTCGGCGCTGGCATCGTCTGGTGGCGGCGGAGCACTGTTCGGTGCGAGTCCAACAACCAGCTCACCCGCGTCAGTCAACAGCGCGGTCAAAGCCCTGCGGCTGAACAAGTCGCTCACCAGGGTACCGATCAACACCGTGTTGAGCACTACCGCGGCCCACTCCGGGAAACGCTGGGCGAGGTTCAGGGCAATCGCGACGGCGAGGCTGCCGTGGCTGATCAGGCCGTTGCCCAGGCGCAGGGTCTCGAGCTTTGGTTCGAGCACGCTGCGGGCAGCGACGCGTGTGAACACCCGCCTGAGCAGCCAGCGCCCGACGGCGTAGGCGATGGGCAGGATCCACAGCGCCCCGGAGACCGGCTGCCACAACGCGCCCGCGAAGATCAGCACCAGCACGAACAGGGGATGCTGCAAGCGATCGAGTTGCTCGCGCACTCCGTCTGCGTGGTCCGACGTGTTCGCGACGACGACGCCCGCGAGCAAGTTGACGAAGAGGGGCGAAATACCGAGAGCGGAGCCGACACCCGACGCGAAAATCACGAGCCCAACCGCTGCGAGAAAGATCCGACTCGGCTCGTTCTCCCGTCCGATGAACAGCGTGAACAGCAGGCCACAGATGATGCCGAGACATCCCGCGGCGACGCTCCACTCGACGACAGTCATCGAGAAGCGATTCGCCTGACTGGTGGCGCGGGTCGCAGCTAGCACCAAGCCCAGCACCACGATACCCGTGATCTGACTCGCGCGCGCGCACGCCTGAAGGAAGTCGCCGACTCGCCCTGGACGATTGCCGCGCAACGTGCGCACCGCCTGCACTGAGCTCACCACGGCGCACGCAGCGAGGCCCAGCGCTAACCAAAGCGAGTTGGACTCGACGTGCACCGCGAGCGCCTTGCCGCTGTAGCGGAGCACGCTCTTGTCGATCACGAAGTCGCTCTCGGTGCCTGCCGGGGGAACCAACCAGTCCAGTACCGGCAAGATCAACAGGGTGAAGCCGATCAGCACAGCAATCGACGCGAAGAACGCGGCAGGTCCGAAGCCCTTGGAGCGCAGGGTTTTATCCGCGCGGATACCCAATACGAAGCCCAGGAGCCCGAGGAGCAGGCTGAAAAACGGTTGCAGGTGCGTGAGCGCTTCGCGGGTGAGCAGCGACCAGCCCAGTGCGGGTCCAATCGCCACGCCCACCAGCATGTACTCCACCGCCGACAGCGTCGCGAAGCGGGAGGTGAAGCGCTGGAGCAGGTGCCCTACCACGAAGGAGAACACCACGATCAGGACCAAGAGGACCGCCAGACTCATGGCGACTCCTCCGGTGCCTTCCATTTTCCGTCGCGCCAGCCCAGCCAGGCCAGAGCGGCACTCTTCGCGACGTAGGCGTCGCGCTTGCCGAGCACGGCGATGCCGATCTGTTCGTCTTTGGGTACCAGCTTGAGCCCCCAGGTCGCCGATATCCGCGCGGAACGCGTGAGCGCCAAGCGCTCGTACACCTTGCGAGCGAGTCCGAGCTCGACGATCAGCTCGCCGCGCCCCGTGATCGCCACGGCGCCGTGAGGGCCAACGAAGATCCCCGCGCCGTAGACGGGCACGTCGCCGATGCGTCCCGGTAGTGAGAGCGGAGGGCCCCCAGAGCTCGCTGCGACCGCGAAGCGGTCGTTGGCGTCCCGGATCAGCACGGCGACCGTGTCGGAAGGTGGAGGACTCGGCGTTGGCGCAGTGGACGGCTGTGCGGTGGGCTTGGGCTGCGTGGTGGGCTTGGGCAGAGCAGCCGTCGGCTTCGGCGCTGGCTTGGGCTGCGCTGTTGGTTTGGGCTGCGCTGTTGGTTTGGGCTGCGCTGTTGGTTTGGGCTGCGCTGTTGGTTTGGGCTGCGCGGTTGGCTTGGGTGGAGGTGCGGGCGGCTCGGATGAAGCGCCGGGTGTAGCGCTCGGCGCTGCGGGGTCGCTCCCCGACGAAGCGGCTGAAGTGGACGACACGGGGGCGGCGTCCGTTTCGGTTGCCGCATCGGGACGACCCGCGTCGCTGACTCCTGCTTCGGAGCTGGCACGCGCGTCGGGTGAAGCGGCATCAGCGAGTGGGAGCCCACCGTCTCGTAGCGATGGATCCACGTAGGTGGCCCAGGGTAGCTGGTTCCATGGCGCGCCCGCGTCTGCTAGCGCGTTGAGCATTGCCGTGCGGTAAACTTCGCGCTGGGCGTCTTGAGCCACTGGCTCGGTCGTGATGCCAACCCGCGCCGCAAAGTCTCGTGCCCAGAAGCCGGCGAGCACCGGCGTCGGTGCTCCGAGGAGCTTTTCGGCGACGAGCACGGGGTTCTTCACACCTTCAACCGCCGCCACCGCGGCGAAGTGACTGCTCCCGTCGCTGTCCAGCACCATCACCGCCGCGTCGGCCTCCGCGGTGCGACCATCGATGCGCAGGTTGACTCCGGTTCCGGCGTTCAGCTTCGGGTCGTCCTCGAGGATGACCACCCCCGCAACCGCGGCAGAGCCTGCGTTATCTGCTGTCGACAGCGAAGCCAGTGCCGCGCGGATAGCATCGTGGAGGCTAGCGTCTGACTCGGCCCCAGTGCCCAACCCCGCAAACGCCAGCGCTTCGGAGCCCTCCGGCGGCGGTTCGGCGTCAGGGATGTCTACTCCCGTTTCGCTCGCCGCGTCGCGTACGACCACCACAGAAGGTACGGGTGCTAACGACGGCGCAGCGCTGGCACTCGCGCTCGGCGCGGGTGGCACATCCTCTCGGATGCGGCATCCGACGCACAGGAGCAGCAGCGCTCCGAACAGCCAGTGTCGGGCGCGCGGGATCGTCCGTGATGGGGGCAGCTGGGCCTCCGGGTAAATCCCTAGCAAACGGTCGGCGTGAGTCATGTGGCGAGACCAAGCACCGGCAGTGGAGGCCTCGTATAGATCTATCATGAAGCACGCGCGATCGCGCAGGAACCGGCGCTTCGAGGCGGCTGATGTGGCTATTCGCGGCGGTGGGTCACACTGGCGGTTTCAATCCGCGTCATTCGAGCGCGCGATTGCACGGGCGCTCGAGCTCCCCGGCAAGGGCTTCAATGAACTGTTTCAATATCTGGCTGCGACGTGCGGCTTCGGCGCGGCCGATGGGCGTCAGCAGGGTCGTTGATAGACCGAGCAACTTAGTGAAGAAGTGATCCACGCTGAAACGTGTGTCTTCGAGTTCGCGGTGGTCTGCGAAGGGATCTTGGGGGTGAAAATAGCGCGCACCGATGCGTGGACCGGTACCCAGGCAACGCATGATCCCGATGGCACCTACTGCCTCCAGGCGATCGGCGTCCTGAAGCGCGCGGCCCAGGGCGCCTTGTGGTGTCGCGCCGCGACTGAAGCTGTGGTCGCGAATTGCGTCGTGGATGTCTGCGAGCGCCGTGGGGGGCAACCTCTCCCCCAAATCCCGCGCGGAAAGTTCGGAGAGCAGACGTTGAGCTTCGTGCGCGCACAGCTCGCTCGCGCGGGAGCGATCCGGGGAGTTCTTGGGGACATTCACGATGTCGTGCAGCAGCGCCGCGGCGATGGCGCTCCGCGGATCGAGCTCGGGCGCGCAGCGTAGGGTCCACACCGCCACCCGCAGCAGGTGATCGATGTCGTGGGCCGCGTCCCCGTCGGCGCGTGCTTCGACTTCGGCGCGGACGGCGCGGAGCAGCGGATCATTCGAGATCAGGGCTTCGACTTGCTTCCGGTCAGGGCGCTGCATGGCTCGGTCGTAGGCAAGCCCATGGCGCCGAGCAAGCCCTACTCGCCTGGGCGGTGAGCAATGTCCGACGCGGATCAGCGCACGATGAAGAGCGTCGCGGGATCTTCCGAGGGGCGCCAGCGCACGCCGTGCCAGCCTTCGGGGATCTGCGGCTCGGTCCAGTAGAACATCCAGCGCCCATCTCGCGGCGAGAGATTCACGCAACCGGCGCTCATGCGCTCACCCCAGTTGTCGTGCCAGTACGCCCCGTGGATCGCGTGAGGGCCGCTGAAGTTCTGGGTCCAGGGCACCTCCGAGTGGATGAACTCTTGGGGAGCGGCCATGGTCGCGGTGGCAAACTTGCCGGTGATCTTGAAGCTGCCGGTGGGGGTCGCCGCGGTGTCGATCGGCGGAATGCCTGGCGCTGGCGTGCCACCTCTCCCTGGGGAAATCATCGTGACGTAGACGATGCGTGTGCCTTCATAGGCCACGAGCCAGCCTTTCCAGACGTTGGCTTCCATCCAGGTGGCCCGACCCTTGGGTGCCTGCCCAGTGGTGTCAGGCTTGCCCATGGCTGCGCCCCACGGCGTTTCCTCGCGAAACTCCGGGACGACGGCCTCCTTCTGCTTGACCCAGATCCCGCTCTCCACGGTCTCCAGGTAGGTCGTGTCATCCGCCTCGGCGCGCTTGCCGGTCAGCTTGACCCACGACAGGCGCTTGAACGTGTCGGTCTGCTGGACGAAGCCCTCCGGGCCCTGCTTGTACTTGGGCCTATCTTCCCCGCGGAAAAAAGCGATGCGTAGCGTGCCGTCGGCGTCGAGCTCGATGTCCTTGCCTATTTCAAGGCCCTTGAATGTGACCTTGGGGTAGGGAGCCACGCGAAACTTCGGCGCCCACATGAAGTCTGCGGTGAGCAAGAACGGCGTACCGTCGTGGTTCACTTCCGTGGACCAAGCCACCGTCGAGAGCGGAAACAGGCGCTTGCGTGGCTCGTTCAGGGTTGCTGGGTAGCTCCCGAGGTCAATGGGTTCCCGTGTGGGAATGCTGAGGTCCACGTCCTTCAGCTTCTCGTCGAACTCCGCGGCCTTCTCTGGGTTGGCGAGGGCCTGCTTCACCGCGGCTTCATGATCGGGGAGGTCCCACTCGCGTCCGCGTTGCTCGGTCCGGCTTGGCAGCTGCTTGTACTTCTGCAAGCCGCGGCTCTCGCCGTATTGATGTGGCCAGGGGCTATCGAGGCGCGGAGCGTAGGGCAACGTGCGAACCAGCTCTGGGTCCTTCGGATCCAGCGTTGCGTCCTTGCCGTCGACGCACACGTAGCCAAATGGTTCGATCGCGTACCACAGGCTGTTGTTGTCGGGGCCCGGGCAGCCCGGGCCAACTACAGGTTCGGTGGATTTGAGCTTCGCGTTGCCCCCGAGCCAGAGGTAGCCGACCCAGCCTTCGGGGTTGGGCTGCGGACGGACCCAGACGAAGCGCGTCTTCGGGTACACCCGGTGACCATCGGTTGGCAGCGGCGGGCGAGGTGTCGTCAGCGGGTCGATGTCCGCGTCAGATGCTTCGGCGGCCGTGTTCGTCTCAGCCTGCTCTGGATCGGCGCCACTCCCTGCGGGCGCCGTTTCGCTGCTCGGTGTGGGCGCCGCGCCCGGAGGCTCGACTTCCACGGACGCAGCTTGGCTTGGCGCGCTTGGAGGCGGATCGGCACAAGCCAGAGCCAGTAGCCCCAGCAGCCAGTGCAGATCACGACGCGCCCTTCCCATCCCGCCCACGCTAGATCCGGCCCACCCGGCGCGCAAACCGCAAGCGGACTCAGGCGCCCGGGAACACGTCGTTTTCTCTGCCCCTCGGCCAGTAAAAGCCGAACAAAGGCGTTGGTGAACCCATTGCGGCTTCCTGCCCCGCGCATTAGGTCCCGAGCCATGCAGCGACAAATCCTGGAAGAGGACAAAATCCACCCCGCCATCCGCGAGAAGATCGCGACCAACAATCACGACATCGTGGACGAGGTGAAGCAGGCAATCGCCAAGCATCGCCTGGTGGTGGTGGGGATGGCTCAGAACCCCTTCCCGCGCAAAGCGCGCGCGCTGCTCAAGAGCAAGGGCGTGAACTTCCACTACATGGAGTACGGCAGCTACCTCAAGGAGTGGCGTCGCCGGAACGCGCTCAAGATGTGGACGGGCTGGCCGACTTTCCCCATGGTATTTATCAAGGGCACGTTGATCGGGGGCTTCGAGGACTTGAAGAAGCTCGAAGAGAGCGGCGATCTGGCGAAGATGTTGGACTAGCGTCCGGTCTGGCACGCGCTGCTGCATGCGCCGCGCCAGGCAGGGTTGCGCACGCGCCTTCAAGCCCGAACTGCCTTGACCCTGCCTGGCACGGCGCATATAGCCCGAAGCTGTGCGCCGTGTCTCCGCTCGGCGACGCGAACGAGTGAAGGTGCATGGCATGGACTGGCGGCTGAAAGCGGCGTTCTTCTGGGGCTTCAACTACGTGCCGATGGGCGCGGAGCTGCACTACTTCGCGCAACGCCATGTGACCAAGGGGCTGCCCCGCAAGCTCACGCCGCTGAGCGACGTCGCGAATTCCTACATGCTGCATCCCCGCGTGCTCAAGGGGGCGTTCCCGGAGTTCCCGAAGGGTCACCAGCTGGAGTTCGGCGCTGGGCGCGATCTATTCGGCAACCTCATCACCTGGTGCTGCGGCGTCGATCGCCAGACCGTGATCGACATCGATCCGCTGCTCAAGCCCGAGCTGATCAATCACGTCATCTCGACGCTCAAGGCAAACCCGCTGCCCGGCTTCGAACGCGAGCCCCCGCGCAAGCTGTCCCACCGACATTTCCTCAGGGAACTGCGGGAGGTGTACGGCATCGACTACATCGCGCCTGGGGACGCGCGCGATGTCGATATGGCGGACGGTTCCATCGATATGGTCATCACGACCAACACGCTGGAGCACATCCCGCCAGCAGACCTCGCGAAGATCCTCAAGGAGTGCCACCGCTTGCTCAGGGTCGACGGCGTGCTCAGCCAGGTCATCGACTACAGCGACCACTACAGCCACGGCGACGGCAAGCTGAACGACTACAGCTTCCTCGCCCACAGCGAGCGCGCCTGGAAGCGCTTCAACCCGCCGGATCACTATCAGAACCGCCTGCGTCACGTGGACTACCGCAAGCTGATCGAGGACGCGGGGTTCAGCATCGAGATCGATCGTCCGCGGCAGCCGACCAACGCGGAAGAGCTGCTCGCTCAGGTGAAGCTCGACAAGTCTTTCGCGAGCTACCCGCTGGAAGACATCCTGCCGACCGCTGGCCACTTCGTTGCCTTCAAGCGCGACCAGGCGGCCCGCGAGAGCAACTAGCTACCTCGCGCGTCCTCGTCGCGCGTGACATACGCTTTCTTTGTTGGGGGAGAGGCGCGCCATTGCCGCCGGGAGACGAAGCATGTCTGTTCGCCAGCGCTACATCGACTTCATGAACTGGTTTTCGATGACCAAGCCCGGTAGTGCGTTTGCGCGCACCGTGGTCGCGCGCCTGGACCCGGTGCTCTACAAGCTGAGCGGCGGCAAGCTGACCAGCGTCGGCCCGCCGGTGATCCCGATGATCGTGCTCACGACCACGGGGCGCAAGTCCGGCAAGCCGCGCAGCGTGCAGCTGGGCTTCATCCGCGATCCGGAGGCCACGTCTCGCGCTACGGCGGATCTCTACACGGTGGCGAGCAACTTTGGTCAGCAGCATCACCCTGCGTGGTCCTACAACCTGCAGGCGCATCCGGAGTGCGAGGTGAACCTCGACGGTGAGGTGTTCCAGGCCAAGGCGGAGCGCTTGAGCGAAGAGGAAAAGGCCCGCGTGTGGCCGAAGCTCGTGGACGCCGTGCCTCAGTACGCCGTGTATGTGACCCGGACCAGTCGGGACATCGGCGTGTGGCGGCTGCGCCGGACCTAACCCCCAAACACGTCTCGGCGCTCCGAGGCGAGAGCTACGGATCCAGCAGATCGCTCGCGTCTTGCTGCGCGCTTTGCACGCTTGGCAGCCAGCAGTTGTCCAAGGTGTCCAGGTTCGTCAGGCCCTGATAGGGCATGAATCCTAATTCCGCGAGGCAGCGCTTACCGTAGATTTCGCTGGGGCCGGCGCCAGCCATGTAAGCGGTTTGGAACAGGTCCGTGGTGATCAGCGACGGCCTGTCCGTCGGGATCCCGTAGCGGAACATCTGGCGCGCGACGTTGCGCAGGTTCGTTGTGGTGTGGCGCGCGTGAGGATCGACGATCAGCGCGCTCTCCGGTAGCGAGTATTGCTGCATCAAGTAGTGCTTCATCTCGATGGCTTCGGAGTACGGCGTGCGATCGGGATGCACGTGGCCACCGGAGAGGGCGATCAGCGGTGCCAGGCCCGCGGCGAAGCGCGCAGCGGCCTGATCGACGCGCACGGCGCCCCGCGGGTCCAGGGGTGTGTCGAGATCCGTCGGACCTTGTCCCGGGACGACGATCAACGTGAATGGATACTGGCTGAAGTCGATGTTGGGGATGTTCGCGATTGCGGCTGCGTTTTCTCCGTCAGCCAGCGGCTCGTAGAGCGTGGGCTCCGGGCGGTCGTTTGACTCGAGCAGCTTGGGCACCAAGCGCAGGAGCGGCGCGTAGAAGGGCTCCGACGAAGCGCTGGCGGCGGCGCTCTCGAGCAGTGGCTTGAGCGTTGCCGTGGGGATTGATGAGGCGTAGTCATCCCAGGCTTTGTTCAGGTTGGCGGCTTCCTTTTGCCAGGCGCCGACGAGGAGCTCCGCGTCGCTCCCCTTTGCTTGCAAGATCGACGTGCCGCTGGGGCGCACGTCGGTCGAGATGAGCGCAGCGATGCTGGCGTCGCCAGCGAGCGCCTCGAGCGCCGCGCTCGCGCTTTGGAGGTCCGCGTCTGACCATTTGAAGGCGGCGCCCCAGCAGGCGGCGTCACTGCAGCTCGTGAGGCTGTCAGTCATGGCCGTGGCGCGTGCGCTGGCCAGGGCCGCCAGGCTGCTGTCAGCCTGCAGGGCGCTGACGCGAGCGCTGTCGGCCTCGATGGCTGTGAAGAGGTAGAAGGCCTTGTCCTGCAATGGAGAGCTGGAGCTGACGAGCGCGTAGCTCGGGACGAAACCGCGCGGATCTTCCGCGGTGTAGGTCGGGCACTTGGCGGGGTCGAGGGCGCTGAGATCCGGCGCGTCGGGGTCCGCGTCGACTGGCGCGTCACTCCCGGCATCCAGAGTGCCCCCCGTGCCTGCAGTCCCGCCCGCGCCGCCGGCGCCCGAGGTTTCTGAGTCGCTGCTGCACGCGGCAAAAGCGACGAGGAGCAGCGCACAGGCGGTGAGGGGAAGCGCCTTCATGGGCTAGATCCTGCCGGAACCGGCGCTGAAAAGATACAGGCGCCACGGACTTTGAAGGCCACGTCACTGAGCTCCGGAACCTGGCGCCCCCATGCGTGTCTCAGCGCGCTCCCCAGATGATTTGCTCTGCACAGCGCAGCCTGGTGCTGCTTGGCTTGGTGAGACCAGCGCTTGCGCCGAGTTCGGGGCAAGGACGAAGGCTTGGTAGGCCCTCAGCGCTGCCCGAGGTTACCGTGAGGATGCGTACGGCGTTGAGTGTACTCGTCGCGAGCGTCGACCAGCTGTAGCGCCTCCCGGGCGCCAGAGCCCACGGCGGTGATCGATGCGCCGAAGGTTGCACCGCCGGCACCGCTTGAGCTCGAGCCCGAGGAGCCGACTCAACCCCGAGGGCTAAGGGGAGGACGCGATGTGCTTCAGCGCCAAGTACTCCCCGGAGGCGCTAGCAAGTCAGAGCAGCGAGCTGTTGCAGTCGAGTGTGAGGCAATGGGCTGCTGCAACCATTTGCTTGGCCTGCAAGGCAAGCCGTTGCCCGATTCGGATTGGCGGCGCGCACTGCTCCCAGTCCGCTTCCCTGGGGAGAGACATGGCGCTGATGGCACGCGGAGCGCACCAGCCTCCCGAGCTGACGCTCCCTGCAACGCAGCTCGCCAGTCGAGGCACCCTGGACAGCACGATCATCCGCTCCTGTGGTAGCTGGACTGCGTGTGGCTACTTCGTGCGCCACTGGTACTCGCGACTGAGCTCCGGTTTGGTCACTCCGCTCACTGCGGCGGCCTGTCGCGACGCGAGCGAGCGACCTGTGTGCGGATGCTGCTTCCAAGGTTCCCGGGCGGAGCCTTCACACTGGTACCAGTGCATCGACGCCTCGCGCCCGTTCTTCTTCGACGTCCGCAAGCTCGGTGACGAAGCGTGATCTGGGGGTGCCCCGGCGACCCCGCCGAGGGTACCTGCTGGCGCGTTCCTCGGATGGCCGCGGTGCCTTCAACACGACCGCTCTACGGCACGAAGCAAGCTGCGCATCGATGAAGATGGACTCGTCAGCCATCGGGAGGTCGGCTGCGAAGAGGTCGATGAAGCGCTGTGGGTAGGTCAAGTCGTGGCGGCTCTGTCGCCCCGGCGCTGCGCGGGACGTGGCGGTGCCAGAACCGATGCTTCCAGGTAGCCCGTCGCGCCTACGCGCCAGCCCTCCGCGACTCGACGCTGGACGAGGCTCCCTATCACTGGCTCGCCGCGAGCGTGGGGAGGGGCGCGTTGGGTCGGAGGCCGTGGCGCATGCGAGCAGTCCGTGGCCTATCGCACGCTCCGCGTCGCAGACGTACTGAGACCGCGCCGTGAGCCTGGTGCGACGCGGCGATGGGGCCAGTACTCCTTGGCGGCGCTCAAATGCATCTCGAAGAGCAAGCCCGGCAGCGACGGCTGCGCCGAGTTCGAAGAGCGCTTGATGAAGCCGCTGTGGGGTAAGCGAGTATGCAAGGGTGCCGTGAGGGTATTGGATCGCGTGGCCACGCTGGTTGGTGTCGCGGCGCTCGCCTGTAGCAGTGGTTGATGGCATCGACTTTCAGTGGCTCGCAGCAAGCGACCTCGGCCGCTCACGCTGGAAACCCGACGAGATCGCCTGCGATCGCGGAAACGCCTACCGTCGCATCGTGGTGGAAGAGCTACTAGCGCCCCGTCGAGCCGCGTTACGCCCCGCAGGCTTGCTGGGTCCGCATTACTCGCAGGCCGCCTTCAAGTGCACTCAGAGCCCAATCGCAAGCAACGGCTGCGCAGAGTTCGAACGCTTGATGAAGCCGCTGTGGGGAAAACAGCGCTGCCCGGCGCCACCGTGAACGCCGTCATGTACGAAGTGTGGAGATGAGGTGCCGACAGGGGAGCACATCGTAAGTGTTTCGATACGGTTGCAACTGCCCGCTGGCTCCTGAGCGCTGCGCCTCCCCCCCCCCAAAAAAAAAAGAGTCACGCAGGCGCAAAAACGTGCCGCCGCGATTCCATGCGGATGCGGGATCGCCCGGAGATTCGTGGGGCTCAGCTAGGGTTCTCGAGTATTCCGCCAGCGTCACGCAATTGCCTCTAGTCATTCAAAGTAAGGCGTGGCACTTTCTACTCTCACCCCTTGTGCGCGCTTTCCTCTCGAAAGCGCGCGGCGCACACGTGTAGGCGGCAGTGCGCGATTGGACCACTCGACTGGAGGCGCTGATGAAGAAGCTAGCGGTGCTGTTGGGCCTGATGAGCTGTGGATTGGTCACGAACCTCGCGTCGGCCCAGGTGCGGGATCCGCTGGGTCCCTGGGAAGTGCTGGGGCCCGACTATCAGGCGACTGACCCCCTCGATCTGGCGAGCTACGAGTGGGAGTACTTCACGATCCAGAATGAAGACGACAGCTTCGTGGGCATCATCGGCTACGTCATCGCTGATCCTCGGGGATCCGGCGCCAGCAGTGGTCTTGCCCTGGTACCCGCGGGCGGCAACATCGCGGTCGCCGGGATGCGCCCAGGGCAGTCTGCCAGCGCCGAGTTCTTGACCTACGGCCTCGCCAACACCTTCGCCTCGACCACCGAGAAGGTGATGTACGTGAACAATCCGGCGTCCGGAAACTTCGCGAACATCGAGCCTGCACCCGGTGCCACGAGCGCCGATCCGGCGTTGGCGTTGACTGGGCGCAGCGACAACTACGAGTGGGACCTGGTGGTGACGCCCGACTTCGAAGAGTACCTGCCGCTCAAGGAGGTAGGCCCGGACGCGGCGTTCTCCGCCGTGCGCGGTGACGACGTGGGCCTCCTGGCAGGGGAAAACTGGACGGTCGACGCGGTGTGGCCGCGCACCCACGTTCAGGGGACCATGATCGAGCGTGCGACAGGACACGTGATCCCGATCAACGCTCGGGGCTACCGCGAGAACTCCTTTGGGCGCTACCTTCTGTCTCTCGATGGCTGGGACTTCGCCGTGTTCAGCGACACCCAGAAGCGCGTGCAGACGATGTTCCAGACCTACCATCGCTCGACCACCATCGACTACTTCGATATCGCGTTTCCCGGGGAAAACGGTCAGCCCCAGAACGTGCGCTTCCGCCCGAGCCGGGGCGAGCTCGGTTGGTACCATCCGAAATGGACCTTCGATGGCCGCGCCAAGCAGTGCGTGCCAGAGAAGACTTGGATGATCGCTGACAACGGACAGTACCGCGTGGAACTCAGCGTCGACATGGGCGCTTCCGCGAGCGTGCCCTACGCCCCGTTCCTGGACAACTCGACAATCGGTACGACCGTGTTCTTCATCATGGAGCAGTTCCCGACCCTGAACGGCGTGATCCGCCGCGCGGACAACGGGAAGGTCATCACGACGTTCGCCGGCAGGGCAGGGGGTGAGTTCGCCTTCCACAAGAGCTTGTTCAGCAATCGCACGGACTTTGGCTGCTGGCTCTCCTTCGCGCCGGTCTACCAGCACGCGTTCCCCAACTGAGCGCGATCCAAGGAGCCGCGCGCCTCGCGTGTGCGGCTCTTTGGCCTCTCAACGCCAGCTGGCGCGAATGTCGACGTCGAAGAGCGAGTGCTCTTCGATTTCCACCTCGCGACGCAGGTCGAGGTGCTTGAGCGTGCCCTCGACTACCCCGACGTGAAATGCCGTGGGGAAATTGCATACATTCTCGAGGCGCAGGATGCCCGAGGTGCCGTTCACCTCGAGCGCCTTCCCGGTGCCGTGGCTCGCGGCAATGGCGTAGCCTTTCGCTGCCAGGCGCAGCAGCTGCTGCGGATCGCGACCGACGACGCCGAACAGCACGCGCCCGATCATCTGATCCAGGAACATCGGGAACACGCAGTGCCCCAGGCGCCGGAGTCCTTCGCGTAAGGACACCTGGGGATACAGCTCAGCGCAAGCGTCCACCTCGAGCTTCAGCAAGTCGACGTAGGGGTAGTCCTTGAAGGCGCGGTATGTCGGCGCGGCGCTCGCGACGCGGCTCAGCTTTCCGGCTTTTTTTAGCTCTCGCTGAACCATCGCAAAGAACATCCCTTTGGCTGTCGCCATCGGCGACGCCTTCTGGATGTACAGCTGAGGGTCGATTGGGGCGTCCCAGTCTGGAGTGACGAAGGGCATGAGGCGAGGGGACTGGAAGGATGCCACAGGTCGCGTTTCGAGACAGCGACCAAGCGCGCCTAGTTTCCTTGGCCGTCTTTCGAGCTTGGCCTGGCGACTCGGCGAGCGCCCAGCACCCGTCGGTCAGCGCGCTGTCTTTCCGAGCAGCGTGCGCGCGATCACCATGCGCTGGATTTCCGAGGTGCCCTCGACGATACGCAGCACGCGCAGTGAGCGGAAGTAGCGCTCCGTCGGGCAGTCCTTCATCCAGCCCATGCCGCCGTGGATCTGGAGCACACGGTCGCACACGCGGTTCACCATCTCCGTCGCGTAGAGTTTGCACATGGAAAGTTCGCGAGTCGGGTCCTGGCTGCCGGAGTCGACCAGCCACGACGTGTGGTAGACCATGTTGCGCGCGGCGTAGATCTCCGTTGCGCTGTCCGCCACCATCCACTGCACGCCCTGGCGCGCCCCGATCGGCTGACCAAAGGCTTGGCGCTGACCCGCGTAGTCCACGCCGAGGCTCAGCAGGTAGTCGGCGACGCCGACACAGTTCGCGGCGATCTGCAGGCGGCCGATGCCAAGGAAGGTCATTGCCGTGAGGAATGCCATGCCCTCCTGCCCGACCAGGTTCTTGGCGGGCACCTCGGCGTCCTCGAACACGATCTCCGTTTGTCCCTCGAAGCCCGCCATCGCGCGGTGAGCGCGTCCCACCTGGTACATCCCGGGCTCCACGATGAACGCGCTGATGCCGCCCTTTGCACCCTTGCTGGGGTCATTGGTCGCGAAGACCACGCCCCAGTCCGCGTGTTTGCCGTTGGTGATGAAGTGTTTGGTCCCGTTCAGGATCCACTTGTCACCGCGCTTTTCCGCGCGGGTACTGATATGTTGGGCGTCGGAGCCGGCCCCTGGCTCGCTCAGCATGAAGCAAGCGCTGGTGTCGCCGGCGATCAGTGGAGTGAGATAGTGTTCGCGCTGCTCGGCGTTGAACATCAGGTGCATCGGCGAGGGGCCCTCCGGGCCGGCGATGGCGTAGCTCGCGAGGAAGCTCCCGCTGCGGCCGCACGCCTCGCGTAGTACTGAGGACTGCAAGTTCGAGAAGCCACCGCCACCGACTTCTTCCGGCATGTGGTGGGAGTAGAAGCCGAGGTCAGCAGCCTGCTTGCGCACGCGCTTCACGATATCGAGCGGGATCCCGACGTCGGGGTCGAGTTGCTCCCTGGTCTCGAGTGGGATCAGCTCCTCCTTCACCCAGCGGGTGAAGGCATCGCGGACGGCGCGGGTCTCTTCGCTCAGCGTGAAGTCCATGGCCGCTTCATAACGCGGTGTCCGAGCGGCGCATACAGCGCGCTTGCCCTGACGCGGTCCTCGTGTGAAGCAGTGCCTGTGCGCTGGGCCTCCCCCCCAAGATCCGAGAGCGAACTAGCGACTCGCGCTGAGGCGCTGGCGGGCCAAACCCTCGGGCTGCTTGCGGCGCGCTGTGAGGTGGTGCCACCACCGGACTTGCGACGCCACAAGGGTTGGGTGGGGAGCTTGATGGAGGCACTGCTCGGCGCGAGCGCGGGTTCCAAGGCGGAGGCCGACTTTCCCGAGCTCGGGATCGAACTCAAGACACTGCCGGTCGATCAGCGGGGCGTGCCCTGCGAGTCGACGTTCGTCACCAGCATCCCGTTGCTGGAGATCGGCGACGTGGAGTTCGAGGCGTCCCGCGTCGTGCGTAAGCTGTCTCGCGTACTCTGGGTACCTGTACAGGGCACCCGCAGCATTCCGCTGGCCCAGCGTGTCGTCGGGACGCCACTCTTGTGGAGCCCGAGCGAGGCGGAGCTCGGGGCCTTGCGCGACGACTGGGAGGAGCTGTGTTTGTACATCGCGCGGGGCGAGGTGGAGGCGATCACGGGGCACCTCGGAAAGTTCCTGCAAGTGCGTCCCAAGGCCGCCCATGGCCGCGTGCGGCGAGTAGCTCATGACGCCGACGGGGCGCGCCTGCTCGCGAACCCCAAGGGCTTCTACCTGCGGGCGCGTTTCACCGCGGAGATCCTGCGTGCGCACTATCACCTGCCGTCGCAAGAATTCTGAAACCGCAAGCGGCTGGCTCACGTAGGCACCCGCAATGCAGCTCTCCCCGGGTCAAGACGCGCCGCTGTTCTTCGCTAGTACGTGGGACGATCAACCGGTCGAGCTCAAGGCGCTGCGCGGAAAGCCGTTGTGGCTCGCGTTCTTTCGCTACGCGGCGTGCCCGCTCTGCAACCTGCGCGTGCACCAGATGATTCAACGCTTCGAGAGCTACCAGCGCCGAGGGCTCCAGGTGCTCGCGGTCTTCCAGTCGCCTGCCGAGAAGATGACGGAGTACGTCGGCAAACAAGCGCCGCCGTTCCCGTTGATCGCCGACCCCGAAGAGAGCTTGTACGAGCGCTATGGTTTGGGCAGCTCCTTGCTGGGCTTCGCGGCGCCGCGCAACCTGAAGAAGGCGATGGAAGCCGCACGCGCCGGGTTCGTGCCGGGTGTCCCTGACGGCACCGTGACTCGCTTACCGGCGGACTTCTTGCTGGATGCGAACGGCGTGATTCGCGATGTGTTCTACGCGCCGGAGATCGGTGAGCACATCCCCTTCGAGCGCGTCGAGGCCTTCATCGAGAGCCAGGCGCGGGTAGCGGCGTCCGAGTCGGCACCCTGATTCAATAAATCCGTGGGGAATTGAGTGTTACGCGCTCCAGCTCTCCCGGGTGCTTCTCTCCCAGTAGTCCTCGCACCACGAGCATGACGCTCTCCGCCTGCTCCGTGGCCAACACATAGTTCAGCGGCCGTTCCCCGCTGCGCGCAGGCGCGAGCGGGCTGTCCCTGAGTTCGAGCGTGTCGGGTCGCGGACCGCCGCCGCCCGCAGTGACGACGAAGGCCTTGTCACCGCGAGCGCCTCGCTCACCGTCTTGCAAGCCAAAGCGCTCGTAGCCGTGGGCGTGACCGCTGAACCAGGCGCGCGCCTTGCCGTGAGACAAGAAGGCTTTCACGAGCTCTTGGAGGTGTGGCTCGGGGCGCCCCCAGCGGCCGAGGGAGTAGACGGGGTGATGGGAGAACACGAACACTTGGTTCACGCTCGGGTCCGCCTCGAAGCGCGCCAGCTCCGCCTCGAAGAAGCGCTTCTGCGCCTCCCAGCGCTCTGCGTAGTACTGCTCGAGGTCTGTGGCTCGCTTCTGCCCACGGCGGCGGAGCTTCGCTAGCTTGAGCCCCTTGACACGTTGCCTCGGGGAAAGGAATAGATTGCTGTCGAGCATCACGAGCCCGAAGTGCCCGAGCTGCCGCGAGTAGTAACGGCGATCATCCACGCCAGTGAATCGCGCCGCGAGCTGTGCCTCGGTGGTGCGCTCGGAGCTGAAGCGCCAGTACTCGTGGTTCCCCCACATCGGCAGCACCGGCGTCGAGCGGGGAAACTTCGCGAAGAGCCCGTCGAAGAACTCCCAGTCGGCGTTCGAGCCGCCGTCGAACACCAGATCTCCCACCAGCACGAGCGCAGCTGGGTCCTGCTCGATCAGGTCGCTGATCAAGAGTGGCTGCTTCTCGCTGTTGTCCTCGCGACACAGCAGGCGCTCGAAGAAGGACGTGCGCTGCGTATCCCCGAGGATCGCCAAGCTGCCGCTCTGACGATCCAGGGCGGCCTGCCCCGCTGTGAACGGGGGCACCCGAGGCGGCGCCACGCCGCACCCCAGGGCCAGCAGCGCCGCGAGCCAGGTCGCCCTGCGAGGGGGCAAACGCCCGGCTAGGCGCGCGCCTGCAGCTGCCTTACTCGATCGACGACCCGCATTAGCTGAAGCATGCACGGCTCACAGTCTCGCCCACAACACTTGCGCCACGCATCATCCTCTCGCTCCAGGAGCTCTTCGATGTACCCGATGTACAGCTCATCCAGCATGTTTTCCTGCATCGCTTGCAGGATCAGTCGCTTGAGGTCCGACATCTGAGCTTCAGATTGGGTGAGGGTGAGCTTTGGGAGTATGCCAGGCTGCGGAGCTGCACTGCCCCGTAAGCTTTGCTAGATTCCAGAGCGAGGCTCCGCAGCGTTTGGCCAATATCGGGTACATCCAGGTCGTTCGACACTGCAACCACTTCTGTGGGTTCTGTTCCAATCCGACGACGCCCTACACGCACACCTTCGACAGCATGAAGGTGCTGGTCGATGACTTCGTCCAGCGTGGCTACTTTGGGGTGATCCTGACGGGGGGTGAGCCGACGCTGCATCCTGAGCTGCCACGCATCTGCGAGTACGCCCGCAACAGCGGACTCCACGTGCGCATGATCACCAACGGGTCGCGCTTGGCGGACCCCGACTTCGCGCGGCAGATGGGCGACGCTGGGCTGCAGCTGGTGCACGTGTCCGTCTACAGCGTGCGACCCGAGGTGGAGTCGGTGTTGCGCGGCATGGACGGCACCTTGCCCAAGGCGTTCGATGCCGTGCGGAACTCGCATGAGCACGGGGTGGAGGTGAACATCAACTGCGTGATCAACCGCCTGAACGCCGATCATCTGCACGAAAACATCCAGTACTGGATGGAGAACCACCCCTACATTCGCCACTTCGTCTGGAATAACCTGGACCCCTCGATGGGGCGCGCGGAGGTGAATCAGGCGCAGTTTACCCCACGTCTGCGCGACTTCGAGGTGAGCCTGTTCAAGGCGCTGCGGTTGCTGCATCGCAGCGGTCGCACATTCCGGGTGGAAAAAGTTCCGCTGTGCTATATGACGGAGTTCGCGTGGGCGAGCACGGAGACGCGCAAGATCGTGAAGGGGGAAGAACGCATCGTTCACTTCCTCGATCAGAAGCAGACCGTGCGCCAGACCGACTGGGAGCACATCTACGCTGAGGACTGCGGGCACTGCAGCTTGCGCGCAATCTGTGGCGGTCTGTTCGATCGGGGCAATGGCTACGACCCCGCTGAGCTCTCGCCGGTGTTCGTCGATCGCGATCAAGTCGTACTGCGCATCCTGAAGGATGAGAGCGACCCGAGCTTCCGCTTCACGTCCCTCGACGACTGGAAGCGAGACTTCGAAGCACGCTGTGCCGAGACGCTGGCCGGACAGCACTCGCGGCGGCCCCACGGTGCTGAACCCGATGAGCGCTTCCAAGATCCAGGCGCGCCTGCCGTCGGGCAGATCACCGAGCAAGGCCAGCGGCTCTACCAGGCGAAGCGCAAGAGCGAGGCGAAGCGCGCTGAGCGTCTCGGCGTGTCGATGGAGCACGGCGCCGAGCGCGACGACAAGTAGCTGAAACTACAGACTTCTGCTGCGCTCCAGGGACTGAGGGGCGTGATGTCGCGTTGCGTTACTCCCTACCAAGTGGTAGGCCATAGCCGTCCAAGCGTTAGGACAGCTGATGGCGGCGACCCCTCACCCCCTACCCATGCGCGAGAAGATCCTGGTCGAGGCGACCCGGCTCTTCGCGAGGCAAGGCTATGACGGCACCAGCCTGCAGGCCATTGCCGATGCCGTGGGGATCAAGAAGCCCAGCCTGATCCATCATTTCGCCTCCAAGGACCTGCTCCGCCAAGCGGTGCTCGACGCACAGCTGACCCACTGGAACGAGCTCCTGCCGCGCCTCGTACTGGCGGCAGCTGCAGGCGAAGATCAGTTCGATGCGGTGACCCGGGAGATCGTGCGCTTCTTCAGCAAGGACCCCGATCGGGCCCGCCTGCTGGTGCGCGAGGCGCTCGACCACCCTGAGGACATGCAGGAGCGCTTCAGCCGCTTGGTGGTGCCCGTGGTTGGCAGCCTCGCGCAGTTGATCCGTCGCGGGCGCGGCAAGGCGGTGCACGCCGACGTCGACGCAGAGGCCTATGTGTTTCACGCCATCAACCTGTTCATCAGCGGCGTCGCCTTCGCCGACAGCTTCCAGCGCTTGATGCCCGACGGAAAGAAGCGCGGTCCCGCAGCAGAGCGTCTGACCCGGGAGCTCTTGCGCATCGGCAAGTCGAGCTTGATCCAACCGGGGCCTCGGCGGAGCGCTGAGCCGACGTGGTCCAGCACCGCCTCCCCCGACAGTCCTGCCACGGGGAAACGCCCAGCGCGTGGCAAACACAGAGTCTCGCGAGCGCCGAAGAGCGCCGCACGTGAAACGGAGTGAGCATGTCCAACTACTTCAAAGACAACGCAGACCTCGCGTACTACTTCGAGCGCGGTATCGACTGGGAGTCCCTGGTTCGGGTCACCGAGAACAACTTCAAGAGCCCCGACGGCTTCAAGACCACCGAGGAGGCGACCGAGTTCTACCGACAGGTTGCGGAGATGGTCGGCGAGTTCGTCGCTGAACAGATCCCGCCGATCGCGGCGACAGTCGATGCTCAGGGGGTTCACCTCGAGAACGGCGAGGCGAAAGTGCCTGCAGAGCTCGAGGCACTGTTCAGCCAGATCGCTGATCTCGAGCTGCCTGGACTGGTGACGCCGCGTGAGCTCGGCGGCCAGAACGCGCCGATGCTGCTGTACTACATCAACGCGGAGCTGTTCGGTCGTGGCGACACCAGCATGATGACCCATCACGGCTTCCACGCTGGGATCGCGATGGCGATGCTGGTGCTGAGCATGGTGGAGGGGACCACCGAGTTCGACCCCGAGCGCGGGGTGATCAAGAGCACGCGTTTCCAGAAGGAAATTCAAGAGATCAGCTCGGGTAAGGCCTGGGGGTGCATGGACATCACCGAGCCCGACGCGGGCAGCGACATGGCTGCGCTGAAGAGCTACGCGGAGCAGGATGCAGCGGGCAACTGGTTCGTGACCGGGCAGAAGATCTTCATCACGTCAGGGCACGGCAAATACCACTTCGTGATCGCGCGCACCGACCGCGACCCAACGACGGGGCTCGACGGCCTCGGCATGTTCCTGGTGCCCACCTACCACGAGGACGAGGACGGAAACCGCACCCGCGTCGTGACCATCGATCGCCTGGAAGAGAAGCTCGGCCACCATGGCTCGGCCACCGCGAGTCTGAGCTTTGATCGCGCGCCCGCCGAGCTCGTGGGCAAGCCGGGCGACGGCTTCCGCTACATGCTCGTGCTGATGAACAACGCCCGCGTCGGTGTGGGCTTCGAGAGCATCGGGCTGATGGAGGCGGCGTATCGCAAGGCCGTCGCTTACGCCGAGGAGCGCAAGTCGATGGGCAAGAGCATCGACCGCCACGAGATGATCGCGGATTACCTGGACGAGATGCGCACGGACATTCAAGCCGTGCGTGCGTTGGCGATGACCGCCGGGTTCCACGAGGAAATGGGTACGAAGCTCGAGCGCGTGCTGCCGAACCTGACGCTGGACGAACTCGAGCAGCAGCGTCTCAAGCAGGAAGCCAAGCACCATCAGCGCATCGCGCGTCGTTTGACGCCGCTCTTGAAGTACATCGCGGCCGAGAAGGCCGTGGAGCATGCGCGGCGCTGCATCCAGATCCACGGCGGTAACGGCTACATCACCGAGTACGGCGCGGAGAAGCTCCTGCGCGACGCGATGGTGCTGCCGATCTACGAGGGCACGAGCCAGATCCAGAGCCTGATGGCCATGAAGGACACGCTGATGGGCATCATCAAGAGCCCCCAGGAGTTCGTGCGGCGCGTCGCCCAGGCGCGCTGGAAGGCGCTCTCGGCGCGCGATCCCCTCGAGCGTCGTGTTGCGAAGCTCAGCCAGCTCTCCCTCGGCGTGCAGCAGCACCTCTTGGCGCGCACCGCCGGCGCTAAGTTCCGCGCGCTGGTAGGCAAGCCGGTCAGCGAGTGGCCGAGCACCTTGTTCGACGGCTGGGATCCGAAGCGGGACTTCCGCTTTGCGATGCTCCACGCGGAGCGCATGTGTCGCGTGCTGGTCGACGAAGCCATCGCGGAGATCTTGCTCAGCCAGGCCAGGCAGGATCCCGAGCGTGCGGAGGTGCTCGAGCGCTTCCTGGATCGCGCTGAGACTCGCGTGCGCTTCCTGCATGATGAGGTGACGACCACCGGCGCGCGCCTGATCGAGAGCCTCTCGGAGGCGGATGAACCCGCGGCGGTCGGCGCCGCGGAGTAGCGAGCTTGGCCGCTAGTCAGAGGCGGGAGCGTTGGCTCCCGCCTTCGTTTTCAGCCAGGCGTGCACCTGCTCGCTGAGCACCGGCAGAGGCAATGGTCCCTGACCGAGCACCACGTCGTGGAACTCACTCAGCTTGAACTTTGGTCCCAGCGCCTGCTCGGCTTCTTTCCGTAGGGAGAGAAAGCGCCGCTGCCCCACCTTGTAGGCCAGGGCTTGCCCCGGCCAGCTGATGTAGCGATCGACTTCGTTTTCGATGTTGTTCTTTGCCAACATCGTATTGGCGAACATGAACTCTTCAGCTTGCTCGCGAGTCCACCCCTTGGCGTGGATCCCTGTGTCAACCACCAGGCGCGTCGCGCGCCAGGTGTCGAAGGACAGCATGCCGAGGCGCGACAGATCATCGGAGTATAGGCCCAGCTCGTCGGCGAGCCGCTCCGAGTAGAGCCCCCAGCCCTCGACGTAGGCGGTGTAGTACGCATGCTTGCGGAAGGCCGGTAGCTCGGGGAGTTCTTGCGCAATCGCGATCTGCAAGTGGTGGCCGGGCACGGACTCATGGAACGCCAACACCTCCGCCTCGTAGCGCGGCCGCGTGTGCGGGTTCAGCAGGTTCACGAAGTACTCGCCGGGCTTGCCGCCTCCAGGTTCTGGCGGCCGGTAGTAAGCGATTGGCGAAAAGGGCGCTTCGTAGTCAGGGATCGGCCGCACGCTGCAGGGCGCTTTGGGCAGCCGTCCAAAGGCCCTCGGCACCGCGGCTTCGGCGCGCTCGAGGGCGCGGGTGGCCGCGGCTTCGATTTCTCCCGCGCTGCCAAAGTACAGCTCTGGGTCGTCGCGCAGCTTGCCCTGGATGTACTCGAGATCGATTTCCTCCGGCTTCGCTTGCTTCGCGAATACCTTCCTGCCGAGCTCGATGATTTCTTTGTGGATTTTTTTGAGTTCGTCTTTGCCGAGTTGGTGCAGCTCATCGGCGCCTTGCGCCAGCGTGGTGTGGCGGCGGATCTCCGCTTCGTAGCAAGCCTTCCCGACTGAAAGTGCGCTGATGCCTTCGTGTGCGCCGTCGCGCGACTTCGGTAATACTTCCCGCTCCAGGAAGGTTACGAAGCGGTTGTACGCCGGGCGGATCTGGCGTTCGACCTCGTGCTTGAGTTTGCGGCTGAGCTCTGCGCGCTCTTCCGCGGGCCACTCTTCTGGGAGTTCATCGGCGGCCTTGTAGAGCGGCCATGTGTCGAGTTGCTTTGCAAGTTCCGTGCGGTACTGTTTGATGACTCGTTCGAGGATCGCGCGGCTGGTGACCAGGTTAAGGCTCAGGCCGACGCGCAGGTTGGCGATGTCTTGTTCGACCAGCTTGCCCACACCGCGGTAGCGCTCGAGCAGGTCCTTGCCGCTGGCCAGAGATGTGAGCTTCCCGAGCTCGGGCAGTCGGTTGAGATCCACCAGCGGATTGCTCCGCGCGTCGATGGACCAGTACTCGGACTTGCAGACGAAGCCCTCGATACGCGTTGCCTGCATATCGATGAAGAGCCGCTTCGTCAGTTGGTCTGCCGGTGAGAGCTCCTCGTCCTTCAGGCTGCGTGCCTCATCGAGAAACGCTCGTTGTTGCCCGCGCCAAGCGGCGAGCGCGCCTCGTGAATGGTCCGGCAGCTCTGCCTGGAGCTCAGTCACGCCCAGATCACTCGCCCACAGCGGATCGTGCTTCAGCTCACTCTCGAACTGCTGCTTGAGTAGCCGGGCGAGGCGTTGATCGCTGGTGCCTGCGCCTGCGTCCTTGGGCAGCCAGAGGGGGCACGCCCAGCCCGCCGGGTTCGCCTTGGGCATGCTCTTCGTGGGCTTGGGAGGCGGGGTGCTCGCACAGCTGGGGAGCACCAGGGCCGCGATCAACAAGCGAGGGAGGCCGAGCCGATTCATCGGGGCACACCCTACCCAAAAGCCCGCTCCGCTGCCCATGGCTTTGGCGTCCGCTTGGTTGCGCTAGCGCGCCCGCAGCACTATCCACCGCCGTGGCGCGCTCTTCATGCAGCGCGCGCGAAAGGCGAGACGTGGAGAGCTTCGACTATGTGGTGATCGGTGGTGGCAGCGGCGGGCTGGCTTCAGCTCGCCGGGCCGCCAAGTATGGCGCCAAGGTGGCGCTGGTGGAGGCGGGGCGCCTGGGCGGCACCTGCGTGAACGTGGGCTGTGTGCCGAAGAAGGTGATGTGGAACGCGGCCAGCGTCGCCGAGGCGCTCCACGACGCAAGTGACTACGGCTTCGCCATTGGCGGGGTCCCCGAGATCGACTGGGCGACGGTCAAGCGAAAGCGCGATGCTTATATCGAGCGCCTGAATGGAATTTACGCGCGGAATCTCGACAACGACGGCGTGCATGTGTTCGAGGGCTGGGGGCGGCTCAACGGACCAAACCAGGTCAGCGTCGAGTCAGCGCGGGGCAGCCAGCTGCTTCAGGCGGAGCACATCTTGATCGCGACGGGGGGGCGCCCGCGGATGCCTGGGATCCCCGGAGAGCAGCTGGGCATCACGAGCGACGGCTTCTTCGAGCTCGAGCAGCTGCCGAAGCACGTGGCGGTGGTGGGCGCTGGTTATATCGCCGTGGAGCTGGCGGGGATCTTCAACGCGCTCGGCTCCGAGGTCACGCTGCTGATCCGCAAGGAACAGCTGCTCGGTGGCTTCGACTCGATGTTGCGCGACACGTTGATGGAACAGATGCTGAAGTCAGGGGTCAACATCGAGACCTGCATCCACCTCGCGTCGGTCGAGAGGAACGCTAACGCCAAGCTCGACCTCAGAGGTTCAGAAGGCCAGGAACTCGGCGGCATCGACCAGCTGATCTGGGCTATTGGACGCGACCCCAACACGGGCAATCTGGGGCTCGACGCCGCGGGCGTCAGCGTGCAGCCGAATGGCGTGATCCCGGTCGACGACTTTCAGAATACCAACGTCTCCGGCATCTACGCGCTGGGCGACGTCATCGGCAAATGGGAGCTGACTCCCGTCGCGATCGCGGCAGGCCGGCGCCTCGCAGACCGGCTCTTCGGTGGGCAGCCCGAAGCGCGCCTCGAGTACGACGATATCCCCACAGTGGTCTTCAGCCATCCGCCCATCGGCACCGTGGGCATGACCGAAGAGCGCGCTCACGAGCTCTACGGCCTGAGCGGCGTGCGTTGCTATACCACTCGCTTCACCAACATGTACCACGCGATTACCGAGCGGAAAACCGTCACGGCGATGAAGCTGGTGACCGTCGGCGCACGCGAGAAGGTCGTGGGCATCCACGTGATCGGCATGGGAGCCGACGAGATGATTCAAGGTTTCGCCGTGGCGTTGCGCATGGGCGCGACCAAAGCCGACCTGGACCGGACCGTCGCCATCCATCCAACCGCCTCAGAAGAGCTGGTCACCCTGCGCTGAAAGCTCACTTGGGGAGATCCCCGTTGACGGGACCGACTCCTTCGCCGACCCTTCGCGGCGCCTCCCGAGGAGTCTTTCCCATGCAACAATCGCGCGCTGCCTCTGCAGAAAACCAATCTACCGTTGCCACGTCCGTTCGATCTCCCAGTTTCGGGGGTGAGGGGCAGCGTTCGACTTTATCCAAGCGCGTACGGCGCCTCGGGGCCGGAGCGCTGCTCGGCTCCTTCGTTGCCCTCGGTGTCACTGCCTGCGGCGGCGCCCAGAACGGTCAACAAGGCAACCTGGCTGACTCGACCACCATCGGAAAGAACCGCTGCGCCGACGCCGCGACCAATCAGCTGCGTCCCTTCATCGTCGAGTGGGATGCGACGGACCTCGCGAGCTTTGAGTCCAAGGCAGCGCGCGACATCGTGTTCGTCAAATACGAAGGCTGCCAGCTGACGGTGCTCGAAGGCTGCAGCGACGCTGGTGTGCCCGGGAAGTACGGACGCTACAACCCGCCCCAGTTCACCAGCGGCACCCTCGAGGGCTTCGAGATCAACAACGAAGACGAACTCTACGCGAAGCTCCCCTTGGGCGTGGCCACCTTCGGCGGTCGCCTGTCCATGGGGGAGAGCCTCAAGCTGAACTACTACGTCACTGGCACGGCGAGCGCCTCCCGCGAGAGTATTAGCCGGGCGGAAATTGAATCGAACCCGAAGTGCGCGCAGGCGACCCACTTCGTCTCGAAGTTCAACCTTGGTGCCTTCGAGCTTGATAGCCGGAAGTCCACTGAGGCGTCCGCTGACGTTGGCGTGGGAGATATCGGCGGTGGCGGTGAGCACAAGCACGACGAGAAGAACCTGAAGCGCGGCGGCGACATGGAGGACTGCAAGACGCAGGCCCAACGCGCCTGTCGCGTGCCGATCCGTGTGGTGCTGCAGGAGCTGGGCGCGGGTGCCGAAGCCGGGGACGCGAAGCTCGGCGTCGCAGCACCGCCGGCCCCGCCTCCCGTTGACCAGACGCCTGAAGGTCAGGCGCGGACCTTGCGCTTCGAGGCCAACAAGAAGCGTGACAACGGCGACGGCGCGGGCTGCCTGGCGGACCTCGAGCGCGCTGACAAGCTCGACCCCCACGCCGCTGACAGGGGCGCGGAGTACACCAAGGCCGTGTGCGAAATGCTCGCGGGGATGTGTGAGAGCGGCAAGAAGCACATGCGCGAGTTCCTCGCGGCACAGGACACTGGCCGCAAGAAGACCGACAAGGAGCTAGACCAACAGGTGAGCGGCTCCGCCAACACCTACTGCCCGGCCTCGCGCGGTGGCACGCCCCAAGAGCAGATCACGCGCGCGATGAGCGCCATCGCCCAGGCTCAGCAGCGTGGCGAGACCGCCCGCTGTATCGAGGAGGCGGAGGCCATCGAGAAGCTCATCCCGACGCTGCCGATGCCGAAGCATTTGCCGCCGCGCGCTTCCGCCAACGGGGTGCTGAGCCAGGCGGCGATGTGCCTCCAGGCCGCGGGCAAGTGCGACGACGCGAAGAAGTGGTACGCGAAGTACTACGAGGCCCAGTTCAAGGGCACGATGCCCGACGCGGAGTACAGCAAGATCTCGAAGCAGCAGGTCGAGATGTTCGCCCAGCGCTGCACTCCTTGAGTCCGCGCAGCTTCCTCCTTGCCTTCGCGCGCTCGGGGTATCCCGCGGGGCTCCTCACCCCCAAACCCCGCTCCAGAACTGTGAGGCGGTTTCGGCGCACATTCTCTTGGTCTCCGGAGTAGAACACGTTCTACTCTGGGGGTCCCCGCGGGATCGCGGGCGCCTGGAGGACGGATGAAGACGCAGCTGTGTCAGGAGTTGGGGATCGAGGTTCCGATCTTTGCGTTCACGCGCAGCCCCAAGGTCGTGATCGAGGTCTCACGCGCAGGCGGGCTCGGCGTGTTGGGTGCGATTGGGTACACCACCGACGAGTTCGCCGAGACCATCGAGCTGGTTCACAAGGAGCTGGATGGTCTGCCGTTTGGCGTCGATGTGGTGATGCCCGCAGGCTTCGTGGGAGCTGACAGCGGCGGCATGGCGAGCGCCGCGGAGTACCACCAGATGCTGCCCGAGGAACACCGAAACTTCCTCAATCAATTGCTGGCCGAGCACAACGTCCCACCGCTTCCGGAGGGATCCACCGCCGCTCAGGCGATGCAGGGCTGGACCGATCAGGTCAGCAAGAAGCAAGTGGATATCGCGCTGAAGTATCCCATCAAGCTGATCGCCAATGCGCTCGGGCCGCCGCCGAAGGAGGTCATCGACCTCGCGCATCAACACGGCGTGAAGGTGGCTGCGCTCACTGGCAAGGTCAAACACGCGAAGAAGCAGGTGGAGGCGGGCGTCGACATCATCATCGCCCAAGGCACCGAAGCCGGTGGGCACACCGGAGAGGTCTCGAGCTTCGTGCTCACTCCGGCAGTGGTGGAAGCGCTGGCGCCGACGCCCGTGCTGCTGGCCGGCGGTGTGGGAAGCGGTTCGCAAGTCGCTGCCGCGCTCGCGATGGGCGCCGAAGGCTGCTGGCTCGGGTCGCTGTGGCTGACGACCGCAGAGGCCATGGAGTCCGCTCCTGTGAAGCAGCGTCTGCTCGATGCGGGTTACGACGACACGCTGCGCTCCAAGGCGGTGAGCGGTAAGCCGGCGCGTCAGCTGAAGACGAAATGGACCGACGCCTGGGAGGACCCGAAGAATCCCAAGCCGCTGCCGATGCCGCTGCAGTTCATGTTGATCGCCGAGGCGCAGTCGCGCATTCACCGCCACGTGGAAGCGACCGGCGACACCACGCTCTTGATGCAGCCGGTGGGGCAAATCGTGGGTCGCATGAACGAGGTCAAGCCGGTCTCCGAGGTGATGAGCGAGCTCAAGCAAGGCATGCGCGAGGCGCGGGATCGCTTGAACGCTCTGGGTTGAGCGGCTCCGAGATGGGCTCGCAAAGCAGAAGCCCCGCGGTGTTTCCGCGGGGCTTCGTTGCTTGAACGGCGTGCGCGGCCAGTCTCTGCGCCTAGGCTTTGGTTCCGCGCTCGACCTCGGCGACGATGTCCGCGGCGACGTCCACGTCGATGTCGAGGGCCTCTGCGGTTTCCATGATCAGCTCCCGCTCGCTCGTGCGGATGATGCCGTCCGCAGCCGTGACCTGCACCGCGAGGCTCAGCGCGACACGCCGCACGTTGGGATCCGTGAGTCGCTCCTTCACGCTCGCCAGGCGCGCTTCCCGACCCTCCGCCTCGAGCTTCTGCTGCATGTTGGCGAAGAACAGGTCGAACTTCGCGCCGCCGAAGCGTCCGTCCGTGAGCGACTCGACGCTGGCCTGGAAGTGCTGGCGTTCCTCGTCGCTCATCTCTCCGTCTGCGAAGGCGGCCAAGAACATCATCTCGGTGAGCGCCTCGAGCTTCGGGTCGTCGAAGTCACGTACGAAGGCTGGATCGGTATGCGCCATGGCGCGGCAGTATAGCGAGGGTGCCTTGGACACCAATGCCTTTCCAGCGTCCTACTGCGGTAGGCACAGCTTGCGCTGCGCGGCCTTGTCGTCGCCCTGAACTTTTGCGCTGAGCTTCGCCTGCTAGACGATGTCTCGGTCCTTGGTGGGGCGCGCCGCCGCGCCGGTGAGGGCACTCACGAGTTCGGTCGCGTAGCTGCCCGAGGGCAGCGCGAAGCTCAGGCGCAACGCGTCTCCATCGGCTTCGAGGCTCACGTTCTCGGGGAACACCAGGAGGTCCCGCCGGGTGCCGGGGGCGAGCTTGACGAAGGCGCGCGGCGGTGAGTCGAGGCCGAGTTCCTGGATCGCCTGCTGCTCCAAGTCGCCGGCTTCGGCGTCTGCTGCGACCATCTTGGGGCCCGCCATGGGACCGGTGGGCAGGATGTCTTTCGTCTCCCAGCGCTCGCGCTCCGCCGCGACGTCGGTAACTCTGAAGTGCTTCCCGGTGTTCGCCAAGCGAACCACTTCACCGAGCAGCGCTCGCTCGAAGCCAACTTCACGGCGCGCGCTCAAGTATCGGTTGAACGCCTCGGACTGAAGCACGCTTGCGTACAACCGCGGCTGAAAGCCTCGACCTTTCGCGCCCTTTTTTAGCCAAAACTTCGCCCTGCCCAGGTTCTGCCCGTGGAGCCCGAAGCGCTGGGGGCCGAAGTAGTTGAAGTAGCCGTGGGTCGTGAGCGCTTCGCTGAGCGCGGTCCAGCGGTTCTGCCACCCGGGATCACAACCGTGGAGGCGCAGGGAGAAGCGGTTACCGAGCAGGTGCCCCGTGCGCAGCTTGTTCGTGTGGCGCGTTACCTCGAGGATCCGTACGCTGTCGGGAAGCTGCCAGGTGTCGGGCGCCTTGGCAGACTCTGGCACGCTGACCCACTGGCGGGTGACGGCGTTCTTGTCCTTGAGTCCGGCGGTCCCGATCTCCGCTTCGTCAGTGTTGCCCGCCTCCGCAAACAGGCGCACGACCTCCCGTGTGTTGAGCTCGCGCTTCTCCACCCAGAGGTACCAGTGGCTACCCGCTCCGCTCGCCGTGTAGAGCGGCACTTCCTCGACCACGAAGTCTTCCGGAGCTTCTCCGATCACGCCCCCGAGCTTCTGCAAGTCGGGCTGCCAGGGAGGGGGTGCGTGGGGCGCGTCGTTCTCGCTCATGGCAGCGCGCTTAGCGGGGGTCCCGAGCAACTCCAAGGAGTTCGCTCGTTGAGGGACCTTGAGGACCGCGTTTTCGCTCGGGCCCAACCCCCGTCGCGGGCTGGTTGTTTACGTTGTCAACGTACGTGTAAACGCTGGGGTCGACGCGGTTTCCTGCGAATGCGCTTAATTTTCGCGCCAATCACCGATGGCTTCGGGTTCTGACGTTGATTTCAGCGCTTACACAAGTCAAGCTACGCAGCGCGTTGAATGTAAAGCTGTAAACGTGCGAGGTCGCGAATGACCGCGCAGCTGTGCAGCACACAAGTCGGCGCCCCAAAGGAGCTAGGCGATGAATCAGTTGGCAACCCAAGGCGCGGCACGCGGTAAGGCAAGCGACATCCTGGGCAAGCGCCGCATCGAGCACGTGGTCGTGCTTGGGGCGAACGGAACCATGGGTTTCGGAAGCGGTGCGTTGTTCACTCACGCAGTGCCGAAGGTCACCTTTCTGGCGCGCACCAAGGCCAAAGCCGAGGATGGCTTGAAGGCTGCCATCCGGCAAGTGCGTTCCCCCACGGTAGCGGACCGTGTGGAATGCGGTAGCTACGAGGAGGACCTCGAGCGAGCCGTTGCCAGCGCCGACCTGATCTTCGAGGCGGTGACCGAGCAGCTCGAGCTCAAGCAGCAGTTCTTTGAGCGCATCGACAAGGCGCGCCGCCCGGACAGCATCGTGGGCACCGTGACCTCGGGCTTGTCGATCAACAAGCTAGCCGAGGGACGCAGTGAATCCTTCCGCAAGCACTTCATGGGGATCCACTTCTTCAATCCCCCGAACGTGATCGTCGGCACCGAGCTGGTCGCTGGCAAGGACACCGACAGCGAGCTCTTGGACTTCGTCGAGACCTACTGTGAGAAGCTGCTGGGACGCACGATGATCCGCACAGCGGACACGCCTGGCTTTGCTGGCAACCGCGTCGGCTTCAAGGTGTTGAACGAGGTCGCTCAGCTCGCTGAAGAGCACGGTCCGGCGCTGATGGATAAGCTGGTCGGCCCCTACACCGGTCGTGCCCTGGCGCCGCTCGGTACCATCGACCTAGTAGGCTGGGATATCCACAAGGCAATTGTGGATAATATCTACAAGCTGAGCAAGGACGAGGCTCACGCGACCCTAGAGCTGCCGGCGTACATGCAACGCCTGATCGACAAGGGCACCCTCGGAAACAAGAGCGGCGGCGGCTTCTTTCAGCGCACCAAGGACAAGAAGAAGCTGGTGCTCAACCCGAAGACCGGCGAGTACACGCCGCTCGAAGAGGTGAAGCTCCCGAACCTAGGCTTCATCAAGGAGATCGCCACGCTGCACCGCATGGGACGCTATGAGGACGCGATGGCGGCCTTCGTCAGCGCGCCCGGCGACGAGGCGGCGCTCGCTCGCAAGGTCATCGCTGGCTACATCAGCTACGGCTTCCACCGCGCCGGTGAGTGCACCGAGGCGATCACGGGAATCGACCTGATCATGGGCACCGGCTTCAACTGGGCGCCGCCCAGCGTGCTGGTCGACACCATCGGTGTCAGCCGCACGGTGGATATGCTCAAGGCCGCCGGCGTTCCCGTGCCGAAGCTCTTGGCCGACGCGCTGCCTGGACAGCGCTTCTTCAACCATCCAACCGTCAACGTCGGGCGCTTCTTCGTCGCGCGCTGAACCGTCGCACAGGAACAGGAGACTCAGCCAATGTCACAAGAAGTATATATCCTCGGCGGCTATCAGACTGATTTCGCGCGGAACTGGAGCAAGGAGAACAAGCACTTCTCCGCGATGATGCGCGAGGTCGTGCGCGGCGCCCTGGAGACCACGGGGCTCGACCCCAAGGACATCCAGACCGGGCACGTCGGCAACTTCGCAGCGGAGCTCTATTGCAAGCAGGGGCACCTCGGCGCCTTCTTCGTTGAGACGCATCCGCTGTTCAGTGGCCTGCCCACGGGGCGACACGAGGCGGCCTGTGCTTCGGGTAGCATCGCGCTGCTTGCTGCCAGCGCCGAGATCGAGGCCGGTCGCTATGACGTCACCGCGGTCGTCGGCATCGAACAGATGAAGACAGTGGACTCCGCGACTGGGGGCGACTTCCTGGGGACCGCGGCTTGGTATGAGCTCGAGGCTGCTGGCATCGAGTTCCCGTTCCCCAAGCTGTTTGGCAAGCTCGGCGACGAGTACGACAAGCGCTACGGCCTGAAGGACGAGCACCTGGCAGGCATTAGCGCGATCAACTACGCGAACGCCAAGCTGAACCCCAACGCGCAGACCCGCACCTGGTACATGAACCAGGGCCACGCGATGTGCCGCACGGATGACAACCCCGCTGTGGGTGGTCGCATCCGCATCTCCGACTGCTCGCAAGTCACCGACGGCGCCGCGACCGTCTTCCTGGCTTCGAGAAGCTATGCGGAAAAGTACGCCAAGGCGAAGGGGATCGCTCTCGAGAGCATCCCGCGCATCAAGGGCTGGGGCCACCACACGGCGCGGCTACGCTTCGAGGACAAGGTCGAGGAGAGCAAGAACGCGGAGTATGTGCTGCCCCACGTGCGCTCAACCGTTACCGACGCGTTCAAGCGCGCCGGTATGGCTGACGTGAGCGGGATCGACGGCATCGAGACTCACGACTGCTTCACCACCAGCGAGTACATGGCGATCGATCACTTCGGGCTGACGAAGCCAGGCGAGAGCTGGAAGGCGGTCGAAGAGGGCGTGATCGCCATCGGAGGCAAATGCCCGATCAACCCGAGCGGTGGCTTGATCGGCGCCGGGCACCCGGTGGGCGCGACGGGCGTGCGCCAGCTGCTCGACGCGTACAAGCAGGTCACGGGGACAGCGGGTGACTACCAGGTCGAAGGGGCGAAGAACTTCGCGACCCTCAACATCGGTGGCAGTGGGACCACGAGTGTGACCTTCATCGTCGGCGTGTAGCGACTCTTCCTCCCCCCAAGAAAAGACACGCGACGCATCAGGCCCTGCGACTCCACGTTTGAACGCGGAAGCGCGGGGCCTGATGGTCTTTGTTGGTTGCGTTCTGCGGCTCGAGAGGGAAGATGCTCCGCGACATGCGAGAAGTGCGAACCCAGATCGAGAGTGCCGCGTCCCGTGAAGAAGTGTGGGAGGTGCTGACGGACTTCGCGCGCTACCCCGAGTGGAACCCGGTGATCGTCAGCGTGAAGGGCGAGCTGCGCGCCGGCGCGAACGTGGACATCAAGATCCGCCAGGGCAAGCTCGCGGTTCCGATCCCGTGCCGCATGCACCGCGTGGAGCCGCTGCACGACTTTCGCTGGCGCGGTCCCCGCAATTCGTTGATGGCGAAGGTCATGGGCGGCGAGCACTACTTCAGCCTCGAGCCCCTGCGTAGCGACGCTGGGGAGGAGCGCTGTGTGTTCGTGCACGGGGAACGGTTCCGGGGGCCAGTGGTCCCGCTGCTCTGGCCGCGCATGAAGAAGCAGCTGGAAGCCGGCTATTCCCGCGTGAATCGCGCTCTCAAGGAGCGGGTCGAGGCGGCGAAGGCGAAGTCCGCCGCTGCCAGCTGACCGCCCTTGAGGGGCCCCGCGCCACCCCCGGCTCGCCGCGGCACGGCCTGCTATGCTCGGGGGAGTGTCCTTCGGTTCCGTCAGTCACAGGTCCCTCGGGGGGCGGCGCTTTGGCGCGCTGCTCGCGGGTTCCGTGGCGGCGCTGGTCTTGGTGGGGGCTTGCCGCGGCAAGCAGGAGCGCTTCTCACCGATCCCCGAGAGCGACGGGGGCGGCCTGCCAGGCTGGGACGGGACCTTCCCCGATGTGCCGGTGCGCGACGCGGAGCCGAGCTGTCCCAAGGCCGCGGAACCGTACGGAACCGATCCGGACTTTGGCGAGAGCCTGCCGGACATCTTGTTGCTCGACTGCGACGGCAACGCCATCACCGTCGACGAGATGCGCTGCGGCCACAAGCTGACGCTGGTGTCCATCGGGGCGGGCTGGTGTGAGCCGTGTCAGCAGGAGGCGCTCGTGATGGAGGACCTCTACAATCGCTACTCGACCCGCGGCTTGAATATCGTCCAGTTCATGTACGCCGACGCCGATGGCTACCTGCCTGGGCCAGAGTTCTGTCGCACCTGGCGCGACTCGTTCACGTTGAGCTACCCGGTGTACGTCGATCCCCAGAGCAACACGTTGCAGTTCTTGAGCCTGGGTGTGACCCCCGTGAACATGCTGGTCGACAAGCGGGGCAAAGTGGTGTGGTTTGCCCCCGGAGTGCTGCCTGAAGATTTCGAGAGTATTTTGCTAGGCTTGATGTGACGCATGGCCTGGCTGACGCAGCACCCGAAGTGGGTTTTGCTCACGGTTGTTTCCGTGGGGAGTTTCGTGGTCTGCATCATCGCGATCCCTTGGTACCGGGCGCGCGCGCCCGCGGGGCTCCTGGTTGGGCCGCCGCACCCTTGGCGTGGCCTATCGCCGCTGCGCCTGGGTCTCCGCCTGCTCAAGAACTTGATTGGACTGGTGCTCCTGATTGCGGGCTTGATCATGCTGGTGGGGCCGGGCCAGGGCCTGTTGACGCTGATCGTCGCGCTCGGGCTCCTGGACCTACCGGGTAAACGAGCGCTTCAGCGCCGGCTATTGTTCAATCCGCGAGTGTTGAAGCTGGTAAATTCACTTCGGGAACGCGCGGGGCGAGACGCGCTGGAGCCGTACTCAGAGCGCCCGCATCACGATGGCGAGCTGCGCTGAGTGGATGCGGACTACCGTGCGGAACTAATTCTCGCGTCTCGAGGGGAGGGGGAGAGGTCCGCCGACGGGTGCGCTGCGGGCGTTGCCGCGCGCTGAAGTGCCCGGGGGAGTCGCTCGGCGTCACCCGCGCGCAGGCCCACTTGAAAATCCACCACGTACCCGTCCACGCCGACGACGACCAATGTGGGGACGGCTTGCACCGGGTCGAACGCTAGCGCGAACTTCGCGAACTCCGCGCCACGGATCACCGGATAGTCGAGGCCGTGGTCGCTGACGTAGCCGTCGACATATTTCCAGGTGGAATTGTCGTCGAGGGACACGGCCAGCGCCGTGGTGTGCGGCGGGGCGTGCTTCAAGCTCTGATTCACGAGCGGCGCCTTGGCGGCGCACGACTCGCACCAGGAGGCGAAGAAGTTGATCAGGAGCGGCCCTTGCCCGAGCAGCTTGCGGGAGTCGTGCACCCCGCCTGCGGTATCCATCACCATGAAGTGGGGCACCGGCTCCTTCGGCGAGATGGCGCGGAACGGCTCGAGCAAGCCCATGTCGCCTTCCAGATCGATCTGTCGTGGCGCCGAGTCGCCCGCACCTGATGGCGCGCACGCGCTCGCAGCGAGAGAGACACAGACCAACAGAGCCACGCGGCGCATGTGCTGCACTCTGACACGAGTCGGCCAAGGTGGACGCTGTTTTTGGCCGAGCGTGTGGGCTGAAGGTCCGTGCCGCGCGCTGCGTTGTCCTGCAGGCTGTGGACATCGGGAGCGGCAAAGGAGCTAGCAGTGAAGCTTGCATTCGTGATGTTCGAGGACTTCGAAGAGCTCGACCTGGTTGGGCCCTGGGAGGTGCTGCGCATGGCGTCGCGCCTGTTGCCCGCGGAGCGGGGGACTTGGTCGTGCGAGCTACTCGGGCCGACGCGTGAGCCGGTACGCGCGGCGAAGGGCATGCGGGTGTGTCCAGACGCGAGCTTTGCGGAGGCTGGCGAGTGCGATGTGCTGGTCGTGCCGGGTGGACAGGGCACGCGACCTGGCGCCGAGGATCCCGCATTGCTCAGGTTCTTGGCGGCGCAGTCTGCGACGGCGAGCTGGAGCTTTTCGGTGTGTACCGGTGCGCTCCTGTTCTTCGTGAGCGGCGTGAGTCGGGGCAGAGAGGTGACGACCTACTTTGCGTTCGTCGATGAGCTGCAACGCCGAGCTGGCTCGGAGCTCAAGGTGCGCGGAGACGTGCGCTACGTGGCGGATGAACTCGAGCACGGTCCGCGGGGTGAGCGCAGATTACTCAGCGCCGCTGGGGTATCCGCAGGGATCGACGCCGCGCTGTGGCTGGTGGGGCAGCTGGAGTCGCCAGACTTTGCGCGCGCTGTCCAGCGGGCGATTCAGTACGACCCTGCTCCGCCGTACGGGCCGGCGGACGCGTAGAGGGTGCCCCCGGGTGAGCGCTGGCTTGCTCCGACCCGATGTGGCTGGTAGCAGTCGGTGGATGCGTCGCGTCTGCTTGCTCGCTCTGTCTTGCCTCTGCTTGCTCGGCTGCGACTCCTCCGAGCACAAGGCGAAGGCGGAGCCCGCGAGCGCCAGCGCAACCGCCAAGGTCGACGTGGGGTCACCGCCGCGCTTCCTGCGTGGGCCTACGGGAGGCGCTGACATCCCGAGCTTCGTGCGCGAGAAACTAGCGGAGGCGAACGCTGCGCGGAAGGCAGGCAAGGGCGGCTACACCCGAGTGTTGGTGTACGTCGGTGCCACCTGGTGCGAGCCTTGTCAGTATTTTCACCACGCCGTTACCGAGGGGAAACTCAACCGAGATTTGCAGGGCGTGACGTTCGTCGAGTTCGATCTCGATCAAGATCGCGATGCGCTGGCGAGTGCTGGGTACGCTAGCCGAATGATCCCCTTGTTCGCGTTGCCTGATGCCGCTGGCCGAGGAACGGAGCAGCGGATCGCTGGCTCTATCAAGGGCCCCGGCGCGACGGCGAACATCTTGCCCCGGCTCGACAAGCTGCTGGCTGGCGAACCCGTCAACTGACTCAGTAGAGCAAGACCTTGCCGCGTTGCTCGCGGTAGCCGTCTAGCTCCTTGCGCCACAGCTGCTGAATCGTGTCCGGCGGTTCACCCCGCCGGAGCGCGTCCAGGGTGGCGCGGTTCGCGAGCAGGTCGTCGAGGCGAGGTGCGTTTACCTGCGGATACAGCTTGAGCAGCGCCTCCGCGAGCCGGAGGAAGCTCGTCGTGGCGTCGAACTGGTTCGCGTCCCGAACTCGGATGGCGAGTCCCTTGCAGGCTTTGCCCCGCTGAGTGCTGGCGCGAGGGACGAACGTGACGCTCTTGAGCTCGAGCCCGGGCAGCTCGCCCAGCTCCCCGAGGAGCGCCGCCGGATCGACGTAGGGCGCACCGATGACCTCGAACGGGGTGTCCGTCCCGCGGCCAACGGACAGACTCGTGGTTTCGAACGGACCCAGCAGTGGGTAGAGCAAGACCGCGTTTCGTGTGCGCAGGTTGGGCGACGGCGGCGCCCAACTCTGGGTGGCTGACAGCTTCATGTCGCGCTGCCAACCACGAAGCTTGACGACCTCGAGCTGGACGTCGAGCTTCTCCATTTCGACGACGTAGCGGGCGAACTCCCCCGCGGTGAGTCCATGTACCAGCGGCAGTCGCGCGTGGTGCACGAAGCTCGGCTTGCGATCGTCCACCAGCGGGCCAGCGACCACTTCGCCTCCGAGAGGATTCGGCCGATCCAGAATCACCACGCGCTGCTTGGTCTTGGCTGCTGCGCGCAGCAGCGAGTGTAATGTGGAGAAGTAGGTGTAGAAGCGCACGCCGACGTCTTGCAGGTCGAACACGATGGTGTCCCCGCCAGCTAGCTGCTTCGCCTCGACTTCGAGGGAGGGATCCGCGTACAGCGAGCGCACCGGGAGCCCCGTGAAGCGATCTACCGCGTTCTTTACGAGGCCTGAGTGACGCCCGTCGATCCCGTGTTCTGGACTCAAGAGCGCGACGAGCTCGACACTGGGAGCGTCGCGAAACAACTCGATCGTGGTGCGACCGTCCCGCAGGCGCGCAGCCTCGTTGGTGAGGAGCAGTACCTTCCTGCCTTTGAGCGCCGCGACGCCGTCGAGGCGCAGGACATCAGCGCCAACCACTGGCTCGGAGTGGGCGCCCAGGTCGGCGGCGTACGCGGCGTGCGCCAGCCGATGGATGGCGCCACGCACGGGATCCGCAGTGCCCTTGCCGTCGGGATACAAGCGGCTGGTGAGCACGACGACGTAGCCGTCTCGCGCCGGGTCCATCCAGAGCGACGTTCCTGTGAAGCCGTAGTGCCCGAACACTCGTGGGTCACTCGCCCTGAGTTCCCAGCCGAGTCCGCGCACCTTCTTGCCGAAACGCTGAGGCACGAGCATCGGCTGCGTCACTGCTTCGCCGAGTGGCGCTGTGCGGTTCAGGAGCGCCCGCGCGAGCTTGCCGAGGTCGTCGGCCGTAGAGAACAGGCCGGCGTGCCCGGCCACGCCATCGAAGGCGCGGGCTCGCGGATCGTGGACGACACCCTGAAGGCGTACTTTCGCACTGGTCGGATCCGTGGGGATTAGGCTTGCGACCTCCGTCGGTGCGAAGAGCTCGGCGTCTCCGAGCTGAGCACTGGGACGCCGGAACACAGTGTGCTCGAGCCCTAGAGGCTTCAGCAGCTTGGTCTGCATCACCTCATCCAGCGGACTGCCGCCAAGCTGCTCGACGAGCAGCCCCAGCACCATGAAGTTGACGTCGCTGTAGATGAAATCGCCGCGCTTGCCGCTAGGTGCGATACCAAGAATGTGCGCGCGCTGCGCCGCCGCGTTGCCGCGCAGATCGCTCAGGGGATTCGCCGCTGGCAGGCCACTCCGGTGAAGCAACAGATCCCGGATCGTGATCTGCCCCTTACCTCGAGCGGCGAACTCCGGGAGGTACTGGGCGACTCGTGCGTCGAGCCTCACCCCCTGATCCAGCATCACGAGCAGGCAGGTCAACGCCGTGAACGGTTTGGTCAAGGAGGCCAGGTCGAAGCGTGTCTCAGGTAGGTACCAGGTTGCGGGTGACGCCTGGATGCGCCCGAGCGCGCGCCGCACGAGCACCCCATCGTGACGCCCTAGCTCGACCACGGCGCCGGTTATTTCCCCGCGGTCAATACTGCTCTGGATTGCCTGCTCGAGGGCGCTGAGTTGCTCAAACGGCAGACGCAGCGCCGCTCCGGGATCTGGCAGTGCTGGCTCCGTGGGCTGCGGCGCAGGTGGGACGCGGGGAGCATCCAATACGCTCGGCGCAGCTGGCGGCTCACCGGGGGCGACGGGTGAGGGGGGCGGTGTGATCGCGCTGCCGCAGGCGGTAGCGGCACCAACTACAACGGGCCACGTGCGGCGCAGCAAGGCCTGCATGAAGTCTGGGACGCGCAAGCGTGACATGAGGGTTCGGAGGTGAGCCTAGCACCACATAAAACGCACAAAAACGCGGGCCACATAAGTGACCTTCGGAAGCTCGCGGCGGGGCGCTGTGAAAAGGCTCAAGTCTTCCGCACGCAGGCCGTTCGTGTTCAGAGCTAGGAGAAGTATGCGCCACCTGAACGCTGCGAAAGTGAGTCTACAGATGCCCAGTCCGCTGACTGGGGTCGGCAAGCTCTACCTGTGGCCAGCAAACTGGACGGACGCACCAAGCATGATCCTGCAGCTCGAGGCTGCGGAGGTGCACTACGACGTCATGGAACTTGCGCGCTGCATGTCGGTCGCGGTGGACGATAACTGCGTCGTGCCGCTGCTCGACCGCTTGCGCCACGCGCACACGGACGCTCAGCTCGAGTCGACCAAGGTGCTCTTGATGCCCGGTCAGGCTGCGCCCGGGCTGCTGGACATCCCCCGCGCCGAGTCGCTCAAGAGCTTCATCGCGCAAGCGCGCGCGCGTTGGCTGATGGAGCTGTTGAACAACGACCGCTTGACACTCACTTTCAGGCCATCGTCAGCGCTCAGGACACCACCCACGTCTACGCGCATGAGGCGCTGATGCGCGGTCATGACACCGAAGGTGGGTTGATCCCTCCGTTTCGCATGATCACGGCTGCGCGTGACGCGAAGCTGATGGGGGTGCTGGATACGCTGAGCATCTCCCGAGCTTTCCGGGCGGCAAATGAGCGTGAGCTGCAGACCAGGCTCTTTATCAACGTGACGCCCTCCACGATCACCCGCGAGTCGTTCACCGCGGCCCGCGTGACCCAGGACTGTGTCGCGCAAGGCGTCTCGCCAGACCGCGTCGTGCTCGAGCTGATCGAGTCCGAGAGCATCGCCGACATGCCGGGCACCGTCGAACGCCTGGACAGCTTCCGAGCCGCCGGTTTCTCGGTAGCGCTCGATGATGTCGGCGCGGGCTTCTCGAACCTGAACCTGCTGCACCAGCTGCGCCCGGACGTGGTCAAGCTCGACATGGATCTGACGCGTGACATTCACGAGGACAGCTACAAGGCAGTCGTGGCGACGAAGATCCTCGAACTGGCGGCGCACTTGGAGATCGCGACCGTGGTCGAGGGCGTCGAAGCCGTGGAAGAGCTCGCCTGGTTTCGCGAACGCGGCGTGACCTACGCGCAGGGATACCTGATTGGAAGACCCGCGGCTCAGCCTCTGACCGTCGGTCCCAAGCTCTAGCGCCCGCCCGACGAGCAGGAGCCGCGGCGGCGTCGCCTTCGCAGCCACTCCCTGCTATGGCTGGGCCGTGACTCCTATCGATCCCAGTGCAGGCGTTCAGGCAGCTGACATCCCCACTCTGAACCTCGCCGATCTGCGGGGTGACGCCGCCGCTCGAGAGCGCGCGTGCGCCGCGATCGCGGAGGCGTTTGGCACCTACGGGTTGATCTACATCTCGGGGCACGACGTCGACATCGACGCGGTTCATCGCTTGTACGACGAGTTTCTGCGCTTCACCGCAGAAGACGCCGCGGTGAAGGAGCGCCTGTCGAGCGGAGACATCTGGTACCAGCGCGGCTGGACGCCTCCCAACACGGAGAAGGCTGTGATCGCTGGAGGGCAGCCAGACTTCAAGGAGTGCTACTTCGCGGCGCCGGTCGAAACCGACGCGGAGTGCGAGATCCAGTATCCGGAGATCTACGCGGATAACCGCTGGCCAGCGGGCTACGAGGAGTTCTCGCGGCTCTACCTCGAGGTCGGAAAGCAGGTGCATGGAGTCGGTGCGGAGCTCCTCGAGGGCTGCGCCGTCGCGCTTGGTCTGGCTCAAGATACCTTTGCCACGCGGATTCAAGGCGCGCCCCATGTGTTCCGCTTGCTGCGCTACCTGCCCTTGAATCAGGCACAGGTCGATGAGGGGATCCTGTGGGGCGAGGAGCACACGGACTTCAACCTGGTCACGTTGCTCCCGGGTGGACGCTTCCATGACCCGAGCGGAGCGCGTTGTGCCCGCCCCGACGAGGGCTCTGGGCTGTACTTGCGCACGCGCCCGAGCGCCGAGCACCCCGACGGCATGCTGATCAAGGGCACGCCTCCAGCTGGCTGCCTCGTGGCTCAGGTGGGCCAGCAACTCGAGATCCTCAGCGGTGGTCGTTTCCTCGCGACACCGCACGTGATCACCGCGCCACGTACCCCCGGGTACTCGCGCTGCAGCGCCGCGCACTTCGTGCATCTACACAGCTATCAGATCCTCAAGCCGCTCGAGGAGTGCGCGTCGGAGGACTCGATTCGCGCTTACGCCCCGCCGGTCCTCGCAGGTACCTACAGCATCAAGACGCTGGTCGACATCGGGCTCGCCCCCGCAGAGGCTCTCAGCAAGCTCGGCTACCGCCACTACGGGCGCCTCGCGGACATCCGCGAACGCCAGAGCTAGGCTGCTGCGCACGGTTCCGCGAGCTTTCCAGGTGCTTGACGTCCGCCTCCAAAAAATTAGAATCAGATTCGCATTCTGGTTCTGATCATGAGCGTGTCGAAGAGATCTTCAACGAATTCGGGCGTTTCCGACACGGCAGCAGTCGCGAGCGCGGCGGCGTCCGAGTTCTCCAGCGTCTCGCGTCCCAAGCAGGCGCGCAGCCAGCGCACCCTGGAGCGGTTGCTCGATGCTGCTGAGCAGCTGATCCTCGAGCAAGGCGTCGTAGATGTTTCCATACCGGAAATCGTCGCTCGCGCAGGCTCTTCGGTTGGCGGTTTCTACGGGCGCTTCAAGGACAAGGACGCCCTCATCCGTGCCCTCGAGGAGCGCTTCCTCGCGCGCGTGGGTAGCATGCTCGCGGACGTCACCCGCCCTGAAAAGTGGGAAGACAAGAGCCTCGAGCAAACTGTCTCGGGCCTGCTCGAGGTGATGGTTCAGATCTACAGCGACGCGGGCCCGCTGCTGCGGGTGTTCGTGGCTCACGCCGCTCGCTCTCAGCAGGTTTGGCGTGACGGACGTCGGCTTCGCGGTCAGGCGATCCGTCACTTCATCGAGCTTGGGTTGCGCCACGCCGATCAGATCTCCCACCCGGAGCCAGCGAAGGCGCTCGAGCTCGGGCTGCAGATGGTGTTCGGCGTGCTGCAGCAGAAGGCCATCCTCGGTGACGTGCGGGTGCAACAGCGCGCTCTCTCCAATGCCGAGCTGGTTGGGGAGTTCACGAGCGTTATCCTCGCGTACTTGCAGGTGCGTCGATAAAACCGCGAGGAAATCTCAGTCTGGAGGGACGATGGAGTACGAGCAAAAGAATCCGCTGCCGATCCCCAACACCGGTGCCTATCGTGAGGTCGAAGGCACGATCAAGACGGTGTTCGATTGGCAATACGCCCTCGAAGAGCAAAAGCTCATGCACCTGTACGAGAAGGGCAAGTCTCTGTCCTGGAACGCGAACGAGCTCGACTGGTCTCAGGACGTCGACGTGGCCAAGCTCAGCCTGGAGTCGGGCGTCGATGTGTTCATGAACCAGGTGATGCAGCCCCCACGGGAGCTGAGCCGTGACGAAGCCATCCTACTGAGGCTGCACACCAATGCGTTCATGCTCTCTCAGTTTCTACACGGCGAGCAGGGCGCGCTGATCGCCACAGCAAAGATCGTGCAGACGGTGCCTTGGGCAGAGGCGAAGTTCTACGCTGCCAATCAGGTGGCAGACGAAGCGCGTCACGTGGAGGTCTATCATCGTTACCTCACGGAGAAGCTCGGGCTGTCTTATGAGATCGAGCCTAGCCTGGGCACCCTGCTCGACCAGATCGTCTCGGACTCCCGCTGGGATATCACTTATCTCGGGATGCAGATCTTGGTGGAGGGACTCGCGCTCGCGGCGTTCGGAACGCTCCGCTTGGTCATGCAAAACGAGCCGCTGATTCAGGACATCACCGCTCGCATCATGGCGGATGAGTCGCGGCATGTCGCGTTCGGCGTCATGAGCCTCGAGAAAGTTTACCGGGAGGAAATGAGTGCGCGGGAGCTGGCCGAGCGCGAAGATTTCGTGATCGAAGCCACGCGGCTCTTGCGCACGCGCCTCTTGAACCGCCAGGTCTTCGAGCGCCTGGGGTGGGACCCGGACGTTTGGGTACCCTGGATGACCAATACGCCGATCCAGAAGGGCTTCCGCCAGATGATGTTCTCGAAGATCGTGCCGAACCTACGGCGCCTCGGCTTGCTCACCCCCAAGGTACGCGCGGCGTTCGCGGAGATGGATCTCTTGCGTTTCGAGCACGAGAAGGACTCCGTCGAGGCTCCCGAGGTGACGCCTCCCTACGAGCTCGTCAAGACGCTGATGGACTTCCTGAACAAGCGGCAGGAGCCCGGCGCTTCAACCTGATGCGAGCTGCTTCTCGAGCTCATCTAGCGCCCGCAAGATCGACTGCTTGCCCCCCTTGTTGGCATAAGCGAATGCTATGCCATGTTGCCGCGCGGCACTAACCAGGGGCTCCGTGTGTTTGTGGCTCAAGGAGCCTTCCATCAGCACCAACGCCCCGACTCGGCGCTCTCGAAGCCGTCGGTCGAGGTTGCCGATTGCGGCCATCCCGTGCTGGTTGGTGTCCAGCCACTCGGTTTGCTTTGGGAGCTCCGACGCGAGCGCCTCCAGGCGCTCCTTCTTGCCCAAGCGACCAACCACCACCAGGGGGCGCTGCTCCGAGAGCGCAAACAGCGCGCGGCGCGCCATGCCGGCAGGTGTACTGGGCTGAACCTTCAAGATCTCCGGCACGGCCCTGGGCGCTGCCGTGTCTGCTCCGGCAGGTCTTCTTTCGGGGGAGAGGCCCAGCGCAGCCCGCTTGGACTCGCCACGAGCCTCCAGGTCCGCCGGCGCTGAGGGTGCAGCTTTGAGCTCCGGCAGCTGGCGGACGGCATGCAGCAGGCGCTCCGCGGCTTCCTTTGCCGAGGGGCCAGGGGCGGTGTTGCCAAAGCCATGGCTGCTCGCGAAGTCGCGGACGATTTGTTGTTCCAGCGCTGCAAGGTAGGCCTCGGCGGCGCTGTGGATGGCCTCGACGCGCGCTGCGGGGTCCCGCCTTTGTGCGTGGAGGGACGTTCTGAGTTGGTCGACGAGCGCATCGATCGGGGAGGCCATGGACGCAAAGCTACCGCAAACCGCGGCGCGCGCTCGTCCAAGGGCGCTTGCGTTGCTGGCTCGGCCTCGGGCAAACAGGGGCGTGTCCGACCAGCGCTTGCCGATCCACGAGGTACGAGCGGCTTTCGATGCGTGTGTCGAGCGCGCGCAAAGGGATGGAGTTGGCGCGCGGCTGGTGTTGAGCGCGCCGACTGGCACCGGCAAGAGTACCGAGGTCCCGTGCTGGTTCCAGGGGTCCGTGCTCGTGATCGAGCCGCGTCGGGTCGCCTGTCGGAGCCTCGCGGCGCGGGTGGCGAGTCTTCGGGGAGCGGAGCTGGGAGGCGAGGTCGGCTACGCCGTGCGGGATGACGTGCGCCGCAGTCCTCAGACGCGTGTGCTGTTTGCGACCCCTGGCATGGTGCTCAACGACTTCGATGCTTACGCCAGCTTCGAGAACGTCCTCCTCGACGAGTTTCACGAGCGGCGGCTAGATGTGGATCTATTGCTTGCTATTTACCGCGAGGAAAAATTGCGCAACCTGGTGGTCATGAGCGCCACGTTGCAGGCCGAGCGACTCGCGGAGGAACTCGGGGCGACACTGCTCGAAGCCACCACGCGTACGTTTCCTGTGCGCGTGGAGTACTTGCCGGGGCGAGAAGCGCTGCCCGAACCGAGTGGGCTGGAAGCCAGGGTGAGCGAGGCACTGAGGCGGGCCGAGTCTTTGCCTGGTGATGTCCTGGTGTTCCTGCCTGGCAAGGCTGAGATCGCTGCGGTTGCGGCCGAGTGCGGTCACCTGGGTTATGAGCTGTTCGAGCTTCACGGGGGGTTGAGCCTCGAGCGTCAGGCTCGGGTCTTCGAGGCGTGTCCGCGACGCAAGCTCGTGCTCGCGACCAACGTCGCCGAGACCAGCCTCACGATTCCAGGCGTGGGCGTGGTGATCGACTCTGGGCTGGTGCGTCGAACGCGCTACTACGGCGGACGAGGATTCTTGAGTCTCGCTCCGATCGCCGGTGACTCAGCCGAGCAGCGCTCGGGGCGCGCGGGGAGGACGGGCCCTGGAGTCGCGTTTCGATTGTGGTCTCCCGCCGCCGTGCTCGAACCGATTACACCGCCAGAAATCCGTAGGGAAAGCCTGGTTCCCCTCGTGCTGATGAGCGCTGCGCTTGGTCGCAAGCTGACGGAGCTTCGGTTCGTGGATGCCCCGGCGGAGCACGCCGTCGGGACCGCCCTTGGCGAGCTGCGCCAGCTCGGGGCGCTCGACGCAGCGGGCGAGATCACCCGCGTGGGTCGTGAGCTCGCAGGTCTCCCACTCGATCCCGCGCTCGGGCGGCTTGTCGTCGAGGCCAGGGGAGACGCTGCGCTTGACGACGTGCTCGACTTGGTGGCCGCGTTGGCGACCGGGCGGCGACTTGTCCGGTTGACCACTGAGCACACCGCGGAGCTCGATGCGGGTGACGGTTCCGACGCCTGCGCACTCATCCGCGCGGTAAGAAAGGGCAGCGCTCGCCATGGGCTAGATCTCCAAGCGCTGGGCGAGGCACGGCAAAATGCGCGTCGTCTGCGGCGAGCGTTCGGGCGCGCAGACTTGCCTAGCGCGGAGCTCGCGGAGGAGCCGGATCGCGAGGGCATCGGCCGAGTCGCGCTCCGAGCGGATCATCGCGCGGGGTACATTGCTCGTCGGCGCAAGCACCCCACCAGCTGGAGCTCCGGCGGCACGGAGGTCGTGCTTGGACGTGACAGCCTGGTCAGTGCGCTGATGTCTGGACCCGAGCAGCGGCACCCGGAGGCGTTGGTGGTCTTCGAGACCCGGGCGGTCGGCGGCGCGGGGGTCGGCGGCCGAGCAAATCGCATCATCGCGACCTGTGTGCAACGCGCGACGCTGAAGGAACTCTTCGCCGCCGGCGTCGGTCGCGATCAAGTGACCCAGCCAACCGTCGACGATCGCGGAGAAGTGCGTGCGGTGGTCCAGCGCGTGCACGCAGGGAAGTGCCTGGGCGAGGTCGAGCGCAGTCTCCACGGGCAGCAGCTGGTGGACGCTATCTGCGCGCTGGTCCTCCGCGGAAGTCTATTCCGTGGGGTAGCGGAACGGAGTGAGGAGCGCAGCCAGCAGTGGGCGCTGGCGGCGCAGCTATCGAAGCTACCCGGAGGCCCGCTCGAGGGCTTCACCCTCGAAGCTCCGGCTACCTACCCGGAGTGGCTTCGGGAGCGGATCGAGCAACTCGGGGTCACTCAGCCAGCAGACTGGCAGCTGCTAGAGCCAGGCGACCTCGAGCTGCCGAGGCTGCCGGCGGAGATCGCACCGCTGATCGAGCGGGAGTTCCCGTTGAGCGTCCACCTCGGTGATGCTCGCTATCGTGTGACCTACGACCTGACGAAGAAGCAGGCGATTCTCGAGGCAGTCACCGGACATGTCACCAAGCCGCCGCCCGCGAGCTACTTGCCGCGCTTCCAAGGCTTCCGGGTGTTCGTGGAAGCCGGCGGAACCCTGCACCGTGTGCGCTAATTGCTTGCCCCGTGCGTCCCGGGCTAGAGATCTGAATGCCTTTAAGATAGAACTCGCGCATGCCGATCCGCACCTCGCGTCCTGAGCTCCGCCGCATCCCCGCGCTCGCGGAGATTCAGTACGGCGCTTGCCACAGCGAAGCTGAGCTACAGGCCCAGCGGCAGATCACCGATCCGCTGGCGGACGCCGTGATCGCTGAGCTCCGCAAGTCACACCCGATCCGCAGTCCCGAAGACATGTTGATTGAGGTGCGACGTGAGGCTGCTGCTGGTGGCTCGCCCATCTATCAGCAATTCCTTGAGGAAACGATGCGGGTGCCGGCGTGGGCGAACTTTCGCCGCATGCGCGCAGGTCAGCGCCTGATCGCCGCGTATGGCCCATTCATGGGTCTCTCGCTGCTCACGGGTAGCTTGGTTGGGGGCTACATGTTCAAGAAGATGGCGATGGTCACGGCCCTGACTGGACGCCTGGGCATGCCTGGCGACATCTCGAGGCGTCTCGAAGAGACCTCGGCCCTGGTGTTCAGCATGGCGTTGCCAGGAGAGCTCGAGCCCGGTGGGCGAGCCCATGAGATCCTCGTGCGGGTGCGTCTGCTCCACGGCGCTATCAGGCAATGGATGGCTGACTCCGGACGCTGGAAGCCGCACTGGGACGAGCCGATCAATCAGGAAGACTTGGCAATCACCCTGTCGCTCTTCAGCTGTTGGAACGTACAGAGCTTGCTGCGGATGGGGGTTGCCTTGAGCGATCGGGAGATTGAGAGCCATCACCTGCTCTGGCGCTATGCAGGCCACGTGCTGGGCATTCAAGAGGCGCTCCTGACGGCGAGTTTCGACCAGGAAGTCGCTCAGTACCGCGAGATGCTGAAGCACCAGGCGCGCCCAAGCGAGTGTCCGCCCTATGGGAAGAAGATCCTGGACGAAGTAGCTAGCAAGTTGCCGCTTTTCCCCGAGGAACTGGCGCAGGAGTTCTTGCATCAGACGACGCGCCACTTGGTCGGCGACGAGCTCGTGGCGGGACTCGAGATTGAAAAGAAGCGCTACCTGGGCATCCCCATCCTGCGCGCGGTTGGTCGCGCGTATTCATTCGTGCATCGGCGCGTACCGGGGGGTGAAGCGCTGCTGTACGCTGCCGGCTCGCGGCAGTACCGAGTCGCTCTGCGCCGCATGGCACGGAAACGCGGTCTGAGCTACGGCGTGAAGACCCATGACCCGGCGGCGGTTCGTCGCGCCCACGGGCTCGCGGCCGAATGAACTAGTGTCCTGTCTCCGTAGTTCGCTGCAAAACTCGCCCGCCCCCTCAGGGTGTGGGCGCACGAGTTTTGCGCCTTCGCGCTACCTTTGAGACGAGGAACGCTGTGTTGATTTGTTCAGCGAATCACAGATTCGCCTCACTAGCAGGCGTGTTGAAGCTCGGTCGGTCCGATTGTTGGGCTCGACGCTTGGTCACCCTCCCCTACGTCGGGGTTGCCGAGGGTCGCTGACGGCCCGTAGCCTTCAGGTAGCCCGCTGCAGGTTGGGAGAGCTGCGTGGCAGGTTGGTAATACCTCGCGGAAGCATGTGTCGCTGAGAGGTGCGGCGCTGCAGTCCGCGCGCTGCTGGACCTCGTTCGCCGACACAATGAGCCGCTGCGGTTGTCCCAGCGTCAGACTCGAGGTGACGCCGTCGGATGCTTCCGGGGGCTTCGAGGACCGCAGGAGCGGGTTCGAGAGGCTGACCTGGGAGGTCCGGTGAGCCCCGGCTTCCTCGGCGGTCGGCGGCTCCGGGAGCTCGCTGGGCGAACTCCCAGAATGCTCGGTGTCACCCCAGGCCCCTTCATTGCTCACTGGAGCGAAGCTGATCTTCGGACTGGGAACGGAGACACGCGCTTCTGCTTCTGGCGCCCGGCTGATGCTCGGGCCCGGGATCGACGCTCGCGCTTCTTCTTCGTCTTCGGCGGGCGCCCAGCTAATGCTTGGGCTCGAGGGGGAAACTCGTGATTCGACTTCGTCCTCGGGTGTTGTTTCCGCAGGGTCGTTCAGGTCACTGTCAGGCGGGCCACTGTTGGGACCTTCGGTCCCGAGGTCCGGTAAGCCAGCGTCAATCGCCGCTTGGAGTTCAGGCGAGTCGGCGGCGATCGCGGGTTCCTCCTCGGGAGCGACGCGTCGCGCCTCGTGCTGTTCCCGGTTCGGGCGATGCCGCAAGAAGCCCGTGCGTCGCCACCAACGTCCCCCGACCAAAGCGACAGTCCAGGCCAAGGCTAGCGCAAGCGTCGAGCCCACGGCCACGCTCACTCCGCTCGTGACCTCGCCGCGGCTGGCCCCATATCCGGCGAGCGCCGCGAGCACGATGCCCACGCTCGTGATCAGCAAGCGCTTTGGCAGGCTGAGCTGCGACTGCTCAAGGTGCTCGTGCCAGTCTTGAACGCATAGCGTGCACCACGAATCCGGCGCTAGCTCGTGGTCCGGGCACACATGCCCGCCGCAAGCCTGACAGCGGTTGCCGAAGCTCGGCTCTTCACAAACCACGCAGGGAAAGCTCTTCGGTACACGAGGCTCCTGGGTGGGCGGCGCTTCTTCCACCGACTTCTTGAGGCGACCAAAGCGGTGAGCGGGAAGCGGCTCTATAACCGGTGGTTCTTCCCCGCGGAAAACAGCTCTGCTCCGTAGCATCAGGACGCGCAGTTCGTGCCACATCGCATCGAGCTGAGCTTCGCTGATATCAAGAAACTTGGCGGCTTCGCCGGCCGCAACGCGGCTGATGGTTTCTCCTGGGTCGTCAGCATCCAGGCAGTAGCTGAGTTGATCTGCCAGGCGCAGCGTGCAAATCATCGAACACCAGCGCGTCCCCGCTTCATATGCCCGACCCAGCTGATGGTGCCAGGCAACGAGGCGTGGGATGGGCTGCGGGATGTTCCATGCCGCGAGTACGTGCGCTCCGAGCACCGCGTGATCGAAGCCGAAACGCTCTCGCTCTGCGCGGTGTAGTGAGTCGAAGCGGTCCGCGTTTTGCTCGAGGAGTTCGACGTAGCGCTCCCCCTCCGTCTCGAGCAGCATGAGCTTGCCGATGTCGTGAAGGAAGCCGGCCGTGAAGAGCTCGTCGGTTGGTAAAGACAGGTGAGCGGCGAGGTAACGCGACAGCGCAGCGACGATCGTCCCGTGCTCCAGGATCCGCGCGGCATGAGTGGTCTGGGAGTCGAACAGGTCCAGGATCGCGGCGGTCGTGGAAACTTGGTGCAGCTTCTCGATGCCTACCAGCGCCGCTGCGTGGCGAACTGACGTGCAGCGCACGCGGAGGGCGTAGCCCGCAGAGTTGACCAAGCGGAGCAGTCGAGCGCTCAGGGCACTGTCGCTCTCCAGTACGGCTACCAGGTCCGCCAGCGGAACGTCGGGATCTCGCGTGAGCTCCGCCAGTTTCCGGGCCGCGAGCGGAAATGGCTTGGCACCCAGGATGCGCCCGGCGCGCGCGGCCATGCTCTGGGCGGCGAGCTTCTCCGACTCCGCGTCAGCTCGCTCGCCAAACCACAGCTCTTCATCCACTTCGAAGCTCACGTCTGCCAAGAACGGCCGCGCTCAGCAAAACAGAAGCCAGTTCGTCAGCAACCCGACCCGGAGTGTATCTCCCTGAGATCCGTTGACTTTTTCTGCGCTTCCGCGATTTTCGCGTCGGCTGCCCGTGCTACAGGCGATGAGATGTCCGGTAGCAGACTTCCAGAGCAGGCGGCGCCTCAGGCAGAACGCCGGCCCGTAACCACCACGATCCACGGCCACTCTCGCGTCGATGACTACGCATGGCTGCGCGACCCCGCGTACCCAGAGGTCGAGAGCGCCGAGATTAGGGCGTACCTCGAGGCGGAGAACGCGTACCTGGACGCGGCGCTATTGCCGGTGAACGCGCTCCAGGATCGCGTGTTCGAGGAGCTGCGGGGGAGGGTGCAGCCGAACGACGACTCGGTGCCCTCGCGCAAGGGGGCCTTCTGGTATCAGGAGCGTTACCTTGCGGAACAAGAGCATCCTCGGGTGGTGCGCTGGCGCGCTGGCGAAGGCCCCGAGCAGGCGACCTGCCTCCTCGACTTGGATGCGATGGCGAAGGACCACGAGTACTTCGACCTGGGCGACTTCTCCCCATCACCGGATCAAACCGTCTTCGCGTACAGCGTCGACCTTGACGGCTCCGAACGCCACGAGGCACGTTTCCGTAGGGATGATTTGGCCGACCTGGAGGACCGAATCCCCGACGTCCAAGGAGAAGTCGTCTGGTCGGCTGATGGGCGCAGCGTGTTCTACGCCAAGCTCGACGAGCGCCACCGCCCAAGTCGCATCCTCAGACACGATCTCGGCTCGCCCATCGAATCTGACGTCCTGGTGTACGAGGAATCGGATCCGGCGTTTTGGTTGTCCGTCGAGGAGACCTCCGACGAAGCCTTCATCGTCATCAGCTCGAATGACAAGGAGACGGCCGAGGTCCGCCTGCTCGACAAGCGCACGCCCATGGCCGAGCCCTGGCTCGTGCTCGGAAGGCGTTCGGGGCATGAGTACGACGTGGACCACCACACGGGCCGGCTCTTCGTGCGTACGAATGACCGCCACAAGAACTTCCGACTCGTGGTGACGTCGATCACGGACGTTGCTGAGAGCAACTGGGAAGAAGTGATCCCCCCGAGCGACGACCGCTACCTTCGGGGGTTCGCGTTGTTCGCGAAGCACATGGTGGTGCTGGAGCGTGAGGCGGGCCTCCCTCATATTCGCGTGAGGCGCCTGGACTCCGGTGTCGAGCATCGCATCGCCTTTCCGGATCCCGTCTACACCGTATCCATCGGCGACAACCCAGAGTTCGAGCAAAGCGTTCTCCGGTTGAGTTATCAGTCTCTGGTTAGTCCGCCCAGCGTGCTCGACTATGACATGGACGCGCGCACCACGGAGCTGAAGAAGCAGCAAGAGATTCCGAGCGGATATGACAAGAGCGAGTACACGTCGCGGAGGTTGTTCGCTACTGCAGCGGATGGTGCACGAGTGCCGATCTCCTTGGTGCACCGCATCGACTCGCCCCCTCACCCCCAGACCCCACTCTATCTCTATGTTTATGGCTCCTACGGCGCGACGATCGATCCGTACTTCAGCCCGAATCGCCTGAGTCTATTGAGTCGCGGTTTTGCGTTTGCGATTGCCCACGTCCGCGGCAGTAGCGTCATGGGGCGGCACTGGTACGAAGACGGGAAGGGGCTGAAAAAGCAGAACACCTTCAGTGACATTCGGCTCGCCGTGGAGGAGCTCGAGCGACAAGGCATTTCTTCCAGGGGGCGCGTGACGATCAGCGGCGGTAGCGCCGGAGGCATGGCTGTCGGGGCCGTTATCAATCAAGCGCCAAGCTATTTCCACGCGGCAGTGGCTTCCGTGCCCTTTGTCGACTGCCTGAACACGATGCTGGACAGCAGCCTGCCGCTGACCCCGCCGGAGTACAGCGAGTGGGGTAACCCCGAGCTAGACCCCGAGGTGTACCGCTACATGCTCGGCTACAGCCCGTATGACAACGTGGTGGCGCAGGACTACCCGCACCTTCTCGTCACCGCAGGCATTTCCGACCCGCGAGTGACGTACTGGGAACCCGCAAAATGGGTGGCGAAGCTTCGCGCGTACAAGACGGACAAGAACCTGCTGGTCATGCACACCAACATGACCGCTGGGCACGGTGGTGCGAGTGGCCGCTTCGAGGCACTCAAGGAGCTCGCGCGCGAGTACACGTTCCTGCTCTGGGTGTACGACCACCCCGACACTCGCAGCTGAATCGCTCAGGCGGCGCTGTTCTTCATGAACAGTGTCCGCCCAACACCGTTCTCGAGCATCTGCAGGCCTTCTTCGGCGAAGTCGATCAGATTGCCTTTGCAGTCGCTGTCGCGCCAGTGCTTGAGCGTGGCGCGCACGACGCCCATCGCCGCGCCCGCCAGGATACGCGCTCGGTACTGGATGTCAGGGTTGATGCTCGAGGTGCTGATCGCACCGGCGCGTAGCAGCGCCTCGGCAATGGCTGCTTCCCACTCCCGATCGGACTCAAGCTCGTGAGCTATGAGCGCGGGCGAGGCGACGACCAGGCGCTGCTGTTCCGCGTAGCTCTGCGGGGCCTGCATCAACTCGTGAGCGATACCCAAACAGGCTCTCCGTACGGAAGCGAAAGGAGACTCGCCCGGTTCTACCGCCCGCAGCAGCTGACGAAAGCGCTCCAGGCGCTCCGCGTCGTCGGGAAACACGACCGCTTCCTTGGTGGGGAAGTAGCGGAAGAAGGTGCGGCGCGACACTTCAGCTTCGGCGGCGATCTCATCGACCGTCGTTGAGTCGTAGCCTTGTTTGACAAACAGACGTTGCGCGGCTTCCACCAGCGCTTCGCGTGTACGGGCCTTCTTGCGTTCGCGTAGAGTGGGCATTGTCTGCACGTCGACCAACCTTAGCTCGGGTGTTTTGGGACTTGAAGGCTTGGGACAACTGCAGACCCGCCGCTCGGTTGAGCGATGGATGTTCAAGGAGTCACGTGGGACGTCGCGAGCTCCGAATCAACACGGCCACTCGCAAGGAGCTGCCGCGTCGCTCTGCGTTGCCGGGCTGCTGTTGAAAATCGCGCCTCTGTGGACGCGATAGAATAGCGATAGCACCTTCCGCGGATAACGGCTCAGGAGATTGCGTGGAAACGCGCCGTCCGTCGTGCGAGCGACTTGATGAACCAGCCATGCGCGGCTAGCGCGTCATCGACGCCGCGTGTGCTTCGCGGTGCGAACTGAACGCAACGTGATGTCCATTCAGGCGAGCGCCCGCCCCTGGACACCAACGTGCTCGCACAACAGGCGCAAAATCCTCACCAATATGGGGATTTTGCGAGCGCCGGGGGGCGGTTATCTCCGTGCGGAGTAGCACTCAGCTTTGCTGGAGGATGGCTTCAGCAAACTACTTGTGCGTCGCGTTGTAAGGTCAGCAGAGTCACACTTTGTCCGTTTTGGAGTTGTACGTTTCCGCGTGCCTCCAGGGTGATTTCTGATCGTCCTGCGAGCCCGAGTTCCACTGCTGCGGTGGCCTGGGTGCGTGGTCTCGATGTGCTGCTCTGACGCATGAGTCGAGCATGGGCCGCACTTGGCCTCGCTCGCTCCATCGGGGCGTGACGCTTCGAGCGCTTCGGCTGACCATGGGTCGTGGATTCCGCTCTCCACGCGCTGCGCTGAGCACACCTTCTCGCACATCCTTCTCTGAGAGGGGCTCCCGGTAGAGTGGCCGAAAACGAACAACCGTTTGCTGCTTGAAGCTGCGCTCAGCTAGACGCGCGCAGCTTTCGTCCCCCGAGGTGTGCGCCAGACGACGTCCCACCGAGGTTCACAAGAAGCACTGGCGTTCCCCCCGATAGGTGGGGACGCGCTCCAACACTTTTCCGTGCTGAATCAGCAAGTACTCGTTGAAGCGCTCCGCGAGCTCTCCGGCCTTCGCGTGTCGGAAGACGACCGGGTCGCCGCGTTCGAGGCGCAGCCCCGAGGGGATTGCGAGCGGAGTTTGAACTTCGCCTGCCATCTCCGCGTTCAGCAGCTTCAGGCCCAGCGGTAGGTGCGGGAGCGGGGCCTTGTCCGCGGTGGTCGGGCCGGACGCGATGTAGCCGCCACCAGCGCAAGTGACGAACCCGGCGCTGGGCTTACGCGTGACCTCGACGGCGAAGAACCCCGCGGGTTCCAGTGCACGCATGTGCGGACTCTTGTAGTAGTCGAAGAGGTGGCTCTTGAGGAACGCGGAGCCCGCAGTCACTTCGGTCACCCCGGTTTCCGGAGTCGTTGTGTCCAGCGAGCCGCTACCTCCGCCGTTGACTAGCCTGGGCTCCAGCCCCGCTTGCTTCAGGAGTTGCACCATGGTGGCTCGTCGCTCTCCGAGTTCCCGTGAGGAAATGGCGCGGATCAGTGACTTGATCGAGTTCTTGCCAGGGTCGAACGGGTTGTTGTCGCCAAGGCCAGCGACCTGGGCTTCGTAGGCCATCAGGCCGTGAAAGCGCAGACCCGGCGTGTCCGAGACGCGTCGCGCGAGATCGAGCACCGCGGCTGGACTGTGGAGCGGGGAGCGGCGCACCCCGAGATGCAGCGCGCCCTTCGCGAGCTTCAAGCTCATGTCCACGCACAGACACACATCGATTTGGGTCGAGTGCTCCCGCGCGGTTTGGCCGAGGCGAGGCAGCACCTCCGCGGCGTCGACTACCATGCAGATGCGGCGGCCCTCGCTCGCGAGGTTCGCGACGCTGTCCAGATCGGGTTGCTGGAACGCGGGGTACGCGAGCAGGAAATCGTCGATCCCCAAGCTCGCGAGGTACTCAGCTTCCCGCGCGGAATAGCACATCACACCTCGCACCAAGCCGCTGGGGTGAGCCAGCAGGCGCTTGATGAGATAGGGGACGCGGATCGACTTCGTTGCCGGACGCAGCGGAATGCCCAGCGGGCGGATCGTGTCGAGGACGCGCTCGAGGTTTCTGTCAAACGCATCCAGGTCGACGAAGCCGACTGGCAAGCGCTGACCAGCGAGGCAGCGCTTGATCTCGCCGTAGCTCAGGGCCACCGGTGACTCACTCTGCTGTTGGGTCCACTTCGCCGGGCTTGTAGATGGGCTCCCCATAGGACTCGACCTCAGCCGCTTCCTCGGGGAACAGGCTCATGAAGCTGAGCGTGCCGGTGGTCGGCTCCTCGCCGATGGAGTTGACTTGAACCTTGGCGATGGTCGCACTGCCTGCGCCCCGCCAGCGGCCGGTGTTGTCTTGGCTTATTTGGCCCACGATTACCGTGTCTACGGCGGTGATGCGCACGCCGGAGCCCGAGCCGATAACGATGTCGATGGGGAACGGTGGCGTGCCGATGCCCGTGGTTCCGTCGGGCAAGTCAGCGGTGTAGCCCGCGCCCAGGAAGGTGTAGCCAACGGGGCGATCCTTGATCGGAATGAAGTCCAGGAACTCGTCGATGGAGCCCATGTTCGTGGACGGCTTCACGCAGGCGGGCGCCGGAAACAGCTGACACGCGTTCGGCGAGCAGTCCCCGGGACAACCAGGGCGATTGTTCAGGGCCGTGGTGCGGTTTCCGTCGGTGAACAGGCCCTCCCAGGTGCCGGCTACGGGATCCACGTCGAGCCAAGCGTACAAGCGCAGCTGCTGCTGCAGCGGCGGTGGCGCAATATCGAACAGGAAGAAGTAAGGCCCCGTGGGGAGCGACGTCGGGCCCGGCAGGAACGCGCGATAGGTGAACTCGAGTCGCTGGCGGACGAGGGTCGTGTGACCGTCGAGATCTTCAAGGCCTGGCTCGACGACGACCAGGTACGGCACGGCGATCTTCGGGCTTTCTTCGAAGCGAATCGTCACCGACCGATCGCTGACTTCCACCTTGGCGCCTTCAGCGCTGCCACTCGCGCCGTTGTAGGCAGCGAGCTGCACCGGGCCCTCGTTGTTGCAACACGGCGCTGGCGCGTCTCCGTTGCACTGACCGCGCGCGCGCTGCGCCTCGCAGTAGCCAGACTCGTCAGGGAGGTTTCCCTCGGGATCTATGTCGAGCGCCTTGTCGCCGCGCAGGACCTTGAACCGCAGCGACTTCTTCTCGAAGGGCTCATCGAAACGAATGACCAACGGATCCGAAGGAGAGCCTTCAAGGAAGGAACCTTGCGCTCCGGCGATCGAAGCCTTGGGCGGCGGGTCGAAGGTCTCGCACGCGGCGAGTCCAGCGGACGCGCTGGCGAGGATCGCGGCTACGCCCAATCGAATGACTACCGTCGATCGCTTCGCTCTCACCGTCCTGATCTTTGAACTCACCAAGCTCTCCTCCCTCGCATCCCAAGCGCCTCACGCAGCCATCCCCACCTGACCTGCGCCAGCAAAAGGACTGACCCAGAGGCCACGTTAGCGAGGTGGCACTGGGTGTCAACGCTCAAAGCCCGATCGGCACGGCGAACTATCCCGTCACCAACACACCGCGCCGGAGGCGCACGCTCTACGCGGGTGGCCCGTGCGAATGTGTTGGAGGTCTCGGTGTGGCGGTGCATAAGGCGAGCGTGCCTGTCCTGACTGCCAAGGGTCTGCGTAAGAGCTTCGGCCCGCAAGTGATTCTCGACGATGTGGAGATCCATATTCGACGTGGCGAACGCGTCGGCTTGGTGGGCAACAACGGATCGGGCAAGAGCAGCTTGGGACGCATCTTGGCGCAACGCGACATGCCCGACGCGGGACAGGTGGCGGTGCGCCGGGACGCGTCGGTCGTTTACCTTGAACAGGAGCCCACGCTGGATCCCGAGCGCACTGCGCGCGAAGTCTGCCTCGAAGGGCTGGGAGCCTGGAACGATGCTCGCGAGCGACACGCACGAGCGTCGCGCTTGCTCGAGGCCGGAGAGGGCGATCTCGAAGCGCTGCTCCACGAGCAGAGCGAAGCCGCACACGACGTGGAGCACCTGGGCGGCTGGGAGCTAGGCCAGCGTGGCGACCGGATGCTCACCGCGCTCGGGCTCTTTGACGTGGATCGAGCCGTAGGGACCCTGTCCGGAGGCGAGCGCCGTCGCGTCGCGCTGGCTCGCTGTCTGTTGTCGTCTCCGGACCTCGCAATTCTCGATGAGCCGACCAACCACCTCGACGCAGAGACCATCGAGTGGCTCGAGCGCTATCTGAGTGAAGAGCACCAGGGCGCTCTGCTGCTCATCACGCACGATCGCTATGTGCTTGATTCCGTGGTGGAACGCACCCTGGAGCTCGATCAAGGCAAGCTCTACGGCTACGCCGGGGGCTGGAGCGCGTACCTCGAAGCCAAGATGGAGCGTCAGCTGCAAGAGGCAAAAACCGAAAGCAACCGGCAGAACCTGCTGAGGACTGAGCTCGAGTGGCTGCGCCGCCAACCCAAGGCCCGCGGCGGCAAGCAGAAGGCGCGCATTGATCGCGCTGAAGCCGCGCGCGATCAGGCCGCGCCGACTCAGGAGAAGCGCGCAGAGCTCAAGCTCGAAACGACGCGCCTCGGTAGCCGCATCATCGAAGTCGAAGACCTCACCCTGGATCTCGGTGGTCGGCGCTTGCTCGATGGACTGACGTTGAAGCTCACCCGCGGTACCAAGCTCGGCATCATCGGCCGCAACGGCGCGGGGAAGACCAGCTTGCTCAAGCTCTTGCTCGGTGAGCTCGCGCCCACCTCGGGCAAGGTGCTGATCGGTGACAACACCCGAGTGGCTTACTTCGATCAGGCGCGCAGCGGCTTGAAGGACGATCAGAACGTTCTGGAGAACGTCGCTGACGGGAACGACTGGGTTGACTGGAACGGCAACCGCATCAGCGTCTACTCGTATCTCGACCGGTTGCTTTTCCCCAAGGATCGCCAGCGCACACCGGTGGGCGCGATGAGCGGCGGGGAGCGCGCTCGGGTCGCGCTCGCCAAGCTCATGCTCGGCTCTGCGAACGTGCTCGTGATGGACGAGCCCACCAACGACCTGGACGTGGCCACGCTGAGCGCGCTCGAAGAGCTGCTGATCGAGCTCAACGGCGTCGCCATCGTCGTCACTCACGATCGCTACTTCCTGGATCGTGTCGCGACGGACATCCTGGCCTTCGAGCGCGACGAAGACGACCCCGAGCGCAACGTGGTGCACCACTACGTGGGCAACTACTCGACCTATCGCCGTCTGAGTGAAGAGCGCCGCGCGGAAATACAGGCGCAGAAGAGCGCTGAAACGAAAGCTGAGCCGGCACGTCCTGTCAGCAAGGCGAGCGACGTGGCACCTCCCCCCCCACAAGGGCCCGAGGTCAAGAAGCTGACCTACGCCGAGAGCAAGGAACTCGACGGCATCGAGGAGCGCATCGCCGAGGCGGAGAGCGAGCAAGCGCGCCTCGAGGCGGAGCTCGCGGAGCCAGACATCTACCGCACACGGGCGGCGGAGGTGCCCGGACTACAGGAGCAGCTCGCCAAGGCTCAGGCGCTCACGGAGCAGCTGATGGCGCGCTGGGAAGAGCTCGAGACGCGGCGCGCTGCGACGACCAAGCGCTGACGTGATAGCGTGCGCCCTATGCGAGCGCTGAGAGTTCACGAGCTAGTTGGTCCCACGGGTCTGCGCGTCGACGAGATCGACGCGCCGAGGCCAGGCTCCGGTGAGGTGTTGGTGGAGGTGAAGGCCGCTGGCGTCAACTTCCCCGATGTGCTCTTGACCTACGGCAAGTATCAGTTTCAGCCTACGCCGCCTTTCAGTCCGGGGGGCGAAATCGCTGGCGTCGTGAAGGCCGTGGGCGATGGCGTCACGAGCGTTGCCGTGGGGGAACGCGTGGCGGCTACGATGCTCAACGGTGCATTCGCGGAGCAAGTCGTGGTGCCCGAGCTCGCCCTCGCGAAGCTCCCCGACAACGTCTCCTTCGAGGTGGGTGCGGGCTTTCTCCTGACCTACGCGACCACCTACTACGCGCTCAAAGACCGCGCGCACCTGCAGCCCGGAGAGAAGCTCCTGGTGCTCGGCGCAGCCGGCGGTGTCGGACTCGCGGCGGTGGAGCTCGGCAAGCGCATGGGCGCGACGGTGATCGCGGCGGCTTCCAGTGCGGAAAAGCTCGAGCTAACCAAGCAACACGGCGCGAGCGAAGTGATCAACTACTCCGAGGAGAAGCTGAAGGACCGGGCCAAGGCGCTCAGCGGTGGCGGCGTCGACGTGATCTACGATCCCGTGGGCGGCGACTTCGCCGAGCAGGCGCTGCGCGCGATCGCCTGGGAAGGGCGCTTCCTGGTGATCGGTTTCGCGGCGGGTGACATCCCGAAGATCCCGCTGAACCTGACGCTCTTGAAGAGCTGTCAGATCGTGGGTGTGTTCTGGGGCGCGTTCGCGATGCGTGATCCTGGGAAGAACCGGGCGAACATCCAGCAGCTCCTCGACTGGCTGGCCGCGGGTGAACTCTCGCCCCACGTCGACGCGGTGCTGCCCTTTGCTCAGGGCGCCGAAGCGCTGCAGCGCATGGAGCGCCGCGAGGTGAAGGGGAAGCTCGTTCTAGTTCCCTGAGCTGCTCAAGCGCCGTGAGGCGTGCTAGACGCCGGGCATGGGAACGCATCGCGGTTTGGGCCTGTGGCGTGGCTTGAGTCTGTTCGGGGGTTTGGGGTTAGGCGCGCTGGTTCTCGCGTCGGGGTGCTCCAGCGACGACGCCGCACAGGAGTCGAGCTTCAAGCCCTTCAGCTACGCCGCAATGGGGCCGCTGTCCGGCGACTCCGGCAAGGGGAGCTTCCGGTTTGGTGCTGCGAGTGCTGACGCACAGATCGAAGATCAAAACGCCAACACCGACTGGTGGGTGTGGACGACGCCGGTAGACCAGGGCGGGCTCGGCAAGGGTAAAGATCCCGTCGGCGAAGCGACCCAGGGCTACACCCGGGCCATCGACGACATCAAGCTGCTGACGGATATGCACCTCGACAGCTACCGCTTCAGCATGTCGTGGGCGCGCATCGAGCCCCAGCGAGACCAGATCGACGAGGCGGCGCTCGAGCACTACTCTCAAGAGCTCGACGCGTTGATTGCCGCAGGGATCCGCCCCAACGTCACGATTCACCACTTCAGCTACCCAGTGTGGATCGACGACCCGCGGGACCCCGACTGCGCCGCTGGGCCGTCGGACACGAACCTGTGCGGTCTCGGTCACCCCCAGGGTGGCCCGCTGGTGATTCAAGAGATGCGGCAGTTCGCGAAGCTGCTCGCAGAGCGCTTTGGTGACCGCGTCGATGACTGGGCGACCGTCAACGAGCCGGTCAACTACTTGCTAGCGGGACACGGCGTGGGTCAATTTCCGCCTGGCAAAGCGAAGCTGTTCACCCTGCTGGACGGCTTCATGCCGGTGGTGCGGGACTACCTGAGCGGCCATGCTGCGATGTATCACGCGGTCAAAGAGGCAGACACCATCGACGCCGACGGGGACGGCATCGCCGCGAACGTGGGCCTCACGCTGAGCGTGGGCGAGTGGGCACCGGCGCGAGACAACGAACCCAGCCAGGACCCCGAAGACGTCAGCGCCGCCGAGCGGCTCAAGTACGTCTACCACTACATGGTGCCGGACGCGATGTTGACGGGGAAGTTCGACGCCGACCTCGACGGCACCGCGGAAGAGGATCAGCCTGACTGGAAGGGCACCCTCGACTGGATGGGAGTCCAGTACTATTTCCGCGCGGGAGTGACCGGAAAGAACGGCCTGGTACCAGAGCCACTGAAGCTCACCCCGTGCTTTAGTGCGTTCGATTTCGGTTCTTGCCTCTTACCGACGGACCCCACCTGGTGCGTGCCCGAGATGCAGTACGAGTACTACCCAGAGGGCCTGTACAACGTCCTGCACGCCTACGGTGAGCGCTACCCAGAGCTTCCGCTCGTGGTGAGCGAATCCGGTATCGCGACTGAAGTTGGCGAGCGCCGCGCGTCGAACATCGTGCGCGCCCTCGAGCAGATCGAGCGCGCTCGCGCCGAGAAGGTGGACATCCGCGGTTACTATTACTGGAGCCTCACCGACAACTTCGAGTGGGTGGAGGGCTTCGGGCCGCGCTTTGGCCTCTACTCCGTCGACTACGACACCTACGAGCGCACGCCCACTCTCGGTGCTGAGGTGCTCGGCCAAATAGCTGAGACGCGCAAGCTCTCCCAAGAGTATCGCGACCTCTACGGTGGCACCGGCCCAATGACGCCGGAAGGCACGTTTGGTCCGCGCACTCTGTGTAGCGGCAAAGATCTGCCTTGATAGTGTTGCCAGGCGGAAACAGCGTCAGCGCGTGGTGCTGGTGGATGTGTCCGACCCAGCCCGCGCGCGGATGTGGCTGCTGATCGACCGCTTCGTGTCGTCGATCTTTAGATCGCAGACTGCGTTATTCAGCTCGTTGCGCGCCCCCTGCTTGCACGCGGCGACCTGCGCACCGGGTACCGTGCAGCACGCTGCCCGGGCGGCTCGGGGAGATGTCTGCTGACTGGGACAAGGGGCCAGGGTCGCCGCATAGCTCAGCCGCTCCATGCGCGTACGAAGGGCTCTTGGAACGGGCGCTTGATTGTAGGCGATGAGCAGCAACTGGAGGCGGCTGTAGCGTTCGCGAAGCGCGGGATCCGCCGGAGGGGTGTTCCAAACGCTCAGCTCGCGCTCCGCATCCTCGGCGCTGCAAACGTGACCACGGCACTGGAGGTCTTCGCTGCACACCACGCCCGCCATGGCCTCCCACAACCCAGGACAGCTGCCTGGTGGCAGTTCCCGCAAGGCCTTCAGGCGAGGAGGTTCGACGCTCCAGAGGTCGGCCTCTCTCGAGAGCAGGGGTGCACCGCCAAAGACACTGCACGCGAGTTCCGCTGCGCGCGTCGGACTCGTGCGGCGGAGGGCGCTGAGGATGCGCTCAAGCTGATCTGGACATGGAACGGCAGCGTGCAAGTTCGCGCGTCGTGCTGCCTCGACGAGCAAGGGTTCTGCAGGAGGCCCCAACGCTGCGCTCGGGAGCTGAGCGGCGGCGCGGCAAGTGGCTGTCGCGTCGAGCGGTGCGGCGAGCGCTCTCTCCAGTTCCTTGTCGAGCAGCGCCTTCGCAGATGCAGCGAGGTGGCGCACGGTTGCGTCCCATTCCCTGAACTTGGCCTGCCCGAGCTGGAGCGCCAGCAGCCGCACGACGTAGGCGTCTCCGAGCCCTTCTGCGTAGGCGATCAGCTGACCGCGCTGGGAGGGCGAGTAGTTGTGGGCGCACCTGGCGAGGAGGTCGAATCCGCTCTTTGCATCCGCAGGGATCTTACTCCAGTCGGCGTGAGCTGCGTTGCCGAGCGGGTGATCGCAGATCATGAACGCGCCGTATTGCGTCACATAAAGCCCTTGCCACTGATGTGCCGGGTCGCAGCGGTACGCAAAGCGTTCAGCACTGCCATCGCCGTCGAGTGCTGGCTTGGGTTCATAGCAGTAGGCGCCGTGATTGAACTGCTTGCCGCTGCGCTCGATGGAGAGCTCGCCGTACCAAATTCGTTCCGGCCTGTCGCCGATCCAGCGGCTCTCCGCGGTGAACACCACCGTGACGGGGCCTTCGAGCCGCGCGGTTTCTTCGTGTTTTTCGCAGCTGGCGGAACCGAGCAGGGTGGCGCTCAGGGTTAGCAGAGCTGCCGGTGCGGTGCGCCGGGCCTCAAGCATCCGCGCAAGCTAGCACGCAGTGCCCGGGGCTCCAGAGATGCTGCCTTAAGACCGCGCGGAACTGTTCGCCGATTGGGCGTCGTGAGCCGCTTGGGGCTTTGACCGCGAAGCGATCAGCGACGATCATTCATCGTCATCATCGTCATCGTCGTCGTCTTCACCACAGAAGCACTCGGCGCCTTCTTCCACGCCACACGCCTTGCGCTTGGCTTCATCCTTCTCGAGGGTGTTGATAGACGGCTCGGCCTTGCACTCCGTCTTGCCCGCCATGGAGCCGCACTCGGGCTTGTTCGGGTACTTCCACTCGAAGCAGTCGCCATCGGGAGACTCGAGCTTCTTCGCCTTGTGAGTCGTCTCGACCACCGGCTGCGGTGCGGCCTCGGGGGCGGAGACAGCGGCGCTCACGTCGGCTTCGGCTGCCTGGCTCTCGCTCGTGGTGACCAGCGGGGCAGCGACCAGCCCCGCCGCGATCAGGAACGAAATCACGAGTCCGACTTGGCGCCGGGACGTGGAATTGGCAGTGACAACCTCAGGACTACGCTGCATAGCCGTGCTCTAGCACCGCTTCGGCCGAATTTGAATGCCTCAGAAGTCAGCCAGAGTGCCCCAATCGGGGGCCATGTCGCACTCGCCTGAGGCAACGCCGCTGGCCCGGTGTTCTTCCCTCATGGAACCAGCCGCGCTGCACGATTTGGCCGCCGCCTGGCGTTTGGCGCGTCTTGCGGCGCTGACTCTGTGCCTTGGCCTGGCGGCCTGCGATCGCAAGCCGAACGTCGGGGCAACCCCAGCCGCCTCCGTCGCTGCTTCCGCCAGCGCGGACTCCGAGGAAGGCGAGCAAGCCGCTGCGGCCGAACCCGCCGAGCAACTCGACCCCGCTGTGTGGCGTCCAAACCCGGAGGCGCCGCCCAAGGACCGGCTGCCTGGTAAGGACGCGAGCGCCGAGGAGCTGCGCGCGTTCCTCAAGGCGCACCCGGACCACCCGAAGCGCGCGGAGCTCGAGGCGCGTCACGACGAGCTGCTCGCGCCCTGCTTGGTGAGTCAGCTGCCAGCGGCCCAGAGCTGGCCATATCGCGTGGCCAGTTGCAGCCCCGAGCAAGTGCTGGTCGCCGAAGGCATGGAGCAGCGCGCCGATCGTTACCTCGCGGAATGCATCGCGTGCAAGGACGAGTTCATGGTCAAGGCGCTGCGCACGCGCATGCGCTCGGCAGCGCCGACGGCTCGACGTGAAGCGGCCCTACACCGCGTCGAGGTCGGCCTATTCAACCGTGACGTGGACGCGGCACAGCAGGCCATCGCCGATCATGCCTACCTGGGCGAGGCGTTCTTGAACTACGCACGGCGCAAGCTCAAGCGGCGCTTCAAGCCTGAAGAGCTCAAGGGTGATCTGGGTGACCCCAGCTGTTCCGTTTCGGTGCCGGCTGGCGGAGGCACGCGCGTGTTCTTCTCTCCGGAGCAACCTGAAGCAGGTGTCGCCTTCCGCGTGATCGTGGTGAGCGAGACGCCTCGCGCCGGTTCCGCGCTTGACTTGATCCGCGCGGATGGGGGGGAGGTCAAGCTCGAGCTGGCCCAGCACGGCGGGGGACCCCCGTATTACTGGGTAGGCAAGGCCAAACTCGACCGTGGCAGCTACCGCGTCAGGCTTCGGGGCGGCAGCGAGGCGCCGCTTTGTCAGCGCTTTGGGGTGAAGGGACGAACGGCGCCGCGTCCTCAGACGGACGGCGAAGTCTGGCCCACCCGCAGGAGCTGGGACCGAGACTACGAAAACCTCTATTCCGTGTGGATCACGACGCTGTTCGACGCGCCGGAAGCGACCACCTGGCACGGCTTCCACAGCGTCACGCAACAGGCGGAGCGCAACATCCTGTTCGATCACCTGGGCCTCGCCGAAGACTCGGGGAAGGGGCCCAACGCGCTCCAGATGACCCCGGACTGCGCTGACGGTCCCCATTTCTTTCGCGCTTACTTCGCTTGGAAGCTCTCCTTGCCCTTTGGCTACCATCGCTGCCGCTTTGGCAGCCTGACGGGTGCGCCGAAGTGCGCCGATTGGACCACCAACGAGGGTGTGGCGCCCGAACCCGAAGACAAGCCCAAGAAGTCAGCGGCGAAGGGGCCAGCCGTCGCCGAGCGGAGCGATGCTGGCGACGATGCTGGGGACGCCGCGGTCGCGGCTCCCGAACCAAAGCCCGAGCGCAAGGTCCCGTTCATCCGCCTGAGCGAGCCGCGAGATCCACCGACCCGCGAGATGACGCGCTTCCTGGCGCTGGTGAAGAACGAAATCAACGCGCGCAGCTTGCGCACGGACTTCGCGGACAGCGTCACGGATCTGTATCCCGTACCGCTCACCCGGGAGGCGCTGCGCCCGGGCACCGTGTATTCGGATCCCTACGGACACACGTACACCCTGGTGAAGTGGCAGCCCCAGACCAAAGACCAGGCGGGGGTGCTCCTCGCGGTCGACGCGCAGCCCGACGAGACCATCAACATCAAGCGCTTCTGGCGCGGTAACTTCCTGTTCTCGCCCCTGGGCAAGATCGATGGACACGGCTTCAAGGCGTTTCGACCCATCGTGGTCCAAGAAGGCCACGACGGAGAGCCCGATCGCCTCGACCTCCTCTCCAACTGGGAAGTCGCGGTCGCGCGCGGCTACGCGAACTACAGCGCCGAGCAAGAGAGCCTCGACGCGCCCGGCTTCTACGGGCGCATGGAGCGCCTCATCAACCCAGACCCCCTGAGCCCTGTGCTCGCGTACAAGGAGCTTCACCGTGCGCTGCACCGTCAGCTCAAGCAGCGGGTCAAAGAGATCGAGCTGGCCCAAGAGTATCTCCGCAAGAACCCGAACGAGACCATCGACATGCCACGTGGCCAGGCGATCTTCCGCACCACGGGCCCCTGGGAGGCGCTGAGCACCCCGTGTCGCGACCTGCGACTGCTGGTCGGTATCGATGCGCTGCGCGACTTCCCTGAGCAGGTCATTCGCGTCGCGCCGCAGCCCGACGTCTTGCGCAAACACCTCGCGCGCTTGCATGAGCAGTGGAGCCGCGAGCGCCACATCAGCTACACCAAGAGCGACGGCACGCAGCAGGAACTGACCCTGTTTGATGTTCTGCAGCGCGCGACCAACCTTGAACTGGGTTGGAATCCGAACGATTGCCCCGAGCGCCGCTGGGGCGCGCCGGTCGGTTCGGAAGAGGCCAAGAGCTGCAAGGCGAACGCGCCCGACGAGCAACGGGAGCGCATGGAGGCGTTTCGCCATTGGTTCGCTCATCGCTACAGCTGTGGCTGAGGGCTCCCGTTGGAATCGGGTTCGATGTGGCTCGAGCCCTTGCCAGTGATAACTTGCCGAGTGTGCGGACGCTTCTCCTTCGGACTCCACTGGCTCTCCTCGCGCTAACGCTCGTTGCCTGCTCCGGCGACGACGAGGCTGACCTCACCCCCAAATCCCTCGAAGTCGGCGACGCGCGAGTAGCACCTGGTAGCGGTGGCTCCGTCGTTGTTTCCGTGGGAGATCGGGACCTGATCGAACTCGCGAGCCAGGGACCCATCGCGAGGCGCTTCGATTGGAGCTACCAGGGGTCCACGGCCCTCTTCACGTTCAACCGCGACAACGAGCAGGCGGTGCAACTCGAGTACGATACCAAGCACGCCACCAGGGAAGACGCAGGCGTAGCCATCCCGCTGCGCGCTTCAACTGGGTTTGGGGGGGAGGAAGCACTGGCAGGGAGCGTTCGCTTCAGTGAGGAGCGACTCGGTACCACGCGGATACAAATCGAGCTGGAGTCGAGCTACGACAGCCTTGCGTTGCCCATCGTGTGCACGCCGGACTCCTCCTTTTACGGCTTCGGCGGGCAGTACAACGCGATTGACCAGCGGGGAGAGGCGTTTGACCTGTTCGTGCGCGAGCAAGGGATTGGCCGCGATCCTGAGAAGCCTTATGGCCTGATCAACGGGGGGCCACACACCACGTACTTCCCGATGCCCTACTTCGTCGACGCTCGCGGCTTCGGCGTGTACTGGCGTACGGATCGCCGCAGCCTGCTCGACCTGTGTCAGGCGGATCCGGAGGTGGCGTGGATCGAGGTCGAGAGCGGTGAGCCTCTCGATTTGTTGGTCTTTCATGGCCCGACCATGCCGCGGGTGATCGAGGCGCTGAGCGCAGAGGTCGGGCGACCCAAGGCGCCCCCGAGCTGGGCGTACGACCTGTGGGTGGGCTCTCAAGGCGGTCGCGACAAGGTGCTGGCGGATGTCGACGCCATCGAATCCGCGGGGATACCCGCCGGAGCGTTCTGGGTGCAGGACTGGACTGGGATCCGTCAGAACCTCGACGGCGGCTTTGGCGTGAACTATCGCTGGACGGCCGACGAAGCGCTGTACCCTGACTTACCCGGGATGATCTCCGGCCTCCACGACCGCGGGTACCGCTTCTTGAGCTACGCGAACCCGTTCGTGCCACGCAACCTGAATCACTTCGACGAAATGGACGCGCAGGGGCTGTTGATTCATGACGCGGAGGGCAAGAGCTTCACGCCCATCGCGCCGAACGGCACCGCTTCCATGCCGGACCTCACGAACGAAGCCGCGCGGCAATACGTGAAGGGCTACCTGCGCCAGATGGTGCGCGACGGGCATGATGGCTGGATGGCCGATTTCGGCGAGTGGCTGCCGCTGAACGCGGTGCTCAGCGACGGCAGCGATCCGGTCGTCGCGCACAATCGCTACCCCATCGAGTGGCATCGGCTGTGGCGCGAGGTGATGGACGAAGAGCGACCCGATGGCGACTTCGCGGTGTTTGGGCGCTCCGGTTACCCCGGCGTACAGAAGGTCAGCCAGATCCACTGGATTGGCGATCAAGAGTGCGACTTCAAACCGACGGACGGATTGCCGACGGTGGTGCCGGCGCTGATCAACTTCGGGCTCTCCGGTGTGCCCTATGTCACCCACGACATCGCGGGCTTCAGCGGCGGACCTCGCACCAAGGAGCTGTTCTTGCGCTGGACGGAGCTCGGAGCGTTCACGCCGATCATGCGCACCCATCAGGGCAACAAGAAGCTCGAGAACTGGGCCTGGGATTCGGATGCCGAGACGATCGCTCACTTCAAGCGCTTCGTGCTGATCCACCAAGCGCTGCGCCCCGAGTTCGAGCGCCTGGCGGCTGAGAGTGAGGCGACGTCGCTACCGAGCATTCGAGCGCTGGCGATGCAGTTCCCCGAGGATCCGAATAGCCGCGGGATCAGCGACGAGTTCATGCTGGGCGAGCATGTGTTGGTCGCGCCGGTGGTGACTGAAGGGGCCAGCAGTCGAGAGGTGTATTTGCCTCCCGGTACCTGGAAGCATGCATTGACTGGTGAGGCGTTCGAGGGTGGTCAGCGAGTGACCGTGGAGGCGCCGATTGGGACCCCGCCCGTGTTCGTAACGGCGGAGTTCAGCATCGATCTCAGCGCCATCCAGTAGCGTTAGGTTGGATCCGCGACCTGACCCATGAACAGGATGAAGCCGGTATGCACGTCACGGATCAGGAATAGGAACGGGTGATCCGCGCGGATTTCTGGCTGCGGAGGAGGGAGCGATAATCGTATGATCCCGGCTCCCGTGGCAGCAGCGGCCTCGGTACCGTCCTCGTTCACTTCGACGAAGCTCTGATGGTAGACGTCGCTCACGGCGTAGGGTTGGTCGCCGAAGATCCCGCTCAAGTTGGCCTTCCGGGCGTCGAACGCGTCGATGACGCCCAGCCCTCGCAGCGGGTCCTTCAGCCTGACCGAGCCTTTGGGCTTGATCGTGAAGCGGGGTAGCCAGAGCCGGACCTTCGTGTCGTTCGCTTGCCCAAGCCAACGCTCGAGCGCTTCGCTGTTCAGGTTCTTGGTGAGCTGTTTGAGACCATCCGGCTGCTTCGGGACGAGCAGCGTCATGCTGAAGCGCTCACCTTGGTAGGGGAGGTTGACCAGCTGCAGATCGTCCGTCTCGGCGTACTTCAGCCGGGCGTTCAGCGCCATCGTGGGTACTTGTTTCACTCCCCGAGGCGTCTTGAACGGCTGATCCTGGGTTGAGCCGTGTGGAAACGCGGCCTGCCACTTGCCCTTGAAGTAGACGGCGTTGGTCAGCACCAAGCGGGTGTCTGAAGTCACGCTGTCCTTTGGCATCAGGTCACGGATGTGTTGCTGAGTTTGCTCCGCCACCCAGGAGTTGATGTGCTGTCTCGAGCTTTCCGTCGAACCCACGAAGTCGACTGCTTCGGCGCCCGCAGCGTACTTCTGCAGGGTCGCCTGGAAGTCCGAGCGGAGGTGAGACTCCCGGTGCACGAAGAGCCGGTTGCTCATCAACAGCTCATACGGCTGCGGCTCCTCGGCCTTGCCATAACACGCGGCCAGACCACCTAGCGCCGCGTGGCTGCGGGCCTCCGGTAGGGTCACATGAAGCGCCTGCTCGAGTTGCCGCGCGGTATCACTTCGAGCGCCAACCCGCAGCATGTTGAGGGTGATGCCAATGCTTGCGGGAGAGATGGCGAGGTTGTCGTCGCCCCCGGATAGCTGCCGATAGAGGTCGAAGCCGAACGCATTCGTGACGCCCGCCATCGCGCTCACGTCTTCCGGCGGCGGCACCGCGCACGCGGGTGCTGGGTCGAACTCCGGGTTGGCTTCGGTGGTTTCGAAGCGCTGGCAGGGGCGCGAGGTTCAGGCTTCGTCGTGCAAGCCAGCAGCAAAAGCGTCGTGAAGGGAAGCAGGCGAGGGCGGTGAACAGTCCTCATCGGGGGATCCTCCAGGAAAAGAACGCCCGCTAGCGACCGAGCGAAGGGATTGGACGGTCGACGTCGCCATTCGGTCCTACAAGCGAGCTTTTTTCGGAGGATCGCCCCGTGTTGCGGTTTGCGGTCACGGCGCGAGCTGCACTCGAGTCCTGCGCCTTTGCCCTCACGGGGTTTTGTGCTTGGATTCCGCCCCATGACGGCTCCCAAGATCGTTCCGCGTCGCAGTGTGCTGTACATGCCGGGCTCCAACGCCCGCGCGCTGGAGAAGGCCAAGAGCCTCCCGGCTGACGGCTTGATCCTCGACCTGGAGGACGCCACCGCGCCCGACAAGAAGCTCGAGGCGCGGGAGCAGGTGTGCGCTGCGGTGAAGGAAGGTGGCTACGGCAAGCGCGAGCTGATCATCCGCGTCAACGGCCTCGACACGGAGTGGGGGCAAGACGACGTGAAGGCAGCTGCAAAGGTGCCGTGCGACGCCATCTTGTTGCCGAAGGTGGAGACGCGAGCTCAGATCGAGCAAGCCGTCGGACTGATGGCCGGCGCCGACGCGCGCACCCGCATCTGGTGCATGCTCGAGACGCCCCTCGGGATCTTGAATGCCAAAGAGATCGCGTCGGCGCACCCGCTGGTTGGCTGCTTCGTGATGGGGACGAGCGACCTGACGAAGGACCTGCACGCTCAGCACACGGCGATGCGGCTCCCGATGATCACTTCCCTGGGGATCTGCCTCCTGGCCGCCCGCGCCTACGACCTGGCGATCCTGGACGGCGTATACCTCGACCTCAATGACGCAGACGGCTTCAAGGAGAGCTGCGTACAGGGCCTCGAGCTCGGCTTCGATGGCAAGACGTTGATTCACCCGAAGCAAGTCGAGCCGTGCAACGAGGTGTTCGCGCCTAGCGCTGACGCGGTGGAGCACGCGCGCAAGGTGATCGCGGCGTACGAGGCTGCCGTGGCTGAAGGCAAGAACGTGGTGCTCGTCGACGGCAAGCTGGTCGAGAACCTCCACGCCGAGAGCGCGCGGCGTCTCGTGGCGCTAGCGGAAGCGATCGGCTGAGATGACTGCCATCCCCACCATCGACGGTAAACGCGTCTACGAGAACTACGACCCCGAGAGCGACGTCCTGGCAGGCCCTTGGGACGCAATCGTGATCGGCAGCGGCATGGGCGGCATGTCCTGTGCTGCTTCCCTGGCCCACTACGGCTGGAAGGTGCTGGTACTCGAGCAGCACTACGTGGCTGGCGGCTTCACCCACAGCTTCGCCCGCAAAGGTTTCGTGTGGGACGCCGGGGTGCACGCTATCGGGGAGATGCGCGAGCAAGACGTGCCCGGCAAGATGCTGCGCTGGCTCACCGGCGGCAAAGTGGAGATGGTGTCTCTCGGAGATCCCTACGATCGCTTCAGCTTCTTCGACGGCTTCGACTGGGGCCTGCCGGAGAGCCGCGAGCGCTACATCGCGCAGCTGAAGCAAGTCTTTCCGGAGCAAGACGCGGCCCTCGAGCGTTACCTCGCGGCAGTGGAAGAGGCGTCGCAAGCCGCGCTCTTGTTCTTCGCCATGAAGAGCTTCCCGGAAGGCCTCGAAGGCGCCGGGCGCAAGGTGCTCGACACGCTGTTTGGCGCCAAGCTGCTCAAGGGCGAGAAGAGCCCGTTCGACTGGTGGGAGCTCACCACCTCCGAGGTGCTGGACGCCTGCGGCGTCGAGGGCAAGCTGCGCACGGTGCTGACCCTGCACTGGGGCTACTACGGCAGCACGCCCAACGAGTCAGCGTTCCCGATCCACGCGCTCACCCACAGCCACTTCTGGAACGGCGCCTACTACCCGAAGGGCGGCTCCAAGGAGTTCGCTGCTCAGCTCTTGAACATCGTCAACCAGGCGGGTGGCCGCACGCTGGTGAAGGCCAGCGTGCGCAGCATCCTGGTCGAGCAGGGGCGCGCCGTGGGCGTGGTGATGGAAGACGGGACCCGCGTGCGCGCCCCGGTCGTCATCAGCGCAGCGGGAGCCAAGACGACGCTCAAGAAGCTCGCCCCCAAGTCGCTCAGGGAGAGTGACTACGCCAAGGAGATCTTGGCTCTGCCAGACTCCCCTCCTTACATCTGCCTCAACATCGGCTTCCAAGGTGATATCCGCGCGGCAGGAGCGGCGAGCAGCAATCGCTGGTTCTTCGAGACCTGGGACAACGAAGATCGCCTGTGGGATCTAACAGACAAGGACTCCCGCGCGCCGATCCTCTACTGCTCTTTCCCGTCGCTCAAGGACCCACTCTACGATCCAGGCCCGAAGCAGAAGCACACCGGGGAGTGCGTCACCTTCGTCGACTGGGACCTGTTCACGCCCTACCTCGAGAGCGAGCTGTTCAAGCGCCCTGAGGCGTACGAAGAGTTCAAGCATGAGATCGAGGAGCGCCTGGTCGCGCACCTCAAGGAGCGCATGCCCGAGCTCATGGAGTTGATGGTGTACTGCGAGCTCAGCACGCCGCTAACGACGCAGCATTTCACCGCGGCGAGTCAGGGGGCGATCTACGGCCTGGCGGCCACGCCGGCGCGCTTCACCTGCCGCAAGCTGCGCACTCGCACCCCGCTCAAGGGCTTCTACCTCTCTGGCGTCGACATCGCGTCCCTGGGTGTCGTGGGCGCGATGACGACAGGCATGCTCACAGCCGCCTCCCTCGACCCTCGCGTGTACCTGCACCTGATCTAGCGATTCGTTGCTTCGTGCGCCCACTCATTGAGCCCATCGAGGCAACCTTCCCAGCCGCCGAGGTGGGTGACGCGCGTGGCCTCGTCGAGGATCCGTTCGTGCACGATGCTGACGAGGGTCGAGCTACCCCGCGCCTCGAAGCGCACGTGCACCGTTTCCGTGTGGAGCACACGCGCATCGTTGGCGGGGACGCCCGGGGGCTGCACGTGCCAGGTGTAGCGAAGCTCGTGGGGCGGTGAGACCTGCAGGAACTCGCCGGTGATCAGCAGCTCGCCTCCGTCAGGTAGGCGATTGCCGATCAGGTAGCGGCCGCCGACGCGCAGGTCGACCTCGGCCTGACTGCAGCTCACGCCTCTCGGCCCCCACCAGCTCAGCAGCAGCTCCGGCGTCGTCCATGCGCGAAACAGGCGCTCGGGGGCAGCGTGAATCAGACGTTCGGTGGTCAGGCGTAGGTCGTCGGTCATGGCTCTTGCTCCACGTGCTTGGCCAGAGCCTCCAGCGTCTCGTCCCAGAACACCCGATAGTGACCCAGCCACTGCTCTGCGTCAGCCAGCGCGCGCGTGTCGAGGGAGCAGTGGTGCACCCGGCCGTCGACGTCGCGTTTGACGAGTCCAGCTTCCTCGAGGATACGCAGGTGCTTGGAGACCGCGGGGAGTGAAACCTCGAACGGTGCCGCTAGCTCCCCGATGGTCGCTGGAGACTCACCGAGACGCGCGAGCAGCGCGCGTCGAATGCGATGAGACAACGCACCGAAGACTCGGTCGAGATGATCGTCGTCCTCGACGATCGCGCAGCTTGCACGTCTTGACATGTCGTTCTGCTGAAGAATATAAAACCAAAAGGTTTAATATTCAAGCGCGAGGTTTTCGCGCGCAAACCAGGAGAAATCGGCCATGAGCGACTCGATTCATCAGGAGATCACCTACCCAGCGGACCCAAAGCGGATCTACGCCGTACTCACCGACGCCAAGGCGTTCAGCGCCCTGTGTGGCGGCGCACCGACGGAGATTGACGCGCAACCCGGCGGAGCGTTCAGCTGCTTCGGCGGGATGATTCAAGGACGCAACGTCGAGTGCGCGGACGGCAAGCGCCTCGTGCAGGCGTGGCGGGCCAAGAGCTGGGACCCCGGCAAGTACTCCATCGTGCACCTCGAGCTGGTGCCGGAGGGCAAGGGCACTCGCCTGGTGCTCGATCACACGGGGTTCCCCGACGGGCAGGCCGAACACTTGAGCCAGGGCTGGCAAGCCAACTACTGGGAGCCCTTGCGAAAGCTGCTCGAAGCGGACTGAGCTCGCGAAAACCGTCGGTCTCGGGGAGTGCCTCTCGTACCCTCCAGAGATGTTCGACGTCGGGGAGATCGAGGCTGCGTTCCGCAACTACTGGCAGTGCGGCATGATCCGCGAGGATTGGGACGCGTGGTGTGAGTGCTTCACCGAACACGTGGAGTACAAGGAGCGCATGCTGGGGGACATGCACGGCCGTGAGGCGGTGCGTGCCTGGATCAAGCCGCTGATGGAGGAGTACACGGCGATCTACGGCGTGTACGAGTGGCACACCGTTGACCCGAGCGGCCGCGTGGTTTTCTATATGCAAAATCGTCGCGACCGCCCGGGTGGCGGGGCGCCTCTCGACTTTCCGGGCATCACCATCCTGCAGTACGCCGGGGACGGCCGCTTCTCCATGGAGGAGGACTTCTGGGCCATGAAGCTCGCGATGAGCTCGCTCAAGGAGTACAAGGAGCTGTGCAAAGCTCACGACCCAAGGCACCCAGAGCGTCGCACGCGTCTTGCGTGGGACCTCTCCCCCGAAAAACCCGGCCCGGAGTGGACCCGCGGCCCAAGGAGCTTCTGGGATCACCCCCATCACGCTGCGCGCAAGCCTGCAGGTCTCTAGCCGTCATTTCCTTCGGGGGTGAGGGGAGGCTCGCATGACGCACGTCACTGCTGGCGCTGGACCCAGCCTGGAAGCCCTGGCGCCGCTCCTTCAACCGTTCGAGCTCGGCTCGCTCTCGCTCAAGAACCGACTGGCGATGGCGCCGATGACGCGCAATTTTTCGCCAGGAAATATCCCTGGTGCAGACGTCGCGGCGTACTACGAGCGCCGAGCTCAGGGTGGCGTCGGTCTGATCATCAGTGAAGGCACGCTGATTGACCATCCAGCGGCGAGCGGCTACCCCGACGTGCCTTTTTTCCATGGGGAAGCAGCCCTCGCAGGCTGGCAACGGGTGGTAAACCAGGTGCACGCGGCCGGCGGCAAGTTCGCCCCGCAGCTCTGGCACTGCGGAAGCGTGCGTCAGCTGGGAATGCCGCCCGATCCTGGCGTGGGTGGCGTCGCGCCCAGCGCCGTGCCTCATCCAGGCGCCGGCGTGCTGGGGGGTAGCACCGACGCGGAGCCGCCCCACGCCCTCAGTGAGTCAGAGATCGCCGACGTCATCGCCGCCTTCGCGCGAGGCTCAGCTGACGCCGTGCGCATCGGCTGCGACGCTGTGGAGTTCCATGGCGCGCATGGCTACCTGATCGATCAGTTCTTTTGGGAGAAGACCAACCAGCGCACGGACAGCTGGGGCGGTGACTTCGTCGCCAGGACTCGCTTCGCGGCTGAAGTCGTCAAAGCCGCGCGGAAAGAGGTGCCTCGAGACTTTCCACTGATCTTGCGCTTCAGTCAGTGGAAGCTCGGCGGCTACCGGGACAAGCTGGTGGAGTCACCGGCAGAGCTCGAGCGCTGGCTGGGGCCGCTGTGCGATGCGGGCGTGGATATCTTCCACTGCAGCACGCGGCGCTATTTTCAACCGGAGTTCGAAGGCTCTGACCTGAACTTGGCTGGCTGGACGAAGCAGCTCACGGGCAAGCCGACCATTTCCGTTGGCTCCGTCGGGCTCGATACGGATTTCTTCCGCACCAACGTCGGCGCTGCTACGGAGCAGGCATCGATCGAGCCGCTGCTCGAGCGCCTCGGCGCCGGAGAGTTCGACTTGATCGCCGTTGGGCGTGCGGTCCTGGCCGACGCTGAGTGGCTCACGAAGCTGACGAACGGACGCGCTGCGGAGATCGTGGGCTTCGAAAATGAGATGAAGGCGACGCTCTACTGAGCAACGACTCGGCAGGGCTAGCGTCCGCGCTGAGGGAGCTTCGCCTTGAGCTGACTCCAGGAGCGCTTGGCTTGCTTGCGCGCGCGTCCTCCCGCGAGGGCACCGAGCAGGCGCGCACCCTGTGTCAGCTGCGAGCGGTGCGGCCGCGGTCGGTCGTCGTCGAAGGACAACCAGAGCCGTAGCAGGTGGCGCTTGTTGTCGGCTTCTGGGTGATCCTCGTAGTCGGTGCGCGCGTGGAGCACCGTGTGATTCGAGAGGAGCTGGATGTCGCCCGGCGCGAAGTCGTACTCGAGGTACATACCGGGCTCGTTGGCGATGGCATCGTAAGCGTCGAGGAGCTCACGGTCCTTGAGCGATAGCGGGGGTGCTCCCGGGTGCTGCTCTGCCGTGCGGAAGTAGTCGCCGTGGTAGAACGTGCGGAGCTTGCCGTTGGAGTAGCGGCAAGGCTCGATGGGAAAGAAGTCGAGGCCCCCATCGCCGCGCGTGTCGAAGTGAAAAGTCTCGAAGAGTCTCAACGCGTAACCCGGGTGCTCTTCCCAGAGCCGATTCCACACGCTCACCGAGCTGACGAAGCGGCTCTGACCGCCACACTTCGCGGTCTTCAGGCACAGCAAGCCCACGGCATCTGCCGCGTCGCAGTGGTAGTTCAGCGCCGCGCTGGTCTGGTAGCCGCGCACGTCGGGTGCATCGTAGGACACGCCCTGGTCCTTCACATGACCGAGCAGCTCCTCACGTTGGTTCTGCGCGCCCGGCGTGCCGAGGTGCTGCCCTAGCGCCCAGAACACCAGCTCCGCGTCTGCCTGGCTCCAGCGATCGACTGGCAGCCCACGCACCACTTGCACGCCGGAGCCCTCATGTACGGCGCGGCGCCAGTGGCGCAGCTTGGTCTGCAGGCCCGGCAGCGGGAAGTCACGCAGGCTCAGCTCCGCTAGGGGCTTTCGAGTACCTTTGGCGAAGGCGAGCGCGGCTTCGAGCTCGGCGACGTCGTCGTCGTTCAGCTGATCGAGCCAGTCTTCTCGCACCGCGAGCTCGTCGCCGCGCCACGCCGCGGGACCGCTCACTGGACCCGTGGGGAGCTCCGTGTGCGGACGAATCAGGTAGTGCAGCGTCTGTAGGGTGACCGAGTTGTACGCACGAGGCATAGGAACCCTCCGGAGCGGCGTGAGCGGTGCGGATGATCCGCGTGGTGGGCCTAGGTCTGTTCTTTGGTCTTCAGGAAGCGGATCTTTGGCCACTCTTTTTCGGTGGTCTCGAGGTGCCAGTTGTTGCGCGCCAAGAACACTGGTGCGCCGTCGTGGTCTTCCGCTCCGGCCCCGCGATTGCCGTCGATGAAGCGCTTCAACTCCAGGTTGTCGTCGCACTCGACCCAGCGCGCAGTGTGCAGCGCCGTGCCCTCGAAGCGAACGGGGATCTCATATTCCGTGCGGATTCGGTCAGCGAGCACGTCGAACTGCAGCGATCCGACCACGCCGACGATCCAGTTGCCGCCGATGGTGGTCTTGAACACCCGCGCGGCGCCCTCTTCAGCGAGCTGGAGCAGCGCGCGTCCCAGGTGCTTGCTGCGCATGGGGTCCTCCGCGCGCACCGACTGCAAGAGTTCTGGGGCGAAGCTCGGTACGCCGGTGAAGACGATGTCCTCGCCTTCCGTCAGGGTGTCGCCGATGCGCAGGTTCCCGTGGTTCGGCACGCCGATGATGTCGCCCGGCCAGGCTTCCTCGGCGATCTCGCGGTCCTGACCGAGGAACGTGAGGGGGTTGTGGATCGCCATCACCTTGCCGGTGCGCGCGTGCTTCAGCTTGGCGCCGCGCTCGAAGTGGCCGGAGCAGACGCGCACGAACGCGATGCGGTCGCGGTGCTTCGGGTCCATGTTCGCCTGGATCTTGAAGACGAACGCGCTGACCTTGGACTCGCTCGGGTCGACTTCCCGTGACTTGGTCGGTTGAGGCCTAGGGCTGGGCGCGTGGTTCGCTAGGCCATCCAGCAGGGCGCGCACGCCGAAGTTGACGAGCGCGCTGCCGCAGAACACCGGGGTCAGGTTGCCCTCGAGGTACGGCTCGATCTCGAAGGGCTTGCACAGGCCCTTGGCCATCTCCACTTCCTCGCGGAGACGAGCCAGGACGGCGTCGTCGAGCAGCTTGTCGGCCTCAGGGTTGTGGAGCCCTTGGATGGTCTTGCCTTCGCTCGCGACTGCGCGTGCCGACTTGTCCATCAGCACGATGCGGTCGCTGATGATGTCGTAGTAGCCAGCGAAGCGGTCGCCCATGCCAATGGGCCAGGTGACGGGCGTGACCTCGAGCTGCAGATCCTGCTCTACCTCATCCAGCAGCTCGAGCACGTCCCGCGCTTCGCGATCGAGCTTGTTGATGAAGGTGGTGATGGGCATGTCGCGCAGGCGACACACCTCGAACAGCTTGCGCGTCTGGGTCTCGATGCCCTTGGCGGCGTCGAGCACCATCACGGCGGAGTCGACCGCGGTCAGCGTGCGGTAGGTGTCTTCGCTGAAGTCTTCGTGGCCAGGTGTATCGAGCAGGTTGAAGGTCTTCTCACCGTACTCGAAGGTCATCGCCGCGGACGTGACGGAGATCCCGCGTTCACGCTCGACCTTCATCCAGTCGGAGCGCGCGCGCCGCTGTTCGCCGCGTGCTTTCACTGCGCCGGCCATCTGGATCGCTCCGCCGAAGAGCAAGAGCTTCTCCGTGAGCGTCGTCTTGCCGGCGTCGGGATGGCTGATGATGGCGAAGGTGCGCCGTTTCTGAATTTCTTGTTCGAGCTTGGTCATGACGTCTCTGCCAGGCGAGCCGGGGGGCGCTGCTTAGCACGAGGCGCCAGAGGGTGCGAACGGGCCGAAAATCAGCTTCAAGAAGGCTATTCCGCCGGCGAAGCTGTTAACCGCCCTTTCCGTTGCTCGGGGCCGAAATAGAAGGCGCGGACGTCTTCCAGGATCATGTAGAGCGAGGGCACCAGCACGAGGACAATCACCGTCGCGACGAGGATCCCGAAGCCGAGGCTGATGGCCATCGGGATCAGGAAGCGCGCCTGGCGATCCGTTTCCGTGATCATCGGCAGCAGGCCACCTGCGGTTGTCACTGAGGTGAGCAGGATGGGGCGGAAGCGCCGCACACCTGCCTCGACCATCGCTTGGAAGGCCGTCATGCCCTCGGCGCGATACTCGTTCGTCGCGTGGACCAGCACCAGCGAGTCGTTCACCACCACCCCTGACAAGGCGATCAACCCGAACATGCTGCTGATGGACAGCTCGTAGCCCATGAGCAGGTGGCCGAGCACCGCGCCCACAAAGCCAAAGGGGATCACGCTCATCACGATGATGGGCTGGAAGTAGGACCTGAACGGAATCGCGAGCAAGACGTAGATCGCCATCATCGACAGCACGAAGTTGCGTGCCAGGCTATCCATGGCTTCTGCCTGACTGCGCTGCTGGCCAGCACCATCGAGGCGGAGTCCTGGATAGTTGGCTTTGAGCTTTGGGTAGACGTCTTTATCCAGCGCGGTGAGCACGTTCTCGACTGAGCGCACTCCGGGTGCGAGTTCCGCGGTGACGTTGACGATTCGACGTCCGTCTTCACGGTTGATTGCAGTTGGTGCTCGGTTGCGATCGAAGCTCGCCACCTGAGCCAATGGCACGTTCGCGCCTTCGGGTGTCTTGATCAGCAGCTTCTCAAGGTCGTACTCGCTCGAGCGCTGCTCGGCTGGGAGTCGCACCATCACTCTCAACTCGTTGCGGCCTCGTTGTTCGCGGAGCGCCTCTGCGCCAAAGAACGCGCCGCGCATCTGGCGGCCAACGTCTCCGGCGGTCAGTCCGAACGTCTGCGCGGCAGGCAGCAGGTGAAAGTCCAGCTGCGGTTTCCCTGCGGCATAGGTGTTCTGGATACTGTTCAGATCGGAGAAGCCACGCAGCGACTCCGTCAGGTCCTCGGAGGCGCGCTCGAGCACGCGGGTGTCGCTGTGGGAGAGCTGAATGTTGAGCGCCTGTCCGGCACCGGGGCCGCTACCGCCGTTGAACGTCAGCGCGTCCACGCCAGCGATCACCGGGGTCGTCTTGCTCCAGGCCGCAGCGAACGCGTTGGAAGAGAAGCTGCGTTGGTCGCTCGCAACGAGGTTCACATCGATCGTGACCAAGTTGCCGCTCGACTCTTGAGCAGCGCCACGCACCTCGGGTCCCTCGCCAAGGCGGGTGTACACCCCCAGCACGTACTGCCGACCACCGAGCTGCTTGATCGTCTCTTCAGCGCTCCGCTCGAGTTGCTCACGCACCCGGGCGCGCGCCTCTTCAGGTGCGCCGTAGGGCAGTCTTGCGAAGGCAGTGACCTTGTTGCCCTCGAGCTTCGGAAAGAAGCTGAACGGCACGAAGCCAGCACGCAGCAAGCCAACCGTCAGAATCAACGCGGCGATGCCGCACGCCACCGCGATGTAGCGGTTGTTGAGCGCTGCCGTGATCACCGGACGATACGTGCGCTCGATCAGCCACTCTAGCTTCTTCGACACCCACTGCTGCCCGCGATCGATCCGACGTGACAGCGGCTTGCCTGGGCGGGAGCTGAGGTGCGCTGGGAGCACGAAGAACGACTCGATGAGCGAGAAAGCGAGGGTCATGCAGACGATGATGGGAATGAAGCGGAAGATCTTACCCATCGTGCCCGGCACGAAGTACAGCGGCGCGAACGCCGCCACCGTGGTCAAGATCGCGAACGTGACGGGAACCGCCATCTCCTTCGCTCCGACGATCGCGGCTTTCAGCGGCGGCACCCCTTGCTGCTGCTTGGTGTAGATGTTCTCGCCAACGACGATCGCGTCATCCACGAGCATGCCCAGGGTGACGATGAACGCGAAGCTCGTGACCATGTTCACGCTGATGTCCAGGGCGGGCATCAGCGCGAGCGCACCGAGAAATGAGATGGGGATCCCCAGGGAGACCCAGCCTGCGAGCCTCAGCTTCAGGAACATCGCGAGGATGACCAGCACCAGCACGAAGCCCTGAACCGCGTTGCCCTTCAGGAGGCCCAAGCGCGCGTTCAAGGTCTCGGAGTCGTCATCCAGCACATGGATCTGGACGCCCGGAGGGAGGTCTTGCTTGAGCTCCGTGAGGGACGATCTGACCGCTGCGGCGACGGCGCTGGGAGTTTCGTCGCCAGTGCGGTAGGCGGTCAGCGTCAGCGCGGGCTTACCGTCGTAGTAGGCCTCTTGATCCGTATCGCGAAAGCCGTCGGTGATCTTGGCGACATCCCCGAGGCGTACGCTGTACCCTTCTTTCGTGCCGCGGATCTTCAGGTTCTGGAAATCGCGTACCGTGAGGCGCCGGTCGGAGACGCGCACCAGGAGCTCGCCGCCTTTGGTCTCGAGTTCACCGCCAGGCAGCTCGAGGGACAGCGCAGACACCTGCTGCGCGACCTCAGGCAGGCTCAGGCCGTAGCTCTCGAGCGTTTCCCGGGGGATCTCGATCGCGACCTCCAAGGGAGGCACCTGGCCGAGCTCGACCTGGGTGACATCAGCAGAATCCAGGATCTTTTCCCGAGCCCGCTCACCCACCGCGTGTAGCTCGGTTCGCTCCAGATTGCCGGCCAACACCATCTGGATCACGGCGCGGCGTCGGATCTCGAGCTTGACGGTGGGCTTCTCCGAGTCTTCGGGGAATGATTGAATGCGGTCGACGGCGCCCTTGATGTCCGCCAGCACGGAGTTCTGGTCCACGCCGAGGTTGAGTTCCGCGACCACCGTTCCGCTGCCTTCGGAGGCGCTGGAGGTCACATGCTTGACCCCATCGATGCCGCGTAGCTCCTCCTCCACCGCGAGCACGATGCCCTGTTCGACTTCGGTGGGGCTGGCGCCGGGGTAGGGCACGGTCACCCGGACCACGTCGAGATCGAACTCTGGGAATACCTCCTGCTTCACGAAGAGCGCCCCGATCAGACCCGCGGCGATGGAGATCAGCATCAGCAGGTTGGCGGCGACGTGATTGCGCGCCATCCAGGCGATGGGGCCCTTCAGTTCTTCGGCGGTGAGCTGGTGCTCCTCCGGCTCGCTCGTCGCTTCGTCATTCGGTGCCGGTCCGACGGGTTCCGGTGCGGTTTCCGGGGGGATCAGTTCATCAACCGGCGTGTCCCGGCGCCCCTCACCCCCACCTCCCGTTCCCGAGCTCATTCCTTCGCCCCACTCGCCTGCTGCGGCGCAGCGTCCGCCGCGGCGCTGCCTGCCGGCTTCGTGTTGGCGTCGCCCTCCACCTTCACCTGTTGGCCGGGCAAGGGCAGGGTCATCGGGCTCACCACCACGCGTTCGCCATCCTTGAGTTCCCCGCCCACGTAGACGTCGCTGTCCCCGCTCCAGCGAACCTGGACGCGTCGCTTGGCCAGGCGATGATCCTTATCGACGATCCACACGGAATCACCGCCGGTGAGGGCGCTTCGGGGAAGTTTGGTCACGCCTTTGAGCGCGCGACCCTGGATGTCGACCTCGACGTAGGCGCCAGGCAGGATCGGGACCGGGGAGCCGCTCTCCGGCTTCTCCAACGGGGAATCCACAGCGATCAACAGCTGTGCGGTGCGCGTCTTGGCGTCGAGTTGGCCGAGCAATCGGAGCACGCGGCCTTTGCGCTCGAGGCTCCGCTCACCGCCCAGGCGTTGGATGACGCGGGCCTCGGAGCCTACTTCACCTTGCAGCCCTGGGATCTGCAAGTCGTCCAGCAGCGCCACCGGTACGCTGACGCGCACCCAGAACTGCTCGACGCCCATGAGCGAACCAATTTGGATCCCTGGGGCAACCACCTGGCCCTTCTCCACGTGCTCCGCGACCACGATGGCGTCCATCGGCGCGCGGATGGTCGTACGCGACAGGTTCAGCTGGGCCTGACGCAGCCCGGTCTTCGCCGAGTCGAGCCCAGACTTCACTGCATCCATTTGTGGCTTCCGCAGCGCGAGCTCTGCCTCGTCGGCCGGCGTCCCGTCGCCGACCAGCTCCCACTCTTGCTTCGCGATCTCTTGGCGACCTGCCTCCATTCGCAGGTCCGCCTCTGCCTTGCGAATAGCCGTCTTCTGCTGGCGTGCCTGGAGGGCGTAGCTGCTCGCGTCGATGCGTAGCAGGGTCTCCCCCTGCTTGACCCGCCCGCCGGTGACCAGGTTTGGAGACACATAAGTCACGCGTCCCGTGACCTCTGGACTCAGGGTGAGCTCCTTCGCTGCCTCCACGGTGCCGGTAGCCGACACATGTGCCGGTAGCGTTTCCGTGCGGGAGGTAACCACCTGCACGAGCGGGATCTGCGGCGGCGGTTTTTGCCGGTTCGCCGTCTGCCGAAGCTTCGAGAGCACGACCAAGCCACCGATGGACATCACGATGATGGCTAGCGGAATGATTAGACAGCCGATCAGCCGCTGTTTGGTCGGGTGCTCCGCGGGCAGGGGGCTGGCGTTAGGCATCGGTGGGGTCCTTGGGGTCCGGCGCGATCATCCGCCAGAGATTCTCGACCAGGTGATCGAGATAGGTTTCGCGTTCGGGGCCGATATCACGCGCCACGTGCGCCAAGAAGGGTCGGATCTGCAGGGATCCCAAAAACATCAGGGCCACGGCGTCGGGGTCACATGGTCGCACCCGGTGCTGGGCGAGTGCATGACGCAACCAGCTCGCGAGACGCCGCTGTGCGACGACAGGCGCAGGCAAGTCGGCGTCCCGGAACACCGTCTTGGGTTCGATGCCTGCCCCGCGGAGCACCGCGACCTTTGGCACGATCTCTTCGAAGAAGTCCGTCGCGCGAGCCGCGATCTCACGCAGCTGCACCGGAAGTGCGCGCGAGTCGGGCCCGCTCTCCAGATCACTCGTCCAGACGGGCCGCTCGACAGGAGCGAGCGCCGCGAGCATCAGCTCGTTTTTCGTGCCGAAGCGCTGAAACAGCACGCCCTGGCTGACGCCGAGGCGCTGAGCGATCGCCACCGTGGACACGCCAGGGCCGTGCTCGAGGAAGCACTCTCGTGCTCCGTGCAGGATGGCTTCGTCAGTGATTTGCCTAGGTCGAGCCATGAGATCTCACGATTAGTAAGTGGGTGCTCACTTATGAAAGAAGCCTCACCTCGCGTCAATTGCCATCGTTAGCGCTGGAAGCGAACTCCAGCGATCGCGCCGAGTTCGACGTCGCGACTCGCGCGGCTCGAGCCCACGGCCTCACGGCTTATTGGTGCTCCCCAGGCGATACGTACTAAGTCAGACACACATGACTCTGGCCGCGCTGCAGTCAGCCAAGGTGCGACAGCGTATCGATGCTGCGCTTCGCGATGGTCTGGTCTCCCACTGGCCCTTCCCCGAGGATGCAGGGAAGCGCCTGGTGATCGAAGCCGGCGGTGTTGGGAGCTGGACCATCAGCAGCAAGGCGTCGCGGGTGGTAGCGGAGCCGGGGCCCACCCGGCGCCCTGACGCGACGGTCCACGCCGACGCGCTGACTTTGGCAGAGCTGCTCGAAGGGGAACACTCGGGCGTCGATCTCTGGCTGAAAGGCTTCCTGCGGGTTCGTGGCTCGATCGCGCTGGCGCTCAAGCTCGAGGTGCTGCTGAAGGGCCCGCGCAAGAGCACCTACTCGCGCCCGCGTCGAGTCACCGCAGGCGGTATCGACACGTTCCTGCTGGAAGCAGGGGAGTCGTCGGACCGGCTCCCCGCCATCCTGCTGCATGGCCTCTCCGCAACGGGCGCTTCGATGCTGCCCACGTTGCCTCCGCTGGCGAAGCACCGCCGGGTGATCGTGCCGGACTTGCCCGGCTTCGGCGAGAGCGGTAAGCCGCTAATTGATTACCATGCGGAATTTTTTGCAAAGTGGGTGATCCAGCTCATGGACAGCCTCGGCATCGAACGGGCTCACTTGATCGGGAACTCCATGGGGGGGCGCATCTCGATCGAGGTGGGGCTGCGCTATCCGGAGCGCGTCGGCAAGCTGGTGCTGTATTGCCCGGCCGTCGCCTTCCGCAAGCTGCGTCAGCTGGTCCCGCTCGTGAAGGTGATCCGTCCGGAACTCGGGGCGCTGCCGATCAAGGTGCCGCGAAGCGTGGTGATGGGCGTGATGCAGCAGATCTTCTCCAAGCCTGACCGTGTGCCAGCGCCGTGGTTCGACGCTGCGGCGGACGAGTTCTTTCGGGTGTTCTCCACGCGCCGCGGGCGCATCGCGTTGTTCAGTGCCGCGCGGCAAATCTACCTGGACAACCCGTGGGGCGACCGCGGGTTCTGGGAGCGACTGAAGCAGCTCGGCCCGTCAGCGCTCTTCGTCTGGGGGGACCGCGACGTCCTGGTGCCTAGCGGCTTCTCCAAGCACGTTGAGGAAGCGCTGCCCGAAGCCCGTTCGGTGGTCCTGCAAGACTGCGGTCACGTGCCCCAGTTCGAGTTGCCCGATGTCTTGCATCCCCTGGTCACCGACTTCCTCGGCACCGACTGAGCGTCTCAAGCTCGGATACGCGAGCGTTTTCGCCAACGGATAAGCATCCGGAACACTTTTATTTTTGGGGGAGAGGGCCCGCCGCCGAAGTGGCCGCGAGGCTAGCCATGAGTAGCCATAGTCAGTAGGCTTCGACTGATCGACCGGTGCCCGTCATGGCGAGTAGGAAAGCAACCACCCGTAAGCCGAAGCCTGTCGCGGACAGGACGAGCGGCACCAGGCGTCGCGCGCGGGAGCAAAGCACCCCCGTGTCCCAACCGCCGGACACCGACGACATCGACTTCGCCTGGGACGGAGAGACCGACGCCGAGCCACCGCGCTCGATGCAGCCGACGCTGCTCGAGATCGATCCGCTGCAGCACGACATGGACGAAGCGCGAGAGAAACAGCCGACGCTGCTCGAGATCGATCCTCTGCAGTACGATACCAGCGAGTGAACCCATCGCTCAGGTCGAGTCTTCGAAACGCCAGGTGCCAGCGTTCGGCATGCTGAGGCGCCTGCGTCTCCCTGGAGCGCTGACGTCCTCGCTCGCGTAGCCTGCGTCCCCCTCATACAAGGAGACGATGCCGTCGCTTGTGAATACTGGACGCGGTGTGAAGTACTCGGGTCCGCGCTTGTTCAGGCTCTCCATTGCCTCGGGGATCCGCTTGAAGGCAAGGAGCTTGGTCAAGGTCACGAAGGTGGGCGGCGGAAGCTCGAGCTCCGCTCGTGCGTGCGCCGCGAGCGCGCTGGCTGGTGTGAGCCAGCGGTGACTCAGCACCTCACCGCCGTCGACCTGCACCCGGCCAGGGGGCGCGGGAGCCCAGAAGAACCAGGTGCGAAAGCGCTTCGGACGCCCTCGCGGGGTCACCCAGTGCGCATCGGTGCGCAGCTCGAGTGCGGCGAGCTCTAGCCCGGCTTCTTCTCGGGTCTCGCGCAGCGCGGCGCTCTTCGCACGGCTGAGTTCGTCATGCCCCGCGTCCTCGAGGTCGACGCGGCCTCCGGGAAAGACCCAGGCACCGCCGTGGAAGCTCAGCCGCGAGCTGCGCTGTAGCAAGAGCACCTCGAGCCCGGGGGTCGCTTGTGCGTCGCGGAGCAGGACGCAGGTGGCCGAGGCCTGTGCTGGAACGCTCACCGACCGAGCTTAACACCCTGATAGAGTGCTGCCGTGAGTCGGAACGAGTTGATGCAGTTGGCGCTTCAGGAGGCCGCGGGTGCGGTGATCGTGTTGGATGAGCGCTTGAAGATCGTCGAGCGAACGGCTCTCGCCGAAGAGCTCGTCGGCTCCGAGCTTCCCCTCGGAGCGCTGGCCTCCAAGGTGCTGTGCGGAGAAGCCGGGGAGCGCCCCATCGCTGAGGCGCTCGCGGAGGGACGAGCGACGACGGGACGCGTCCCACGTATCGGTCCGGGGGTTGGCGCCCGCATGCTGCGGGTTCGCGCCGTTCCCCTGTCGGAGCCGATCCAAGGCTGGATGCTCTTCCTCGAGACGGAGAGCAGCAACACGCTCGCGGAAGGCGAGGTCAACTTCCACGGCATCTTGACCTGCGACGCGCGCATGAAGGCGCTGTTGGCCGACTTGGTCAAAGTCGCCCACGCCGACTCCAGTGTGCTGGTCCGCGGGGAAACGGGTAGCGGCAAGGAGCTGGTCGCTCGCGCCGTTCATCTGGAGTCGAGTCGCTCCAGTGGCCCCTTTCGTGGGATCAACTGCGCTGCGCTGCCGGCGCAGCTCCTCGAGAGTGAGCTGTTCGGCCACGTGCGGGGCGCCTTCACGGGAGCGATCCGCGACAACGAAGGCCACTTTCGCCTGGCCCACAAAGGTACATTGTTCCTCGATGAGGTTGCGGAGCTCCCCCTGGATCTGCAGGCCAAGCTGCTGCGGGTGCTCCAGGAGCGCAGCGTGCTCCCGATCGGTGGGCGCGAGCCGATTCCCGTGGATGTGCGGGTTGTCACGGCCACGCACCGCTCGTTGCGCGCCGAGGTCGCTGCGGGTAGGTTCCGTGCGGATTTAATGTATCGCTTGCGGGTGATCCCGTTGTTCTTGCCCGCTCTACGCGAGCGCCCGGCGGATGTCGGGCTACTGAGTCAGCACTTCGTGGCTCAGTGGAATGAGCGCTCGGCCCGTCAGGTATCTCACATATCTTCCGGAGCTCTGCGCGCGCTCGCTGCCTACGACTGGCCCGGAAATGTACGCGAGCTCCAGAACGCCATCGAGTATGCCTTCGTCATGGGAAGCGGCGCCGTGTTGACCGAGGCGGAGCTCCCGCCAGAGGTGCGTGGGGAAGGGCCGCTTGCTCCGGCGACGCTCAACGTCGCTGCCGAGCCCGATGTCGATCTCCCCGCGGAAGCGCGCCGCATGGTTCAGGCTCTCGAGCGCGCCGGCGGCAGCCGCGAGCGCGCCGCGCAGAGCCTCGGTATCAGCCGCACCACGCTCTGGCGCAAGCTGCGCCGTTACGGACTCGCCAGCGACGAGTGAGCGACCTGACGGCGCAAATGCAAGAGGCCAGCGAGTCGCCCCGCCGGCCTCTGAGTTGTGCTCCGCGCCGATTAGCTCGAGCGCTGAGTCATGCGCTCGTCACCGCGCTTCGCGTCCCAGGCGATGAAGCTTCGGAACAAGAGCATTCCAATCAGCATGGCTGCGGTGAACAGGACCGCGTGACCGTTCCCACCACCGGTCGACACGATCGCCGGACCTGGACAGTAGCCGGCCAGGCCCCAGCCAACGCCGAAGATGGCGGAACCCATGATCAGACGCTGGTCCAGGTGGTTGTTGCCAGGAACCTGAAACAGGCCTTCGAACAGCGGTGACTTGCGTTTCAAAACCAGGCGGAAAAGCACGAGGTTGACGCCGATCGCGCCGAGCATCACGAACGCGAGGCTCGGGTCCCAGCGACCCGTGAAGTTCAGGAAGCCGACGACCTTGGCCGGCTGAGTCATGCCTGCGAGCCCCAGTCCGACGGCGAAGATCAGTCCAACCAGGAACGCGAATACGTGCTTCACGAGGCACCTCCGACCAGCGTCGTGTAGAGGAACGTAGTGATCGCACCTGTAGCCATGAACGTGCCCGTGGCTACCAGAGAGCGTCGACTGAAACGGCTGATCCCGCACACGCCGTGACCGCTCGTGCAGCCGCTACCAAGGCGCGCGCCGAAGCCCACGAGCAGACCCGCCGCGACTACAGCGAGCGAGCCGCGTTCGATGTTCACCACGAAGGCGCCAGGGTAGGCGAAGAACAAGGCGATGCCACCGGCGACCAAACCGAGCACGAACGCCAGGCGCCAGTCACGGTCCTTCGAGCCTGGCTCGAGCAATCCGCCTACGATGCCGCTGATGCCGGCAATCCTGCCGTGACTCAGCATGAGCAAGGAAGCACTCAGGCCGATCAGGGCGCCGCCGAGCGCAGACATACCGGGTGTAAAACTCTCTGTTGCGATATCCATGCGTTGATCCGAGGGGTGGCTGCGGCATCGCCCTGGCGTCAGGACGTTTCCTGACGGATCAGAGCTCAATGACGCGAGGGAAGAGAAACCTGGGGCCGGGCGCCGTTAGCGCAAGGTGGGAGCGTTCTCCAGCACGTGGTGATAAGCGAGCATGCCGCCTTCGAGGTTTGCCACTTGCTCGAAGCCCATCCCGAGCAGCTGTTCTGCCGCCATCGCCGAGCGTCGACCCGAGCGACAGATAATCAAGAGCGGCTGCTCGCGGGACCAGTCTCTTGCTGCACGCACCACCGTCGAGAGCGGCACCAATTCGGCGTTCTGCACGTGGCCGAGATCGCCGTCGAACTCCGCAGGTTCGCGTACGTCGATCAACCGCGCGTCTGGAGCGGCTTGCACGAACTCATCGGCCTGGAGTTGGTAGTATCCGGTTGGCGCTTTGGGGAGCTGCGCGAACGGAGCGCTCGTGACGCCGCACACCCGGTTCGCCCGCACCGCTTCGTCGATCCGCCGTGGCTTCGCCAGCTGAAGATTGTTCATCAACTCGATGAACTGCTCCCGCGTACGGCCGGCGACGCGGGGGTTGTGGGCGCGTTCCTCGGCGATCGTGCTCGCCGCGTGGCCGCGGTAGTCATGACCCGGGAACACCTGGGTATCCGCGGGGAGCTCGAACAGCACACCCGTGATCGAGTCGAAGAGCGTGCCCGCGTCGCCGTTCTGGAAGTCGGTGCGCCCGCAGCCTCGAATCAGCAGCGCGTCTCCGGTGAAGACTGCGTTTCCGACGTGATAGCTCAGGCTGTCGTCGGTGTGCCCGGGCGTCTCGAGCGCGCGGATCGTTAAGTTTCCGAGCGGAAGTGTGTCGCCGTGGGCTAGGTGCAGCGAGGCGCAACCAGCGCCAGCCTTTCCGGCGACGCTCTGTGCGCCTGTACGGTCTCGCAGCTCGCCCGCAGCGGTGATGTGATCGGCGTGAACGTGGGTATCGAGGACGTAGCGCAGCTCGAAACCGAGCTCTGCCACCAGCTGCAGGTCGCGGTCCGCTTGCTCCTTTACAGGGTCGATCAGCGCCGCCTGCCGGGTCTCCGGATCGGCGACCAAGTAGGTGTAGGTTGAGCTGTCGAGATCGAAGAGTTGTCGCAGAAACACGGGATCCTCCAAACGTTGTCCCTGGCTGGGACACCAAGCACCGTGCAGGGCGTGTGCCAAGCGCAGGGTGCGCCGGAAGCGGGCGTTTTCCGCGTCTTTTTTGCGATGCGCAGCGGAACAGCGAACGCCCCCGCCTGGCCAGGAGGGGCCTGACGCTGCGCCGTGTTGCAGGGTGTTTCATTCATCGTTGCATCGAGTTGCGGTCCGAATTCCCTGCTTCAGCAGCTCAGGCGGTGATCGTTGCGGTTGTTGCGCTGTTTGTTGAATGTTCCAGCTCGCGCGCCCATGGCACGACTCTCGCAGCTGCGTTTCAGCGAACCACTCGTCTCGTTGCTAACAAAGGCTCTTCAATGCTCGTCGTCGCTCTCCTGCTTGCCGCGCTCATCGGCATCTCCCTTGGCCTCCTGGGGGGCGGTGGCTCCATCCTCACGTTACCCATCCTCAGCTACGTGATGCACATCCCCCCGAAGCCGGCGATCACGATGAGCCTGATCGTCGTGGGTGTGACGAGTGCCGTGGCGACCATCCAGCACGCGCGTAACGGCAACGTGCGCTGGGGCACCGGACTGTTCTTCGGAGCATCCAGCATGCTCGGCGCTTTCCTGGGCGGCAGGCTTTCCTCGTACATCCCTGGCGCTGTCCTGCTCGGTGGGTTTGGCGTGATGATGCTCGTCACCTCACTGGCAATGCTCCGCGGCCGCAAGGAACCGGCGCCTGATGCCAAGCCCCGCTCGCTCTGGTTGATCCCCTTGCAAGGCTTCATGGTCGGTGCCGTGACTGGGCTGATCGGAGCTGGCGGCGGATTCCTGGTGGTCCCGGCCCTGGCGTTGTTTGCGCGGGTGCCCATGAAGCAGGCCGTCGGCACATCACTCTTCGTGATCGCGATGAACACCTTTGCGGGTGCGGCGGGCCACTTCGGACACGTCACCATCGACTGGACGCTCACAGCTGGCTTCTCCGTCGCAGCGGTGCTCGGCACGTTCATCGGTACGCGACTCGCCCGCGGCTTGAATCAAGAGACGTTGCGCCGCGCCTTCGCGTTCTTCGTGCTGCTGATGGGCTTCTTCGTGATTGGCGCGGAGGTGATCAAGAGTCAGCTCGTGGGCGCGCTGCCAGTCGCGGCCATCGGTGTCCTGGCGTTCGCGGCAATGGCCTACTACGCCCGACGCCTGGCCACGCGCGCTGCTCAGTCCCGCGAGGAAGTGACTCCCGCCTAGTGCCCTGTCTCCGTGGTTCGCTGCAAAACTCGCCCGCCCCTGGGGTGTGGGAACCGTGAGTTTCACGACAGAAACAGCATCAAAGCAGCTCAGACGGCGCGGGGTGTTCACACACCGCGCCGTTTCTTCTAAATGTTCCGGTAATGCGCAGTGGAAGGGGCCGTGTCCCAGGACACGGGTTTGGGGGTGAGGGCGCGCTGAGCGTCGCGGCGAAGGAGCGAGCGAAGCGTTGGGCTGTCGCGTGCGTGTCCAGCGGCGGGGTGCTCTTGGTGGCACCTTCGCTCTACGCGCAGTCATCTGGGCTCTGCGTCACCACATCGGACACCGCGAGCGGGCCCGAACCAGCGGTGGTCGTGCTGGGCGAGGAGCAGCGACCAACTCACCCGCTCACCCTTGACCTGGGGCGGTGCACTCGGCTCGTACTTCACGGGACCGGTCGTATCCGTGGGGAATTTGTTCCGGAGATCCCGCTGGACGCGGCCGGTAGCAAACTGGATTCTGCGACGTTGGTCTCGCCTTTGGTGCGGGCTGGTGCGGCTTTCGATACGGGGCGCCGAATGGGTGAGCTTCGGGTGCACGCCGAGTACGAGCACGAGGTCGTGCGCGGCGAGAGCGGCGGCGCCGACCTGCCCCCTGGCCGTGGCTACCCGGGCCAAAATCCAAGCGATCCAGTCCTCCGAAAGGCGAACGTCGCGTTCCGCGTTGGCGACTGGATTGGGCTCCAAGGCGGCTTCAATACGAGCCACTGGGGGCTCGGGCTGATCGAGAACGACGGTGCTCACGACCCAGCACCGGGCAGTACGCTCTTCGTTGATCCTCGCGGCGGCGATCGGGTGCTGGAGGCGCGCCTGTTCACCGGTCCCATCGGCGACGCGGACTTCCAGGGCTACCTGGCGCTCCAGCGTGTGCTCCAGGATGAGCGTGTGCTGCGCGAAGACGAGTCGGCTCAGAACGACGAAGCCAGTCTGCGCGCGGACCTGGGCTTGAGCTTCGGCGGCTCGGACCTCGATCGCGGCGAGCTACACATCGCCTTACGCCGCGACGAGGGCGCGGACGGCAAGCGGGCGAACTACGGCATCATTGATGCCAGCGTGACATTTGGCTTCGATCTCGGAGACGCCATGCTGTTGCTCGACGCCGAGGCGGCGTATCAGCACGGAACCACGGAGCTGGAGCCCACCGGGCTGCTCGTGAAGCAGGATCTGCGAGCCTTCGCCTGGGCAGGTCGCACGACGCTGCTCGCGGACCGGCTCTCAGTGGCCATCGACTCCCTGTTCCTGAGCGGTGACTCTGACGCTCAAGATGGAACCGTCACTCTGTTTCGCGCGGATCCGAACTATCAGTTCGGTGTCGTACTGTTCGATCAGGTCGTGCGCGCGCAGTCTGCGCGTAGCGTAGCGACTGCCGCCGCCCCGACGCTCGGGGCTCCGTTCAATCAGGTCGAACGCTTGCCGACCGAGGGCGCTCCCAGCGACACGCTGGCGTTCTTTCCACGGGTTGGCTACCGCTTGCTGCCTGGGCTCGACGTGTACGGCGGCGTGCTGTTCGCGTTCGCGCCGGTCGTTCCTCGAGACCCAGCAAACACGAAGCTCTCCGGCGGCGCCGCGCGCACCGCGCTGGGAGGCGCTTCAGAGGGATACTGGGGAACCGAGTACGACCTTGGGGCGCGCTTCCGAGCCCTCGCGTGGGGGAGCTTGTTGACTCTGGGGGTCGAGGGTGGCGCTCTCGACCCGGGGCCGGCGATGAATGCCGGTGCGGCGGCTCGTGCGAGCGGTGCGGGCGATTCGCTGCTGGTTGGCGGGCGCGCGTTCGCAAACCTCGACTTCTGATTCGCAGTTGCCACCCAAGACTGAACCGAGCTGCGGTTGCGCGCGCGCATTTCCGCGCGAGACTTAGTGCACGTGCTGCCGACCCTTGCCTTGCTGGGTGCCTTGAGTGCCGATCCGCAGATCGTGGTTTACACGATGGGACCCGGGCAAGATCTGTTCGAGCGCTTTGGGCACGCTGCCGTGTGCATCGAAGAGCGCGGTCGCGGTCGCTGCTACAACTACGGCACGACGGACTTTCAGACGCCACCTGAGAAGATCGGGTGGGAGTTCATCCGCGGAAGTTCACGCTTCTGGGTCTCTATTTGGCCAGAAGAGCGCATGCTACGCGCCTATGCAGCTGCGGATCGCGACGTGTTTCGTCAGGTGCTCCCACTCACCCCCGAGCAAACACGAAGAGCCATCACGCGCCTCGAAGATGATAGCCGTGAGGAAAATCGCTACTACCTCTACCACCACTTTGACGACAACTGCACCACCCGCATCCGGGACATCGTGGACGATGCGATGGGGGGCGCGTTCTTGAACGGCGCAGACGCCGGAGCGGGCGTCACGCGTCGTGAGCTCGGGGCGCAGGGGTTGGCTGAGTGGCCAGCAGCCATCGCAGCGGGGCAACTGTTCGCCGGCCCTCGGCTTGACCAGCAAATGACTCACAAGGAGGCGATGTTTCTGCCGAGCAATCTGCGCGCCGAACTCAGCTCACGCCTAGGGGCCAAGTCGGAGCAAGTCAGCGTGCGCCACGGTCCCGCGTTCCCCCGGCGTCCACCGCCGACGTGGCAGTACTTTGCCGGCTTGGGCCTGCTCATGACGTTTCCGCTGATCGCGCTGCGTCGGCGGCCCCGCGCCGGGCGAGCAGCAGCCTTCGCGACTGGCGTCGTGCTCGGAGGCCTGGGCTGTGCCGTCTGGGCGCTGAGCCTGCTCGCGCACATGCAAGAGCTGCGAGTGAATCAGGCGCTGCTGTTGTTCTGGCCCACGGATCTGAGCCTCGGTTTCCTGGGGAAGCGTGCGCGAACGAGCTACGCCAGGTTGCGTGCGCTCGCTGCGCTCTGCACGTTGCTGCTGAGCGCGATCGGGGTGTTGAAGCAGCCGCTCGTGGCACCGGCGTTGCTGGTGATGCTGCCCCTTGGCTGGCTCGGTTGGTCAACAATTGGAGCCGTTCGGGCACCCTTTGCTAAGGTTAGAAAACATGGCTTGGGGAGCAGCAAAGCGCCGGGCAGAGCGTCGGTCGCCGAAGGGGAAACTAAGTAATTTTAGGGGCTTAGGCGCCGGTGCAGCGGTCTTGCTCCTGACATCGGTGCTCAGCGCCGCGTGCGGCCAGACGGCTCGGGAGGCGGTCGCGCCGTCACCCTCGCCGGGGCTGCCGGCGGAGCTGGCTTCCGACCAAGATGACGACGTCGACGCCGCGGTCGAGGCGGCGGCAGAGGAAGAAGCGGCGAGCGCGACGCCGCCGGCTCCCAGCGTCGGCTGGGTGCTCCCGCTGGATTATGGAATCCGCGCGGATAAGGCCGGCCAGGGTCAGTTCCTCGCGCCCCGCTACCACGGGATGCACAACGGTGTTGATCTACTTGCGCCCGTTGGCACTCCCATCCTCGCCGCGTGTTCCGGCGAAGCAACACAAGGCATGCTCGGCGGCTACGGGCGAGTCGTGAAGCTCGTGTGTCCGGTGCCCGCGGACTGGGGATCTGGCTATCTTTCGTTCTTCTACTCCCACCTCTCGAAGCAGAACCTCACGGAGGACGTGTACACCCGGGTCGAGCTTGGACAGGAGCTGGGCGCCGTTGGCAAGAGCGGGAATGCCGCCGGTCCCAGCGTGATGCCACACCTGCACCTCGAGTTGATCGTTCAACCTACGGAGCGGGCGGCCAAGGACGAGAGGCACTCCGGGCGAGACCAGAGCGACAACGCGGCGGCGGATGCGTTGCTCGCGAACCTCGAGGAGCGCTGCCTGAAGCCCGCTGGCGTTCAGGTGGAGGCCGGTCTCAGGAGGCACCGCCGCCTCGACCCATATGTCGTCTTGAGTTGCCTGGGCGCAAAGAAGCCCGAGTTCACGCCAGCGCAGGGCGCCTTGCGCGGAGCCAGCACCCCCTGGCATGCTTTGTACACCGCGAGTGACGCCAACCCAGACATTTCCTTACTCCCCAGCCACTAGCGCAGCTGAGTGTGTGTGCTTCGGGTACAACCAGACGAGTGTCACCGCGGACTCGTGCCGGCCGGTGTCGGACTTCTTGCCACGCGGAAGTAGGCAAAGGCTAAGCGCGCGAGAGCGAGGTCGTCGATGACGCAAGGACGCATGACGCTGGTCGCTGCGGGGCAGACGGACGTCGGACGTCGCCGCAGCCACAACGAGGACCAGTTCCTGGTCCGCGAAGACCTCGGTTTGATCGCCATCGCCGACGGAGCCGGCGGACACAAAGCTGGAGAGGTCGCAGCGAAGCTCGCGTGCACCAGCATTTCGAACTACGTGGGCGCGACGGTGCGCAGGGCCTGGGATCGCCCGGACTTCGACCGCTTCGGCCTGCCCAACGACGCGCGTCGTCTGGTGGCAGCGGTGCAGAAGGCCAACAAGGACGTGGTCGAGATCTCCCGGACCCACGGCAAGTACCGAGGCATGGGAACGACGGTGGTTGCGGGGCTCTACTCGCCGCGCAGCCACCTCTTTCACATCGCGCACGTCGGTGACAGCCGTGCCTACCGCCTGCGGCGGGGCGCGCTCGAGCAGCTCACCCAGGATCATTCGCTGCTCCAGGACGTGCTGGAGACGCAGCCCGAGCTGGACGATCAGGTGATCTCGCGCTTCCCGCGCAGCGTCGTCACGCGCGCTCTCGGGATGGACCAGCAGTTGCGGGTGTCCGTCACCAGTCATCGCGCGCTGCCTGGAGATCGCTACCTGCTCTGCAGTGATGGTCTGTGCGGTTACGTAGAACCTACGGAGATCGAAGCCACGCTCCGCCTCGAGGAATCGCCCGCCACCGTCAATCAGTTGCTGGTGGATCTAGCCAACGCCGTTGGAGGGCGCGACAACATTGGCGTCGTGACCTGCGACTTCGAGGCTGACGGTGAGATCAAGCGTCCAGGACCGCAGACTACGATCCCCGATCTCGATGACGACGATGAGCCAGAGCTCATGATCCTCGGCATCGAGGACGCTGCGCTGGTCGTCACGGGGGGGCAGCTGCGGGACGAGTTGATGGTGCAGCTCGGTCAGTTGCTCAAGAAGCAGTCGAAGTAAGTGTGAGCGATGAAGGCTGCGAAGCACCCTAGCTGGCTCAGCCGACCAAAGCCTCCCAGAGCTCACTGGCTCTGGTCGAGTATTGCCTGCTTCGGTCTGTTGAGCAGCGGGTGCTCGGGCTGCTCCGATTGCAACGGCGGCGCCACCCCCAACCCTCCAGCTGCCGCAGGTAGCAGCGCTACCCCTGGCGCCCCCGGGGCAAGCGGAGCTCGGGAGCCAGCGCCCGCTGCGAGTGGAGCCAGCGCCCCGCCGAGTGCGAGCGCCCCAGAGAAGAGCCTCGCCGAGCAGCTCGATGACCTTGACCTAGACGTTCTGCAGCTTGGCGGCGATGGCTGCGTGCCCTGCGTGGACTGTCCGGAGCAAGACCCGACGCAGTGCTCGCAGGAGCATTGCGCGAGCGACGTCCCGTGCAAGGTCTACGGCTTGTGCGCCGCCAGCTCCGGTCGCTGCGTTGCCGACTCGGACGCTCACTGCAAGCGCAGCGCTAGCTGCGCGCAGCGTGGGCAGTGCGCAAAGCGCGGCGACGTGTGTGCTGCTTCTGCTGACGGCTGCAAGGCGAGCACGGCGTGTGAGACGAGCGGACTTTGTCAGGCCAAAGGCGGCGTGTGCGTGGCTGGCTCGGATACGGACTGCGAGAAGAGCAGCGACTGCAAGCGCAAGGGTGAGTGCGCCGCGCGCTTTGGAGCATGTATCCCTGCGGAATTGAAGCATTGCAAGGATTCTGATCTGTGTAAGCGCCACCAGATGTGCCGTCTGGTTGAGGGGCACTGCAGCGAGTAGGTAAGCACGCGGCGAGCTGGCCGACGCGCTAGCTGCGGCGCGAGCGGGGGGCGCGTCCGGCCTGGATGGAGGCTGGGCCGGCGTCCAAGTCGTCGAGCAAGCGACGCCAGCTCATGCCGTTGTCGACTCGCAGGAGCTTCGCGATTTCGGACAGCGCGACCTCTTCTTCCTTCGTCACCGCGCGCGGGTCGTCAAAGGCGTGGGCCGTGGCCCGGGCGATGGCCTCTGCGTGGCTCAACAGCTCATGCAACTCTTCGGCGTGCACCAGCGGCTCGCCCTCTTCGGTCTGTGCCAGCAGGAACAGGTCCTCCAGGCCCTGGCGAAAGTACTCCTCAGAGGGTCGCTCGGTGAGCCAGCTGTCCAGGATCTCGAGGCCGCTCGTATCCGTGAAGAAACGTTCCTTGGCGATCGCGTCGATACGCTCGATCTCCACGTCTTCCATCGTGCCGTCGGCCCACGCGACGTAGACCAGCGGCAGTAGCATCAGCACGCGGTAGTTGCCGGGGGTAAAGCCCAGTTTGCCCAGTGAGTCGACCAAGTACGCTTCCATAGACCAGCCTCAGCCATCGCAGAGCCTGATGGAGGACGCAAGAGCGCCACAGCGCTCCTCTCCCCCAAACCCTGGGTGCTTCACCAACCGGGCTTTTGGTAGGTCTTGTGCTTGGTGAGGAAGTCGCCTTCCATGAACTGCTGAGGGGTCAGCTCGCGAACGCCGTCTTCGCTGAGCTCGAGGATGCGATCGGCGACGGTGCTCACCATCTGCCGGTCGTGGGTCACGAACATGCAGCTGCCTTCGTAGCTCACGAGGGCATCGGTCAGTGAGCGGATCGACTCGAGGTCGAGGTGGTTCGTCGGTTCGTCAAGCAACAGGATGTTGGGCTTGAGCAACATCAGGCGCGCCAACAAGAGACGCACGGTCTCACCACCGGAGAGTACCTTGGTGGGCTTGAAGGGCTCGTCCTTCTTGAACAGCAGGCGGCCAAACATCGCGCGGATTTGCTCCTCGTCAGCGTCCTCCGCCCAGCCCCAGAGCCATTTGTGCGCGGTCACGTCGCTCTTCTCGATCTGCTCGTGGTGATCCTGCGGCATGTAGCCGACACTGGCTTCGTAGCCCCACTCGATCTTGCCCGCGTCGGCCTTGACCTCGTCCACCAGCATCTTGAGCAGGGTGGTCTTGCCGACGCCGTTCGGACCAACGACGGCCACCTTGTCCCCGCGGAACAAGCTGAAGTTGAGGTTGTCGCAGATCGCGATGTCACCGAAGTGCTTGGTCAGCCCTTCCACACCGAGCGCCTGCTTGCCGCTGGGGCGCTTCAGTTCGAAGCGCAGCCAGGGCCGCTCGATGTTCGAGCGCTTGAGATCGCTGAGCGCCTGCTTCTCGCGCTCCAGGGCCTTCTCGCGGCTCTTGACCTGGCTCGCACGGCTACCCGCGCGGAAACGTTGAACGAACTCTTGGAGGTCCTGGATCTTCTTCTGCTTGGCCGAGTTCTGCAGCTCCAGGCTGCCACGCGCCTCAGCCTTCTGGTGCACCATGTCGTCGTAGTTGCCGGGGTAGACGATGATGGTCTGGTAGTCGATGTCCGCGATGCGCGTGCACACCTCGTTGAGGAAGTGACGGTCGTGGCTGATGACCACGAGTACGCCGCGGTATTCCAGTAGGAAGCCTTCGAGCCAGCGGATGCTCGCGATGTCCAGGGCGTTGGTTGGCTCGTCGAGCAGCAGCGCGTCGGGCTTGCCGAACAGCGACTGAGCCAGCAGCACGCGCACTTTGTCGCCGCCCGTCAGCGCAGCCATCTTTCCGGCGTGGAATTTCTCGGGGATGCCGAGACCCTCCAGGAGTTCCGTCGCCTCGGCCTCCGCCATGTAGCCGTCTTCTTCGGCGATCACGCCCTCGAGCTCACCTAGCCGCATGCCGTCTTCGTCGGTGAGCGCGTCCCCTTTCTCTAGCAGCGTCTCCTTCTCATGCATGGCTTGCCAGAGGTTGTCGTTCCCCATCAGCACCACGTCGATCACGCGGTTGTCTTCGAACTGATAGTGGTCCTGACGCAGGATGCCGACGCGCTTGGGGCGGCGCACGTTGCCCGCCATGGGCTCCTGCTCGCCGGTGACGATGCGCATGAACGTCGACTTGCCAGCGCCGTTGGGGCCCGTGAGTCCGTAGCGTTCGCCTTCGTTGAAGGTGACGTTGACGTTGTCGAACAGCACCTGTTCGCCAAAGTTCATTGAGACTTCGCTGACGGTGATCATGGCTGACCTCGAAGGGGTAAGGGGTAGGCTTTGCAGGCGAGCGCCGGGGCGCCCAGGCTCTGGCGGGCGCAACCATGACAGCCTCAGCACCAAACTCAAGTGCGTGACTTCACAGCAGAACAAACCCCCGGCCTAGAGGCAGGATCTGAGCAAATCCTCCAGGGCGCCTCTACCTTTTGGGGGGCGGACAGCTCGCTTCAGCGCGCTCCGGCGGCCGCAGTCGGCCCGCTGGCCGGCGCTGCTCCAACGCCGCGGTAGGTGGCGGATGATTTCCCTGTGGCAACGTCTGGTGTGGGAGTCGTACCGCGGAAACTTCCACTCTCAGGGCACAGCCGGCCAGGCCCACTTAAAAGGAGTCTCGCTCCAGTCAGGTCGCGAGCCACTGCAGGGCCGACAGCGTGCTAAATCCACCGCATGCGCTTGATGCTTGGGGCGTTGGTGGTGGTTGGTGCGGCGGGGCTCTCGCTCGGATGTTCTGACGACGAAGCGACGGACGCCAGCGGCGGGACCGGCGGCGTCGCGGGAACCGCTGGCACAGGAGGCACCGCTGGCGGAGGAACCGGGGGAACGGGCGGCGTCGTCGAGCCAACCTTGGCGGCCGAGCTGTACGATCAGCAACCGATGGTCGTCGATGTCAACGTCATGTTGCCCGACGGAATCGATGCCCAGCTCGAGCTCGCGGACACTTCAGCAGATGCTGGGGTCCGCGTCGCGACGCTCCCTGAGACGGACCCCGAGGGACGCAGCTATCGTTTGCGTGGCCTCGAGCCGGACACCGATTACAGCGTCGAGCTGGTGATCGACAGTCAGCGCTACCCGCTGAGCTTCAAGACGCGCCCCGCGCTCCCAGGCTACAAGAGCAGCTTCAGCGTGACCACCAGCGGGACGCCAGCGCCAGACTATCGGATGTTCGACTACTCGGAGGCGCCAGTGGTTGGCAACGCCGGAGTGTACTCGGTGGACCCAGCGGGAAAGACCCGCTGGTTCTTGGCCTATCCCGACGCTGAGGCGCTGGACCACCTCCCAGGGGGCATCAAGCTATTGCCCGACGGAAACATGTTGTTCATCCTCGGGGATCGCATGCAGATCATCGATGAGCTAGGTGTGCTGCAGAGCGAGGTCCTGGTCAGTCAGCTCGGCGTCCCGCTGTTTCATCACGATGTCATCCCGCTCCCCAACGGGAACTTCGTGGCGATCAGCATCGAGACGCGGGAAATCAACTATCCAGCCGACAACCAGAGCCACTACGTGGTGGGTGATTTCCTGGTGGAGTTCAGCCCTCAAGGCATCATCACCTGGAGCTGGAGCGCCCTCGATCACCTGGACTCCCAACGCAAGCGCGCCGACTTCGACAACCCGTTCTATCCCATCTTCAGCCCGACCACTGGTGAGCAAGCGAAGGACTGGAGCCATGGCAACGGCGTGATCTACGACGCCTCGGACGACACGCTTATCTTCAGCATGCGGCACCAGGACTGGGTGATCAAGATCGACCACAAGACAGGCGACGTCGTGTGGAAGCTTGGAGACGAGGGCGATTTCACGCTGAACGGCGATCGCTGGTTCTTCCACCAGCACTCACCGGAGCTGCAACCCGACGGCAGCCTGGTGCTCTACGACAACGGCGTCGGCGACCCTTATCAAGACTCGTCGCTCTGGAACACGCGTCCGCTGCGCATCGCCCTCGACACGCAGAAGATGGAAGCCAGCATCGCCTGGGTCGATGATCACGAGACGTACCTCTCGCTCATCGCCGGCGACATCGACCGGCTCAGCAACGACCGCTTCTTGATCCTCGACAGCACCATCACCGAGTCCACGTCGATGCCTTTCCCTTCGCACTCACGCATGCGCGAGGTCGATCCGACGACCGGTGAGTGGATATGGGTGCTGGACGGCGCCGAAGGCGACTTCTCGTATCGCTGCATCCCGACGCTGCGACTGCCCGGTGAGGCTGAGTAGATCTGCGCTCTGCCCTAGAACCCAAGCCGCTTCAAGCAGGCTGCGAAACGCCGCTGCACCGTCTCCCGACGGGCGTGGCGACCAGCGCTCACTCGCCACGTTCCGTTGACCATCACCCGCGCGATGGCGGGCCGATTGCTGGCGAAGATCCAGCTGTCCACCTGTGCCTCATGAGCACGCCCGAGCAGGCTTGGATGCTCTGGGTCCAGACAGACTAGATCCGCAGGGCAACCTGGGAGGAGCCGCCCGAGGGGTGAACCGAGCGCCTGTGCACCGCCCAGCAGCGCCTCGGCGAGCAGGCGTGTGCCTGTGTGCTCCGGCTGATCTCCGCTCAACACGGTGTTGCGCGCGTGCTGCGTGAGACGCTGGGTGTACTCCAGGAGTCGCAGCTCTTGCGCTGGATCGAGGGTGATCTGGCTGTCGCTGCCCACGCCCCAGCGCCCCGCGTGGGCCCGGTAGTTGCCGAGGGGAAAGATGCCGTCGCCCAGGTTGGCTTCAGTGGTCGGACAGAGCCCAGCGACGACTCCGGAGCGGCCAAGCTCTGCCTGCTCAGTGGCAGAGAGGTGCGTTGCGTGAACGAGGCACCACGTCTTGTCCACGCTCGCGCTCTCGAGGAGCAGCTCCACGGGGCGTCGCCCGTGATGCGAGACGCACTCGTCCACTTCGCGCAGCTGCTCGGCGATGTGGATGTGGATCGGCGCTTCGGGCAACGAGCGCTTCACCTCGCGCACCACGGCGTTCAGGCTGCCCAAGGGCGCCGCCCTCAGGCTGTGGGGTGCTGCTCCCAGGCTCACCAACGAGTCGCACTCGCTCCGCAGAGCCTGCCAGAGCTGGAGGTAACGCTCAGGCGAGTTGTAGAAGCGGCGCTGCGCCACTTCGATGGGCTTCGGCCCGAAGCCAGCCGCTTCGTAGAAGACTGGGAGCAGGGTCAAACGGATCCCCACGGAACGCGCTGCGGCGGCCACTCGCCGGCCGAGCTCTGCGAGATCCCCGTACGGACTCCCGTCGGCAGCGTGATGTACGTAGTGAAACTCCGCGACGCTCGTGTAGCCCGCCTCGAGCATCTCCAAGAAGACCTGCTCGGCGATGGCTTCGACCGCGTCAGGGTCGAGACGTTCGGCGAGGCGATACATCGCCCCTCGCCAGCTCCAGAAGCTGTCCTTCCCGTTGCCCTCGGATTGCTCTGCCAGTCCCGCGAAAGCACGCTGAAACGCGTGAGAATGCAGGTTCGGAATGCCGGGTAGCAACACGCCAGGCACGCGCTCCGTGACCCCGTCAGCGCCCGCGGCCACTCGGCGGACCAACCCTGCCTCGATCTCGATCAAGCCAGGCGTATGCCAGCCGATGCCATCGAAGAGCGCGTCGCATCCCAGGACGAAGCGGCTCACGGAGCCCCACCTGCAGCCTGGGTCGGTCGCCACTCGAGGAGTGCCCGCACCAGACGCTCGAGCACGCGAGTGAGGGGCGCTGCTCGCTCTGGGTCCCAAGCGTAAGGTGGCGCTTCGAGCATGTACTCTGCCTGGGCCATCTCGAGCTGCAGCGCGTGTACGTTGCTGTCCGGCGCGCCGAAGCGCCGCGTGATGTAGCCCCCCTTGAAGCGGCCGTTCACCACCCAGCTCATTCCGGAGCCTTGCAAGACGTTGCACGCGAGCTCCTGGAGTTGGCTGGCGCAGCTCGCCCCATCTGCCGTCCCGAGATTCAGCGTAGGCAACCGGCCGTCGAAGAATCGTGGTACTTCCGCACGGATCGAGTGGCCGTCCAGCAGCACGGCGAATCCGTGGCGCGCCTTGATGCGTGCGAGCTCCGTCTCGAGTGTCCGATGGTAGGGCTCGAAGTACCGCGTGAGTCGCGTCGCCTGCTCTGTCGGTTCCGGCTGCTCGTCTGGTCGATACAGCTCGCTGCCATCGAATGCAGTGGTGGGGCAGAGCTCCGTCACGCTTTTCCCTGGGTAAAGGGACGCGCCGCTGGGATCTCGGTTCAGGTCAATCAGGTAGCGGCTGTAGTGGGCAAACACGCACGTCACATCGAGACCTGGTGCGAAGCCGTACAGCCGGTGCACGTGCCAATCGGTGTCTGGCAGGGCGAGCGCCGCGGGAACCAAGCGCCGCTCCAGCGCTTCTGGCAGCGCCGTGCCGCAGTGCGGGACGCTGATGAGCAGCGGGCTCTCGCCGCGCTGCAGCGTGTATGCGCTGGACTCAGCTGCGCTCATGAGCGAGGGGTAGCGCGGAATGCCCACGCTGCGCAATCGCAGCAGCGCCAGTGTACCTCACCCCCAGAACGGTCGGCGGCTGCTGCGGCTCTGCGCTTGTCACACCATGCGAAAGCGGGTCGATGCGAGCAGGGTCTGGGTCCTGGCGTTCCACACGCGAACTTCGTAGTCGGCGCGGCGAGGGATGGTCCAGCTCTTGTAGAGCGTGGTGCTCTGCGCGTTCACCGGGTTGGTGCTGGTGGTCAGGGTCGTTTCCTGCGCGCCGTCGAAGCGGATCAGCTGCACCACGAGGGCCATGTCGGGGCCAAACGGACGATCGAGCGCGCGGAACTTCATCGCCGCTTGATCCAAGGGGATCACGCTCAAGAATTGACTGAACTCCGGATCACTCTTGGATGTGGGCACGCCGGTGCGGATCTCCCAGTGGCGCCCTTCTCTGAAGAACTTGCCGGGGTCAGCGTCGAGTGCTGCAGCGGCTCGCTGCCCGCAGTACTCGCAGCTTATAGCGGTGTTGCCGTACGGATCTATCTTCAGCGGCGCACCGCACTGCGGACACGCCGCCTGGCGGTCAACGATCCCTGCACGCCGCTTGTAGCTCCTGACGCGCTCATCGACCTTGCTCGGGTCGATCCAGCCGCCGCTGCTCAAGAGGTCCGTGAAGTTCGCAGAGCTCGCGTCGAGGTAGCAAATCGCGTACGCGCGGGACTCCACGCTCGGAGAGGCGAGCGCATCCTGCATGATGCCCTCGATGCGATTGTCGCTCTGGTCCATCAGGAGCGCGACGTAGAGATCTTTCGCGTCCCACGGTAGTGAAGCACGCCACGTCTCGAGCAGGCGCGTGACGAGCTCTGGCGTTACGACGTCTCGCAGGTATTCGATCTCCTGGGCGTCGCGAGCCTCGATGGCGCTCAGGGCGCGCTTGAATGCGTCGTCGGTCACGAGTGCGGCGGTGGGTAGTCGCTGAACAGCCCTGCGCGGACTTCCCGCCGCGCTTCAGCCAGTTCCGCGAGGTATTCGAGGACTTGGGGGTGGGTCATGATGATCTCGCGGAAGTCCTTGGCATCCAGGCGTAGCGCGAAACACTTGGTGAGGCTCCTGACGCTCTCTTCCGACGGCGCACCGTCCATCAGCGACAACTCGCCGAAGACGTCGCCGGGCAGCAAGCTCTGCAGCGGTTCTCCGCGGAAGCTGACTTCGGCTTCTCCACTCAGCAAGATGTAGAGGCCATCGGCGCGCTCGCCTTGAGTCAGTAGCTCCGCGTCGGACTCCGCCTCCAGGAAGTGGAAGCGTGACGCGAGGGCACGCCGCTCCCCCCCGGCGAAGGGCGCGAACAACGGACTCGTCAGCACCAGCGCGTTCACCAAGCGCTCGCGGATGAAGCGCAAGAGCACGGTGAGTACGCTCGGCTCACTCGCCGCCAGATCCGAGATCAAGCGGCGGTCGATGACAAGGAGCTCGGTGTCTTCGCTGGCGACAGCGGACGTGGGGCGCACCGAGTCGCTCAGCAGCCCAAGCTCCCCAAAGAATTCGTTCTCGAGACAGCGCCCGAGTTCGAGCTTTCTCGGGGGGGGAGAGAGCAACGTGATCTCACCCTGCACGACGACGAACAAACGATCGGCTGCGTCGCCCGCCGAGTAGACCAATTCGCCCCGAGTAACCTCCAAGAACTCAACACCCTGAATCAACGCAGCCAGGGTGAGCGGGTCGAGCTCGCTGAACAGCGGCACACGACTGAGCGTGATACCCACTTCGCTGGTTTCCTGCGCGCGCGGTGGGTCCAGGGCCAGGTCGATGGGGTGACTGCCCGGTTCAGCGTCCTCCGCCGTAAAATTCGGCTCTGCCATCTGGGCGACTGAGTCGTCCACCCGGGCATCGGTGGCTGCGTCCAAATCGGGCCACGGCTCGCTGAGCGGCGGGGCGCTGAGCGGCGACTCGCTGAACCTTGGTGCATCTTCCAGCAGCTCGGCTTCGTCAATCTCGACGAAGTCCGTTTCCAGGGGGATTTCATACACCGCGCGCCGACCCACGGGCGTCAGGCGACGAGAGGCGGGCACGACTTCCGACAGCGTGACGTGCTGGAGCGGAGCGCCAGGCGGGATGCTGCGTTGCCTCAGGTCGCCGCTCGCGTGGATCGCGGAGATGCGTGGCTCGGAAGGAGCAGCCTGGCTCTGAGGCCTGGGAGGTGGAGGTGCGGGAGGCGCTGATGCAGGTGGCGGTTCCGGGGCGCGCGCGGGTCTCGCGGGCGCTGGGGGACTGGAAGCTTGCGCGGCTGGGGCTGGGCGGGCGAGCTCGCGGCTGCCGACGACGTTCAGGCGCTCTTTGCGCAACGCGCTGAGCAGGGCTGCGCTGCGCCGCTTGGCCTGGGGCGGGCGCGCGACCACCGGTGCCGGGTTGGGCGTGACGACTGGTGCCGGGTTCGGCGTGACCACTGGTGCCGGGTTCGGCGCAACGACGGAGCCCGGGTCAGGAGTGGCCGTTTCGGGTTGGACCCGGGGAGGCGGGGGAAAAATGTGGGGAGAGCGCGCCGCAATGTTCTCCGGCTCGGTCAGCACTCGCTGCAGCCCGCGTTTCCGTCCGGAATGAAGCTCCGCTAGGCGCTCTTGGGTGGATGTATGGTTCGGGTCGATGCGTAAGATGCGCTTGCACACCGCGATGGCTTTGAGCAGGAAGCCTGCTTCAGAGTAGGCCTCAGCCGCGCGGATCAGCGCTTCCAGCTCCTTGTCTTGCTTGTTCAGCCGCGCGTACGCGTCCGCCGCGCGCTTGGCCCACTCGGGCTCTGCTGGGTCTGCGTGCTCGAGCTTCTCGTAGAGTGCAGCCAGCTCGGCGTAGTCATCCCGGCGCCGCGCATTTTCGGCTGCCTCACGCAGCTTGCGGATCTTCCAGGACATGACCTCAAAGCATACGCCCCCAAGCGATGAGCGCTATAGTCACAGTGTGCTCGAAGTCGGGGCGTTCTGCGACCGCTGCCGCTGGGTTCCAGCGCTTGTGGTTTCAGCGCTTTTGTGCGGCGCCCCGCCGTCGCTACCGCCACTGGGAGTCGGGCATTGGGTGTGCTTTGGTGAGGGGGAGACATGACCTCCGACACCGACACGAAGTCTGCTGAAGCCTCCACACTGGCGGGCGCCAGGGCCCTGGTACAGGCGCTCCGCGCGAGAGGGGAGTGGCCGTTGTTCGTGGCCGGTCGCGCCGAGCAACCCAACGCGGATCTCACCGTGAACGACAAGTACACGGGTGATGCGATCGCGCGCGTAGCGCTGGCAGACGCTAGCGTGATCGAGCGGGCCATCGCCGCCTGCGTGGCGGCGGCCGAGCCGATGCGGCGCTTGAAGGCTTACCAGCGTCAGGCGGTGTTGGCGCATTGCGTGAAGCGCTTTCAGGAGCGCTTTGACGAGCTGGCGATGGCGCTCTGCATGGAAGCGGGCAAGCCGATCAAGGACTCGCGCGGTGAGGTGACGCGGCTGATCGACACGTTCCGTTACGCTGCGGAAGAGTCTGTGCGCGTCGACGGCCAAGTGCTCGAGTTGGCAATCAGCGAACGCGCGAAGGACTACACCGGGATGGTCAAGCGCGTACCCATTGGGCCCTGCTCGTTCATCAGTCCGTTCAACTTCCCGCTGAACCTTGCGGCGCACAAGATTGCGCCTGCGCTCGCCGTGGGATGTCCCTTCGTGCTCAAGCCAGCGAGCCTGACGCCGCTTGGCGCGCTGATGATTGGTGAAATCCTCGCGGAAACCGACTTGCCTGAAGGGGCCTTCAGTGTGCTCCCGTGCCGGCGAGATGCCGCGGCGGCCTTCACCGAAGACGAGCGCTTCAAGTTGCTCTCGTTCACCGGGTCTCAGGCGGTCGGCTGGGACCTGAAGGCTGCGGCGGGAAAGAAGAAGGTGGTCCTCGAGCTGGGCGGCAATGCAGCCTGCATCGTCGATGAAAACGTCGACCTGGAGGACGTCACCAATCGACTGATCGTCGGTGCGTTTTATCAATCGGGGCAGAGCTGTATTGGGGTGCAACGCATCATCATCCATGACTCCGTGTACGCAGAGCTGAAGGCGCGTCTCGTCGCCCGCACGCGAGCGCTCAAGAGTGGCGACCCGAAGGACCCCGAGACGTTCATCGGCCCGATGATCTCCGTCAAAGAAGCGGAGCGCTTGGAGCGCTGGATCCAGAGCGCGGTCCAGCGCGGCGCGACTCTCCTATGTGGCGGCTCCCGCGACGGCGCGATGCTGGAGGCCTGCCTGCTCGAGGGCGTTCCTCGTGACACCGAGCTCTACGCCGAGGAGGCCTTTGGGCCGGTCGCGCTGCTCAGTCGCTTCAGCCGCTTCGAGGATGCCCTCGCAGAGGTCAACGACAGCATCTACGGTCTGCAAGCAGGTGTCTTCACCCGCGATCTGTATCGCGCGCATCAGGCCTGGGAGGAGCTGGACGTCGGCGGAGTCGTGATCGGGGACGTGCCTTCCTGGCGCGTCGATCACATGCCCTATGGTGGTGTGAAAGACAGCGGCTTCGGTCGCGAAGGGATCCGCTACTCCATGGAAGACATGACCGAGCCACGGCTGATGGTGATCCGTACGCCGCCCCAAGCTTGAAGCGGCGGCGTACGAAACCCTTGCGGGTAGACTCCGCGCGGAACCGACTACAGGTGGTAGGCCAGACCCAGGTACCCGTACAGGTACTGGTCGAGGGCGCCGCCAGCGACGGCGTCCCCGTCGTCGGTCACACCCACGTTGTCCGGGTCGGGGTTCAGCGTGAAGAAGTAGCGCTCGATGGCGCCGCCGAGGAACAGATCCAGATCGCCAATGCCGAGGCCAAACTCTAGGTGTCCGTCCACGGCTCCCACGCTCTGATCGGGGAACCATGGCTGCTCGGCGAACTCACCGCTATCGAGGACGATGCGATAACCCACGCCGAGGCCGAGGAACACGGAGCCGAAGCCGAGGCGTGCATCCAGCGCCGGTCGGACGTAACCGTAGGTCACGCTGGGGATGAAGTTCCGGTCTCCATCGTCGAGCTCGAACTGGTGCTGACCGTAGCGGGCGCTGAGGCCGAGCTCGTGGTCACCCAGGGGAAAGCGCCAACGCAGGCCGACGTCCCACTCGTGACTGGTGGTGTCGAGCTTGCTGCCATCGGACGTCTCGGAGCTGAGCGCGAAGGCTTGCTGGTAGCCGCCTACCAGGCCCAAGTTCCCAATCGCGCTGTCGCCGCTCGCCAGCGGGTACCACTCCAGGTTGAGGCGAGCGAACGGAGCCGCGCCGAGGTCGTAGGGGCGCAGCGTTCCGTTCAGGTCGTCGGTGTACTCGAACTTGCGGTTCATCACGCCGCCGCGCAGCGTGATCCGGAGGGCATCGCGATCGCCCTTCGATGCGGGCTCGTCCTTGGGTTCCTCGTCCTTGGGCTCGTCCTTGGGCTCCTCGTCCTTGGGCTCGTCCTTGGGTTCCTCGTCCTTGGGCTCGTCCTTGGCTTCCGGCTCCGGTGCCTTCGCGACCTGGGCTTTCGCGATCGGGCCCTTCAGCTTGTCGAGCAGATCCTTGTTCACGGCCTTCTTGAGGCCGGCGGGGAAATTGCCGTTGAACTCGAGCACCTCGAGGCTATCACCCGTGGCGCCGTCGACCACGTTCAGCTCGAGCTTCCACTTCGAGCCTTTGTTGCTGACCACCCCTTCCAGGATCGCCGCAACACCCAGCTCCAGGGAGACGCCCTGGTAGCCCTCAGGGTTGCCGTCGAGCTTCGCCTTGGCTCCGTCGAGCTTCTTCTTTGAGACGACGTCGTAGTCGGCGTTCTTGTCGAGCAGCTTCACGACCCACGCTCGCGCCTGATCCTTGCGCGGCCCCTCGAAGTCGCGGATCACGATGCTCGTCTTGGCGAAGGCGCCGAGGGCGAACAACGACACGACGAGCGCCGTACACACGCTCAGGCAGTAGCGCAAGAATGTTGCCGCGCGGATATGACTCACGCCGGCGGCCTTGATGTCTCTCACATCTCCTCCGGGGCGTTGCCAGTGACTTCCAGGATCCACGAGCGGATGCACTCGATGTCGCGGCTCTTGAGGTTTGAGGTCAAGAGCGGCATGCGCTCATCGCACTCCGGAACTTCCTGACTGACCTTCTCCAGGAGGTAGCTCGCTTCAGGATTCTGGGAATCGATCAGCAGACGATCCGGGCAGACACATGCCTCGGGATCATTCGGGTCGGGCTGTGAACAGTGCGCGGGAACGTCGATCAGGCGCTCCGCGACTCCGGGCGACTTGAGGTCCAAGTCCGCTTCCGGCTTTTTTTCGTCGTGGCATGAAGAAGCGGCGCAGGTCTTCGCAAAGATCCGATTCGGCGGGTCGCACACCGTCGAGAAGCGATCCGGATCTTCCAACTCACCTGGGCAACCGGGGAGGGCTAGCGCCGCCAGGAACAGCAACACGGCGCTGGAGAGGAGAGCTTTCATTTCCCGCGAGCCTAACAGAGAGGCTGCGTTTCTGAACTCAAAGACGAGCTAGGTTCAGGTCTAAACGCGTGTCGAAGCCGTGCGAGATCTTTTGATCGCCGGGGGGCGCGTTTTGATGTGCAAAATGGCTGCGGGAGCGGTCAAAACACAGCCGATTGGTGGGTACTTCCGCTACTCCTCTTCGTCCTCGGGCTTGACCTCCGGAGCCTTCAGGGCTTGGAGCGAACGCTGCAGTGCCTTGTACGCCTTTGCGCTCGGCGCCTTTCGCGTGCCGTCGGGCTCAACGCGGCGGGCGGTGCGCAGCAGGTTCCTGAGCTGCTGGCGGTCGAGCTCAGCGTGGGTTTCGAGCAGCGCATCCAGCTCTCCGTCACTGCCCGTCAGCAGACGCTCGAGCCAAGTCGTCGCGTACTCATTAGTATTGCCGCGCGGTTTCGAGATACCGCCCGGCATGGCGAGGCGTCGGCGAATGGCCTCGTGGTCGAGCTCGGCAAGGTGCCGAGCGAGGAGCTTGACCTGCCGCTGGCGGGCTTTGTTGAGTGGCAGCTCGCTGGCTAGCAGGATGCCGTCTTCCAGTTGCTCTGGCAGGCTTAGACGGCGGAGCTTGGCGGCGCCGAGCCCAATCAGCTGCTCCACCAGCTCGCGCACCCGTGCCTCGCCGGCGCGCGCCTCTTCGCGCCGCTTGGTTCGCGAGGGACGGCCATCATCATTGCCGCGGAGAAAAATCGTCTCCGGCTCTTCCGTCTCTAGCTTGGGCTTTTGGGACATGGATTCAGGTTCGGGGGTGGGGGAGGGTTGCCCATGTGGAAACAGCCGCAGGAGCTGGCGTCGTCGTTCGTTTGCAGGGTGCCTCCGCGGCAGCTCTCGTACGCTGGGTCCTTGAGCTCGGCTGGGCAGTCCACCTTGACCTCTGGAGGAGCCTTGCCGGGTGGCGGTCGCTCTCCTTTGGGGAAGTCGCCGTCCACGAAGCAGCCGTCGCCCTGGTAGGCGCGCTTGATCACGCGGCCAGCTTTGTTCTTCGGGTTGAGCACCTTCTGGTGGGTCAACCTACTCACCTGCGGCGCTGGCGGGTTGCGGTGGATGTCCGGTGCCGGTTCGGGCACGTACGCGCTGCCAGGAGGCTGCGCGGCGTCGACTTTGGTGGCGCTGGTGGCCACCGGCGCTGGATCGCTGGTTGGCTCCGGTGGGTTCGCGGCGATGACGTCTGGATCCTTCGGTTCGTTGCCGCTGTGACTGCAGCCCGCGGCCACCGTGGCTGTAACGACGAATGCCGCACGCAGGGCGCGACCGCGCCGCTGGGGAGTTAGCTTGTTGCCGTGGAGAAACATTCTTGCCTCAGGAGCCGATAGTGCGTGGAGAGGTGGGAGCTTACCAGGCGCCGCTCAGCGGTGAAACGTCACGTTGGCTTCCAGCGCCTCGCGCGTCGTTCGGGTGCGATTCGCGGCCTCGTTCGGGTCTTCGTAGCCGAAGCACAGGCCAACCAAGATGCCGATGTCGTCAGGCACCTGGAGCTCGCGCCGCACCACATCGGGGTAGTTGCGCAGGCTGCCCATGGGGCAGCTCGCGATGCCGTGGGCGGTGAGCGCCAGCATCAGGTGGCCCAGGTAGATGCCCACATCCACGACGACGCTCGAGCCGAAGCTCTTGTGCATGCCGATGAAGGCGACGTGGGGCGCGTCGAACAGCTCGTAGTTGCGCAGGAAGGCGCGCTTGCGGCCTTCCACGTCGCGGCGCTCGACCCCGAGCTCCTTGTAGAGCGCCACGGCGCACTCCACCTGGTGGCGCCGATACTCATCCTTGAAGTCGGCGCCGCGATCGAAGTCGGGGCGCCCCGGTTGACCGGCGACTTGAAGCAACGCCGCGCGGATACGCTCACGAGAGTCGCCCGATGCGACGTACACCCGCCAAGGCTGGACGTTGCAGTTCGACGGCGCCGCTTGCGCGACCTGGAACGCCGCGCGCAGCGTCTCCTCTGCGACCGGTTCCGGCAGAAAGCCGCGCACCGAGCGTCGCGCACGCACGATGGCCTCCAGGCTCTCGGCGGCGGCGCTGGGCAACGCCCACTCGGCGGCGTGGGGATCCTCGAGCGTCGGCCAGTGCAAGTCTTCGGTCATCTCAGCCGTCCAGCTTGAAGCTGTTCATGTCGGCGTCGATGCCCTGGAGCACCGCGGTGGCGAGCGCTTCGCGCTCACGGCGCTTGGCTTCGGCGAACGCTGCATGGGGCAGCGCTCCCAGGCGCTTGGCTTCGGCCTTCGCCAGGCTCAGGAGCTCCTCCCCCCCAACACAAGTGTCCAGGTAGCCGACGTCAGCGGCTTCCGCTGGGCTGAAGATCTGGCCTTGCGTTACCGCGCGGGTATACCAGCGCTTGCTCAAGCGATGGCGCGCGAGCTCCACCAGGTACATGGGCGGGGTCATCCCCAGAGGTACTTCGTTGAGGCCGATCTTGAAGGGACCGTCGGCTCCTATGCGCAAATCGCAAGCGAGCAGCAGGATGCCTCCTGCAGCCAGGGCGTGCCCAGTGCAGGCTGCGACCACTGGCCGGGGGAAGGTGAAGATCCGCAGCATCAGCTCACCGCCGGCTTTGACGAGCTTCCTGGCGGAGTCTGGGCCGGCCATCATTTCCTTGAGGTTGTAGCCAGCGGAGAATTTGCCTTCGCGGCCGACAATCAGCACGGCGCTGGCTTCTTGCTCAGCTTGGTCGAGGTGCTTGCCGAGGCTCATCACCACGTCGTGACCCAGGGCATTGGCCTTGCCATCGTCCAGGGTCAGGATCGCGACACCGTCGTTTAGCTCGTACTGGATGCTGTCTGCCATGGCTTCGGCTTGTGCCACGAGGCCGAGCTGGCGCAAAGTCCGAGGGCGCCCCTCATGAATTCTCCGGCCTCTCGTCCCGTTCGCTTCGCCACGTACAACGTGCGCATGCTCGTGCTCGAAGGGCCGAGGCGCGGTCGACGCGCCCAAAAGTCCGACGCCAGCTGGCGCGCTGTCGCCGCGATGATCGACGCCACGGGGGCGGATGTGCTGGCGCTACAAGAGGTTGGCAGCGTCGAAGCGCTGGAGCGCCTGCAGAGTCTGCTGGAGTCGCCGTTTCCTCAGGCCACCTTCTGTCCCTCGAACTCGAGCTTCGGGATCCACCTCGCGGTGCTGAGCCGGTACACGTTCGCGATTTCATCCCATCGGGAGACCGTGCTGTGGGACGAGCTCGGCAACCCGCTCGAGGACTATCCCACACGGGAAGCCTCCCGCGACTCCCGACTGGAGCCCCTGCGCTTCCAGCGCGACTTCCCCCGCGTCTCCGTCGACGTGGGCAGTGGTATGGAGCTGTTCGTGGCGCACCTCAAGTCGCTGCGCTCCTACGCCTGGATGCGCCACACTGCCGGTACCGTGCGGAACGCGGAGGCGCGTGCGGCGGCGCGCCTGATCCGGCGGCACCTACACAAGCCGTGCCTCGTGATGGGCGACTTCAACGCAGCACCCCGCGATCCAACGCTCGAGCCACTGCTCGGCAATCCGGAGCTCTGGGACCCGGTAGCCGCGGAGCTAGAACCAACGGGCGTGCTGATCCCCAGCTACCGCTGTGGCACTCACACGAACCGTATCGACTTCGCGCTGCTCGGACCGCAGGCGAAGCAACGCTACGTCGCAGGTTCGGCGCGCATTCACAGCGGCGAGCAGGCGGAGCTGGCGAGCGACCACTATCCGCTCAGCGTCGACTTGCTGTGCGAAGGTTAAATAATCGCGGAAACTAAGGGGCTTGCTTCGGCGGCGCTCAAGGGGCGTTGCGCGGGGCTTGCGTGCGCCCCGCCTCAACAGCGAGTTCATCCACGAAGTCGTTCATGGGATGCCCGCTGTGCCCCTTCACCCAGCGAAAGGTCACGTCGCCGCGGCTATTCACGAGCTCGATGAAGGGCTCCCACAGATCGCGGTTCGCCACGGGCTTCTTCTGGCTATTCAGCCAGCCGCGCTTGTGCCAACCGGCCCACCAGCGGTCCTTGAAGCAGTTCACGACGTAGGTCGAGTCGCTCACGACCTCCAGCGGCCCGCTCAGGGTCTTCACCGCTTCGAATGCCGCACGGATTTCCATGCGCTGGTTCGTGGTGTGGGCTTCGCCGCCCGAGGCGAAATGCTCCCGGTCCGTTGCCCAGGCCCAGCCGCCGGGGCCGGGGTTTCCGCTGCAGGCGCCATCGGTGTACACGGTCGTCGTCACACCGCGCGTATAGCGGTTCGCGCAGAAAATAGGGGGGAAGTTTCGCGGGGGCGGAGGACCCGAAACGGGTGTTTGCGTTTTCTACTACGTGCGATAGTAGTTCGACGTGAGCCGCTCACCCAAGTCTCCACCCCTGCAGGGCGCCCGGCTGCGCCTGGACGCCGCGCGTGGGGGCGTGGAGCTGCGCCTGCACGAGCTCGAGACGGCGGTGATGGAGGTGGTGTGGGGGAGCAGCACGCCTCTCGCCGTGGGCGACGTCCAGCGTGTGCTCGAACGTGAGCGCAGCATCGCCTACACGACGGTGATGACGACGCTCGTGCGCTTGCACGAGAAGGGCCTGCTCGAGCGTGAGCGTGACGGCCGCCGCTTCTTGTACCGCGCGCGGCTCTCCCGAGACGAGCTCTTGCGTCAGACTGCGCGTGAGGTGCTCGGGACGATTGATCTCGGCGCGGGCCACCAGAGCCTCGCGCTGCTTGCTGAGAGCGTCAGCTCGGCGGATGCGTCGGAGCTCGACCAGCTCGAGGCGCTGATCCGCGCGCGACGCAAGGAGCTTGACTGTTGAGCGAGGCGGCGTTTCCGCTGCTGGGTCCAGTACTGGTGCTGGGCGTGGCGCTGCCGCTGAGCGCGCTGTTCGCGCGCTTGCTGCTGAGCGCGCTGCGGCGGCTCGGCTCCTCGCGCGACAGCATCCTCACCGGCGCGCGCTACTGGATCCTGGTAGGTTCCAGCGCGCTGCCCATCGTGTGGTTCGTTTCCGCGAGTATTCACCAGGCGGAGCCCAATCAGCCTCACGCGGTGTGTGCCATCGTGCATCACGCAGAGCGCTGGTGCGCGGAGCCTGCGCTGTTTTCTCTAGCGTTGTCCTTGATGGTCGCGCTGTGGGCGCTGCCGCGGGTGCTGCTCGAACGTCGCCTCGCGTCGCGGGGGCAAGCGCCCGGCGCCCGCTTGACCGCGCTGCTCGCGGCCGAGCCAGCGCTCGGGGAGCTGCGCGGCCGCGTGCGTGTGACTGATTCCGCGGGGCCAGCTTTGGTGACGGTGGGCCTGATTTGGCCTCGCGTGGTCGTGCAGCGGCGGCTGGTCGATCAGCTCGACGACGCCGCCTTGCGTGCGGCGTTGGCCCACGAAGCCGCCCACGTGCGCATGCGAGATCCGCTGCGCTACCTGCTCTTGTGGTGGGCGCTCGCGTTGAACCCGCTGGGCCGCTGGATCCTCGGCGACGAGCGCGCGCGCTGGCTGTTCGACCGGGAGTCGCGCTGTGACCTGGACGCGGTGGAGGGCGGCGCTTGTGGTGCGGCGCTGGCCCACGCGCTGGTGATTGCCGCGCGGACACCGGTCGCAGACACCTCTGCTGGTCTGGGCTCGGGCTCCCTCGCCCTGATCAAGCTACGCGTTCAGCTGCTCCTGGCGTACGCGGGCAGCCCCGCCAGCTCGTCCAGCGGCGAACGCCGCCTCCAGCGCTGGTTCGCGGGTGGCTTCTGCCTGCTCTGCGCAGCGATCGCGCTATTGCCGCACGGATCTGGAACACTGCCCCTCGACCTGGTGCACGAGGCCACCGAAGCCGCAGCCCGGCTGTTCTGAACTCGGAGGAATGATGTCGCCCGCGAGTCGTCTCGTCTCAGCTCGAACTACTACTGCGCATAGTAGTTCCAGTCTTCTGCGTCTTTCGGGGGTGAGGCGCGTCAGGCGCCCCCTCGCGCTGCTCTGGGTGTCCCTGGTGCTGCTCGGCGCCGCTGCGTGCGACAAGCAGCCAGCGGAGCACGAAGAAGGTCACGCTGAGGCAGCCAGCCCCGGGGAGCCGCTCCGCGTGAAGCTGACCGAAGCAGCGGTGAAGCGCCTGGGCATCAAGTCACAAGCGCTGACGAAGAAGGAACTGTTCCCCGATTCACGTATCCCGGCGGAAGTAGAAATCCAGCCGAGCGGCATCGCCCACGTCGCGTTGCTGGTGCCTGGGCGCTTCACTGATGTGAAGGTGAACATCGGCGATCAGGTAAAGCCCAGGGATCTGCTGGGCACGGTGGTCTCCAGCGACGCCTCCCGTGCGCGCTCGGAGCTAGGGCAGGCGGCGGCGCGCCTCAAGGCGGCCAAGACCACGCTCGCGCGCGAGCGCAAGCTAGCGGCGGCGGGGGTCAGCTCCGAGCAGGCGGTGAGCGACGCCGAAGCGCGCGTCTCGGAGCTCGAAGCCCAGGCCCGTGGCTTCCGCCGCGAGCTCGGGGTACTGAGCTCCGGCGGCGGCGGGATGCTGCGGCTGACGGCGCCCATCGCCGGCGTGGTCGTGGCGCTCCACGCGACCGTGGGCGAGAACGTCGGCACCGACGAGCCGGCCTTCACCATCGCGGATCCGAGCAAGGTGTGGGTGCGAGGAAACGTGCCCGAGCTCGAGATCGAGCGCGTCAAGCTCGGGGCCAAGGCTAGAGTGCGGCTGCACGCGCTGCCGGATCTCGAGCTCTCTGGTGAAGTCACCTACGTCGCGCCCTCCCTCGACGAGGCGACGCGTGCCCTGCCCATACACGTTCAGCTCGCGGAGCCCGACGCGCGCTTGAAGAGTGGAATGTTCGGCAGCATCGAGCTCGGCCTCGATGGCAACTCCCGGGTGTGGGCGCTGCCGAGTGCGGCGGTGATCAACGTGGAGGGCGAGACCGGGGTGTTCGTCGCGACTGACGACTCGACGGAGTTCGATTTCCGTGCGGTAGAGTTGGGCGCTCACGCTGGCGACTACTACGAGCTCGTGAGCGGCCTCGACCCCGAGCACCGCGTGGTGGTTCGCGGCGCGTTCGCGCTGAAGAGCGTGCTGCAGGCGGCTGAACTCGGAGAAGGCCACGCCCACTGAGGGGCGAAGCGAAGGCCCATGCGCGCGTTTCTAGAACTGTGTCTGCGCTACCGCCTGCTGGTGCTGGCTGGAGCGCTCCTGATCGCTGTCCTGGGGGTGAGGAGCGCTCGGGAGCTGCCCATCGACGCGGTCCCAGATATCACCAACGTGCAGGTCCAGGTCCTGACTGACGCTCCAGCTTTGGGAGCCATCGACGTGGAGCGCAGCATCACGTTCCCCGTCGAGTCTGCGATGAGCGGTCTGCCCGAGGTGGAGGAGATCCGCAGCATCTCGCGCTTCGGTCTCTCGGCGGTGACGGTCGTCTTTCGGGAGGGGACGGATCTACTACGCGCCCGACAGCTGGTGTCCGAGCGGCTGGTGGTGGCAAAGGAGACGTTACCTCCCGGAACCAATACCGAGCTCGGTCCAATGTCCACGGGCCTGGGTGAGGTGCTGCAGTTCGAGGTCAAGACGGACCGCCCGTGCAAGGCCGGAGAGCCGGACACCGACGCCTGTTTCACCCCGATGGAGCTACGCACGCTGCTCGATTGGTTCATCGCCAGGGAGCTGCGGTCGGTGCCGGGTGTGGTGGAGGTGAACTCGTTCGGCGGCGAGCTCAAGACCTACGAAGTGCAGGTCCTGCCGGAGCGCCTGCGGGCGTTCGGAGTCAGCCTGAATCAGCTGTACGACGCCCTCGAAGACGACAACCGCACCGCGGGCGGGGGCTACCTGGAGCACGCCGGAGAGCAGCTCCTGGTGCGCGGTGAGGCGCGCTTCGACTCCCTCGCCAGCATTGGCGAGGTCATCATCAAGAGCTCGCCTGACGGGGTCCCCGTGCGCGTGCGCGACGTAGCTCACGTCAAGCTCGCGCCTCGCATCCGCCATGGCGCGGTGACTCGCGATGGGCGCGGTGAAGTGGTGACGGGCATCGTGATGATGCTGATTGGCGCCAACGGCCGCGAAGTGGTGCATGACGTCAGCGCCCGGCTCACGGCGCTCGAGCCGAGCCTGCCCGAGGGGGTGCAGATCGACGTGTTCTACGATCGCTCGGAGCTCGTAGAGCGGACGATCCGTACCGTCGCGACGAACCTCGCGGAGGGGGCACTGTTCGTCACCGTGATCTTGTTCTTGCTGCTCGGTGGGGTGCGCGGGGGCATCGTGGTCGCGCTGACCATCCCCTTCGCGTTGCTCGTGGCCTTCATCGGCATGCACGCACTCGGGCTGAGCGGTAACTTGATGAGCCTCGGGGCCATCGACTTCGGCATCGTGGTCGACGGATCGATCATCGTGGTCGAGAATGCGGTGGTGCACCTCGCGGCTGCGGCGCGAGAGCGCGAGCGACCCCTGAGCTACCGCGAGGCGAGCCGCGTCGTGTTGACCTCGACGTTGCAGGTGAGGCGCGCGGCGCTGTTCGGAGAAGCGATCATCGTGCTCGTCTACTTGCCGCTGCTCACCCTCGCGGGCGTCGAGGGCAAGATGTTCAAGCCCATGGCGCTCACGGTGTTGTTCGCCCTGGGTGGCGCCTTCTTGGCGTCGCTGACCTTCGTGCCGGTGCTCGCTGCGACGCTGCTCAAGAACCGCACGGAGCTCCAAGAGCCGCGCCTGGTGCGCTGGCTGCATCGGCTCTACGCACCGCTCCTCGAGCGTTGCCTGAGGCTGCCGCGCACCCTCGCCTGTCTGTGCTTCATTCTGGTCGCCGGGGCGCTGTGGCTCGGCTCGCGGCTGGGCGCAGAGTTCGTGCCGCGCCTCGACGAGGGCGCGCTGGCGGTGCAGATCAGTCGGTTGCCCAGCGTGTCTCTGGAGGAGAGCATCGCGGGCGCCACGCGCTTCGAGCAGTTGTTGCGGGAGTTCCCCGAGGTAAAGACCGTCGTCACCAAGACTGGGCGCCCGGAGATCGCGACGGACCCGATGGGCGTGGAGCTGTCGGACGCGATCGTCATGCTCCAGCCGGAGGATACCTGGACCACGGCGTCCGATCGCGAAGGCCTGGTGCATGCGATCTCGGAGCGCCTGGAGCACGAGCTGCCCGGGATGAACTTCTCGTTCTCTCAACCCATCGAGCTGCGCATGGCCGAGCTCTTGAGCGGGACGCGCTCGGACGTTGCCGTCACGATCTACGGTGAAGATCTCGCGACGCTGCAGCGCCTCTCACACTCCGTACAGCAAGTGCTGCGCAAGGTGCCTGGCGCCCGCGATGTACGGGGTGAGCAGCTCCACGGGTTGCCCACGCTCGAGGTCGTCGCCAAGCGCAACGTGGCTTCCCGCTATGGAATTTCCGGGGGGCAAATCATGGACGCAGTAGAGGCGATCGGCGGGCGTCAGGTCGGCACCGTCTATGAAGGTGAGCGGCGCTTTGACCTTCAGGTCAGGGTCCCGGAGGAGCTGCGCAACGACCTCGACACCTTGCGCCTACTGCCGGTGGGCTCGGCTCCTGGTGCACCCCTGGTGCCCCTGGGGCAGCTCGCGGATCTACGCACGTCGGACCTGCCTGCGAGCATCAGTCGAGATTCGGTCCAGCGACGCACGAGCGTCGAGGTGAACGTCGCCTCCCGAGACCTTGCTGGATTCGTCGCGCGAGCCAGGCAAGCGGTCGACGCCGGCGTGAAGTTTCCTCCGGGATATACTTTGCGCTGGGGTGGGCAGTTCGAGAACCTGCAGCAGGCCAAGGAGCGACTCTCGTTCGCTGTCCCCGTGTGCCTCGCGCTGATCTTCTTGATGCTGTATGTGGCCTTTGGCGAGGCGCGCACGGCGCTCCTGATCTACCTGAACGTGCCGGTCGCCGCCGTCGGGGGAGTGATTGCGCTGGGGGCGCGAGGGATGCCGCTGTCGATCAGCGCTGCGGTGGGCTTCATCGCGCTGTTTGGCATCGCGGTGCTGAATGGTGTGGTCTTGCTCACCGACATCAAGCGGCGGCGCGCGGCGGGGCTGGACGCTGCCAGCGCCTCGAAGCAGGCGGCGCTCAGTCGTATGCGCGCTGTGGTGATGACCGCGAGCGTCGCTGCGCTGGGCTTTCTTCCCATGGCTCTCAGCACCAGCGCGGGCGCCGAGGTGCAGCGCCCGCTGGCGACGGTGGTGATCGGAGGGTTGTTCAGCGCGACCCTGCTCACGCTGTTCGTGTTGCCGACGCTCTACGGCTGGTTATTCCGTGGGGTAATGATAGATCCGGTGGAAGCGGAGGACTGACGACTCACTTGCCATCCCTGGATGGCTTACTCCCGGGACGGCTTACTCCCTTGGACGGCCCTGCGCGATCCAGGTCTCGACCAGCTGGATCTCCTCCGGCTTCAGCGCGGGCAGACTCAGTGGCATCCCCCGGATCTCGGGATTGGGCTTACCGGCTTCTTCCGCCTGGCGAGCGAGCAGCGCAGCGACGACCCGGGGCGTGCCGTCTTTCATCGGCGTGAAGATGCTCATGCGCTCACCCTGGTCGTCCAGCATTCCGCTCATGAGTGAGGAGTAGCTGCCCATGTTGAGCCCACGAGGCTTGAAGCCGAAGCCACCCGTGTTGCCCGGGCCGCCGTCGCCGCGAGCCACATCGGGGTTCGAGTGGCAGTGGGTGCAGGTCTTGCCGAACACTTTGTCGAAGACCTCTTGATAAGTCACCGCGCGTGTCAGCTTGGGTAGGCGCTCGGGGATGGGTTTGGCCTCGAAAGGCGTGAGTTCAGCCTTGAAGACGTAGGCGGCGATGTCTCGCGCTTCGTCGTTCGTGAGGCTGGTGACCGGCATGCGCGTATCGGGCTTGATGCTCTTCGGATCTTTGATCCAGGCGATCAAGGACTCGACCGGGAACTTGTCTCGCGCCCAGCGCAGGTCGGGCGCCAGTGCCTGACCACGCCGCGTGTTCTCGTCGGCGGCCTTCGGGTCGGGCTTCGTCATGAAGGCCGGCACGCCGCTCATCACGTGGCAGCTGCCGCAGCCTTTTTCCTCGATCAGCTTGCGACCCTTCTCGAGGTTCGCGTCAGCGAGTGGATCTTTCCCGGCGTCGCGCTTGGCGCCTTGGGTCAGGTAGGCCGCGATGTCAGCGACTTGCTGCTTCTCGAGCTTGAGGCGCGGCATGCTCTGCACCAGGCCGGGGCGCAGGTCGTGGGGTTCGGAGAGAAAGCTCACCAGCCATTCCGCACGGTAGCGCTTGTTCGAGCCTTCGAACGAAGGGGCGTCCAGGTAGTGCTCGACGTTGGGCTTCCATTTGGCGAGGGATGTGGCGGGAGCGTTGAATTTGCCGCTGACTATGTCCTGGTGACAGTGGATGCAGTGCTTCTCGAGCGCCATCGGCTCGTGACCGGTGCCATCGTGGCAGCGGTTGCACTCGAACTCCTTCATCAGCGCTTTGCCGTGTTCGGCGTTGCCGTTGATGCTCGCTGTCGGCGTGGTGCCAGACGCGGCGCTCGTGGGAGCGGCGCTCGGTTTGGAGTCTGGAGTCTGTTCCGCCGGCTTGTCGTCGCAGCCCACGAGCAGAGCCAGGCTGAAGCCCAGCGCGCCTAACCCCCAAACCCACGGGCGTTGCTTGAGGGATTGCGGGTTCCGGTGGCGGCGGCGAAGCAGTTGGGATTGCGTCACGGGATCGAATCCTAACGAGGAAGCAGCAGAGCGGGTGAACTAGGACGCTGAGGCTAGATATGAGGCGGCCCACCGCCCCCTTGCGTCGAACCCGATAGACGCGGGGAGGGGACGGTGGGCCTCAGGAGATGTTTGGGTTCACGCGGCGTGCGTGAAGTGAATCAGCTGCGCGCGATGCTGGAGCACAGCGCCTTGTCCTTCGCCATGCCTTCGCAGCGCTGCAGCGCGAGCTTGCTGCCGGCCTTGTCGCCGCGCTCGCTCTTGAGCTGTGCCAGCGTCGCGTAGCCCTCGGGGCTGGCGATCAGATCCTTGGCCGCCAGCTTGTCGAGGATCTTGAAGGCTTCGTCCTGAGTCGAGTCGACGCGAGCCAACACTTCGGCGAGCTCGGTCTGCGACTGGGGATCATCCTTCTTCGCGGCGGCGGTCTTGCGCAGCACGTCGGAAGCCCAGGCGAGGTTCGTCTTGCGATCCTCCGCGGTCTTGCCGAGCCAGGTGCCCTGGACGTCAGCGGGCAACTGCTTGGCGGCGTCCAGGCGGCCATCGTTGCGAGCGACGCTGAGCGCGAGCACGCGCATCGCGCGGTTCACCAGGGGCTTCTTCTCGCTCATCTTGAGCGACTTGATGTGGGGCATCATGCGGACGACGCTCGCGGCGGCGTCGGTGGACTTGCCTTGGTCCATCTGCTTTTCCGCGCGGGCAACACCAGGAACGCGCCAGTCGATCTGCTCTTCCACGATCGGCACCCAGGCACCGCCGCAGGCTTGGGCGTTGCTCGAGGTGGTGCCGGCGACGCCAAAGGCGGCAGCGGCGAGGATCAGGGTCTTGGCGATCAGCTTGTGGGTGCGGTTCATGGTGTCTCCTCCTCAGTCCTGTTTGGTCGGTGGCTTTGAAACGCGCGGGCTCGATGAGAACTTTCAGTGCGTCGGGTGAATCGAGTCTGCGAGTTGCTAGGTACGGATGAGCCTTCGTTTCGAGGTGCCGGGCTGTGACAGCGGTCGGTGCTTTTTGTTTCGAGGCTCTTGAGATTCTTTCGAGTGGTTCCGCTCGTGGCGGCGATGAACACCTCTCTTACAAGTCGCGTGCCGACTTCTGGCGAGCCCCCGCCGAGTGCCTGCGTCGCCGCCCGCTGCCTTAGAAAACCCGCCATTCGGCAAATTCTTGGGCGAATGGGGGGAGGTCATTCGGGCACGCGGCGTAACACCCTGGTTGCGCTGTGACGCGTGACGGTCGCTCTGCGGGGGCGACGGCGTGTCTCTGCTCCCACGGCGCCGTGTCATCGCGCGCAGGAGCCAGGGGACGTTCGACTACTGGACCAGCACCCAGTCGATGTCGCGCCGCACCTCGAGGTGCAGGTGATCCTGGTGGTGGCGGTCGTAGTGGGGGCTCAAGAGCAGATTGAAGAAGCCGCCGCGAGCCACGCCGCAGACGAAGCGCCTCAAATCGCGCGCGACCTCTGAGCTCGGCCAGGGCGCGGACAACGTGCAGGTGTTGTTTCCGACGCCCGCGCCTTCGTAGTCCCGCTTGATGTTCCAGCTGCGGCCATCCGCAAGGATCAACTCATTGACGTCGATGGCGACGCCCGCCGCGTGGCGCTGTCCGGCTCGGCGCGCGCGAAACCCGCGATAGACGCTGCTGTACCGCACCGCCACGACGTTGTGCTGGTTGGCGACTCCCGCGAAGTCGTCCAGCGCAAGCAAGAGCCGGCAGTCCATGACCGGGCCGGCGGCACCGTGTCGCTGGGCGCGGGCTTGCTCCCGGCGCTGGTAGATGGACCAGTGCTCGAAGCTCACGCCTCGGAGCGGCGCCTCGAGCGTCACCGGCGCCTCGATGCTCGGCGGCTTAGGGCCAGGAGCGTAGGGCAACCCGCGCTCATCTGCTTCCGCAAGGCACTCTTCGTTCGTCATTTCCGCATAGATAAATGCGGGGCGCTGGAGCTTGTCCTTCGGAAAGAAGACGCGTTGGCCCAGCGGCGGCTGATCCGGATCGCTGAGATCCGGCAGCGGTGCACCTTGGTGCGCCCACAAGCTCAGCAGGAGTGGCCAAACGACAGTCATCGCGAAGCGCCGAGATTAGCCGCCGCGCGCGCGAATGCCAGCTACGAGGTGCCACACACTGAATGGGTGCCCAGGCGCGACAGCAAGAAGCGCTGGAACGTCGCGTCATTGGCGCCAGGGTGGCGGACGCCTACTCGGCGTGGAAAACTTAGCTTTGACTTGAAACAACTGCGCGCGCTCCGCTTGATCGCGCTGTTTAGCACCGCCCTCGTGGGCCTTGGATGTGAACAGCGAGCGGGCGCTCGTCACTCTGCGGCGGGAGAAACACAGGCTCCGAGTGCTAGCCCTGCGGCATCCGCGGAAGTCGCAGCGCGGACCAAGAGCGCCTCACCCCCAAACCAACAGGCAAACGGAAACCGCGTGGAAACGGGAGGGTCGAGTGCGCCCAGCGCGATGTCCGCGGCAGCCTGTGAGAAGCGCATTCAAGCGCTGGAAGGCGAGCTAAGACCGCCGCCAAAGTCTGCGTTCGAACGCAATCGAGCGCAGCTCTTGATGCGCACCAGTGGTGCGCCGAGCGCCTTCTACAGCGAACCCGTGGCGGACGAAGCGCGCTGGAAAGGGATCGCCAAGGTCGAGGTGATCCGCGCCTATCGCAAGCATCTCGAGACGGCGCGCTGGTCCGAACCGGCGCTCAAGGGCTTGCTCTCGCGTCTCGAAGGCGCGCGCCCGCTACTGAGAGCGGTGCTGCTGACCGACGGCTACCTCTACAGCGCCAATCCGGAGCTGGCACGGGCGCTGGAACGCAACCTGACGCTGGAGATGCTGTTCGACTCACCCGAGCTGAGCCTCGTGCGTGGCGGGGAGCGCTTCGAGCTCGAGCGCAATGGGGCGGGTCACTACGTGCACCGCGACGGCGCCTTCAAGGGCAAGGATGCCAAGCTCTTGTTCCTGGACCGGTTCCCTGCGGAAGGATCCAGCGCCAATCGGCATTTCGACCTGTCGAGCGCTCAGCAGAGGCTCGGCTTCGAAGCGGCTCGCGTCTTGTCTGCGGCGCCCGGTCACGTCGTCGCCGAGCTTGGCTACCGCGACGTGAGCGGAGAGCTGGTTTGGGAAAAGAGCCTGCTCGAGGGTGACTCCCCCGCCGTGACGTACGTGTGCGGCGCCAGCGAGCAGCCCGAGGTCGCTGCCGTGCGTGCTCTTGCGCTCCGGCGCGTTACCGTGTGGAATAAGATCGAGCGGGTGATTCAACAGCAAATCGCCGAGGAGCTGCCGTTCGACGAACCGGACAACGAGTGGGGCCAGCAGGACGGCCACCTGAGGCAGCGCTGGCACGCTGCGTACCTCGCTGGCGAAGAGCGCTACGATCTGAATTTCCGCTACTATCCGGTGTTCACTTCTAGCGGCGCGACACGGGCGCCCCAGGTGTGCATCGACTTCATCAGCGAGACCCTGGAGCGTGCGTCGGGCACGCACTATCGCGGCCGCGGAGAGAAACCGGGGCGTGTTGTCGGTAACCTCGACTTCGACCCCTTGCTGGGCGACCAGCGGCGAAGTGTGTTGCCCTTCGTCGACTACGCCAGGCACGCACCGGGCATTGCCGTGAAGGACTTCAACGGGAGCCAGCGCGTGCCCTACCAGTTCAGGAGCAGCTTCTTCAAGCTGCTCGAGCAGCGCGCCGAGCTGTGTCAGGGCGACATCGTGGTGATCCGGGGCTACGCGCCCTGGGACATGAACCACGTGGAGCATAGCCACTCGTTCTTCATCTACCGTACGGATCCGCTGACCGGCGTGCCCATCCGCTTGGTGGGCAACGCGGGGCATCCGGAGCTACGGGGCTGGGATCGCGAGATGGGGCGAGCGCCGCGGCGCAGTATCCGCCATCGGATCCGCCCCAGCCTCGAGTGGCTGGAGCAGATCACCCAGCCCGTGGCGGGCGCCGCCCAGGCTGGGTGATTCCGCGAGGATTAGCTACCGATCAGGGGCACTGATCGGTCGTCGGGCAGCCAGTTCCGTTATCGAACGGGCAGCACACCCAGACGCAGTCAGAAGTCCCGCCGCCGCTCACAGTGACCACCGCCGCGCTCTCTCGGCTCTGACCGCTGCCGCTCAGCGTGCCTTGCTCGCCCGAGCCGCTGTCGCCATCGGTGTTGTGCCAGGGGGCCGTACCGAGGATGAATCCGCTGAGCGCCGTCGCCGAGAGGTTCACGGCGCCCTCGGGGACGCACACGGTCTGTTCGGCTGCCGTCGACGCTGCCTCCCCTGCCACGGAGACTGAACACCAGCTGAGGTAGTTCTTCACCTTCAGTTCCACGCCAGTACAGCTCGCGCCGCCGGTGCCACCGGTCGCGCCCGCGCTCCCGCCGGTGCCCGCTCCTGCTGAACCGCCGGTGCTTGCGCCTGCGGAGCCGCCGGTGGCCGCACCCGCCGAACCTCCGGTGGACGCGCCAGCAGAGCCTGAGCTGCCGCCGTTGCCGGACGTACCACCGCTCGCGGAGCTGCCGCCGCTCCCGGAGCTACCGCCGTTACCAGCGCTGCCCCCATTGCCTGAAGAGCCGCCGTTCGCCGAGCCGGCGCTACCGCCGTTACCCGAGCTGCCGCCGTTGCCGCCCGAACTCTCATCATCGCTGCAGCCGCCGAGCGCGAGCACAGCCACGGAAGCGCATACAACCCACTGAAGTTTTCCCATGGCTGGATGGTCGCGCCAAGCCGCGCGACCGTCCACGTTTCTTCATGGTTATTTACCCGGTTTAACCGGAAGAACTCAGCAGCGCTCAGCCCGACCGGGGGGTGGGGACGAACGCCTCAGGGCTCGCGAGGCGCCTTCAAATCCGCGTCTTTCGCGTCGGGACCGAGCAGCGTTCCGCACATCGTCTTGCACAAGTTGTCCGAGGCCTTGCAGGTGCACTTGCCCTCGGCCTTGAGCTTGAGCTTTTCCTTCATTTCCGCAGTGGTGAACCGCGCCAGGCGCTCCACCCGGTCGAACTTCCACTTGTCGCGAATTTGGTGGGGCGTGAGCGGTTCGTTCGGCGCGCCGTCAGGAGCCGCACAGCAGCGGAAGCCGAGGTAGTAGTAATAGAAGCCCTCATCGTGGGTGTAGATCTTCGGCCGGCACTGGTTGCGCACGCCCTTGTACCAAGGGCCGCCGGTGTTCACGCTGGCGAACTTGTCTTCGAAGCCGCCGTGGGTGTGCTCGTTGGCCACGACCTCGTCGTTGTTCGCCGGTAGGTCTGCGACGCCGTAGTCGCTGATGCACTCGGGTTGCGAGCCAGAGGGCACGCCCTTCCACAGCCGCGCTAGCTCTTTCGGGTCGCGTCTGGCGACCTTGCTCATGTCCGGGCCGTCCCACTTGTGGTCACCGTTGCACTTCGTGGCGTCCCGCTTGTAGCCGTACGGAAACGGCTTCATCTCGGGGCCTTCACAGGCCATGGTCCACTCGCTCTCGGTGCACATGCGCTTGCCCATCGCCGCGCACTTGACCTGAGCCTGGTAGAAGTTGTTCATCACCTCGAGGCGCTCGCCCTTGACGTTGGGCCACGAGTACATGTCGATGCAGAAGCGCTTCTTGATCTTGCTGCCGACGCACGTGCTCTTGGGCTCAGAACTCCTCGCACACCTTCTTCTTGTTCGACTTGTCGAACCAGCTCTTCAGACACTTTTGCTCGACGTCGGTGCAGTAGTCTCCTTCCACCAGCACCATCCCATCAGCGCACGCGCTGGGACCCTTGGCTTCGCTCGCGTCGCTGCCCGCATCCTCCACGGGGTGCAGTGTCGAAGCGTCGAACGCGCCGTTGTCCGTTTCCGTGCCGGCGTCTACATCAGCGGGTGCAGTGTCCGTCGGGGCCGCGCTGGCCGTCGTCGTGGGGGGCGTCACCGGTTCCGGCGCCGCGCCGCTGCACGCCATGCCGGTGGCCAGCGGCAACGCTAACATCAAGCCTGCTATCACTCGTCGCATGGCGCGGGCGTAGACGAACTCGAGGCGCTTGCCAAGGGGAGCGCTTGGCATCGCCGAGTCGCCTCACTCCAGAAACCAAGCGCTGCGCGGCAAAACTCAGCCGCGCGGCGGTTCGAGACCTGCTTCGCGCCGGTAGCTATGACACTGCTTGCTGCCTTTTTCGAAGGTGCGACAGGTCGTGCCCCGTTCTGCGTAAATCGAGCAGGCGTGAGGGCTCTCGGAGGTGCCAAGATGCACGCACGCGCCGTCCGCTCTGGACGGAAACGCCTGCTGACTGAAGTGCCCTTCGACCAGGCTGTCGATCAAATCCTGCCGCCCGGTGTTGCGCCAGCGCACGAGGTCTTCTGGCGGAACAAGAATATGCCCGGGGCCAGCCATGCGGCAACAAGCGGAGCACGTCAGGCAATCCAGCTCGGCGCTCTCGGCCTCGCTCACCTGCGCCCTCGCAGCACATAAAAGAAGTCGCGCGGCTCCGCCTTGCTGACATAGCCCGTCTTGCGATGCTTCATCTTCGGCAGCAGCGTTTCCACGACCTCGAGCTTCCCGTCCTGCCCCCCCCCGAACCAGAAGAAGCGCGTGTACGACCAGTTGATGTCGAGCTGAGTTGCGTTGGGGACTCCGAGCACCTGCATGGCTTTGGCCATCAGCTCTGGTGTTTGCTCCTCACCGACTGCGTAGTACAGGGTGCCGCCGTCCGCGCTCACACCGACCGCGGAGCGCCGGATCTCCATTTTGCCTTCGGCGCTCATGCCGTATTTTCGCTGCTGCCCGTTGGTCACGTTCGGGTTCACCACGGAGTCTTCGAGCAAACACCACGGCCCCTGACGCCACGCCCTGAAGCGCGCTTTTTCCGCAGAGATTTTGCTCCAGGTTCCGATGCGCACGTGGCCATCGTCCAGCAGGGCAACGGTGCACAGCTCATCCCGCGGGGGCAGCAAATCAACCTCGCCGAGACCCATACCGTGGCCACCGTGCTTGGTCATGAAGCCTCCGTTGAAGATCGCGGCGAGGCGCGGCTGGACCTCAGCGGGTACCAAGCCTGTACGCTCGCTCTGGGGCAGCGCCTTGGTCTCCGGCTCAAGTGTACCTGGGACCAGGTGTATTTCCGTGTGGCTCAAATCGATGGCGACCACGTTGACGAACGCGAAGCGCTTGAACAAGTGGGGTCGCAAGCTGGTACGGAACATGATGGGCTTGCCGTTGACGCCGCCTGCTGCGGATACGGCTTCCCAGTGGCCGTCCCCGGGCTGAGCGCTGCGCTCGAACGGAGGCGTGAAGTCCGCAGGTGGAAACGTCGTGCCAGCGAATGCACGCGCTTTCTTCGGCGGCTTGGCGCCTGCATCCGCCTCAGCGGTCTTGGGGGGTGAGGCGCTCTGCTTCGCTTCGGGGTCCGCTGAAGCGGCACTGCCGCTCAGAGGCGCACTGCCGCTGGCGGATGGCGACGTCGTGGGAACGGCGCCGCTCGGGTCGGCGCGGCTCGGGTCGGCGCGGCTCGGGTCGACGGTGTTTGCGCCGGCGCAAGCAACGCACAGCGTGAGCGACGTGATGCTGAGAACCCGCTTCATGGGACGCGGAGCATACTCAAGGAATTGCGAAGTCAAAGCTGACGCCCCGTGCTAATTCTAGAATTCGTGGGAGGAGCGGCGTTGGTGCAGCGATTGGGGCGCGCGACACGCCAGAACGCCGCCAGCATCGGAACTCCAGCGACTCCGCTGGTTGTTCATGGCCACGCTGCCCCCGAGTTCATTCGGGTGCGCGACGCGCTGTGGCGACAGCTAAAGCGAACCGGCGGGGGAGCGGCCGTCAGCGTCTATTACCAGGGCGAGTGCGTGGTCGACGTGTGGGGCGGCGTGCGAGACGAGACGGGGCGCCCGTGGGAGCGAGACACGCTGAGCGTGTCCTTCTCGACCACGAAAGGAGTGGCTTCGACGGCGCTCCACTTGCTGGTGGACCGTGGCTTGGTGGACTACGACGCTCCCGTCGCGCGCTACTGGCCTGAGTTTGCCCAGGCAGGCAAGGCAGCCATTACCGTGCGGCAGCTGATGAGTCATCAGGCGGGGCTGTACGGTCTGAGTGAGCTCGCTGAGCGCGCCGAGGACTTGCTCGACTGGGAGCTGATGGTCGCGAGGCTGGCGGCTGCCGCGCCCGCGCATCGACCGGGATCCCACAGCGCCTATCACGCGCTGACTTACGGCTTCTTGGTAGGTGAAATCGTGCGTCGCGTGTCCGGGCGGCCCCTCTCTGACTTCATCCGTACGAGCTTTCGCGGAGCCCCTCGAACTCGATGGCTTGTACATTGGAGCGCCCGATGAAGCGCTCTCGCGCTGCGCGACTCATGCGCTTGCCCGGAGGCGAGCGCGCCGCGGTGAGTCAGCGCCTACCCGCGGAGTGCCGCCAGCGCGCGGAGCAGAAGGCGCCGCGAACGGGTCGCGTGGCTCTTGAGCGCGGTCTGCGCGCCGCCGGGGTGCCGGCGGACCTAACTCCAGGCCCGCAGGGCGTTCATTACCCCGGGGATTGGGCGTCTCGATTCTCAGTGATCCTCAGGTGCTGCGAGCGAGCATCCCAGCGGCGAACGGTCTGTTTACGGCGCGCTCCCTGGCCAGGCTGTACGCGGCGCTCGCGGGGAGGGCAGCTCGGTGGTGTCCGCTTGATCTCCGAGCAGACCCTGCGTCGTGGGCCACCGAGGTGCAGACGTCGGGCTCGGATCGCGTCGTCCTGTTCCTGATGCGCTGGCGCCTGGGCTACCACTTCGTGGGCACTTGTTTGGGGTGCCGAGGCGCGCTTTGGCCATTTTGGCTTCGGGGGTCGGGAGCCTGGGCGATCCGGACGCGCACCCGGAGCTTCGCGATGGTGCTGAATAGCGGCATCGGGACGCCGTTTGCGATTTGCGCACGGTGTGGCTCAGCGGACAGGCGTTGCGCGGCGCCTATCGCGTATCGTGATCAGCGCCGACGCTGATGCTCCTCGTTCTCGTTCGTCGCTCCTCCCCCAAACGATCCGGCTCGTGGCGTGCCTGGAGCCTGGCGGCTTGCGTGCTGCTCCTCCAGCTTGGTTGCGGTCAGCCACTCCCGGAAGGGCCGCGGGAGTTTGCGGTGCGAATCGAGCTACCGGAGCTCGACGCTGCTGCGCGGCAACGTGACGACGATTGCGTCATCGAAACCCATGGGTCCCACCAGCTCTGGGGGCGACCGCTTGGCCTGAGCTTTGGTGCTGGTAAAGCTCCCTTCGCCGAGGTGTTCAGAGTGCCCGCGCGCATCCACGTGCGCGATGATGGCACTGCGACGCTGCTGGTCGATGACGGGGTGCTGACGTTGCGGGGGTACACTGAGCTCAGTCAGCTGGAGCTCTTTCCCGCCGAGCCGATCTACGATCGCGCGATATTTCTCGCGCCGTCTGCGGCGCTGTCCCCGCTTCGGCGACGCGCGAATCTGCTCGAGCTCGAGCATCGTATCCGCGGTCCCCTGCGCCTGCCTGGTGATCCGCCTCAGGAGCTCTCGCTGGTCTGCTCTCAGCTCAGTCTGAGTCAGGTGAACTTCGATCCAAGAGTTGCCGCGAGGATATTGGGGCGCATCGGGTACGCGTACGCCAGGTCCGGTCAAGAGCTCAACTTCTGGAGCAGTCCGGACGCGGGCAGCGGCATGAAGTTGCGCGTGTTCCTGCCTGCTGGGGAGTGGATTGAGCTGGCGGTGCACGATCACGCAGGGCGCGGCGCAACGGAGCGCTGGCGTGTCAGCTATCAACAGGGAACTGAGCTGATCGTTGGCTGGGTGCTTCGGAGTGACCTTGAAACGTCGCCCCAGAAACTTGGTGTGGTGTCGTATGCGGCGGGCGGGCAGTTCCTGGTGCCGGAATACGCTGGCAAGCAGCACTGCCGGCGCGCGTTGACGCTGGGTGTACTCCGTGACGGGGTCGCTCACGCGGTTGGTTTGCTACGCCCAGGGGCTTACTGGGACTTCGTGGATGCCGAAGACAGCGAGCGTCTGCAACGCGAACCCAAGGCACGACGCATGATCCCCGTCCGGCTGCCTCACGCCGTGTGGCTAAAGCCTGAACCAGGGCATCAACTGGTATTCTCGTCGAGCGAGCTGCAGAAGTGCGACGAGGCAGCGAAGTGAAGCTTCACTACCTCGTGCGTGGCGCCCCGCCGAACGATTTACCGCTGCCTACTGGATGCTGCAGTAGTCGGGGAAGACGGCGGGCAGCGGGTCGGTGTACGCGGGGGCAGACCCGAGGCTATGATCCGTGAGGAACTGCATAGCCCAGGGCAGATACGACGCCTCGATGTGGTGACCCTGGTTGTGATTGCAGAGCACCACGAAATGACCTTCAGTCTTCAGCTCGCTGACCATGTCGTTGGCGAGCTTCTCGAAGTCCTGAGAGAAGGCCATGTCCGTGGGGCCGCCATAGGTCACCAACGTCGGGGGCTGATTGTCCGTCTTGACGTAGGGCAAGGAGATGCCGCCGGAGAACGGCGCCGCTGCGGCGATCTTGTCGGAGCGAGTGGCGATCAGCGTGCCCGTCATCAGGCCGCCGTTGCTCATACCAGTGACATAGATGCGCTGGTCGTCGACGCTGAAGGACTCGCTGATGCATTTCAGCATGTCGTCGAAGAACGCCACGTCGATGTTCTGTGCGGCCGCGGTGGCGATGTTCCAGGTAGCGCCGTTGCCCGACTCGAGGCCTTGTGGCGCCGCGATGATCACGTCGTCCGCGTCGGCGCGGCCACGGAATCCAACACCGTCCAGCATGTCCGTGTTGGTGCCGCCGAAGCCGTGATAGACGAAGACCAGCGGATAGCTCTTGTTGGCGTCGTAGGTGGTGGGGAGCACGACCTCGAAGTCTCGAGGATCGGTGCCGCTCGGAAAGTCCGTGTTCTTGCCATCAGTTACCGCCGGGCACTGGTCGATGCGCGGAATGTCCGCGGCTGTGCCCTCGCAGGATGATGGCGCCTCAGCGCCAGCGGCATAGACCACAGCGCCGAAGGTGCTGCCGGCGAGGTCGAGGTCGAAGGTGACGATCTTGCCGGTGATGGTGCCGCAGAAGGCCGTCTGACTCTGGAGCTGGCCTTCGACGACGAGCTCGACGTCGACGTCGCTCTTAGTGGGCGTGTAGGCGCCGGGCATGGTGAAGCCGCCGAAGTCGATCGTGAAGGTGCCGTCATCCGCGGGGACGATGTCGTCCGCCATCGCCAAGACTTCACTCACGCTGCCGTCGTTCGCGATGGCGTGGAGCTCCACGTGGGTGCCGCTAATATCCACGCGGTAAGGCAACACCAAACCGGAGAGCGGGGCCAAGGACACACCCATCAGAAACTGCCCTTGCGGCAGACCGCCTTCAGTCTGCTTTTGCTCGGTCGTGTCATCGCTCGAGCAGCCAGGGAGCGTCGCCGCCAGAGGCAGCAGCAGGGCCAGGCTCAAGCCGATTGAGGTGCCGAGGCGGCGCACTCGGTGTTGACGGGTGGAATACTGAGAGAACTTGATAAGCTTCATTGGGCAGGCTCCGACTTCGCGCGGGCTACGCGCAACATTCGCTGATTCGTTGTGAGGCAGAAATGTCACAAACACCAGCCTGATCCACGGAGAACTACGACTTCTTGCAAAGTGAGCGATTGGGTACTGCCGCGTGAGCGGTTGTAACATCGTTCGATGACTCGACTCCTGGAGCGACTGGGACGCGTGCGCGAGTTCAACGTCGAGGTGCTGGCGGGCGATCGACGACGAGGAGCGTCCGTTCGTCGAGCCGGCCTACCGCTTGGCAGATGGCTCCATCGCCGTGGAAGGCCCCTTGGATCTCCCGTTGCGCGCCGATCTGATGCGGCGTGAGGAGGACACCGCCGGAGACTCCGGTGGACGCTTGGGTGTCGCTCATGGAGCGCCTGGTGGAGCTGGGCGCCAAGCGAATCACCACCCGCCGAGCCACGGATTGAAGGCCCGGGAGCGCTAATCGCCGGAAACCGTCCACGGGCGTTCCAGCGCTGACATTACCGCGCGGATGCGGGCGGTCTTGCGTCGGTCGGGGTGAGTGAGCACCCACAGGATGCGCTCGAGCTTCTTGACTGAGCTTGCGTACTCGCTGAGCTCCACCAGGCTGGGGTGCTGCGCGGCCAGCAGCTTCGGCATCAGCGCCAGTCCGACCCCTTCAGCGCACAGGCTCACCAGGGTGTTGAACTGCGCATACATCGCCGCTTCGCCGGCGTTGGCGCGCTCCCAGGCGGCCTCGGGTGTGTTCTCGCCGCGTGGTCGAAGCACCCAGCGCCGAGTCGCGCGAGCAATGGCTGCCTTGGTGGCGAACACGCCGTAACCGAGTCGCGCCACTCGCTTGCCCCAGCAGCCAGCAGGCGGCCTGGGGATGATCGCCAGCGCAACGTCCACTTCTTGGTCTCGCACGCTCGGCCCCGAATCTCCGAGATGTAGCGAGACGCTTAGGGTCGGGTGCTGCTCACACAGCTCCGCCAGGGGTGCTTGAATGAACGGGAGCAGGGCCTGCACCGTGGTCACGCTGACGACACCCTCGAGCCCGCCACTCTGATCTCGCAACGAAGACAGCACCTGAGACAGCGACTTCGCTGTGCGGCGCCCCACTTGCGCGAGGGCGTTCCCGGCGTCCGACAGTGTGGCGCCGGATGTCCCGCGAATCAGGCACGGCTGCCCGATGGCTTGCTCGAGCGCGGTGATTCGCCGGTAGAGCGTCGACTGGCCGAGTCCGAGTTCGCGCGCCGCCGCGCCAACGCTACCGAGGCGCTGAACGGCCTCGAGGTAGCGCAAGTCATCCCACTGAATCGTCATGCCTGATGCGCGCCGCTGCTGCTCAGCGCGTGGGGAGAGCATCTCATCTGGGGAGCGGATCCGCGAGCCTCAATCGAGTCGCTTTCCGGGTGGAAGTGGGGCTCATCGATTTGCGCTCCGGTGTGACTTGCGCAAGGCTTGGCGCCGTGAGTTGGCGGCGTCTAGCGTGGCTCGTGGCTTTGGGCTGCGGGGTTTTGGGGGGGACTGGCGTGGTGGCACCTGGATCCGCAGCCGCGGATGCGCCGAGTGCCTCACCCCCCAAAAATGAACCTGCACCAGCGCCTGAACAGCCCAAAGAAGCGCCTTCCGGCGCTGCAGGCAAGCATGCGGCCGAGTCGAAGGACGAGGCGTGGTGCCAAAAAGACCTGGAGACGCTCGAGCACCACGTGTGCGCCTTCGTGCCCGCGAAGGACGAGGCGTCGGACACGCTCGTGATCTTCCTGCACGGCGTCGTGAAGTCCGAGAGCGGCTGGCAGTACAACCAGCAGCTCGCGCTCGTACGCGCGGCGAAGGTGAATCACTTCGATTTGCTCGCGCCTCGAGGGCGCCGCGGGATTGGGCCGAAGGACATGGAAGACTGGTGGACGTGGCCAACCCGCTCGTCTGCACAGAAGACCCTCGAGCCGAAGCTGTTCGATGAGTGGCGGGAGGCGCGCAAGGCACTCGAGCAGCGTCGAGGCAAGGCGTACGACAAGCTGATCATCGTCGGCTTCTCCAACGGCGCGTACTACGCGAGCAGCCTGGTGTTGCGCGACGCCTTCGAGGCAGATGGCTACGGAGTCTTCGCAGGTGGTGGCGCGAACTACCTCGAAGCCACCGCCAAGCGCATCAAGCACCGGCCGCCGGTGTACGTTGGCTGGGGGCTGAAGGACAAAAGCGCAAAGAAGGACGCCGCGGGCTTCGCCAAGCTGCTCAAGCGCCTCGGGTGGAAGCACCGCGCGAAGGCGCGGCCGAAGGTCGGCCACACCATGACCGACGCGGGTCTGAAGGAAGCGATGAGCTTTCTCCGTGGCGCGAAGTAGCGCGGTGAGCCGACGGGCGCCGAGCGAGCTGGTAGCCGAACGTCGGCGTGCTGATGTAGAACCGTGCGGTGACTGCCAATCGCAAGCTGCGTCGCGCCCAACAGGCGCGGAAACAACGGGCTCCGGTGCAAGCGCCTGCAGGCGTGCGCGCGCCGGTTCATCTGGACAAGGCGAAGCTGCGGCGCCAGTCATCCGCTGAGCGGTTCGCGCGCGAAGGCTCGGAGCTCCTGTGGGTGCGCCTCCTGGCCTGGGAAGGGCCGCGTTTGAGCCGCGCGCGCTTGCTGGACGCAGTGCACGACGCGGCGCTCTGGAAGCAAGCTGCAGCGGAGTCAGCGCAAGTTCCGCCGTATCAAGCGGGCGGTGCCTTGGCGCCCCTCGCGGCTCGCGAGAAGGAGCTGGCGGGCAAGCTGAGCGCCGAGAAGCTCGACGCGGCAGTCGACGTGTGGCTCCGTTCAGGCGATGACTACCACCCGAAGCAGCCGTCGCCCAAATGGCAATTCCTTGCGGAATTGAGCAAGGAGCTGGAGCTCGGTGAGGTGACGGCGCTCGAGCTGCAGGAGGACTGGGAGCTGTGGATCAGCCTCGCGTTCGCTTCGGAGCCGCGAGTGGTCGCCATGGAAGCTCTACGCACTGCGGAGAATCACCTGGCGAGTCTCGGTGAGATCACCCACGGCGAGCACCTGAAGGCCGCGGCCAACGCCGTGCGCGCCATCTGGTCCGGCCTGGCCTACGGCGACGAAACGACCTTCAGGCGCGTGCGATCCTGGTCTGACGACTGGCTCGCTTCGCTGGCGGAGCGCAGCGGATCATCCGGATCTGGCTCGGACGGCGGCGACCAGTGAGCAAAGTCCTCAGGCAGCGGGCCCGGTAGCATCGGCTGCCTGGTGCGCTCGAAGATCTGAAAGTCGTGGCGCGCCGTCAGGTGTAGCGGCAGGTTCTGTACGGGGCCACCCTGGGTCAGCCAAACGCGCAAGGCTTCGGCGTTCTGCGCGACCACGAAGTGCTGTGGATCCGTGCGGATAGCTGTGCGCAGGTGCTCCTGCAGGCTCTGCAGGTCGCGCCGGTCTGCCGCCATGCAAGCGAGGTAGTTGTAGGCGAGGCCAGGCAACGGGTAGCCGAGCTCGAGCGCCCTGTGGATGTGCTCTTCAGCGAGCTTGAACTGTCGCTCCCGGTAGTACGCTCCAGCCAGATCCATGTGCGCCGCGTGGTGATCGCCGAGCTCCGCCAGGATGGCTTTGCACTCTTCCACGCCTTCTCGATAGAAGTCTCGGAGTCCGCAGTTTTGCGCGAACCACTCGTTGAGCACTCGCGTCGTCTCGGGGTCCGCGTCGTACGGCACCTTGAGCTCTTGAAAGGTCTCCTGGAAGTAGCGTTTGCGGTCGAGCCAGATCTTCTCCGCGTCCTGGAAGTCACGGGTGCCAGGGTAGATGGACAAGCAGGAGAAGATGTACTGGTGGGGACGCGCACGCTCGAGGAACGCGAGCGTCTCGTGGAACGTCTCCACCGTTTCCCCGCGGTTTCCGAGCATCATGTAGAAGCGCACCTGGATGCCATACTTCTTGGCCAGGTTCGCGCTCTCGACGATCTTGTCGACGGTGATCTTCTTGTCGATCTGCTTGAGGATGCTCGCCGAGCCGGACTCGACGCCCAGGCTCAGGCGCTGACACCCGGCGAGGCGCATCTCGCGCAACAGCTCATCGCTCAGCACGTCGACCCGGGTGTCACAGCTCCAGAGGAACTGCAGCCCGCGGGCGCGGATCCCTCTGCAGAGCTCGATCACGCGCTTCTTGTTGGTGGTGAACGTGTCGTCCTTGATCTGTAGCAGCTTCACCGGCAAGCGACCCACCGCCTGCTCCAGGGCATCCAGCACGTAGTCCACGGACTGCGCGCGGAAACCGCGGCCCCAGCTGGTCTCGGCCCCGCAGAAGGTGCAGGCCCAGGGGCAGCCGCGAGATGTCATGAAGATGTGGGTGTCGAACAGCGCGTGGGGCGATGCCAGGGTGTCCAGGTTTTCGATGGACGCGCGCGCGGGCGCCGCTTCGATGCCCTGTTCCCCGCGGTACCAGGTGCCGGGAATGCCGCGGGTCGACTCGGCGCGCTGGAGCCGTCCACACAGCTCGAGGAACTGGAGCTCGCTCTCACCCTCGCTCACGGTGTCGATGGCCGGGTGATACTCGAGCATCTCCTTTGCCAGCGGCGTCGCGTGGGGGCCACCCACGATGATGTGGGTGTCGGGATGGAGTTCTTTGATCAGCGCCGCGGTGAAGCCCACGCCCCGACGGTTCGCGGTCCAGCAGCTCATGCCCCACAGGTCGGCCTCGAGTGAGCGAACGACCTTTTCGACGTCTTGCCAGGGGTAGGCCGAAAGGTTGAGCAGCTTGACCTGATGCCCCGCGCGCCTCGCCTGGGCGGCCAGGGAGTAGAGCCCGTACGGCGTCTGCCAGAAGTCCGGGTCGAGATCGCCTTCGCGGTAGTCCGCGGGTGGTCCGCCTTGCTCGGGACTCAGCCGGGCGCTGTGATCTCCGAGCTCGGCGGGAGCCGCGAGCTTCCAGGGCGGAGGGTACAGAAGGACGACGCGCACCGCGGCAGCATAGCCGACGGGCCACAGCGCGGGCAACGCAGCAAGGATCAGCGGGAAAGGCCGCGCCGGGCGCCTAGCGACAGATGAGCAGGCGGTTGGCGCAGCGCTTGTCGCCGCGCGCCTGGCACTCGGTCATCTCGACTCGCTCCACCTTGACGCCCATTGCCGTATGGATAATGCGCATGGCTTCGCGGTTCATGCGACAAATGAAGCAGTGGTAGCCACGCCAGCCGGTAGCCCGGCTCCGCACCTCGTCGCCCACCACCTCCGTGACCATCTGTCCAGAGTCGAAGAAGCGGTTCCACAGCGGCTGGCTGTAGCGGGCGTAGCGCTCCGGTGTCACGAGCATGCGGAAGAACAGCTTGTGGACGCCGTGTAGCGTTGCGTCCATCACGGCGCCCTCGGCCTGGGTAGCCAGCGCCTCGACCTCCGCCTCGGGTAGTCCAGCGCACAGCCCATCCATCAGCTCGTGGACCAAGGGGCTTGGGTACCAGGTGCTGGCGATCAGTCCAGCACCCGGGCGGGTGACGTCGAGGTGCGCCTGATGCTCGGGTTTCATCCGGGAGACCACTTCGGCGAGGCGCTGCGGGTCCTTCGTCTGTTGGTACCACTGAACGAAGGCGGCGATGGCGACGCCCTTGATACGGTCGTGTGGTGCCGGATCCCCAGGGAAGCGATTCAGGTGCACTCGGCCTGCACTGTCGTGCCGCGCGAAGCGCTCACTCAGCGGCTGCTGATCGATCTGGGTCGCGTCGGAAGCCTCTGGGCTCGAGCCGGGCAACTCCGTGGAGTCCATCAGCTCATTGAGCTCGGTGGATGAAAACGGACTGGAGGGGGAGCGAGACAAGCGGGGAGGAGTCTTGCACGACCCAGGGAGGCTTGCGAGGGGCGGACCCAGCTGTTTCGCTGGCCGTTTTGGCCACCCGCGGTCGCCTCACCGAAGCCGACAATTACGGCTGCGGAATTGCGCCCACGTGCTCCAGCAATCGCACGGTGATGCGCTTGCGATCGTCGGAGAAGTCGTCGCGCGGCGCCGTGCTCGTGAGCAGTGTCGCAAAAAAATACGGCCCTGCATCTGTATCGAGATACCCAACGTACCAGCCGTAGTCGCGGCCTGCGATGAGTCCCGTCCGCCCCGACTTCACGAACAGGCGGAGGGCTGGGTAGTCCACGCTGCGCATGATGTCCTTAACGATGCGCTGGTTCTTCACTGACACCGGCAGCTTCTCCTCGTAGAGGCGCTGCACGAAGTCGACTTCCTCGACGGGGGTGATGCGCAGCCCGCCGTCGAGCCAGAAGCGATCGATCGCTGGGCTGATGTCGCGATTGCCGTAGCCCAGCTTGTCGACCCAGCTCTGCATGCGCTGCTGGCCGACTTCTCGCGCCACTCGCTGATAGTACCAAACCGCCGAGGCCTGAAACGCGGTCCGCAGCGTGTGGTCTTGATTCCACGCGGCAATTGGCCGCTCCACGCCGTCCCACTTGAAGAGGTGCTCGGGGCCACTCACGACACCCGTCTCGAGCGCGATCAGGCTGTTCGGGATCTTGAAGGTCGACGCAGGCAGGTATCCAGTCCGGCAGCGGTCAGGATGCAACAGAATGTCCTCGCCTCGAGGTGGCCTGAGCACGAACGCCGACTCGTAGCCCAGGCTGTCGAGCACCTCGGTGAGCTCCGAAATGTTCGGCTTGGAGGAGTCGCCCAGTTGTTCTTCTTGGGGGGGAGGAGCGACCGCTGCTCCCTCGGAAGCGCCGGGCTCCGCGCTGGACATGGGCACGCTGGGAGGCGGTGGACCAGCGCAGCCCACCCAAAGCGGCGTGGATAACCAGGTGCAAACCGCGCCCAGCTGGCGCATCTTTCGTCCTAGAAGCAACAGCATGAGGCAACCCAACGCCGCGTGATGACACCGCATTCCGGCGGCGGTGCTGGCAATTATGCCTCAATCGACAGGCCAGCCCAGCGTCACGTCCCACGCAAATGCAATAGAGTTGCATTTGCGGCTCTCAGACGTAGGCTTGCGAATTGAACTTGCATCTGAGTTGCGATAACGAGGCTCCGTGCTGATCCCCTTGGGCGCCGCTCTCGGCTCCGTCGCGCTCGGAGTCTTGCTGGCATTCGTGCCAGGTAGGCAGGAGTCCATGCTCGGGCCGATCCGGAGCTTCGCTCTCACGGCGTCCCTCGCGGTGGTGTTCTTGCACCTGCTGCCCGAGGCCTACGAGGTCCTGGGTGTTGCGACGTTCGCGGTGTTCGTCGTCGGGCTGCTGCTCCCGAGTCTGCTGGGCGCTGTTGCAGGCAAGCTGGCTGGTGCATCCCGGGAGCGGGCTGGGCTCGAGGTGGGGTACGTGGGGCTCTTGCTCCACCACGTCGGCGATGGGTTGTCGATGGGGGCGCTCAGCGAGCACGATCACGGCGGTCACGGCCACGCCGATGTGGTGCTTGCGCTGGCTGCGCACACCGTGCCTGTCGCGGCGATGGTGGTGCTGGCGTTCGGTGGTGCCTCGCGGAAAAGGGAGTCCGGGCTGCGAGCGCTGGGGCTCGGGATCAGCGGGGGCGCTGGCGTCGTGCTCGGGAGTGCGGTTAGCTCCGGATTTGCTGCGGCCACTGCTTGGGTTGCAGCGCTCACCGCGGGCATGGTGCTACACGTCGTCGCTCACGACTTGAAGCAGCATCCACCCACCGGGAGCTGGGGGCGCACGTTGGATTTCGTCGGAGGCGGGTTCGGCCTGCTGCTCGGTGCGATTGGCGCGTCGGGCCACGGCGCGTCGGAGCACGCGGTGCTCTTCGAACGCTTGGCGGACCTCACGTACGACACCGCTCCGGTGCTGCTACTGGCGCTCGCACTCGCGGCGCTGGTTCAGGCCAATGTGTCGATGCTTCCGCCCTCGACGCCAGCGGGTGCGTCGAGCGCCAGGGCGGCGGCGCTCGGTGTCGCTCACGCGGTGTCGCGCCCTCTGGCGACGAGCGGCGTGCTGACCGTGGGGCGTAAGCTGGGGCACCCTGCGCAGATGCTAGGGCTGATGCTCGCCGCCCCGGTGCTGAGTATCGACTTCGCGCTGATTTCCTTGCGGTTTTTGGGCTTGGGGTTGACCCTGGCGACGCTTGGCGCAGTTGTGCTCATCGCGTGGGTACTGGCAGCCTCGCTCGGAGGGAGTAGCGTGGAAGCCACGCCGGATAGCGGGCGCGTCCATCTGGGCCTCGGTAGTGGTTTTCTCGCCAAGTTTCAGCGCGCCTTCGAAGGCCTCCTGGATCACTTGGGGATCTGGATGGTGCTTGGCCTGTTGAGCGCCGCGTTCGTGGAAGCGTACGTGCCGAGCGGAGCACTCGATTTGCATCACCCACTGCTGGCGCTGTGCGTGATCAGCGCCGTCGCGCTGCCAAGCTACCTGAGCGCGCCATCGGCGGTGCCGGTGGTCGCGGTCGCGATCGCGAAGGGTCTGCCCCCAGGGGTGGCCGTTGCCGGGCTGGTGCTTGGCGCGACCTTCAATTTGCGCGCGTTGGCCTTCTTCCGGGCTCGCCTGGGGAGCGCGCGGAGTCTTGGGTTGGCGCTGGGGATCGTTGCGGGCTGCTGGGGGCTCGCGTGGGCCGTGGGTCAAGGCATTCCCGCGGTGGGCGAGCACACGCTGAGCGTCGTCGCACCTCACGCGCCCGGCCTCGTCGGCAAGGGCGCCACGGCGCTCTTGTTGTTGCTCCTGCTTCGCCGTGTGTGGTTCCACGGAGTGCGTGCCTGGGTTGCAGAGCTCGTGGGCAGCTACGCTCACGAGCACCACATCGCCCAGGCCAGCCCGCGCGAAGTGAGCTAGGTCCGAGTCCACCCGGTCGCACGTTTCTCGTTGGACGCGGTTGCGCGAGCAGGGGTCGCCGGGCGAGAGTGCGCAGCATGCTGCGTGCCTCGCTCGTTTCACGCTCCGTATCGAACGCAGATCGGATGAGGGCGGGGGGTGGTTTGCGCTCTGGGAGGGCTACGAGATGGCTCCACGGGTTGGTTCGCCGTACGTCAGCCCGCCTTGAAGTTGAGCACCGGGGTTAGCTTGGCTTCGATGCGCACCAGCTCCTTCTGGGCGCGCATCACCCGGCTGATGGGTTTGTAGGCAGTGGGCGCTTCGCTCACCAGCTGTGCGGCGCGCTGCTCCTCGAAGTAGATGCCTTCCATCTGAGTGATGAGGTCCTGGGGGCTGATGCGGATTTCTGCTGCGGTGCGGCTGAGGGCGCGCCCGGCGCCATGAGAGCTCGAGCACAAGGAGCGCGCGTCGCCGCGACCGCTCACCAAGTAGCTGTGGCTGCCCATCGAACCCGGGATGATCCCCGGCTCTTGTTGCCGCGCGGAACTAGCTCCCTTGCGGTGAACCCACAGCGGCTCTCCGAGATGCTCTTCGCGGCGAACCTGGTTGTGCACCATGTCGCGAGCGGTGTCCGCCTCGGGTCGCCAACCGAGTGGCTCCTCGAGCGCTCGCATCGCGGCTTCGCGGATCCGCTCACGGTTCTTCTGCGCGTAGAGCACGCACAGCTCCGCGTCGTGGAGGTAGGCGCGCCCGCGCTCGGAGTCAGCTTCCAGAGCACACAGCCGGGAGCCCAGCGGTGTAGAGCAGTAGTGGTCGCGCACCGCCTTACCTAACCCCCTCGAGCCCGAGTGCACGAGGAGCCAAGGGCGGCGTCGTTCGTCACCGCACAGCTCGACGAAGTGGTTCCCGCGTCCCAGCGTTCCGAGTTGCACGGCGCCGTCCCGCTCCAGCACTCGCTGCAGCTCCGGCTGCCTGAAGGCGCAGTCGCGCAATGCTTCGAGTGGCTGGCGGACCGGCCACTTGATGGCGGGTACCGTTTCCGCGAGGCGCTGCAAGATGCGCCGCGCGGCTGGCGCATCGAGGTCATCCACGCTGCCGTGCAGCCGCATCGCGCTCACGCCGCAGCCGATGTCGCCTCCGACCGCTTGAGGGTAGACGTGGCTCCTCGAGGCGATGACCGCGCCCACACACACGTGGTCCGCCAGGTGCACGTCAGGCATCAGCGCAATACGCGCGACGTCAGCACGCCGCGCGATGCGCCCGATGTTTTGCTTGCACTCCGGGCTCAGCGGCTCGGGCAAGAAGGCGTGTACCTTCTCCCATCCCGAGCCGCCGCCCTTGATTGTCCTGTGGGTCATTCGTCTGCGTCCTCCCCGCTCAGTAGCCGCGTGGCGGCGTCGTCGGGCCAGTCCGCGAGGACTTCGAAGCGCAGCTCTGGCACCCGCTTGCGTGTGATTTCCTCAGCGACCTCTCGGCGAAGCCAGCTCGTTGCGTGTTCCAGCTGATGCAGCACCTGGTCTGCGCCGTGAGTTGCACTCACGACGCGGACGTAGAGCTTGCCATTGGTGTGCAGCACCGAGTGCAGGTCGAGGCTGTGCAAGACGGGGTTGCGACTCCCCGCCAGGCATAGCTCCAGCACGCGCTCCACTTGGCTAGCGAGCTGCCAGTCGGCGCGCTGAGGTGAGGTTGACTGTCGTTTGGTCTGGGTTCGCCGCTTGCTGCGGCGTAGGTCACGAGACTTGGAGCCTCGCGAGTCTTCAGTGTACTTCAAAATGTTTCGTCCTGAATTGCCGTGGGGCAATAGAGAGCCAGCGAGCGATCTCGAACGGTTCGCTCGGGCTCGAAGCGCGGAGCGCCTTGGGCAATCGGCTGGCTGACTGGGCAGCTGCTCCGCTGGGCCGCGAGCTCATCGCGGCTACGATTCAAGGCTTTTCAGCGCTTGTTTGGCTAGATCACGCGCGAGGCGGCTGCCTTGGCGCGCGGCGAGAACAGGCGCGCGATCGCAAGTCTGCCGTTGAACCAGCAGCCTGCGCGCGAGCGCACGTGCACGGGATCTCCAGGTAGGAGCCGATCCGGCTCTAGCCTTGAAGTCCCCTTACGCCGCAATTCCGAGTGGGAAGCGGCGGAGCAGCGTGTCGTGTGAGCAGCGCATGACGTCCTCCGAAGACGGAGTATCTAGCACTACGTCTGACATTGTTCAACTGCCGAGCGATGGTCAGCGCGTGACAGCCATCAGGATGATGAAGACGAACATCAGCGCGACAAAGCCGAGCACGACGCCGATGATGATCAAGTTGACCTTCATCGCGTGACCGTCTTTCCGCGGGGGAGGGAGCGGCGCGCCGGTCTGCATCGAATGCACGTGTTGCTCGATGCGTTCTTGGAACAGCTTGCACACGTTGGGCAGGAAGCTGAACGGATCCGCCAGGGCCAAGATGCTCGCGTTGAGCTGGATTTGCGAAGCCGCTTCACCGCTGGCCATCACGCCCGCGTTGATATCCACCGGGTTCGTCCAGCCAAAGCCGCGGCTGAACATCATGGTGTACCCCTGAGGGTCCTCCCGAATCAGCCTGAACCCTGGGATTTCGCTGCCGGCGTTGCGAAGCACCATGTAGGCCTGATTCGCGGGGATGCTGAGCTGGATGTTCTGAATGTAGCTGGCCACGTCGTGAGTCTGTCCTGGCTTCGGTTCAGCCCGCAAGCGGGGGATATGCCCCCTGTCCGAGCTAGGCTTTGCGTGCTCGCCTGGGCGTCGCGCTGCTTGCTTTGGCCTTGGCGGTCCGCTTCGCAGGCGCCGTGGCCTTGGCGGGTTTCGGCTCCGTCTTGGGAGCCTTGGGCGGCAGCGCGCCGGCGAAATCAGAGCCTAGCTTGACCCACTTGAGCAGACTCGCCGCGCTGCGAAAGCCGGCCGGGTCGACGTAGATCATCCCCTTCATGGGCTTCCCGGTGAAGTCCATCGGCCGGGCGTTGGGTAAGCTCACAGCCTTTTCGTAGGCGTCCGCGCCGACCCGCAGCATCAGGGTGTCCTTCACGATGCCGCAGCACATGTGGCCATTCAGCGTGAAGCACAAGCCGCCGAACATCTTGCGCTCGGCGACCCTTGGATCACCTTCAAATACCGCGCGGATACGTGTCGCGAGCTTTTCGTCGTAGGCCATGCAGAGCGTCCTTGGTTCCTGCTGCTTTGCTTGGGGGGGAGGAGCAGCTTCAAGTGTCCTTGAGGTCGTGGCGCTGGAGTAGTCGATGAAGGTACATGCGGTCGAGCTGCGCTTTCCGCGCGGCTTTGCTCACGTTGCCCTCTGCCCAGGCCATCAGCTCCTTCAGGTACGCCTTCTCGTACTCTGCGGTCAGCTGCTCCTTGCCCGTCTTGAAGGGTACTTCGATGTTGGACAGCGTGCCTTGGACCAGCTGCTGGGTGGTCATGTCTGGCGGCAGTGTCGACTGGCGTCGCTGGCTGGCGGGCCCAGCGACGTCCATCACGATCGCGCGCTCGACGTAGTTGCGGAGCTCGCGCACATTGCCTGGCCAGTCGTGCTTGGCCATCTCTGCGCGCACGCTGTCGTTGAACAGGTGCTCGGCCTCGTGGGCATTCAGCGTCTGGAGCAGGGCGCGGATCAGGATGTCCAGGTCCTCGATGCGCTTGCGCAGCGGGGGGATGCGGATGGCCACGACCGAGAGCCGGAAGTAGAGATCTTCACGGAAACGCCCGCGATTGACTTCGCGCTCGAGGTTCCGATTGGTGGCGGCGATCACGCGCACGTTGATGCGTCGCGCTTGGTTCTCGCCGACGCGCCGGATCTCTTTGGCCTCCAGGGCACGCAGCAGCTTGGGCTGCATGTCGAGAGGCATCTCACCGATTTCGTCGAGGAAGATGGTGCCGCCTGTCGCGGCCTCGAAGGCGCCGACGCGTTGCCTATCTGCGCCGGTGAACGCGCCCTTGGCGTGGCCGAAGAGCTCGCTCTCGATCACGCTGGGCGAAATCGAGCTGCAGTCCACCACCAGGAACGGCGCGTGAGCGCGGGGACCCCGATGGTAGAGTTCCGTCGCAGCCAGCTCCTTGCCGGTTCCGCTCTCGCCCTCGAGCAGCACCGTCGCGTCGCTGTTCGCCGCGCGCTCGAGCATGCCGAAGACCTGGCGCATGATCGCTGACTCGCCATACAGGTCGCCAAAGCTAGGCGTCTCCGGGATCTGCTCGACACCGCTGTCGGCTGATTCACGAATTCGTACGATCGAGTCGCCGAGGTGCAGCTCGCAGCCGATACGGGGCAGGTCCACTTCGCGGATCCGCAAGCCCGAGACGTACGTGCCGTTGAGCGAGCCGCTATCGCTGATGGTCCACGCCGACTCACTGCGCGCGAAGGAACAGTGGAAGCGTGAGACGGCGTGATCGACGAGCACGAGCTCGTTCGAGAGGTGAGAGCCGACGCGGATACGTTCGCCCTCCAGGGTCACGCGGCGGTCACACGGGTTGCCAGCTTCGCGTACGACATGGAAGTCGAGACGCGGGACAGCAACGGCGGTCGCCATCCGGCGCACGGTGGGGAGGTGGAAGCCGCCGATATTCGTCGGGCGATCGAAGTCGCTCACCCCCCGAGTGTAGGTCAGCTGCCCTCAGACCTGCTGCCTGAAGGCAGCAATCGAGCCTTTCAGGCAGCAGTCAGCGAGCAGCACCTACATTGGATGTGGATCTGAACCTGCACAATTTCCGCCATTTAGCGCCGATCCCAGGCTGGTACGCGACTTGTATTAGGCCTGGGCATGAACAACATCCTGTCGGCTCTGGTGATGAGTGTTGTGCTGCTCGGAGGCAGCGAACAGGCTCAACAGAGCGAACTCCCCCCACAGGACACCACCCCCGTCGCTCCGTCGCCCACGGTCTTGCCTCCCGTGTCCGTCGAAGCCGCCCCGCGGCTGCCTTGGCTGAATCAGGCGAGTGAGCCTGGTGTGCTGGCGAACGCGAATGAGGCCCGCGAAGGTCGCAAGCTGTACCTGCTCCCCCAGGACTGCAGCGAGCGCGCCGCGGTGGATGTCGTGATTCACTTTCATGGCAGCCCCACCACGATGACCAAGGCTTTCAAGAGTTCGCACCTGGACGCGGTGGCGGTGATCGTCAACCTCGGCGCCCTGAGCGGCCCTTACGAGCACTACTTCGAGCAGAAGGGTGCCTTTGTGAATTTCCTTGCGGGAATTGACAAGGACCTCGCGAAGCACTGCCCCGGAGCCAAGCGCCGTCGGCTGGCCATCTCCTCCTGGAGTGGTGGCTACGGCGCGGCGTACCGAATCTTGGTGGAGGAGGGCAACAGCGATCTGATCGATGCCATCCTGCTCTCGGACGGTCTGCACTCCGCCATGGCGAACAAGTTCACTCGTGAGATCAAGCCGGACGGTCTGGCGCCCTTCGAGCGCTTCGCCGAGCGCGCCGCCAAGGGTGAGAAGATGCTTGCGATCGCCCACTCGAGCATCGTTCCTCCCGGATACTCCAGCACCACCGAGACAGCGACCTATCTGCTCGAGTCCCAGGGCGGGCAGCGCACCGCGCTCGATGCGCAAGGGCCCCGCGAGTCCATGCACCTGATCTCGAAGGGCTCCGTGGGCAGCCTGAGCGTCCTCGGCTTCGCCGGCAACGACACCCACGCGCACTGCGACCACCTCTACGCCATCAACGACACGCTGTTCACGCAGCTCGAGCGTCGCTGGGCCAACTGAGCATCGACTCAGCGCGCGTACCGCGACAGCACCCCCAAGGCCCCGCGTGAGGATCCCCTCCTCGCGCGGGGCTCTTTCATGCGTCAGACCGGAGAGCCGATGACCAGCGACATGGGGCCGGCGGTGGCTTCGATGGTATCCAAGCGGAAATCGGCGCTGCCAAGCAGCGCGGCGTACTCGTCCACGGTGCGTTCACGCCCGCCACCGTGCACGATCATCTCGAGATCCAGGAGCTTCGCGAAATGGGGCTTGCCCGCCGCGGGGACCACGGTTTCGCAGAGCATCAGCTTGGCCTGCTTCGAGCCGATTGCCTTGCGGATACATTTCAGGATCTGACGCGCCTGTTCATCCTGCCAGTCGTGAATCACCGACTTCGAGATGTACAAATCAGCGCCCCCTGGGACATCCTCGAAGAAGGAACCGCCGACTGCTTCGACGCGGCTCCTCACCCCCAAACCCTCGAGGAGCTCCGGAGCCCCAGCTACGACCTGGGGCAAATCGAGCAGCGTGCCACGGGATTTCGGGGCCGACTTCAAGAGCTCTCCCAGCAGACGTCCGTGGCCGCCTCCCACGTCCGTGATGTGCGGATACTGGGAGAAGTCGTGGGCCGCCGCGATTGCTTCACAGGCGAGGTTGCTCACCGCGGTCATCGCGCGGTTGAATGACTCCATGACTTCGGGCTCCCCCGTCAACCAGTCGAACGGCTGCACCCCGTGGCGCAGTTCGATCGCGGTCTTTCCCGTGCGGATACAGTCGGCGAGCAGCGGCCAGTTGGGCGTACCGTGGCGTCCCATGAAGATGATGAAGTCTACGAACGAAGCCTCCGGGGACTTGCACATGGCTTGTCCCAGGGACGTCAACGTGAAGCGCTTCTGTGGATGCTCGGTGACCACCCCGAGCTGAGACGCCGCGCGCAGCGTGCGGTACAGCATGTCCGGACTGAGTGACAGCTGCTCCGCTAGCTTGTTGCTCGCGACCGGTTCAGGGCCGGCGTCGCGGATCGCGTCGCACACCGCGAGCTCCGCTAGGGCGAAGGCGACGTGAAAGCCCCAGAGGTCTCCGATGAAATCGAGCAGGGCGATGCCTGGTGGCACCATCTTGCGCTTGAGCGTGGACAGTCCCGAGCGGGCGCGTTCGGACAAGGCCACGAGCTGGGGCGGCGGCATCGGACTCATGTCTGGTTCCCTCCCTGGAGCGCCAGAAGGTGGCGCTCAGAACCGAGCAGCATACCGAAGCGCGCCAGTTCGGCGCAAACAGGCGTCGGGAGCGCCGGGAATCGCACCTTGATGCCACTTCCACCGCCACTCGACTGGTCTGCGTCGTCGTAGGCCAAAGCCGGGAGCGTCGGGATGCTCTGGGCTAGTTGATGCCCTGGCTGGTCGCTCGGATTTTGGGGGGAGGAGCAGTGATCTGCCGACGCTGAGGCGATTTCTCAACGCCATGCAACCCGACTGTCGCCCTGGTAGCGGGCCTGGAGTACGCTGGAAAGGGCTGTCGTTGGCGCCGACGTGAGTCGTCTACTCGGTGGGTCACCCGCTACAGCGTCAGCGAATTCGAGCGAAGCACCGTGCCGTCCAAGAGCCCCTCAGACAAGACCTCCGGCGAGAAGCCGACCGTCGTGGACGGCGTCTCCAGTAAGCCGAATGCGTCGGACGGGCCGTTGGCGCAGTCGTCGCCGCAGTCGGCACCGCAGTCATCGAACCGAGGCAGCTTCGAGCCCGCCAGCGCGAGACCTGCCCCGGGGTATCAGAACTTCGATTCGTACGACAGCAGCGAGGAAGTCGAGATGCTCGACGAGCTGCTCGGCGCGACCCTCCACGACACGTATCGCTTGGTCGGGCTGCTCGGCGAAGGCGGCATGAGTCGCGTCTACGAGGGGCAACACACGCGCATCGAAGGCAAGCGTTACGCGATCAAGGTACTTCGCTCGGACATGGTTAGCCACGGTGAGGTCGCGAGACGTTTCCGTAGAGAAGCGAAGGCCGTCGCCGCCGTCAGCCACCCCAATGTGCTCGATATCTACGACATCGGCGAGACACCCGACGGTCGACCCTATTTGGTGACGGAGTTCCTGACTGGGGAGAGCCTGGGCGACCGCCTGGACCGTGAGCGAGTGCTGACGGTGTCGATGGCGGCCCACGTGGTGCGTAGCGTGTGTGCGGGCGTCGCCGCGGCTCATGAGGTCGGCGTGATTCACCGCGACCTGAAGCCCGACAATGTGTTCTTGGTAGGAGATCCGAACAATCCTCAGGTCAAGGTCCTGGACTTCGGGTTGGCCCGCCTGCGGGACACGGATGACAGCAACCTCACGCGCACGGGTGTCGTGATGGGGACCCCGGGCTACATGTCCCCCGAGCAGGCTCGAGGTGAGAGAGTTGACTTCCGTACGGATATATATGGTGTCGGCGCCATCCTGTATGCTTCGCTTACGGGTCGCGCGCCGTACGAACGCGAGACCTTCCAGATGACCGTGCTCGCGGTGATGAACGGCGACCCGCTGCGCCCTCGAGCGATCGACGCGAGCATCCCTGCGACCCTGGAGGTCATGATTCAGAAGGCGATGGCTCGGGACCCCAACGAGCGCTACGCGAACCTCGAAGAGTTCAGCATGGCCCTCGAGCGTTTCGACGAGACGGCGTTCAACACCGCGATGACCGCCCTCGCTCCCGCGCGGGCTCCGCAGATCTCCGAGCTGGCGTTGGCCGAAGAGTCCACCGAGGCGGAGTCGGCGCGCGTACAGCTGACGTTGCTCTCGCTGCTGGGCCTGGTGCTCGTGAACGCTACGCTGGTCACCGCGGTGATCAGTGCCCTCGAGCTGTTCGTCTTCAAGCGCTCCGCGACCGGTGTCGAGCTGGGCCTCGTGATTGGAGCCATCGTCGGCACGACGTTCACGCCCGCCGTCCTCGCGTACGCGCGGGTGCGGAAGAACGTCTGGAACAACAGCGCCCGTGTGCTCGAACTGCTGGGTACGATCCGCGCGGTACTGGTCGCCGGCGGTGCCGCCTACGGTCTCGCGGCGATCATCGTGCGCATTCACGATGGCTTGATATCGATTGGGCAGCCTGCGCTTGGCCGCGCCGTGGCGACAGGCTGGGCTGGCTGGAGCACGGTGTTCTTCGTGGTCGCGGCGCTGGCTGGCGCTGGGGCGTTGCTGCGGCGCTCGTTGTTGCGCTCGAAGGCGGGCCGGGTGCGCAAGTTCTTGGTGGGCCCACTGCTCGTGCTGGCGACGTTGGTGGGTATGGGCGCAGCGCTCAGGCTCGGGTTCAGGAGCGGGAGCTACGCCTCGCAGCAGATGCTCGCCGAGCTGCGCGCACCAAGTGCCGCGCCGGGGCCAGCCGTCAGCGCCGAGGTGCCGTCGCCCCTCAGCAGCGTTGCGGACGCGACCGACGCAGGTGCGGTCAGTGCGCCTGCAACCTCGAAGACCGCCTCAGCGTCGGAGCTCGGCGCGGCAAAGGCCAAGGGACTGGCTGGCCTGTTGCCTCTGCGTCAACGTTACCCCGAGGATCCAGATGTGCTGCGCCCCCTGGCCGTGGCCTTCGGTGAGGACCCCCGCACCTACAATGACGCCATTGGAGCGCTCAAGCAGCTCTTCAAGCTGGTGCCCAAGGACGCCACGGATCGCCAGCTGCGGACGCTCGTGATCAAGATCGCGGCGTCGGGTAAGAGCGCGACTGAGCCCGCCCTCGAGCTCATGAGCAAGGGCATGGGCAGCGCTGGACCAGACATCCTCTACGACCTGTACCTGACGAGCAATCAGCTGCGCCCGCGTATCCAACGTATCCTCGAGGATAAAGATGTCCGCGCCGTGGCGTCCCCCGCGATGTTGATCGCCTACGATCTGCGCAGCACCGAGTCGTGCGCGGCCAAGGTACCGCTACTCGATCGCGCGAAGAAGGACGGTGACGAGCGCAGCATCGCGACCTTGCAGATGCTCAGCTCGCGCACCAAGCGAGGCTGCGGTTACAAGAAGAAGAAGCCTTGCCCCGCGCCCTGCGGTGCCCAGGTGAAGCAGTTCGTTGGCACGGTCAGCGAGATTCAGAAGCGCCTGGACGCAGAAGAGAAAGCCGTCGAGAGCGGAGTCGATGGCGGCGAGGACGCGAGCACTGGGTGAGTTCGGCGCTACTGGGAGCGCTCGCATGGCGCGACGTCGGCGAGACTGACCAAGAAGTACAGGTGGCCTTCACCGACAGGCCAGATCCAGCCTTGCCAGAGGTCAACCTGGACGAATTTTGCCTCGTCTGGCGCATCGCCCTTTTGTTCGAAGCGCGTGCCCTCGCGGAGAAAGCCCACCTGTTGCGGTGAGCCGTCGGGGTGGGGCAAGTAGAGGGGCAGCTCTCCCTTGCACTGGGAGAACTCGACGTCTTGCGGCACCCGACCATAGCCGCGTCCGCCTCCGCCAATCCCCACGAGGCCGAGGCCTCGAGGCGATGGATCGTCGCGAAGCGCAGCCGAGGCGACCCAGCCGGTCAGGATGGCGTTGCCCCCGTCCGTCGCCTGAACGAGCGACAGTTCGCCCTTGCGCTCGAGCTCCAGGCAAGCGATGGGACTGTCTCCTTGCGGTAATGTGATACTCGCTGCCGACCCGGGAGCGGGTCGCATCGGCGAGGGGCCAATCAAGAGCTTCGCGGTGCCCTCGCTCGCTACCGCGACCTCGTAGCTCGTCTGATTGAGGCCGAGATCGCTACACGGCACCGTGTCGTCGACGACCAGCTGGTTGAGCCTTGGGCCTGCCTGATAGCGGATGCTCTCAAGCTTCGAAGGCGAGCTGCCCTGCCACGCTACCGAAGCTCCGGGCGTCGGGGTGAGCACGCCAGCCAGCGCGATCGCGCGACGCAGGTGGAGCGGGTGCTCGTTGGCGTCGTAAGGGGTCCACAGCACGACGCCATTCGATTCGAGGGTCAGTCGCGGGGCGTCGTGAGTCAGCGTGAGGCTCGCCGCCACATCCACCAACCTTGCGAGCTTCACCGAGCCGGGACTGAGTCTCAAAGCGACGTCTTCGTCGAGCGTGTCCTCGGTGACGATGCACTGCGACGCCTTCGGCGTTACAGGGCTCTGGGGCTCGGGTGACTCCGTCGCGATGGGCGTTGCCTGATGCGCCGGTTCGCCAACCGGCTGCGTGCTCGCGCAGCCGCCCATCAGTGCGCAGCAGGTGGCAAGCCGAGCGTAGCGGGACATGTGGCGTGCGACGCTGTCAGCTGGGAGGTGTGAATGCAACTCGCGTGGCCGTGTCGCCAACCTCTGTGTTGACTCCGGCGCGAAAGTATTCGACAGAGCCCATCAGTGACCGACCCCCGAATGCGCTCGCTAGTCGATGCTTTCGTCGCCGATCTGGCAGAGATTGTGCGCCACGCGACCTTGGAGCAGCTTGAGTTGGTGTTGAAAGCTAGTCCAGTCGTCGCTCCCGCGGCGCCGGCGGAGCGGCCGCAGCCGAGGCGCGCCGAACGACCAACAACTAGCGAGAAAGTGCGCGCCAGAGCGGTCAAGCGTCACTCGAGCAAACCGCGAGCGGTTCAGCTGACGTTGCCCGACGAGATCCTTGAGGAAACACGCGGAGCCGCTGGACGGGTGACTGAAAGCCAGCACGCTCCCCCGAGTCGCGCGGCGGAAGCGGAGACCCACCCCTTCGTGCTACGCCGCAACGGAGAGCGGGTCCGGCGCTTGAAGTAGCTGACGAAGAACATGGACATGGGTGACGGGGCCTCAGCGCGTACGCAAGAGTATGAAGTGCTCGCCGAGCTGGGGTCCGGAGGGATGGGCGCGGTGTATCTGGCCCGTTCGCTCGGGCTCGGGGGCTTTGAGCGACTGGTGGCCATCAAGCGCATGCACCAGGACTTGTTGCAGTATCCCGTGCTGCTCGAGCGCTTCATGGATGAGGCGCGGCTCACGGCTCACGTCAGGCATGCGAATGTGGTCTCTGTTCAGCGTCTTGGCGAGGACGCCGATGGGCGGTACCTGGTGCTCGACTACGTCGAGGGCGCGAACCTCGACACGCTGATCGCTCGGAGCGCGGAACTCGGGGAGCGCATCCCACCGCCCGTTGCCTTGCGGATCACGATGGACGCGCTGGCCGGTCTGCATGCCGTGCACGAAGCAACGGACCCCGGTGGCCAATCGCTCAGCATCCTGCATCGCGACGTGAGCCCGCAGAATATCCTAGTGGGTCGAGATGGAGTCGCTCGCTTGACCGACTTCGGGATAGCGCGCAGCGCCTTGTCCGCGCAGCGCACCCAGAAACGTCAACTGCTGGGCAAGTTGTTGTACCTGCCGCCGGAGTATCTACAAGACGATCACTTTGACCGGCGGCTGGACGTCTACTCCATGGGAGTCACGCTCTGGGTCGCCCTTGCGGGCGCGGAGCCGTGGCCCAATGCGAGTCACGCCGACGTCGTCCAGCGGGTACTCAGTGAAGGGCTCCCACCGCTTTCGCGCGTCGGAGTGCGTGTCGCGCCTCAGCTTGAAGCGTTACTCGCCAAGGCTTGCGCCCGGGATCCAGAACAGCGATTCCCCACGGCCAAGGCGATGCTCGAGGCGCTGGATCAGATCGGGCGTGAAACCGGCTGGCTCGCAACCCACTCCGAGGTGGCTCAGGTGGTCGAGCAGTTCGATGGGGAAAGGCTCGACCAGCTGCGGCGCTACATCGCATCGACCTATCGCGGAGACGCCCCCCGGCCGCCGCCGGACTCGGGCGTGCGCCCCCCGCCTCCGCTATCGCGGCAGACCGGATCTTCTAGCAGTGAGACGCGACCGGATGTGGGCCTCGATCCGTTGCCGCTCGTGACGAGGCTAGCGGCGCCAGAGGGTACCGCCGGTGCTTCGGTCGCCGCCGCGCCTCGCTTTACTGCCGCGGGGAAACTCGGCTTGGCGGTCTTGGTGGTCTTGATACTCGGGGTTGTCTTCACCCTGGGCGTGATGGTTGGACGAGGCTCCTGAGCCCCTCGCGCCACAGTGATTAGTGCGCGCTACGTTACGGAAGCGCCAATCCAGACGATCGCGCAAACGCTGCGGGCGCCGAGGCAATCACCAGGCTGAGCAGGCGTCCTGGGATTGACGACCGCCGGCCAGCAGGATTAGCGAGAGACAGCTTCACACAGGAGACTGTCGATGTTGGTCAAGCATCCCGCGGACCGCCGAACCTTGCTCTGGACTCTGGTCCTGACGCCTGGGCTCGCCGTCCTTCACTACGCCCGTCCCGAGCTCGCATGGTGGCTGTTTCCTGCGAGCATGTACTTTGCCGTGAGCTGCGCCGTCATCGCTCACAACCACATGCATCGCCCAACCCTCAAGTCCAAGCTGGGCAATCGGCTCTTCTCTCACTGGATATCGATCTTCTACGGATATCCCGTCTTCGCGTGGACACCCACGCACAACCTCAATCACCACCGCTACCTGAACAAGCCTGGTGACGCCACCATCACCTGGCGGTTTACGAACAGGCACAACGCGCTGGTCGCGGGCACGTACTTCTTCGTTTCAGCGTATTACCAGGGCTTCTGGATCCAAGACTACATCGCACAAGCGAAGCGGAAGAACCCTGCGCTCTACCGCCGGATCATCTCCCAGTATTTAGTGACGTACGGGACGCATGTGGGGGCGGCAGCGCTTGCGATTTCCCTGTTTGGCGTTTCCGCGGGGCTCAAGACTTACGCGCTCGCTCTGGGGATCCCTGCGTTCTTTGCGCTATGGACGGTGATGCTGTTCAACTACACGCAGCATGTCCACACGGATCCATGGTCGGAGTTGAACCACTCTCGCAACTTCACCGGCAAGCTGCTGAACTTCATGCTCTTCGGCAATGGCTACCACACGGTGCACCACAACAAGGCCAACCTCCACTGGTCGGAGGCGGCTGCGGCCCATGACAAGATCAAGCATCTGATTGACCCGCGGCTCTGTCACCGCAGCATGTGGTGGTTCTTCTTTCAACAGCACGTGCTGGCGCCGTTCATTCCGAGCCTGGGGACCACCCAGGTCGGGCGCGCGCCGTTCGATTGCCCGGAAGAAGAGCGCGGTGGTCCCCAGGCACTCGACCTAGGCACGAGCGGGGAAGCGTCGGCGGAAGCCTAGGGCGCTCGATCGGTTCGCGAGCCGCAGAGAGCACACGCAAAAAGCAAAAGTTTCGTCTTCGCCGGTGTATGCTGTCGCGATGCGCTGGTTCGCCCTGGTTCCGCTGCTGATCGCTTTGGGCTGTGGGGGGAGCGCCGCGGGCGGTACCGAGCCGGAGGCTCCTGAGTCCGGGGGCAAGCCGGCGCCCGAGGTGGACAGGCTGTACGAACAGCTCGCTTCCTGCACAGCCGCCACCAGCAACGCGGGGATCACGCTCAAGTGTCAGGGGTTCGCGATCCAGCTCGGACAAGTCGTGATCGAGCAGAGCATCACCGACGAACTGCTGCGAGAGACCGAGAGCATCGCGATAAGTGGAGTCGAGAAGTCCTGGGGGATCCCCGTGGAAAGGGTACCGATGGACCTGGGTGGCGTACCCGGCACCGGCTTTCCGCCGCCGGACGAGAGCCACCCCGGCGGGCTCGCGGTTTCCACCGCCGTCTCCGCGTCAAGGTGCTGATCACGATGTGCCTCGGTCCGCCGTGCCCGCGGCTGATGGGGATGCGCCTGCCTTCTTTCAGGCGATGGATCGCTTCCTCGACGAACATCCCCCCGCGCCTGCCGGTTGAATCAGCCGACCAGCGCGTACAGCAGCACCTGGCCGTCAGCGAGCAGCGGCCCGGCGGCGCTCTGGAGTTCTTTCCAGGTCTTCACCTCGTCTGGCGCGTCCGCCGGCACCGGCAGGAAGTGCTGGGCGAGGAAGTAGTCCTTGGAGGTCGGGGAGCTAGCCCAAGCGCGCACCGCGAGGTACTTGATGCCAGCGGCGCGCGCTTCCTCGCGGATCTTGTCTAGGATGGCGGCGCCCACGGCATGCTCCTGGTAGTCCGGATGGACGGCGAGCTCCTCGACATAGCCGATGCCGGGTTCCTCGTCGCGCCATGCGCCGTAGCCCGCGATGCGATCATCGGCTTCCGCGACGCGCACGTTGTGCTTGCGCGGCAGCTGCGCGATATCACGCAAGCTCCTGACGGGGAGTGCCTCTTCACTCACTCCGTGGTGGTGGTGCTGTGCTTTGCACAGCTGCTCGATCTCCAGCACTGGGTCGAGGTGAATGTCTTGGAGTCCGACGACGCGGATCTTGGAAGGTGCAGGCGCTTCGTGCATGGCGAGGAGTAAACCAGAGCGCGCCGGCGGGTGAAACCGTGAACCATCGCACCTCCCCCCCAAACCACGAGCGCGGGAAAGCGACCTTCCAGCGGCCTTGATTCCGCGCAAGCCCTGCGTCATTCGAAGGGAATGTTGGGGGAGAGGCGCAGTGGTTTGGTGCTCGGGGGCAGCGAGTCAGCGCCACAGCGGTGTGGACGGTCAGCGCGGCCCAGCGTGACGCGTCGCACAGTGCCACGGCTGCTGGCGCTGGCGCTGGCGTTGTACGTATCGCTGTGCCCCGACGACGCCCGTGCGGAGCATGGCTGCGGCGATTTCGGGTCCCTGGGGGTTGTGCTCGCGAGCTCGGGGGCGTTCCTCGCCGGCACCGCTGGTGCCGCTACGTCTGCAGGCATGCTTGCCGCGGGGAACGAAGAGAAGGACTTCAGCTTCCTTCAGGGCTTCGGGTTTGGGGAACTTGGAGTCGCGATCTACAGCGTGGGCTACCTTGCGCTGGACAACGCGCTCGGCTGCGCGATCGTTGACGATGCCGACGGCTACCCTTGGGGCGTCATCGTGGGCGGAGCCCTCGTCGGGGCGTTGGTACCGCTAATCGTCTACGCGGGCTCTGATTCGACTCCTCAGGCGTCGTCGAACCTTGCGTTGCGCCTTACTTTCTAAGCACAGTCGCCGCATGAACAGCTTGGACGTCGACTTCTGTCGCAGTCAGTTTCCGGCGTTGGCGACGGACTGGGCCTTGCTCGATAGCGCAGGTGGGAGCGTCACACCGCGCCAGGTGAGCGCGCGCGTCAGCGAGCACCTCGAGCGCCGGATGGTTCAACTCGGGGCCAGCTATCCACTGAGTGAGGAGTCCACCGCGCAGGTGATGCAGGGACGCGAGGCAGCCGCGACGCTCGCTGGTTGTTCCCCCGAGGAAATGGTTCTGGGGGCATCGACGACTCAGAACCTCGGCTTGCTCTCGCGAGCCGTGCGGCTGGCTGCGGGGGACGAGGTGGTCGTCACCAATCTGGATCACGAATCGAACATCGGCTGTTGGCGCCGCCTCGAAGCGCGGGGTGTGGTCGTGCGCGAGTGGAAGGCAGCGGGCTCTGCAGATGACCCGGAAGGGGTGTGCCTGCGCTTCGCTGAGCTCGCTCCGCTGCTCAATGAGCGCACGCGCTGGGTATGCTTTTCCCAGTGTTCGAATTTGGTTGGCGCAGTGCACGACGTGGCGGCCTTGACGCGCCAGATCCATGACGCCGGGGCGCGGGTGTGCGTCGACGGCGTGGCTTACGCGCCGCACCGCCAGATCGATGTGAAAACTTGGGGGGTCGATGCGTACGCCTTCAGTCTCTACAAGACCTACGGCCCTCACCTCGGAGCGCTGTACGTCGAACGTGGTCTGCAAGAAGAGCTCGAATCCCAGAATCACTTCTTCATCGGCGATGATGACCCGGCCTACCGCTTCATGCCTGGGGGCGTGAGTCACGAGCTCGCGGCGGGGTTGCCGGGGATCCTCGACTATCTGGACCGTGTGCATCAGCATCATTACCCAGGGGAAATCGATACGGAGGCATCGGCGCGACTCGCACGCGTTTTTGCCTTGTTCCAGGCTCACGAGGCGAAGCTGGCTGAGGTGTTACTGGCGACGCTGCGAGATTTTCCTGATGTCCGGATCCTCGGTCCACGCCACGGAGCAGCCGTGGAACGCGCCCCAACGATCAGCTTCTGGCAGCCGGGGAAGCAAGCGAGCCGCGTGCCGACTGCGCTCGACGCTCGGCGCATCGCGGTCCGCTGGGGTCACTTCTATGCTCAGCGCCTGGTGAGCGCGCTTGGGATTCAGGAGCAGGGCGGCGTGGTCCGCGCGAGCTTCGTTCACTACAACAGCGTCGCAGAGGCCGAGCGCCTCGCCAACGCGCTACGGGAGATCTTGGTATGAACGAGTCGCAGCGCCCGCTCGCAAGTCTGTTGGAGTTTTCCATTGCCGCGCGGCATCGGCTGCGCGAGTTGGCCGGGCGGCACGAGGCTGAACGGCGCGTCGACCCCGAGCTGGTGCGTGAACTTGCGGCGCTGGGGGTGTTCAGATTGCTGGTCCCCAGTGAGCTCGGTGGGGGGGAGGGGATGCCCTCCGGCTTTGTGAGCTTGCTCGATGAGCTGGCTCGCGGGGATGCCGCCGCCGCCTGGTGCGTGATGACGGGCGCGACTACGGGGCTGTTGAGTGCGTACATGCCGCGCGAAGGCGCCAGCGAGATTTGGCAGCCTGGCAGCGTGACCGCGGGCGTGTTCGCGCCCATGGGGGAAGCGCGGGCGGTCGACGGCGGCTACGTCGTCAGCGGCCGCTGGCCTTTTGCGAGCGGCTGCGAGAACGCGGACTGGTGGATGGGTGGCGCGCGTTGTGGGAGCGGCGCCGGCGTCGAGTTGCTCAACGTGTTCTTTCCCGCCACGGAGGGGACCCGTCACGACACTTGGTCTACGCTCGGCTTGCGTGGCACGGGCAGCCACGACATCGAGGTGAAGGAAGTGTTCGTTCCGGAGCGTCGCGTGGCTCGCGTGCTTGGCGGTGCCGCACGCTACGGCGGACCGCTCTTCGGGTTTCCTCTGTTTGGCTTGCTAGCCGCCGGCGTCGCCGCGGTTGGGCTCGGGATCGGACGCGCCGCGATCGACGACTTCAAGCTGCACATCGCCGGCAAGCGACTACCAGGCGGTCGCAAGGCCAGCAGTCAAGGCCATCTGCAGCTCGAGCTGGCGAGCGCCGAAGGTGAGCTCGAGGCTGGGCGTGCACTACTCTACCAAACGTGTGACCAACTCTATGCCGCGCAGCTGGGTGCCGCGCGGAAAGCTGAGCTGATATCCGCGAGGGACCGTGCGCGCTTGCGTCTTGCGGCCAACCAAGCCGTACGCGGAAGCAAGCGCGCGGTGGATGCGATTCACGAAGCCGCGGGCGGCGCGGGTGTGTACACGCGCGCGCCGTTCGAGAAGCACCTGCGTGACATTCACACACTGACTCAGCACGTGATGGTGCAAGCCGGCACTCTGCGCCAGGTGGGCGCCGTAATGCTGGATGAGCCCGTGGACACGCTCCAGCTATAGCCATAGTGGCCGTAATGGTGCGCTCGCCAAGCGCGGGAAAACCTGGGGATTTTCTCGATGAGGTGAGGCGCGCGGGGCGTCCATCGAGGCGTAATTGCCGCGGCTCGTTGGCTCAAGGTCAGCTGAGCTGACCTGTGTCTAACTCGTTCTCGCGAGGCGGCTCCTGGTTACCGCATAGAAACGGTGGCCAGAATGGACGCCCTTCGCCCACGGGTGCGTTGGCGGAAACAACAACGCGGATCTGAGTTCGCGTCCCACATGCACCTAGCAAACTTGCGCCATCGCCTAGTCAAGGGACTAGCCACCGCTATGCTTTGGTCTGTGTGCGACGTGCGCCGCCAGCGTTCGTGGTGGTTGAGCCGTGTGATTGTTGAGCGGCTCCACATTTTCAACGCAGTCGGTGCCGGGAGGTTCAGGAATCAGCTTGGAGCCGCTGGCAGTCATCGAACGCTACGCGATCTACGAAAGTATCGGTCGCGGGGGCATGGCCACTATCCACCTGGCTCGCCAGCTGGGCGGCGCTGGGTTCAGCCGGACCGTGGCGATCAAGCGTCTGCACCCGCACATCGCCGTGCAAGAGCAGTTCGTGCGCATGATGCTCGACGAAGCTCACCTCGCCTCGCGGGTCGAGCACCCCAACGTCGTTCGCGTGCTCGACGTGGTGGAGGGTGAGGGCGAGCTCTTCATGGTTCAAGAGTACGCGCACGCGCTGCCGGTCTCCACGCTGGCGGCGGCAGCGATTCGCTCCGGTGAAGGTGTGCCGCCCCCCGTCGCGCTTCATATCTTGATCGGCGTGCTGCGGGGCTTGCACGCCGCGCACACGGCCACGGGGGCGATGGGGGAGCGGCTGGACATCGTGCATCGCGACGTCTCACCGCAGAATGTACTGGTTGGACCAAGCGGTGTGCCGCAAGTCGTGGACTTCGGTGTGGCCAAGGCCAGCCGCCGCCTGCAGACGACTCAGCAGGGCGAGATCAAGGGCAAGCTGCGCTACATGGCGCCAGAGCAGCTGCTCTGTAAACCGGTCACGCAGCAGGCAGACGTGTACTCCGCGGCGGTGATGCTCTGGGAGCTGCTCGTGGGCAAGCGCCTGTTCGACGCCGACTCGCCCACGGACATCAGCTACCAGAAGCTACAAGCCGATGTGCCGGTGCCCAGCTCTCTGCGCCCCATCCTCCCGCCCGCCCTGGACGCGATCGTGCTCAAGGGTCTCGACCGCGATCCTGAGAAGCGCTACCGCACGGCAAAGCACTTCGCCGACGCCCTGCAGACATTCGTGACGAAGCGCCCGGCGTTGGCCGTGACTCCGGAGCAGGTCGGCGCCTGGGCGGTGCGCTGGGGAGGCGAGACGTTCAGTGAACGAGAGCGACTCCTCAGGGAGGTTGAGGGCGCGCGGCAGCCTGAGGTTCGTAGCGCCCCTTCCTCGGCAAAGATCGCCTTCGAGCGCGACTCGTTGCCCGACGATAGCGATGTGCTCGCGGCCGCTCGGGTGCATAGAGCGGAGGCAGAACCCAGCCAGACCATGCGGGGTACCTCGGCGCCTGGCACGCTGCGGGCACCGCCGGTGCGCTCTCGGCGCCTGCCGCGGATCCTTGCGGCAGCAGCGGTGCTGCTGGTTGGAGTTGGATTGGTCAGTCGCCTGAAGCGGGGCGACAAAGTCGCTGAGCCCGAAGTCGCCCTGGCACCGCCCGCGGTCGCGGTTGCCGCGCCGGTGAAGGATCCGACCTGTCCATCGGGCATGCTCCGTGTTGCTGCCAGCAAGCTCTTCCTGGGTTGGGGGGGAGAGGATGCAACGGAGTCGGAGCGCCCGCAGGTACAGACGGACGTCGCGCAATACTGCATCGACCGCACGGAGGTCAGCGTGCGGGCCTACAAGGCCTGCTCGGACCGGGGGGAGTGCTCACGCGTCTTCGCCGAGCCAGAGCTCGAAGGAGCGTCGAGGCGGGAGCGGATCCTGCTGGGCAAGCTGTGCAACACGGAGCGCTCCGAGCTCTCGGAGCATCCGATCTCCTGCGTGGACTGGGCGCAGGCCGCGGCATACTGCAAGGCTCAGGGTAAGCGCCTACCAACGTCAGCGGAGTGGGAGCTCGCGGCGCGCGGCTCTGATGGCCGTGCGTATCCGTGGGGCGACGAACTTGGAGAGGGGCACGCGAACGCCTGCGGGGCGGAGTGCTATGCGTGGTCTCGGGCGCAGGGCTTGCGCTTGCCCATGGCGTTCCCCGCGGACGACGGCTTCGCCGGGACCGCGCCGGTGACGGCGTTTGGCGAGCCAGTCGCCCCAAGTGGAGCCTTGAACATGGTGGGGAATGTCGCCGAGTGGGTTAGCGACTGGTACGTCTCCCGAGATCCCGCTGCCGTATTGGATGCTGATACCGCGCGGAAAAAAGAGGTGCGAGGCGGGCACTTCTTGAGTTCGGAGGCCGAGCTTCGCGCATCCGTCCGCGACGCCAAGCTGCCGAGCGAGCGGAGCCCGAAGATCGGGTTTCGCTGCGCTGCTGATCCAAAGTAGGCGTGTTACGCCTGGGTTGACGCGGAGCTTCCTCGCCCGTTGGCTCGGGGTTGGAGCCTGCTAGGGCTGCGAAAGCCCAACCACTCAGCCTGCCAGAAGCTGGAATCTTCCGCTCGAGTCACAAGTGCGGATCGGATTCCTTTTGCAGTGGAACCGTGGAACTCTGAGCCCGGTGTCGTGTCCCATGCGCTCCAGAAACCGGGCGTCGTGGACAGGAGCCCGGGGGGACAGATGCTCGCGGAGGGTTCTTCCGCCGCGAGACTAGTGCGGGCCGCTCGTGTCGCGGCGCGAGCTGAGGAGTGGTTGATGCGTTGGATGTCGTTGGTGGTGGTGGGAGTTGCGTTGAGCTCGATGGGCTGCGCGGCAAAGCAGAAGAGCGCTGCTCAGCCGGTGCTGCCCTTGACCACGGTCAGGCTCTACGAGACCGGCGTGGGCTACTTTGAACGAGCTGGCACGCTGGATGGCGGTACAGACACGTTGCCAGTGCCGGCTTCACACGTCGACGACGCGCTCAAGACGCTGATCGTCATGACTGACGGTGGCAAAGCGCAGGTATCCGCCGTGGAGTTCGACAGCGTCATGAGCCGCGGACTGGCGCGTTCCCTGGCGGCGTTGCCGCTGGATTCGGACTCTCCGGTCAGCTACGAGGATGTGCTGAACAGCCTCAAGGGCGTCGAGCTGGAGGTAGTGAGCGCCAACAAGACGGTGCGTGGGAAGCTGGTGGAGGTGACCAAAGCTCCGGCGGTACCCATCGACGTGCTCGAGCAGACGAGCAAATCCGAGGGTGAGAAGCCCAGCGAGCCACGTTACCTCCCGGATACGGAGAATGATCACTACCTCACGCTGCTGAGCGAGGACGGCACGCTGCGTCGCTTTCGCGCTTCTCAAGTGGCGTCGGTGCGGCCCACGGATCCCATCCTGGCCAACCGGCTGGGCTCTGCAGCAGGCGCGCTGTCCGGGCGCGCGGCTCAGATCCAGCGCGGCCTGCGCGTACTTGCTACCGAGGCCGTGCCTGTACGCCTGGGCTACATCGCGGAAACGCCGGTGTGGCGCTCCACCTATCGCCTGGTGTTGGAGCCGGGCTCGCGGAACGCGAAGATTCAAGGCTGGGCGTTGATCCACAACGACACCGATGAGCCATGGAAGAACGTGCAAGTGGAGCTCGTCAATGGGCGTCCGGATTCGTTCTTGTTCCCGTTGTCCGCTCCCCGCTATTCGCGACGCCCGTTGGCGGAGCCCCCGGAGAAGCTGTCGACGGTGCCGCAGCTCGCGGATCAAACACCCGATCAAATCTGGGGCGACAACATCGAGACCGGCAGCAGCACTGGGGTGGGCTATGGCTACGGGTCGGGATACGGTCGCCTGGGTGGGAGCCACCGCACGAAAGCGCCCTCGGTTCGCATGGGCATGGCGTCGGTTACCGGCGGCGAGAGCGACGAGATCAGCATCGGCAACCTCGCCGACGTGGCGCAGTCAACCGGCGTCGAAGCGGGCGCGTTGTTCTCCTACCGCTTGGCGAACAAGCTCCAGCTGAGAGCTCACGGTTCGGCGCTGGTGCCGTTCACTTCTCAGGCCGTGGAAGCCAGGCGGCTCACTTGGTTCGATGAAGCGGGCAGCCCGGGCAGTGGCACCAGCTATGGCCGCAGCGGCGTGCGGCTCACCAACACCAGCGGACAGACGCTGCCCACCGGGCCGGTGTCCATCTACGAGAGGACTGGTTTCAGCGGGGAAACGGGGATCCCCCGTCTGAAACCGAAGGAACGCGCCTTCATGAACTTTGGCGTCGACCTCGACGTCGAGCTCGAGTTCGACCCTGAGTTCCGTTCCAAGCCGGTCGAGGACTTGAAGAAGGTTCGCTTCGAAAACGGCGTGATGATCGAGCACTACGTCCAGCGGAGCGAGGCCGCATACGTCTTGACCAACCGTAGCGGCGCGCCGCGAGACGTCTACCTGGCGCTCAACATCGTGAAGAACTCGAAGGTGCAGGGCGCGGATGAGCTCGACTTCGACCTCGAAAGCGACAAGCCGCTCGCGGTGTTTGCCGCCCAGGCGAAGTCCAAGAGCCAGCGCAAGCTGGTGATTGAGCAGGCGCTGCAGCGTCGGTCGCCGCTGTACAGCTTGGACGTCAACGGTATGAAGGAGCTAGCGAAGAAGCCCGAGCTGACGGACGGTGAGCGCAAGATCCTGGGCGAGGCGGTGCTGCTCCTCGAGCTGGTGGAGAAGGTCAGCACGGCGCTGTCCGACGCGAACAAGGAGGTCGAGCGCATCCAAAGCGACCTGGAGCGGATGCGTGAGCACCTGAAGGCGCTCGGCGACAAGAGCGGCTCTCCCGCTGGCGCGAACCCGATTGTCACCCGCATCCTGGAGCTCGAGGACCGGCTGTCCAAGCAGCGGCGCGCGGTCGAGACGCTGGAGGACTCCCAGCGGGAAAAGCGGGACGACGTGAAGAAAAAGCTCGAGACGCTGGGCGAAGATACGCCGCCCGCGTCGCCAGCACCTTCGGCCCAGCCAGTGCCGAAGCCTTGACCCTCACCCCCAAACCCAGAACCAGCGCTGAGCAGCGGATCCGAGGCTCGGTGTTTGGTTCTGCCGGGGCGCGCAAATCCGTGGATGTGCTCAGCATTTACCCCTAGTTCTGGCGCTTCTCGGATATCGTATCGCCCCCAGCGTGAGCCCTGATCGGGGACTCGTTCAGGAGTCCGCAAGGGCGCGCTGGGACGGGGATACAGCAATGAACGAGGAAGCGAAGCAGCTCATCACCTTGCTCGAGTCGAGCTTGATGATGAACCCGAAGGATCCGGTCAAGCGCTACCGACTGGGGCACGCCTACCACAAGAACGGAGAACTGGAGAAAGCTGCCCAGCAGTACCAGAGGACCGTTGGTCTGCAGCCGGATCACTTCCTCGCGCACTACAACCTCGGTTTGGTCAAGAGGGAGCAAGGTGAGCTCGAGGTCTCCCTCGAAGCTTTGATCCGTGCGGCAGAGCTCAAGCCAGAAAATGCGGATGCTCAGCAAGCGCTAGGTGACACGGCGCTTGGCATGCAGCGCTACGAGGTTGCCGCACCCGCGCTGCAGGCTCTGGCGAAGCTAAACCCAGAGCACCCCGACGCCGCGCTGCGGGGCGGGGACGCTTTCGTTGAGATTGCCGAGTGGGCCGGCGCGGTGGATTGCTACGAGCGCGCGCTCAAGGTGGCGAAAGACGACCCCGCCGTGATGCTACGCCTCGGCCGGGCCTACGTCGCGACGGAGGCCTGGGAAGCCGCTCAGCGCACCCTGCGCGAGCAGACCAAGCTGGTGCCGAAGGAAGCGGAAGGCTTCAAGCTCCTCGGCAAGGCGTGCGCAGAGCTCGGCGAGCTACAGAACTCGATCGATGCCTACCGCGAGGCGCTCGAGCTCGACCCCGAGTACGTCGAGGGGCACTGCGCGATCGCGCGGACGTACGCCGCCGCGGAGCAATACCCGGCAGCCGCGAACGCTTTCCGTGTGGCACTGCGCTTCCTGCCCAAGGACGCCGCGATTCACTACGAGCTCGGCGTCGTGCTCGTGAAGCTGGAGAAGTACGAAGAGGCGGTCGAGGGGCTGGAGCGCAGCATCGCGCTCGAACCGGAGCGGGCGACGGCGTTCGCGTTCCTGGGAGACGCGCAGCGCGCCCTCGAGCAGAACTCGGAAGCTCGCAAGTCTTATCGTGAGTGCGTCCGGCTGGATCCTACGCTGGTGCGCGCGAGCCGCTCGCTGGCCGGGGTGTGCCTCGAGCTGGGACTCAAGGACGAAGCCATCGAGGCGTTCAAGCAGGTGGTGCGCCTCGAGAAGGACGACGCGCAGGCTCATCTGTCGCTGGCAGACCTGTACTTGAACGCGAGTCGCGACGAAGAGGCTGCGGGTTCACTGCAGGAGGCGCTGCGCCTGATGCCCGACGACGAGGGTGTACTGGCGCAGGTCGGCGCGGTGCTCGTTCGACTAGGCCGGGGCGAGGAGGCCAACCCGTTGCTCCTCAAGGCCTCTCGCCTGCTACCCAAGGACGCGAGCGTGCGCCTGAATCTCGGGATGGCATATAACCAGGCGGAAAAATGGGAGCTGGCGAAGCAGGCGCTCACCAAGGCGCTGGAGCTAGCGGAAGCGGCCAGCCCGGAAGCCGTTGAAGAGTATCGTGCACCGTTCTCGCCGGCGCTCGCGCGGAGAGAGCTCGGTAAAGCCTGCCGCGCGCAGGGGGACACCAGAGAGGCGGTCGAGGCGTTCGAGATCGCGCTCCAGCTCGATCCGAACTACAAGGACCTGTGGCAGAGCCTGGGCGAGCTGCGCGCCGAGCTGGATGACCCGAACGGCTCCGCCGAGGCCTACTATCGCGCGGCCGCATCTTTCCCTACGGATCTCGACATTCAACGGACTTCGGGCAAGGTGCTCCAGGGCGTTGGCCGGCACGCGGATGCGGTTGAGGTCTACCGCCGGGTAGCTGACGTCGAAGAGGACGACTATCGGACGCTAGGTGCGCTCGGCCGCTCGCTGAACCAGCTCGAGCGCTGGACTGACGCGCGTGCGGTCTTGAAAGAGGCCGTGCGGCTGCGGCCGGACATGGGCGAGGCGCTCAAAGAACTCGGGCGCGCCGCTACCGAGCTGGGCGAGACCGATGAGGCCTTGGACGCGTTGCAGCGCGCGCTCGAGATCGACCCTGATTTCGCACCCGGTCAAGTGCTCGTGGGACGGATCCTCGCGGAACGTGAACAGCACCAGAAGGCGCTCGAGGCCTTCGAGTTGGCGGAGAGGGTCTTCAACACCCAGTCGAACTCGGAGGATGAGGCCGTGGCTGCCGTGGGGCACCGGGATCTGGTGGCGTTGCAGCCGCACCTCGGGCGGGTTCGCCTGGTGCTCAAACAATTCGAGCCGGCTTCCCGCAGTCTGCGGGTCGCGACCAAGACGCAGCCGAAAGACGCTGACCTGGCGCTGTGCCTGGGCAAGGCGCTGCTAGGACTGGATGACCAGCACGGTGCCCGGCTTGCGCTGGAAGAGGCAGCGCGCCTGGATGCTGCGAGCGAGAACAACCGGGCTGAAATCTACAAGCTACTCGGTCCGGTGTGTCGTGCAGCGGGCGACGCCGCCGCGGCCGAGGCCGCCTTCAAGCGTGCCACCGAGCTCGAGCCTGAGTGCCTCGAGGTCCAGGTCGCGCTTGGCGAGTTGCTCGACGCCCGCGGCGCTGACGCCGAAGCCGCAGGCGCGTTCGAGGTGGCCGTGCGTCTAGCTCCCCAAGAAGCGAAGCTCTACGCTGCGCTTGGCGGCAGCTTGCAGAAGCTCGGTCGCTTCGAGGAGAGCGCCGAGCGCTTCGCCGAAGCCGTGAAGTTTGGTGCGGGGGATCCCGACATCTTGCTCAGTCTAGGCATTGGTTACTTCAAGACTCGACGCTGGGCAGAGGCCAAGAAGGCACTGGAAGAGAGCCTGAGGCTGCGTGGAGATTCCCTGGAGTGCACTCAATACCTTGCGGATACGCTTTCAGAGTTGGGCGAGGGACCCGCCGCCGCGGATCTGTTCCAGAAGGCCGTGGCGCTGGACCCGAAGTTCGGTCGCGGCTATGAGCGTCTGGCGGAGCTCAGGATAGCTCTTGGCCAAGACGATCCGGCGGCGAGCGCGCTGACCCAGCTCTTGCAGCTCGAGCCCGCCACGGTCAAGCGATGGGCGCTGCTCGGAGGTTGTCGGATGCGCCTTGGGCAGTATCCAGACGCGGTGAAAGCGTTTGAGAGCGCCGTGACACTCCTCGGGGAGCAGCCGACGACCAGCGGTGGGGACGAGGCCGGGGCGCTGTACGTCTCCCTGGGTGAGGCGCGCTTTGCCGCGGGGCAACAACAGCAGGCGCGCGATGCCTTCGAGATCGCGGTGAAGCACGCCCCCGACTCGGTGCCCGCGCGTGCGGGGCTAGGGCGCGCGTCGGAGGCGTGCGGCTTGCTGGGTGCCGCCATCCAGGCGTATCGGGCAGCGGCCGAGCGCGACCCGAGCCTGCTCGAGGCTCAGCTCGCCCTAGGCCGACTCTACGTGGCGACCGAGCAACACGCCGAGGCCGTTCGCGCGCTGGAGGCTGGAGTCAGCGCTCTACCAGAGCGCCCGGATCTCCACGCGAGCCTGGGAAACGTGCTGCTGAACTTGGGGCGCGCTGACGAAGCGCAGCAGAGCTTCAAACGAACGCTGCAGTACGCGCCGGACGACGCGCCCGCTTTCTTCGGCCTGGGTAGAGCTGAAGCCGCGCGGAAATCATGGGCGGAGGCGCGCCAGGCCCTGCGCCAGTCGGTGCGCATCGCCCCTGACCAGGCGGACGCTCAAGAGTTGCTGGGCGAGGTTGAGCGAGAGCTGGGGAACAGCGACGACGCCATCGCCGCGCTCAAGAAGTGCGTCGAACTCGATCCGAATCGGGGCTCGGTGCACCTGGGGCTCGGCAAGGTCTTCGTCGACCTCGGGCGCAACGAGGAGGCCGTCGCCTGCTTCGAGCAAGCATCGCGTGTCTCACCGGAAGACCTGAACATCCTGGAGACCTGGGCGGAGCTCCTCCGCAAGTTGGGGCGCGACGAGGAGCTCACCGCCGTCCTGGCGCAGGCCGCCGCGCTCAAGCCGAATGACCCCGGTGCGCTGGAGAAGCTGGCGGTGTTGCAGATGGAGCGCGGCGCGTTTGATGAGGCGCGCGGCTCCCTCGAGCAACTGACCAGACTCGCGCCCGACAGCGCGCTTGCGTTCCGCTTGCTGGCGAGCGCGCTCTGGCATCTCAGGACTGCCGGCGGCGAAGATGCGGCGCTGGTCGCAGCGACCGAACGCGCGGTGGAGCTCGACGCGACGCTGAGTGAAGGCTGGGAGCGCCTCGGGGCGATCTACGCGGAGCAGCGAGACGCGAAGAACGTGGTGCGGTGCATGCGCCAGCTCACGACGCTGCAGCCCGGCGCCGCGCACGCTTGGCTGCGCCTTGGGCGCGCGTTGCTCGAGCTCGATCAGGCGGCGGACGCAGCGGCTGCGTTTCAGAGGGCCGCGACTGGCGTAGACGATGCAAATTTCCATGCGGATTGGGGCAGCGCGCTCTTGCTCTCCGGCGACAAGCCTCAAGCGGTTCAGCGCTTCGAGCGTGCTCTGGAGCTCGACCCCGCTCAGGGGCGCGTGGTTCGGCCGCTGGCGTTCTGCTACGTCGAAACGGCTGCCTGGGACAAAGCCGCGCCGCTGTTGCAGCGGTTGGTCGCTGCCGGGGACGGCGACGTCGATGTCCAGCGCGCCCTCGCTCAGGCTCAGCAGGAGCTCGGTCAAGAGGGCGACGCACTCGCAGCACTTCAGGCGGTCGTTGAGCAGTCTCCTGATGATCTGAAGGCATTGCTCAGCTTGGCCCAGGTCGCTGAACGTCAGAGACAGCTGGAGCTCGCGGCGAAGAGCTTCTGCGAGCTCTCCGCCAAGCAGGCTTCAGATCTCGACGCGTTGCTTGGGGCCGGACGCTGTCTCTCAGCGCTCGAACGCTTCGAGCAAGCGCGCCCGTACCTGGATCGCTACGTCGCGCAGAAGCAAGACAACGCCGAAGCCTACAAGCTGCTCGGGGAAGCCTGCGTCAAGTTGAAGGATCCCGATGGCAGTATTGCGGCGTTGAAACAGGCGATCGCGTTGGACCCCACATTCAGCTCCGGGGCATCCGTGCTGGGCAGGCTCTTGGTGCGCCTGGGTAGGGACGACGAGGCGTTGCCGTACTTGCGTCAGACCATCGATGCGCGCCCAGATCAGCTCGCGCTGCACGTGACGCTGGCGGGAGCGCTCGAAAGGCTTGGCAAGGATGCGGAAGCGGCGAGCGCCTACGAGCGCGCCGTGGCACTGAGGCCGGACGACGCGAACTTGCTGGCTCCACTGGGCCTCGTGCGGCACCGCCTCGGTGACACCAACGGAGCAGCCGACGCCTTGGAGCGTGCCATTCAGCTCGGCGCCGATGACCCAGACCTGAAGCTGAAGCTGGTAGACGCCCAGTTCAGTTTACAGCGCTGGAACGACGTGAAGGCTACCCTGGGACCCGCCGCGGGTGTCAGCGATGGGGCCGCCGCGCGGCAGCTTGCGCAGGCGCTGGATAACCTCGGGGAAACGCGCCCTGCGCTCGAGGCGTACGCGCGCGCCCTGGAGCTGGACACGAACTTCAGCGCGGCGCATCCAGCGATGGCGCGGCTTGCAGTCGCGCTCGGGGAAGACGGCAAAGCTGCAGTCGCCTTCAACAAGGCGCTACGGGAAGCTCCGAGCGACGAACTGCGCCGCGGCTACGCGGACGCGTTGGAGCGCCTGGGACGCCAGTCGGAGCTCGAGCACGTCTTGAGCGAGCTCGTGGAGTCTCACCCGCAGGAGGCCGACCTTTGGCGGCGCCTTGCCGCAGCACGGAGTGAGCTGAGCCAGGTTGCTCCTGCCGCTCAGGCTCTGACCCAGCTGGTCAGTCTCGAGCAGGACGACGTTGCCGCTTGGAAACAATTGGCTGAGCTGCGGGCGTCTCGGGAGCTGTCCGCAGTGACCGGCGACGCGGGCATTCTGGAAGCCAACGCGCAGGTGGTCCGCCTCGAGCCAGGCAACGCAGATGCTCACGCTGTTGTTGGCCGGCTGCGCGCCCAAGCGGGTGAGTGGCAGGCAGCGCGCGCGGCCCTAGACATCGCGGCACCGGCTCGCGGAAGCGACGCGGAGCTCTGGGGCCTCCTGGCAGCCAGCTGCGAAGCGCTCGGCGACGCGGCAGCAGCGGTCGCCGCCCTGGAGAAGCGCGTCGCGCTGGTGGACGCGGACGTGGAGAGCTGGCGCAAGCTCGGGGCTCACTATCGACAGCTCGGGCGCGCCGCAGATGCCGCCCAGGCCATGAAGCGCGTGGACGAGCTCGGCGGGAGTTCGCCCCAAGCGGCGCTCGAACTTGGCGCCGTGTACCAAGAACAGGGCCTCGCCCGGGAGGCCATTCAGGCTTTCACGAAGGCCATGAATGGCGCGCCGGGAGACATGCAGATCCGCTTCCAGGTGGGCCTCCGTCTGCGCGCCCTCGGGGAGCACCGTCAAGCCTATGAAGCTTTCCGTAAGGTAACGAATGTCGAGCCGAAGAACGCTGCCGCGTTCTTTGAGCTCGGCAACAGCGCTGCTGAGCTTGGTGAGTACCCGGAAGCCATCGAAGCCTACTACGCGGCCACGGAGGTTCAGCCCGACTTCCCGGCTGCTCATCGTGCGATGGGCCTGTGTCGCGCTCGGCTTGGCCATGCCGCCGCGGCGCTCGACGCCCTGGAGACGGCGCTGAAGGCCAATCCAGACGATCCGGAGACGAATCTCCGGCTTGGTGAGTGCCTTGCGGCGGTCGGTCGACATGGCGAAGCGTTGCCGAAGCTCAAGCGCGCCACGGAGCTGTTGCCCGATGAAGCCGACGCGTTCCTCGCCTACGGCTTCGTGCTGATCGCAGTAGGACGCCAGGGTGAAGCGGTGGACGTCTTGCGGCGCGCGACGGAGCTGCGCCCAGAGCACTCGGAGACTTGGGCGCAGCTGGCGACCGCTTACGAACGCATCAGCCCCGACGACGCGATGGCGTGCCTCCAGCGCGCGGCGGAGCTCGACGATCAGAACGCGGAGCTGCAGAAGCGCCTGGGCCTCCTGTGCACCGCGATGGGACAGGCGGACCAAGCGATCGGCGCCCTGGAGCGCGCCGAGCAGCTGTCCGATGACCTCGAGGTGATTCGCTTGCTTGGCATCAGCCTCGCGCGCGCCGGTCGCCACGCGGACGCTGTCTCGCGTTTCGAAAGGCTGGTCGCGGCTCAGCCGAGTGACGCCGCAGCGCTGGTGCTGCTAGCAACTTCCCACAACGAGCAGGAGGCTTACCTCGACGCCAGAGAGGCCGCAGAGCGCGCGCTAGCTGCTGCGCCTGACAATGCCGAAGCCCATTTCCAGCTTGGCCGTGCACTCGAAGGCGAGCGCGATATTCAGGCTGCGGGCGCAGCCTTTGCTCGAGCCACGGCGGCGAATCAACGTCACGCCGCCGCATATTTCCATGTGGCAAAATGTTGCCTTGCGCTCAAGGACTTCATTGGCGCGGAGACCGCTGGGCGTGCGTTCGTGCAGCTCGAGCCGGAAAACGGCGCCGGTCACTACCAACTCGCGATCGCGGAGCTGGCCCAGGGCAAGAACGACGAGGCCCTCACGAGCTTCGAGCGCTCCGTGAATCTCGACCCGCAGAACGCCAACGCGCTCATGCGCCTTGGCGCGCTCTACATCAAGCTCAAGCGCTTGGACGATGCAGTGAGCGCGCTCGCGAAGTCGGTGGTGCTGGACCCGACTTCGGAGAAGGGGCTCCAGCTCCTGAGTGACCTGTGTCGCCGCACGCAGCGCCTCGACCAGCTGATTGACGCCCTGGAGCGAGCGAAGGCTGCGCACCTCAGCGCGGCCGTGCTGTGTCGGCTGGGGGAGGCCCACAGCGATCGGGGCGAAGCGGGTACTGCGCTCGACCTCTTCCGCCAAGCCGTGAACCTGGAACCAGAGCGAACCGAAGCGCAGCGCTTGTTCGGCTACAGCGCGTCTGCTGCCGAGCAACATGAGCAAGCGGTCGATGCGCTGCAGGTGGTGACTCAGAGCGCCGATGTCAACGCCCACGACTGGTACTGCCTGGCGGTGAGCTTGCGTGCCCTCGGTTACGTGGGTGACGCGACGACCGCCGCTCAGCACTGTCTGGCGATCGATGCCTCCCGCAGCGACGCGCAGCTACTCCTCGCGGATGCAGCCGCAGAGGCTGGCGATCACGCCATGGCGGCGGAGGCCTATCGCGCAGCGGTTGAAACCGGCCTCGCGGATGCGCGGGTATATCAGGCACTGGCGCAGGCGGAGTTTGGAGCTGGCAACGCGGCGGGCGCGGTCGCGGCGCTCAAGGCGGCGCTGGAGCTCGACCCAGAGTCTGACGAGCTGATCGATCAGCTCGCGCAGGCGAGCGAGGAAGCCGGTGACCACGAGGGCTCCGTGTTCGCCCTCAGCAAGCTGCTGAAGAAGGAGCCAAACGCGGAGGGCTACCACCGCCTGGGTGTCGCGTATCAGCGCATGGGGCGCCACGACGAGAGCGCCGCTGCGTTCAAGCGTTGTCTCCGCATGGATCCGGATCACGCCCACGCACAGTACGCGCTCGGCGCTGCGCTGATGCACACCGGGCGCACAGAGGAGGCGATCGCTGCCTGGGAAAAGTCGACGGAGTTCTCCCCCGATGACGCCTCGCTGTTCGCGGCCCTGGGCTTCGGCTACCTCAAGGTCGGCAGGACGGATGAAGGCGCCGCGGCGTGCCTCAAGGCAGTCGAGCTGGGGCTCGACGACGTGAGCACCTTGCTCCAGCTCGCGCGACTGTTCGAGCGTCTGAAGCGGCTCGATAACGCCGTGGTGGCCTACGAGCGCGTCGTCCAGCTGGACCCCGATCGCGCTGAAGCCCACGTGCAGTTGGCGCTGGCGCTGACCGAGCTAGGTGAGCACCAGCGCGCAGTGGACGCCTATCAGGAGGCGCTGCTGCTGGAGCCCGACAACGCGCGGCTACGCTACGGGCTTGGCGTTGGCTACGCAAACCTCGGCAACAACGCCGCCGCGCGAAAGCAGCAGGAAGCTCTCGCGGCGCTGGATGCGGAGCTTGCGGAAGAACTCTTGTTCGTGATCGAGAGTTAAGGAAAGAAGGGCTGCCATGAGACGTCCAAGGTTGCGTGGGATCGCTTGGTGTGCGCTGCTGCTGCTGTGCTGCGCTTGCAAGGAGAAGCCGGCGCCGGTGACATCTCCGTCGAGTACGGCGGCGCCCACTGGGAGCTTTCAACCGACCCAGGCGCCCGCCAAGCAAACTCCGGCGATTCTGGCCAAGACGGTCCAGGGCCCGTTCAACGAAGGCCTCGCCCTCGAGCTGCGTCCCATGGTGCCGGACGTGACCAGCGATGACCATTTGGACTTCGTCCTACGTATCCGTGCAGAAAAATTGCCGCCTAAGGGCGATCCGGCCTGGCAAGAGACGTTGGACTTCAATGAAGTCCTCAACAGCCTCGAGGTCACCATCGAGGATCCCAAGGGCAAGAAGCAAACGCTGCACGTCGGAGCTGTTGCGACTCCCTGGGTTCAACCGATCCTGTCCACCACGATCTCGCTGCAGCTCGACAAGCAGGGGATCCGCTTCGGCAATGCGCTGTCTTCGAACTGGAAGGAAGCCCCAGAGGACTGGCTCAAGGCACCGGGCACCTATCGCGTAAGCGTCCACGCCGACTTCGCCGGGAGGATGCCCGGAGCCTCGGCGGACACGCGCAACGTGAAGCTCTCGGCAGGTCCCCTCGACTACCACGTCGAGGCGCCTTCGCCACGCTTCAGATCGCTTGCGGAGCTCACGGGCATCACCAGCAAGTGGGTGCAGGACCGTCAGGGCATTCCGAAGATCAGGCCGGCGGGAGCCGTACTGGAAGACGAAGCCAAGAACCGCTCCTTTCGCTACACCCTCGAGAGTGAGCACTACGACATCACGGTGATCGAAGTGCTCGTAGATCCGTCGGGAAAAGAGGTCCTGTACGACGTGTTCAATCACTTCACCTGTGTGGCTGAGGGCACGCCAATAGCCACGCCAGCCGGCGACGTCGCCGTGGAGCGTCTGACTCCCGGTTCACTGGTTTCTAGCTTCGATGTGGAGCAGCGAGAGCTGACCAGCGCGCGTGTGATCCACGTCGAGGCGCACAACGCCGTGGAGCTAGTGCAGCTGGGTCAGCTGTTGGTGACGGCTCACCATCCGGTCTTCAGCGACGGGCGCTGGGTGGAAGCGGGCCGAGTAGCCGCGGACTCGCAGCTGGTGGGCGTTGCTGGTCAGCAGTTGGAAGTGACTCCACGCGCTGTGAGGCGCCCGAGCGTGGTCTACGAACTCAGCGTCAGCGAACCGCACACCTACTTCGCGAGTGGCGTGCTGCTACACAACAAGGCGGTCTACGTGCCGATCGGCGACTCTCAAGACTGGCTAGGCCTATTCTATCGCCGCGCGGCAACGACTACCAAGTGATCGCTGCAAGCAGCGCCGCGGCCGCTGGCATGGCCTGGATCACGATGATCGAGCGCTTGGCGCTGTAGCCGCCGTATAGGCCGACCGCGATGATGATCGCGAGCACGCTCTTCACCACGCTCGGTTGGTGGGCGAGCTGGCCCCAGATCAGCGCCGCGGCCAGAGCGCCGTTGTACACGCCTTGGTTCGCCGCGAGGATACGCGTGGCCTCCGCCTCTGCTGCGCTGTTGCCGAAGCGCGCCCGGACCTTTGGAGTCGTCCACAGGAACGTCTCCAAGATCATGAACAACACGTGCAGCGCCGCGACCAGGTACACCAACCCGCTGACCAACATGGTGGCTATCCTGAACGATCGTTCAAGATAGTCAAGGCGCTCAGTCCGCGAGCCCCGCAGCGCTCAACGCGCGAGTGGCTAGGCCCTTGAGTTTGCCCGGTTTCGCGCCGCTGCGTGCCATCACGTGAATCGCGATCACGCTGGCGGCAAGATCTTCCGCGCGCTCTTTCGCGTCGGCTTCTCCCGCCAGACAGCGGGCAAAGAAGCGCTCCATGCCTTGGATCCGTTCCGCGACCACGCGCTGGCTCTCGGTGTCCAAGCCGGGTAACTCTACCGCTGAGTTGACTAGCAGGCAGCCTTTCCCGCGTCGGCTCGCGTGGGTGATCGCGTCGAACCAGGCGCGGATCGCCTGGGGACCTGGCGGCACTGACAACAGCTGGGTCGCGAGGTAGCGCTCGAGCGCTCGCTGGAAGCAGACTTCCTTGCTCTGAAACGCCGCGTAGAAGCTGCCGGGCTGAATGCTCATGGCATCGCACAGTTGCCGCACGGAGGTGCTGGCGTAGCCCTGGCGCCAGAACAGCTCGACGGCGTGGTCCAGCGCTTGTTCCAGATCGAAGTCGCGACTGCGCGCCATGGCAGAGTCATAGCACGCCGTCGCTCCCTCACCCCCAAACCCCGTGCGTGGACCTAGTGAGCATCAATTCGGTGCGCGCCGTCCTCGGGGTAGGGAAGCGTCGGGGGCCAACCTTTGGCAGGCCTGCCGTCGTGCTGTTCGCGAGTGATGATCTTTCCGCCGCGCGAGAGCAAGAACAGCTCGGAGGGTTCCTGCTCGTAGTAGATGCGCATGCCACCCGTCGTCGCTGGGTCGGAGTGGAGCTCGGCCATGCCGGTATCGAAGACCAAATTTCCCGCCGCTGACCAGCCGAGCTGACTGGTTGCGCGATTGAACCCCGTCGACACTCGCCAGCGTTCATCTCCGTGTGGATCTAGCGCTGCGACGCTGCCGTCTCCGGTGACGTACAGCGTGCCGTCGCGGTCCACCCAGGGGCCGCCCAGGCTGTGGTTACCGAGCGGCCACTTCTGGTAGCTGAACTCGCCATCTGGCTCGAAGTGCAGGAGCGAGTAGCCGCAACCGACGCTGATGTGGTGATCGTAGCTGATCGCCGTAGCGTAGACATATCCACAGCGTGGAAATGCTTTGCGCCAGAGCAGCTTGCCCTCAGGCGAGATCAGGCTGATGTGGTGCTTGAGGTCGACGACGACGCAGGCGCCATCGGTGCGCAGCGCCAGATCCATCGGCGATGTCACGTCGACGCTGAACGGCTCCGCCGCGCTCCCCGGCGTCGGTGTGAACTCGATAAAATGCCGCCAACCGTCGCCATCCGATGGGTCTCGCCGACTCGCCCAGCGGCCGCGTGCATCACGCACACACGGGTCCTTGACGAATCCACGGTGCCACGGCGGGTAACTCGCGTCCCGTTCTGGCTCTGGACAAGTCGGCGGATTGGGGGGTGAGGTGCGCTCGCTGGGCTCCGCGGAGCCGCTGACTGGCACGTCTACGTGGGCTGTCGTCGCTGCGTGGGGAGGCGTGTTGCAGGCCACCAAGAGCAGCCCGATCGCGCCGAGGCACCTCCGCCGCCCGTCGTCGCCCATACGTCCAAGCTTAGACCGTCGCATCCGCCATTGGACGCTTCAGGGTGGGGATCGCTGGGTCGCTTCAGCAATCGAGGCAGGCCCACTGTACGACACCACCGTACACGCCAAAGCGGTCCGCGGTGTTGATCTCGAGGTCGATGAGAAAGCCGGTTTCCTCACGGTTTCTGCTGCAACACCCATCGCAGTCGCTATCCGAGCAGAGGTCGTAGACCGTGACGTCGATGCGGCGACCCCCTTCTCGCAGACGCAGCGTCTTGCCCCGCAAGTCGGCGAAGTCGTCCGAGTGAACCGCGGCAATGTTGTGGCTCTCGACCCACTCCGGCGACTGCTGGATCCCGGGAAATGCCGCGAAGTAACCCGCGTAGTCACAGCCGCTGAAGTCGATGCACTCGCTGCTTCCGGGATCGGGATAGGACTCGAAGTTGGTCAGGGTGGCGTCTTGCCAGCTCAGCTCGGCTTCACCTTCGAAACTCGCACCTGGAGGCTGAGCTTCCGCCGTCGAGGTCTGATTGACGTCGCATCCTGCGAGCAGCCACAACGCAAGCAGGGTGAACAGGACGGCGCGCGGTTGCCTGGCGCAACTCATGCCAAGGGGAGGGCGGTTCGTGTTCCAGGGCGCGCGCATGTCACGAGTCTGCGTCGGTGCCGGCTGAACCCGTGGGCGCTTTTGCTCAAAGCGCAGTCCCCATTACTACATCTCTTGCAAATTCGCTGAGCGCAGCCGCCCCTTCGTAACCACGCGCCGGTGGCCGTATACTCGCGGGTCATGATCGGGGCCACGCCGCAAGTCGCGCATACGGACAGCTGGTTCCGACTGATAGTCGAGGGCGCACCTACCGCGATGTTGATGGTGGACGCTGCGAGGCGGATCACGCTGGTGAATCACGGAGCCGAGGAGCTGTTCGGCTATCCCCGCGAAGAGCTCCTCGGGAGCTCCGTCGAGGTGCTCCTGCCGGAGCGCTTTGCGGCGCAACACCCTGGGCTCGTCGAGGCGTTTCTCGCGGCGCCTCGGTCACGGGCGATGGGGGCCGGGCGCGAGCTATTTGCCCGGCGGAAAGATGGCAGCGAGGTCGCGGTGGAGATCGGCCTCAGTCCGCTCGAAACGCCGGATGGCAAGTTCACCCTCGCGACCATCACCGACATCACCGAGCGGCGGCGCGCTGAGGCCAAGTTCCGCCTAGTCGTGGAGGCCGCGCCCAACGCGATGGTGCTCGCGGATGGAACGGGCCAGATCGCTCTGGTCAACCGCCGCACCGAGGATCTGTTCGGCTACGCTCGGAGCGAGCTGATCGGGCACCCCCTCGAGGTGCTCGTACCCGTTCGCTATCGGGAACGACACCCCGGGTTGGTCGCGGAGTTTCTGAAGCAACCTCAAGCGCGCGCCATGGGCGCGGGGCGTGAGCTGTTCGGGCAGCGCAAGGACGGTAGCGAGTTCCCCATAGAAATCGGCCTGAACCCCTTCGAGTCCGAAGAGGGGACGTTTACGCTCGCTGCGATCATAGACATTACCGCGAGGAAAAATGCAGACGATGAGTTGAGGCGCAGTAACGCCGAACTCGAGCAGTTTGCGTATGTCGCGTCGCACGATCTGCAGGAGCCCCTGCGCATGGTGGCGACGTATACAGAGCTCCTCGCCAAGCGGTACTCAGGCCAGCTCGACGACAAAGCGGATCGCTATATCCACTACGCGGTCGATGGCGCGCACCGCATGCAGCAGCTCGTTTCCGACGTGTTGGCGTACTCGCGTGTTGGCTCTCAAGGTCAGCCCCTCGCGAAGGTCGACTCAGGGAAGGTCTGCCAGCGGGTGCTGGCCATGCTGAGTGCGACGATCGCGGAAGCAAAGGCTGACGTGGTCGTGGGTGAGCTGCCGGTCGTGTGGGCGGACGAAGGTCAGCTGGGCCAGCTCTTGCAAAACCTGATCGGCAACGCACTCAAGTTTCGCAGCGCGCAGCCGCGGGTCGAGATTCGCGCGCAGAGCTTGGGTGGCGCGTGGCAGTTCAAGGTCTCTGATAATGGGATCGGGATCGACCCGCAGTTCGCTTCCCGCGTCTTTCAGATGTTCCAGCGCTTGCATGGTCGCGAGCGCTACTCCGGGAGCGGCATTGGGCTCTCCATCGCGAAGCGCATCGTGGAGCGCCACGGTGGCGACATCTGGCTCGACACCTCGGGAGCCGAGGGCACGACGTTTTGCTTCACCCTCCAGGCAGCGGACACCGCGGAGGAGCCGAAGGGTGAGTAAGCTCAAGCTCTTGATCGTTGAAGACAATCCCGGTGACGTGGACTTGGTCTTGGATAGCCTGACCGAAGGCGCCTACGACATCACCGTGCTCAACGACGGTCACTCAGCGATTCGCTACCTGCGACGAGAGCTGGAGTACGCCGGGGTGGAGCATCCGGATCTGATTCTGCTCGATCTAAATCTGCCGAAGATGGGTGGAGTCGACGTGCTCGCTGCCATGGGTCAGGACGAAGTCTTGAAGGTGATTCCCACGGTTGTGCTCACGTCGTCTGATGCCGAGCGGGACGTCTCTGAAAGTTACCGGCTCGGTGCCAACTGCTACGTGCGCAAGCCGGGGGACCTGCGCAGCTACCAGGCGGCGGTTCAGGTCATTGAAGAGTTCTGGTTCTCCGCGGTGTGCCTGCCCTGAGGCGCTCAGGCGGAAGGAAATCTGCCTAGATTTGCCGGGGAACGCGATCCCACTCGTTTTTTCTTCGTCCCATGGGGTCGATTTGAAATCCAAACCAGCGCCCCCCGCGAACCCAGAGATGTGCGTACGGCGTTCCTCACCCCCAAATCCGAAGCACCTACTTCTGCCTGGCGCATCAGCGGCGAGTCGCGCTGGGTTCGCCGACCCGATCAGTCCCTCGCTGGTCTGATTCGAGGTGATCGTCGACTCTCCCGCTTCGGGCGCTGCCTGCTCGCGACGGGATTGCTCGATGATCTGGACGAAGCGGGCGTCTACACCGTCTTCGCTCCCCGCGATGGCAGTTTTGAGCTGACGCTCGAAGCGTTTGAAGCCTGGTTCGCGCCGGAAGCGACCAGTCTGCTGTTTGATGTGGCGGAGTACCACGTCGCCCGCGGTGAGTTCCTCGAACCAGCGCTTCCGGCGTCGATCCCGACACTGGAAGGGCGCTCTGTGGAGCTCACCTTGTCGCGGGGCGGCCTGACCGTGAACCAGCAGGCGCTCGTTCACGAAACCTGGCTGACCAAGAACGGCGTCTTACACTTGACCGACCACCTGCTTGTTCCCTCGGGGATCCAGCTTGGAGCGGACGGAAAGCTCGCGCTCGAGTCTGCCGACCGCCCGAGTGGTGTGCGCTTGGTGCCCGAGCTGCGATCAATTGCCGAGAACTTGGGTGACTTGCCTCAGTTTGAGTAGGGCAGCACATCGTGGGTACGCTGCTAGAACGTGTGGCGTTGGGGGATCGAGACGCGATCTCCCAATGCGTTCGTGAGTTCGGCCCACTGATCTGGGCGCTCGTCGCGCGACGCCTGGGTCGAGGCGCCGACGCCGAGGACCTGGTTCAAGAGGTCTTGCTCGAGGTCTGGCGAAACGCCTCTCGCTACGATCCCGCCCGATCGAGCGAAGCGACCTTCGTCGCGGTCATTGCGCGGCGACGGGTGGTCGATCGCCTGCGGCGGCGTGCTGCGCGGCCAGAAGACGCTGCGCCGGATCTCGAGCTACCGAGCGAGCAGCAACGTCAAATGGAAGCCAGCGTCGATGCCCGGCGCGTACTGGAGGAACTGGACAGTTTCCCTGAGGATCAGAAGAGAGTGCTGATGTTGGCGGTGGTGAATGGACTCAGTCACGGCGAAATTGCTGAGCAAACGGCGTTGCCGCTGGGGACGGTGAAGACCCATGTGCGACGCGGGCTCAACCTCATTCGTGAGCGGCTCAGGTCCCGGAGCTCGGAGCCGCGTCAACAAACCGTGGAGGAAGAGCTGTGACGGACATGACACCGCAAGCGGAACGCGCGTGTGATCATGCGCTTGGTTTCCTCGATGAAGGCGAGGAGCGCGAATTCCTCGCGACCCTCGAGGATCCACAACTTCCAACGGACTTCGAACTCGCTGCAGCGGAGCTCGAGCTCGGCGTGCTGGGTTTGGGGGGAGGGAACGAAGAGCGTCTCCCGGAGGAACTGGAGAAGCGCCTCGAGGCTGCAGCGACGGCTTATGGCTGGGCGCTCAGCGCCCTGCCGGCGAATGTGACTCAGCGCGGGAACACTCCAGCCCAATCGCCTGAAGTGCGCCCGCTCGACTGGGGGCGCTACCTGGGTTGGGTCGCTGCGGCGGTTGCGCTGGTCGTGGCCTGGAGCGCGCTCCGGAGCAAGCCGGAAGGTCCAGTCACCGCGTTGCCACCGCAAGTCCCCAGCGTCGTGGAACCCATCGCTGACGCCGCGCCTCCGAGTGTCGCGGAGCAGCGCCAGGCCCTGCTTGATCAGGGCAAGTCGCAGAAGCTCAGCTGGAGCGCCACCAAGGACGAGGCGGCCAAGGGCGCCTCAGGGGACGTGGTGTGGAACGGTGCGAAGCAAGTCGGCTACATGCGCTTCAAAGGCTTGAAGCCCAATGATCCGAAGCAGAACCAGTACCAGCTGTGGATCTTCGCCAAGGGTCAAGACGAACGCTACCCCGTGGATGGTGGCGTCTTCGATGTCGACTCGACGGGTGAGGTCGTCGTGGCGATCGATCCGAAGATCCATGTGGACGATCCAACGCTGTTTGCGATTACCGTAGAGAAACCAGGCGGCGTCGTGGTCTCCAAGCGCGAGCGAATCGTCCTCACAGCGGCCGCTGGTGGCTGAACGCGTTGCAAATCGGCGCTCGTCGCCGCTAGAGTGGCCGCAATGAGCGGTGCTATCAAGCGAAACACGCTGCTGCTGAGCGGCGCGCTGATGCTGATCGCGCTCCTCGCGTGTCAGTCGAACAAGAAGCAGTGCGTGGCGGCGGTCCAGGTTGGGAGCCTTCGCTACTCGTCGCTCGGCACGGGCACGAGCCTCGCGGAGGCAGAGAAGAGCGCCCGTAGCGGCAGCTGTCTGGCGTACTGCGACTTCGGTGATGCGACGCTTGATGCCGCGTGGAAACGCTACAAGGAGACCCCAAAGGGCAAGGCGGCGAAGACCAGCAAGAGCTTCGACATCTTCCTGAACCTCAAGGCAGAGAAGGCCTCGTGCGTCTCGCGCTGCAACGCAGACATGGCGTCAGGCGCCGCGCCGAGCAAGGTGGAGTGTCTGTGAGGCGCGCTCAGCTGGGCGCCGCAGGGCTACTCGTGTCTCTCACCTGGGCGCTCCTGGCCTGCGGCGGGGCGGACTCCGCTGCGTGCTCGGCAACCCTCAGCTACGAGGGCAAGCCCGCGCAGGGCAAAGGCAAGGACCGCTTGGCTGCGCGTCACGCGGCGTGCAGGGACTGGTGCCAGCGGGCGAACCCAGGCGCCAAGAACGACTCCGACGAGGTCAATGGCTGTGCCAGCGCGTGTGGGGCGGACCTGCTGTTTGGCAAGGGCACCGCGACGGTCAGCTGCAAATAGCGAGGGCGGCAATCTTGCTGAAACTCCAGGGGTTCGGCGCGCGTAGGCTCTAGAGCGCCGCACCTTCGGCGCACCCCAGCCAGCACCGTCGGGGTTGCGACCGCGGCCCGCAGCACTAGGACAAACCACGTGAATCTATGGACTGCCATGGGGAAACGGCCGAGCGGCGAACGCCTGGAGCGCATGCAACGCTCGGCCACGTTTCGCGATGGGCGCTTCCGCAACGCGCTGCCGATGCGCGACGACATGTGGCTCGCCACGAAGAAGTGGCTTGCAGGCGCGCAGAACCGCGAGCCCACCAGCGACCTGCCCCTGGAGCGGCGCACGCGCGCCGACTACGCGTCTGAGCCCGGAAGCGGTCTTCGCGTGTCGTGGTTCGGCCACTCGTCGATACTGATTGAAATCGACGGCAAGCGCGTGCTGACCGATCCGGTCTGGGGGAGCGCCTCACCGTCGAGCTTGTTCGGTCCAAAGCGCTTCTTCGCGCCGCCGATCGCGCTCGAGGAGCTGCCAGAGCTCGACGCCATCGTGCTGAGCCATGATCACTACGATCACTTGCACACGGAGAGCGTCATCGCGCTCGCGCGCTCGAGCAACGCGCCGTTCATCACACCTCTCGGCGTGGGGGCTCACCTCGAGTACTGGGGAGTTGAGCCAGAGCGCATTCGTGAGCTCGACTGGTGGGAAGAGACGCGCATCGGTGATCTGCGCGTGGTGTGCACTCCGGCGCGCCATTTCTCGGGGCGCGGCGTCTTGGATCGCAACACCACCTTGTGGGGCAGCTTCTCTCTGATCGGTCCCGAGCACCGTGTGTTCTTCAGTGGCGACACCGGGATGTTCCCTGGCTTCGCAGAAATCGGTGAGCGCTTTGGTCCCTTCGACGTGACCCTGATCGAGTCGGGGGCCTACGATGCCGCCTGGGCCGATGTGCACATTGGACCAGAGCAAGCGGTGCTGGCGCACCAGCTGTTGCGGGGCAAGGTGCTGATGCCGGTGCACTGGGGCACCTTCAACCTCGCGTTGCACCCCTGGACGGAGCCGGCGGAGCGCATCATCGCGGCCAGTCGTTCCGCAGGGATACAAGCCGTGGTGCCGCGCCCTGGGGGACGCTTCGAGCCCGCCTCGCTACCGCGCTTCGAGCGCTGGTGGCCGGAGCTGCCCTGGCGGAGCGCGGAGGAAGCGCCGGTGCGTTCCTCCGGCATCGATCAGTGGCTCGCCGAGCTCGGAGTGGAGACGCTTTCCAGCGTCCCCTCCGCGGGTCGTGCTGAGCTGGGCGTCGACGTCGCGAGCTGACGCTCAGAACAGGGGCTGGCGCGCGATCTGTCTAGGTGCGTCGGGGTCATCCAGACTCACACTGGTGACGTAGCCGTCGCTGACGAGCAGTACGGTATTTGCGTGCTGAAACATGGCTGCCGTCGACTGCGTGAGGGGCAGCTCGCCGCGCGCCGTGAGCGTGTCGCTGGTCGTGTCGTAGACCCGAAGCCCTGCCGGAGGATCGTTGGTGCTGTAGCTGCCCCAAGGGACCAACACCAGGCCGCTCGACTCGAGAACTACCGCGCCTGCTTCCCTGCGGCTTGGTAGTGGGGGCACCCAGACGCTTTGAGTTGCGGTTAGCGCATTCCCGGCTGCCGCTACCTGGGTGAGCGAGATTTGGTTCGGGACGTTGCTCTGACCGGCAATCAACCAGTCGCTTCCGAGCGGCTCAATTTGTTCCGACGGCGCCTGCATCGCCAGACTGAGCCACGAGCCGCCACCCAGCGTCGCGAAGAGCGTCGTTTGACCGCCGATGAACGCTTCGGCGTCGGTCACCCGCGCCCCCGCAACGGGTCCGGCGGGGGCGCCAGGTGTAGTGATCTCGTTCAGACGCTCGGGACCGGAGTCCGTCAGGTTGAAGACTTCGAGCGCCGCCCCTCCAGACTTTGGGAGGCTGACTGCAGTGAGCTGATCGTCGACCACGCGCACCTGGGACGCGACCTCCCAATCTCCGCGGAAACGCCTTACGCCTCCGCTCACAATCGAGCCGTCGGGTAGCAGATTGAGCTGACGAAAGCCGTCGAAACGCTCGTCGCTCCAGTCCGTGATGACGAGGTGTCGGTCGCCGAACGCTATCCGCGGTAGCTGCCAGTGGCCAGTGGGGTCACTCGTGTCGAACCAGCCCCGAGGCACCAGTTGGGAGCCTGTGATGGCGAAGCTGGTGACGGTGGTCGTGGCAGGCGTGGTGTCGCGCACGGCGCGGGTGACTACGTAGTACCCAGCGTTTGCTGCGAACGCCCCGGCGTAGAGGCCTTTCACGGGCAACTCCGCGAGCCACTTCGGGGACGCGGGATCGCTCACGTCTACCATCCAGATTTCTGTCTCCTTGCGGAAGTCCGGCCGCGGGATGCCTTCCCAAAGCGGCTGGTCCGCGTCGAAGAACAGAACGACTTCATCTCCGTGCGGAATGATTGCGACAGGGTTACGCGGCGTGGGTAGCGTCCCATTGAGGTCGAGTCCACCCGCGTCATCCACGGTCAGGACGCTCAGGAAGCTGTCCTCGCCGCCCACGCTCGTTAGGGTGTAGAGCCGGGAGCCATCGAGAGCGGACGCTTTGGTCCGCTTGGTGCCATCGAATGGCGACTTCCCACCGCTGCCTCCCGTACCCACCGCGCCAGCTGCACCTCCCGCGCCTCCTGCGCCACCAGAGAGGCCGCTCCCGTCGCTCCCAGCGGCGCCAGCAGTCCCGGACCGAGCGGCGTCAGGTGCGCCGTCGGAGCACGCCAGGGTGAGTGACCAAAGGCCGAAACAGGCGAGCGTTCGGAGGTCGAGGTGAGCCAGCGCCATAGGAACGCCACCAGCAAGAGCCAGGCCAACTCCGAGACGCTGACGATTCCCTTCAAAAACAGCCGCTCACGGGTGTTCCGCGCGGTCTTGAGCGGCGAGGCGCAGCCTGGCACAAGCCCCCTTTCTGGCTCCGTCTCCAGGTTCGGCTCAGAGAGCGCAAACAAAGTCGAGAGTACGTGTCACGCTGGAGGTCGAACGCCGATAGACCTGCCGATGACCGCGGTCGCCGCAGAAGCAGCCCTGCACCAGCTCGTCAGGAACCCCGAGACGCGTGTGGCTCTGCGCGCCTATGCGCGGCGCCGTGGATTGCGCGACGAAGCGGAAGACGTGGTTCAGGCGGTGCTGTGTGCCGCGGTCGCTGCGCCCAACGTTCCAAGTGAACCCGAAGCATTGCCGCGCTGGATCCACGGGATCTTGCGCCGCAAGGTCGCAGACGTCTTCCGTCAGCGTCGGCGCGCCCCAGCTGGCGAACTCAGCGGGGTCGAGTCAGCGACCGAGCAGGCGCCGGCGTTCGAGGCGCGTGACTTCCTGCGTCGCATCGACAGCGAGCTGAACGAGCCGCGCCAGCGACACGCATTGGGTTGGATGCTGCGTGAGCATGCGGGCGAGAGCCTGCTCGAGATAGCCCGCCAGGAGGCGGTCTCCCCGGAGAACTTGCGGCAGCGCATCTGTCGTCTGCGCCGACACTTGCGCGCGCAATTTGTCGTTCCCCTCGTGGTGCTGTTGGCCTTCGGTGCGACCAGCTGGAATGAGCTAGCGCCCCAGGTGGCGGAGGCCCAGCTGGTCGCCCCCGCAGCGCGACCGTTCGTGGGGCGGTGGCGCGTCGAGCAGATCCGTGGTGGTGACGCCGCGTTGGTCGGCGTCGTTGTCCAGCTCGAGCCAGCTGGTGTTTCGCTGCGGACACCTCAAGGCGTCGAGTTCAAGCACTTCGAGTTGGTGCAGCGGGGCGACCAGCTGTCGCTCGTTTCCGGGGAAAAGCGCTGGTCGGTGCGGCTCACGGAGCTCGGCGGCGGGCGAGTGAGCATCGAGAGCGACCAGGGGTACGTCGAGCTGCGACGGTTGCCGTGAGGAAAGCCGCTGGTGGTCGAAGGAGTGCGTGGTAACCTACGCCTGCCGTCTTGCGCTCACTCGCTTTCATTGTTCCCGTGCTTTGCCTTTGGTCCAGCGTCGCGCGCGCGGAGAGCAAGCCGGAAGCGCTGCGCGTCGTGAGCTGGAATGTGTGGGGAGTGCCATTCGTGTCGGACTCGCGGGAGGCGCGCATGCGCCGCATCGGCCCCGCGATCGCGAACCTGCGTCCGAACGTCGTGTTGCTCCAGGAGCTGTGGGATGAGGCGGACGCTCAGCTCGTCGTCTCCGACCTGGCGGCTGCTGGCTTACGCTATCAAGTCCATGACGCTTCCGTGCGGTTCGCAGCCTTCGGATGCAGTGGCCTTTTGATCGCGGCTGACCGTCCACTCCACGACGTGGCGCGCCTCGACTACGAACTCGGGCGGTGGCCCCACACCCCGTACCACCTCGACTGGCTCAGTCGGAAGGCGGCTCTGGCCGCGACCATTGATACGCCGGCCGGACAGCTCTCGTTGGTCAACACCCACTGGCAAGCCGCGTATCGAACCGGGAACTACGCGCCGGTGCGGGTCGCGCAGTCCCTGGAGCTCGCAGACTGGCTCTCCACGCGGCCGGCGCCGCACCGCTTGCTCGCCGGTGACTTCAACGTCGAGCCTGGCGAGCGCGCAACGGACTGGCTCAGCGAGCGGCTTCACCTGCGTGAAGTTGCCGGGGGTGACGGCCTCGACCGCATCTTCACCTTCGGGGTGCAGCCAGAAGCAGCTCGTCAGGCGCTCACCGAGGCTCTGACCCTCGACGACGGCCAGCGCATGTCCCTCTCGGATCACCCGGCTTGGGTCGCTGAGCTGAGCCTCCAGAGTAACCGTGAGGAAACGCGGCCTGCTAGCGTTGAACCTGCGTTACTCGGCGAACTCTCGGCGGAGGCGCGAACCCTGAAGCGCCAAATCTGGGGCGCGCGCGTGTTCGCGCTGCTCGGCGCGGTTCTGCTCCTGCGAGTTCGCTTTTCCGAGTGGATTCGGGGGGGAGGGTTCGGCTGGTTCGCGCGCCGCCGTCGTGCCGTGCGTCGCGCCCTGGTCCTCGCCACCGCGCTGGGCACGGCATACGCCGCGTACTTCGCTCTTGGTTACGGCCCCGCGCAGGCTCGAGGATTGGAGCACGCCCTGGAGCGGCTGCGCGGTTCGTGACCAGGCGATCCTACGAACGGGAACTCAGTGCCCCCCTCCGGTCTCCTTGTCGGAGTTCACGATCTGATCGAACGTCGCCTGCTCGAGGTGAACTGGGGTGTAGTCTCCACCATTCGACGTGAGATTGCCGTAGAAGGCGCGCAGGTGATTGCGGGAGCCGCGTTGAAGGTTTTCGTAGACGCCCTGGATATCCGAGTGCGTCGTATCGGCGAGCGCTTGATCGAGATCTCGGATGTCGAGTTCCTCAATCAGGCAGCCAACTTCGAGAGCGGCGTCGGAGCTCGCGCTGCCTTGGGCGACCAGGTCGTCGTAGAGCTTCTGCAGGTCGGGGTTCGAGAACTCCCCGGGTGCGAGCCCGCTCGCGGGATCCTCGAGACCATACGTGTCGAGCAGGTTCCCGATCGCGTCGAAGTGCCTCTGCTCGCTGTCACTGATGTTGTCGAAGATCGGGCGACCGTCTGCGAGTGCGTCGTAGACGTCACGCGCGAGCTTCTCTTCTTCGCGGGTAAACAACAGCGCCTCTTGCTCGGCGGCGGATAGCGCGCTCGGGCTCTGGCTCTGGTTGCCGTGGGGAGTCTGGGTATCTGACTGGCCTTGTGTGCACGCCGCGCTCGTAAGCGCCAGACCAACCGCCAGCAGAACGGGCACGAAGCGGGATTTACGCATTGGGTACCTCCTTTCCTGGTGGGAGCGCGGGCACGGCCAAAGGATTCGGAGTTTCTCCAGCGCGCAGGGAGTGCGCCCGTTGGTCTGGGTCTTGCGCACTGACTGCGCTCGGGCTGCCTTCGGCCCCACCGTTTCGCGCGTCGGGAGCTGGTACGCGCCTTGAAGGGAGACGGGTATGCTCGCTTCGCTCAGTGATCCGGCGCCGGCTGCCCCATCAGTGCGTTCCCAGGAGCTCGCGGCGCACGCGATCTTGTTGGGTGAGCGCATCGACGTCCAGGCACTTGTCGGTGACCGTCTGGCGCCAGGCGCTGTGTTGCTGGGGGCGGAATCAGGGGCCCGCGCCATTGCGTTTCGCCACGGAACACTCGTGTGCTTCGACATGTCCGATGCTGAAGAGAGCGAACTGCTGGAGCGTATCACGAGTCAGGTGAAGGACCCATTCCCCGAGCAAGAGCGAGAGCGGGTCACGTTGAAAATCTGCGAGGAAAATCAGAAGGGTAACGACGCTCTCAGTCTGCCGAACGCCAGCCCCGAGGTGCTCTTGATTGTCGCGGACGTCCTCGCGAAGAGCGTGAGCTTGGCGCGATCCGAAGCAAGAATCGGCGTGACGTTCGAGCGCATTGAGCCCCTGGCGGTGCACTTGCAGCGCACGGGGAAGGTTGACCGCAGGTCTTCCGAGCTGGTGCGTCAGGTCGCGGCCATGCTGCTGATCGAGCATCGCATGGTCGGGCGGCTCGAAATTGCGGACAAACCGGATTTGCTCTGGGAGCGCCCTGACCTCGAGCGGGTCTACCTGGCGCTCAGCGATGAGTTCGAGCTGAGCGAGAGAGACACCGTTCTCAAGCGCAAGTTGACGCTACTGAATCGCAGCGCCGAGCTATTCCTGAACCTACTCAACGAGAAGCGCTCCCTGCGCGTCGAGTGGTACATCGTGGCGCTGATCGTCGTGGAGATCGGACTCAGTGTTTACGAGCTCTTGTTCCGTTGAGCTGGGAGACCAGCGGCGAGCCAAAAGATGAGCAGAGCGATCCCGAGCATCGCTGGCTGCAGCCACGACACGTAGCCAATCCACGCGACTTGAGCCAGGATCCAGCCTGTCAAGATCGCCGCTGCGAGCGTACTCAGTGCGCGGGTATGCATGGCCTTCCGCCAGCCCGCGCCAGCCGCGAGAAGCGCGCTACCACCGACAACGAGCAAGAGCACGAGACTTGGCACGAAGAAGGATTCGAACGGCGTCTGCTCCAGGAGCTCCTTTGACAATCCGCGCGCTCCCATCAGGCCATAGATGCCGCCGCCGATGGCGTTCAGGGCGACGAAGCACAGCACGGAAATCAGCGCGCGGCGTCGCCAGGTCCTTGGTCGATCGCGGTTCAGCTCCAAACGCTGCCTGCCTCGAAGGGCGCTGGACGGTCGTACTCGAGCGCCGTTATTTCCCAGCGGTAATAATCGAAGCTCCCCGCCGGCGGGTCCCACCCGACACTGCCGGTCGTCGGCACCTCGACTGCATCGAGGCGTTGCCAGCTGGTGCATTCGACGCGCCAGGGCTGCAACGTGGCTTCCTCACCCCCACCGAGGAAGCGCTTGGCGGAGATCCCAACGACGCGGCCAAGGGGATCGAAGCTGAAGTCCGCGGTGACGCTGAGCCCAGCATGCTCGAGGAGTGCACGGGCCTGGGTCTCACCGAGGGCTTCCCAGCTGATGTAGGGCTCGAGCGCCGCGCCTGGATACCAGACCAGCTCCGCCAGGAAACGCAAGAGCGCCCCCTGAGCGATCTTGTCATCGGCCGCATCGACCACGTTGACACGCGAAGCAAGCGCGATGCGCATGTTGCCTCGACCATCGCTATAGCGATCGCGGCCCGTGAACGACAAGACCTTGAAGAGCTTGGCTTCCACCCGCCAAATGAACGCGGGGTCAGCGATGCGCACGTACTGGTCAGCGCGTGCCGTCATGAACGGACCTTTCGGGCTCGCACGGAGCTGACCGCGTTGCAGTAGCCGCGCGCTGGTGGGGCGTGAGCGACCAACCACGCCCGTACGGTTGATCCATCGGGCCACCGCGGGGGGGAGGCGAGTTATCTCATCCTCTGTCACTTGGCTGTCCCGAGGCGTCGTGTTGGCGAACAGTTCGCGGATTTCCGCGTCGGTTGAGGCGACGAAACCCGCCCGACCGGTCACATGATGAAACGCACTCAACAACATTGCTTCAGCCTCCAACGCAAGGCATGCGCGAACTTCGGGCGCTCTCTCTTGCGAAGCAATGGGGCTGCAAGCCTCGCACCAGGTCCTGCGCAGCGAGGCAGCAGACCCCTTCGACAGCTCGACACAGGGTCGGTATACAGCGCCTATGAGTGACGAGCAGTTCGAGCAAATGGCGCGACGGATTGTGTGGCTGACGCTAGCTACGGTGGGGGTGAGTGCGTGCGGAGGCGGTGAGCCGCCCAAGTCGAGTGCTGTTCCCCCGCCGCCCACCACAACCGTTCCCGTCGCCGAACCGCCCGCTCGGGAGCCAACCGCTTCCGCGGAGCCACCCGAGCCGCCCGCTCCCAGCAAACCCGAGGTGCTCCCGGAGGCCACGCCCCAGGGTGAGCGTTGCCGTGAGGATGGCGGGGTCAATCTCCTCGCCGGTTTGAATCCGGAAAAGCCGGTGGACTACGTCGGGATCTTCCAGTCCTTCGGGAAGGACGCCGAGGCGAGTGAAGGTGAACACGTGGGAACCCGCTGCGCTGGCGCCAGCGACGAGCGGGCGTGCAAGGACGCGTTGCAGGCCTTGAAGCCCGAACACGGCTTTCATGTTGGATGTCGACCCGGTTACTGCGCGCACGGAGTAGCGTATACGCGCGGAAATGAAGTGGGGATCGCGGACCAGCCGAACACCCTCAAGGAGTTCCTCGGCCCCGTCGACACCGAGGGTGAGGCCGTCTTGATGGCCTGGGCAGAAGGCTACAATCCAGGCACCTGTGACGAACTGAAGAAGAGCGTCAAGAAGACCAAGGACGGCTTCGAGCTCGTCGTCGAGAAGATGACCAAGGACTGTCCGATCGAGATCAGCGAGTTCAAGCTCAAGGTCACGACGACGGGTGAGGTCAAAGAACTCAGCAAGAAGGTCAAGAGCAAGAACGGCGCGTGCGTTGGGCGCCAGAGCGCCGGTGTTGCCCTGGGCGCGGTCGCGGCCGACGATTGTCGTGGACGCTACTTCGCCGAGTGCGCCGACCTGGAGCGGGCCGCGGTGTTCGCGTTCGCGCGCATGGCGGGCGAGCTCGAGGCGCTGGGCGCGCCGGATGAGCTGGTGAACGATGCAAAGCGCTCCCTGCGCGAGGAAGAGCGCCATGTAGCCGTGATGGACGTCTTGGCGGAGCGTTTTCGTGGGGAACCGGCAGGCGTCGCGACGCCCGAAACCGAACCGCGTGGGGCTTTCGAGGTCGCGCTCGAGAACGCCGTCGAGGGCTGCGTGCGCGAAGCGTACGGAGCGCTGGTTGGCTTGTGGCAAGCGGAGCACGCTGCGGAGCCTGAAGTGCGCGCGGCCCTGCGTGATGTAGCCGAGGAGGAGCTGCGTCACGCAGCGTTGTCGTGGCGCGTAGCGGCTTGGCTCGAGCCGCGGCTCAGTGATTCGGAGCGCGAGCGCATCGCTCTAGCGCGTGGTCAGGCCTTCGCCGAACTCACCCAGGAGTGCGCTGTCGAACCTGCGACGGAGCTCGTGCGAGACGCCGGGCTACCGACCGCCCGTCAAGCGCTGGCGCTGGTTCGGCACTTGGGCCGCGAGGCGGGACTGGCTTAGCCCGACCCGCGGTCGAGGCGGTGGCGAACCAAGTGCTCGGTGTGTTGCAGGAGCGCTAGGAGCGGATCTGCGAGGTGATGCTGCTGTCCTTGATCTTGTCGTCCGCGGCTAGCATCAGCGCTTTGCTCAAGATCATCGACAGCAGCGTGTCACCCTCGAACGGAAGGCGCAAATCGGCGCCAGGGACCTTGGCGGTCTGTTGCGGTACGATGCACAGGTACTGATCGTTTGGTTCCATGAGGATATTTCCGGAACCAAGGTGGATCTTGTAGGTGCGGAGCTGGCCCTTCACGACCAGAAAGCGATCGAGGAAGCTGCACACGCTCGCAATCTTGAGTTTCGGCACGAGCACTTCGAGCAGTGCCTTGCGCGTTTGCGCGGTGGCGGTCAGCTCACCAAAGGAGTAGCGCTGCCAGTACTCGATGAAGCGTCCGTCGGGGCCGCCGTCGAACCAGGTTGGGTCGTTGCCCACGCTGGCCACGCCAACGAACAGATCGACGTCGCGCAAGATCTCCGACAAGACCAGCGGCGGCACGCGATCCAGTCGAACGGGGCGATTCGCGGGAGTGTTGCGACCCGTGGAGCGATATCCGGCGTGATACGCGTGGGCTTCATTTTCAGCGGCGGCAAGCCGGTAGAAGCGCACCTGATCGGTGGCTACTCGCAGGAACGCGCCCGAGCTGGCTAGCTCGCCGTCCCCCTCTCCAGAACCGTCGACCCAATATTCCGCGCGGAGATTGGCCGCCGGGAGTTCGCGATGCACGGGCGGGTAGGCGTCGTCCACCATCAGCCGCAAGGGTGCCTTCCAGCCACGGCTCGTCGCCAAGGCGTTGAGCTGATGTTGGCGAAGGATGTGGGCTGCAAAGCGATTGGAGTAGGTGCCCGTGCGTCGCTCGGCCTCAGTCAAGACGTACACCTCTCGGTGCGCCTGCTTGAAGGGCTGCGTCAACTCGCGCTCGAGAAGCAAGCGCCGCCAAGTCGCGACCTCTGGCTGTTTCTCCCCTAGTGGGTGCCATAGCTCCACTTCAGCGCCGGCCGCTGGGCGAAGAGGCTTGCCCTTGGCGTCGACGAACTGGCGTCCATCCCATAACCCCTTGGAGACATTCTTACCCACGCGGAAACGCCAGATCAATGCCTCGGCGAGGCGACCTACCAGCGGGTGATCGAGGTATCGCTCCTTCCAGGCAGCGAACTTCCACGTTCTCGGAGCGAGGTAGAACTCCTCGATGCGCGCGACCTGCGCCCGGTGCAACTGGCCGAGCGCTTTCTGGGTATCCCGAAGATCCGCGAGCTCCTCGGGGTGGGTCTGGCCGAGGGAGCTGGGTGCAGCTTTCAGTGCGCGTGCGCCGCGTAGGAAGACTAGCGAAACACCAGTGGCAGTCACTTGAACAACTGCCGTGAGTTCGCCAATGGGGCGCGTGAGCCGGCCTGACTGGTCCAAGCCATAGCTGGGCACCGCGAGCTCCTCGAGCTCGCTCACCGTCAGTTTGAGCTCTCTTGCGATGCGGGTGAGCACCTTCTGAATACCGCTCTGCGCGCTGCCGAACTTCACGCGCGCCTTGAGCACGCCTAATTGCCCCACGGCAACCGTGTCGCCGATGCGACCGAGGGTGTGCACCGCCGCATTGCCAAGCTTCACCGCTCGGGGGCCGGCACCACGGATCTTGCGAAAAGAGTCCAGCGCTAGCTGGGTCAATGCCCGCGTCAGGCGCGGCTCCCCCAGTAATGGGATCAGCCAGGCTAACCCACGCAGGGTGTCCGCGTTGCTGGGATAGAGCTTTTGGCGCTCGTCGCTGTCGAGGTGGTGACCGAGGCAAGGGTGCGACTTGGGTTGATTGGACAGGGCGAGCCAGCGCTCGATACGGTTGACAGCGTCCTCGCGGTCAATGTTCTGCAACAGCCGCTCTGCGGCGGTCAGCCACTTCTCACTGGGGCTCGCGTCGATGGCCTTCTGGCAGTGAGTCAGCAGGCGACTCCAGGGCTCCTGGTGCTTCTTCGGAAGCTTGCGGAGTTCCGCGAGAGCGACGTCGGCGAAGTAGTCACCTGGAGACAGCGACTCGAATAGATCCGAAGGGAAATGAGCGTGAAAGAACCGCCGCAGCTCGTTCTGCTCTCCTTCGAAGAAGCGGGCGCGCTGGTTTCTCGCCCGAGACCACAGCCACCCGAGCTCTCGGATATGGCGCTTGATGGCCTTCTCGTCGAGGCTCGCTACGGCTGCGGTGAGGAGGCTGAGCGAGTGATACATGGTCGCGAGGGACGCCCCCCAGGCCAACGTCGGTGGGATTGCGTCGTCGTCCACGCCGGCGGTGAGCAGGCCCGTCAACGTGGCGTAGGCAGTCTTCTCATTGAGCTTGATGGCTGCGGCGCTTCTGTCGATTAGCCCAAGCTCGTGTGCGACCACGCGCTCGAGTAGCGCGAGGTAGAGGCGCGTGCGCTGTTTGCGGTCTCTCGCTTTCAGCGGGAGGGCAGGGACGGATTTCTTGCCCCGCGCTTCTCGAGCCGCTTGAAGCGCTACAGACACACGCTGGTGCTCCTCGCGGAAGGCCGACACAGGGTCGAGCAAGAACCCATCTGGAGCCAGAGGGGCCGCCTCAGTCGGGCGCGCTGGCGTGAGTCCGCGTACTAGTTGGTCGAGCAACGGCGGGAGCATGACTTGATGGTCGAGACGCATGGCGCGGCGCGCAAGCTGAATCTGGAAAGTCGCTGCCTCGCGGTCTCAACGTCGCGCTTCGCGGCAGCAGCCTGCGGGCGTAAGCTTGGTCCATGGGAGCGACGCTGAAGCTAGTGGACGAAACCGCGCACGGGGCGCTGCTCGGAGGCTTCGTGCTCGAGCTGCGCCTGGTGAGTGAGCGCATGACCGTGCGCGAGTTGCTGGAGCGCCGCGTGCGCGCCGAGGTGGAACGCTACAACGCGACCGAGCCAGGAGAGTTCAACGGGTTGGTGGAGCCCACCGAAGCCGAACGGACGCAGAACGGCTACCGCTTGAAGACGAAGCGCAAGCTCGACTGGCAGGCTCAGCACCAGGAGGCGTGTCGCGCCTTCGAGGGCAACGGCTTCTTGCTCTTGGTCGACGACTCGCAGCTGGACTCGCTGGACGAGGAAGTGCTCCTCACCCCCGAGAGCGACGTGCGCTTCGTCAAGCTCGTCCCGCTGGTTGGCGGATGACGACGCGGAAGACGGTGTTCGGGGTCAGCGTCGGGGAGCACAGCGTTCCTGCGCTGGAGTTGATCGTCGAGCGTGCGCAGGAAGCTGCGCGCAAAGGGCTGACGCCGGAGCAGAAGCGTGAGATCCGCGAGTTCGTTTCAGACTTCCACTCGTTCTTCTTCCACATCGACGACGCGATTCGCCGCAAGCGCGCAGCGTTGTTGCGGCTCATCCATCCCGGCGACTCGAAGTGCCCTCTCGACTTGGACGAGCCCTTCGGGGACTGCGTCGCAGGCGTGTTCGACCAGCTCGACCCGAAGACGCAAGCCGCCTGGAGCGCGTTGTTCGACTACGCGCGGACGGCGACCGGTGCGAAGCCCAGCAAGAAGTGGCTGAAAGCGGCGCAGCCCGTACTGAAGCAGGTGGGCGCAGCGGAGTTCGAACAGCGCCTTGGGGAGTGGACTGGGTTCAGGGTGCCAGAGGACGCCGCGTTGTCGGGAGATGCGGAGGGGTTCTGGCTAGTTCCTCCGATCAGTGATCTAAACGCTGATGTGCTCAAGGGCTTGATCTGGATTGCAAGCCTGACGCCAACCCACGATGTCGTGCGTGCCGTCGGAGACTTTGGTGATCTGTGTTTCCGCAAGGTCAAGAATCACGGAGCGTTCAGTTCGAAGGCCGGCAATGCGTGCGTCTGGATGCTCGGCTCGCTGGATGGCTTCGAAGGAGTCGCCCAGCTCGGGCGACTCGAGGCACGGGTCAAGTACCGGCAGGGCCAACGCCTGATCCAAAAGGCGAAGGAGCAAGCTGCGACGCGCGCAGGCATGACGCCAGACGACTTGGAAGAGCTCGCGGCGCCGACGCTAGACCTCGACTCCGAGGGCCGGGCGGAGAACGTTTACTGGAGCGGTGACTGCGCACCTAGAGCTCGATACTCATGGCTTGAATATCCGCTGGGAAGAGCTGGAAAGTCCGCAAGAGCATGCGCCGCCGGAGGTGAAGTCGAAGTTCGCGGCGGCCGAGCTGAAGGCGCTCAGGCGCGTGCCAAAGACGCTGGTATCCACCTCATGGCGACGCGCGCGAGGGTAGGCGCCTGATGCGAGCCCCGCAACTGGTCCCTGCCAGACTTTCGTGCGCGACTCCTGGGATCATCCGCTGGCTGGGCGCATCGCGCGGCCCGCGCTGATCGGACCCTTGCAAGCTGCCTGAAGGGCCGCGCGCGGACGTTGAGGAGCTACGCTCGGCGCCGACAGCAAGCGTTCGACAGCTCCCGCGCGACGAGCGTGAGGCCCTGGCATCCACTGGGAAAGCCGCCTGAGGAACCGGCTGCGTTTCGCCGTCTTTCCGAGAAACTCAGATCACCCAGCCGTTCCAAGCAGGCTCACCATTGAGGATATCTACGTCCCTAACGGCGGCGGAGCGTCGGACCGGCAACTACTCGAACCGCTTCGCTGCTCATGTGTTGAAGCAGTTCAGTTCCGCGACGCTGTGTCGCGAGCGCGGCTGGCGCTACTCGCTGCAAGGGGCGTTCGATTCCCGCAACACCGACCCTTGGCGTGCCTGCCTGTAACTTCGAGGTCGAGTTCGACGTCACACCGATGGGAAGTGAACTTCAGGGCGGGATCTTCCTGTATCTCCTCACGGATCAAGTGCGCTTTCGTCGTGGCCGACTACCTGGCGCTGGAGGCGTCCCAGAGCTGGCTTTCAAAGCGAACTGATGCAGGACGTCGATTTGTTCGTCGGAGTGTGTAGCGTCGGCAATGACCCTGACTGGCAGGACAGGGGCCCACCGAGCATCGCCGGTACTGGGTTGACGCTACTCCATCGGAAGCACGCAGGAGGGCGCGAGTGTTCGGCGTGAGGTCTTGGCGAAGCTCCTACCGAAGCTGAAGCTCAGTCAGCGTCTCACGTTGGGGGAGCGTTTCCTCGAGATTCAGGGAACCTGAAGCGCTACAAGATCCACCTGGGCAGCGGCAGCCTTATACTGCCAACGACGAGTACCATCGTGCCCAAGGGGACGCCACGGGAGGTTCCTCGCTTGCCCTTCGAGGGAGACAGCATGCTCTCGCTGATCCTCAGCAAGGCGCTGCTGCTCGCGGCAGACGACCAGATCAAGGATCCAGACGTCGATCGCGGTCGGGCATCGAGGCCCTTCTAGCGGCAGGCTTCTTGCTCTCGTGACGAGCATGAGCCGGGATACATGACAGCATCCGGCACCAAGCCGCGTTTTCGTCGACTGAGCGCGATGGACTCCGCGTTTCTTGCGATTGAGGACCCGAGCAACCTGACTCACGTGGGCGCGACCGCGGTGTTCCAAGGGGGCGGGCTGCTGGCTCGCTCCGGTCGCGTCGACCAGGCTCGCTATCTTGCCTTGATGGATCGGGCGCTCGCCCAGCTCCCGTCGTGGCGTTTCAAGCCAGCGCGCGTGCCGGTCATTGGCCATCGCGTGCTCGTGCCGGACTCCGAGTTCGCGCTCGGCGGCGCAACCGCAGTTCGTTCATCTACAAGGTGCGGGCCTCGAGGCCGTCAACGCGTTGGCCGCGGAGTTCTACTCTCGCATGCTACAGCGGGACCGCCCGCTGTGGGAGCAGCTCGTGATCGATGGCCTCCAGGATGGTCATTTCGCCATCGTCAGCAAGGTGCATCACGCGATGGTCGACGGCGTGGCGGGTGTTGGCGCGCTGGCGATGATGCTCAGCGCCGAGCCCAGCCCGAATAGCTGTGGGGAAATATCAAAGACGCCAGAGCGAGCGCCGACCGGTGCTGAGCTGCTGCGGGAGGAGGTGGCGTTTCTGGCGGCCCAGCCGAGGCGCCTGGCGGCGCTGCTGCGGAAGCGTCGAGGCTCCGCCAGATCAGCTCGCCGGCCGGCGTGACTGGCGTTCAGGAGGCACGCTCAAGCTGCCAGGGTTCCCTGGCACCTTCGCCAAAGTGCAATACTCACCAGGCTGATCGGACCGCATCCGGGGCTACCAGGGCCTGGCGTTCGACCTCGGCGCGTGCGCCGGGCCGTCGCGCGGCTGTGCAAGCTCAATGACCGGTCCTGGCGACGGTCGCCGGTGGCCTCGACAAGTATTTCCGTGCGAAAGCGGGGCAGGGCTTCGAACCGCGGAACACCTGCGGGTGATGATGCGCATCAGCTGCACACCAGGCGCTGACGACACGATGGAGCCAATCAGGTGTCGTTGATGATCATGCCGCTGCCCCCTCGAAGCGACGGGGCCGCGAGATCGCTGCAGGCACCTGGCGAGACGAGCACGCAGGCTGACGAGCGTAGCAGTTCGAGTGGCGCCGCTGCGATTGGGCAGGCGCTCGCGGGTGGACGTTCGCGCCGCTCATTCCCATCGCTGTCACAGGCGGCGATCTCGCTCACGCCCTATCACTTGATCATCCCCGGACCTAGCTTCCCGCTCTACTTGCTGGACTCGAAGCTGACAGCCGGATCTGTTTCCGATGGGCCTCTACGGAAACCGGTCACTTCAACGATCGCGCTCGTCAGCTACGACGGAGAACTCGCCACCAGAAGCGTGGCGGCGACGCCGATCGCGTGCGCGACACCAGCCACGGATCGCCGACTACGCACCCGGATGAGCGTTTCCCGGCCTTGTGCGCCGAGCCTCACGGCATGGGAGAGCGCCGGATTGGCACCAGCGCGGCGCGCGTGGGCTGCGCCATGGCTGTCTGCCAGGCCATTCCGCATCTCTCGGCGGATCCTGGAAGGCTGGCGCGGGTTTCGCAGGTGGGTCACCATGGGCGCAGAACCGGTCGGTGATCTGGGGCGCGTGAAGCTCTTGATCCTCGGTGGGCGGTTCCTGGCGATCAGTGAATTTCCTGAGGGGAGAATCAAAGCCCGCCCGTTGCGACGAAGCTGGGGGATGGCGCCTTCAAGCGCAGCCTTGGTGTGGCACACGTTGGAATCAATGGACGACATCGAGGCGCTGCTGCCAGAAAGCTCGAAGCCCACGGTGCCGGATCCCGCGAGTTCGTGAAGGCCGCCCAGGGGCTGCGGGGGAGGGGCGCTGCGCTTCCTGTATTTCACGGCGCCGGACGGTGTGATCGTGGAGCTGACCCAGTACGTCCTGCCACGGCACCTGGTTCCCGCAGCGCGGGCCTTGAGTGGTTTCAACCGCGCAGTCCACGTCGCGCGACGGAGCATCGGGCGGGCGCTGGTGCGCGCAGCGGGCTGAGGCGCAGGCCAACGGGACCTCACCCCCAAACCCCGAGGAGCGTGTCTCGCGCATGGACGAGTCAAAGCGCGCGCCGCAAGCGGGGGATTGGGTTAGGCTCGCTGGATGAGCGGCGAGACTGGCCACAGGCAGCGTCTAGGGGAGAAATTCGCGTCTTTCAGCGAGCACTGGCGGCCAAAGGTACTGGCGCGACTCAACGGCCAAGAGCTGCGAGCCGTCAAGACCCAGGGTGTGTTCCCCTGGCACCGCCATGAAGACTCCGAGGAGATGTTCATGGTCTGGAAGGGTAAATTCCGAGTGGAATTTAGAGACCGCGTCGAAGAGCTGGGGCCCGGGGAGTTCATCGTGGTACCCAGGGGCGTGGAGCATCGCACCGCTTCAGACGAGGAGGCCGAGGTGCTGATCTTCGAGCGGGCGGAAGTGATCAACACCGGCGACGCGGAGCAGAGCGAGTTCACCGCGCCCCAGGGCGTGGACGTCTGAGCGCCATGGGTGCTGCACGGGTGACGATTCGCTTCGAGAAACCCCGCCTCTACCTGGCGGGATCCAAGCTCACGGTGTCGCTGAACACCCAGCTGGTGTTCCAGGGTGACTTCACCGATGGCTTCGAGGAGACGCTAGAGGTTGCGCCTGGAACCCACCAGGTCAACACACGGGTCGAGATCGGGATCGTGCGCACCAGAAGCGTCCCGGTGGCGGTCGAGGCAGGGCGACATACCCTGATCTCCCTCGAGTACAGCCGCTTCTGGGGCAACTTCACCAAGAAGCCGAGAGTCTTCGTGGAGTAGCGCTGCCGGGTTGCCAACTCAATTGGCACATCGAGTCCGCATGGAAGCGAGCCGAGGTGGAGCGTTTTGCAAGCGTCGTTTCCCGGACGCCGGACTAGAGTCGGGGCATGCGAGCGCTTCGGCTTCTCGTGCTTGGCGCGTTTGGATTGATTGGTTGCGGCGGCTTGACCAGCGCTGACCGGGACGCACCGGGTGCCGGTAGCGCACCTCGGGGTGCTTACCTGTCCTACGAGCGAGTCGCTCACCAGGCTCTGCCCACTGACAACCTGTTCGCGCTGTGTGTGCCTCCACAAGTTGTCGGCACGAACTGCGACCTGATCGAGGCCAAACCGATGTCTGGAGACTGCACGTGCGATGCGCCTTTCCGCGCGGCCAGCGATGCAACGCGCGTGGCGGTGAAGGGCAAGCTGTGCGACGCACCCCAGCGCAGCGCATGCGAAGACTTGTGTTTGTGCGAGCGGACCCTCGCGGCGAGTGCCTTCGCGCTGAACGAGAACTGCCCGGCGGTAGAGCCCTATGCGTTCGCGATCAGCGAGCAGGCTCAGGAGGTCCTGGTGAGCTGCAACGACCAACGGGCAGTCAGCTACTCCGGAAGCGCCGTCCAGCGTGCGGTGGGTGAAGCGTGCACCCCGAGCGTGGAGCGAGATCCGACCGTGTCCATCACTCGAGAGTTGTCGCTGCTGGATGTCGGGAGCCCGCAGTGTGAATCGGGACTCTGTCTTGCGTACCAGTTTCAGGGCCGAACGGACTGTCCCTACGGAACGTTGGAGGGTGACTGTTCGGCGCAAGGTGGGCCGAGCGCGACCGGCGCGATCCCGGCCCAACCAACGGGACGCCGTGCGAAGCAAGCGGTGACTTGCAGCTGCCGGTGTGATGGACCGAATCCTTGCGCGTGCCCCAGCGGAATGGTGTGCGAATCGCTGTTTGCGGGACCCGGGTCCGATTTGCCCGCTGGAGGTGGCTACTGCGTGTTTCCGCCGAGCGGGCCCTCGGCGTTATGCAATCAGGCTCTGGCTAACTGTGAAGGCTGATGTCGATAGAGCTCTGGTAGGTTCTCGCGGTGACTGAGGGCGAGCTGAAGGGGTTCAAGTTGATTGGCGCGGGGCTCGCGATCCCGCTGTGCCTCGGCATTCCGTGGGCGCTGTTTGGGGACGTGGTTCCCGACTCGTTGATGGACTTCTTTGGGCCCAAGGCGCTCGGCAGGCTGACGGTTGCGGTGGTGTTGCTCTCCGCCATACTGCTCGGTCGCGGCGTCTTCACCTTGATCCGCGAGGCAAGAGCCTCGGCGGATCCCAAGGCCGCGCGGCGGAAGCTCCTGTGGTTGCTCCTCGGTAGCTCCCTCGTGAGCAGCGGGATCTCCGGGGGCATCATGGCCTACTATGCGAGCCAGCACGACGCGGCTTCGCGTATTTGCGCCGAAGCCGATGGCGCGCCAGTCCCCGTTCAGCGTCAGGCGTTGAAGGACGCCGACGCGGCGCTCAGCAGGGTCCGCTTCTTCAACGAAAGCGTGTTCCGTTGCAGCGAGCTCGAGCGGGGACTGGAGCAGCTCGAACGAGGCGAGTGTCCAGCGAGCGTTCCGCCGGACGCTCGCTGTCGCTGTGGCGCTCAGCGCTTCCCGGAAGACTGGGCCGAGACCGGTCCCGCCCGCTGCAGCGGGTTCGGGGCGGACGGCGCGCTCCTCAAGCAGCCAGCGCTCAGGCCGAAATAGCGCAGTGTTTGCGTGGCGCGTGCCGCGCGCTTGGAACAGCGCGGGAACAGCCTTATGAATGGGGCGCTGGGCGTTACCTCACGGAGCGACGGATGAAGATCGATATTGGAATCAAGGCGGCAAAGCGGGAGCAGATTGCGGGCGGGCTGTCGCGAGTCCTCGCGGACACGTACACGCTGTATCTCAAGACCCACAACTTCCACTGGAACGTGACGGGTCCGATGTTCCAGACGCTCCACTTGATGTTCGAGACTCACTACAACGAGCTCGCCCTCGCGGTGGATTTGATCGCCGAGCGCATCCGCGCTTTGGGGCTGCCGGCGCCGGGTACCTACAAGGAGTTCGCGAAGCTCTCCGCTATCAAGGAAGACGATGGTGTGCCCAAGGCGGAGGAGATGATCAAGCGCCTGGTCGAAGGCCACGAGACGGTGGCGCGTACCGCGCGAGAAGTCTTCAAGGCGGCTGACGAAGCGAACGACCAACCCACCTGCGATCTTCTGACGCAGCGGATGCAGGTGCACGAGAAGACCGCCTGGATGTTGCGCAGTCTGCTCGAGTAGTTTTGAGAACCGTTTTCAGTTTGTCTGGCTCCTACGAGTGACCCCGACGTGAAGCGCCGCGCTGCTGGGCCGCAGCGAGTGCTCGGAGTCGAAAGGACCCAGACAAATGGAGAAAGCATTCAACATGCCGCTGTTGGGAGATGACTTCCCGCGGCTAGACGTACAGACGACACACGGGCCGATGTCGATCCCTGGGGATCTGCAGGGCAGCTGGTTCGTTCTGTTCAGCCACCCGGGTGACTTCACCCCCGTGTGCACCACGGAGTTCGTGGCTTTTCAGAAGCGCATCGAGCAGTTCAACGAACTCAACGCCAAGCTCATCGGGATGAGCGTCGATCAGGTCTACTCCCACATCAACTGGGTGAACTGGATCGAAGAGAAACTGGGGGTCGAGATCACCTTCCCCATCGTGGCGGCGAACGATGACATCGCGCACCGACTCGGGATGCTTCATCCCGGCAAGGGCTCGAACACCGTGCGCGCCGTGTTCATCGGCGATCCCCAGGGAAAGGTACGGCTCGTGCTGTACTATCCGCAGGAAATCGGGCGCAACATCGACGAGGTCGTGCGTGCGCTGCGCGCATTGCAAGTATCGGATGCTCAGGGCGCGATGCCTGCTGACTGGCCGAACAACGAGCTGATCGGCGACCGCGTGATCGTGCCGCCGGCCAAGGATGTGGCCACGGCCAAGCAGCGCCTCAAGGACTACGAGGGCTACGACTGGTGGTTCGTGCACAAACCGCTTGCGAAGTGAGCAGACTGGCGCCGCGCTACTGGCGCGGCGCTAGTGTTTTTCCTCGCGGTATTGCGACGGGGAGCGTCCCACGCGCTTCTTGAAGCGGCGGCTGAAGTGCGAGGTATCCGCGAAGCCACAGACGTAGCCGATCTGCGTGATGCTGAGCTCGCTAGTCTCGAGCAAGCGCTTCGCTTCATCCACGCGAAGCCCATCAACCAGCTCCGAGAAGTTGGTGCCCTCTGCGGAGAGCGCACGCTGAAGTGAGCGAGGCGCCGCGCCCATGCGCTGCGCGACATCCGCTAGTGTCCAGGTGCGACCTAGATCCTCACGGATCAACCGCGCGACTTGTGAAGCCGAGGCGACGCTCTCATCGAGTTGAGGCCGAGCTTCGCGCGCCAGCAGCAGCTCATCGAGTCCTGTCATGGGCCGACGCGTCGGCTCGAAGCGCTCCCACTCGAAGTGCCATACCGCGTACGGACCGGCGCCTGGCTCTGCATACTCTCCCCCACGAAAGGCCCAGGCATCAGGTGTGGAACTCCGAGGGAAGCGTAGACCGAGGCCGCGGCATCCCACCTGTTCGAGTAGTGCAACGTGTTGCCCCGCGGCAGCGAGATCCTCGGTTTCCCGGGGTGGGTCTGGCGCGAGAGAGCCGTGCTCCAGCACGATGTGGCGCTCGCCCTGTTCGAGGATGCGGACGATGTGGCGCGAGTGGATGAAACGCCCTAGGCGCGCCTCTTTCTCGATCACCAGATCGACCCGGTCGCTGTTGAGCAGCACGAACAAGATCGGGTCTGAGAGGTCGTGAATCAGCCTGCCCGCTTCGAGCAGGCACTTGGCTCCCCCGTGTTGCCGCGCGAGTTCGAGCACCCTGCGATACGGTTCGAGGGGGACTCCGGTCTCGTCTCCGCTGAGCGGGCTGAGATCGAGATCAGTGGGCAACGCGTCGGGAGTGAAGCGCTGGATACCGCCAATCACGACGTCGACGATCGTTTGACTGATGCGTCCCGCCACGGGGGGAGCTTACCGGATCAGGGTGGAGCGCCAACCCTAGCGATCCTGAACGAATCGCCGCGCGAGGCCTGGCGCAACTCGGTGCATGGCCAGCAGTAGCTTCGCTTTGCCGATCAAGATGCGCTCACGCCTGGCCAGGAGCCCGCCCACGATGGCGGTCGCTGCTTGCTCCGCGGAAATCGCGCCGTCGTGTCTGCCTGCTGTCATCTCGGTCGCGACGACGGGCGGGATCACCTCCACGACGCGCACGCCTTGGCTGGCGAGACGCGGGCGGATTGCCTGACTCCAGGCGCTGAACGCGGCCTTGGTCGCGCTGTAGACCGGTGCGCGGGGCGTGGGTACGACGCCGAGCGCTGAGGTGACGTTGACCAGGCAGCCATCCCCGGAAGCGACTAGCAGGGGCAGCATCAGGTCGGTGAGCGCGATGGGCGCGCTCAGGTTCAGCGCGATCTCTTGATTCGCCCGCTCGTGGTCGAGCCCGCTGCACACATCATGATCGAACTGCACCCCTGCGTTGTGGATCAGGACATCGAGCCCGGCGAGTTCGCCGCGCACGACGCTCAGGAGCCTCCGCCGATCTCGCTCGACGGTGATGTCGCACGCCACGCCACGCACGCCGAGCTCCCGCTGGGTTGCCTCGACGGCGTGGCGATTGCGCCCGCACACCAGAACTTCTGCTCCGTGAAGCACTAGCGCCTGGGTGAGCGCGCGCCCAATGCCGCGGGTGCCACCGGTGACGAGCACTTTCCGCAGGGAGAGTGTCGACGTGTCTTGCAGGTTCTCAGAACGCATAGCCCACCGCCAGCGCGAACAGGTGATAAGCGTTCGTGATGTTGCTCTCGAAGTTCTCCTCTGCGCGAGCCTTCATCGTCGCACGGGCTTCGTCGGTCAGCGGACCTCCCGTGATTTCCACTCTCGGCTTCGGGATATCGAACAGCCAGCCCGTCCATTCGACGTTGAACGTCAGCCCATTCGAGAAGGTGTAGTCGTAGCCCACGCCGATGGCTGGGCGCAGGCCAGCTTCGCGAGTCTGAACGACGCGAGTGCCGTCCTCGAAGAGCGTCTCCTCCCGATCTTCATCGTTGAACACCATCCCGAAGGACAGGAACGGTGAGTAGCGATGGGGACGAACTCGGGTGTGGAGCATGAAGCGCTGGCCGACGCTCTCTTCCGACTTGAGCAAGCCCTGCTTGCCCAGGCCGCTCGCGTTGAACGAGCTGTCGTCGCGGCGGATGGTGTCAGGCACCTGGTAGACGACGCCCACGTAGACGAGTTCATTGACGTAGTAGCCGAGGGAGACGCCCGGCTTGAAGGAGCCACCCCAGGGCAGCTCCCCCAGGTTGACGCCAGCGTAGAGCGCGCCGCTCAGCGCGTCGTCGGTGGGAGCGGCGTAGGCCGCGTTGCTAGAAAACAGGCCCACTAGCAGGGCAATCAGGCGTTTCTTCATGCCCTTCAAGCTAGAGGACACAGCCTGCTCGGACTTGTACTGGCGCGCCGCGGGCGATGGACGAACGCGCCACGCTCAGAACAGCTGCCAGCCAACGTGGAGCGCTCCGTAGGGGATCAGCGGAAACACGTCGTATTCCTCACCCCCGATCTGCCGGTCTCCGGCGACTGGCGCCGTCGCGCCGATTCCAAACCAGGGCATCAGGTAGAGCCCACTGTCGAACGGGAACCAGCTGTATCCGACTCGCGGCATCGCCAGCAAATTGGTGCTCGCGGCGCTGCCTGCGAATCCCTCGCGCTCATAGTGGAAGCGTTGCGCGGCGAACTGCGCGCCGATAAACCAGCCGGTGCTATCCGTGCGGAAGTAGTAGTCAACGAAGGCGCCAACGCCCAGGCTCAGCCTCACATCCCAGCCTTCGTCTGCGTTGTCGGGATTGGCGTCGACTAGCAGCCCGGGAAAGTCGAGCGCGTAGGCGCCGGCGCCGACGGACCAGTGGGACTCCTCCGGGATCACTCGCACGTGAGCGGCAAAGCCACGAAAGGCGAAGGTCGCTGGATCCGTCTCGAGGTGGAGTGACGGAGCCGCCTCAGCGGGTGAGGCAGCTGCCGCCATGAGTGCGAAGCAGGTGAGGGAGCCAAGGAGCCACGGGGTAGTCTTCATGAAACCTCTAAACTAGATATGTTGTAGGTGTAGTTCTGGGCAAACGAGAAGCCGACGCTGAGGTCGGCTTCGGTGGTGACTATTTTCCGAACTGGGAGAGCAGCTGCTCGATGCTGGTGTGGGCGAGGGACTGCCGCATGGCGCTCTCCGCGGAAGACAGCGCGCTCTGGATTGCTGCCTGCGCTTTGGTGGGGCGCTCGCCCTTGGCGCGCACGCGCTGGTGAGTCTGGAAGAGCGGCCGCTTCAGCTCCATCGCGTGGAGCACGTCTGCCAGGGAGATCTTGCTCGCGGGCAGCGCCAGCCGCACGCCACCTTTGGCGCCTTCCTGGGTCTCGATGAAGCCGGCGCGCACGAGGCTCTGTAGGATCTTCGCGACCGTTGGAGTTGGGATCCCCAGGGATTCGGCGACGGCACGCGTCGGCACGTGCTCATACAGGCCTTGGCGGATCTTGTCGGCCACGAAGACCAGAATCAGGATCGCCTGGGAGTAGCTCGTAGGGTAGCTCATGACTCTTCGAACTCAATATACCTTATACTTAGTTGGCAAAGTGTCAAGCGGTTCATTGCCAGCGCTCTGAATGCCTGGCATCAATAAGGGATGCACTCGAAGACCTACTCCACGAAGTCTGGCGAGGTCCTGCTCAGGACCATGCGAGAAACCGACATCGACGCGCTGATCGCGCTGAACAAGCTGTGTTTTCCCAGCATGGTCGAGCAAAACGTGGTGTGGAATCGGGGTCAGCTCTCGAACCACGTGCGGCTGTTTCCCGAGGGACAGCTGGTGGTCGAGAAGGATGGCGTGGTCGTTGGAGCTGCCTCCAGCTTGATCGTTCACATGGGCCCGGATCCCTATCGGCAGCACACCTACTCCGGTGTCACCGATGGCGGGTTCTTTCACAATCATGATCCCCAGGGAGACACCCTGTATGGCGCGGACGTGTACGTGCATCCGGAGCTTCAGGGGAGTGGACTGGGCAGAGTGCTCTACGAGGCCCGTCGAGAGCTATGCAAGCGGCTCAACCTGCGGCGCATCCTCGCGGGGGGGCGGATGTACGGCTACCACGAAGTCGCAAGCGAGCTGACGCCAGAGGAGTACGTCGCGTCGGTGGAGGAGGGGAAGCGCCGCGACCTGGTGCTCAGCTTTCAGCTGCGTGAGGGCTTCATCGTACGCGGGATCCTCAAGAACTACATTCGCGATCCGCTGAGCCACAACTCCGCGACGCTGATCGAGTGGCAGAACCCCGACTTCAAGCCGAGCGAGGACGGCGACGTGCGCAAGGTGCGCGTCGCCTGTGTCCAGTACCAGGTCCGTCGGGTCAACAGCTTCGAAGAGTTTGCGGATCAGACCGAGTACTTCGTCGAGACCGCCTCAGAATACCGCGCGGATTTCGTGGTGTTCCCCGAGCTCTTCAGCGTGCAGCTCTTGAGTCAAGAGAGCCTGAAGAAGCTGCCGAGCCTCGACGGCATCAAGCGCCTCACCGAGCTCGAAGCGCCGTTCTTCGAGCTGATGACGCGGATGGCGAAGGACTATGGCGTGCACATCATTGCCGGCACGCATCCCATCGCGCGTGATGGGGTGATCTACAACGTCTCTCCGCTGTTCTTCCCGGATGGGCGGCACGTCGTTCAACCGAAGCTCCACATCACGCCTTCCGAGCGGAAATACTGGGGGATCACCGGTGGCAACGAGCTCCCGGTGATTCAGACTCCGAAGGCGAAGGTTGGAATTCTGATTTGTTACGACTCGGAGTTCCCGGAGGCTGCTCGGCACCTTGCGGATGAAGGCGCAGAGATCATCTTCGTCCCCTACTGTACGGACACTCGCGAGGGGCACCTGAGGGTGCGCTACTGCTGCCAGGCGCGTGCCATCGAAAACCAGGTGTACGTGGCCGCTGCCGGTGTGATCGGGAACCTGCCGAGCGTGGCCGCAATGGATATCCACTATGGGCGCGCGGCTGTCTTCACGCCGAGCGACTTCGAGTTCGCGCGGGACGGCGTGCAGGCTCAGGCGGATAGCAACGTCGAGATGTTGCTGGTCACCGATCTCGACATCAACGACCTGTACCGCTCACGCATGAGCGGTAGCGTGACGCCGCGACTCGACCGGCGGCGCGACTTGTTCGAGTTCCGCTCCCGGGTGAAGCGCAGCGAAGCATCACCAGAGGAATCCGAGCCGATTGATCCAGGGGGAGACGACTGATCGAGCGTCAGTCCCAGAGTAGCCCGACGTTGATCGCCTTGTAGACGATCGACGCCTGGCGGTCTCCGTCAGGTATCATATCCACGCGGAACATGGGGTCGAGCGCCAGCTTGTCGTTGAGCCAGAACGCCCAGCCGATGGCCCCGTGCCCACCAAAGCCGTTGATGCTGTCGAAGTCGTCGTGCCCCATGGCCATGAATCCGCCGCCGAGGTTCAGGTGCAGGCCTCCAGTCGGACTGGTGAAGAAGTGCAAGTCGAGGGAGACCGTGGCTCCGGGTCCCGCTTCGTCGCCGTCCTCGGAGTGCTCCGTGCCCGCGTCGGTGTAGCTTCGCGTGTAGGTAAAGTCAGAGTTGAGCATCTGGCCCTCGATAGCGATGGCAAAGCCAGGCGTCGGTACGAGGCCAATCGCGATGCCAACGCCGTAGTAGGTCGAGGAGTACGTGCGTTCCGCTCCTTCAGCGGCGCTCGGCAAGGTCCCATCATTGCCGTACAAGGCCGTGCCGTCCAGCTGACCGAAGAAGATGCTCGGTCTGAAGAAGAGCAAGCCGTCATGGGTCTTCGGTGGCTTGGGCTTCTCGGGCTTGGGCGGGGGAGGTAGATCCCTGGGGAAACTAGTCTGCGGACCTCCCATGGGTGCGATGGTTCCGTTCAGCTCGCCCACCCGGCGCTCGAAACGCCCCCGCTCTGGGTCGTCCGGGCGGCGACGTAGGTAGGTCGTGTACGCCGCGGCGGCTTCAGGGCGTCTCCCCAGACGATCCAGGATATACGCTCGAGCCAGCAACAACGTCGGTGCGTCGAACTGCTCGAACGCCTTCTCCACCAGCGTGAGCGCGCCTTCCAGCCGCCCTTGAGTGTAGGCCTCGCGTGCCGCTTGATACATCGCCCGCGCGCTCGCGCGCGGATCCGGCGGCGGAGCGACGGCAGGCGGAGCAACGGGTTCAACCGGGACGGGCGTCTCCGCAGCGGGGTCCGTCCCATCAGCAGGGGGTGAGGGCGCGTCGCCTGGCGCTGTGGGGCCAGCGTCGGGCGACGGCGCGCCTGGAGCCGGCACTGCTGGAGGCGCGCCCTGAGCCCAGAGCGGGCCTGAGCAAAGGAAGGCTGTAGTGAGGGTGCCCAATGAGATGCGCATCAGAAGTCCGCCTCCGGTAGCTGCGCGGGGGGTAAGCCGGTCGCTGGCCCTTGAGGCGCGACGCAGCCACCGGCCTGGCACTCTTGACCTGGTGCGCACTCAGCCTGCGATGTGCAGTGGCGCGTTGGCGTGTTCGCGGCGGGTGGTGGCGCGCTGCCCTCTTCCGCCGCGATCATCGACCCGCCGTACCCCACGGAAATGGTTGCGATGAAGAAGTCCTCCAGGGGGAGCACCAACGCGGTCAGGTAGAGCTGGCTCACCTGAGTGGTACCGGCGTTGTACTTGGGCAAACTCAGCGTGAGGCTCGGACCGTGAGAGAACTGGAACTGCTCGTCCTGCTCCGTGAAGGTGCCGAGGCCGCCCGCGTGGTAGCCAAGAAAGAAGCCGAACCCCGACTGTTCGAAGGTGGTCGGATCCATCTCCCCGAAGTGCAGGTACTGGTAGCCAACCGTTGCGCCGCTGTCGACCAGGTGCGCTGACGACGAGTAGCCGCCGGCCTCGAAGCTCGTGAACGAATAACGAATGGTGATGTCGAGGCCGAAGCCGCTCCAGCTACCGCCCGTCTCGTCAGGGAACGTCTGCCCGACGCCCAGCCGCATCCCGAAGGCGGCGCCGCCGCCCGCGATGGTGACCCCGCTGCCGCTCCCGAACACCGCGTTGCCCTCGAGCAAGCTGAGGAGGTACAGGTTGGTCGGCTCGGTACGCGTGACGCTCGTGCGGTTGAAGCTGTACCCCAACCCTCCGGAGCCGACGTCGGCGTTTGTCTTTTCCCTGCAGCGCTCCGTCTCCGGGTTCTTTGCGCAGTCTTCGTCGGATTGATAGTGCGCACCGTCCGGTCCGATGTCGGTCGTGCCTTGCCCGAAGGCTGCTGAAGCGCTCAGCAGCATTCCGGCAAGTAGCCCCCCGGTCAGTGCGCATTGGCTGATTGCGTGGCGCATTTAACCAGCCAAGCTATCAACCGGAGTCGCCTAGACCCAGCTGATTTCAGCTGGAAACGCAATTGTTGTGCGTGGGTGTGGTGGAGACTCGAGCAAATCCTACCCGCTCCACCTACCCGTTCGGTAGGTACTCTGACTACTCGCGGTAGGCGAACATCAGGTGCCACCCGTCGTTGAAGAACAGCACGACGCGCCCATTCTCGACGTCCCACGTAACCTGCCGGTCGGTCTCCCCGCGGAAATCTTCGACTTCGTGTTCGTCGTCGCCCTCGGTGATGGTTGGGTCACCATAGGCGTCGGGGATCACGGCGGCTGCGCTCTGCCAGCTTGGGTAGGTGAACATCATGCCGTTCACCGTCCCCGACAGAGCGTACAGGATCACTTCCGGCTTGGAGTCTCCCATGCGCGCCGGGGCGTTCGCGCACAGCGATGTTTCGCCCTCGATCCCCTCGTACGTGAGCCGCTCCGCTGGCACCAAGCAACCGGACGCCGCGTCCGTCATCGGGCGACCGAAGTCCAGGCCAGCAAGGCTCGCTGGCAAGCGGCGCTGGTTAGGGAGGGGTGAGGCGAACTCCGTGGCTCCGACCGGGATTGGCGCGGTGGCCTCGATCGGCCGCACGTCACTGGCTGCACCGAACACCGTGGGCGAGGCCGCGCCGGTCCCTGGGGTTTGAGTTGCAGCGGATGGAGCTGCTGCAGGCGGAGTTGCCGATGCACCGCAACCCGTCAGCACGGCCACGGCGAAGAAGGCGCGCACCCACGACATCGAGCCTCAAGCATAGCAAAGGGCGGCTTCAGCGCAGCTCACCTCGAGCGGTGGCGTGTCACTTTCCGTTGCCGCGCGGTCTGTTTCCGATTGCGCCGAGCGGCGCCTTTTGTTCAGGGGTTCGCGGCTTCGCGGGCTGCAAACGACGAGGCCGAGGTGCGGCGTCGTGGTGCGATGTGGGCTAGCGCTTCTTGCGGGTTTCGAGCGCCAGCAGCTGGCTCCAGAAGCGCTCCGGGTGAGCCAGCACGCTGCGGGTGATCTGCACGTGGGAGGTCTCCTGGGCGCTGATCCAGCTGAGAGGTATGGAATCGAACGACAACAACCGCGCGCCGGGGAAGGTGAGGAAGATGGGGGAGTGAGTGGCGATGATGAACTGAGCGGCGTCTTTCCGCAGCAGGCGCGCCACGTGACCCAGTAGCGCGAGCTGGCGCTGAGGAGACAGCGCCGCTTCGGGTTCGTCCATCAGCACGAGCCCTGGGCTCAGCCAGGTCTCGAACATCGCGAGGAACGCTTCGCCGTGGGAGCGCGTGTGCAAGGAGCGCCCGCCGTAGCGTGGGTAGGGATCGGCTGGAACCCCGCCGATCGCGAAATCCGCGTCGACGCTGCGTTGATCGAGCAAGCTCGCAAAGTGCGCCTGAAACTCCGCGCGGAAAAAGTAGCCGTCCTTGGGGCGCTGCCTGAAGGCGGCTCGCAGGTAGGGGGCGAGGTCGCTGTGCGAGCCTGGAGAATGAACCGAGCCGAGCTCGTTTCGGCCACCACCGCCAACGGGTAAGTTGCTCAGCGCGGCGATCGCCTCGAGCACCGTGGACTTGCCGGAGCCGTTCTCGCCAACCAGGAAGGTGACGGGTGACTCGAAGTCGATGCGTAGACCCCGTAAGAACGGCAGGTTGCCTGGGAAGCGTGTTTCATCCAGCTGTGCGTCGTCGCGCAGCGTGAGCCGCGTCAGGAACGGTGCGTGCGCCACCACGCTTGTCTAGCACTGCCGCTTCGCGGTCTCCATCGGCGGGATCCTAGATGCTGCACGTGCTGCACTCGCAGACTCGCACCTGCCGCTCGTCATCGTAGACGCAGGCGCACCCTTTGCAGTCCTTGCTCCCGCTGCACTCGTCTTCCTGCTTCAGGCACGCAAAGCCCTCACCCCGGCACGCTGAGCCGTACTCCGCGCACGACGAATGAGGGCAGTCCGAGTTGGACCTGCAGCTGGCCTGGACGCAATAGCCCACGGGGTCGCTGCAAACGCAGATTTCGTCTGCTGCGCACTCGGCATCTTTCACGCATCCGTAGAGGCACACGTTGCCTCCATCAGGGAGTGACTCTTCGCATCGCCCGTGCGGCTTGGCTCGGCAGTCGTGATCCGATTTGCACTTGTCTTCCAGGCGCGCCATTCGTGGCCACTCGGCTTTGGGAAGCCAGCTCGAGATTCCCGAGTCGATCAGTGACTGAGCCCGCTTGTCATGGTGCGAGTCGAAGTGCCGAGCCCGCGGTAGCAGGCTCGGGCACTCGATGGCGTTCTCGCGCACGAAGGCACCCGACTCACACCTGGCAAAGCCCGTCGGCTTGCCATCGATCAGCTCAGGCTTTGCGCCTCGGCAGTAGAAGCGCGGGCGTTGCATCAGCTCCCAGGTGTAGGTCGCCACTCCCGTACCCACGATGCATAGAGCAAGCGCGAGCAGCAGCCCGCGTCCGATCCACGCAATCCAGCGCAGCTTCCCGCTCGCCGCGTTCTCTGCCCGCGCCGCCACGACCTGAGTCTAGCGCCTTGGCATCCCGTCAGTCAGCGGTCGCTTGTCGCATGCGCGTTACCGCGCGGTCTTGGGAGACCGCCGCGCAACAACCACGCGCGGACCGCCTCGACGAGCTGGTCTTCCTTCTCGACTACACCGAGTAGAACCGCCGGATTCCATGGACAATGAGCGGGGGCCGGTGGGTCCTCGAGTTCGAAGCGGAAGTGTTCCGCACCGTCAGTACACCAAGCGGCGACGTACACCTGCCGTGTGGTGCTCGTATGTCCGACGCGGAATCGAGTATCACGGCGCCAGATCACGTCGAAGCCGACCAAGCGCTCCAGTGCTCGACTCGCCAGGTACAGGTCGGCGCTCCGTACTGGCCTGGGCTTCACCATTTCGCAGTCGTGAATGCGTTCCTGCAAGGCCAGCAGCAACTCACGCGCTATCCGCCCTCGGGAGCGGGGTGTTTGACAGCTGCGAGGATGCGCCTGTACTCCTCGAATAGGACGACGCGACACGCTGCTGTCATCGTCGCGTACCGCCAGGAGCTCCAAGCCGAACGGCGGCTCGAGTTCGAATTTGCTCAACAGTGCGAAGCACCCGCGAGCATGAAGGCGTTAGGGACATCTGGCGCTGGATCTGTTCGCGCCATACCGAGCACGGTCCACTCGTCGTCGATGAGGGTGTCAAAGGCGCGCGGGACGAACCACCACCCGCTGTGCGGCCGGTCCAGCATGCTGTGCACCGGTGTCCCGAGGCGGTGGGGGTTGTTGTGGTTTGCGAACTCGCGGACCTCCGCGAAGAGTTCTGCTTGAGTCATCTATGCTTCGCGGGTTGGCACGGTGGACGAACGCCGCGCCTCACCCCCAACCCGGGCCTCCTCGATTGCTGAGGGGCGAGTGTGACGTCAGGCTCGGGGTGACGCAAATACGCCCGGAAAGCAGGCTAGTTCGCCAGCAGGTCGAGACACCACAAGCCGTTTGGATTGTGGAAGAGGTCGTCGGCGGCGTGCCGCTCGTCCGAGGTGTGGCGTAGGCGAAACTTCGGCGCGTCCTGGGCGATGCTGAAGGTGTGACCGTCCTCGAGCTTGGGTGATTCCTCGAGGAGATACATGTTGAAGACGTTCAGTGTGTAGGCTGCTTCGGTGTCGCGCACCGAGCGCGAGACGGCGCTGTCCGGCTTGCCGAAGTGATGCATGCCGCAGGAGTAGTAGTAGCTCTGGCCGCCGATCAGCGTGACGCAGGCTGAGTACTGGTCGAGGTGAGTACCGGCGATCAGCTCGAACCAGTGCTCCCAGCTGTGCGCGATGCCGCTCGACTCGACCTTGATGGCGATGCCCCCGATGTCGCGCACCACGCTGGTGAAGCGATGGATGCGGTCCCGCTCCGCCGGAAAATCCAAAGGGAAAATCAGATAGGCAACGCTCTTGTGCTGAGCGACGGCGCTCAGCAAGGGCTCCTCGAGGTGGCCTTGGCTGGCGATGCGAAAGGCCTCTTCCAGGTGGGGATCGAGCTCCTGGAAGTCGACCTCCACCCGCTCCTGAGTGTTGGTGTCGACCAGCAACTGACCAGCAAAAAGGAAGCGCGCGGGCGGCTCGTGACGCGCAACCGCCGCCAAGAACTCGCCGCGGTCTCCCCAAGGCCCCGGGATGCACAACACCAGAGGGTTGCCCATGGGCGAGAGCATCTCACGTTTCGTGTTACTTAGGCGTAGTCGGTCACAAACTGGCTCTTTCGTGCGACGAGCCCGGGACTATGGCGAAATCGGAGACAAGGGCGGGGTGGGGGAGCGCCCTGGGGCGCGCGGTGGTGCTTTGGGTGCTGGCTCTGAGCGTGTCCTGCGGCGGCGACGTCAAGCGCCCCCTCGCAAGCAGCAGCCAGCCACAGCCCAGAGTCGTGCCTAGCGCCAAGCAAGTGGAAGAACCGCGCGGTAATGAGCCGCCACTTCCGGAGTCCTGCGAGCACTCCTCGTTTGCCGACTCGACGTTCTCGGCTGACGGCAGCCTGTTCGTCGTACGCTTGGCCACCGGCATACGCGCCTACGACACAGCGAGCTGGGCACCGCGGGCGACCGAACTACGCATCGACGAAATGGCGAGCTTTCGCCTCACCCCAGATGGGGGCTTCCTGTTCGGATTCGTCCACCCGAAGGGGCTCGCACCGAGCCCTTCCGGGCACCTTGAAGCTCTGGACACGCGAACTGGGAAACGAGTCTGGAGTTCAAAGCGCTTGGAAGGGGAACTCTATGAGGGCTCGCTCGTGATCGCCAGCGACGGGAGCTGGTTTGCAGTTGCCGTCACTGATGACAAGGAGGAGTACGAGTTTCACGTCGAGCTGTTCGGCCTCCCGAGCTTTGAACTCTTGGGGCGCTTCGACATGCCGACGAAGGTCACCCGGCTGCGCCGCCCGGCATGGCGCCCACGGGTGCTGCCGAAGGCACCGACGGTCCACGGAGTGCAGCTGAGCGTGCCGAACTCTCCTCCGGACTGGAGCCTGGACAAGGTTGACTTGCAGCCTTTGATGCTCAGCCTCGCGTCGAGTCCTGACGCTTCGTCGCTCGCGATCGGTTGGATGGGCAACGGAGCCGCCACTTCGCTGATCGACGTCCGCAAGGCCAGGCTTCGGGAAACGCTGCCCGGCAGCTACTTCGCGTTTTCACCCAAGGGTCGCTTCCTGATGCTCGATCAGGGCTCCGGTGCCCGGGCGCTGTACGACACGAAGACGGGCAAAGGCGCGCTGTTCTACGATCCGCTTTGCCCGCCACAGGGCAACGTCTTCAAGCCGAGCTTCAACCCGGACGAAACCCTCGTGGCGCTCGCGAGCCTTCAGTCCAACGCTTGCCTCGTGGAAACGAAAACTGGTCGCTTGCGCGGCCTGGCGCCACCCCGGCTTCCCACGGCTGGGGCGTTCGAGGATGAAGGCATCATCATTCCTGGCGCATGGCTCAGTGATGGATCCGGACTCCTGATGGCGGTGTCGACATCCGGGGAGCTAGCGCTGTTCGAGCTTGGCGCTTCCGCACCCAAGCCCCTCGGGGCTGGCCTACGGAGGGAGAGCGCGGTGGCAGACAACGGCTTGAGCTATCCGGTGGTGGTCCGCAGAGGAACGGATCAGAGCCTGTTCGTGTTCACGGAATCGGGCTATCCGGGCGTGGAAATCGTCGGTGGAAGCGTCCGCAGCTTGTCGCCGCCGGAGGGCGACGTGAGGTCAGTCGTGGTCGACCCGGATGGCGAGCGCTACGCCCGCACGGACGCAGGGGGGACGACGGTGCGCTCCACGCGCACGAACGAGCCGAGCTTGATTATCGAGGGGACTTCGGACCTCGAACCGAGCTTCGATCCCACGGGGCGCTGGCTGTATTCCGCTGATTCGGATCGTGTGAGCGTGTGGGATGCTTCGAGCGGCAGAAGCCTCTTGGCCCTGCGCAGCTGTCCAAAGTGATGCGGGAATCGAGCCAAGCCGGTGCTCTCGAAGGCGCCGTAGTCAGCGCGGCTCCCAGGGCATTGGCTCCTGCAAGCCTAGCCTAGTAGGCTGCCTCGCGTGCTGCTGTTCAAGAAAGAGTTTTGGGACGGCCTGAAAGACGGCTCGATCACGCTCACCTTCCGCCGCTGGCAAAAGGCGCGAGTCAAGCCAGGCGGGCGCTACCGCTGCCACCCGATCGGGGTGCTCGAGGTGGATGACATTCGCCTGATTTCGGTGAAGGAAATCACTCCGAAAGACGCCCAGGCGGCGGGGTTCAGCTCGAGGGCAGCCCTCATCGATTACCTCGGGGAACTGGGCGAGCTGGGAGATGACACCGAGATCTATCGGGTGGCGCTGCACCACGGTGGCGATGGGGATCGGGTGCAGCTGGCGCTCGAAGATCAGCTCACCCCGGAAGATATTCAAGAGATCCGGGGCAAGCTCGAGCGCATGGACAAGAAGGGACCCTGGACGCTCCAAACCCTCGAGCTGATCGAGAAGCAGCCGCGCATCGCGGCCTCGAAGCTGGCCAAGCAGGTGAAGAGGGAAACGGCGCCATTCAAGGCCGACGTGGTGAAGCTCAAGAAGCTGGGACTGACTCAGAGCTTCGAGGTCGGCTACGAAGTGGCGCCGCGCGGAAAGGCGTATTTGAGTGCGGTGCGTGCTACATCACGCCGCCGAAGCTGATGCCACCCCACGGCAGGAAGCCGCCGCTTCCGACGAGTGGCGTGAAGCCGACCTTGAAGAGGAAGCCACCGTCGCGCGGCTGGTAGCGGTAGCCCACGGTAGCGGTGCCTGCGACGCCTACGCCCTCGCCGGAGGAGCGACTGCCACCAGTCTCCGCCTCACCGCTCGCGTAGAGCACGGTCGCGCCTGCTCCGAGTTCCAGGTGGTGGTTTCCGCCGCCGAGCAGGTAATTGGCCATGAGCGGGAAGCTCATGAACGTGACGTTCGCAGAATCGTCGCCTGCGGAAGCGGACAGCGAGATGTAGCTGAAGCCAACACGGGCTGCGACGTCGTCCGTCAGGTTGCGTTCGTAGTTGAGTGAGTAGAGGCCACCGTTGCCGAGGAGCTCGATATACAGCGAGTTCTTGGCAGAGCGTGTGCTCGGCGCCTCGGCTTCTTCTGCGCCCGTATCCGTGGGGACATCATCGGCGACAGGGCCGACGCCAGGCTCCGCCGCGTAGGCGGTCGAGGCAAGCAGGGTGAGGGTGCTGAGGGCGATGAGTGAACCAATAAGTGTGCGCATGATGTGCTCCTTGAGACTTGAAGACCTACGGGCTTGGTCGAGTCTTCTTCCCAAACGCGCCAGCTTCCGGTCGTACGCGAGCACTCGTCGTGGGACTGAATAACTTTCGCGCCGAGTGCGTCCGAGAGCGCTCCCGAGTTCCTTTTGTTGGGGGGAGGGAACGCTGACGGGTCGACTGACACACACGCAGGCTCACAAAATGCGTCCGCCAGGACGTAAAGTCCTGGCGGAAATCATGGCCAGAGAACGTCATGGCGCCGGCGTTGTGTCTCTAGTTCGTGGGTTCCGGTTTGCCTGGCAATTTGAGCTTGGGGAGCCTCCGCAGGCTACCCGAGCACTTGCCGTCCTTGCACTCCTCGGACTTGCATTCATCGTTGCTCCCACAGGCAGCGCCGCCTGCTTTCCCTTCCACACACCGAACCCCGTCGCAGTAGGCTGTGCCGTCGCAAGGATCCACGGCACCTTGGGTGCAGGCGGCGCCGAGAGGCGAGCGCACGAAGCAAGTGCCATCGCAGTACTCCCCCGAGCGGTAGCAAGGGATGTCATCCGAGCAAGCGTCGCCCGTCAGAGCCACCCGCGCGCACTTGAACATGACGCACGCTAGCCCGTCCGAGAGCAAGCACACGCCGAACTCCGTTTGGGCAGGATTGATCGCGAGTGGCGTCGCAGGTTCCTCAGAGGAGCGTGTGCACGGCTCTCCCTCCCCGACGGGGCGATTGAGACGGCAGCGCGCGGCCCCGCCGGCGAAGGCCGCTGTGCACGTGACTTCACCGTCGGGATGCGGCGCGCACTCAGCGTCACTCCCGCAGGGCTCCCCTAGGCTCAGGTTCTCAGGAGAGCCTCCCGCCCCGGCCTGACCCGGGTCTGGAGTGCCGCCGGAGCCGCCGTTCACGGGAAAGCCGTGCTTCTTGCCGCCAGCACCTGCGGCCCCACCAGTCTCCACGACTGGACTTCCTCCGGTACTATTCGCGTTTCCTCCGGGAGCTGCGCCGGCCATGCCACCGGTCCCTCCGGCCCCTCCGACCACGGCACTGGCACCCGCCGCGCTCCCAGCAGCCCCACCGCTCGAGTACGAGCCGGCGTCGCCGCCTGACGCGATCCCGGCGCCGCCAGCGGCCGGGGAATCACGGTTTTCTTCGTGGACGACCGTGCAGGCAAGAAACACTTGAGCGAGGCCGACGGCCAAACCGAGCTTCGCGCAGGAGAGCAATCTGGGAGTCATGGGGCTTCATACGCTGAGAAACCGCAATGTTTCTGGTGAGCCTCGCTCGCTTCTCGCGCTCGGCCGGACAACCTATCGGAGCGGCAGGTTGCGGAGTGTCACTCCAAGCAGTGACGAGCTGGAGCTGCTCTGAGCAGCCCAACAGGTAGCCGACCTCACCGAGTCCGGTTTTTGGATCCTCGAGGTAATGGCTCGCGAGGTCACGTCGCAGACCTCACGAAGGCAAGGCTCGGCTCAGTTGAAGACGCAACTGAATCGTATCGCTAGCGGTGCTATCTCTACGCGCATGAAGACACGCTGCAGGTTTCTCGCGTTCAGTTTGAGTTGGCTGATGTTCGGCTGCGGCAGCGCTCCTCCCCCCCAAACCCTCGCGGAAAGTCCGAAGCTGACGAGCGCGCCGACTCCGGAGCCTCCCTCTTCCGGAGCGGCTGTCACTACGGCTTCCGCTGCGACTTCGGCGCCGGCGCCGTCAGCGGCTGCGGATGACGCGCCGCCGGCGGAGGAACAGGACCGGTTTGCCAAGGTTCCGGGTCTCATCAAGCTTTACCAGACTGAAGGGCCGATGGATCTCGACGAGCGCTGCGGCGAGTACGAGGTGCGCACGCGGCTCAGCAAAGACCAGACCCGCGTCGAGATCGTTAATGCCGCGGGGAAAATAGTGAGGCAGTTCAAGCCGGCGCCGGGGCTCGAGCGCTATGAACCCGCATGGTGCTTCGACGTCACCGGTGACGGCGTCCCGGAGCTGGCGTTGACCAGGACCACAGGCGGCGCGCACTGCTGTCACGAGAATACGTTGATCTCGCTGACGCCCCAGCTCGAGACCCTGGTCGTCCACGCGCAAGGCAACGGCAGCATGGACCTGTTGACTCCCGTGGACGTTGACGGTGATGGCACCTGGGAGCTGATGGACACGAACGACGTGTTGGTCGGCGAAGGCTCCGAGCCCTACGCATTCACTCACTTCTTTCCGGCGATATTCCGCCTGCAAAAAGGCAAATACGTGCGCGCCACGAAGCTGTTCCCGGACTACCTCAAGGCGGAACGCGAGCGCGCGATGAAAGACCTGTCAGCCTGTGCTCCCGGGTGCTGGAACGGAGGGGACGGCGAATACGTGCTGGGTCTAAGCCTGCTGCTCGGCGACTGGGACAGCTTCAAGCAGACAGCCGGTTGCCCGGAGCCAGCTCAAAAACAGCTAGAAAAGCTCGGCAAGCGAATCAGCAAGTCGTTGCGCTAGCCCCATTTTATACTTGCCGGGATGAAGCGTTACCTCTGGATCCTGATTGTCGCCCTGGTCGCCTGCAAGAACAGCGGCGGCATTTCGAACGCGCAGCTCGGGACACTGAAAGGCAGCGGGTCGAACCTTTCGATCAAGACTCCTGTGACCAAGCTGGCGAGAGTGCCTGGCAACCTGGGCGAGATCGACAAGGCATTCGGGATCTGCTTTGACTATGCGAACGGTAGTTCCCTGGGGAAAATGCGTATCGTCATGCACACGCCAGCCCCGCTGACGACCGTTCGCCTACCCGGGGGCGAACACCCGAAGCCGAATCAGGTGATTCTGGACGTCCCTTCGCTCAGCGGCAGCGGCACGTATTGCCAAGACATGTACTTCGACGCCGATGACCCCTTGGGCACTTGGACTTTCGATCTGGAGCGGGACGGCAAGTCGCTCCAACACTGGAACCTCGAGGTTACGGCGACCTGAGAAGACAACAAATTAGCGTAGCGCGCGCTGGTAGTCCTCGAAACGGATCTTGGCGATGCGCTTGCGATCTCCGGTGCGCACGACGATGCCCTCTGGGCGCTTGCTGGCGCCCTCAACCAGCACGGCTTGGCTCTCCGGTAAGTGCCGGAGCGCCCATGCTTGCGTCCCAGCCAGATCCTGAGGGGGCGCTTCGGCGCTGAGTTGGGGTACACGCTCCACGCCGAGTTGCTCTGCGATGGTCGCGAGGCGCTCCACACTGACGAAAGGCTGCCCGCCGTTGTCTCTCCATGCGGCAATACGGCGGATCTCTAGCTCGAAGAAGTTGCGGTCTAGCTCGAGCACGTCGAACAGCCGGAAGCCAGGGCGTCCGTCGGAATAGGCCTTGTGGGCTTGGGTCGCCTTGACGCCGTAGAGCTCACCGTAGAACACCGTGACCGGCGCAGCGCCTGGACGGAGCCGCGAGAACAGCTCGAGCTCGTACGCTGCGTCCACCATGCCAAGCGCCGGATTCGCGATGCGTTCGCCAACTCGATGCAGGAGTTCCTTGCGGCTCGCGACGAACGTGCCTTCTTCGCAGAAGATGATGCGCAGGTTCGTGCCATCGATCTTCTCGGTGCAGAACACGGGCTCGCTCCCGAAGTCCACCGCCAGCTCGGCGCTGAGCCGACCGCGATTGTCCATCGCGTGATAGGTGAGGATGGACGGGTAGCGGGTCGCCGACTCCAGGCGACTCAAGTGCTCTTGTTGGTCAGCCCACTCCCTGCTCCCGAGCGAAGTCATGCTGGGGCGCAGGATAGCGCTCGTGCTCCACCAATGCGAGGGCGAGTGATCGCTAGCGGGCGACTTACCCGCAGTCTCCGCCCGACCCGCCACGGGGAAGAGGAAGTCGCTTCCGAGGCTAAGGCTGTCAAGTTCGCGCCGCTTGAATCCGCGCGGAGAAAATCGAACGCCAGTGAGCGGTACGGGGCGCTGGCGAACGCACTGCGTTTAAAGAGCAACCGGTTCCAGGGGCCTTGCGAACCTTGGTTCACGCCACCTTGTGCGTATTGAGGTTTTCTCGGTGGAATAGCGCTTTCTGCGCGGGAATTGCCTGGGCACGCTTCTTGATGAGACGCTTCTCGATCACGGGCCCTGGCGGCTCGGGAAAAGGAGGCGGAATTGAAGGCGAAGCTTGGGCTGATGCTAGGGGTGGCGGCGATGGGGATTGGTTTGAGTGCCGGAGAGGCCCGTGCGGAGTCAAAGCCGGAAACGCACGATGGCTTCTACCTGCGGCTCTCGATTGGCGGCGGCTACGCGCGCGACCAGTTCAAGTACAGCGGGATCTTTGGTGCGGATACGGAGGGCAGCGGCGAAGGCAGCTCCGGCGTGTTCGAAGTGATGCTTGGGGGTACGGTGGCGAAGGGCCTGGTGGTAGGTGGCGGGTGGACCGTCGAGCGCGTCGTCAACCCGAAGGTGGAGATCGAGGGCGTCGACGTCAGCGAGGACTACAGCCTGGGCACGCTCTTCACTTTCGGACCGATGATCGACTGGTACCCGGATCCGAACGGCGGCTTTCACCTGGGAGGCATGCTGGGTGCTTCGGCCCTGAGCACCAAGGACCGAAACGGCGGGCAGACCGATAGCGACGCGGTGGGTGGCGGCGGAGAGTTCTTCATCGGCTACGAGTGGTGGGTCGCCGATGAATGGGGCGTGGGTGTTGCCGCGCGGTTATTTTCTGCGACGCTGATCGATGAGTTCGTGATCGGTGATGTCACGCACAACTGGACGTCAGGTGGGGTGATTTTCACCGGCACGTTCCACTAGCCAGTCCCTCGCGCCGCCGTGTTACGCTCGGTGCGTGGTGCAGAAGCTGTGCTCGTGTCTGAGCGCCCTGGCGCTGGCTGGTTGCGCGTCCAGCGTGCAACCGCCGGTCCTGGCTCCAGCTCCAGCGTCAGCAACCAGCGCGACGCCGCCAGCGCCTGTCGAACCCGACGCGGTGGCGTCAGCGCGCTGCCCCGAGGCCTGGCAGCAGGCGCGCGCGTGGGCGTTCTCCGCGGACGGTCGCGTGTTTGCGGTCGCGGAGCCCGATCGCCTCGAGGTCTTCGACACGGGAACCTGGACCCGCCGTTTCGCTCTTCCCCTCACCTGGTATGCAGAGACGTTGAGGCTCAGCGACGACGGACGCTGGCTCTTCGTGTGGCTCTGGCCTCCACCGGACGTTGCTCCCGCGGTGCTTGCGGTGGTAGATGCAAAATCTGGTGTGGAAATTGGCCGTCGCGAGGCGGGCGACCACGACGTAGACCAGGGCTTCGTGGCTGCCCCGGACGGCAGCTGGGTGGCGATCGCCGCCCACACCACGGGGATAGAGCCTCCGCGCGTCGAGCGCCTGGCGTTGCCTGGGCTCGAACTCAAGTCATTCGACCCTAGTGGGAAGGCGACTGACCCGGCGCGGCCGAGGTGGAAACCGCGCAAGCTCCCCGCGGGATCCAGACTGGCCAACAGGGACGCGGAGTGGAATGCAGATCGCTTTGAAGGTGCCGAAGGGGTGCGCCACGGTGCACTGCTCGCGAGCGCGGACTCGACTCGGCTGGTCGTCGAGTGGCTCGGCGCCGAAGGCGCCCACGCGAGCGTGATCGACGCGGGCTCTGGGGACCTGCTCGCGTCCTTGACCGGAAGCACGCCGCACCTCGCGGGTGAATGGCTGAGCCTGTTTCGCGCATCGGGGGCTGTCACCCTGTGGAACGTGCGGCTGGGCCACGGGCGAATATTCTACGATCCGTGGTGCGCGCCGCTCGCGGATCGCGCGGCGCCGGTGTTTGCTCCTGGCGGTGCCCTCGTCGCTCTGCCCGGGCATCCGCGCGCTTGCCTCGTGGAAACAGCGAGCGCGACGTTGAAAGGCACGCTCCCCAAGGGCCTTCCCGCGTCCACTCAGGAAGGGGACTACATCGTTCCCTCCCACTGGACCAGTGATGGGCAGTCGGTGCTGCTTCGCGACGGCCGTCGCCTGTTGATGGCGCGGCGAGACGGTGAGCTGCTGGAGCTCCCCGGTAGCCCCGAGGCGGTGAGCAACGTGCCCGACGAGTCGCGTATCTTTCAGCGGGCGAAGGACGCAAGTCTGTTCTGGCTCGGAGATTCTGGCTTCCCCGCGCTGGAGTGGCGCGCCAGCATGCTACGGCAGCTGGTGGTGCCGAACGGCCCGCCAAGCCGCACGTGGGTGAGCCCGGATGGAGAGCTCTTCATGCGCGAGCGCGAGCAGCCAATCACGCTGCGTTCGACTCGCGATTCGACCGCGCAGGGTAGCTTGGTAGCTGACGGCGTGAGCCTGGTCGGCTTCGATCCGTCGGGTCGCTGGGCGGTTACGTCGAGCGCTGAACATGAATTGACTGTATGGAAAATAAGCAACGGGCACGCGGAGCTACAGATCCCTGGGTGTTTGGGGGAGAGCGATGAGTAGTAAGACCGCGCGCTGCCTGGGCAGCTGCGTCTGGGGTCTTTCGCTCGTCGCTTGTAGCCCTGCGGCGGACCGCCCACCGCCTCCCTTACCGCCGGCGATCGCAACCAGTGCGGCGCCGCAGCCCGCCGCGCCGCCACCCAGCGTGTCCCTCGAAGTTGCGCTCCTCGACGGCGACCCGAGTCGCCTCGCGGTGCACTTGAAAGTGCCTCGGGCGGTGTTGCCTCCCGGTACCAAACTGCTCGAACTTCCACTGATGAGCGAGCCGTTTCGCGAAGCTGAAGGCTTCGTGAGCTTCCTCAAGTCGGCGGATGGTTCGGCGTACTCGGGGCAGTTCGACGTAGCGGCGAGCGGAACGCCGCCTGAGCTGGCAGTCGACATCGCTTACACGGTGGACCTCTCCCACGAACAAGCGGGGCCCCGCAACGGCATCGACGAGGTCCCGTTCAAGACCACCACTGGTTGGTTCCTTGCGGGGCGCGCGTTCATTCCCACGTTGAAAGCCGATGGCGTGTTGCTCGATGTCAACACGCGCCTCAGGTTTCCCCATGCGGAAGCGTCAGATGCGTTTGGCGCGGTGCCTGAAGCCGGCCGAGGAGGCACGACGGTCGCGCTGCGCGACGCCTTCTATGTGCTCGGGGAGTCGAATGAGAAGCACGTGGTCGTGGACGGTCGTGTCTTTCGCGTGATGAGCGGCGATCTCACACCGGATAGCAAGCTGCGCGGGTTGGTTCGCAACACGGTGACCCTGGCTGCTCGGCACTTGGGCCCGCTCGACAACCACCCGCGCCTCGTCACTGTGAACTTGCGCGACAGCGTGCGCGCCGGTGGTTCCGTGGGGTATGACACGAGCGTCGTGGGTCCTGAGCCTCCCGAGGGAGCGCTGCAGAGGATTGGGCAGATCTTGATCCACGAGCTACTTCATCAGTGGTCTCAGGCCGACGTGGTGTGGCTGTCCGAGGGCTTCACCCACTACTTCGAACTCAAAGCCGTGAACGGCCTCGCTGGGCTCGTGTCTGCGCAGACTCAGGCGCTGGCGCTCGAGCGCTTCTTGCCAGAACTCGAGGTGTATCAACTTTCGAGCGACGGCAAGCCGCTGCGCGAAGCCCAGGGCAACGCTGCCTACGCTGGTGGCGCAATGCTGGCGTTTTGCTTGGACGTCGAGCTCACGAAGGCGGGCTCTTCGCTGGAGGCGGTGTATCGCAGTGCGCGGGGAGGGGAGGGGAGAGGTACCACCGAAAAGCGTTTCCGGGAGGCATTGAGCAAGTATCCGGGTGCGAGCGCACGCATGGATGAGCTGCTAGCCGTCAGCAGCGACTTCCCGCTCTCCGCGTGCCTCGAGCAGAGTCGGGCGGATGTCACCCTCACGGAGTACCAGGGCATGGAGATGCGTGATTTGGCGCTGAACGTGCTCAAGGTGAGCGGCTTCAACGTCTGGGACACGCTGGTTGAGAACACGCCCGACGGCTCGAAGTTCGAGCGCGGGGACCAGCTGTTGAAGCTACATGACAGCGCGGAGCAGCCGTTCGCTCAGTTGCCCTGGGTGCTCCGCAACCTGCGAGCGGGGCAGCACTTCAAGGCAGTCGTGCAGCGCGGTGACGCCACGCAAACCATTGACCTCGTGATGCCCAAGCTCGATCCGAAGCAGCGCCCGACGCGAGTCCACATCGCGCCCAAACCCGTGCCGCCCACGAGCGACTTCACGCCGCTCTTGAGTTGGTCGAGGAACCCGTAAGGCGAGGGCGCCGCCTCTGCCTAGTTCGCGCAGCTCATTTCCGTGTTGTTGGTTCCGACCAACTTGCGCGTCGTGCAGCCACGCTTGCACTTCTTGTGAACGACGAAGCGTTGAGCGGTACAAGTGAGCAGCGCCTTCTTGTCGGAGGAACAGGCGGTCCGCTCGGAGTCCACGCACGGGTCGCCGACGTCTGCGATGTGGTCGTCGCACGAGAGCGTGTAGCCGTCGCCGTCCTTGTTGTGCGCCAGACGACAACCGTCCACACCCTTGCAGGTGGAGATCACCGCGTAGTGGCCGCTCACGCAGCGCAGCTCAGCCTTGTGGTCCGTCGAGCACGAAGCATCGAGGTTGGGTAGCTGAGCGCCGCACTTGCCGCAATCGAACTGAATTGGGTTGATGCCGGACGTCATCATGCGACTCGGCTACTCAACGAATTCCAGGCGGAAACTGCGTCCCCCGCCTTCGGCTTCGAGATGGGCTGCGAACACCAGGAGCTCCTGGCGGAGCTCGCTGGCCAGTTCAACGGCACCGGAGTGCTCAGGCGTTGCGAGCGCCTCAGCGCAGCGCCGCAGGCTGGCTACCCCGTCAGCGACCGCGAACCAGTCCTCCCAGGGCCCGAGCAGCTCTTCGAGCTCTTCTGGTTCGCCGTCGAAGTCTTCGGGAACTTCTCGCAGATCCGCGAAGCTCGTCAGCGGTGTCACCCCGATGGCGTGCGCCACCTCGTCCAGCTCTTCGATGCTCTGAAGCAGCAACGCGCCGTCAGAGGTTGGCGACGCTTGGCTCGGTGGGTTCAAGATTGGCCACAGTCCCGCAGACATAACAACGCTCCGCTCGAATGCGGCGAGTGTATCAGCTAGTCGACAAAGTGTGCGTAGCGTCCCTCAGCCAGCTTGCGCTTCATTTCCGCAACCTGTTCATCGGGCATGTTCTTGTGTGCGGGAGCGCCAGGGCCTTGCGGGGTGGAGGTGAGGGTTCCGTCGCGGAACGCTTCCAGCGCTTCGCGCATCAACGTTGCGGAGAGCTGAACCGTGGCGTGACACAGCTTTTCGTAGGTGTCGCCACGGTGCACCGGGATTTCCCGGCGTCCCACGATGGGGCCGGTGTCGATCCCCGCCTCGATGAAGTGACACGTGCAGCCAACGCGCTCGTCGCGCTCGATGGCCCAGGCTACGGACGCTGACCCACGTACTTCGGGCAGCAGACCGGGGTGCGCATTCAGCGTGCCGTGACGCGCCGGTTCGAACACGTGGGGCTTGAGGATGCGTGTGCCCCCAAGCACGATGAGCTCCGGTGACACCTCGGTGAGCAGCGCTCCACAGTGCGCATCGTTGTGGTTCGGAACGACCTCGACCGGTACTCCTTGCGCCAGGGACTCGAAGCTGGGCGGGAGGGGAAAGCCCTGCATCCTCACCAAGAATTTTTGGCGCTCCACGTCCGCGACTGCCGACGCCTCAACGATACATAAATCCGGACGGAAACCACCTGCGAGCAACTCTTGCAGCATGGCGCGCCCATACGGGTGTTCATCGAGCACGAGAAATGCCCAGGAAAACCCGCCGGCTGTTCGGCTCACGAGGTCCTCCGCATTTGGGGGTGAGGGAGCAGCGTCAAAGTCGCCGGGGAGGCGATGCGCAAGAGCTCGAACTCCACGGTTGGCTCGAGGAAGGCGAAGGACATGCCAGCGGGAATTGCGACGCTGTCACCCACTGCCAGCGTCACCTGCTCTTGCGCCTGGCTCGTGAAGCTGGCGCTGCCTGCTGAGACGAAGAACATGCAGAGTTCACCATCGTGGCTGAAGTGCTGATCCGTAGGGATCTCGCGAAGCACCTGCACATCGACCAGACCCCCGCTGGCTTGCGCCAGGCCGGTGTCCCGCGCCTCACCGAGGGGGGAGGGTCGCCATGGGGCACCCGCCGCGACGTGGTGGATGAAGCGCTGACCGGCAAACTCTCGCTCGCAGGCTTTGGTTGGTAGCGTGAGGTCGTGTTCGCGGAAGGTCGGGTGCGCCGCTGGGCAGGCGATCTCCACCACCTCGAGCCCCGCTGAGCAGGAGAGAACGCGGTGGCGAATGTGCGGTGGCTGAAGCACGCAGTCGCCCTGGCGCATCACAATCGGTGCTCCGTGGGACTCGTACACCACTTCGACCCAACCCGCCTGCACGTAGATCGCTTGAAACTGGATCTGATGGTGGTGCACGTAATCGGGCACGGGCCCCGCGTCGCGGATCTGAATGTGCGAGGCGATGTAGCGCCCGCCTTGTCGATCTGGGACCAGATCACGGTAGCGCATCCCCGCGCGACCCTCGACCCAGTGGGCGTCGGCGATGCGGCTCAGCACGTAGCTTGGGACCAACGCCGGAACCTGGAGCTGCGTTTCCGCGCTGATCAACACTCGCGTGCCATTGGGCGCGACGAGCTCTTGCGCGCGCGCGCCGAGTGCTTCGAGCCGCAACGACCCTGGCGCGCCATCGCCCCGCTCCAGGCGGATCCGCAGGCCATGTCCCGAGAGCTCCGCGACAGTGGGATCGTCGGCGGGGGTGATTATGTCCAGGCGGAAACCCAACGACTCGAAGAACTCCACGTTGGGCGCGAGTTCGGCGCAAGGCAATACAACTGCAGCAGATCGGAACCCAGCAGCCACTACTTCACTTGCTTCAGGGCTACGACGTCCCCATCGACGCTGACTTTGCAGCTACCGTCCAGCCTCCCGATACCGTCCCACTCGAGCGCGACGCGGACCTCTTTCGGCTCGCCCTCGAGTGTCACGGATGCGTGGAGCTCTCCAAGGCCGACCAGCGACCAGGTACGGCGCGCGATTTCCTCGCCGTCCCAGGTCACTCGAAATCCCTTGGTCCACTCGTTGCGGTCCACGACGATTGCGTGTCCCTGGTACTCGCCTTCCCAACGCGTTCCTAGGATCCCCATGGCGGAAGCATAGTCGGGACGACGGACCTTGAACACGGGGTCGCTACCGTCAGCGGCGCGATCAGCGGACAAGGATCTCTGGCACGTCCACGTTACGGGCGCGCAGGAACTCACCGAGGGCCTTGGCCTGGCGATCGAAGCGCAAGGTCGCGACGGCGCCCCCTTGCAGCAGGCCGCGGATCACGAAGTTCACGGCGCGGAGCTTCGGGAGCTCGTAGCGCTCAATGGGTAGGTTCGCCGCTTCGGGTAGGAGCTGTCGCAGGCGGTCCACGTCGAGCTCCTGGCAGAGCCATGCGTAGCCCTCGTCGGTGCGGGTCCAGAGACCCACGTTGGCGTCGCCGCCCTTGTCGCCTGAGCGTGCGTCGGCGACGTGGCCGAGGGGTGCGCGCACGATGTTGCCTCGGGGAACCGATACGGCTGGCTCGGTCGCGGTGGAGGGGAACCTCACCCCCTGATCCAGCTCGGACGCGGAGAGCATTTGCGGAGGGAGAGAGATCTCCTCGACGCGCCCGTCGGAGTGGGTGAGGCGCACGTCCAGATCACTTTGCTTGACCACGGTGGGCCAGTAGCCGGTGGCTTCGCTGGCGGCGCCGGGCAGATCCATGGCGAAGAGGCCTGGGTAGCTGGAGAGCGCCAGCTCGATCAGCGCGGCGCCGAAGGGGCGGGAGACGAGGTTCTCGTCGTCGCTGGTGGCGATCACTCGCAGGAACTGCGTCGCTTGATCCTGGTTGAGCGGTGTGTCAAACGTTTCCGCGAGGAGGGGCGCGCCGAGGCGCTGAAACACCAGCTCCAGCGGCTTGGTCTTGAACGCAGCGCGGGTGGTCTGCTCGAACAGCGCCTGCTTGGCGTCCAGCTCGAGTCCGACGAGCGCGAAGGTCATCTCGTTGCGGAACTGACCCTTGCAGGTGATCGCCACCTTGGTCGTGTCGGGAGGGGGTTCCCCCACGACGCTGCGCAGCGCGACGCGGTCTGTGTCGAGCTGCTCGAGCTCGATGCTGTCGAGGCGTGTCGTGACGTCGGGGTTCAGGTAGCGTGGACCACCGACTTCGTACACGAGCTGGGCGGTGACGGTGCCGACGCTCACCTCGCCCGCGGTGCCCGGGTGCTTCGTGATCACGCTGCTGCCGTCCTCGGCGACCTCCGCGATGGGGAAGCCGGGGCGCGAAAGGTCTGCTACCTCGCGGAAAGACGAATAGTTGCCGCCCGTCGCCTGGGCCCCGCACTCGATCACATGACCCGCGGCGACCGCACCCGCGAGCTTGTTCCACTCGCCACGCTGCCAGCCGTGCCACCAGGCGGCCGCGCCGACGACCAGCGACGCGTCGGTGACCCGCGGGCAGACGACGATGTCCGCGCCCGCTGCCAGAGCCTGCACGATGCCCCACGCGCCCAGGTAGGCGTTCGCGGTGTGCACGAAGTCGTCGCCGCTCGGAAGCGACTCGCCGGATTCGAAATGAGGGAAGTCGCCGTTGCTGGCTCGCAGGCTCGGCAGGCGCTCTCGTAGATCATCGCCGGTGAGGGTCGCGACCTTGGGCTCGAGGCTCATGGCGGCGCCGAGCTGCCGGAGCGCGCTGGTGAGACCGTGGGGATTCAAGCCGCCCGCGTTGACGACTAGCTTGATGCCCCGCTCGAGCACCACGCCAAACACGGGCTTCAACTGCAGCGCGAAGGTCGGCACGTAGCCTTTCTCTGGGTCGCGAGCGCGGTGTTTGCCGAGGATCGACATCGTGACCTCAGCGAGGTAGTCGCCGGTCACCACGTCTACAGGGCCTCCGCTCACGACCTCCTTCAAGGCGCTCAGTCGGTCTCCAAAGAAGCCGGAACAGTTGGCGATGCGAACGGGGCGCGCTTCAGGCATTGGCGGAGCGTACTTGAGGCGCCACGCGCGAGCACTCAAAACGCCGCTCCAGCAGCGCGGCTGCGCTAGGCTGAGACTGGATGTGGGACGACGGGCTAGATGAGATCGACTGGGGGCCTACGGACTCGAACGGACCCGCGTTTCGGTGCCGGGCCTTCTGCGACGACTCCCCGGTTCGCGACCGAACGACGTGGAGGCAACCCTGCGTGAAGAAGTGTTGCTGCCGTCAACGTGGGCTGCGTATCCGCGCTACTCTGAGGCTGCGCCTATTACCGTGCGGTACCTCGTGAGGCTCCTCTCTGCGGTGTCTGGCTGTGAAGCCCTCGTGTTGAGTCTGCTGGACAGCTTCAGCTTCGGGCATCGCTTGGACATGGTTCCCGCGGGGGATCCGTTCGCGCTTCGCGATGCACCGGCCGAGGACCAGGTGCCGTACGCGGCGGAGACGATGGCGGAGTTGCGTGCGGGAGCCGCGACCTACGCTCGGATGCTTAGCCACCCGTCGCCCGGCATCCGTGAGTGGGCGGCCGCACTCCTGGGCGGGATTTCGGCTCCTGGTGAGCTCATCGTGCAGGCATTGGACGCAGCACTAAGCCGAGAGACGGATACTGACGTGTTGGCTGCGCTTGCGTTGTGCTGGGGGCGTTACGGTCCCGCGGAACGCGTGCGCCCCCTGTTGGAGGCCGAAGAGTGCTTCGTGCGTGGCGCTGCAGCCGTGGCGTGCGTTTGGAGCGGCGAAACGCTGACTGAACGCGTACGTCAGGTGCTGTTGGAGACGGCGCTCTGCAACCTTCCGCACCCAAGCGCCTGGGGAGTGAATACCGGCGTCTTGAGCCTCTCGATTGGCGCGCTGGCGCGAGCGGATGCGGAGGCGGAGATCCGGCAGGCCCTCGAAGTACGCCTCGACCGAGGTGAATGCAGCCTCTCCGACGGGGTGGAGGCGTGGAGCAGCAAGGAGTACTTCCCATCACTTGAAGAGATGACCTGTGGCAGCGCCTTGTTTCAACTGGCGACCGCGTACGCGCCGCTCGGCTTCGCGGAGTTCGTGGAGCGAGAAGAGCCTGCGCTGCTCAGCGAGTTGAGCAGCGTGCAGCGCAAGCTACTCGAGAAAACGGCGCGCGCAGGGGTGCCGATCCCCGTGCGCGCGATCCCCTGGATGCCGCTCGAGGGCGAAGTCGATGCTCCGTCGCTGTTGCGTTTCCTCGAGGGACAGTCTGGCCCGCTCGAACGGCCGCTGCGCTTGGCAGACGGAAGTCTGGATGCGACCTGGCGTGCACTTCACCGCGTCGCCGATCCGAATTGCCGGGAGGAAACCGGCACGGCAGTTCTGTCTGCGTTGTTCTCGAGTCGGGCGCCCGCGGAGATCCACGAACTGTGTTTGGATGTTCAGACTGGCGCCTATCCTCACTACGCTGGCGCAGGTCGTTGCCTGGCGCCTGCTCACTGGGCGCGGCTGGTTGCGCACCTCGAGCGTGCGGGCACATCGCTCGAGCTTTCAGGGAGCGAGCTGACTCCAGTGGACCAGGCCAAGGCTGATGGGAGCCCGACCTGGGATGTTGAGGCCGAGCCCCACGCGTTGAAAGAACAAGCGCTCGCCAGCATGCAAGAGCTGGGACGCTACCCTCAGCAAGCGAGGGAGCTGCTTCATCGAGTCTGCTCGCCAGCGGAGCTGCTTGCCCTACTCGCTGAGTGGGAGCAGAAACCCTGGTCGACGAGTCATCGAGCTGTCCCGCTGTTGGAGTACGTCACCCGCTGTCGTTCTCCGGAGGTGTGCGTCGGTGTGACTCGGACCCAAGATGGTTTGCATTTTTCGGTCCCGCCGCACAGGCCGCTCAGCGCAGACAGCCACAACACCTCCGCTCCGCCGAAGCTTCACGAGCTGTGGAGAATCTTCCAGCGACCGCCGGACGTGCTTCGGTTGGAGCTGGATTTCGACGACGTGGCGCTGGGGTACCGCATTCAGCAGCGCCTTTCCCAACTGGAGATCGCGTCGGTGCGACGCGGAAACCTTCGCACCGAGCGTTGTGGTGACCAGTGCTGGGACGAAGCGACGTGAGTACGGGTACGGTTACCCTGAGGGGCCATGTGGGACGACGGGCTAGATGACATCGACTGGGAGGAGCTGGAGGACGCGTATGGTCCTGCAGTCGATGTGCCGGATCAGCTGCGGCTCTTGGCGAGCGGAGGTGACGACTGGGATGAGGGACTAGCCGCGCTGGAGGCTGGGGTGTTTCATCAAGGGGGGTGCTTCGATGCCACTCCCATTGCCGTGCGGTACTTGATCCGCATGCTCGAGGGCGCGCCGGATGCGCCCGTGCCCCAGGTGCTGGAGTTCCTCGCGCGGCTCAGCATGGGGCACCTGGTAGACGTGGTTCAGGGCTTCGATCCGTTGCCATTTCGTAGCTCTCCACCGTCTGCTGACTATCCAGAGGGTGCGGCGACGGTTGGAGCCGTTGCGGCCGGTGCCGACGTGTACTTGCGACTGCTGTCGCACCCTCAGCCCGACGTACGGGCGAGCGCGGCGTTCTTGGTGGCCGGCGTCTCGAGCTGTCGAGAGGGAGCGTCCGCGGCGCTCTCAGAAGCGCTAGAGCGGGAGAGCAGCGAGGTCGTCAAGGCGTCTTTGGCGCTGTGTTGCGCGCGCCACGGCCAGGGGACGCCGCTATCGAGACTCATCCATGACACGTCGCTCCTCGTGCGCGGCGCCGCCGTGGTTGGCGCGGCGTGGCTCGAACAGCCGCTGGACGACGGGCTGACTGACGTCTTGTGTGAGAGCGCGCTCTCGAATGAGCTGGTTGAGGCGTTTCCGTGGGGGGATGACGGCGGGCTCGCCGCGCTGGCGGTGGGCGCGCTCGCGATGCGGCGCGATCGCCAGGCTTTGGAGCGAGTCTTGCGGGACCGCCTGGAGCGTGGAGAGCAGCCCTGGGTCCACGAATTTCCCCAGCCGGGGCAGCCGTATCTCCCGCCGGATCAGCAGACCATCTTGATCGATGCCGTGCTGCGCGCGCTCGCCGCCGTGTGCGCCCCTTTGATCTTTCCAGAGTTCTACGAGCGTGTGGAGCCCGCGCTCCCAGGTGAACTCAGCGCATCCCAGCGCGAGCTACTGCTGCAATCGGTCCGGGCCGGGCTCCCGCTACCCCTGCGGGCGCTGCCCTGGTTTCAGCTGCCCGTGCTGGAGCGTTTCCTTGCGGATGGATCGGGGCCGCTCGAGGCACCGCTCGTGCTGCCTGATGGCACACAGGACACCACCTGGCGCGTGCTGCTGCGGATCGCCGACAAGGAGTGTCCGCCGGAGCGGCGGGAAGCCGTGCTCCAGGCGCTGCTGAATCAGCGTGAACCCACTGCGGTCCTCGAGCTGTGTTGGGATCTGCTGAGCGGCGCCTACGCCGGGCCTTCGGGCTTCGGCAGTTGCTTGCCGTTTGCCAAGTGGGGCCCACTGCTCGAACACCTGGAGCAGAATGCAGCAGCGCTCGAGCCACGGCTCAAGGCACTCGCGCGAGAGTCGCACCCCGCGGAAGCGCCTCGCGCGGAGTTGCTCGGGAGGCCGTTGTTTGCCCTCTCCAAGGCTCACGGAGGCGTACTCGATCCAGAGTTTGACGGCGTGCTGTACGCGGTGCTCTACAGTCCGGACCGAGCGTGGGCACGGGAAGTCCTGGAGTCGCTGCCACTGGAACGGCGCAGCGCTTGGGTGGGACGCCTGCGCAACGCCTACACCATCGCTCGGTACGTCGAGCTGTGTGATCGCGACGAGGTGCGGCGTCACGTGCTCGAGAGCCTGAACGGCTGGGATCGCCACCGGGAGCAAGCGCGCCAGCTCTTGACCCAGCTGTTCACGGCGGAGGAGCTTAGGGCTGCCGTTGTCGCTCGGAGATCAGAGCCGGAGACCAACGCGGACGCGCTGCGCTACCTGGAGCTTGCGCTGCGCGCGCTGACGCCGGAGCATCGCCTCGAGGTGTCGCGAACGGACACAGGCTTGCGGTGTTCGTTCCGTACGGCAACTGGAGATGAGTTGAGTCGGGCAGACGTCGAACCTCACCCCAAAATCGAGGAGCTCGAGCCGCTCTTCGAGCGCCTGCCTGATGCGCTGCGCATCGTGCTCGACTTCGACGATCACAGCCTGGGCTACCGCCTGCAGCGGCTGCTCTCGGAGCTTGGGATCCTCTCGGTGCGCTTTGGGAATTCGAGCATCGAGCGTTAGCGCCTCAAGTGGCTGAAAGTACTGGATATTCGAGCCTGACGGGCGTTGCTGGCATGGGCGACGTGTGTCACTTTGCGGTGAGGCGCAACCCAAACGCCGCGAGCGACACCACGGCCGCGTAAGCGACCACCGCGAGCCAGCCCCACGCGGCGAGCAGTAGCGCGCCGACGGCTGCACCGAGAGACATGGCCGCGAACATCGTGACCACGAAGACGGCGTTGATGCGGCTGCGCGCTGCGGGCTCCAGGGAGTAGACGATGGTCTGGTGGGCGATCAGCGTGCCTTGCACCCCGAGATCGAAGCCGATGGTGGCGAGGATCAGGATCCCCAAGTGGGTTTGGGGGGAGAGGAACGTCGCGAGGCCCATCACGGCGAAGGAGAGCACCGCGACCAGCGTGCCGATGCGGGTGACGAAGATAGGCCCGCGGCGATCCGCGAAGCGCCCTGAGATGGGCGCGATGGCTGCTCCTGCGGCGCCAGCCAGGCCAAAGGCTCCTGCCGCGGCGCTTCCGTAGTGAAACGGTGCTCCGTGAAGCATCACCGCTAGCGTCGACCAGAAGGCGGCAACCGCCGAAGCCAGCTGGCCTTGAGCCAGCGCCGCGCGGCGCAGCGCCGGGTGCTTGCGCCACAGCTCGACGAGCGACTTGAGCAAGGTGCCGTAGGGCATGCTCGTCGTCGGCGCGAAGCGCGGCAGGCCCTGCGCCAGGGCGGCGGTCGCGAGTGCGATGGTGCCCGCTGCAGCGAAGAACACCGCGCGCCAGCCGAAGTGCTCTGCCACCACGCCGCTCAGCACTCGGGACATCAAGATCCCGAGCAGGAGCCCCGTCATCACGATGCCGACGATGCGACCTCGGTCGTGCTCGGGCGCGACGGTTGCCGCCGCGGGCACGATGTCTTGGGTCATGCTCGCCGTGATGCCGATGGCGAGGCTCGCAGCGATCAGGCTGTGGATATTTGGTGAAACGGCGGCCGCAAGCAGGGCCACCACGAGCCCTCCCGCTTTGAGCAGGATGATGCTGCGCCGGTCGTAGCGATCGCCGAGGGGAGCCAAGAACAGGATGCCCAAAGCGTAGCCAAGCAACGTCGCCGTCGGCACCAGGCCGATGGTGCGCTCCGACGCGCCGAGCTCAGCGGCGAGCACACCCAGGATGGGCTGCGCGTAGTAGAGCGTCGCGGCGGTCAGACCCACGGACAGCGCGAGCAGCAACGTCAGGCGCGCCGCCACCGCCTCGGTAGGCGCTTTTGGCGTCTGAGCGCCGGTGAGGGCCGCGAGCTGTTCGGCGGAGTCCAGGGTCTTGGCGTGGGGCATTGCTACGCAGTGTGGAGCGCGACACGGGCACCCAGTAGTGGTGTGGAGGGAACATCCGTCATACGTTCCGCGTATGACCAAACCTCGCAGAGCCCAAGCTCCGACTCAGGTCGATCGCCTGGAGTTGCTGGAAACCTTCGTGCGCATCGTCCAGGCGGGCAGCCTCAGCGCTGCCGCCGCGCAGCTTGGGACCACGCAGCCGACGATCTCGCGGCGGCTGCAACAGCTGGAGCGGGTGCTCGACTCACAGCTGATTTCCCGTTCGACCCACAGCATGCGCCTGACCGAAGACGGCGAGCGGTGCTTCGAACGCGCGAAGGAGCTGCTCGAAGGGTGGGACGCGTTCGAGTGGGATTTGCGCCGCACGGGCGCACCGGTCAGCGGCTCCCTACGAGTCGTGGTGCCTCACGTGTTTGGACAGAAGCAGTTGATTGGTCCGCTGGCGCAGTTCATGCGGCGGCATCCCGACGTGACCATCGACTGGCTGCTCAAGCAGCCGACCGGAGACTTCGTTTCCCAGGGGATCGACTGCGCGATCTTCGTCGGCGAAGTCACGGACCCGTCCATGGTCGCCATTCGCTTGGCTGAGGTGCCGAGGACCGTGGTTGCCTCACCCAAGTTGCTATCCGAGCGGCGTATGCCAAAGCAGCCGAGTGACCTGAGCCGCTTGTCATGGCTCGGCGCCAACGGCTTCTACCACCGGCAGGTGAGCATGTGTCACACGAAGCGCGGTGAGAAGGTCGACGTCCCGATCCAGCCGCGCCTCACCTCCAACAGCTTCCACGCGCTGACCAACGCTGCCATCGCCGGCCTGGGTGCCCTATTGATTTCCACGTGGATGGCCCAGCCGCATCTCGACAGCGGGGAGCTGGTGGAGCTACTTCCTGACTGGGAGCCGCCGGCGCTGCCGGTGAGTGTGATCTATCCCTACGCCGCGTTCTACCCGGCGCGCCTCAAGCTGTTCGTGGAGTCGATGCGCGAGGCGATGCCTGCCGCGGTGGAGTCTGAGACGCGAGCCATTCGCAAACGGCGGAAGTAGCTTCACGACGCCTTGCGCCATCAGAGTTAAGGGTTCTTAGCCGAACCGGCGTGGTAGCCTGATTAGGCTTGTCGACGCAGGAAGCAAAGCTCAAAGGGTCCTTGCTCGTAGGTGCAGTAAAGATGCTGCGCATGCGACGCGCGGAGGCTAGCAAGCTCCTGCCAGAGCGACTCCAACACTATCTATCCGAGCGGATATTGGTTTCCTCGTGGTACCCTGAGGTCGATGCCCTGGAAATCTACCGCGTGTTCGCGGAGCTCCACGGCGGCAGCGAAGAGGTCTGGCTGAACATGGGGCGCAGCAGTGCCATCGAGCACGCGCACCACACCTATCAGCACTTGATCGAGAGTCGTGACATCGGACGCTTGCTCCAGCAGGCGAACGTGTTGTTTCGCGCCATGCACGACCACGGCACCATGCGCACGAACGTGCTCGCAGAAAATCGCTTGGAGGTGACGCTCGAGGGATATCCCGTGCTCTGCCCGGAGTGGACACGCCTGCTCGCCGGGTACCTCGACGGACTTATCGTCAGTTGTGGGGGGAAGACAAACCGCAGTGAGCTGCTTGAAGCCGACTACGCCCGCAAGACAGCCAAATGGCTGCTGGAGTTCGAAGTCGTGAGCTAGTGAAGCGTTGCCGTGTGGATAAACGCTAGTGGCAGCCCGCCTTGACGTCACAGGTGCAATCAAAGCACCCGTGTTCGGCGCAGGTGCCGCAGGAACGCTCCAGCTGGCGACGCAGCGCCTCACGGGCGCGGAAGGCTCGCACCGCCGCGTTGCTCTTCGTGATGCCTCGCGCTTCTGCGAACTCCGTGATCGATAGTCCCTGGAGTTCGAGACCCCGAAGCGCGTCGGCGTACTCGGGCTTGAGTGTCTCCACTAGGCGGCCCACGCAGCCGCACACCTCGTCGATCAGCTCCTGGTCCGGAACGTCCGTACGCGCGAGCTCCTCGGCGAATGCGCTGAAGGCGCGGTCACGAGTTTTCATGCGTCGAAAGTGGTCGATGGCTGCGTTCTTCAGCACCCGATAGAACCAAGGCACGATCGCTTCAGCATCTCGGATGCCGTCGGTGCGCTGGATGCTGCGCGCAAACGCTTCCTGGAGGATATCCTCGGCCACTTCGCGTCGCCCGACGCGCCGCTGCAAGAAGGCCAGAAAGACCTGATGGTTTTCGACCAGCGTGCGACGTACCTCGTCGTTCAGGGGTAGGCTGAAATCGGCGTCTTCACCCAAGTTGTGGCTCCTCTTCTCGAGTCCGAGAGAATTCTCCCCTGATGATGTTAGGAGCAAGCCTGGTTCGGCGCGATGCAGTTCTGGCGTCATGACCTCAAGGACGCGCGACCCACGCAGCGATTACAGCTAGGTGAACAGAAATTGCCGAGAGGCGCGCACAAGCAGGAAAGTTCACTACGCCGCCTCGGCCAGGGGCCAATCCAGAGCGGCACGCTCGCGCAACAGCGCCTCGATGCGGGTCCGAAGCTTGATCTTGGCCCGCGCTTCGAGCTGACGGGCGCGTTCTCGACTCACACCGAAGCGCCTCGCCAAGTCAGCCAGGGACCGCTCGTCCTCCGGCGAAGCCATCAGTCGTTCTTCGACGACCAGCCGCTCTCGGGGGTCAAGACAGCCGAGAGCCTCTTGAACCACCTCCCGTTGAAGTGCGCCGGTTTGGTGACTCATCAGCTGGCCCTCTGCGGATGCGTCGGGGGACGCGAGACCGTCCAAGCGGGTGGCTTCGTCTTCGGCGAAGAGCGGTGCATCCAGCGAGACATCGCGCTGCATCAGCTGTCCCAACATGCTCTGAACCAGTGTTGGATCCATCTGCAGTCGCGCCGCCAGCGCAACGTCCACCGCGTCTCCATCCCCGAGCAGGCTGACCAACTTGGCGCGTTCCCGCCGCAGCTTGAAGAACAGCTTCGTGTTCAGGGCACCGTTGCCAGAGCGCACGATGGACCAGTTGCGCGTCACATGGTTTAGCATGAAGGCTCGGATCCAGTGGCTCGCGTAGGTGATGAGGCGCGTGCCGTGCTCCGTGCTGAACTTGTGGGTTGCGTGCACGAGCCCGAGGTTGCCTTCCGCGATGAGCTCCGAAAGCGGAACCCCATAGCGTCGGTACTTCAGCGCGATCGCGACCACGTAGCGGAGGTGAGCGGCCAGCAGGTCGTCGAGTGCGGACTGATCGTCGTGGGCGCGCCACCGAACGACTAGCTCGGCCTCCTGGGTGCGGTCGAGACGGCGTGCGGCATACGCCGAGCGAATGAAACGGTCGAGCTGGGAGTCAGATTGCGTCGTCATGCCCACGAAGACGCAGCTTCTCTTCGCTGATTACACCTCGGGCTGTGAAAGTTGGGCGCCCTAGCTCCGCCGCGACACCCAGCCGTGGATCCACAGCGTCTGAAAGCAGCGCGTGGGCGCGCTGAAGCCCGCAGCGGTGAGGTGCGCTTCAACCACCTCTGGCGGGGCCACCGCCACATGTTGCCCAATCGACTGCAGCATGCGCTCGACGTTCTCCGCGGTGGTGTCGTTGTAGATCCACGCCCGGCGCCACAGCTCCGTCAGCTCACCAGCGACTGGGTGGGCGAGGTCCGCCGAAACGAGCGGGGCACCAGGCTTTAGCCGCTGGGCGATGTCGCGAAAGAAGCTCGTGCGCGCCTCCGGATCGACCAGAAACTGGGAGACGAGCAGCGCCGTTGCGCCGTCGAACGGCCCCTGGTCTTCGAGGGTATCTGTAGTTCCGTGGTGAAACGAGCAGCGTGAGGAGATGCCGGCGGCGTCGCAGCGAGCGATGGCGTGCTTCAGCATCGGTTCCGAAGGCTCGACTGCCACGAACTGCCAGGTCGGGAATGCCTCCGCCAGGTACAGCAGCTCCAGGCCGGTTCCGGCTCCGACACACAAAACGCGTGCGGTGTCTGAGAGCTCTGTCAGCGCGAGCCGCGTCACCAGCTGTAGCGCGTCGCGAAACACCGCGAGCTTCTTGAAGCGGTCGTCGTAGGCGGCAGCGGCGGACTCGTCGAACATCTGGTGGGACATGACAGCGAAGGTAGCGAGCTGGCCTCGCCCACGACAGGGCCAGAGTTGTGATCCCATCGGCGAATCTTGAGATCCGCTCCGCGAGCTTAGCGCCTCACCGGGCACGTGGTGAGTTGGCCACTTGTTGCGCAAGGCCACGGGAAAACTGCCCGGCTGGCGTGCTGGTAGCAGGAATTTCCGCCGTTTCCGGGTGGCACGCCGGTTGCTCCTTCGTTCTAGCTCAACCAGCTCGACACGGAGAGAAGGAACCATGAAGTTGAACCTGAACTACGGGATGTTGGCCGTTGCGCTAGGGCTCGTCGCCTGTGACAAGGCAGACCCGACTCCGGGACAGATCCCCGCAGAACCCGAGCGCACGAATGGTGCAGAGATGCCGCGAGAACTCGCGTCGACGAAGGGCGAGATGACCCATGAGGTACCGAAGCCCGACGAAGGGATTCCGGAGGAGGCGAAGGAGTCAGATGAACAGGCGGGTAAGCGCGAAGCCGAGGCGGAGTTCGAGTCGGTAGAGAACATGAAGGTAGCCGGCGAGGCCGAGCTACACGAGACCAAGAGCGGCGGAGTGGCGATCGAGGTCGAGATCTCCGGCGCTCCCGTCGGGAAGAAGGGCCTGCACATCCATCAGAGTGACAACTGTAGCGACATCGCCGGCAAGAGCATGGGCAGCCACTTCGCGCCGAAGGGTCACGACCATGGTCTGCCCAGCGCGAGTGAGCATCACCTGGGCGACCTGGGGAACATCACCATCGCCGACGATGGGAAAGGCAAGCTGACGATCACCATTCCCCACTCGAACCTCGACCCCGACGATCCCAACAGCTTCATCGGCAAGGCCATCGTCCTGCACGAGGCCGACGACAAGGGCACTGGAAAGAGTGGCGACGCAGGCAAGCCCATCGCCTGCGCACCGATCAAGGCCAGCTGAGAGCACTCAGCCTAATCGCTTTCAGCTCAGCGACTTCACGACTTCCAGGGCGTCGTTCACATGCTTTCCGACTCGCAGCTGCGAGGAGAAGGCGTGGCGGACCACGCCTTGCTTGTCGATCACGAACGTCGCGCGACCGGGCATCAGACCCAGCGTAGAGCGGATGCCGTAGCTTTTCCGTGCGGCACCGTCTGGGTCGCTGAGTAAGGTCATGGGCAGGTTGTGCTTGGCGCTGAAGCTCGTGTGGCTCTCTGCGGAGTCGGCGCTGATACCGACGACTTCGGCGCCCGCCTCGGCGAACACGTCGTACGCGTCGCGGAAGCTGCAGGCCTCAGCAGTGCAACCCGGAGTGCCGTCCTTGGGATAGAAAAAGAGCACGACCGACTTCTTGCCCGCGAAGTCCGAGAGCTTGACGGACTTGCCATCACCGGCGGTGAGGTCGAAATCGGGGGCCTTTTCTCCAACTGCAATCATGTTCGCTCCTGAGGTCTATGAGCGGGCCCAAGGCCCGACGAGTTGCCCATCAGACCCAAGGAGCTGCCCCAGCGTTACACTCCATCGGAGCTTTTTTCTTGGGGGTGAGGGAGCTACGAATCAGGCACGCTTGCGGCCTTTTCGCCGGCCTTGAGCCGCCGATCCACCGCAGTACGCAGCCTCGCCCGACCGCGATGGAGCAGCACGCGCTGGTTCTCTTCGCTGAGTTCGAGCATCTGGGCGGCCGTCGGACCGTCGAAGCCTTCGATGTCTCGCAGCACCACGACCATGCGTTGGCGCTCCGGTAGCTCCTCGAGGCACGCCTCGACGAGCTCGATCAGTTGCTTCTCCCGTAGTGTGTCTTCGGGATCGCTTTGCCCCCAGTGTCCAGGCGGCTCGCGCCACTGACCGAGCAAGAAGCCATCGTCCAGCGCGCTGTGTGCCTCATGCTCGTGCTCGGCGCGGCGCTTGTCGACTGCTCGCCGCGTGCGGGCGCGGTTGATCGCGATGCCGGTGATCCACGTGGAAAGGCGTGAGCGCCCGTCGAAGGTGTGGATGCTCGCCACGACGCGGCGCCATGTCTCTTGTACGACGTCCTCGGCGGCTGCTTCGTCGCTGACGATGCGGCGCACGATGCGTACCAGGCGCGTGTGGAGGCCCTTCACTAGCTCTCGAAAGGCGCTCCCGTCGCGCGCGATCAGTTGTTCGACGAGGGCGCGATCTTCTGGGTGCATGCTCACCCTGCGGATGGGTCCGGTACGTCGGGCGGCGCTACGTCGAGCGCACCGAGCGCGTGTTCCAGGCTCTCCTCCGAAGGTGCGTCCACGTCTGGCTTCAGACTCTTCAGGGTGCTCTGCAAGCGCTCGAGCTGCGCCACGTAGCGGCGGCACCGGGCGCAGATTGCCAGGTGGAAGTCCGCCGCGCGCCGCGTGTACGCCGACGCCTGACCGTCTTGGATATCACCCCAGGAGCGCGCCAGTTGAGAACAGGTGAAGACCATTTCGGGGTTCGACCTCGGGAGTCGCCTGAACGTTACACGGGAAGTGCGCTCCGGAGCACCCACTGTCACCTCGAGGTGCGGTCACGGCTCCTCATGGGCGTCACCCGGAGGTTCCTCTCCCCCAAAATCCAGGCGAAATCGGCTGAATTCGTGGCTGGCACCGGGCTTGCTGTGGGTGCGGCATCCACCTTGAAAGGCAGTCCCATGAAATTCTCGTTTGCCATCGTTTCGGTCGCCCTCTTGCTCTCCGCTTCGAGCCACGCGGAGCCGCTGACTCCGGAGCACCAGCTAGACAGCGGACCCACGGAAGACGTCTTCGCTGCGGCGGGCCCCGTCGTGGCCAGCAGTTGCAGCGGACACAACGTGCCGAGCTGGCTCAGCAACGCGGGCAAGTTCGCGAGCTCTGCTTCCGCGCGGCTAAACAGCCTGAACTCGATGTCCGAGGCAAGCCGCAAGGCCGCCTGGGATAGCGGAGACGAAACGCGCTGGTTCGGGAGCTACAGCAACTCACGCTTCGGCAACGTCAGGAGCCGCATGGCGAAGATTTCGAGCATCCTGCAGAGCTCGAAGCTCGACGTGAAGTGCAACTTCAGCAAGTCGAACTACGGTGACGCCAACCCAGGGATCTACAAGATCGCGCTCGGCTCGCTTTGGCGGGATGACAAGGGCACCGCTGACAAGGTGCAGACCTTCGTCCATGAAGGCGCGCACATCGCTGGCGCGGTGCTGGGAGGCGAGGCGCGGAACAAGTACGGCGTGAGTGACGCGCTGACTCGCGCGACGAAGCACCCCGGCACCGCCGTCCGCACCGCCGAGAACCTCGGGTACTACGCGATCTGTCGCAGCACGTACTGGAAGGGCAAGGGCGGCTGCCCTTGAGCGTCGCTCTGGACGTGAAGACCGGGTAGGCTCGGGCCTCGATGGCAGCAGACGTCGAGGCCTATGCGCCGTTTCGGGCCTTTGGTGCGGTACTCGAGGTGGTGCGGTTTCCGTATGGTACCCCCATCCAGGAGCTCCTGCTCGACGCCATGAGGCATTTGGCAGCGCGCTACGACGCACGCCTCGTCAGCCTCAACGGTCACATCCCTGACCACGTCTTTCGCATCAAGATCCTCGAGGAAAAATGCCCGCCGGTGCCGACGCCGATCACGTTTCAGGAGCTGTGGGGCAGCGGCTACGACGTCCGGGCGGATCGCATTGACGTGTTCGCGTACTCGGAACGCGGCCTTAGTGTGAAGGCACACGACGGACTGGGGCGTGCCTTGCTGGACCCGCCGTATGGCTTGCGCAAGGGCTTGGGCGCACGCCTGGGGACGCCAGCCTATCCCGACCTGGACCGCGCCTGGATGCGCGACTGCGTGCATCGCTTTTGCTCCGACGTGCTCGAGCTGCCTGACTTGAGAGACACGGCGCACCTCACGATCCACGAGTGGTCCACTGACTGGTCGAACTTCTTCGATGCCGGTCGAGAGTGGTGGGGAACGTTTTGCTGGACGATCGAGGATCCACTACGCAAGTGGACGACGGCGATCCTGGCGTCTTCTACGGATTAGCCTCTTCCAGTTCGCGCACAAGTGTCTTCAGATCGGACCGAATTTGAGTTTACCTGACATCGCTTCCTTTGAGTGTTCGGGGGTGAGCCGCTATCTGGCGGTGACACCAAGCGCGAGCCAACGCTCCCGCAGCTCCGATGCGAACTCGCCGAGACACGCGGATTCTAGGTTTCGTAGTTCTAGTGCCGCCGCGCGATGCGGCTCCTTCTCGAACCGGTCCATCAAGCGCCTGAACTCCGCGAGAGCACCGTTGCGGTCCCGGCTCATCAGCTTGCAATCCCCACGGTTCATCAGCACTGCGTCAGCGACGTATGCCCTGGAGCCGGTGAACTGCTCGAGCGGTACCTCGTCGTAAGCCTGAATTGCGTCCTGCCAACGACCCAGATCGTGTAGCGCGTACGCGCGACACAGGCGAGCAGAACCGTGGGTTGGTTCCAGCACGAGCAGTCGGTCGAAGCACTCGAGCGCGGCCGACTTGCTGCCGAAAGCGTCTTGCCACTTCCCCAGGGAATAAAGGATGTCTGCGTCATCTGGTAGCAGTGCATCGGCTCGCTTCAAGAACTTACGAGCACGTTGAGCTAGTCGTTCTCGTTCTGCTTGCGACTTTGCGATGCTGGCGAAGTACTTGGCGGTGATACCGCGCGAGTGCCAAATAGACGGCCCGTCCGGGTCGAGACGCACAGCGGCTTCGTAGATGCGATCGAGCGCGGCAGCGCCATCAGCCACGAGCCCCTCCAAGTAGACCGCGAGGTGACGCAGCCGTTCCGAAGCGCTCAGGTCGATGCGGTGCGTGTCTCTCAGGTAGTCATCCAGGTTCAAGCGCATCAGCGCTGTCGCCGTCAGCTCGCCGATGGTTGATGCTTGGAGCCATGTTTCGATGGCTGCATAGGCATCCGCCTCTGGTTGCGGTGCGCGGTCGTGGCGGTGGCGCTGACGCGCGCGATCTCGCGCGTCGATGCGACCCGAAAGGACTGGAGAGCGTGCCATGGCTGAAAACGTGGGTTCTCGGTCATACCGCGGAGCCTCGTGAGCGCATACACCTAGCGAATGCAGATCGCTATCGTGGTGTATCCGGGGATGACGGCGCTCGACGCGATTGGGCCGTACGAGTTGCTGCACGGGATCCCTGGCTGGGACCTGCGCCTTGTCTACGAAGAAGCGGGTCCCGTGATGACCGACAGCAAGGTATTGATGCTGGGAGCGAGCCACAGCTACGACGAGACGCCGCACCCCGATCTGGTGCTGGTGCCAGGCTCCTCCTGCCGCACGGCTCACATGATGCTCAAGGGGCCGCTGCTCGAGTGGCTGCGCAAGGTGCATCCGGGCACGCGCTTCACGACGTCGGTGTGTTCGGGTGCGCTGATCCTCGCGGCAGCAGGCTTGCTGCAGGGCGTTCCAGCGACGACCCACTGGGCAGCAATGCCATTCCTCAGCCAGTTCGGCGCCGAGGCTCGACCGAATGAACGGGTCGTACGCCATGGCAAGATCTGGACCGCGGCGGGCGTCTCCGCAGGGATCGATCTGGCGCTCAGCTTGATCGCCGAGCTCGAAGGGGAGGCGACCGCGAAAGAAGCGCAGCTCTTGATAGAGTACGACCCGCGGCCGCCTTTCGACTCGGGTCACATGAGTAAAGCGGAGCCCTCCATCAAGTTGAAGGCGCGAGCGCGAATGGCGATGCTGGCCGCCTCGGAGCCGAGTGAGCTATTGGCGTTGCCGCGCGCTATCGTGCAGCGCTGGAAGCGCGCCTTGGCGCACTGAGGGCTACGCGACTGGCTGCATGTGCTGCTCGAGCCAGAGGCGAATAGCTTGCAAATCGCTGTGGGCGATGATGACTTCGCCAATCACGAACTGCTCTCCGGCGTCCGCGGAGTTGGTGAGCCGATAGCCGTTCATGCGTAGGAAGATGGCGGTCAGCGCGAACGCCATGCGCTTGTTGCCGTCGATGCATGGATGATTCATTGCGAGGCTGTGCATCAGCGCCGCGGCTTCTTCCGTGAGGCTCTCGTAGTAGCCTGATTGCGGCCGGCTGAGCGCGCTCTGGAGCGCGGCGCGATCGCGGATCCCCGGCGCGCCACCGAAGCGACCAATCACGAGGTCGTGCAGCACGAGCGCTTGCTCGAGCGTGGGGTAGACGAAGGACGCCATGGCTACTTCGCCAACCGGCTGAGCAGCTCGGCGTGCTGGTGCACTACTTCGTCCATTGCCTGTGCGAACGTCGGGCACGGGTTCGTGGCGTTCTTCAGGTGCGCGACGAGGGCGTCGTTGACCAGCGCCTCGAGGCTCTGCGTGCGTGAGTCCGCCAGGTGCTGTGCGTCTCGGAGTACCGCCGCGTCGACGTTCAGTTCCAACCGTTTGGTGCTCATGTCGCCGGGGAGTTTGATGCAGCCTGGAGACGTGTCAAATTTCAACGGGTTATGTCGGGGCCCGGGGGCGCTTCGCGAGCCTCACCCCCGAACTCTCGAGCGGCTCCAAGGTTCCCGCAGGGAAGTTCTGGGGGACACCGGCGGTCGCCCGCCTGGATTAACCATGCGGATATGTAGGCTTTCAATTCGTTCGGTGTTCCCATATACCGAGAAGATGCCTGCTCCCCACTTGGTGGTTCGTGTGACCAACCGGTCGGCTTGTGCTGCCTTGATTTGGGGCGTCATTGCCTGCTCGAGCGCCAGCGATGGTGGTGTCACGACGAGTGATGCGGGCTTTGCGGACTCGAGCGGAGGTAACGGCGGCACGGGTGCCAGCGGGGGTGCTGCTGGGAGCGGCGCAGCGGGGAGTGGTGGCAGCTCCACTGCCGGCAGCTCCGGGTCGGATCAAGACGCAGGGAGCGGCGCCGGTGACGCGGGAGCTGTTTCAGTTCCGTGCGGATGTATTTTGGGGGAGGGGCCCTACTGCGGAGGCCGCGCAAAGGCGGAGGCAGACGCCGCGGGCTGCACCATCGACGTGTTGCAAGGGCACCGCAAGGACTTGCTGAAATGCGAAAACGACACGTGGTCCGTGCTGGAAGACTGCGCTGACACGTGTAACTACGACGCGACCTCCACCGAGCTCAACGACGAGTGTGAGCTACCGGTTTGCGATTGCTTCGTGCAGGTGGCTTGGTGCGGCTCTGGCGCTGCGAAAGAAGCGGCGAACATGGGTTGCCGCATCCCGCTCCTACCAGAGCACAACGGAGACATCCTGTATTGCCCTGGTGGAAACTGGGATGTGAAGACGACCTGCCCTCAAGGGTGTGTCGAGGCACCCACCGGGACGCCGGACTACTGCAAAGACAACTCGGAGTATCGCTTGCCCTGGAAGTGCGGCGACTCGTACCGCTGCTCGAGCGGCAATCACACCTCGAATCACAGCGGCAAAGACGAGTACGCCTACGACTTTGCGGTTCCGTTTGGAACACCGGTGCGTGCGATGCGTCCCGGAACCGTGCTGCGGGTGCGCAAGGTCTCCGCGGCTGGCGACTCTTGCTACAACGGCGGTGGCAGCGCCTGTGCGAACTACGCGAACACGGTAGAGATCAAGCACGCGGACGGCACCGTCGGACTCTACATGCACCTCTCGACGATCTCTGCCACCCAAGGCGCGCACGTGAACCGCGGCGACGTGATCGCGAAGAGCGGCAACAGCGGGTGGAGCACCGGGCCGCATTTGCACGTCCAAGTGCAGTCGAACTGCGGGATCTGGTGGTGCCAGTCACAGCCTTTCAAGTTCGAAGAGAAGGCCAACATCACCACCGGTACGACGGTGACGTCTGGTAATTGCCCGTAGAGAGTTGCCGCGCGGCAACTGACGCTGAGGTGAATGCCTCAGGCGGCGAGCACGATCTGGGCGAGGCGATGGGTCTCACGGGCGCCAGTAACGCCGAACTGGACCCCGAAGCCGTTGTGCTCGATCCAACGAACCCAGCCGCTGACGTGAAACGCCTCGGGGCCAGAACCAAAGCGCAGCGTCACCACCTCCCCGTAGTCAGGCACGTGCTGGGCGCGCACGAAAGCACCGCCCACGCTGACTTTTTCGATGAAGCAATGATCGTCTCGGTCTTCGGCGAGGACGCGGCCGTTGATGGGTGAGGCGATAGCGGTGAGCGCGTGGCGCGGCTGCTTTCTATAGAGTCCTGATCGCATGGCTATATCTCCTGCGACGAGGCTTAGCGAAAGTCGTGCCGAGCGCGACTTCTCCGACTGCTGTGCGCTAGCCGAGGGTTTGCGCGTTGGACGCGAAAGGCACGCCAAGCGCACGCTTGCTCCCAGTGACTAGGATGCCTCAGCGACTACAGACTGCCCCGCGCACGTACAGGCGTTGTTCGAGCGCGCTCATCAGCTCCTGGTTCCCCTCCGTGCACTGGCAGCCTGCATCGCGGACGCGCTGCGTGGCCTGTTGCACCATGCGCTTGGCCTTCTGGCAGCGCTCGGAGCTCTCACCCGCCAGCGCGCAGATGCGTTCGGCGCTGCGCTCCATCGAATGCAACGCCCGGCAGGCGAGATCGCAGGGTGAGCCTCGCAAGCCAATCGGGCGGTCCCGGGCTCCTCGATCTTTGGGCTCGGTTGCCGGCGGTGTGGTACCCGGCTTGGTCTCGCCACCACCAGGTCCCCCTTGGGCACGCGGCTTGTTCTTCTTTCCACCTTGCTCGGGCTTGGATGGTTCTGGCACCTCGGCTGGCTCGTCCTCGCCACTAACCTCCGCATCCGCGCGGTAATAGTCCGAGCGCTTGCGCTGAAGCTGCTCCTCGAGGTGCTTGTTGGCCTGAACCAAGTCGAGATCGAGCGCTTCCAGCTCACTCTGCTCCGCTTCATCGAGCGCTGGTGGATGCACAGGCGCCGGAGACTCGAGGTTGTCCTCTGGCGCAACAGGGGCCGCCGCCGGGCGCGTGCTACACGCTGCGCATAGGAGCGCCGCGCAGCCGAGAGCGGCCCACGCACGAAGGTCTCGGCAGCCCGCTCTCGACATGACGATGCAGCGTACTACTTCAGCCCGCGTCGCCTGCGAGGGAATCTCCGGATCCGCCGCAATCCAGCCAAAATCAGCCCGATTGCGAAGGCCCACGCCGAGTGGGTCGAACCACTACCGGGGAGCTGACAGCCGCAGCCACGTATAGATTGGACAGAATAGATTTGAGCCGAGCGGATTGTGTCGTCGTCCGAACTGCCCGCAGAGGGGCTCTCCATAGGATCGTCCTGGAACTCATAGCCGTAGCCGGCCGTTGTGCCGCCGGCTTTTGCGAGGTCGACGCCCTCGGGGCCGTCGAGGGGCTGCATCAGCGTGTTCGGCTTGCCTTCGACCACGCGCGTCTTGTCAACAGCGACGAAGCTCGTGTAGCGCGTGACCAGGTTGAACTCGAGTCCGAGCTTGGTGATGCCTGCTTCCGCTTCGCCGCGGCTCTGACCTGAACGCAATAGCTCTTCGAAGTCGTTGATCTGGCCGCGTGCCCAGATCGAGCCGAGCACCAGCTTCGAGCGATCGCCGAGTCCCGGGTCCTTCTGCACGACTTGGATCTCGTACGCGCTCTTGCCCGCCCTCGCGGAGATCTTGAGCGAACTGCTCGGCGGCTTGGTGTACTCCCCGTGGATGGCGAGGGCGTGGCTCGCGAAGAGATCGGGCACCTGGTTCGGTGTCACGTGGCGGGGATCCATGCCACCCCAGTTGATGTGCAGATCCGTGAGGATCGCCTGATCGATGACGTGGTAGAAGCGGTTCACCGCGCCCAGCGGATCCTCGCGGGAACTCACGTAGGTGGGCACGCCGCGCCCCGCCTTGCTCAAGCCATCGATCAAGTGACGGTTGGGCGAAGAGCCGACACCCATGGTGAAGACCCGCGCCTTGGTGTCCTTGCTCGTCGCAGCCCGGGTGAAGCGCTTGCCCTTCTCGATCAGCTCCGCCTCGTTGCCCACGAAGCCATCAGTGAGGAAGAACACGTAGCGATGGCGTCCAGGCGTCATGCGCGGTGCCAGGGCCGCATCGATCGCTTGCGCCATCTCGGTGCCGCCTCCGGCGCGCAAATCGCTCACGAAGTTCGCCGCCTGTTGCAACGTGGCGGAGTTCACGGGCCGCGCGCTCTCGAACAGGCGCTTCGTGCCCGACGCGAAGGTGATGACGTTGAACGTATCCAGTGGTCGCAAGCCGCCGAGGGCATCGTGGATCGCGTCGCGACACAGGCTCAGGGGCAGGCCGCTCATCGAACCTGATACGTCGACGACGAAGATCAGCTCCCGGCGCCCGACCAGCGAGTCTACATCGACTCCGGGCGGCTGAATCACCAGGGAGAAGTAGCCCGGGCCGCTGTCATTGGTGGTGAACAACGTCGCCCTTGGGCGATTGTCCGCCACGCGGTAACGGAAGATGAAGTCGCGGTTCGGCACGCTGGCCTGGTCCTTGAGCGCGAGCTTCAAGGCGCCGCCGCTCAACGTCTGCTTCACCACCTGGTGCGTCGGTACGTCGATGTCCGTCAGCGGCTGGCCCGCGTTCGCCACGACTTCGAGGGAGATGTCGTGGCCACTGCGCGTGCCTTGCCCGACGTACGGAGGCGAGATGCGTGATGCGTCGGGCACACGGGTCGTATCCGCGTGAGTGCCTTTGCCTGACTGCGGCCCGGCGAGCGCCTCACCCGGCATGTAGCGCGGACCGACGACCATCGGGAACACGAACTCATACCAGCCGGCGTCGTAGCTCAGGTCTTGCACGTAGCGCACGACGACTTCGATCTTCGACTTCGGCGGGATGTTCGCGACGCTCTGGGTGAACACGTTGGGTCGCTCCTGCTCGAGCAACGCCGCGGTGTGCCCCGCCTTCTTCGCCTTCTCGTAGGTGCGGCGCGCCTCATCACGCTTCTTGATTTCCGCGTTGATTTCACGCTCGCCGATCTGCATGTGCAGGTGGTTGACGGCGCTGTTCTCCGGCAGGGGGAACACGTACAGCACCTCGATGGGGTTCGTGGCGCTGTTCTCGTAGGTTTGCCGCACCTCGACCTCGGCGACGAACTCCGTGATCTTCGCGGAAACGTGGGTGTGCTTCAGCGGAACCTGGGCGCGCTCGCCGTCCGCTTTGGCCTTGGTCTTCTCGCCCTCGACGACTTCGAGCCGGGGCAGCTCCCCCGGATCGGTCATCACCGCCGCCGGCAGCTTGCGGAAGCCCTTGGACCAGCTCGATGGATCGAGGGTCGGTGCCTCTGCCCGACCTTGCCCGCTCGCGCTGCCGGAACACAGCAACAACAGGCCCAGAATCGTCAGCCAACCCAGCTTCAGTCGCGCGCCACCCATAGCTCCCCCTTACCCCGCAAAGGTCTAGAGTGAGCCGAACGCGCGACAAACCACGGCCTTACACCCCCGATCACTTTTTTTGGGGGGAGGCGCAAACGCTCTGGCGACGCGGAAATTGCCGAGGCGGCTTCAGGTCTGGGGTGATACGGGCGGCGCTGACGAAGGATCTGCAAGGCTCCTACGCAGGGCAAAGCCGTGCGCTTCCCCCGACGGTTGCTCGCCGACTCACGCGGCCTGAGATCAGCCCTTGAGGAGCAAGTCCTTGACGGCTGCCTCGAACAGCCGCGGATCGCGGATGGCTGCGATCAAGGCCTGGCGGCCCTGCTGTTGCTCCAACCTCCAGCACACCAAAGCGCCAAAGCGGTACCAGACCCGCTCTCCTGACGACATCGCGTTGAGCACGGTACCAACCAGCTCGTCCTCCAGTTCTCCGTCGGTTTGCGCCAGCGTCGTCGTCAGCTCGGCGTAGCGCTCGGTCACTGCCTTGGCCTGCGTGGAGTCGACGTAGACGTGATAGTCATCATCGCCCTCGAGGCGATGCTGCTCGCTCCGCGCTGGATACGCTGCGTGTACGCCCATGCCCTCGAGCTGAGTCATGAAGCTCACCACGGCTCGCAGCTTTGGCGCCTGATTGAGGTCTGTCAGTGCCGGGGCACTGCGCAGCGCAAGGAAGCCCACGTGGTGTGCTTCGTGAGTCGCGTAGAAGCCAAGCTCCTGCGGATCCGCCGTGAAATGCGGGTGTGCGACATTCAGGAGCAAGTCCGGAGGCGCCGCCACACCGATGTCGTAGCCAGCGACCAGGAACACCTTGCCGCTGAACACATTTCCCTGAGGTAAATACCGTGAGGCCGCGGTGGCCGCCTCGAGGAGCTCCGTGTCGCGCCCGCGCCAGGCGTCGAGCACGCTGCGCGTCGGTGGGTGCCGCTCGAGCCCCTTGAACACGTCATTCAGAGCGGACTCCGGAGTCGCCATCGAGTTCCCCGAGAGCTTCTGATGGCGCACGATCGCCGCCAGGGCGGGATGCGCCACGAGCTTTGGACGCAAGCTCGGATCGCCGCTGCCCGTCATCAACAGCTCCGCGAAGGAGCCATCCACCCGGCTGGTTTGGGGGGGAGGGGCAGCAGCCGGGACGCGGCGGGAAGCCGACTGAGTGCAGCCGAATGCGAGGGGAGCGCTGAGTGCTGCACCGCAGGTCTCGAGGAAGTGTCTCCGCCTCACGGCGTGAAGGCTTCCAAGCGGCGGCGAGGTGCGTCAAGGGTTGCTTGGCTAGCCCCAGGCGTCTTCCGGGAGATCGATGCTCGTTGGCGAACTCCCTTGGGCGAACGCTTCGTCCAGGAGCGCGTTCACGTTCTCCAGCGCGGCCGTGGTGCGATGGGTTGGATTGAGCGTCGGCTGTCCCTCGTGGTCGAACACCGGATACTTCTTGTTGAGGCGCCCGAGGTAGCGCAGCTCCTTGCCGCGAACGGCGCAGAAGAACATTCCCGCGTCGCCGATCACCGCGAACATGCGGTGATTCGCGAGGGGCACGATCTCGTCGAAGACCTCGAAGAAGCCGCTGACGGAGTGCTCCAGCACCCACTCTCCCCCTGAAAACCCGAATACCTGAAGCCGGCCTTGCCAGTCGTCTGCTTCGGTGTCCGCGTCGAGCGCGACGATGTGGCCATCGCAGAAGACCACTCCGCCTTGTTGATGCGTTAGCGTGTCCGCTATTCTGGTAGAGGCGCCGTCGGCGGTCCTCACGGCGTACACACCATCACAGAACGCCTTCACCGCCAGCCACTCGCCGTCGGGAGATGGCACGACGCAAGGCAAGCCGTTGATGATGGGTGGCTCTGGCCTGACGAGCAAGTCGCGCTCCACATCGTAGGCGAGCGCGAGGTACTCGCCGTTCTCACTCTTCGGGAAGGCGAAGATCCAGTTCGGATAGGCCTTGTCTCTCGAGAGCTGCCCGTCCGGCAGCTGTTTGCGCAAGCCTTCGATGGGCGCAGTGTGTGCTGGCTGAGTGCGGTGGGCGGCTGCCCTGAACAGCAGAGCCGGGTTGTCGACGCATGCCGGCGGGAGCTTGGAAGGATCTTGCTCCCCGAGGAATGCGCGGTCACCCAGGGCATCCTGCGCGTGCTTCACACCGGCGGGCGACAGACAGTTCTTCTGCAGCGCAAGCGGCTTCAGTGTTCGAGGCGCCGCCTCCACCAGCGCCTTGGCACCGCTGTCAGAGATCAGGTTGTCGACCAGGAATAGCGCTTGGAGTCCTTGCAGTACGTCTGCCTCCGCCAGCAGCTTTGCCCCGACGTCCGTGAGGCCACAGCGCGTCAGTGATAGCTTCCGCGCGGATTTGAGGCGCGATAGATGCCTCGCGCCGGCGTCACCGATAGGGTTCGTGGTCAAGCCCAGGAGCTGGACACTTTGAGCGAGGTCGCTGTGTGCGAGTGTCGCGACTCCCTGTTCCGTGATCTTGTTTCCGTCCAGCAACACCTCGGACCACGTGAGCTTGGCTCCCGCGAGTGCTTCGAGGCCTTCGTCCCCCAGCTGGCAGTTACGCGCTTCAAGTCGTCTCAGGGACTGGAGCGAGCCGCCGCACAGCGCGTGGAGTCCCAGGGGGCCCACCGCGATCTCGTTGAGCACCAGCTCCTCGAGCGAGCTCGCGAAGCTCGAACTGGCGACGCTCGCCAGGGCGTCCGCCGTCTCCTGGCTGGGCGCCTGCAAGTCTGCGCGTGGGCCGTAGTTCGGCGCGAAGCTGCGAGTCAGCACCAGGCGCTCCAGGGTGGTTAGCCCGCTGCCTTCGCCAAGCGCCTTCACCGCAGCGGCGCTGAGCTTCGCCGCGGTGAAGTCCAACGTCTTGAGAGCCGTAAAGTGATCCGCGACGGCGCGCGCCTGCTCTGGCCCGAGCGTGAGCGAGCCGAGCCCCAGCGTCTCGAGTTGCTTGGCGAGCGCTGACTTGCCGAAGGTTGCAAGCGCTGCGGCGGAGTACTCGGCGTTCGGAGGAGGGCTGCCATCGTGCGCCGATTTCGCAAGGTTTGCGAGGGAGACATAGGTTGCAGCGCCTTCGAGCATCAGCCGCTTGAGCTTCGGCAGAGGCGCCTTGCCCAGAGCGATGAGCGCCTTGTCGTCGACGCCGCAATACACGAGCTCGAGGGACACGAGCTCGGGGAACGCTGCCTTGCCGAATGCGTTGCCCAGCTTGTTGTACGACAGTGTCAGGTCTTCCAGCTGCTGCGCGATCGGGTGGGCTGCGAGTGCAGCTACGGCCTTCGACGTGAGGCGGCTGGCTCCCAGGTTCAGAACGCGTACCCCGCGGAACCAAGGGGCGTCGAGGATCGCGTCGAGCGCGGCGTTGTTCAGGTTGGCTCCCCAGAGGTCGACGCGCTCGATGGTTGCGCCTTCGAGGTGGGGAGACATTGCGACGAGCGCTTTCTCGACGGGTACCTTGCGGGAGAGGAACGGAGACCCGGACCCCATGCCGCGCTGGGTGGGCGAGTAGCCCGCTCGCAGATCGATCGCGAAGCGTGTCCCCGAGCCGTCGGGGCGCGGTTCTTCGACCAAGATGCGGTCGATTTCCCACTGCTTTCTCAGATTGGCTGGGAACTGTTCGCGGAGCTTGGCGAGGGACACCAGGGAGCCTTTCACGCTTTGGGAGGTTTCCCAGTATAGGTGCCTCGGCTGACGCTTGGCGGTGCTCGGAGCAAACCTGAAGGTCCCGCGAATTCTCAGGCTCGTCGTCGGTTTGGCACAGAGAGTGCTTAAGTACGCGCACCCTGGACCCGTTAGGTGCCTGCCATGAATGACGTGAACTGTATCGAGATCTCGGGTGAGTCGGACTCGAGCTTCGAAGACGCAATCCGCGCCGGAATTACCCGTGCGGTGGAGACCATCCACGGTATCGAAGAGGCCTGGCTCGAGCGCCAGCAGCTCTTGATCCGCGAAGGCAAGGTCTCCGGCTTCCGCGTGACCATGAAGCTCAGCGTAGCGAGCTAGCCACACTGAGGCGTCGCGCGACGCACAGCTCGGCGCGATGAGCCTAGCGCTTTAGCTTCGCGTGCAGCGCGAGCAAGGCGCTACGCCACGCGGAGCGTTGGTCGTCGGGCGTGCCCGCTTTCGGGGTCTCCAGCTCCTTGAGATCGAGATCCCGCGCCTTGAGCACCTTGGAAATCGCAATGTCTCGCACGGCGTTGTTGCCCAGCATCGCGCCGCCGATGGCGATGATGAACCAGTGCTTCGCAGAAAGTGTGAGCGTGCCCATCCAGGTGCGCAGCGTGCCCGCGATCAGGGCGGGGCTATGCGGCTCGCTGAACAGGATTGCGACACACCCATCGAACGTCGCGGCGTCGTTCCGGTCGAGCGCGGCCCGCAATACGTCGGCGGCTCGTCCATCATGGTTCTGCGCGAGCGCCTCACGAAATCGCTCGAGTGGCGGCATCGCTTCCAATCTGCGTCGCTTCTCGGCGCGCTCTTCCTCCAAGCGTTCCGCTGCGCGGTCGCGTTCTTCCAGGTAGTAATCGCCGAAACCACCTTCAACCCTGTAGTCGCTCGCGTCGATGCGTTCAGCATATTCCGTGAGGTAATCTCCCAGGCAGGTGGCGATTAACTCAGGTGAATCGTCGTGGTAGCAAAGGAAAACGCGCCCGGTGTCCCCGTGTACGGCGAGCAGATCCGACTCTTGACCAGCAAAAGGTAGCCAGTTGTCCGACTCCACCTCGGCGCGGGTGGCACTGCGGGGATTGTCCGCCTCGCGCTCGAAACCGATCAGCATCAACAAGTTTTCTTGCTCCGCTGCTGCCGACTGAGTTGATAGCCAGCTGAATCCTCCGGGAAAGAAACCGTTGCCCTCTTCTCCCTGACCGTTGTGCACCTTCCACAGCGCGCGCAAGTCGCTCGGCAGGGTGACGCCCAACGCCTCCTCCGCATCGGCGAGCTCTTCCTCGGTGGCAGCGGGCGTGAGGTTCTCGACCAACAGCGGTGCTCCGTTGGCGCTCATCCAGCGCTTGATGCTCTCGATGGCAACGCGGATGCGTTCTGACATCGAGGGTTCATTTCACAGCGTTGAGTCGCCGTCTAGCGCTTGCGGACATCCGGACTGCGGAAGCCGACGCGCCGGAGCGCCCCATTGTGGAAGTCGGCTTCGGAGAACCACTCATCGCGCAGCGCGAAGTAGTGGAAGCGATCATCGAAGCCAAAGCGGTTATATAGATCGCAGTCGTGGGGGACGAGATCCGTCACGCCATATTCGACGCAAGGCAGGTTAGGTTCAGCCTCGTTGCTTTCGCACAGCTCTCTACCGGTGACTCGCCTGAACTCTGCGTCGACTTCTTCCCACCTCGGGCAGGCGCCCGTTGCTGCGAAACGCGCCCGCACGAAGGGGCCGATCTGCTGGCTGCGCTTGACCTCCACGAAGCGGGGACCCCTGAGCTGGAACATCACGGGATACTTCACAGCGAAACCCAGTGCGCACGCCAAGGGTACGGCGAACAGGGCTCTTAGCCACCAGCGCGCTTCCTCTCGCATCGGAGCTGAGACACTCACCCCCATAGTCAGCTTGGCCTGGGGGTGAGGGTTCAGCGCGCGGCGGCGGATTCCATCACGCTCACGCTGCGAGCCACGAGGAAAAGCCTGGGTCCGTCGGGCCCGCTGCCATGGGACGTAACCACGCAATACGCGCGAGCGCCTTCGGGGACGTCGAGCTGATGCGTGGCGATCTCCTCGGCGGAGGCGCCGCGAAACAGCGGATTGCTTAGCTCCACCGCGTCAGCCTCCCAGGCACTGGACAGCTGATCCGTCGTCAGTCCTTCGAAGACCAATCGGGGTGCATCCGGAGTGCAGTACTCGCAGCAGTCTCCCAGCCAGAGCACGAGTCGCCCCGGAGAGTGCTCTTCCAGTTGCACATCTAGGTAGCCATTGACGACATCGAACAACGCGATGTGAGTGTCCTTGGGCTGCCTCTGACGGGTCGGAGTTACCGCGCGGAGTACGTGTGTAGGTTCCACCTCAGCGAACTCCACCACCACGGTCTCCCCAATGGCGAAGTCCGTCACGTTCTGCACGTTTTCGGCGGGGCCGAACGGCACCCCGGCGAAGTGCGGCGAGCGCAGCGTCCCGGTGCGGGTTGCGGGGTCCCAGCTCTCGATCGTCCAGGCCATGGTCTCGTGACGCGGTGCTAGTGTGGTCTCCGACGGTGACGCTCACTCCGCCGAGCAATAGGTGGAGCCGGTCTGGGCGCGACACGCTTGACGAAAGTCAGCGGCGGAGAAGTTCGAGTCGTTGATGCAGATCCCTTCGGCTTCGCCGTAGGAGCTCTGCTGATTGATGCAGCACTGGGTGAAGTTGTCGGGGCATGCGCCAGCAGTGGTCACGCCGCCGAGCTTCTGGCAGTCGGTTGCAATTTGCTGTGCGGAATTGCTGCTGAAGAACACGTGACAGGTGTCGGCGACCAGGCAGCTGAGCTTGGCGGGGGTCGTGCAATCGACGGTGGTCGGCGTGTCTTCTTCGGCGGCTTTGTCCTGGGACTTGCACGCCAGCAGGCTCAGAAAGAGCAGCGCCGTTGCGCCGCCGACGCTGACGAAGGATCGAGACTTTGGGATAGTGCCGGCCATCGAGTGCATGTGCCCGTGTTGTGCGCCGAGGTCGAGGCGCGGTGACTCGCTTTCGAGAACGCCGGGAGTTTGACCAAAGAACGAGCGGGAAGCGAGCGATGCTCGCTCGCCTCAAGAACACCTCACCTGGGCGGCACCGCACGGCGGTCCGGTGTCCGCCGGCCCTAGGATCCGGCTCCAGCCGCTGCTGGCGCCCGCGGCCAGCGATGGCACGTCGGTTGCTGAGCACCAAGCATGCGACTCAATCTCACGGCCCTACTCGTCGCGGCACCGCTCTGCGGCCTCGCTTGCAACACACCTGAGTCCGCGAAGTCAGTGGGCGAATCCAGCGGAGCGCTTCCGACAGTGCCCGTCGCCAAACCCAGCGCGGACTTGCCCTATGTGGCCCCGGCGGTGTTGCCGGATGCGGGACAGCCTGACGGATCGATGGACGCTGGACTCGGTGGATCCACGACCCGTCGTCGCTGACCGTTGCTCTCGATACTTCGTTAGCGCCTCGCAGAGTTGGGAATTCAGCCCTGTACTGGAGGCAGGCGAACTGGCGCAGAGGGATGGGTGCGGACGCCACGTTCTCTCCCCAAACCCCTCGAGGAAACCAGGAGAGTCCGAGAAGATGCGACCGCTGGTGAAGGCGCAGGTGTTATTGATGGCTTCGGTTGGTCGCCGGGTGCAGCGGACTACTACCGCGAGCACGATGGCTCCGAGATCCCGCACCAAGCTGGAGCGAGCGAAGGTTATAGCCACGGACTTCAGGCAGACGGAGCCGTCGCCCTTGCAGAGGCCCGAGCAGCAACTCGTGCTGTGCGTGCGCGCGAGCGTCGGTCCGAAGTGCAACACGATCGTCGTGATGCCCGAGGCGCTCGAGAACCCCGAAGCGCAGCGGATACACCACATGACGCCGATCTCCGGCTTCGGTGGCGTGCTGGGGAACGCAGCCACGGTGTTGAAGGACGGCAGCGTGATCTCGGAGGAACGGGGGATGGTGGTCGATGGAGAGCCGACATACAAAGACCGCCCGATGAAGCAGAGCGCTTCCGGGGTGAAACACTGGTTCGGGCAGTTTCGCCAGATCCAGTACTACTTCGTCGTGCGAGAGCGTCCAGCGCGAGGCCAGACAGGCAACAGCACCTATGGCGCTGATCTATTCCTGTATGACGCGAACACCGGCAAGGCATACGTAGCGCGCCCGTCGTAATGCTGGTTGCCAGGTGCACGAAGCATCAACACCCGCACGGGGCGCGCAGCCGGTTCGACGACGTGCATCGGCAGCCAGATCGAGCTGGCTCTAGCCGACGTGGTGCGGGGTATCGGCGGCTCCACGGCGCGCTGAACCGAACGGCGGACTAGTCGGCGCAGCAGCGGAACCCGACGGCTTCGACCTGGCGGGTGCGCGGCCACTGGAGGGCCTTTCCCATGTCGCAACGCAGGCCGTGTGAGCGTGGTGCTGGAAAGCCGCCACCGCGAATGCGGCACGGCGTCCGTGGGTCGTCACCCTTGCAGCCCTGATCTCACTCGGCGACGTGACCGCTGATGGCCGTAGACCTTGAGTATGCGGCGTCCGGCGAGTGGCAGTCAGGAAGGTCCCCACGTCGCCGAGGCCCCACTGCGTGTAGTCGTCAGCGTCCGCGTCTCGACACACAGACGTGTCCAGCGTGCTGCCGTAGGTGTAGTCGTATTTCCCTCCGGAAGTGCACGCTGCGAACCACTCGCTGGTGGCTGGGTCTTCGTAGCTCTCGAAGGCGTAGGGCCCACCATCGCCGACCTTGCCGCAGAGCCGCTTACCGGCCGCCTCACAGAAGGCCCGCGCGTCGCACCAGTCCACGCACACCACGGGCATTTGCTGATCCGAGCCCGGCTTCCACGCGCAGCTCGGTGTGTAGTCGGAGTTGCTGGCGCAGGCGCTCGGCTGACCCGCGGTGCTCGGTTTGGAGTCGAGCCACGCCTCATACTGCCCGCGAGTGACCTCGGTCTTGTCGATGCAGAAGCCCTCAGGCAAGCGCACCATGTCCGGGCCAAGACCCGAGTCATCGGCGCCCGCTGGGCACGTGCCTTCGCCAGCGCGAGTGGGTTCGGGGGTGAGGGGCGCGATGGGCGTTGATGGGCGCAGCAGTATCACGCCGCCCACAGCGACCAACGCGAGCCCGGTGAGTGTGAGTGTGCGGCGCATCACCAGAACACCGGGGAGGAGTTACGGTACGGCGCGTCGTCTGCCATGGGGAAATACAACACGCGGTCTTCCGTGGGATCAGCGCCTTCGCTGCGATTGAGGATGTTCTTGGTGGCGACGCCGGCCACGTCTCGGAGCTTGTAGTTCTCCGAGGCAGTGCGGTTGATGCGATTGTCCTCCAGGCGAGTGCACGCGAGGTTGTAGCCAAGCATCAAGCCGTTGTGGATCGTGTTGTTCGACACGAAGTAGCGCATGTTGTGAGCCATGTGGATCCCAGCGTCGAAGAGCGTGTTGCCCGCGATGTAGTTGCCGATGGGGTTGTCCCGGGTCGCGGACTTCGCGCTACCGCTGACGTAGCCGAGGATCCCCCAGAAGCCGTTCACCGTGCGCAGCGACATGCGAATGCGGTTGTTGAGGATGACGTTGTCCGTCTCTTTCCACAGGATAATGGGTCCGTCTACTTGCTCGTCCAGGTCGCAAGGCAACGACGCGTCGTAGACACCGGCGTCGTCGGTCTGACACTGGGTCAGCGTGTTGTCTTCGAACCACACGTTGTGCCCGCTCGAGGTGACGAAGTCGCCGCCGGCGTTGTGATCGAAGACGTTGCTGGCGATGTGGATGTCTTGATCTCGCCGCCCGGCGCCCTCGATGTCGATCCCGAACTGCGGCGACGTCCCTTGAATGTGGTGGATGTGGTTGCCTTCGATCACGATGTTGTGACCGCCGACGATTGACACGCCCTGACGCCGGTTGTGGTGGATTTCGTTGTTGCGGATGGTGACGTTCGTCGTGGGCTTCTCGGCTTCGGTGTCGGTCGCCTTGGCTCCAACGATCAGCACTCCGTCTCCGGTGAGCTCGTGGAGTTCGGTGTTCTCGATCAGCACGCGATCGGCTGAGGTCCAGACGCAGATCCCGTGACCTTCGTCGTGGCCAGACTGCTCGGGGTTGCCGTAGTCGTGCTGATCGCGATCCCCCAGGATCTCGCCACCGCGGATGGTGATGTTGCTGTGGCTGTTGACGCTGATCACGCAGTAGTTCCAGCGATCGTTGGGGGCCATCTGCAGCACGGCGCCGTCCGCCAGCTCGAAGGTCATGTCCCCCTCGAGTTCGATGCCTGCCGCGTAGGCATCGTTCGTGGCCTCGCCCACCAGGTAATTGCCGGGAGGAAGCACGATCTTGTCGTAGCCGTTGTCCTTGGCCCAGCGGATCGCGTCGTTGATGCGGTTGCGCGTATCCACCGGCTCTTGCGCTGCATTCGAGATCTGCCAGCGATCGAGCTCGATCACGTACTCGTTCGTGTGCTCTGGGGGCAGCGCCGCGCTGGGTCGCTCGCCGGGAGTCCACGCGCATTCACCTTCACCCGGCACCGGATTGACCACGCTGCCATCGCTGGTCGATGCGTCCCCTGGGGTGCCGCCGTCGATGCGACCACCATTGCCGCCTGCGGCGCTGCCGCCGCTGGAGCTCCCCCCACTCGCGGCGCCACCGCTCCCTGCGTTGCCCGATCCGTCGGACCCGCACGCACCCGCTAGCGCGGCGCTCGAGCCGACGAGGAGCGCGAGCCGTACGCCGTGGCGCGGCCATTCCCTCCAAATCATTCCCACAGGATAACGGACCACGCCGACTCGCCGGAGATCCGAATCGGTCGCTGATCGAGCCTGAATTTAGCTGCTTGCGGGCTTCGGCCGCACCAAGCGACAGGCGGCGCGCTCCACGAACTCGGCGATCGACCGATCGTCATCGCTGCCGGTGAGCGCCTTGCGCTCCCCAGGGCTCAAGAGCGCCATGCGGATGATGCTCGTCGCGAGGAGCTGAACCGTCAGCCGCAGCTCTTCGCGATCGATTTCCACATGGGGAGTCAGCACGTTGGCCGCTTCCTGGATCACCGTGCCCATGAACTCGTGCTGGCGCTCCGGAGCGAGCTCGCCGCGCATGGCGTTGGTGACCAGGCGCAGCTCGATCAACGCCCGATGCTGGGTGATGAAACCGTACATACTGGCTACGGCGCCGCGGATGGTGGCTTCACCCGCGGGGACGGGGCCGTTGGCCAGACCAGAGAGCAGGCGCTGCGCGGTGGCGGCGAGATCTTGATAGTAGCCATCAAGGCAGGCTTCGAGCAGGCGCTCCTTGCTCTCGAAGTAGTAGTGCAGCGTCCCCACGCTGACGCCAGCGCGCTCCCCGACTTGCCGCATCGAGATGGCGTTGCGTGGCACCGTCTCTTCCAAAACCTCGACCGCCGCACGGACGATCCGATCGAACGTGGCAGCGGAGTCAGCATCAACTGGGCGCGGCACTCGGGGAGGATACACGCTGCTCAGCGAAGGTGCATGGGACGTGTCCGCCAAGTGCGCCAAAGCACGGACGGGCCCAGCTCCGCGCATTCGATTCGCTCTAGTCTACGCGGTTCTTCACGGGTCTACGCTTTCGTGGGCTGGGAGCTGCTCCCAGCGAATGCGCTCCCCGTGCTCTTCGAGCAGGACCCTGGCGTAGCGGAATGCGAGCTGTAGGGACTGAAAGGTGTCGACTCCGAACACCGGTTTGATGCGTTCATCGCCAATTCCGAGCAGCTGCACCGGACAGTACGCGTCTTGATCCATCGCCTTCGGAGTTCCGATGCGGAGCTCGACGACGCGATCGGGTTCAGCGTGCAGCTCGAACCGTCGCGTGGCGACGACTCGTCCGAGAGGCACCGCATGCGGAAGCGGTTCAACAGGCTTACGTGTCGTCATTGGTCAAGCTCCGGGCAGCAGGAGACGCTACCGTCGCCGCCAGTTGATGTGAAGAGTGAGCTGCGACCTTTGACCCGGGCTGCTCCAGGCTACGCGCTTCGATGAAGATGCGCTTCACGTCGGGATCTCGCCACACCCGAGTGACACGCGTGGCGCGCGTGCTGGATTGCTCGTTCCGGCGATGTTCTTATCGCAAACCGCATCGCGGACGAGACGCCAGAGCGCGACGCGGTGCGACGCGAACACACAAGTCAACTGGGCTGGCCTTGGCCCCAGCGACGCAGGCGCTCGAGGCGACTTCGTAGCACTGCAGCCGCGACAGGCGCTGGCAACTCTGGTTCTCCTTGCTGCGTGAGGATGCGCTTCGCGGCCTTCGCTGCCTTTCCGGAGCCCGTAATGGACTTGAGCAGGCTTTGGAGTGGAGCAGGGCAGGGACGCGCCAGGCTGGTGTTCAGCTCGGCGAGCAGCTCGAGCAGATGGTGTGCGTCTTTGGGTAGGGGTGCACCGATGCCGATCAGCACTGCCTCGAGGAAACGGACGCTGGCCCACTGCTGCGCGGGACCGACGACGTGGACGCGACTGAGGCTCTCCGTCAACCTGCCGAGTCGGATGGTGGTCCCGGCGCGATGCATGCGCACGAGTGTTTCCGCGAGTTCGGTTCCGTCACAGCGCCCGTCCTCCACCAGCGCCGTCAGGACATCGGCGCCTGTCGTTCGGGCGTCGGCGTCTTGTGCGATGAGCGCGAGGACCAAGCAGACTCTCGCGGGTTCGTTGAACGCTAGATCGGGATCGAAGAGCGGTTCCAGGTAGGGCGAAGTCGCCGTGAGCGTCGAAGCCGGGCGGAACAAGCGATCGGTGACGGCGTGCGCCCCGCGCCAGAAAGCCGCATCTGGGAGCATGGGCCACGCCATGGTGTGGAGCCGGGCATCGAGCGGGAGCGTCTCAACGAAGTCAGGAATTCTGAGGGCGTCCTTGAGCATCATCGTGGCCAAGAAGTACTCACTGTTTGGGACCACCGTGGGCTTCGGCTTCACGTCGAGCTCGAGGCGGTGCTCGTCCTTGGACGCCCAGCGCACCTCCAACTTCTTCACGCGCCACTCAAAGCTGGCGCTCGCGGCGGCGTAGGGGCCAATCGCTGCCGGAGTATCGCGAAGCTCGGGCGCTTCGGCCGCGACATGGCGAGCGCGTGCTGCAGCCGCCCAGAAGTGAGGGTGCGCACCTACCGTGCGGAACTGACCGCCCAGCGCGTAGCGCAGCGCCTGGCCCATCTCGCCCGCGAGATCCTTCGCGGCCTCCAGCGCTGCCGCTCTGTCGTCGGGGGCGAGGCGTAGCAGTGCCTGGACGAAGTCAGCTTGCTGGAACTTGACGCCTTGCTGCTGCGCCTCGCGGAGCCGTTCGACGAGCACACTCGGTGCGAGCCAGCCGCGGGAGTGGGTGGGCAGGCTCAGAGTTGTCGCGGGGATACAATCCTTTGCGCGCTGAGCGATCTCCGTGGTGCGAACGGCAAAGAACGCACGAAACCAGTCGTCGACCTGTTCTCGATCTCTGGGCTTTGGCTGACGTTGGATCCAAGACGTGATGAGGGTCGCTAGCTCGACTACCAAGCTGCTGTAGCTCTCGAGCGTGGTCGCGCTCTGGAGCAACGCCGAGGTTCGCACGTCGAAATCGGCTGGACGCTCATGGGCGAAGCGGCTGATGCCGTCCAGACAGCGCTCGATCAGCATGGCGTCTTCGCGCTCTTCCAGTGCCGCGAGCAGACAGTCGATGAGCTCGTCTAGGCTCGCGATGGGCTGAACCAGGGAGTCGTCGCTGAGGCGTGGCGCGCGCGAGTCGGGGTGAAACGCGCAGGGCGGTGAGCCTGCTTCGATGTCAGCGATCAGGCGCGGAAGTGCTGCGAGCTCTGCGAGCTTCGCAGGCACGGAGCGCGCCTCCTGGAGCAGCTCGGCTAGCTCCCCATCGGACCCAGATTCAGTTGGCGCGGGGACTTCGCCGAGGATCGCCGCCACTCGTGCCCGATTCGTCGCGGCGACGAGCTCCGCGTACTCGCGCAGGATCTCCAGTGGCTCTCGCGCTGAGCCGCGAAACTCCTCGACGACGTCCAGCGCCTTCTCTTGGACGTCGACGCTCGCGTGTTGAAGCCCGTGGGCAGCGGCGACGGCGATGGCTGGTCGCAAGGCGCGCTGCTTCTTGCCCAAGGCGCGTAGCAGGCGAATGGCGCTCAGGGCGTTCCCTTTGGCTTCTGCTTCGCAGACCGCAACGAGACCACGCAGGTAGCTTTCGTTTCCGTGCCCCGCCTTGATCCGTACGGATAACGCGCTGAGCGCATGCTTCACGACGGCGCTCGAGGGGTGCGACAGCAAGTCAACGTAGTCGGCTTCGTGAGCTGCGGCTTCCTCCGGGGTGAGGGCGCAACGCTCCAGGAGTCGCAGATAGAATGCGGTGGCTCGCAGCTGGATCCGCGCCCGCAGCGTGCCCATGGCGGCAGCTATGAGTCGCGCACGTTCGAGTTGCCCATCACGCAGCAGCGTCAGCAGTGCCGGTCCCCACGAGAGGGAGTCGAGCAGTTCTGTATCGGTGTACGGAGGCTCCCACTCGAAGAGCGTGCCGTCCGCGGGATCCAGCTCGAACGCCTTCAGCGCCTGATCGACCAGTTCCGGGTCGGCGCGCAGCGCGTCGACCAGCGAGCGCGCTTCGTATGCACTGCACCCGGCGTTCGAGCGCACCAGAGCGGTGAAGTAGTCATCCGAGGTTGGCTGCGGTGTCACACCCGCAGTCACGAGTTTACGGATCAGATGGAACGTGTCGTGCGCCCCGGTGCGTAGCTCCTCGTCAATCCATTTGTCGAGCCACTCGGGCTTACGAGTTGAAAGTACTTCGAACAGAGCCTCAGTCATCGCTTCACTGATGTTCCACAGCTCCGCACGTTTGACCGTGGCAAACCCGCAGAGGGCGTGTGCCGCGACCGCAAGATGGATGCGGTCGAAGCCGACGCGAATCGCCTTGTCCACCGCCTTGCTGAACTTGCGTCGTTTCGCCTCGTCAAAGCTCGCGAGCGCCGATCCGAGCGCGTTCAGCTCGGTGTACTGGATCCAGTGGATGAAGCGCTCCGGCGGCAGCTCGGGCAACAACTGCGGGAGCAGGTGAGCGTGTTCGCTGAGGGTCCTTGACCAACCCTTCCCCCTCCGAACTTCCTCTGCCTCCATGCGCTCCGGACGGTCGTAGGTGTATTCCTCCTGCTTAGAGAAGGCGTGCCAGGAGCGCTCCTCCTCGGCCATGTAGGCCCGCAGCCAAGCGATTCCCTGTGTGCCACTCATCGCTGCTCCGAGTCCTCGTCTCCCTCGAGCGAGATCCGTGCGGCAAGAATGTGCTTGCACGGACCGCGCTGCCCTTGATGCTTCGAGAACCAGCGACACGTGCAGCGGTCGCCATCTTCGAGGAGGCGCACCCGGTGCTGCACGTCGCTGCCTTCCACCACCGCTTCGCGCAGTTCGGCGTTCAGGCGCACCTTGCCGTCAGTCACCAGGCCGCGCGCAGCCTTCAAGCGTGGCTGAAGCGTTTCGAGCTGGCTGAGGTCGAACGGCAGCTCCCTGTGGAAATAGACGCCGCGCGTTGCGTCGAAACCGACCAACCCGCGGCTCCCCAGCACGGCGAGCGCGGCTTCGACGTCGGAAAGCGGCCTGCCGAGCTCTCGGGCTAGCGCGGAGGCGTCGAGCTCCGATTGCCACTTCAGCTTGGCGCGGACGCTAGCGAGTGCGCCCTCCCAGTTGCTCCCAGCGAGCTGCCGCAGCGCCTGTCCCTCACCCGAAAATCCGCGATAGACCTCGGGGCTCAGCAAAACCAACGCGCGGGTGCCGGCGCCGCTGACCTCCCACCCGCTCACGCCCGTGCCCGGGTCGACCCACACGTTCACTCGCTGACTTGGTGCCAGCACCGACGCCAGAACACTGAGGCGGTCCGTTCCCATCACGGGGACTCCGTCTTTCGATTCGCGCTGAGTCAGGCGCAGCTCTCGACCTGCCGGGACCACAAACACGCGACGCTTGGGCCCGCCGCTTTTGGGGAGTGTGCGCAGGAAGCGTCGTAGCGTGACGCCGTCGACCTCGAGCCTGTGCTGCAGCCGTGCTTGGTAGGCTTGCACTTCCAGGAAGGCCTTGAGCCAGCGCAGAGGTAGCTGGACCTTCTTTTCCACAGCGCTGCCCTCGGAGCGCGTGAGCTTCACCTCGTCCGCCCCGACCGCGAGTCGCACTTCCTCATCCGCGCGGATCCGACCAAGCGCCGCGCGCATGGGCGAGTTGAAGTCGACGTTCGTTGTGCCACGTCCTTTGAGTCCGTGCTCGAAGGAGTCCCCTTCGGCGTCGACGCGAACGTAGACCCCGCAGCACGAGCTGAAGCCTTCGAAGCGCACCACCTGGTCTGAACAGGTCACCACCGGATCGAGCTGCCGCATCGCCCCCGGCAAATAGAAGCGGCTGCGTACGACATCCGAGAGCAGCAGCAGCATCTTCGCGAGCTCCTCTGGATGCTCCAGCTTGCCTTCGAAGAAGTACGGGGTTGCCGATTCGTCTGCCGCGCTTCCACTGGTCGCGAGGTGCAAGCCCCAACCGGGCTCGACGTGGGAGGGAAAGGCATAGCGGTAGACGTGTTCGAGCTGAGCCGCCGCGGACATCGCGCGATTCTACACGGAACTTGCACCGTGTCGGGGGCTGCTCAGGCTCGCATCGACCAACGGTCAAAGCTAGGTGTGCTTCATGCGCCGATAGCGCCGAATCAGCGCGTTCGTCGACTCGTCGTGCTTCAGCGTCGGCTCTTCGTTGGCTGAG
>JAWKRD010000001.1:0-515192 GCA_041389805.1 Polyangiaceae bacterium | reverse complement strand
CGGGCTCGGCGCTGCCGCTGTTGTGGGGTGGTTGGTGAGTCCCTCGATGAAGAAGCTTGTGCCAGCAACGTTCCTCCTCATTCACGCACGGAAACGACGAGAGTTTGAAACGGTGCTAGCTGCAGAGGAGGCTGGGAATGATCCTGTATGAGGTACCCGCCGAACTGCAAGCCGCAGTCGCCACGGGACGGTTGGTGATAAACAAGGCGTGTAGGACGGTGAATAACCCCAACACGGGGGAGTTCGTCGGGGCTTTGGTTCCCACGGAGGGCTTCAACGACGCATTGCAAGGACTGCCCAAGGCCAGAAGTATAAGTGAACTCATCGCCACCAACGCTCAGCTTCAATCGGTCCAGCCGATGCTTGAGGCCATGCAGCTCACCAACTTCATCGGTGCGGCGGCGAGCGTTGCCAATCTGGGGGTTTCTATCGTTGGCTTCGCCTTGGTTCTTCGGAAGCTTTCACGCATAGAGGGGAAACTCGATCAGGCGCTTCTCTCTCTCGAAGAGCTACGGAGAAGCGTGGACGAGATGAAACTCGATACAGGGTTGCTTTCGGCGGCGCGACTCCGTTCCGCTAGCGAGTGTCTTGAACGGGCCATCGCCGCCGAATCGGCAAGCACCCGAAGTGACCTCGCCGGACGTGCTCGGAATCTCTTCCAGGAAGCGCGAAACAAGCATCTAGCTCTTTGGCAACACTGCGACCCCTGGAACAACCCCGAGATCGATTTGCTGACAGCAATGGATATGAAGGCACGCTTCGAAGCTGCAGCGGTTGGTGAGATCCAGGCCGAGTTCGTCAACGGCGACCTGGGGACGTTTCGCCACACGGTCCGCTCGATCGTCGTCGACTACGAAGAAAACTATTCCTTCGTACCGCGCGAGTCACTTCAGACGCGAAGCGACCACGCCACGAAGAACGGACTCGCTCGCCTCGGACCATTCGGACATCGACTCCCACAACTCGTCGGTCAGTTGAAGGTGGCGCACGAGAGCACAAGTTGGACGGCGCAGCGTCTGGCGAGCTTCGAGGACGACGCCCAACTTCCTGAGGTTCTGGGTGCCGCGCCACACGAGATCGCAGCCAAGCTCAGAGAGGCGCCGAAGCAGGGATTGCTGGTGCTCATGGCCGAGCCGTTTTCGCCGCCTGGTGCTCGTCAACCGGTCGCACCCCCTCCGCTGGTGGCGTCGGCCGCTGCGCAGGTTCGAGCCGAAGGCGAAGGCCATCTCGGCGCCTGCCTCGCACCGCAAGACACCGACGGAGAGGAGAGATTCACTAGCGCCTCGGCTCGCGAGGGCTCGCCGACCGTGCCCGTCGAATTGACTCGTCCAGCTAGCTGGACTCGATACACTCCCGGTCGAACTCCCGCGGACCGCCAACTCTCCTCGAGCGGAAAGTCGAGCTTGCGCCCTTCGCTGTACAACCGTTCGCCACGCGCGGCACTGCACGAGAGATTCGCCGTAGCGCGTTCCGCGCTTCGGCTCGCAGGGGCTCGCCGACCGTGGCTGTCACTGCACTCCGTCCAGCTCGCTGGACTCCGTGCAGTTCCAGTCGAACTCCCATGGGATGGAGTCTCTCCTCCGAACGGCAACCTCAGCACGCGCTGCGCGCGAGCTGAGGTTGGCGGAGGAGGAGAGATTCGAACTCCCGGTAGCTTTCACTACGGCGGTTTTCAAAACCGCTGCCTTCGACCACTCGGCCACTCCTCCGGTCTCGACGGATCGAGGTCACGTGGTTTGGACCAGGGGCGTGCTTCAGTCAAGATTTGCCCTGCAAATGCGGGAATTTGGGCTGAATTTGGGTGCTTTTGGGTCCCGGCACCGCAGCCTCTTGGCGCCTCCAGAAGCCACGTAGCCTCCAAGCGGACGCACGGGCTGCACCTGGCTGTCCTCACCCCCGAACCCGGGGGTGACCAAAGCTCACTTCCGTGAGGATTAGGCAGCTCCTCTTGCTCTGCCTTTCCTCACCGGCTAGTCTCCGTCTCGGCGTGAGAACCACGCTGCTCTATGACCTGCTGAAAATCACTTCGCCATTTCTGTGTGGATTTTCTGATTTCGGAGGTCGTATGCCTGCGGTTTGGTTCTCTGTGTTGAACGGCTTGATTCTGCCGTTCTGGTTGCTGCTCATCGTCGCGCCGCGCTGGCGCTTTACTCAGCGCATCGTGCATGGCGCTGGGGTCTTCTTGGTGCTCGGCGTCGTCTACGGCGTGTGCCTGTTCAAGAATGGGCTGGTGCCGCTCACGGATCTCGAGAGCGGCATGCGGGCGTTTCAAGAGCCGTGGTTGTTCCTGGCGGGGTGGACTCACTACCTGTGCTTCGACTTGATGGTCGGGGCTTGGGTGAGTCGCGATGCCCTGCGCAACGGGATCAGCCACTGGTTCGTCGTCCCGAGCTTGCTCCTCGTATTGAACCTCGGTCCGCTGGGGTTGCTGCTGTATTTGGCCATCCGCCTCGCAACGAAGAAGCGTTGGTCACTCGCTGAGGCCTGAAGCGCGACGTTTCTGCTTGGATAGTCCCCATCGTCGGCGCATCGTTGCCGGCGATGGGACGCAGTTGGTGGATCGCGTTGGGAGCCGTATGGGCGCTGGGGTGTTCGCCTCGCTCACAGCCGATTCAGGATGTGCCTGATTTATTGCCTGATGCCGCGCCGCCACCCACGGCACCCAGCAGCGAAACGGGAGGCGCCGATAAACCCCCGGAGGAGTCGCCTGCGGTCGCGGAGATCGAGCGCGCTGCCAAGGCCCTCGAGGATTGCCGCCCGGAACCGGTGGGTGCCTACGAGAACTGCACCGAGTGGGACGCATGGAGTCGCCGGCGCAGTGACTGGTTCGAAGGCAAGGACCGCGATGAGCTCGTGATTGGCTTGCTCGCTTCGGAGCACGCCGCCGTGCGTTGCGCGGCGGCGGATGCGCTCGGCCTGTGCACGCGCTTTCAGACGGACAAGGCGCTCGCAAGCAAGCTGTTGACGGCGATTGAGAAGGAGCAAGACGCCCAGGTGGGTCCGGCGCTGGTGCGTGCGTTACAAGTGCTCGACTTCGACTCGGTCGGCCTGCTGGATCGCGCTCACGGCATCGTGAAGGCGCACCCCAACAAGGCGCTGCACCTCGCGGTGGTGCAAGAAGCCGGGCTCATCCCGCAAACGGCGGCCATCCTGCTGGGGATGTACGACGCGGCGGACGTCGAGCTGAAGCGCGCCATCGTCCAAGGTGTGTTCCTCGGGGAAGAGAAGAGCGCCTGCGCCGTCTACGCCAAGGCGCTGAAGAGCGGGGACAACGACATGGCGGACGACGCCGTGGCAGCCATCGCGACCACGAATCGTTGTCAGGATCTGCTGACGCCCGCCTTGGCCTGGGTGAGCAAGCTGAAGGAGCCGCCCGCCGACTCCAATGTCGGAGAAAGTTTAGGCAACCTGTGCGCGTGGCCGGGCAATCCTCGGCTCCACGCCCAGCTCCTGGCGCAGGCCAAGCGGCTGGCGATGAGAGGGCGCCCGGAGATCCGCAGCGGCGCGCTGAAGTCCGTCATGCGCTGCGACGCGAAGCTCGGCCCAGGCTTCGTGCGCGCCTTCACCAAGGACAAGGACGCGAAGGTGGCTGAAGCCGCACGGAAACTGTTAGCGGAGCCGCCTGGTCCGGCTCACCTTGACGTGTTGTGAGTTCGGGCACTTCGCTCTTCGCCATTGCTCCTGCGCTGTTGGTTTCCGGCGCCGCGTTCATCTCTAGCGCATGTGCCACTCTGCACCCCGCGGAACCAAAACCGCTGGGTGTCTCCAGCATCGAGCCAGACGTGGGCTCCGCACCGCATCCAATACATCAGGACCCGCCGCTGGTGCGGCGCATCAGGAGCCTCCAGGAGGCGCTTTCGAGTTGCGCCGTGGAGACGGCGGGGCCGACTTGCGAAGCGTGGATGGCTTGGCAGGAGCTTGACTGGACCGAGATCGAGAGTGCACGCCCCACGCTGTATGAGCTACTCGCCGCGCTGAACGACAGTGTGCGCTTCGCGGCGGTGTACGCCCTGGCTCTGGACGAATCGAGCATCACGGACGCTGGGCAAGCGGACCAGTTAGTGACGGCGTTGGAAGCGGAGCGCAACTCGACAGTGCTCGTGCGGCTCGTGCGCTTGGTGGGCCAGATCGATTTTACCCAGAACCCCAAAGCCGCGAGCCGTGTGCTGGAACTGATGGAGCACCCGCCGACTCCAGCTACCCGAGCCAATCTCTTCTCCATCGCGGAGGACGTGCCCGGCGTCGCCAAGACACTCGTTCGCATGTTCGATCTGGGCACGCCCGCGGAACGCAGCCACATCCTACAACTGAGCCCGAGAATCCTCTCCACCGAGGTCTGCCCGATCGTAGAGCACGCCCTCGAGGACGAGCGGCTCGCGGAGACTGCGTTCGGTCAGCTAGCCATGGGAGACTGCCCGGCTCTCTGGGACAAGGGCATCGCCTGGCTCCCCACGGCAAAGATACCCCTGCTCGAATACACCTTTGCCTCGAAGATCAGCTACTTCTGTGCCCAAGAGGTGACCGACGTACAGCGCACTCGTCTGCTGACCCAAGCCAAACGCTTCGCGAAAACGAAGGAGGCGCCAGGCGTCCGCATTCAGGCGCTGCACTCCGTCTTGAAGTGCGACCCCACCGCTGGTCGCAGCTTCGTCCGGGGCTTCAGCTCAGACCCAGATCAGGAGGTCGCCTCAGCCGCTCGCGACCTCTCCAAGCCTCCCCAGCCAGAGTAAGCCAGAGAACCCAGGCGGGCTTGGACGTGGTGCGTCCGACGAGTGAAAACAGAAGCCCCTTCGATTTGCCCGAAAAGGGCAGCGTGGCGGTGCGACATCTGGTTCGATCGGACGATGAACGGGAAACGGGCACGAGAATGAGGTTCGCGACCAGCTTGGTTGGACTGATAGCCGTTGCGTGCGCCTCCACACCACCGTCACCCCCGAGTGCGCCGGAGACCTCACCGGTAACGGAGCGTCCAAGCGCTGCCTCAGCCGAACCCCTCGCAACGCCGGACGACCGGCGGCTCAAGCAGTTCCTGAGCGCAGCCGAGAAGCTCGCCGCCTGCACGCATCTGCAATATCGCGACAGGTGTCCTGGAGCCGAGGAGATGTGGGCCATCGACTGGGTCACGCCAGGCGCCCCGATCGCCGAGCTCGTCCAGCTGCTCCGCGCACCGGCGCCTGCCGAGCGCCAGGCAGCCATCACCACGCTCTATCGGTCACCGCGCGCCACCACGGATGAAGCCATCGCCGCCGCGGTCGTGGACGCCAGCGTAATCGAGAGCGACCCCGAGGTTCGTTACAAGCTCACTCTGTTCATTGCACGCGTCGCGCTGCGATATCCGAAGCTACGGCAGCGGGTCTACGACCTGCTGAAAGGTCACCCTGACTTAACTTTCCGCGTGGTTTTGATAGACGCCCTCAGCCACGACGCAGGGGTCCGGCCGCTATTCATGCAACTCTACGCTGGATCTGATGAAAAGATGCAGGCGGCGATCGTGCGCGCCCTGCACTCAGCGGAACCGAACCAGCGCTGCGTGATCTACGCGAAGGCCGTCGCTGGCAAACTGAGGCTACCAGCCATGAATGCGTTCGACGCCCTCGCAGCGGACCTGGACGACAGCTGTTCGTCGAGCTGGGACGCTGCGATCGATTGGGTGGCTTCCGTGGAACCGCCGAGTGACGATGATGAAGAGGAAGAGATTGAGGACTTCAGTCTGCCGGAGTCGATCGGCGACTTCTGCCGCCACACTCTCAGCGCCAGTCAACGTGAGCGCTTGCTCAAGCAAGCGAAGCGATTCAGCCAAACCAAAGTCGCGAGCGACGTGCGAGGAGAGGCGCTGGCGAGCGTGATGATCTGTGACCCCAAACGGGGCCCCGCCTTCGTGCGTAAGTTCGCCAACGATCCGGACGAGGGGACTGCTATTTCCGCACGACAACTCCTGGAGCAGGGCGCGGCCAAGCACTGACTTCGTCACCCGTTGCCAAGTTCGGAGCGAGCAGACAGCGCACGGAAACTCTTGGCGGAGCCGCCAAGCCCGTCCTATCTTGACGTGTTGTGAGCATGAGGGTCACTCTGGTCGCGCCGCTGCTGGCGCTTGCGCTGAGCGGTTGCGGAGAGAAGCAGCCGCGCACAACCACGCCAGGGACTGCCGAGCTCCGTGTCGCCAGCAGCAGGCCAGCAGTCGAAGCGACGACCGCTAGCGACTCGGACTCCCCGTTCCTGCAGGAGATGAAGGCGCTCGGTCCGCAACTCGCGAGCTGCGAGCAGCTCGAAGAGGACGCTGAGTGTGAGGCGTGGGGCGAGTGGAAGAGCCTCTACTGGAGGATCGAGCACCTCCCCGTTGCGCAGGCAGCGAGAATCGAGTCTGAGCTTTGCGCGCTGCTCGATTCCCGAATCGGATGCTGCGCCTCGCGGGCGCCGTCGGACTGGGATCGACTGGGCGTCCAATGCGGAGCGCAGAGGTCGCCACGCGGTGGTCCGAGCGCTCGAACGCGAGGACGACGAAGATGTCGTCTCAGCCCTGATACTGGCGACCAATTGGATCAACTTCAAACAGCGGCGGGATCTTTCGGCGCGCTATGTGGCCATGCTGAAAGCAGCGCGCACGGACCCGGAACGACTCGACGCGTTGTTTCAGCGCGCTGGAGATCTCGTCGGGACGGAGAGGTGCTGCTTGACGTGTTCGAGGAGGCACCCGAGTGGCAACGCCGCGGACTGCTCTGGTCAGCTGCCCGCATGGATCCAGCCGAAGGGTGCCCAATCTTCGAGCAGAGCCCTGAAGGAACCGGACCCCTAAACCCACGCGGCAACGATCAACACGATGTCGAGCGGCACGCCATGTCCTGCACTCTGGGATCAGGCAATCGCCTGGATCGCCAAGACAAAGATGCCGACCGCCAGCGCTGCGACGAATGCTGTGGGCAACCTGGACTTCACTCCCGTGAGCGTGATGGAGCGCTACTGTCGAAAACCCCTCAGCCCTGACCAGCGCGCCCGCCTGCTGAAGCAAACCAAGCGCTTCAGCACCCCACCGGGTCCCGCGGTCGTGCGGACCGCAGCCCTGCACGCCGTGCTCCAGTGCGATCCAAGCAGTCGCCCTTTCGTGGAGGGGTACACCTCCGACGCGGATCCCGAGGTAGCCAAGTTCGCACGAGGCCTGCTCGACGCCACCCAAGACCACTAGAGCTGACCTCTCCCCCAAAAACCTGCTAAAAATCAGCCAAACTGGGGCTTTCTACGTCACTGGCGTTGACATCGGGGCGGATGGAGCCATCCTCAGACCCACAGTTCGACCGCTGGTCTAAACACTAGTCGGACCGCAGGTCGAGAGCCTTTGCTCCTACGCTGGCCGCCATGCCGCTTCCTCGATTTTACAAGCTGGACCCTGAGCAACGGGAGAACCTCCTGGGCGCCGCCCGCGCGGAAATGCTCGAGCATGGGTATGAAGGCGCGTCGTTCAACCGCGTGATTGAGCGCGCCGGCATCAGCAAGGGCGCGATGTACTACTACTTCGCGGACAAGGCCGACTTGTACCGCACGGTAACGGAAACCATCGCCGAGGAGGCGATGGCGGCCTTCGGTGACCTCGGCCCGGTGAGCACTCCAGCGGAGTACTGGGGCGGCCTCGAGGGCATGATGCAGCGCGCGCTGATGTGGATCACCAGTCAGCCGCAGCTCGCGGAGATCGGCAAGAGCGTCTACGCCAACCAGGGTGGCGTGCTCGACTCGTTGCGCGCTCGGTTGCTCGAAGGAGTGAGCGACATACTCAAGCAGGGGCAAGACGTCGGTGCAATCCGCACGGATTTTCCCTTGGGTCTCCTGGCAGAGGCAGCGACCGGCATGATGATGGGCGCCGATCGCTGGTTCACGGAGCACTTCGCGGAGATGCCCTCCGAGGAAGTGATGCGGATTTCATTCGCCGTTTACGGCTTGCTGCGTCAGCTGCTCGAGCCGCAAGGAAAGTGAACAAGCAGATGCGGATCGCAATCAACGGTACGGGAGTCGCAGGTCCAACACTCGCCTACTGGCTGCGTCACTACGGTCACGAGCCAGTGCTCTTCGAGAGCGCTCCAGCGCTGCGCACCGGGTGGCTACATCATCGACTTCTGGGGCGTCGGCTACGAAGTCGCGCGCCGCATGGGCCTCGAAGCTCAGGTGCAAGCCAGGGGCTACGCCATGGAGCGCCTGAGCTTGGTGGACGCAGGGGGGGAGGAGACGTCGGGCATGGGCCTCGATGCGATGCGCGAGTTGGTTGGCGGGCGCTTCACGACGATTGCGCGCGGCGACCTAGCAGCGCTCGTGTATGGCGCTTGCGAAGGCATCGAGTCCCACTTCGGCACCTTCATCGTCGAGCTGCAAGAGACGGACACGGGAGTCAGCGCGCTGCTCTCGGACGGTACGACGCGCGACTTCGATCTGGTGATCGGTGCCGATGGACTGCACTCCCACATCCGACGGCTGATGTTCGGTAACACCGACTGCGAGAAGCCCCTCGGCTGTCATGTGGCGGCGTTCCGCGTCGCTGGCTACCCCCGGCGCGACGAGCTCACGTATGTGTCTCACACGGTGCTGCAGAAGCAGGTCGCCCGGGTGAGCCTGCGCGACGATCAGACGTTGTTCCTGCTGACTTTCCGTTCGGAATTACTGCCCGAGCGACCCAAGCCAAACGAGGTCAAGCAGGCACTGCACCACATCTACAGCGACGTGGAGTGGGAGATGCCGGAGATCTTGCAGTGCCTCGCACAGTGCGAAGACGTGTACTTCGACAGCGTGAGTCAGATCCATCTGGATCACTGGACTCAGGGTCGCACGGCGCTGATCGGCGACGCCGCCGCGTGCGCGAGCTTGCTCGCAGGGGAGGGCACTGGCCTCGCGATGACGGAGGCCTACGTGCTCGCTGGAGAGCTACACCGCGCAGGTGGCGACCACGCCGCAGCCTTCACGGAGTACGAACACAAGCTGAAAGGCTTCCTGGAGGAGAAGCAGCACGCGGCGCTGAAGATGGCGTCCTTCTTTGCGCCGCAGTCGAAGCTCGCGATCAAGATCCGCGACTGGGGGATCGCGCTCGCGTCCTATCCGTTCCTCACCAAGTTGATCGCGGGGCGCTCGATCCGCGACGACTTCGACTTGCCCGACTACCACTGACCTCCACGTAGGCGCCGCTAGAACGTCAAGCTCGCCCCCAGCATGCCGCCGCCGTTGGTGGGCGCGAAGCCGACGTTCCACTGCGGCTCTGGGGGCTTGCTCTTGGCGTCGCGGTCGCCGTCGTAGTGCTCCGACCACTCCGGCTTGAACGAAGTGCCAAACATCACCCAGCCGATCGGCACGGCGGCGAGGGAACCGAGGAACACCCAGGCGCCGGTCTCCGCCTTGCTGTCGTTGCCGTTGACCGCGCCGTTCAGCAGCAGCGAGAGGCCAACGCCCATCCCGATGATGCCGCCGACGCCCAGCACCAGGCCGACGGTGCGGTGCTCCGTGGTGTCGGGATCGATCACGATGGTCACGTCGTCCTGAATGTCGATCTCGCGGGAGCCAGACAGAAAGGAGCCATCACCCACGGTGTAGAACTTGTAGCGACCAGGCTTCACCCAGGTGCTGCAACGATCGATGCAGGAGACGATGGGCTCCGAGTTCTCTGGATCCGCGCGGCGATAGTGCAGCTCGACGCGCACGCCAGGTTCAGCGGACTCGAGGGTCACCTTGACCAGGCCCGATCGGGGGTCCATTGGGCCGACCGGGCCGCTGGGAGCAGGACCCACGGGCGCTTGCGAACCCCAACCCGGCGCGCCACCGGAACCCGCCCAACCACCGTTCGCCGGCGGGGGCGGAGGCGGAGGCGGAGGCGGAGGCACGACCACGCCAGGGTCTTGAGCCTGCGCGGCGCTCGAACCAGCCAGCGCACTCGCCGCGATCAGCGCCGCGAGCGTGCGGCGAGCAATCCAGGTGTAGCCGTATGACATCATTCCTCGTGTTGCCCAGAGCCACAGGGCGGCCCAAGCGCGGGATCTACGTCGCCGCGCCACGCAACTCCGCAGAGCTAAGCACGAAGCGTGCCGGCTTGCCTAGTCGCCGGCTCGCGTCCGACCGCGAGGAAACGGACACGGGGCTCACGTCTAGCGGGCGACACCTGCGTCGCTGGAGACCAGCCTCGCACGACCTCAGGCGCGTGCGCCGCGCAACAGCCCCACCAGCCGCAGCGTCACGAGAGCGCCCAGAAACGCGATACCCGCAGCGACCAAGAACACCGCGCGCCCACCCTGCGCCTCGTAGAGCGTGCCCCACAGCAGCGCGCCACTGCTACCACCGAGCGCCGCCGCAGTACTGAACGCACCTTGAGCCGTCGCCCGCGCGCTCTGAGGCGCCTGCTCCTGAATCACCGCCAGAGCTGACAGCCATGTCAGGCCGAATGAGATGGCGTGCAGTGGCTGCAGCACGAGCGCCAGGGTCAGGCCAGGGGCGGCGGCGAGGAGCAACCAGCGCAGCACCGTTCCGAACAGTCCCAGGCTGAACAAGGCGCCGCTCGAGTAGCGCGCGAACAGCGGCGCCGAGAACGCCATCAAGACGATCTCCGCGGTGACCCCGATGCCCCACGCAATTCCCACATGGGAACCCGTGCCGCCGAGGTCGCGCAGGTGTCGACCAATCACCAGGTCGTAGCCCGAGTGGGACGCGAACCAGAAGAAGGTCACCAGCAAGAACAGGCGGAAGCGCCGCGCGCTGAGCAGCTCCTTCACGCCGTCGTACACCGGGCCAGCTGGGCGCGCCGCGCGCGCCGGCATGAACCACGCGGTAACGAAGGCAGCCAACAGGCTCAGCCCGACGAAGAGCGGCAGCCCCGTCGCGCTCTTCACTTCGAGCAGCTGCCCCGCGAGCAGCGCCATGGCCATGAAGCCGAGGGAGCCCCACAGCCTGAGCCGCCCGTAGTTGCTGGGCGTCTCCATGGCGGAGACATCCGCCACCATCACCAGCGGTGAGCGAAAGAACGCAAACGCAGCGATCAGCAACAGCACGCTCACGAGGCTGATCGGCAGCCCCAGGCCACCCAGCAATCCCAGCGCAGCGATGCACAGGACCGCGCCGCCGCACGCCACGCGAATGATCGCCGCGCGCAGCGCATAGCGATCGGCGATGTAGCCAAACGCCAGCGGCCCAAAGAAGCTCGCCAGCGGGATCACTCCGGTCACCAACCCAAGCTCCCAGCCGCGGATCCCTCGCGCCTCGAGCCAGCTCGGGAAGAACGGCACGAACACGCCCAGCGCGGCGAACACGGCCACGTAGTACACCCGCAGCAACGTCGCTTCGCGCGTCGCGGAAATGGGCGCGCCGGCGGCGGCAGCGGGAGTGTTCACGGAGGCCAAGCGCCGCGAGTGTAGCTACGGGCAGACCAGCAGCAAGGCGAGTTCCCGCCCAGTTCGATGGCTCATTCTCGCGAGCTCTGACCGTGCTGGACCATGTATCCGACACTGCCCTTCACCGCCCAGGCGCGTGCCTTGAGGGTGATCGGGTGATCCGGACCTCCGCCCAGCAGACGATGACGCAAGCGGCTCTCGAGGGCCGCCCTGGCGTTGTTGCGTAGCCCAGCCACGTACGCGCCAGCAGGGCCCTGCCCCAGCAAGAAGGGGCTCCAGAAGTCGGCGAAGTTCGCGAACTCCTGGCTCACCATGAGGTGCGCGTCGCACACGTCGTTCAGGCCTTCCTGGCGCCACAGCTTGGCCAGGTCGCTACGGCCGGTCAGCGGCATGTTGCCTTCGTCGATGGATTTCGCGGCGGGATCCAGGGCCGCCGCTTCGTCCCAGAAGGCGCGCAGCATCTCCATGCCGCGCCCGTAGTCCCAGACCGCCGCGGCGATGATCCCGCTCGGCTTCGCCACGCGCGCCATCTCGCGGACCACCTGCCCGGGCTGCGGCACGAAGTTCAGCGCCAGAGACGAAAACACCCGATCGAACGTTGCCTCGGGGAAATCCAAGGCGCGGGCGTCTCCCACCGAGAGCTGAGTGCGCTGGTCTCCAGCGCGCTGCCTGGCATAGCCGATGTACTCAGGTGATGAGTCCACGCCGACGATGCTGGCGGCGCGTGTCTCGTCGCGCAGCGCAACGGTGAGCGCGCCCGTGCCGCACCCGAGGTCGAGCACCGCGTCCCCCTCCGCGACCTCCACGAAAGACACCAGCTGCGAGGCCAGGAGGCGACTCCAGCGCCCCATGAACCGCTCGTATCCATCTGCCTGCGAAAACATCTCAGCCACCAGCTCCCTTTCTCCGCTTGGTCGCGGTGACATCTTGGGCGAAGGAGGCGCCTAGAGCAGCGCAGCGTACTCCCTGCCAACCAGGGAAGATAGCAGGCAGCACATTTCGCTGCGGATGACCGCGAAAGCTGCGGGCACCCAACCGGCCGCTGGCTCTCAGCCCACCGCGCCCACTCTGGGGCGGGCCTCGAGGTCTGGTTGCCAACCCTCGGCCAAGCGTTCCAGCGCGCGCTCCGTCTCATCGTCCGCAGGGAAATACGTCTCGAGGCTCAGCTCCTGGAGCGTCACGTCCAGCGGCGTTCCGATGGCGCTCAGCGTGGTGAAAAGGTTCAAGCGCAGCTCCCCGCGGCTCAGCACCAGGGGGATGAACGGATTGGTCGCCGAGCCCAGATCCAGCACACGCCACGCCGGCGGCACGCCTGGCATGCTCAGCACCGACTGCAGGAGTTGCTTCAGTTGCTTGTCGTCCTTCGCGGTAAAGCCGAGACAGGCGCAGCACCGTCGTGAGCCACCGCTTCCAGTTCTCGAGTTCGACTCCCTTGAGTCCTGCGTGAGCGAAGATGGTGTGTACCAGGTTCAGCGGTTTGCCGCTGGCCATCTGCAGCATCGTTTCCTCGGGAGTAACAGGCCCACCATACGCAGCGCGGCTTGGTTGCTCATCAGCACGTTCCAGTGCCGGTCCAGCACCACGACAGGGTACGGCTCCTGGCGCTCGAGCACGATCTCCAGCATGCGGCGCACCTGCGCCAGCTCAGTGAACCGAAGTCGAGCTCTGAGTACCGCGCGGAAAAACCTGCGGCGTCGAGCAAGGCGTTGTGTTCCCTCAGAGGTAGGTCCATCGCCTCCGCCAGTCCGAGCACCATCTCCCGGCTGGGGCTCGAGCGCCCCGTCTCGAGGAAGCTCAGATGGCGCCCGCTGATGCCGGCTAGCCCGGAGAGCTCCAGCTGACTCAACCGTCGGTGTTGGCGCCAGTAGCGCAACATCTGCCCAAAAGCGGCTCGTTCCACGCTCCCATCTTACCTCTCCCCCAAACCCGAACCCGCGTAGAGCGCCTACGCCGATTTGCTTACCTCCAAGGTAAGTGTCGCAGGAAGCCAGCGGCTCAGGCTCCAGCACATGACTGACGACACACTCGCCCCGCGAGACCAGAACCTGAACCGTGTGCGCCTCTCCGACTGCGAAATCCGAGTACCTCGACGAAGGGAGTGGACCGCCTGTCGTGCTGGTGCATCCCTTCCTCACGGACACGCGCCACTACCGCAAGCTGGTGCCGCTCTTGAGCGGGAACCACCGGGTGATCGTCCCGCTGCTGCAGCTCGGGACGCATCGGGTTCCGCTGCCCGGAAGTTCCAGCAAACAGCCCCCTCGATCTCGCACCGGCGCGTGGCGGAGCTGATCCGTGAGCTGCGCCCGGACCCGTGACGCTGGTCGGCAATGACAGCGGCGGGTATGATCTCCCAGATGGTCGCGGCGCATCATCGATGTGGTCGCGCGCCTGGTGCCGGCGAACTGCGACGCACGAGGTGTTTCCTCCGAAGGAGTTTGCATTCGGCGTGGTGGGGCGCAGCCAGACGCTGCTGCGACTGACGAGCTGGCTCCTGCAGCGCTCCAAGGCGTTACGCCATGGTCCGCTGACGTTCGGCGCCTGACTCGAGAGCGCATCCCCGACGCGCTGGTGAAGAGCCAATGCGAGCCCTCAGCGATCCGAAGATCGCCCGTGACACGGCGAAGCTATGCGGCGCCTTCAGCCCGCGCCAGACGCTGGACGCCGCGCGGATCCTCGCGGCAAAGCCACTGCCACTACGCTTGGTCTGGGGCACTTCGCGATCCTCTTCCTCCATCCAGCTGCGGAGCGGCTGCAGCGCGACGTGCAAGGCGCCGTGCTGGTGCGTTTGCCCTGGGCCATGGCCTTCGTCCCCGAAGACGATTTCAGGCGCTGGCAGACGCCGTACGCGCGATCGAAGCCATCGAGTCTGCGCAAGCCGAGTGCACAACCAACTGGATCGATTGCACAACTTGTGCAACTCCCGCTGAGCCTTGCGCAAAGAAAACGGGCGGCTTCTGTAGGCCGATCGCCACTCTGGCACGGCGACTGCAGTGGTGAAGCGCTTCCCCCCCCATGCGCTTCACCTCCACATGGCTAGCGTCCCTGGCCGTGCTGGCGTCGTCCAGCATTAGTTTCGCCGCCCCCGAGCCGCCAACGCCGAGCTTCGGTGCGTCCATCGATGGCTTTGCGTCCTACGTGCCGCAGACGACCTGCGATCCAAGCGAGAAGCCGGGCGTCGCAGGTTTCCGCGACTTCATGCTCGGCACCTATCCAGGTACGCGCAACCTCGGGATCATTCGCGCCTGTAGCAGCGGGGGCACCAGCGAGCACATGAGGGGCGCGCCTTCGACTGGGGCGTGAACTACTACAACGGCAGCGAGCGCGATATCGCGTACACGGTGATCGACTGGCTGCTCAAGACGGATCAGCACGGAAACGCCTGCGCCCTCGCGCGGCGCTTCGGTGTGATGTACATGATCTGGAACAAGCGCATTTGGGGCTCCTACCGCTCCCCGAATGGCAGCTGCGCGTCGTCAGGCTGGTCGAACTACAGCGGCAGCAATCCTCACACGGATCACGTGCACCTGAGCTTCTCCTGGCTGGCGCGCGCAAGGACACGACCCGGTGGGATGGTGGCGGCCCCGTGTGCACGCCTCACACGGAAGTGTAACGGCAAGGACGACGACTGCGACGGCCAAGTCGACGAGAACGCCACCGCCGAGTAACGCAAGCACGACGACTGCGACGGCAAAAGATCGACGAAGACTTTTTGGTGCGCACCTGCGGCAGCGATGTCGAATGCAAGCAGGGCCACGAGACGTGCAACGCGGGCAAGTGGGTGCCTGCGGAAGGCGCTATTGACCTCAAACCGAGGTACTTGCGATGAGCTCGACAACGACTGCGACGGGGAGACCGACGACGAGCAAGTCTGCGAGCTGGAAGAAGCCCGGGCGCCGGCGCTGTTCGACAGCGGCAACCACAGCGACATCAACGGCGACGGCGGCGCGGATGTGCGCGCTCAGCGATAGTGGCATCCGGTGCGCTTTCGCGGAAACCGCTTCGACCCCACGCCGGAGATCAACGTGTTCGATGCGGACCTCGCGAGCCCTGGGGTGTTCTCCACCTGCGCGTCGGTGACGTGAGCGGCGATGGCCGCGCCGACGTGCGCGCCTGCGCCTGCCCGAAGGCGTGCGCTGCTGGCAAGGCACCGACTCAGGGCTTCGGAGACGCGATCCTTGGTCCTGAGCTGAGCGACGCCAAGGGCTGGGGCAAGACGCAGTATTCAGCGCCGTGCGCCTCGCCGACATCGACGGCGATGGTCGAGCCGACCTGTGCGCCCGTGGCAAAGATGGCCTGGCCTGCTACCCCAGCCGCGGGCATCGAGCTTCGGGACGCCCGTATCCTCACGGCACTGAGCGACGCCGCTGGATTCGACGACGTCACCTGCTACGGCACCTTGAGGCTCGGCGACGTCGACGGCGACGGAAAGAGCGACGTATGTGCCCGGGAGCCGGGCATGTCCTGCTGGCTCGCGACCGACTCAGGTTTCGTCGAGCGCATCGCCGGCCCTGCCTGGAGCGACGAAGCCGGCTGGAGCGACTGGCACAACTGAGCACCATCCGGCTGGCAGACGTCAACGGCGACGGCAAGAGCGACTTGTGCGCCCGCGAAGACGAAGCCCTGCGTTGCTACCTGTTCGACGGCACCGGCTTCAGCGAGCGACTGGACGGCCCCGCGTTGCCGTCTCCGCTGTGGGGACACGCGCACCGCCCTCGCGTCCATCCGCATGGCGGATCTCGATGGCGACGGGAAGAGCGACGTGTGTGCGCAGCGAGCAAGGCCTCGAGTGCTGGCTCGCGACGGACACCGGCTTTGACCGCCGGGTGCTGGGCCCAGCGCTCGCGGAGACCGACGGCTGGGCTCTCCCCCAAAATTACCGCACGCTACGCCTCGGCGACATCAACGGAGATAACCGCGCGGATATCTGTGGGCGCTCCCGGATGCATCATGCTGGCCCCTACGAAGGCGGCGGCTTTGGCTGTGGGGAAGTCATGGACCCCAGTGGAGCGATGCAGCCGGCTGGGACTTGCTCGAGCGCTACCACTCGACCGCCTGAGCGGCGTGCCTGGCGGTGGTGAAGTGGGGGCAGGCGGCGCTGGCGGATTGCCTCACGGAAATGGCGGTAGCGCTGGGTCGACTGATGGCGGAGCCGGTGGTGCCGACTCCACACAGCCTGGCAGCTGCGCAGTCAGCGCACACACACGAAATCACCAGCAAAAGAGCTGGATTGGACTGATGGGCCTCCTTTCAGGGGGCTGCTGCGGCGCCGCGAAGACGGCAAGAAAGAGACGAGGAGAGACTGATGCGACGCTTGGTTCTGGCTAGTGTTCTGTTCGGGTTGACGCAGGCTTGCGGGCTGCGCCGGTGGCGATGACTCAGGCACCACGGGCGCGACGGGCGGCACCGGCGGCCAAGGCGGAGCGGTATCGGTGGTGGTGGCGGCGACCCGCTGAAGACCCTCGCGGCAGAGGATCTCTGCGACGAGCTGGCAGCCATCGCCTGCGATGCCGACCATAGGGCTGCTGTGACTCGCCAGCGGCATGGCCCGGAACCGGGGAAGGTGACACGCAGCCAGCAAGCTGCACCACAACCCAGCTCGCGGCGTGTCGCGGCGGCCTGGGCAAGCTGGAAGCCCAGATCCGCGCACGGCTACGACGCGCAGGCAGCCGCTTCCCTGGTGAATCAACTGCGCAGCGCCGCCAATGGGTGCTGGGAAGACAAGGTCGACTACGCCTCGGTCGTCGGGATCTTCAAGGGCACCGGGACCGAAGGCGCGAGCTGCACCCCGGAGAGCACCAACACCAGCGGGCTCCAGCTGGCTTCCCTGTCTTGCGCCACTGAGCTTGGCTGCGAGATCTACCTGAACGCATCCGGTGAAGCACGCGGCCGCTGCGAGGCGCGCGCCGAAGGGATCTGCTCTCATCCCCTCGACTGCGCCGCAGACGCTTGGTGCGACGCCAGCGGCTGGAAGCCCGGCGTGACCGGCCACTGCAATCCGCTCAAGGCCAATGGCTGGGACTGCGCCAGCGACTCCCAGTGCGAGAGCCAGTACTGTGACGCTGCAGGCCGCTGCGCCGCCACCGGCCCAGGTCGCATGTGCCTGACCCAGCCCTACGCCTCGGAAGTGGAGACTGACGAGCCCAACCTATATTTCCGCATGGCAGAGGCTTCGGGCAGCATGAGCGACGCCTCGGGTAAGGGCCACAGCGGCACCCGCATGGGCGATCCCGAAGCACTCAGCCCCGGCGCGCTGACTGAAGACGGCGACGCGGCGATGGCGTTTGATGGCGTGGACGACGGTGTGGAGGTGGCCCAGGGCACCATCGACGCAAGCGGCGGCCTGGCGATCGAGCTGTGGTTCAGCTTCCCCGAGACCACATTTGGTGAAGAAGGTTCACCCAGCTACCCGATCCTGACCTTTGGTGAGGGAGAGACGCTGGGGGTCGCCGCGGTGATCAACACCAACGGCGAGCTCTACGTGAACCTGCGCGACACCCTGGGCGAGGACCACGAGCTGATCAACGCTGACAAGCACCCGAGCCACACCGACTGGCACCACCTGGTGATCAACTACGATGGCTTCCTGGCGGAAACGTACCTCGATGGTGCCAAGCTGGCGAGCCTGGAGTCGGTGTTCGTGCCCGACGTCAGCGGCAAGCTGCGAGTCGGCTTCACTGACGCCGGCAGCCACTTCAAGGGCGGCATGGACGAGTTCGCGATCTACGAAAAGGCGCTGCCCCTGGGCCGCCTGCTCGAGCACCGCCGCATCGCGAAGAAGGGCCCCGCGCGCTCGTTCCCGGTGTTCAGCTGGTTTCAGTGAGCTGACACGAGGCGCCTCGAACTCGAAAAAACAGCATGAAACGCGCTTGTTCATTCTTCGCGTCGCTTTCGCTGACGTTATGCGCGCTGGCAGTGGACGCCCGTGCACAGACCGTGGCCGACCTGGCGGCGCGAGGCTGGTGCAGCACTTCGGGCCTCAGCGGGATCTCCGATCAACTGGCTGAGACCCAGATGTGCATGCGCCCAGGCGCGTTCGTGAAGTTCACTCCTCACTCGAACGTCACCCTCAACAACTCGAGCATCTATCCCTACCTGCAGGCGAGCGCTCGCGACGCGCTGTGGTCCGCTTCGAATCACCTGCACATCTACGTCAACAGCGCGTTCCGTACCCTCGCGGATCAATACGTCCTCTACTACTCCGGGGGCTGCGGCTTGGCCGCGAAGCCAGGCCAGAGCAACCACCAGACGGGGCGAGCGCTCGACGTGCAGAACTGGAGCGCCGCGCGCAGCGCGCTGCAAAACGCCGGCTGCGTGTGGCTTGGCTCGAAGGATCCGGTGCACTTCGACTGCCCCGGCAGCGACGGACGCGCCGACGCGATCCGCGCGTTTCAGCGGCTGTGGAACGTCAACCACCCGAGCGACACCATCTCCGAGGATGGCTCCTATGGGCCGGCGACCGAGTCGCGCCTGGCGCGCAGCCCCGCCGCCGGCTTCCCCAAGAGCGGTTGTGACGCGGCGCCCGTGTGCACGCCTCACACGGAAGTGTGTAACGGCAAAGACGACGACTGCGACGGCCAAGTCGACGAGAACGCCACCAGCGAGGTGTGCAACGGCAAGGACGACGACTGCGACGGCAAGATCGACGAAGGCTTGAGTCGCAGCTGCGGCAGTGACGTCGGCGAGTGCCAGAGCGGCACACAGACCTGCAGCGCGGGCAGCTGGGGAGCTTGCGCCGGGGAAGTCGGACCACAGACGGAAGCCTGTGACGAGCTCGACAACGACTGCGACGGCGAGACCGACGACGATCAGGTGTGTGAGCTGGAAGAAGCCTGGCAAGCCGCGCTGTTCGACAGCGGCACCCACAGCGACATCAACGGCGACGGCGGCGCAGATGTGTGCGCCCTCAGCGACGGCATCACCTGTGCGCTTTCTCACGGAAACACCTTCGGGCCGACGCCCGACGTGAACCTGTTCGACGTCGACCTGGCGAGCCCGGCCATCTTCTCGACGCTGCGAGTCGGCGACGTGAGCGGTGACGGCCGCGCCGACGTGTGCCTGCGCCTGCCTGAAGGCGTGCGCTGCTGGCAAGGCACCGACTCAGGGCTTGGAGACGCGATCCTTGGTCCCGAGCTGAGCGACGCCAAAGGCTGGGGCAAGACGCAGTATTTCAGCGCGGTGCGCCTTGCGGACATCGACGGCGATGGCCGAGCCGACCTGTGCGCCCGAGGTAAAGATGGCCTGGCCTGTTATCCGAGTCGCGGCACCAGCTTCGGGGACGCGCGGATCCTCACGGCACTGAGCGACGCCGCGGGCTTCGACGACGTCAATCGCTACGGCACCTTGAGGCTCGGCGACGTGGACGGCGACGGCAAGAGCGATGTCTGCGCCCGTGAGGCCCAGGGCATGGCGTGCTGGCTCGCCACAGATTCTGGCTTCGTCGAGCGCATCGCGGGACCTGGTTGGAGCGACGAAGCCGGCTGGAGCGACTGGCACAACTGGAGCACCATCCGCCTGGCAGACGTCAACGGCGACGGGCGCAGTGACCTGTGCGCTCGCGAGGACGAAACCTTGCGTTGCTACCTGTTCGACGGCACCGGCTTCAGCGAGCGACTGGACGGCCCCGCGTTGCCGTCTCCGCTGTGGGACACGCGCACGGCGCTCGCTTCCATTCGCATGGCGGATCTCGATGGCGACGGGAAGAGCGACGTGTGTGTGCGCAGCGAGCAAGGCCTCGAGTGCTGGCTCGCGACGGACACCGGCTTTGACCGCCGGGTGCTGGGCCCAGCGCTCGCGGAGACCGACGGCTGGGCTCTCCCCCAAAATTACCGCACGCTACGCCTCGGCGACATCAACGGAGATAACCGCGCGGATATCTGTGGGCGCTCCCGGGATGGCATCAAGTGCTGGCCCTACGAAGGCGGCGGCTTTGGCTGGGAAGTCAGCGGACCCCAGTGGAGCGATGCAGCCGGTTGGGATCTGCCCGAGCGCTACCACTCGATTCGCTTGAGCGGCGTGCTCGGCGGTGGCGAACTTGGAGCAGGCGGAGCAGGCAGCGGCGGAGTTGGAAACGGGGGCAGCGCTGGAGCGGGCGGCAATCCAGCTTCACCAAGCGCTGCTGACGGCTCGTGTGCGTGTCGCGCGGGTACCGACACAGGCGTTGGCGCACGCTTCACCTGGCTGTCACTCGCGGGGCTATTGCTTGGCGGTGTGCTGCGCCGACGGCGTCGCAACCCTGGTAAGGTTGCGTGATGCGTCGAGCGATCCTCACCAGTTTGCTGATGTCCATGCTGGCAACGTTCACCGCCTGCTCCAGCGGAGACGCGGGCAGCAGTGGATCGGGCGGCAGCGCAAGCGGTGGCAGTGGCGGTGCAGGTGCAAACGGAGGATCGGGCGGGGTTGGGGGTGAGCTAACCACGTTAGCCGCTGAAGATCTCTGCGATGAGCTGGCGCGCATCGCCTGCGACTCCGACAAGGACTGTTGCACCGCGGCAACGACGTGGCCCGGCGCAGAAGCGGGCACCGACTGCCTCAACGCGCAGCTCGGTGCGTGTCGTGGCGGCCTGGGCAAGCTCGCGACGGATCCTCGCACGGGCTATGACGCGGCTACGGCTGCTTCCGTGGTGAATCAACTTCGAGCCGCCGCGAGTGGTTGCTGGGAGACGCCGCCAGACCTCTCCGCCGTCACCGCGATCTTCCAAGGCACCGGTGCAGAAGGCGCCAGCTGCACCCCAGAGGCAACGAGCGAACCCGGCCTCCGCCTCGCGGCGCTGTCGTGCAGCGGCGACCTCGGCTGCTCGCTGTACTTGAACGCCTCCGGGGAGACTCGCGGCCGCTGTGAAGCGCGCACGGGCTCCCTGTGTTCGCACCCCCTCGACTGCGCGAGCGACGCCTGGTGCGACGCCACCGACTGGAAGCCTGGAGTCACCGGGCAGTGCAGTCCGCTGAAGGCGAACGGCTGGGACTGCTCCGCTGCCTCCCAGTGCGAGAGCCAGTACTGCGACGCCGCAGGTCGCTGCGCGGCGGCGACCGCGAGCCGCATGTGCCTCACGCAGCCCTATGCAGCTGAAGTGACGCTCGACGCGCCGAGCGCCTACTACCGCCTGGGAGACGCCGGCACCACCGCCAGCGATTCCGCGGGGCAAGGTCACCACGGCGAGCTGCTCGGGGACGCAATGCCGAGCAGCGAGGGCGCGCTCGCTGGCGACGCTGACCTTGCGCTAGCGCTCGACGGCGTGGACGACGGACTGCAGGTGGATAGCAACTTCCTCGATGCCAGCGCCGGTTTGGCCATCGAGCTGTGGTTCAGCTTCCCGGAACAAACAGCGGGGGACGACGGCTACCCGGCGCTGCCGCTCCTGAACTTTGGCAGTGCGGACCACATCGGCGTGGCGGTCGTGCTCGACTCCACGGGCGCGGTGTACGTCAACCTGCGGGACACCCTGGGTGAAGATCACGAGCTGATCGACCCAGACAAGCACCCGAGCCACACCGACTGGCACCACCTGGTCATCAGCTACGATGGTTTCCTGGCGGAAACGTATCTCGATGGCAGCAAGCTCGCGAGCCTGGAAGGCGTCTTCGTGCCCGACCTGAGCGGCACCCTGCACGTCGGCTTCACCGAGGGCGGCAGCCACTACGTGGGGGCGCTGGACGAGCTCGCCATCTACCCCAAGGCGCTACCGTTGGGACGCTTGCTGGAGCACCGCCGCGTGGCCAAGCAGGGCCCCGCGCGCACCTGGCCGGTGTTTGAGTGGTTTGAGTAGCTGAGCGAGGCAGCGAAACCGAACGAAACACTTCAGTTTACGTGGAGTGCGCTTTCGGGGGGAAGCGCGACCCGGTAAACCAGCGCTGAAACACGAGTGCGGCACACACATTGGCCGACAGCCGAGCCCGCTCGCGCCGTTGCGTAGTAAACCCGCGGCAATTCGACTACATCGAGAGCATGCGTCGCGCTCATATGTCCCAGCTGCGTACCTCCCAGCTGCGTACCTCTCAGCTGCGTATCTCCCAGCTGCTCGCCCTGACCGCAGCCGCGAGCTGTGCCCTGGCCAGCTCTGGGTGCAGCGAGCTCACCCTCAGGGGCTTCTTCGTCGACAGCGCCTACCCGAAGACGGTGGAACCCATCCCGCCGCGGGACCTGCTGCTCAGCGTGGACGCGAGCGTCGCACCAACGCTGATCATCGCCTACCAGAAGCCCCACGCGGCCGCGACCTGCTTGGATGAGATTGCGACGGACGGCGCAGCACTCGGAGCACTGACCGACTATGGGGCGTGCTTGGCCGGCGGTGGCTCCGAGAAGGACTGCAGCCCCAAGCTACCTTGGGTCGCCGCGAGCGGTCCATTGCCGCCCGGAAACACAGCTCCAGGCGGCACGACCTGCCCCAGGAGCCTGCCGAGCGCCCTCGACCAGATGCGCATGTATCTGTCGCTGGGAGACGCGGCGCGCGCGCTCTACGACTACCACTTGGACACCCAAGGCCAGGCGGCGCTGGGCAAGCCCCTGAAACCGGAGTTGCTCCAGGCGTTCAAGGACTCGCTGAAGCACGCGAGCCAGATCCTGGCCCTCGACCCGCGAGACGATGGCGACCCCAAGTTGCCGACGTTCGCTCAGAGTGGTGGAGCCGCGAACGGGGCCTTCATGGCCGGATACAGCTACGGAATGTTCTGGCTGCGCGAGAAGGCGCGCCTGTACGCCACCCCGGAGCAGAAGGCAGCGATCGACTCGTATCGCTTCGGTGGCGCCGCGACGTCGAGTGTCGGCACGCTGGTAGCGATCGCGCTCGACCTCTACTTCTCGGACCAAACCCCCACTCCGCCCCAGGAGCGCGCTCTGGACGCGTGCATCGACAAGGCAGGTCAGCCGGTGTCCGGCGACCCGAAGCGCAAGCTCCAGGACTGCGCTCTGGCGACGCTGAAGACGAACTTCAAGCAGAACGAGTGGAACCTACTCTGCGCGCAGAAGGGCACGGTGCTCAAGCTCCTCGGCGACGACTTCTCCGGCTTGCTGCGCTTCGATCCGCTTCAGAACGACATCCTCGAGCCCTACTTCAAGAACTTCAAAGAAATTCTGCTCGGAAATAACTTCATCCGCACCCCGATGGCGGTTGACATGAATCAAGCGGTGCTCGCCGGGCTCGATGAGCGTGCGTGTCGGATGTCAGGGATGGACGCTCAGAAGTGCTTGGTGACCGGCACGCTGTCGTCGATCATCGAGCCGATCTTCGCCGCGCCTCTCGACACGGTGTACTCCGGACTCAAGGGTCCGAGCGGTGAGAAGGGCACCTGGATCGACGGCAGCATTCGTTCGCTCAATCCCGCCGGTCGTGGTGCCGCGTTCGGCGCTGGCAAGCTGCTGGTCGTGAATCCAACTCGCTCCGAGGGGATCCCAAGCAAGCGCATCACACAAATGACCGAGCAGTTCCTGCAGACCACGGACGCCCTCGGAGCGTCGCAGCGTAGCTGGGAAATCGGCTACGCCGATGCGTACTTGAAGCAACGCAACGACCGCGCGTGTGCCCTGGCGACGCTCACTGGCAACTTTAGCCTGTGTCCTTCTGCGGCGCCTGGAGCCCCAGCAAGCGAGCCTGCGGCGGATCCCGGAGGAGACACGATTCGAGTCTGGGTGCCGGAGGACATCGAGCCGAAGACGCTCTTCGCGAGCGGCTACACCTTCGACCCACTGGTGATGTCCGCGCTGTTCGCCTGGGGTCAGCAGCAGGCGCTGGCAGACCGCAAGCGAGTCTTCGGGTGGCTCGGCTGGTGCGCCATCCTGGCCATGGAGGACGGCGCCGTGAAGTGCGACGTGAAAGGCGTCTCCACCTTGTATCGCCAGCGTGTCGACGCCCACAAAGTCGAAGTGCGCACCGAGGTGGATAGCTACCGCAAGTACAACGACAAGGTGCTGTGGAAGAAGCACCTGGACGAGCGCCGGGCGCTCCTGAAGAAGAACTTCAAGGACTGCCGCTGACGACGCCAGTGCCCTACACTGCTCGCCATGGCGGCGCTGCAGAATCAAATCGTCTTGGTAACGGGCTGTTCATCGGGCATCGGTCTCGGGCTGGTGCGCGAGCTCAAGCGCTTGGGGCACACACCAGTCGCGAGCGCCCGCCGGGCGCAGAGCATCGACGAGCTCAAGGCGGAAGGCTTCGATGCAGTCCAGCTGGACGTCGTGGATCGGCCGAGCGTCGATCGCGCGATCGCTGAGGTGCTCGAGCGGCACGGTCGCATCGACGTGTTGATCAACAACGCGGGCTTCAACGTCTACGGGCCACTGCTCGAGGCGCCCATCGAAGACCTGGATCGCCTGTTTCGCACCAACGTCATCGGCTTGATCAGCGTGAGCCAAGCAGTCTTCCCGCACATGGCCAAGCGCAGGTCCGGCCGCATCGTAAACATCGGCAGCGTCGTCGGCGTGATGCCTACGCCCTTTGCCGCGGGGTACTGCGCAACCAAGAGCGCGGTGCACACCCTGAGCGACGTGATGCGCCAGGAGGTCGCGCCCTTTGGCATCGAAGTGGTGGTGGTGCAGCCCGGCGGTGTGCGCTCGAGCATCGCAGACAACGGCGCAGAAGGCGTGAAGCGCTACGACAACCCACAGTCGATGTATCACCGCATCTACAGCCACATCCAGAAGCGCGCCTTCGCCTCCCAGGCAGCGCCCATGGAGACCGAAGACTTCGCGCGGCGTACACTGGCTCAGGCGCTCGCCAAGAGCGCGCCCCGGGTGGTGCGTCAGGGGCGCGGCGCAACGGCGCTGCCAGCGCTCTCCAAGCTCCCAGGCCCGGTGCTCGACCGCATCATGCTGCTGCAGTCAGGCCTGAAGAAGCTCCGGGACTAGCGCGCGCGCCGGCGGATCGCGCCGGACGCCGCCCAGTAGACGTACTTGGCGTCCGCTGCGAGTCCGGTGACGCGGCCTTCGGTGTCGGAGTAGACGCGCTGACTCGGGAGTTGCTCACCGCGTCCAACGATGCGCTCACCGTTCCCGTCCTTGTTGTCAGCGACGGCCACGAAGCCTGCCTGCGTCGTGAAGTTGCTCACGGCCGAGAGGTTCTCGATGAAGAGTTCAGGGCCCGAGCCGTCGGGTCCGGTGCGCCACACCTCCGTGGGGTGCTGAGCGTAGAGCCCGCTCAATCCAACCGCGACCCGCATGATGTCAGTGTCGATAGTCACGGTGCCGCCGTTCGATCCGTCGGTTGTATCCACACGGATAATTGAGCCGTCCGCCCAGAACACCCAGTTGTCGGAAGCCGCAAGCGACGTTGCCTGCAACGGCTGCGGGCTGGGGTCCACATGAAGCGTGGGCGCCCCTCCTTGCTTTTCGAGGCGACCAACGAAACCCCCTGAGGTTCCGCACGCGAAGAAGACCCGCGTTGAGTTCTGCGCGATCAGGGGGCGAGGCGCGCTGCAAAAGGTCCCATCGACCAAGACGTTCACTTGGGCCGTGTCCTTGTCGACGCGCAGGACTTGACGACCGACGTCGCTGGTGGCCACCCAGAGCGAATTCGTGTCGTTGACCAGATCACGCAGCGTTCCGACCGGTGCCAGATCGCTGACCATCACCTCTGGGCAGCCGCCCTGCTTGGGTGCCTTGACCAGCACGGCGCGGTTGTCGACCCCGTGGGTGAAGTAGAGCTGGTTCGCCGCAACCACCAGGCCGCTGATGGTGCCGAGGTTGGTATACAGATCCTCGACTGGACAACTGGCACCGTTGCAATCGCTGAGAGGCGTCGTGCAGTTCTCGCCCGTACCCGCGCTGCCGCCCGTGCCTGCGCTGCCGCCCGTACCCGCGCTGCCGCCCGTACCCGCACTGCCGCTCGCGCCACCTGCTTGCCCCGCGGATCCGCCCGACGCGGAACTTCCAGCGCTGCCACTCGAGCCAGCATCTCCACCGCCACCGGAGCTGCCTCCCGCGGTATCTCCTCCAGCCCCGCCATCGGACTTCTGGATGGTGGTGCTCGTGGTAGAACACGCCGCCCCCGATAGGGCAATCAAGGCGCAAAGCCAGTACAGCCTCAACATCGGCGGGAGTCTACTGCAGAAGGTGGAAGCAGGCCGCAGTCCTCAGCAAAACCGAGCGCTGGTTTCAAAACCGGCCAGAATAGCCAGCAAACGCCCCGCCGGGTAAGGCGACCAGGTCGAGCGGCGCGCGGCGCGCCTGGTCTCCCGGAGGCGCGGCAGAATCAGCCCCACTCATCAGCAGGTACGCGGCAACCCCGAGAGACACCACACCTATCCCCAGGGAAACATCGGCGAACAGGAACTTCTGATCCACCTCGTCGATCTGGGACTGGGTGCAGTTCGGTTTGCAGGAAGACTCGAGGTCGCTGCGCTGGGCCTTCCCGCTCAGCCCGAAGTACACGAAGCCTGCGACGCCGAGCACCCCGACTCCGCCCAGGACATAGGGCAGCACCGAGCCTCCACCTCCCGCTTGATCCTCGGGGATAGGTTCAGAAGCGGACTCACGGGGTGCTGTCGGAGTCGGAGCGGCGGCAGCGGCCTCGAACGTGACCTCGATCATGCGCCGGTGTTCGCCCTCCCGCAGCACGACCTCGCGCTCGACGGGCTCGAGGCCAGCCGCGGTCAACACGAGTCGATGCTTCCCTGGGTCGACCTCGATCGCGAGACTCAGTGATCCCTCGATCGGCTTGCCATCAATGGTGGCCTTGAAGTCCATGACATCCGTGCCACTCGCATCCTTGGCGACGATCACGAAGGAGGGGATGCTGCGCGTTACCTCCTCGAGCCAGGTCGAGCAGTCCTGACGGATGAACTTCGGACAGCGATCCTGCGAGCAGACCAGCAGCCTATCTCGCGCACTGACCAGCTGCGCTTGCTTGCGCGCCTCTTGAGCGCCCTCGTAGGCGGTGCTGCACACCTTGGCGGCGTCGTCCTCCGCGAGTGCAGAACCGCAGAACAGGCTCAGGCTCGTCAGCATTGCCCCAGGGAAATAAAGCCGGCAGCGCTTCATAGACACTCGGGCTTGACGCGCTTGATGCCCTGCGCGTCGATGGAGTACGGCGGGCTGCAGTTGACCTTCGGCTTCGCGGCTTTGGCCGGCGCCGCGGTGTGCGCAGTCACCCGCGGCTTCGCGGTCGCGGTCGTTTCCGGCTTTGCTGCCTCAGCCTTGGCGGCGGGCAGGTCGGTGGCGGGCGGTTCAGGGGTTGCCGTGGCGCTCGCTGAGTCTGGCGCCGCCGCCGCCGAGTCCGTCGCTGCCGCCTGTGTGGCCGTCGGGAGCGCCTCGGCGGGTGTCGGGGGCGCCGCCACGGGCCCTGGCGCGGACACCGCCGTGGGCTCTGCTTTGGAGTCGGCTTCACTCGCCTTGGGGCGCAGCAGCACCACCACCAGCAGAACCAATACCGCTCCCCCCAGCCCTGCCGCGGCGAATCCAAGCACCTTCCGCAGCGCCGAGGGCGGGCCCGGTGCGACGACCAGCGTGCGCGCTGTGGACAGGTCCGTCGGCTCGACCATCGGCATCGAGGTGCGCGCGGAGACGGGGGACGCAACAGGCTTGGCCACGATGTGACTACTGCTCTCGACCTCGCTCAGGCGCTGGGAGCGCTCGTCGAGCCCCATCGCCGCGTTCGCGTCGACCCAGGCGCCGATCTCTCGCGATGAAGCCACGCGCACGGCGCCCTCGATTGCCTCTGCAAAGGCCAGAGCCGTGGGGAAACGCAGTTCACGGTCCGATGCCAGCGCCTGGAGCACCACGGCGTCAAGCTCCGGGGGGATCTCCGGACGGAACTTCGATGGCACCTCGACCTTGCCCGATGCGATGCGCCCGAGGGTCTCCGCGACGTCTTGCCCGGCGAACAACCTGCGCGAAGTCAGCGCCTCCCACAGCACGACGCCCGCGGCGAACACGTCGACACGACGATCCATCTCGCCACCGCCGAACTGCTCTGGCGCCATGTAGGCGATCTTGCCTTTGATCTGGCCGTCGCGTGTGGTGCTGGCGCGCATCGCCGCCTTCGCGACGCCGAAGTCGAGCACCAGCGCAACACCGTCGGTACCGACCATGATGTTCTGCGGCGAGACGTCACGATGCACGATACCCAAGGGCTCTCCGCGCTCCGTCTTGGCCTCATGCGCGGCGTGCAATCCGAGCAGGGCCTGACTCACGATGCCACAGCCTACGTTGATCGGAACGAAGCCGCGCTCAGCCCCAGCGATGCGCACCAGCTTCGAGAGCGACTCGCCGTGCACGTAGTCCATGACGAGCAAGAGCTCGCCTTCGCTGTTCACGACGTCGAGGGTGGACACCACGTTCGGGTGCCGAATCCGCGCGGCAATGCGGGCCTCGTCCAGGAACATGTTGACGAAATCCGGGTCCTTGGAGAACTGCGGATGCAAGCGCTTGATCGCCACGGTGCGCGCAAAGCCCGCCTCCCCCTGCAGGCGCCCGAGATGCACCGTCGCCATGCCGCCGGCAGCGATTTCCCCATATATCGCGTAGCGACCCACGATAACGGGCGGCCCCGACAGCGACGGCCGACTGCTGGCAGCAGGGTCAGAGTTCATAGACACCCACTCGCCTGACAGCTGCCAAAGATGCAGCGTTTTGCGCCGCCACACTCCCCCCCAAGCGCGCCGCACTCGATCGCACCACAAGTGCCGCGCGGCTGGACGTCACCGGCGCAGGTCTGACAGGTACCCGTGCAGGAGGTGTTGCAGCACACCCCGTCAACGCAGAAGCCTGAAGTGCATTCGTTGCCGCCACCGCAGGTCGACCCATTCGCCTGCTTCTGGATGCAAGTCGACGACGAGATCTTGCAGACCAAACCGGACTTGCAATGCGTGTCGCTGGAACACGACGTCCGGCAGCTGCTGCCGTTACACGTGTAGTTGCCGCAGCTCGTGGTTCCATTGGCGCTACAGGTGCCAGAGCCGTCGCAGGTCCTCGCGTTGGTCTGCGTTGTCCCACTACAGCTCTGGGCGACGCACTGGGTGCCGCTCGCATACAGCTGACACCCACCAGAGCCGTTGCACTGCCCGTTGGTGCCGCACGAGGCCGAGCCTTGGTCCGAGCAATTTCCGTCGGGATCTTGCCCAGCCTTGACGTAGCCACAGCTCCCGTCGCTGCCCTGGCCCTTGGCGCCCGAGGAGCACGCCTGGCAACTCCCGGTACAGGCGGTGTTACAACATACGCCGTCGACACAGTACCCACTCTTGCACTCACTGCTGCCGTTGCAACGGTCTCCGTCGGACAGCAACGGAACGCACTTCTTCAGGCCGGTGTCGCAGTAGTTTCCGCTGGAGCACTGCACGCTCGAGGTGCACGACGTCCCGCAGGCATTGCCCGCGCAGAGGTATGCGCCGCAGCTGGAGGAGCTCGCCGTCTTGCAGCTACCCCCGCCGTCACACGCCGGTGCAGGCGTGTACGTAGAGCCGCTGCAGCTCGCGTTTCCACACGAAACCGAACTATTGTACAGACGGCATCCGCCGCTGCCGTCACAAGCGCCGTCCTGACCGCACGAGCCGGGCGCGTCTGCCGAGCAATCGCCGTCGGGATCTTGGCCGGCAGCATAGGCTGAACAAGTACCACTGCCGCAGCCGTAGCAGCTCCCGCTGCATGCCGTGTCGCAGCACGTACCATCGACGCAGAAGCCGCTCTGACAGGCGCTCGGCTGGCTTGCTTGACAGGGATCGCCGTTCGGCAACTTCGCCGTGCAGTCGCCGCTCAGCGTGTTGCAGTACTTGTCGCTAGTGCAGTCCGTGTCGGTCTGACACTGCCCGAGACACACGGGCCCCGAACAGCTGCCTTGAGAACAATTCTCGGTACCGTTGCCTTGGCAGTTGCCTGAACCGTCGCAGGTGCTCGGCAACGTGCGCACGCCGCCACTGCACGCAGAGTCCGTGCACTGCGTATCCGCAGGGTAGAGCGCGCAGGCGCCGCCACCGTCACAGAAGCCGTTCTGCCCGCAGCTCGGGGCGCCTTCATCAGCGCATTCGTCGTCAGGGTCGGTCCCGTCAGCCACAGGGCCACACACGCCGTCGCTACCGGTGCCCTTGCTCGCAGCGCTGCACGACTCGCAGCTGCCATCGCACGCCTTGTTGCAGCACACGTTATCGACGCAGAAGCCCGAGTCGCACTCGGTGCTGGTGGCGCACGGGTCGCCGTTGCTCTTCGGACCGCCACCACCGCCGCCGGCGTCGCCCCCAGCGCCAGCGGTCGCGCCGCTGCCACCGCTCGCACCGGTACCGCCGTTGCCAGCGCTACCCGCGTTACCACCGTTCGCGCCGCTGCCGCCGACGCCACCATCGCCGCCGGTCGCTCCCGCGTCACTCGGGTCCCCGGCACCGAGGTCGCTGTTGTCGATGAAGGAGCACGCCCCCACACCGAACCCACTCAGCGCGAGTATCCCTACGGCAACAGTTCGCAGCGCCTTCATGCTCGCCATCCGACGCTGCTGCCCCAGAGCTCCGTCAGCATCCCCCAGGGCATACCGCTGCGCAGGTGGCCTACGGCGGGGCAGCAGAAAGCCATTGATTGTTCGTTGGTCTGAAGCAGAACCCCTCAAGGATATCCAAAGGACCGGGTTCCGCCCAACTGAAAGCGGTCAAGCGTCCTGCACTTCCCGCGCGCTTGCTGAAGGAGGTTGGTGACTCGAGCTGACTTTTTCGTCACGGTTATGCGATGCCGCCCGGTACTCCGCCGATCGGTTGATCTCCGCGCACGGCGGGCCTACTCCCACGGCAGATCAGCCGCTGGAATCTACTGACATGCGCCTACACAAGCCGTCCTTGCCGTACCAACTGCGAATCACCGCAGGGATCCTGACTCTGCTGGCTTTGGTGTTTTTCACCAACGCGTCACGAGCAGACCTCGCGCTGGACGACCGTCGCCGCGTGGAGCGACGAGTGGTCATTGCGAACCTGGCAGATTTCGCTGGCTGGAAGATCGTCGCTTACCCGTACAACTTCAGCGGCGGCGTGCCCCAGATCGGACTCGCCACGTTCGACGTGATCGGACTCACACCGCCTCCCTTCATGGATGCGCGCGTCTACGCGATTCCTCCCGGCAATAACGTCGATATCCCGAAGGATCTGGAAACCGAGGAGGGCATCAAGCGTCTGAAGGCAGCCCACGCCTTGGACTCCGGCTTGATGCTCGGTGGCGGGTCAACCGTCGCCAATGAGTCGCAGATCAGATCCGTGCGTGAGGTGCTGCGCATCAAGGAGCTCACCCCAGAGTCCTTCCAGCTCGAACGCATGGCGCTCGAGTACGGACTCGAAGGCGAAGTCGAGGAACGCGTCGACTGCCCGCCGCGCGGGGCATGTCGCGGGCCAGCACGTGAGCCAGCGGTGCGCCTGGAGCTCACCCATCACGTCAGCAACGACAAGAACCCGGCAACTCCCGCGCCTAGCGACACGCCGAACATCGAGCCTCCCGTCCCCTCCGCGCTCGCCAACGCGGCGCCGCTCAAGAACGCGAAGCCCCCGGACCCTCCCATGAGTCCGCTGATCTGGGTGGCGATCGCCGGGCTCATCCTGGGAGTCGGCTTGTTCGTCTTGCGCCCCAAGAAATCCGACTCAGATTCCGCGTCTCCATGAACGACGCCCCCATCGTGCTGGAGCCCGCGCGCGACCAAGTGGCTTACGCCGCCGCGAGGCGCCTGTTCACCGACTACGCCGAGTGGCTGGGCGTCGATCTCAGCTTCCAGGGATTTCAAGCAGAGCTCGACAGCCTACCAGGCAAGTACGCCCCGCCAGAGAACGGTACGGCCGGTGGAGAGCTACTGGTTGCGTGGCGCTCGGACACCGACACCGCGAGCATTACCCCGCGGCAACCAATGGGCTGCGTAGCGGTGCGCCCTTTCGCCGACGACGCCTGCGAAATGAAGCGCCTCTGGGTGGTGCCCGACGCTCGAGGCACCGGGCTTGGCATACGGCTCGGCGTCGCGATCCTCGACGTGGCGCGCAAGCTCGGCTACAGCCGGATGCTGCTCGACACCCTGAGGAGCATGCACGCCGCCAACGGCCTCTACCAGCGCCTGGGATTCCGCGAGGTACCCGCGTACTACCACAATCCGCACCCCGGCGTGGTCTACTACGCCCGGGAGTTGTGAGCTGACGCACGCTCAAGCGCGCTGGCGTGAGCCGACGGACCGCCGACTCACGCCAGCGATTTCACTTGATGGCGAGCCGGTGCAGCGTGCCGATGATGCGATCGAAGCGCTTTCGCAAGGGCTGATCTATTGGACCGATCTGACCGAGCGCAGCTGCCACCTCGAGACAGGCCAGCGTTTCCCTCGCGGAGCCCATGGCGCTGTGAAAGCGCGCAGCCTGATTACGCCCCCGGCTGTAGGACGCCTCGGCAACGTTCAGCGCGATGGATGACTGCGCGCGCTTGAGCTGGCGTCCCAGGTCTAAATCCTCGCGGCAAATGCGCTCGGCAAGCGGCTGTATCAAGGTGATGGTTTCGAGAATGAACGGATAGATTTCGAGCATCGGGTGACCTCCTTTCGATCACCCGATCGCCACGCCGGCGAGTCGCAGGCGCTGTCCAGGCTGCGAGCGCAGCGAGCACCGGGCGCAGCCCGGCACCGGCCTGGACGGCGCCGAGCACGCCGGCAAAATTGGGAGTGAGCGAACGAGTAGGAACGGGTTCGGGTTCGGGTTCGGGTTCGGGTTCGGGTTCGCGTTCGAGATAAAGCGCGAGTTCGAGTTCGAGTTCGAGTTCGAGTTCGAGATAGAGCGCGAGTTCGAGTTCGAGTTCGAGCCAGAGTTGGAGTTAGTGTTCGGGTTAGATCAAAATCCCCACGGAAACTGCCGGGCCAGGCGAAGCCGATGCCCGGCCCAGCCTAACGACTGCCGGGCCAGGCGAAGCCGATGCCGGCTAGCCTAACGAACCTGCCGGGCCAGGCGAAGCCGATGCCGGCTAGCCTAACGAACCTGCCGGCCAGGCGAAGCCGATGCCGGCTAGCCTAACGAACTGCCGGCCAGGCGAAACCGATGCCGGCTAGCCTAACGAACTGCCGGCCAGGCGAAGCCGATGCCGGCTAGCCTAACGAACCTGCCGGCCAGGCGAAGCCGATGCCGGCTAGCCTTGACCGCCGGGCGAGGCGAAGCCAACGCCCGGCCAGTCGGCAAGAGACGGCGGAACGTAACCCCACGGAAACACGCCCACCCGAACCCGAACCCGAACCCGAACCCGAACCCGAACCCGAACCCGAACCCGAACCCGAACCCGAACCCGAACCCGAACCCGAACCCGAACCCAACCCCCTACTCAATCAACCCGCGCAAATCCGCCAAATCCCGGTCTTCAACCGCCCCCTGGATCACACACCGCACCTCCCCCTTCGGGTCGATCAGCGCATGAAACGGCAGATTGGGATCGGGATCCAACTTGGCAGCGCTCAGCCAGCTCTCCCGCGGCTTCCCCTCCTTCAGCCAGTAGCTGCCTTGCAGTCCGTCGCTGCTCTGCCCCTTGAGAAAGGCGTCCAGCTGCCGCTGATCGTCGTCCAGAGTGATGAACGACACGGCAAACTTCTTGCCTTCACCAGTCAGTGTCTTTTGCCAGCCCAGGAGACGCGGGATCTCTTCTTTGCAGGGCTCACACCAGGCCGCCCAGAAGTTGAGCCAGACCCATTTCCCCGCGGGAATGAGGTCGCCGCTCGACTTGCCCACGTGGTCTAGCTTGGTGTCGGGGAGGGCGTAGCCCGGGCTGAGCTTTCCGCCGCACAAAGCCTTATGGGGTTTGGGGGTGAGGCTCGCCGTCTTGCCGGCGCTCGGCGCTTGCTTCGGCTCCGTCGTCGCTTCGGCGGATGTCTTTGCGAGCACCGCCTGATTGCGATCCCGGGTCACGCTCGTCTGGGGCTTCTCGTCGTCACAACCAGCGAGGAGCAGTGTACCTAACCCCCAAAAAAAGCAGGCGGCGCTGAGCGAACGCTGGCGGCGACGTGAAGCGCACGCACCCGTGAGCTGAAGGTTCATAGGCGGCAGTCTACCCAGGAAACGAAGGCTGAGCGATTGATGGCGTCTTCGTCGCACTTCTTGTCCGGACGTGAGTTGTTCCACTGGCAATAGTCCTTGGAGAACTGTGCGAACTCGTTGCCAAGCCAGAGCAGGCCCACCTTCTTGTCGACCTCGGGATCGTCCTTCGCAGTCTGCTTGATATGGAACATCACCGAGTTGGCGCGCCGATGGGAGAGCGCGCGGTTCGCGGCTTGAGTGCCCGTCTTGGAAGCACGCGCGACAACGAAGAAGTAGCGGGCGCCTTTGCGCTCGAACCACTTCTCGTCGAGGAGCTTTTGCGCGGCGGGGTCGAGCTCGTCCTTGCCGGTGTCGAACATCAGCACCGCACCGCGCTCCTTGAGGGGCGTGAACAGCTCGTTGAAGTCCTCGTCGCTGATCGACGCAAACGTCTTCACGTCGGCCGGCTTGCAGCCGCGGCGATCTTCACCCGCTGCCAAGCCGCACGAGTGCAACACGCGCTCGAGCACTTCCTTGAAGCGCGGCGTGCAGTAGCCGACCTCTGCTTGATTCGCGACCGCGACCTTGGGCTTCTCAGCCTGCGGCGTGACCAGGCGTTCCTTCGCGGAGCTCACCGATGAATTCACCACGCCGAGCGCGGTGATGGCGACGATCAGCGTGACGGCGATGCCGACTCCGGGTCCAATCCACTTGTTCATTTCGCCCTCGATTCGCTTGCCTTCACTCCGCGTCGCGCGCCGACCGGAAGGTCGTCGCGCACCACCTCGTTCGGGGCTGCGCTCATTTGAAGAGCTCCGGTGCGAGCTGGCCGAGCGTGTAGCGCAAGCCAATGTCCGTGTCCTCGTCACACACACGCTGTCCGCTCAAGTAGAGCTGCGGTGTGGAGACCGGGATCGAGTTTGCCGCCGCGAACTGCAGGTGGCGATTCAGCGTGTCCTTCGTCGCCTTGCTGTCGACGCACTTCATCATCGTTGGACCCCAGCGCCCCTGGATCGCGGCGCGCAGCGGATCCTTGCCTGCCTTGCCAGCAGCGCTGAGCTGATCCTGATTTTCATACGCCCAGTCGAGCACCGCGCGGGGCTGCTCCCCGCAGATCACCGCTTTGCTGACAGTGCAGGCGCCAGGGTGCAGAGCCGTGTCCAGCATCCAGTTGCACTCGGTATCCAGAGGGAAGAGCGCGAGGTCGCCATTCAGCTTGTCGAAGATGTCTTCGTGCACGAGGCGCTCGTGGAAGGCGCGACACGTGGGGCACAGCGGATCTTCGAAGATGGTCGCTTGCCGCACGGATTTAGGCGTGACCAGCTTGACCAGCTTGTCCTTCTCCGTGCCTTCCACCTTCAGCTTGCCGCACTGGTTCAGGTACGGTCGCTGATCTGGCACTTGACTGGCGTACACCAACGAGGGGAGCAGCGTCAGCAGACCCAGCGCCGCCAGCCAGCCCAGCGGCAGCAGGTAGTTGAGCGCAGGGGAGGGCTTGCCCTTGGGTGAACCATCCATCTCCAGCGTCGGCGCGACGTTGCCAGGCTTCGGAGCAACGACGTCGGGGCGCAGCGTCGCGCCCCACCAGGCGCCAATCGCGAGCACGGTGGAGCCGATGTAGATGCCCGCGCAGGTCTTACACACCGAGCCGAGCTGAGTCAGGCTGATGGTGAGCATCGTGAGTGACACCAGGAGCGGCGTACTGCCAACGATGCCAAAGAACACCCGCGAACGCTTGGGCGCCCCGCTCCCCGCAACCAGCAAGTAGACGGCGAAGCCCAGAAAGAAACTGAAAGCGCCGAGGGCAAACAGGGAAATCGGGATGCCCCCCCAGTACGCATCCTTGAAGAACGCGGAGTAGGGCGAATACATTGCCGCACGGCAAGCCTCGGCTTCGGAGGTCGGCGCAGCCCCCGGGATGAAGCTGCAGTGCACGTCGTGCAGGCGGCGATCCAGGTGAGCTGAGTAGTCGAGCGTCGAGTAGAAGCCAAAGATCAGCCCGAGTAGCGCCCCGAGCAGGGACACTCCGTAGGGGAGACGTGCTTTCATGGGCCGAACCTTGCTCACAGGATAGCGACGGCGCAAGCAGAACGACTGCGGGTGCGCATCGTGTGTTCAGGCTGAACGTGGGGCGCGGCCACACCACACCAAGCTCACATCAGGCTGTCACGCTCGTGATGATCCCGGTTTGGAAGCTCTGGCTCCGAGGGAACGACCGGCGTCGGTTGAGCTGGCACGGTATCAGCCAGCCCAAGCGCCTGTTGGGAACCCACCGAGATCACGCCGTCGACGATCTTGGTACGGATCTGGCTTGAGGAATGCTCCGGGTCGGGCTGGGGCATTTGCGCCCCGGCGCCTAGCTCCTGGATCAAATCCGCCCACGTCTGTCCGTGATCCACTCCCAGGATGCGCGCGACCTGGTCGATGGCTTGCGTTTCCTCGCGGCTCAAAGCCCACGGCGCAGCGGCGGCGCGCGGGTCGCTGACGCCGGCGCGGGCCACGGCTTCCGCGTGGCTCATCAGCGCCTGCAGCAAGTCGTAGTCGATCTGCGGCTCATCGACGGCGCTGGCGAGATCGCGCAGCTCCGCCAGCGCATGGCTAACGAAGCCAGCGGAAGGACGACTCCGAAGCCAGCGCCTCACGACACTCACCGTGCGCTCGTTGAGCTCGAGATCTTCCATCATCTGCTCGAGTCCGGCGGCGGCACCTGCGCTCAGGTTGCCTCCCGCCCAGGCGACGTACACCGCGGGCAGCATCAGCAGCGCGCGATACGTGCCCGAGTCGAGCCCCAGGGTCTCCAGTTTGTCCTCGTGTAGATCAGTCATGCAGCGTCTCCTGAAGGAGTGCCCAGAGCACGCGACATGCCACCCAGCTCAACCACCGGGATCCCCTGAAAATCAGCGGCGAAAGTCGTGACGCGGCTTGGGCAACCGCGCGGCTTTTCGCCCCAGTCGTGACGCGCCGGTGCAGCGCTAGCCAAGCGCGCCGCTCGAGAACACCTCGACCACCTTGCCGTCTCGGTCCGGAGCTAGCAGCTGAACCCGCACCTCGTAGCCATCCGACGTTGGATCCACGCGGATCAAGCCGGCGTTGAGTTCCGGCACCGGATTCCGCTTGGAGGCGCCGATGCCCTCCAGCAAGTCGAAGCGCGACGCGTACGGACTGTCGTCGGAGGCGACGCTCAAGCCGCGCTTCATCAAGGGCAACAGGCTCGCGGCCCAGGTCTTCACGGGGCTCTCCAGGTTACTCACCGCGCTGGAGACCAGTTGATACATTCGCAGCTCGTCGCCGCCTTTCCGCCCGGCATCCTTCACCTGAATCAAACCCGCCACACCGACGTGTACATCTCCAGCCGCGATGATCAGGCGTTGCTTCGGCGCCGCCAGTTGATGCTCACACAAGAGGTCGAACAGTTCGTCCCGCGCGCCGTGCGCCTTCACGTACGACCAGCGATCCGCGGCGTCGCTCTGCTCGCCCAGCATCAGCGCAGCAGCCCCAACCATCCAATCGGGGATGTGCACCAGGGGCACGCTGAGGCCCAGCACCACCGCAGGCGTCGTGCGGTTGCGCTCGAGGAAGGCGCGTAGTTGATGGAACTGCCCCGAATCGAAGAGCTGAATGCGCTCGCCGTCGTTACGCTTGTGAGATCGCAGATCCATCACGAAGCCAGCCACCGGGCCGTAGTCCCACTCGAAGTGATAGCCGCGCTGAGTCCGCACCTGGGGAATGTCCAGGCGACTGGCCTGATAGTCCACGAAGGCGTCCAGCGCCCCGCTCTTGATGGCGGCATAGCGCGCGCTATGGTGTTCCGTCGCTGAGCCGAAGTTGTCGCGCAGCTCGTGGTCGTCCAGGATCGGATAGCAGGGGTATTTTTCCTGCAACCGCTTGAACCCCGGCGCACTGAAGAAGAGCCGATGTCGGTCTTGATAGAGCCGCCGCACCTCTTCGCGGGTGCAGTCGAAGAGCGAACTCACACCGTCGGGCATCACCTCGCGGAAATACGCCTCGTCGAACAGCGAGCGCGTCGTCGGACAGTCGGAGTAGATCTGGTCACCCATCAACAGCACGCGCTTCACGCGGTGTTCCTCGAACGCCTCGGGCAGCTTGTCCAGGAAGTGCGTCGCCTCATCGGTGAGCCTCCCGCGTGGGTCGAAGGGCTGGTGGCAGGAGATCACCGCGATGCTGAACGGGTCAGCGTAGTCGTGCGCCTCCGGTGCGGTCTCGAACTCCAGCGTCAGCTCGCTGCCATCATCCAGCTCCAGTCGCAGCTGGTAGCGCGTGTTGGGCTCGAGCGGCTCGGCGCCATCCAAATCCGCAGGGTAATGCAATGAGTGCGTGTGATCCGTCAGGTCGCTGCGCGGCAGACTCAGCTCATGTCGCGCCTCGAAGCCCTCCGCGCGGAGCCGCAGCTTGAGCGGCTGGACCTGCTCCGAGCGCAGCCAGATTCGCGCCGTTCGACTCCCGACGCTGCCCATCGCAGCCAAGTTCCTTTCGAGGTCGAGGTCGAACCCGTGGACGCGCTCCGGAGAGTCGTGCATCGCGGTATCGTCACCCGGGTTTGGGGGAGAGGACAACCAGGCTAGAGACGAGTCGCCGTTCAGGTCGCAGGAGCTGCCGGCAAGGTGAGGCGAAAGCACGTCCCTTGAGGCGAAGCGTCGCGGATCTCCACGTTGCCGGAGTGAGCGTCGAGGATGCGCTTGACCAGCGCGAGGCCAAGCCCGACGCCTCCGGTCGCGCGGTCACGGCTACGGTCCGCGCGGAAGAACGGCTCGAACACCCGCGCGCGATCGCCCTCCGCGATGCCGAAGCCGTGATCTTGCACCTCGACCACCAGCTGCGCGGCGTCGCCTCCCGCCGAGAGCTTCACCGGCTCGTCCGCGCTCGAGAACTTCGCGGCGTTGTCGAGCAGGTTGTCGAACACGCGCCGGAGCAACGTGGGGTCCGCTTGGATCAGCGGCAGAGGGTCTGCAAAATCTCTGACGAGCGCGCGCTCGGGGTAGCGCCGCTCGAAGCGCTCGCACGCAGCCTCCAGCACCGATATCGCCTCGAGCTGCTCGACATGGAGCGGAGCCTGGGAGTTGCCCACCTCGCCTCGCTCCAGGTCGAGGCGCGCCGTGGTCATCACGTCGTCCAGCAGCTGCTCGAGCTCGTACAGGTCGTCTTCAATGTCAGCGAGGTAGGTGGACGCGCGGTTGATGTCGCCGTCGCGCACCAGGTCCAATGCCATGCGGATACGCGCCAAGGGCGTACGCATCTCATGGGAGACGTTCGCCAAGAGCTCCTTCTCCGAGCGCCTGAGCCGGACGATGCGCTCTGCCATCTCGTCGAAGGCGCGGGTCAGGTCACCGATTTCATCGGGCTGCCTGCTCTTCACGCGCACGCTCAAGTCGCCCGCACCGAACGCACGCGTCGCCCGGGTCAGCTCTTCGACGCGAGCCGTGATCGACCGCGCCAGGGGGATGGACAGGAGCCCCAGCACTCCCAGGGCGGCCAGCAGCTGCGCGACGCCAGTCCCGAGAGGTAGTTCGGCCTGGGGGTAGGCGATGTATGCGTAACGCTTCACCTCACCCCCTGAGTCGCGGCTTGCCACGAGACCGATGCCGTCGGCGAAGACCGTCTCTTGGTCGGCGAGACAGCTGAGCTCGCGCTGGCCCAGGGGTTTTGGACGCACCTCGGCGTTGGAGGCGATCAGCGTGCCGTCGACGTCGAACAACGTCATTTCCACACGGGATTTCTTGAGATCGACCAGCTCGTCTTCGATGGACTCGCCGCGAGCCTGTTGGTTCAGCAGGTGCCAGGCGATCCAGGCCGTCGCTGGACGTGCGGGGCCTTCGACCGCCGGCTTGAGCACGTAGGTGCCGACCACGAAGCTCGCACCACCCGCCAGGAGCAGCATCAAGAAGCCGAAGAAGTACACGCGCCACAAAAGGCGAGCGCGAAACGCCGGCTTCATTGTTCGTTCCCCGGTGTGAGTACGTAGCCGGAGCCGCGCACCGTCTTCAGGAAGGCCGGCTGGCGCGGGTCGTCGCCCAGCTTCTGCCGCAGACGCGAAATACGTACGTCGATCGAACGATCGAACACATCCTCCGCGTTGCCCTTCGCGAGCTCGAGCAGCCGCTCGCGTCCCAGCACGTGACCCGCGTTCTCCGCCAGCGCGCGCAGCAGCGCGAACTCATAGGACGTCAACGGCAAGAGTTGCCCGTCCAGGGTCGCCGTCAGGCTTGCGACGTTGATCGCCAGGCGCCCCACCCTGATCTCCTGGGGGGGAGGCCCGGCCTTGCCCCGCGCGCGCCGTACTACCGCGTGGATACGGGCTAGCAGCTCTCGCGCGGCGAACGGCTTGGTCATGTAGTCGTCTGCACCCAGCTCGAGCCCGAGCACCCGATCCGCGACCTCGACTCGCGCGGTGACGGCGATGATTGGCACGTGAGACTCCTGGCGAATTGCACGACAGACTTCGAAGCCGTCACGCCCTGGCAACATCAGGTCGAGCACCACGACGTCGACCTCCCCGCGTAACGCCTCGGAAACCGCAGAGAGACCATCGCCGACCAGCGTGACCTCGATCTCCCGCTGCTCGAGGTAGTCGCGAGTGAGACGAGCCAATTTGGTGTCGTCTTCGACCAGCAACACCCGCAGCCTGCCGACTTCCATGCACGGAGCTTACATGAGCCGTGTGGCGAGACTGCCGCGGACACATTCCTACACAATCCCGTAAGACTGGCGACGCCCAGTCGGCTTACGCAGAGAACGTGATACCCAGAGGTCTCCGTGGCGTGAGTGCCGCGCTCACACTGCTCTCAGTCATCGCGTGCTCACGGGGCGAAGCGACGAAGGCGGCAGCAAAGCCCGCGCCAGTCCGCGTGGGGAAAGTCGAGCATCGTGACCTGCCCCTGAGCGTTCAGACGTTTGGCAGCGTCGAGGCCAACCGCAGCGTGTCCGTGCTGCCTCAAGTCACCGGTCTCGTCACCGAAGTTCACTTCAAGGAAGGCGACGCGGTCAAGCAGGGGCAGCTGCTCTTCACCATCGACGCACGAGAGTATCAAGCCTCGCGAGCGCAGGCGTCGGCAGCCCTCGCGAAGAATCAAGCAGCCGCGACTCAAGCCAAACAGGAGGCTGAGCGCACTCAGCGCCTGGTGAAGGCCGGCATCGCCAGCGAGCAAGATCTGGTCGCCGCGCAAGCGCTGGCTGACGCGACCGCCGCGGAGGTGCGCCTCGCGCGCGCGCAGCTGACGAGCGCCGGGCTACGCCTGGGGTTCACGCGCCTCGTGGCACCCATCAGTGGTCGCACGGGCACGCTGCTGGTTCACCGCGGAAATCTGGTGGTTCAAGGCACCACGTCGCCCCTCGTGGTGATCCGCAACACCCAGCCAGTGTTCGTGCGCTTCTCGATCTCGGAGCGCTTCTTGAGTGCGGCGCGGGAACAGTTCGCCAAGGGTGAGCTGCGCGCGATCGTGAATCCTCGCGGTAACTCGAAAGAGACGTATGAGGGCCCCGTTACCTTCATCGAAAACAGCGTCGATGTCAGCACCGCGACCATCGCCCTCAAGGCACGCTTCGACAACGACGCAGAACAGCTCTGGCCTGGAGCCTCCGTGGACGTGACCCTCGTGCTGCGCGTGGACAAGCAGGCGCTGGTCGCGCCCGAGGGCGCGGTTCAAGAGGGTCAAGACGGCCCCTATGCGTTCGTGATCGATCAGGAGAACAAGGCTCACTTGCGCCAGGTGGAGGTGGTGCGTCGCACCGAAGACTGGGTCTTCGTAGGCGCTGGGCTGAACGCCGGGGAGCGAGTCGTGACCGACGGCCAGGTGCGCCTGCGCGAGGGTGCCGCGGTCAGCGTGCTCGACGCCAAGCCGGCAAAGCCAGCACCAAGCGGAGGTGAGGGATGAACCTCTCCGCGCCCTTCATTCGCCGCCCGGTGGCCACCACGCTGGTCATGCTCGCGCTGACCGTGTTCGGTGTGCTCGCATACCTGAACCTGCCAGTCGCGGCGCTCCCGAACGTCGACTTCCCCACCATCGAAGTTCGAGCGAGCTTGCCAGGAGCGAGCGCGGAGACCATGGCCTCGTCGGTTGCTACACCGCTCGAGCGTGAGTTCTCTGGCATCGACGGCATCACCTCGATGAGCTCCGAGAACTCCGAGGGCGCGACCAACGTGACCCTGCAGTTCGATCAGCGTCGAGATCTCGACGCCGCGGCGCAGGACGTCCAGGCGGCGATCAGTCGCGCCATCCCGCGGCTGCCGAGGGACATGACCTCGGCACCCAGCTACAAGAAGGTGAACCCCGCAGACGAAGCGGTGTTGCTGCTCTCGATGAGCTCCGCCACTCAACCGCTGTACAAGGTCAACGAGTACGCGGAAGGTCGACTCGCACAGTCGATCTCTCAGGTGCGCGGCGTCGCTCAGGTTCAGGTGTACGGCTCACAGAAGTATGCCGTGCGGATACAAGCGGATCCGGGGCGGCTATCGACCCTCGGCGTCGGCCTGGATGAGCTCGCAGACGCGGTGCGCGGCTCCAACGTGAACCTGCCGAACGGCAGCGTCCAGGGTCCTCGCAAGGCATTTTCGATTCAGACCAATGGCCAGCTTGAGCGCGCCGAGGAGTATCAGGACGTGATCGTGGCGTACCGGGACGGCGCCGCCGTACGGGTGCGTGACCTGGGGCGCGCGTTCGACAGCGTGGAGAACGACAAGACGGCCGCCTGGCGCGGCGATCCACAGGATCTCCAGCAGGCTGTGGTGCTGGCGGTTCAGAAGCAGCCCGGCGCCAACACGGTGGAGGTCGCTCAAGGAGTGCGGGAGCTCCTGCCGAAGTTCCGTCAGGAAATACCAGCTTCGATGGAGCTCGAGCTGTTGTTCGACCGCTCATTGAGCGTACGGGACGCGGTGCACGACGTGCAGTTCACGCTGATCCTGACCCTGGTGCTGGTGGTGCTCGTGATCTTCCTGTTCCTCCGTCGCGCCGTCGCCACGCTGATCCCTAGCCTCTCGATGCCACTGGCAGTGCTCGCGACCTTCGCCTTGATTCAGCCCCTGGGCTTCTCGCTGAACAACCTGTCGCTGATGGCGCTCACCCTCAGCGTCGGCTTCGTCGTCGACGATGCGATCGTGGTGCTCGAGAACATCGTGCGGCACATCGAGGAGGGGCAGGCACCGTTCGAAGCGGCGATCGATGCCTCGAAGCAGATCGGTTTCACGATCCTCTCGATGACCATCTCGCTCGCTGCAGTGTTCATCCCCTTCTTGTTCATGGGCGGGATCCTCGGCAGCTTGTTTCGCGAGTTCGCCGTCACCATCGCGATCGCGATCCTGGTGTCCGGCTTCGTGTCGCTGACCCTCACGCCGATGATGGCGGCGCGCATGTTACGCCCGGCCAATCAAGAGAAGCAGCCCGGTCGTCTGTACCTCCTGACGGAGCGTGCCTTCGACCGCATCGCGGCGGCATATTCTCGCAGCTTGGCCCGCGTGATCCGCCACCGCAGGCTGACCATGCTGTTCTCGGGGGTGATCCTCGCGGCAACAGTCTGGCTCTTCCAGCACATGCCGAAGGGCTTCTTGCCTACCGAAGACACGGACCAGATCAACATCACCGCAGAAGCGGTCGAGGGGATCTCGTTCGAGGGGGTGAGGGATCGCACCGTGCAGATGGCGGAGGTCGTCAGGAAGCACCCGGACGTTGAGGCGTTCATGGCCATCGCCGGTGCTCGCGGAGGGCGCGGCGGCTCGAACCAAGGACGCATGTTCATCCGCCTCAAGAAGCGCGCCGAGCGCAGGCACAGCTCCGAGGAGATCGCCCACGACCTGAGCCGCCAGCTGGCGAACTTGCCTGGCATGCGCGCCTTCATCTCGGTGCCGCCACCGATCCGCTTGGGTGGGCGTCGCACGAAGAGCGAGTATCAGCTCACACTCCAGGGCTCTTCACCCAGCGAGCTCTTCAAGTACACGCCGCTGCTCACCGCAGAACTCGCGAAGTCCGACATCTTGCGCGATGTCACGAGCGACGTGCAGCTCGAGAGCCCGCAAGTCGACGTCAAGGTTGACCGCGATCGCGCTGCCGCCCTCGGAGTCCCTGTGGAGCGCATCGAAGACGCACTCTACAGTGGCTATGGCTCACGGCAGATCAGCACCATCTACTCCAAGAGCGACAGCTACCAGGTGATCCTCGAGCTGGATCCACGCACCCAGCGCGAGCCGAACGCATTGTCGAAGCTGCGCGTGCGTTCGGACTCCGGGAAATTGATTCCGCTGTTGTCACTGGCCGAACTCCAGCAATCCGTGGGTCCGCTCTCGGTGAATCACTCGGGGCAGCTCCCCGCGGCAACGATTTCCTTCGACCTCCGTCCAGGGCACTCCCTGAGCGAAGCAGTCGAGCTCGCGGAGAGGACAGCCAGTCAGACGCTGCCCTCGAGCATTTCAGCGACGTTCCAGGGCTCCGCTGAGGCGTTTCAGTCGTCGCTCTCTGGCCTGGGCTTCTTGCTCCTGGTTGCCGTGTTCGTGATCTACATCGTGCTCGGGATCCTCTACGAGAGCGCGCTGCACCCGATCACGATCCTCTCGGCGCTGCCGTTCGCTGGTTTTGGTGCCCTGGTAACGCTGCTGGCGTTTGGTCAGGACCTGAACGTATACGCGTTCGTTGGAGTGATCCTGCTGGTTGGGCTGGTGAAGAAGAACGGCATCATGATGGTCGACTACGCCGTCGAGCGCCGCGCGGATGCGGACGTGAATGCGGAGGACGCGATCCAGGAGGCCTGCGCCGTGCGCTTTCGTCCCATCATGATGACGACGATGGCGGCGCTCTTCGGCACGTTGCCCATCGCACTCGGGATCGGTGCGGGCGCGGAGTCGCGGCAGCCCCTCGGCTTGGCCGTGGTGGGAGGGCTGTTCTTTTCTCAGCTGCTCACGCTGTACGTGACGCCGGTGTTCTATCTCTACATGGAGCGACTGCGTGAGTGGGCCGCGCGTTCTCGCGGAGCCGCGCCAGTGCCTGCGGAGTGAGCTGCGGGGCGGGATGGCAGTGGCGACGGACCTGTCAGCCTCACCCCCACCTACACTCGAGCACAAGAAGTCGTGACCGGGTGTTTTGCATATGAGAACCCTGCGGTCCGGGACTTTCGGGTCAACGGCCGAGCTGAGCTGGTACACTGCCATTCTTCATGCGTTGTTCGCGAATCTCGCGCTGGCTCGGCGGTGTTTCTCTCATTGCCCTCTGCACCTCGGTGTCTCCTGTACGAGCCGAGACTTCCAAGAAGTCGACGGCAACCAAAGCGGAGTGCGGAGAGGCCTACGAAAAGGCCCAGGAGTTGCGAGCCAAAGAGAAGCTCGCCGCGGCTCAGCGACAGCTGCGCATCTGCGAGCAGGCGGAGTGCCCAGGCTTCATCCAGAAGGACTGCGCGAACTGGTCGGCGGAGGTCAGCAAGTCCATTCCGTCGTTCGTGATCGTGGTGACCGGTTCTGACGGTTCTGACATCGCGGAGTTCGAGGCGAAGCTCGACGGCGAACCGCTGAGCGGCGTGGACGGAGTGATCGACGTCGACCCGGGTTCCCATGAGCTCTTGGTCAGCGCGCCTGGCCTGCCCGACGTGAAAAAGCAGGTCACGCTGGCAAAAGGCGACCAGCGGAAGCTGGTGAAGATCGTGTTCGAGGTCCCGAAGGCTCCGCAGGCCACGGAAGTGCCAGCGGGCGCACCCGCCGCAGAGCCGCACGACGAAGCATCGCGCGATCTGACCTGGCCACTTGTTTCCCTGGGGATCGGAGCGGTGGGCCTGGGGCTCGGCGGCTTCTTCTTGCTGCGCTCCGCCGCGAATCGTGACGACGCCGACGCGCTGTACGCCGAGTGCCAGCGCGACAACGGCTGCCTGAAGGCGGATCCGCGAAGCAGTCAGGTGACCCAGTTCGATGACGACGCGCGCAGCGCGCAAACCCTCGGCATCGTCGGGCTGGTGATCGGCGGCGTCGCGATCGCCACCGGCGTGACGCTGTACATCCTGGAGGGGGACAGCGGAGAGCCCTCGGTGCAGGCCTACTTGGCGCCGACGGGTGGCGGGCTTACAGGGCGCTTTTGAGGTCCAAGGCAATTTGCATGTGGAAAGCATCGAAGCATGGCTGGCTCGCAGCTCTCACGGCGCTGGTGTTGACCAGCGCCTGCGCAGGCGCCGATCCAGCGGACGAAGCAGCGGACGAAGCGGCGGACGAAGCAGCGGACTGGGCGCCGAGCGACCCTGAGGCGGTGGCGAGTCAAGCGGAAGCCATCTGTCAGGACCCACCGCTCTGCGATGACCTCGACTGCCCGCTGCTCAACGGCTGCAACGAGTGTTACCTTCAGGTGTGCGCGTGCAAGTACCGTAGCTTGCCCGACGGTACGTCGTGCTCGAGCGGCTCGTGCTTGAGCGGCTCCTGCTGCACGGGCTGCATCAGCGGCGCGACCTGCAATGCTGGCACCGCGCTCAACGCGTGCGGCAAGTCAGGCAACGCCTGTCAGAACTGCGATGACGGAAACCCCTGCACCACGGATAGCTGCAACAGCAACGGCACCTGCAGCCACACCCCCAACAGCAACTCCTGCTCGGGGGGCAAGTGCTACAACGGGAGCTGCTGTACGGGCTGCTGGAACGGCTCGAGCTGCGTCAGCGGCGGCTCTGCTTCCGCCTGCGGGAGCGGCGGCGGCGCTTGTTCGAGCTGCGCCGACTCGAACCCCTGCACCCAGGACGTGTGCAGCTCTGGCAGCTGTTCTTACCCCGCGGTAACGAATGGCACGTCGTGCGCGGACAGCAACCAGTGCAACGGCACAGAGACCTGTCAAGGTGGCGCGTGCACCGCTGGCAGCGTGCCAAACTGCGACGACGGCAACGTGTGCACGGATGACGCATGCAGTCCCAGCACAGGCTGCACTCACACAGCCAACAGCGCCGCGTGCAACGACGGCAACGGCTGTACCACGGGCGACAAGTGCAGTGGTGGTACCTGCCAGGGCACTGCAATTTCCTGCGATGACAGCAACCCGTGCACCGACGACAGCTGCAGCGCCGGCGCAGGTTGTGTGCACACCGCAAAGACCGACGGCACCGGCTGTGACGACATGAATACGTGCTCCTCGGCGAGTGCGTGCATGGGCGGACAGTGCGTGGCGACCGCCGGCTTGAACTGCAACGACGGCGACGTGTGCACAACCGATGGGTGCTCCGGCGGCAACTGTTCACACGGCTCCGCGGGCAGCATCCCTTGCGACGACGGGGATCCATGCACGGAGCACGACACCTGCGGCGGATCCGGGTGCGCCGGTACCGCGCGGAACTGTGACGACAACAACCCGTGCACCGTGGACACCTGCGACGCCACCGATGGCTGCAAGCACACGGTGGACGATGGCGCGAGCTGCAACGACGGGGACCCGTGCACGACCGCCGACAAGTGCGTGGGCGTGACCTGCAAGGGCGAAGCGGTGACGTGCCCAGCGGTGGACGAATGCCACGAGGCGGGCACCTGCGACTCCGGGAGCGGTACCTGCGACCCGGGCACGCCGCTCGCAGACGACACGCCGTGCACCGGCGGCAAGTGCGTCGGCGGAAGCTGCATCAGCGATGAGTGGCCGGGCGGCGCTGGCGGGGGCAGCAACACCTCTGGGGGCACGGGCTCGGGCGGCGACGTGAGTGGGGGCACTTCCAACGCGGGGAGCGCCGGATTCGGTGGAACGACCAATGCAGACCCTTCTGCGGTGTACGAGCGGAACCCCGGCGGCTGTGCGTGTCGAGCAGCGGAGCGCAGCTCGGGCGCGCCCTTCGGGGCACTCGCGGGGCTTGGACTGGCCCTGGGTTTGACCCTGCGTCGGCGACGCCGACCAACAGTGTAGGACTAAGACCTACGTTATGTGGAACCTAGCACCGCGCGGAAGCAGCTAGAAATACTCGAGACCGCGCGGCCGCGACGCGGGGAGCCTTGGGTCGATCGGGTGCGACCCGATGGACTGGGGCGTTCTGAACCGGCACGCCCGGCGATCGATGCTAACTTCGGCGCCCCCGATGACACGCTACTCCCTCGCTGCGCTCGTCCTGTTTGCGTGCGTGCTGGCCACGCTGCCAGCAGCCGCCGACGACCTCCAGTACTCTGACATCGACCGCGCCACGGTGCGGGTCTTGGCCCTTGGCCCGGTCGGCATCGAAGAGGTCGAACACGAAAAGGTGAAGTACCCCGTCGCTATCCCGCTGGCGGGACACGGCAGTGGCGTTTTGATCGGCGGAGACGGACTGATCCTGACGGCCGAGCACGTCGTCGCCGATTCGCGGGCCATCGCGGTGATGATCCCCGGCTACCCCAAGGCCCTGCCCGCCGTGGTGGTCTACGAAAACGAAGATCACGACGTCGCGCTGGTGCGGGTGTTGGGCAACTACACCCAGGTCGCCAAGCTCGCTGACCCGAACGAGAGCTTGGCGGTGCGACAGACGGTCTTCGCCATCGGCTACCCGCTGGACGCGAAGCGCATGGATCCTCAGAGCACCCAAGGCATCGTGTCGGGCAAACTACCGGACGGCGCGCTTCAGCTCGGCATGACGGTGAACCCGGGTAACTCCGGCGGCCCGGTAGTCGACGAAAAGGGCCTGGTACGCGGCATCGTGGTCGCGCGCTCGCGCCTCGACCAGGGCGCCGTGGGCTTGGCGTACGCGGTGCCACTCAGCAACATCGTTGGCCCCGTGAGTCAGCAAGAGAATACACCGCTCTCCACGGAGAAGGATGCCTATCTCCGCACGGATGCGGCGCAGCTGTCCGCCGAGCTCACCACCACCATGAGCCAGTTTGGCCTCGAGGTGCTGGAAGCATCCCTCTCCGGCGGCTCCCTGGACCTGGACCCCAAGCTCCGCAAGACGCTGAACCAGGCCTCCTATGGTGAGCACGCGTCAGTCGACGGTCGCTTGATGAGCGCCGCGATGTACTGGAATCAGTCCCTGGTGCAGCAGGCCCGCGGCAAGAGCGTGTGGCGCAAGTCACGCGCGTACGCGGTGAAGCTCGCGAAGGAGGCCGTAAAGCTCGAGCCGGAGCTGAAGAAGAGCTCCAAGTTCATCAGCGTGGTGCTCCGCGGGGATCCAGGTGACGGCCAGTTCCACCCGTTCGCGAACACGACGCCCATCCCTTCGAGCGGCGGGAACATGGACACGCTGTCCCGCTTTGACAGCGGACCGACGACGTTTCCGGAGCCGCCGCCACAAACACGATTCAGTCCCAAGCCAAACGAGCGCGGTGGCTACATCGACGGGGAGTACGGATACGCGACCAGCAACCGCACCGCAGACGCGAACGGCGGTAGCGGTTTCTACGGAGTCGGCGCCGGGTACTGGGCCGACATTGGCAAGGTTCGCTTCAAGGTCGGGGGCACGTTGCGGCACCACGCGGAATACGCCTACAGCGATTGCGAGAGTTCCTACAGCCAATATGGCTATCGGAATGATGTATGTACTGACGCCAATCTCACGACCACGCTGGTCGGCGCGTCCTTCTCATTCACCGCGGTTCGCTTCATCTCGCTGAGCACGGGAATCGACTACATGCACGTCAGCGATAGCGGCTCCGAGTCTGACGCTGATGGCGCCGCGTATGAGTTGGGGTTGGGTGCGCGCATCCCAATCAAAAACGTAGACCTGCAGCTCAACTCGCTGCTCGTGTCCGGCGCAGTGAACGTCTTGGGCATCAGCGCCGGTGTAGGCGTGTTCTTCTGATCAACAAACGCGAACTCTCGAAGCAATGAAGCTCTGGGCCCTAATCACTAGCGTACTCCTGAGTAGTCTGATTTGCTTCCCCGCGGTGGCAGCGGAACTCTCCTACACGGACACCGACCGCGCCACGGTGCGAGTATTGGCGCTTGGGCAGGTCGACGTTGAGGTATTCGAGCATGACGAGGTCAAGTACCCCGTCGCGATACCGCTCGCCGGCCACGGCAGTGGCGTCTTGATCAGTAGCGATGGTCTGATCCTCACGGCACAGCATGTCGTGGCGGACTCTCGCAGCGTCGCTGTGATGGTGTCTGGCTTCCCCAAAGCTCTGCCGGCGGTTGTCGTCTTCCAAAACCCGACCAGCGACGTAGCCCTGCTCCGAGTTCTGGGAACCTACACTCACGTCGCCAAGCTCGCGGATGCGAGTGCGCCACTAGCGGTGCGACAAACCGTCTTCGCGATCGGGTATCCGCTCGACGCGCGGCGCACGGACCCCCAAAGCACCCAAGGCATCGTCTCCGGTTTGCTCCCAGACGGATCGTTGCAGCTCGGGATGAACGTCAACCCGGGTAACTCCGGCGGCCCCGTGGTCGACGAGGAGGGGCTGGTGCGTGGCATCGTCGTGGCACGCTCACGGGTGGAGGAGGGAGCCGTTGGGCTGGCGTATGCGGTGCCAGTCGATCGCTTCACGGGGCCAGTAAATCTGTACCAAACTAAGCCACTGCCCAGCGACAAGCAGCGGTATCTGGGTTCCAACTCCGCCCAGCGCCTCGCATCACTGACGCAGCTCATGAGCCAGTTCGGTCTCGAAGTGCTTGAAGCGTCGCTGTCTGGTGAAAACCTCGAGGTCGACGCGTCGCTCAAGCAGTCCTTGGACGACTCATCCGACGGCATTCACGCGTCGGTCGATGGACGGCTCATGAGCGCGGCCATGCATTGGAACCAAGCGCTTGTCGGTAGAGCTCGAGGCGACAGCGAGTGGCAGAAGGCCCAGCTTCGAGCGGTCCAGCTCGCCAAGCAGGCAGCGGCGCTGGAGCCTGCACTACGTAAGGACTCCAAGTTCATCCAAATCGCGCTCAACCTGGACGGACATTGGAAGGAATTCCAGACGGCGTTGGGCCCACCAGTGGACGGCTACAGCACGTCAGGGAGCCAGCTCGAAGACAAGGAACCGCCCACACCCTCCCGTTGGGAAAGACTGCGCCCGTTGCGCTGGTTCGTGGGTGCTGAGTTCGCGCCAACGCAGCTCTTCCTGAGCTGGAGCCAAGAAGTGCGTGGGACGCGCTCACCCATCAAGGGCGATACGGATTTGTATATGCCGAGCTGGGGCGCTCGGGCTGGTCTCCACTTCGGGCATCAATTGGGGGGAACGGTGGGGGTAGAGTTTCAGAGGGGATCCACCTCGTTCGAATGCGGGGATAACTGCGGCTTTGGGCGGAACGTAGAGTGGGAGCAGACGCTGGTGGGCCCTTTTGCTGGGCTCCGCGTCAGTAACTTCTATGCCGCAGGCAAACTACTCCACATCAGCGCCAGCGACGGCGAGGAACGCGACGACCTGTTTCAGCTGTCGGGCTGGGCGCTGGGCTTCGACGTAGGGCTCGTGATTGAGTTCGAACACATCGGTTTGGGTCTAACGGGGGGCATGTACTGGGCAAGTGGCGAGGCCTCGCGAGGCAATAGCTTCGCAACCGTCGACTACACGACCGAGTTGTTCGCACGTCATCTGTCCCTCAGCGTCGAAGGTTCGATCTAAGCCGTGGCACGCACCATGAACCACCGTCCATTACAACTCCTCGCGGCAATTCTCCTGACTCTTCTTTCCCCAACCGTCTTCGCCCAAGCCGTCGCCTACGACAACATCGATCAGGCCACGGTGCGCGTGCTCGGCATGGGCAGTATCGAGGTCGAGGCCATCGAAGACGAAGGTCAGACTTATCAGCTCGCGGTGCCCATCGCCGGCCACGGAAGTGGTGTCCTGCTGTCCAAGGATGGCCTGATCCTCACCGCGTCTCACGTCATCGCCGATACGCGGGCTCTGGCAGTCCGGGTCCCGGGTCACCTCGGTCCCCTCCCCGCGGTAACGGTTTACAACGACACCACTCGGGACTTCGCGCTGCTGCGGGTGAAGGGTGATTTCGAGCACATCGCTGAGCTGGCCGATCCAAAGGCGCCGCTGGCGATCCGTCAAAACGTGTTCGCGATTGGATACCCACTGGACGCCACCCGCGTAGACCCTCAGTCCACTCCCGGGATCGTCTCCGGCGTCCTACCGACGGGTGAGCTCCAGCTCGGGATGAGCGTGAACCCCGGCAACTCGGGTGGGCCCGTGGTGGACAGCGATGGCAAGGTGCGGGCCATCGTGGTTGCGCGTTCCCGCCTCGATGAAGGGGCCATCGGCCTGGCCTATGCGGTACCTCTGAAGACCTTCGCGGAGACCGTAGACAAGTATCGCGCGAAGCCCGCTGATTCGACCCAGCAAGCCTACCTCGAGGCGGACACCAGCCGCCGCTTGGCTGACCTCACCTCGCTGATGAGCTTGTACGGGCTCGAGATGATGAAGACCTCGCTCTCGAAGAGCGAAATGGAGGTGGACCCGCGGATCAAGGGCGCGCTGGACGAAGCCTCCCAGGGAGCAAACGCCTCCACCGACGGGCGCCTGCTGAGCGCCGTCTTCTACTGGAACCAGAGCCTCGTGATGCGTCGCCGCGGGGATACGAACTGGCCCACGGCGCAAGCCAAGGCCGTAGGCCTGGTACGCGAGGCGGCCAAGGCGGAGCCAGCGCTGCAGACCAAGTCGGAGTTCGTGAAGCTGCTGTTGTCGCTCTCCCCGGCGCCGATAGGGCCGGCCAGCGCGTCGGTCGATCCATCGAATCCCTGGGGAACTAACTACGGCTCGAATGTGCAGCCGCCGGGGAGCGCACCTGTGGTCGACACACCCAGCGCGGCGCCAAAACAAGCCAGGCCGCGAAACCTGAAGTTCGTCATCGCCGCAGAGATCGCGCCAACGATTTTCAACGTGGATCTCAGCTTCAACGCCCCAAGCTACAGCAGTGGTCGCAGCCATCACGAGAGCCACAGCCGCACAGAGGTCGCCTACGGGGCCCGGATGGGCGTCCAAAACGCGGGCAAGTGGCAGTTTACCGCAGGCGTCGATGTGCAACGAGTCAGCAGTAGCTTCGACTGCGAGTATTGTTACGACCCCTACTACGACGTTCAGGGCGTCAACGTTACGTGGGACCAGACGCTCCTCGGTCCCTACGCAGGCGTGTCGTTCATGGGCATCTACCTCGGCGGCAAGCTGCAGTGGATCGCTGACGCCAACACCTCCGCAGGGAGCCCCGTCGAGTCCAGTGGCGCCGCGATCGGTGTCGAGGGAGGCTACTTCTACACCTACAAGAAGTTCAGTCTCGGCGCGCTGTTGGGCACCTACGCCACCGCGGGGCAGCACGACAGCTACTCTGGCTACGAGTACTACGAAACCGTCGACACGGAAACCAGAGCCCTTCAGCTCTCGCTCCTGGCTCAGCTTGCCTTGTGAGTCGAGCAGTCAACGTGTGCAAATCCGCCGCTCGTGACCCCAAGAGATGAATGTCTAGCCGCATAGTCCGTTTCCTCACGGTTCTGCTACTCAGTGTGTTCGCGCCCAGCGCCTTCGCGCAAGCCGTCGCCTACGACAACATCGATCAGGCCACGGTGCGCGTGCTCGGCATGGGCAATATCGAAGTCGAGGCCATCGAGGACGCAGGGCAAACGTATCAGCTCGCGGTGCCCATCGCCGGCCACGGTAGCGGCGTGTTGCTCTCGAAGGACGGCTTGATCCTCACCGCGGCGCACGTCATCGCCGACGCGCGCGCGCTCGCCGTCTTGGTGCCGGGCCGTCTGGGACCTCTCCCCGCGGTAACGGTCTACACGGACACCACCCGGGACTTCGCGCTGCTGCGGGTGAAGGGCGACTTCGAGCATATCGCAGAGCTCGCGGACCCGAAGGCTCCCTTGGCGATACGCCAAGACGTGTTTGCCATCGGCTACCCGCTGGATGCCACACGCATGGATCCCCAATCGACGCCGGGCATCGTCTCCGGGGTGCGCCCGACAGGCGAGCTTCAGCTCGGCATGAGCGTCAACCCTGGTAACTCGGGTGGTCCCGTGGTGGACAGCGAGGGCAAGGTGCGCGGCATCGTCGTCTCTCGCTCGCGCCTGGATGAAGGTGCTGTCGGCCTTGCCTACGCGGTGCCCCTGCAGACCTTCGTCGAGACAGCGAAGTCCTACGTGGGCAAGTCGCCCGACGCGACCCAGCAAGCCTACCTGAACGCGGACACCAGCCGCCGCTTGGCAGACCTCACCTCGCTGATGAGCCTGTATGGACTCGAGGTGATGAAGACCTCGCTCTCGAAGAGCGAAATGGAGGTGGACCCGCGGATCAAGGGCGCGCTGGACGAAGCCTCCCAGGGAGCGAACGCCTCCACCGACGGGCGCCTGCTGAGCGCCGTCTTCTACTGGAACCAGAGCCTCGTGATGCGTCGCCGCGGGGATACGAACTGGCCCACGGCGCAAGCCAAGGCCGTAGGCCTGGTGCGCGAGGCGGCCAAGGCGGAGCCAGCGCTGCAGACCAAGTCGGAGTTCGTGAAGCTGCTGTTGTCGCTGAGTCCCGCACCACCAGTGAGTGCGCCACCGGGTCAGGCCAACCAAGATCCGTACGGCAACGTCAACTTGCAGCCGCCGTCGGATCAAGGCCCGCCACCGCCTCCCACCGAGTCGCGCCCGAGGCAGCGCGCCAGGGTGTTTCTAGGCGCCGGCGGAGACTTGACCGCAATCAGCGTATCCACGAAGCCCGCAGGTGAATTCGGCGACACCCTGGACTTCTATGGCCAGGGGTTTGGGTTCGGCTTTCAAGCTGGAGTCACAGTGCCACTGTCTCGCGCGTGGGGTCTGCTGCTGGGCGGTAGGTTCTCGATGGCAACCCTCACCATCGACTGCAGCTGCAATCGGGAGAACACCGAGTGGAAGCAAACCGTGGTGGGTGGCTTCTTTGGCGCCCGCTGGGGGATCGGATACGTCGGCGCCCATTTGGAGAACGTCGAGGGTCACGACGATCTCGCCACACTCAACGCCGCCAACGTGGGCTACGGCTTAGAGGGTGGGCTGCAGTACGAAGGCGAGCGGTTTGGAGTGCAAGTCTCCACCCGCTTCCTTGGCGCAGACGGAGAAGACGTAGATTACTCCAGCCTCAACCTGGGGATCGCGGCGTTGGTGTTTTTCTAGCTCAACCGCGGGGCATGATGCGCAGCCCCTCCAGCGTGTAGTCCTTCGGGTCGTTCCCATCGCCGAGCTTCACGCCTTTGCGCGGATCGAAGCTCGGCCGAATGCTGAGGCCGTGCCAGAGGTGCTCGTCTCCAGACGTACCCGGAGGCGTTCCCTCCTGGTGTAGCACGATGGTATCGCTGTCGTGGGCGCGCTCATGCTCGATCTTGCCCTTGAAGCCGAACGTCATGATCACTGGCGCCGCGGCGATCTGGGTGCGCGCCATCCAGATGTCGATGCCCTTGATGGCGCTGGGACCTGTCCCCACGGAAACACGCGTCACCCGAAACCTTGGATCGTCGATGCCCAGCTCCTTTGCGATCACCTCGGGCTCCTGCTCGAGCAGCTTGCGCTTCCCCGCGAGCTTCGTCACCGCGTGCTGCAGCATCTTCCAGGCGACCTCGTCGTCCTTTACACCGACTACTGCCTCCGGCATCGACACGATGATGTAACCGGTGAGGGGTTCTTCGCCGAGCTTCTTCACCGTGCCGATGGTGTCCTCGAGCTCGCCGTGATGACCAACGCCCACGAGCGCCTTGCCTGGCGACCAGATGTCCATTTCGCCGGAGGTCTGGTTGGAGCCGAGGTACCAGCTGCGGGTCGCCCAGGCTCCGCGGGCAGCGGTGGTGATCACCGGCTCCTTCACGCCCATCGCCTTGGCAAGCTCAGCGGCGGGGAAGCGCTTTTCGAAGCGGAGCTCCACGAAACGCGGACCCGAGAAGCGAAACGTCACCCCTTCTGGTAGCTTCAACGCGGCCTCGACCTCTTTCGGCGTCTTGTAGAAGAGCTCCGGCGTGCACGCCAGCTCACGCATCACCCGCGCTAGCTCATGGGCCAATCCAGTTCCGTCAGGCAACGCTAGACACGGCTTCACCTCGGTCGCCTTCACAGGAGCCAAGAAGGTCGCGGTGTTGCGCTCCGCTTCGGGCGGCAGCGGAGCGACGGCTAGCGCGGGTGCAGCGGGCGCCGAGGCGCTCGCGGAGACGTTGCTGGAGTTCGTGCTGTTCGTCGACTGCTGGCTCGGACAGCCAGTGAGCAAGAGACCAGCAGCGATGAGCGAACAGGCGGTAACGCGTGAGACTCCCATATCAGCAGGGTATCAGACGTCTCAGCGCCGCCTCCGGTCTGCACGACTTGCAATCCTCTGTCGAAGGTCAATCACCCAGCAACAAAGCAAGAAAGGCGCCCGCTCGGGCGCCTTTTCCATTCGAAAATCTGGACGTTTAGCCTTCGTCGCTGACGAGGGAAGCCACGCGCAGCTCGGCCAGCTGATCCGCAGAGACGCTGCCTGGGGCATCCGTCATCAGGTCGGTGCCCTTCTGCGTCTTCGGGTAGGCGATGACGTCGCGGATGCTGTCGGTGCCCGCCATCAACATGCTGATGCGGTCCATACCGAGGGCGATGCCACCGTGAGGCGGCGCACCATAGCGCAGCGCCTTGAGCAAGAAGCCGAACTTCTCTTCAGCCTCAGCGTCGCTGATGCCCAGGGTGCGGAACACTCGAGCCTGCACCTCGGGGTCATGCAGACGCACCGAGCCGCCGCCGATCTCGAAGCCATTCAGCACCAGGTCGTAGCGGTAACACTGCACGAGGCCCGGATCCTTCTCGAGCAAGTCGACGTGATCGTCGAAGGGGCGCGTGAAGGCGTGATGCGCCGCAGCCCAGCGCTTGTTGTCCTCGTCGTACTCGAAGAGCGGCGGGTTCACGACCCACAGGAAGTTCCAGTTGTCCCCGTGACCCGTCTCCGGGATGAGGCCGAGCTTTTCCCAGGGCAAGTCGGAGGTTCGCCATCACGGTGTGCACCAGGCTGGTCTTGCCCGACTGGAACAGGATGATGTCGCCTTCCTTCGCGTCGCACGCCGCGTTGATGGCGTTTCGCATCTCATCGGTGATGCTCTTCGCCAGCGGGCTCTGGGTCCACTCACCCCCGGCTCCAACCTTGGCACGCGCGAGGGCCTCCGGCGCCCATGCCGCGCGCCCGTCAGCTTCGTCGCCGTCGGCGCGGCTGAAGTTGGCGCTGGCCGAACAATCATGGCCTTGATGATCTTCCGCCGGCAGATCCTTATGCGGTAACCGTTCTTGAACTTCTCGGCGATGGGCTGAAGAACGGGATGCCGCCGCCGTCGTGTTTTATGAGCCTTGCGAGGTCGACGTGAGGCATGCCGGAAGCGCAGGTCCGGCTTGTCGTTGCCGTAGAGCCGCATCGAATTTCGAAGTCCATGTGCGCGGGAAGTGACCGCTCGGGTAGATCTGCTTCAGATCCACGCCGTTCGCGTTCCACATCGCGAACACCAGGCCTTCAACCAGGTTGAAGATGTCGTCCTGATTCACGAACGACAGTTCGATGTCGATCTGGTGAACTCCGGCTGCCGATCGATGCGCAGGCAGGTCCTCGTCGCGGAAGCAGCGCACGATCTGGAAGCGCTCTTTCGTAGCCGGCAACCACGAACAGCTGCTTGAAGAGCTGGGGCTCTCTGCCAGCGCGTAGAATTTCCCTGCGGAAGTACGGCTCGGCACCAGGAAAGTTGCGCGCGCCGCCCGGGGTGTACTTGACCAGGAACGGCGTCTCGAGCTCGAGGCAGCCGGCCTCGCTCAGGTAAAGTTCCGCGCGCTTGGTTCAGGTTGTGACGCATGCGCAGCGCGCCGCAGCGGCGCACGGCGTAGATCCAGGAAGCGATACTGGAGGCGGATCTCTTCCTTGGTGTCGACCTTGTCGAGCAGCTCGAAGGGCGGCGTCTCGCCTTTGCTGAAGACCGTCGCCTCCATCACCTCGACCTCGATTTCACCGGTCGCGAGGTTCGCTGGTGGCGCTGACTATCCTCGCCGGTCTTCTTGCTCATATCTGTACGCGCCGCGTGAGCGCACCTTGCCCTTGATGCCGACGCACCACTCACCGCGCAGCGCCTGCAGCCTGCTTGGTGAGCCTCGGGCGCCGTGTCGGGTCGAAGACGATCTGGTGAGGTTTCACGATCTCGCAAGTCGACGAAGATGATGGAGCCGTGATCTCGACGATTATTCACCCAGCCAACAGCACGACCTCCTTTGAGCCGATGTCCAGCGCGCAGTGAGTTGTTGTCGTGTTCTCTTGAGCTCGTCGATGAAGCGGGCCACAGGTCGTTTCCTTGCTTGCGAGCGCTCACGCCAGCTCGAGATTTCCCGAGCTGACCCGAGCAGTTGGGCTCCGAAGCCAACGAGACTATCTCGCGGGCACCGAGCAGCTGACGCCTTGCGCTAAATCCAGGGATTGGGCAAGCGCCTGGCGGCGATCTAACCCGAAGCGCGGGCCTTGAGAATGCAACAAATTGCCGATTTGGCTGGCAATCGCGCCTTGTAAACTGGCGCCATGCGTACGGCCGCCGAGGTGCGAGATTTACTGGAGCGCCTGCGAATTCGCACCACGGGACGCCTCCCGGCCGACGACTGGACGCTCAACCCACCGCTTCGCCTGAGCACCATCGTCACCTTCGAAGCCGCCTACCGTGTGCGGCTGCCAGAGGAGTACCGCGACTTCCTGCTGCACATTGGCAACGGCGGCGCTGGTCCCGAAGGCGGCTTGTGTCGCTCGGAGGACTACGAACGCCGCGGTCGAACCGACCTCGAGCGCCTCCACGTCGAGTTCGACGCCGACGCCGCGGAGCAAGACTGGGACCCCGAGGAGGAGGTCGACGGCGACGTGATGGACGATTGTTTGCCGCTGGTCGATACCGCAGAAGGGATCTACTGGCTCGTCGTCAGCGGGCCGTACGCTGGCGAACTGTGGTGGGACACGCGCAGCGATGACAGCTTACCACCTGAACCCGTCGTCGACGACGAAGGCGAAGTCACCTTCCGCGCCTGGTACGACGCGTGGCTCGACGAGTGCGAGGCGCGCTGGCTCAAGTAGCCCGTAGCATATCCTCGGGGATTCGTGACTTCGCTGCTCGCTTTGGGTTCGAGGGGGTGAGCGCACCGACTAGACAACCGCGAACCATCTGGCAGGATCCGCTCAGTGACCAACACCCGTGACGACTACCTGAAGGACCTGGTCAAGCTCAGGCGGGTGCGGGATCGCATGGATCGGGAGTATCAAAAGCCCCTCGATGTCGAGTCCCTGGGGCGTGGCGTGGGCATGTCTGCAGGGCATCTGAGCCGCTTGTTCAAGAAGGCATACGGCGAGTCCCCGTATGCCTACTTGATGACCCGCCGCATCGAGCGCGCGATGACGCTCTTGCGGCGCGGCGACCTGAGCGTGACCGAGGTCTGTTTCGAGGTGGGATGTTCGTCCCTTGGCACCTTCAGCACGCGCTTCACGGAGCTGGTCGGCATGACCCCCAGCGCCTACCGAGAGCAGCAACCGTCGACAGAAGGCATGCCCGCCTGTGTGGCCAAGCAGGTGACTCGCCCAGTTCGATCTCCCCCCAAAAAAACAGCTGAATAGCGCCGAGACGAAACTGGTCAGGAATCGAGAAGCACGCGCCGCGCGGCGGAACTAACTTCTCGACCATGGAAATCAGCATCCACTCGAGCTTCCTCCCCCAAACCGATCCCGAAGCCTCCCTCGCGTTCTGGCGCGACGTGATGGGCTTCGAGGTGCGCAACGACGTGGGCTACAACGGCCTGCGCTGGATCACGATTGGCCCGCCGGGGCAGCCTGGTACCAACATCGTGCTCTACCCGCCGCAAGCGAATCCCGGCGTGACCGAGCAAGAGCAGGCGACCATCACGGAAATGATGGCCAAAGGCACCTTCGGTAAGATCGTGCTGGCGACCAGCGACGTGAACGCCACGTTCGAGAAGCTGCAAGCCGCTGGCGCCGAGGTGGTGCAAGAGCCGATGGATCAACCGTACGGCTTGCGCGACTGCGCGTTCCGCGACCCTGCAGGCAACGATCTGCGCATCCAGGAGCGCAAGTGAGCCGCTGGATGCGTCAGTTTCATCGCTGGGTGTCGGCGCTCTTCGTGCTCAGCGTGATCGCCACGACGGTTGCGATGGCGCAGAAAGAGCCCATCGTCTGGATGTCGTACGTGCCGCTCTTGCCCCTCGCGTTGCTGAGCCTGACCGGCATCTACCTGTTCCTGCTGCCGTACTTCAAGCGGCGTCCACAGGCGTCCGAAGCGTGAGATAACAGCCGCAATGAGCGCCAAGAAGAACGCAGCCTCGACGACTCACGCCGCGGACAGCCACGACACGATTCGTGTGGTCGGCGCGCGGGTGAACAACCTCAAAGACGTGAGCGTCGAGCTGCCCAAGCGGCGCCTCAGCGTGTTCACCGGCGTCTCGGGCTCCGGCAAGAGCTCCCTGGTGTTCGGCACCATCGCCGCCGAGTCCCAGCGCATGATCAACGAGACGTACAGCGCGTTCGTCCAGGGCTTCATGCCGACGATGGCGCGCCCCGACGTGGACGTGCTGGAAGGGCTCACCACCGCGATCCTCGTGGATCAAGAGCGCATGGGAGCCAACGCGCGCTCCACCGTGGGCACGGCGACGGACGCGAACGCGCTCTTGCGCATCTTGTTCAGTCGCCTTGGCAAGCCTCACATCGGCTCGCCTCAAGCCTTCTCCTTCAACGTGGCGTCGGTCAAGGCGACCGGTGTGCTCACGGTGGAGAAGGCCAACAAAAAAACCGTACGGAAAACATTCCAGCGCACCGGCGGCATGTGCCCACGCTGCGAAGGCATGGGCCACGTCACCGACATCGACCTCAAGCAGATCTACGACGAAGACAAGAGCCTGGCGGAAGGCGCGCTGAACATCCCGACCTACACCACCGGCGGCTGGAACTACCGCCTGTACGCCGAGTCGGGCTTCTACGATCCAAAGAAGCCGATCAAGAAGTTCACCAAGAAGGAGCTGCACGATCTGCTGCACCACGAGCCGGTGCGCATGAAGATCGCCGGCATCAACATGACCTACGAGGGCATCATCCCGCGCCTTCAGAAGTCGATGCTGGCCAAGGACAAGGAGGCAATGCAGTCCCACATCCGCGCGTTCGTGGATCGCGCGGTGACCTTCACCACGTGTCCTGACTGCAACGGCACCCGCCTCAGCGAAGGCGCTCGCTCCTCGAAGATCTCAGGCAAGAACATCGCCGACGTCTGCGCGATGCAGGTCAGCGACCTGCGAGACTGGGTGCGCGCCTTGAAGGAGCCGAGCGCCAAGCCGCTGCTCGAAGCGCTCGGGCTCCTGTTCGATTCCTTCGTGGAAATTGGCCTCGGCTACCTCTCGCTGGATCGCCCGTCGGGCACGCTCTCCGGCGGTGAAGCCCAGCGCACCAAGTTGATTCGCCACCTCGGCTCGTCGCTGACGGACGTGACCTATGTGTTCGATGAGCCGACGGTTGGGCTACATCCCCACGACATCCAGCGCATGAATCAGCTGCTGCTCCAGCTGCGTGACAAGGGCAACACGGTGCTCGTGGTGGAGCACAAGCCGGAGGTGATCGCGATCGCCGATCACATCGTGGACCTCGGTCCTGGCGCTGGCAGCAACGGCGGCAACGTGACCTTCGAGGGCAGCGTCGAGGCACTGCGATCGAGCAAGACCGTCACCGGCAAACACCTGGACGATCGCGCTCAGCTGAAGCCTGAAGTGCGCAAGCCGACGGGCGCACTCAAGGTACGCGGCGCCAGCACCCACAACTTGAAGAAGGTCAACGTCGACATTCCGCTGGGCGTGCTGGTCGTGCTGACCGGCGTCGCGGGCTCCGGCAAGAGCTCCCTGGTGCAAGGCTCCGTCGCGAAGCTGGAAGGCGTCGTTGCGATCGACCAAAGCGCCATCAAGGGCTCCCGCCGCAGCAACCCGGCGACCTACAGCGGGCTCCTGGATCCGATCCGCAGCGCCTTCGCCAAGGCGAACAAGGTCAAGCCGGCGCTGTTCAGCGCCAACTCCGAGGGCGCTTGCCCGGTGTGCAACGGCGCTGGCGTGGTCTACACCGACCTGGCGCTGATGGCTGGCGTGGCGACCACCTGCGAAGAGTGCGAAGGCAAGCGCTTCCAGGCGGACGTCTTGAAGTACAAGCTCGGCGGCAAGGACATCAGCCAGGTGCTGGCGATGCCGGTGAGCGAAGCCACGCTGCATTTTTCCTCCGGGAAATCGAAGGTGCCAGCGGCACAGGCCATCCTGGAGCGGCTGAGTGACGTCGGGCTGGGCTACGTGACCCTCGGTCAGCCCCTGACGACGCTCTCCGGTGGTGAGCGCCAGCGCCTCAAGCTCGCGACACACATGGCGGAGAAGGGCGGCGTGTACATCCTGGATGAGCCGACCAGCGGTCTTCACCTGGCCGACGTGCAGCAACTGCTCGGCTTGCTCGATCGCCTCGTCGACTCGGGCAAGTCGGTGATCGTGATCGAGCACCATCAGGCGCTGATGGCTCACGCAGACTGGATCATCGATCTGGGACCCGGTGCGGGCCATGAAGGCGGGCGCGTCGTCTTCGAAGGCAGCCCAGCGGACCTGGTCGCGGGGCGTTCGACGCTCACGGCGCAGCATTTGGCGGACTACGTCGGCGCCCCGGCAGCCTCTCCCCCCAAGAAGCAGCCAACCACGGCCAAAACCAAGGCCACCAAGCGCAAATAGGTGCTCATTTCACTCGCGTAAGCAATGCTCTCGCCCGCGGGAGCTCGGCCTGCGTGTCCCCGAAAATTAGCCCGATTCCGCGGCTTTGTGGCAACCGCGAGGAGTGAAACCGGGATCTTTCGTCGCCCAGCCCACGAGCCGCCAGAACCGAGCGCGGCCGAGTGAGCCCCCAGCGTCCACACGCGAGGCTCGCGAAGACGAATCCTCGCGGAATCAAGACTCGGAGGACGGCGAGCTGTCCGAGCTGCGGGTCGAGCCGCTGACTCCCCCCGGTGGTGAGTGGCTCACGCCGGTCTGTGCTTGGCTCTCGCTCGCGTTGCCCCTGGGCCTCGCGCTGCTGCGCGCCAGCGCTGGCGCCCAGTGGCGGGGAGACATGGCGCTGGTGCGCGCGGTCGGTATGGTGCCGATCGGGCTCGAAGGAGCGCTGAGCAGTGTGCTCGCGCAGCTGATGAGCTTGGTGCCGATCGGTGGTCGCCACCTGCGCGTCGCCTTGGTCAGCGCCGTTGCCCTGGGGATCGGCGGTCGGGTGATCTACGCCATCACGCGGCGCTTGCTCGCCGCCCATGGCTTCACGCCGCGCCTCACACCTGCGCTGGCGCTGGCGGCCTCCTTGATGACCACGCTTGCGGTCACCTGGCAGCTCGAGGGCACCATCGGAGGCGGCGCGACCGTCGCGGCAGCACTGGGCCTCGGGACGCTGTTGGTGCGCCCCAGCCGCCGCACGACAGACCTACGCATCTGGTTCGGGTTTGGGGGGTTAGTCGCGCTGGCCTCTGCCGAGAGCCACGTGGCGGGGGCCGCTGTGGCCGTCGCGCTGGTCGTCCAGGCGCTCGTTGTTGGCGCGATCCCCCCGCGCCGCGCGCTGTTTGGCCTCGGCGCTGGGTTCCTGTTGGTCGCGCTGATCTGGGTGGTCCCGATGCTGGTGCGACCGCTCTCGAACCGCGCCGGCGTGCAGCTCGGCTTCGACCTCGCGGGGCACTCTGTCGCTGGGCTCGACTCCGAAGCCATCAAGCAGGGTGCCCTGGCGGCATGGCTGAGCGATGTGGGGCTGGTGAGTCTGGCGATCGCTGCCTTCGGCGCTGCCGTGGGGATACTGCGCCAGAGCACGCGCTGGTTGGTGGCGCCGATGCTGACGCTGGTCGCCGCAGACGCGCTCCTGCCTGCGGTGGACGGCAGCGTGCTCGCGCCGGACCCGCTGATGCCCTTGCGCTTGATGGCCATCGGCGCGGTGGCGGTGCTCACGGCGCTGGGTGTGCACGCTGCGGTGCTCTTCCTGGCGTCTGCGAAGATCCCCCTGGCGCGTCCTGCAGCGACCTTGATGGGGCTCTTCACGTTTGCCCTGGTGCTGATGACGAGCGAGCGCTCCACTCACATCGCCGATCGCCGCGCTCAGCTCGGCGCCGAGGTGTGGACGGATCACGCGCTGGGTCGCTTGCCCTACGGTGCGGTGCTCCTGGTGCGCTCACCAGCGGTCGCTTGGCGGCTCTGGGCGGCGCGGGTGGTGCGCGGTGAGCGACCGGACATCTTGGTGGTACCAACGGGGATGCTCGACCGCGGCTCCGTGGCGCGGGAGCTCCTGGCGCGAGAGCCAACGTTGTCGCCCTTGCTGCGAGACGTCGCCGTGAGTGGAGCGCCTGGGGAGTTTGCGCTGTCGAGCCTGGCCGATGTGCGCCCACTCTACGTCGAGCTGGATCCCCGCTGGGACACGCGCCTCGTCGATCATCTGGTGCCAGAGCCCATGTGGCTGTCCTTTGCACCGACGGCGCTCGGCCGCTCGGATCGCGGCGCGAGCCTGGAGAAGGGCCGTCAAGCGTTCAGCGAGGTGCTGGAGATCGCCAAGAACCCGAAGGGGCGAGACGAGGCGACGCTGGCGATGCTCGAGGTGCGTGCCAAGGAGCAAGTCTTGGCGCTCGCCGCGCTCAACGACAAGCAATCAGTGGCCTCACTGGTAGACGACCTGAAGCAAATCGACCCGACGGACCCGCTGGTCGAGCGCATGGAGAAGCAGCTCGAGACGCACAAGCGGCGCCGCCTCGACGTGAGCCATATCCTCCCGGAATAGACTCAGCCGCCCGGCACTTCGCCGTTGAAGCCACAAACCTCGGCGCACGGTGGAACAATGCAGTTGGTCCACTCGGACACCAGGGCAATGGACGGATCCGTGAGCGACGTGATCCCCGCTTCATATCCACACGGAATCCCACAGTTGATCTGCTGCGCCGCCGGCACGTTGAAGCAGCCTCGGTCAAGCGAGCACTGGGCGATGATCTTGCAGGCTGAGTTGGCGTCGCAGGCTTCAAACTCATCGCGACAGTCCAGGGAGTTGCCGGATTCCCCTTGAATGCACGCGGTGCACTCGTCGGATAGGCCGCCAGCATCACCCTCGGGCAGCTCCTCCTGGATGTCCGTCGTGGGCTCCAGATCGACACACCCCGCTTGAGACATCACACCCAGTCCGATGACCCCAGCGGCGATCCCGCACAACCGTGGGATCCGCGAGCTCCAGCTCGACTGTCGGGACACGCTCATAGTTTGTACTCCAGCCCGATGAAGGCCCTGAAGCGGTCGGTCTGCGCGAGCGCCGGTGTGCGTTGCTCCGGCGTAGCTGCTTGAATTGGACCGACCACGAACGGCGTCTCTTTGGCCACGGAGTAGTCTGCGCCAACACGGTAGCTCAAGCCCGAGACCGGCGGCACGTCGCCCGATACGGTGGCCCGCAGCTCGAGCTGACGTGGAGCGTAGGGCCGCTCTGCCCAGCCTCCCGTCAGACCTCGATCCGCCAAGCGCTGGGACAGGAAGAACGCTCCAAGAGCCACCTGGGGCAGATCGTCCGGCAGGTCGTAGGCGACGCGGGCATTTCCGAAGTAGTGGGGCGCGAGCGCCAGCTCTTCGCCGGAGTCAGGCTCAGCAATCGCTGACGTGAGGTTGATCCCCCAGAGCAACCCGGTGTCCGAGAGTCCGCCGTCGTAGCCCAGGCTGGCGCCGTAGTTGTCGATGCCATCGACGTTGCGAAACTCCTCGTACTCCGTCTGAGGCGCGATGAACGCCAGGCGTCCATCGGCTACCGCGCGCTGAGCCTCGGCGTCGCTCAGCTGCCGAACATCGACCAGCTCCCTCCAGCGGGTCACGAACACGACGCTGCGCACGCGATGCATCCCCGCTCGCTGCTCGATGGATCCTTCAAACGATCGCACACGCTCCGGGTCGAGAGACACCGGCGCGAGGCGCTCACCGACGGTGAGCTCCGTCTCGCTGTAGCTCGGGGCGCGATAGGCCTCGGCGTAGGTGAACTTCAGAGTTCCACCCTCCCACGGCACGAAGGAAACAGCGGCGCGCGGCGAGACAACCGCGGGGAAACGCGGGTCCTTGTCGATACGTGCGCCAGCATTCAGGCCGAGCCACCGAGTCGGATTGAAGCTCTGCTGAGCGTATGCGCCGAATACGAAGTCGTTTCGCTTGAACGCGCCGGTGCTGTTCGTTACCAGGCGACCGGTCGCTTCGTCCTCGGTGTCGCGCTTGGTCCCTGCGTAGCGGTACTGTCCATCGAACCCAACCAGCGTGACGGCGGTGCCATCCTCGAACCAGTCCAGTGCCGCGCGGAATTCGGCCCCCGCCCAGCGGCTCGCGCCCACCGTCGTCACCCGACAAGTCTCGGCTCCGAGGTAGAAACACAAGCCTTCCCGCGACACGTCCAGCTGAGACGTCGTGTCGTGGGTGTCGCCGTAGCCGCGCAGCGTCAGTTCGACCGCGGGGCTGACGAGCGTCTGATAGCTGACGTCGAGCCAGGCCTGGCGGGACAGCTGCTCGTTGTCCGGATCATCGAAATCCGCCGCAGCGTAAGGTAGCCCCGCGCGGTACAGGCTCGCCTGAGCGCTGACCCTCAAATCGCCCTGGCGAAAGTTCAGGAGAGCTGACGGCGCCTCTGCAAACGAGTCGTCGGAGATGCGACCACCCCAAATCCCAGTCGCCGGACCGTCCGCTGTGGTTCGCGTTGGCTGGAAAGAGAGCGGATCGATCCCCAGGTCTTGGTCGTCCAGGTCGAACTTTGGACCAAACCGCCGATAGTACTCGAGGCCTAACGTCAGCTCGGCGGGCTTCCCCAGGAGGTCGAAGCGGTAGCCTGCTCCGGCCATTCCGCGCACGCTGGTCAAGAGCTCCGACTCGAGCACGAGCCGAGTGCCAGCGAAGTCCTTTGCGCTCTTCGTGACCACGTTGATCACGCCGAGCATGGCGTTGGACCCGTAGAGCACCGAGCCTGGACCGAGTACCACCTCGATGCGGTCAACCATCTCCAGCGGGATGCCGGCAGCGCGATCGAAGCGGGCCGAGCCGGCGAGCGGTTCGTTCACGCTGTGGCCGTTGACCAAGAGCAGGAAGTGGTTGCCTTCGTCGCCCGCCAGCTGCACGCCACGCGCGCCGAGGCCGCCCTTGTCACCGGTCACGTCTCTGCCCGACGTGGCGGCGCCAAGAGACAGGAAGTCGACCGCTTCCGCGAGGGTATGCAAACCGAAGCGCTTCAGGTCCTGGCCGGTGATGACCGTCGAGGTCCCCGGCGCCGTGGCAGATACCTCAGCGGACTTGCTCGCGGCGGTGACCACGGTCTGGTCGAGCAGGGTGTCGAGGTCCTCCTGCGCGGCGGCAGGCCAGGCAAACGCAGTGAGCATCGCCAGCACGCAGCCAAAGCTAGCGGCTCTCATCGGTACACCTTCGCGAGCTTGAGGAGTGACGAGTTGAAAGCCACGTTCTGTTCTTTGGCCTGGGTGAGGTTGACCTGGAGCTTCGGCTTTCCGCCAGACAGATCGAAGCCGAGCACGATGCCATCGGGGACATGGTTCGCCACGGCGCTGACGCTCAACACGTCGAGCCCGCTGAGCGCCTCGCGAATCTCCGCGATCTCCTCCTCCAGACCCGGAGTGACATACACGATGTCGAACGACTCGTCGCTGACCGCCTTGATCAGCTGCTTCGCGCCAGCGTAGTCGCGGCGACTACGAGAGTGCTCCAGCCCAGCGATCTTCGGCTGCCTTTCCAGTGCGGAAACGATGCGCTGTGCGATGCGCTCGGAGTTCGCGTCATCCTTGGCCTGAAGCACCAAGACTCGGACCTTGCTTCCAGCGCGCTCCTCCATGTTTCGATCGTACGCAGCCACCTTGGCCAGCAACTTCACCTGCAAGCCTACGGGCACGCTGACATCTTCCGCAGCGGAAATTCCAGGCAACAGCAGACAAAGTGCCGCCACACCGACTCCGCCGAGGGCGTGCCGCCGCGCGAGTCGTCGCCCCCTCAAGGCTGGTGGGAAGAGCAGGAGACCCATTGCTGCACACATGGACGTCCGAAACCGGACGAGCATGTAATTGTTACAAACGATCGTCAGTCGTTAGTAGAGCTTTCAACTTTTGTCGGACCTGCGAAGCCGTAGGTCGCGTCCGCCAAAAGGCCGCGTTCACCGATCGCGACGTGCGGCTTCAGCCCACGTCTTGCATCACAAAGCAGCGGTGGGGCGCGCGGCGGGAGAAGTCTTCTGCCTGCAGCTGGCTCGTGACTTCACGGATCTCCAGGCGCCCTGACAGCGACTCGAAGGCGGGCTCGAAGCGTTGATGGTTCGTGGAAAAGAGGATGCTGCCACCCGGCGCGAGCAGCGCGGCGACGGCGCCGAGCAGCTTGGGGTGATCGCGCTGCACATCGAAATCGGTGTGATTCACGTTACCGACGGAGGAGAAGCTAGGTGGATCGACCACGATGTAGTCCCACTGCTGGCGGCGCTCCCTCACCCCCGAAATGAACTTCGCGGTATCTTCCTCGAGGAAACGATGCCTGGCGGTGTCCAAGGCGTTCAGCTCGAAGTTCTTGCGAGCCCAGTCGAGGTAGCGACCGGAGAGATCGACGGTCGTGGTCTCGGCACCCGCGTGCGCCGCGTACACACTGAAGCTGCCCGTGTACGCGTAGAGGTTGAGAAAGCGTGACGCACGCCCAGGCTGAGCGCGCTCTTGCAGCTGCTTGCCGACGAAGGCGCGGGTCTCCCGATGATCGAGGAACAGACCCGTGTCGACGAAGCTCTCGAGGTCCACCCAGAACTTCAGGTCCCCTTCGCGCACTTCGAGCTCACAGCCCTCGCGGCTGAGGCGCCCGTAACGGTGACCGCGCTTGCCGGTGGTGCGGCGCTTGAGGTGCAGCCGTGCATCGCGTTCCGCCTCGGGCACTTGCTCGAGCAGCGCCTGACCCGCCGCCTCCGCCATGCGTTCGAGCCAGGGGATGCCGGCCGTCTGCTCCCGCACGTATTCCGCAATCACCAGGTGACCGGCGTACCAGTCCAGCGTCGCGCGGATCTCCGGGATATCCCAGTCGTACACGCGAAAGGCCTCGATTCCGCGTCGCTTGAAGCGCGGGGCGAGATGTCGAAAACGCTTGCGAAGGCGCGATGTGAACATCTCCGCGTGGCGTTCCAGCGCGCTCTCGTCGACCCAGCCTTTCATCGCCTTCCTTATAGCGCTTGCGCCTCAGCCTCACACTGCAGATGCTCTGTCGGCGCGATGAAGAGCTACTTGCTACTGCTGCGTCAGGGAGACCTGAGGCTCGGCCAGGCAGCAGCCAGGGAGCGGCTGAGTCCGCGCCTCGTCGAGTGGTGTCAGAAGCTGGAAGCAGACGGGCGCCTCGTGATGTACGAGTCCCTGATCCACGACAACCGCTGCCGCGTGCGCAAGAGCGCGGACCGCCTGGTGATTGATGGCCCCTTCGCGGACAGCCGCGAGCTGGTCATCGGCGTGTTGATCTTGCGCGCCGCAAACATCGGTGAGGCTGCGCGCATGGCGGGTGAGTGCCCAAGCGTTGGTCAAGGCGGCGAAGTCGAGGTCCGTGAGATCGCAGATCCGCCTCCGGCAGAGAAGCCATTCGACGACGCGGGCTGACTACTCGACCGGAGGGGCTGGCGGGTCAGGCTCCGAGCTTGGCAGGGGTTCCATCTCCAGGGCTTCACCCGGAAAGCGCTCGCGAATCTCTGCGGAAATTCCTGATGCCTCCACGCGCTGGCCCTTGGCCGCGTGAAACTCCCGTAGCGCGCGCAGGCAGTCGAGGTCCGAGCTGAACGCCGAGAGGCACCAGCCCAGGATGTTCTTGGTTTCGCCCATCGGGTACTGCTGGGTGTAGCTGTGGACACGCGCACGCTGACAGGCGCGATCACGCGGGTCGAGCTTCAGGCACGCCAACGCCTCCCGCCGCGCCACGCCAAACTGCTTCTGCTTCAAGGCCGTCTGAGCCCGGCCCAGCGCGGCTTGGGCAGTTGGGTCCGCGACGTGGGGTTCCGGCGTCTGTTCCTCGGCGCGGCTCGTGTCTTCGGGTGGTGGTGGGAGTGGGTTCGACGGCGGCGCGAGGTCCCAGCCCTGGGTCCCAATGGCAGTCGATGGTTCCTGTTCTTGCGAACCGCTCACCACTGGAGTGGCAGTTCCAGCCCCCGCAGCTTCCGGGTTTGGGGGTGAGGGTTTGCGCAGCGCGACCCAACCCAGAGCGAGCACCAGGCCAACGACGAGGGGCAGCCACAACGCAGCCGGATGAAGCTTTGAGCCCGCCATGGGGGCGCATCCTATGCCTCGGACGTAGCCTGCTGAAAGCTTTCCGGCTACGCCGCTCCCGTCTCCACCACGCGGTGGTGAGCTGAAACGCAAACGGTGGCGCATTGCGTTGTTTGTTTCGCAGCGAAGTCCGAGCGCCCACACGCTTTCCAAACGTTGTGCCCAATGCGGGCTTCAAAGCCGTGACTTTTCGTCTACGCTCGGGCGCCTCATGGGCGGCCGTATCTTGGTGGTGGATGACAGTTCGACGATTCGCAAGGTCGTCAGCTCAATCCTCGAGCGCAATGCGTTCAAGCCGGTGGAGGCCAAGGATGGTCAGTTCGCCCTCGAAGAGCTGGAGCGCGATCCCGAGTTCGACTTGATCCTGCTCGACTTCGTGATGCCGCGCATGAACGGCTATCAGTTCTGCCGCGAGCTGCGCGCGAAGCAGCAGATCAAGAACCTGCCCGTGGTGTTGATGAGCGCCAAGGGCGACAAGATCCGCGGGCAGTTCGTGCAGCAAACAGGCGCGATCGACGCGATCACGAAGCCCTTTGATGCGCGCGGTTTGATCGCCGTGGTCGAGGGCGCCATCCACAAGCACAAGGAGGGACGCGCGCGTCCCGTGCCTGACGCCGAGACGATGCTCGAGGAGGATGACGTCGTCGACAGCATCCGTCCCAGCTCGCTCTCGTGGACCCAATCCGGTGGCGTGAATCGTGTCCGCGTGGCAATGGATTTCGCGGATGCTCTGGCGGACATCCTGCGCCCCGAGCTGCTGGCCCCCGGCGGTGACGACCGCAGCTACCAGATGGCCTTTCAGCGCATGCTGACTCCGGACACCGTGATCCAGCTCGGGCAGACCCTGGGCAGCCTGCTCGACACGACTCAGAACTCGGACGCGCTCACCGGGAACGTCTCAGTCATTTCCATTGCGGAAATTCTGCAGTTGCTGTCGCTGCAGCGCCAGACCGGCAGTCTCACGGTGCGCACGCGCAAGGGCGCGAGCATCTTGCTGTACATCAAGGAGGGTAACCTGAGCCTGGCGACGTCAGCCGGGCTCCACGGTGAGTTCCGCGTGGGGCGCTACCTCGTACAGGACGGCGCCATCAACGAGGCTCAGCTGAGCGAGTACCTCGAGCAGAACCCCCCTTCGGGCTCCCAGTCCGGATCGCTCGTACGTACGCTGATCGGCCAAGCGATGATCGAGCGCGGACTGATCAACGAAGAGCAGCTAAAGAAGGGCCTGATCCGCCAAGCCAGCGAGCTCATCTACGAGGTGGTGCGCTGGAACTCGGGGCGCTTCAGCTTCAAGCTCGACGACCTATCCGAAGCAGCGAAAGCCGCGGAGCTGGGCCTGCCCACCGGCGCCATCGTGATGGAAGGCTTCCGCCGCGTGGACGAGTGGCGCCTCATCGAGGGCAGCTTCGACTTCGAGAACGTGCTGTACCAGGACCCGATGGCGATCGAGCGCATGGGCAAGCAGGGCAAGCTGACCAAGCTCGAAGCCACCGTGCTCGAAGCCATCGACGGCGAGCGCACGGTGCGCGAGATCGTAGCAGAGGTGCACGCGAGCTCCTTCGACGTGTGCAAGATCCTGTACCAGTTCGTAAACTCGCGCTTGGTGCGCATCGAGGGTTAGCCAAACCCGGCTCTCCAGGCAGGGTGTGAACGAACACGCTGCAAAGTGAACTCCCACGGCGTGAGGGACAAATGGAACGAGCCGATGCTGACGACACTCGCGGTAAAGCGTACGGGTTGGTGCTCGAGGACACGCGCACCAAGCAGTCCGCGTTTTTATCCGCACGGATCGCTCAGCGGGTGGTGCGCGACGCCAACGTTTCAGCGCTGCCCAACTCGCGCCTGGGCATGGCGCTGATTGGGGGCCAAGTCATCCCGGTGGTCATGCTGGGAGGTGCTTCTACGGAGCTCATCGTTTGTGAGCTTTGGGAGAATTTGACCTCTGGCGTGGAGCCGGCCCCCGCAGACGGCCCCACGGAGACGATCGCGGTCGGCGGCGTGAAGGTGCTAGCGAGCGGCGCGTTCCACCGGCTCGACGCTGCTCACGTCGAGTTCCAGGGTGAATCCGTGGAGGCGCTCGACCTCGCAGAACTGCTGGACGCGATGGAGTAGGCTGTAGCGAGCATGGGCGCAGGAGCACCCAGGATCCCCCGGGGAGAATAGTCGATGTTCAAAGCCCAAAGAGGCGCAGCGCTGGTGGACGGTTTGGTGAGCTGGGTCGCGACAGCCAGCCGTCGGCGTGAGTCGAAGAAGAGCAGCGCCATCGACGACGCGCAGCTGTTCGAGCAGCACGACGCGCTGGTGCAGAGCAGCAGCCGCACCCTGAGCCTGCTCGGCGGGGTCGGCGCCAAGGCGACCCAGCAGCGCAGCGCGCTGGACGGCGTACGACAGCACTTGCACCGCACACACGAGCGCTTGCGAGAGTTGAAGGCGAGTGCCGCTCCCATCAGAGACGCGCTCGAGCGCATCAAACTGATCGCCTTCAACGCCGGTCTGGAAGGCGCGCGGCTCGGAGAGCCTGCAGGCACTCCATTGCTCCTCGTCGCCGAAGAGGTGCGCGCGTTGGTGGAGCGGGGCCTCGAAGCAACGGAGAGCTACGGTGCGCAGATCGGCCAGCTCAACTCCGAGCGGGAAGACGCGCTGTCGGATCTCGAGCAAGCGCAGGCACACGCTCAAGACATCGCCAACGAGCTGTTGAGCGCTCAGGCGGCGGGACGCAAGATGAACGACGACGTCCAGGAGCTGGGGCGAAGCGTGCAGAAGGTAACCGGCACCGACCCAGAGCTCGCGAAACACATCGCAGAGGCCGCACGCCACGCCGAAGGCCTGCTCTCCTCCTTGACGCAGCTCACCAGCAAGAGCTCCGCCGCAGGCGCTCTCGAGCCGCTGTTGCCCGCGATCAGCGAGCTGAAGAATGTGCTGCGTGGCCTGAGCCGGAGCGACTCCTAGTACGTACCGCACGGAAACTAATGTGAGCGACGGCGAGGTCATCGAACTCAGAAAGCTCTTGGCGACGGAGATCGGTCGCCGGCTGCCGCACGCGAGTGATGACCCAGCGCAGGCGCGCAGTGTGCTCCACGCGCTCCGGGGCTCCGCGGCGATGGCGGGTGAGTCGGAGCTGGCGCTGGTGCTCAATCAGCTGGGTGGCAGGCTCCGAACGGGAGAAGACGCCGCGACTCAGACGGTGCGCGAGGTGCTGAGTCAAGCCGCTGTGCGGCTGAGCGCTGGTCAGTCAGCGTTTGCCACGGTGTGGCCCACGCCACCATTCGGGCTCCAGCCACTCTTGAAGCCACCACGGTTGGAGTACCTCGAGGCAATGCGGGAGCGCATCTCCGCGCTCGATGCCTTGCTCGCCGCGCCGCGCCTCGAGCCTCGAGCCCTCGACGAAGTGTACCGCGTGGTGCACGGCCTGAAGAGCGCCGCGAGCGCCGAAGGCGACAACGTCACCACCTGGTACTGTCACGGGCTGGAAGAGCACATCCTGAGCACGCGGGGCAGCGCCGAGCGGGAAAAGCAGCTGCTGATCGAGGCGGCGCGGCACCGCGCGGTGCTCGCGGCGTTGCTGGATGATCCACGGCGCGCCCTGGCTACGCTGGCCAGGCTTGCGCGCACGTCGCCGGACAGTAGCCCGCCGAGCAGCAAGGGACAGCCGCCGCCGCTCTCGGAGCCAGGGCAAGGCAGCCTGCAAGTGCCGGAGCAAGCGCTGGACGCGCTGCTCGATCGCCTACAGCGCCTGGAGCAGGTGCACGACGACTTGAACCGCGCGGCAGACCTGGCGGCACAGTTCGGCGCACGAGCGAGTCAGCAGCGCGAAGTCTTGAATGAGGCGCTGCGTATGATCGGGCCGCCCCGGCCTTGGGGCGCTCCGGAAGCAGCGCTGCGCTTGGTTGAGCAAGTCGCTCGCGGGCTTGGCACGTCTTCTGGCTGGGCGGCCCGCGGCGTGCAGGCTATGCGCCTCAGCAGTGAGCGTATCCGCACAGAAACAACGAGCACGCGAGGTGACTTGACCCAGCTCAGGCGCACCAGCCTGCGCTGGCTGCTTGGCAGACTGGAGTCCGCGGCGCTCGAGCTAGCAGAACAACAAGGCAAGCAAGTGCGAGTGCAGCTGAAAGGCGGTGACCTGCCCATCGACCGCCGCCTCGCAGAGCGGCTGCTCGACCCGACGTTGCAGCTGGTCCGAAACGCGGTCACCCACGCCTTCCCCGACAACGGCCGAGGTCAGCTGTGGCTCTCAGCGAGCCGCGTCGGTGGCTGGCTACGGCTCAGCGTGGAAGACGACGGGCGCGGCTTGGACGCGCAGGGGCTCCAGGCGCTGGTGCCCGGAGCGGAGGGCATCGACGCCGCCAGCGCCGCGCTGACGCCATTCGTATCCACACGGCAACATGCTGATGCGTTCGCTGGTAGAGGCGTAGGCTTACCCATGGCCGAGGCGGTGCTCGCCAAGCTCGGCGGTACACTGCACCTCACGAGCCGTGAACCGCAAGGCGCGCGCGCGTTGATCGAGCTACCCGCGGAGAGCGGTATGATCGACACGCTTTGGTTGACCCACGACGAGCATTGCTTCGCGCTGCCCGTGATGTACGCGCGCCGTGTGGTGCGGAACTCGGAGCGTATCGGCGCGGTATCGTTGGCTCGTTGTCTTGGCCTCCCCCCCAGCAAAAGGCCTCTCTCGACCGCCATCGAGCTCGACATTGCGGGCCTGACGCCGGTCTACCTGGCGGTTAGCCGCGTACTGCCGGTGGAGACTGTGAACATCCACCCAGTGCCGCCGCGCATCGCTCGCCGCGGCCCCTACTCCGGCGCGGTGCTGCGCCGCGGTGGCCAGCTTGCCCTGGTCCTGCACGGTCCCGTGGTCGCGCTGCGTGCTCAGGTCGTCGCGAGCGGCTCCGCATCGAGCATTCCTCCCAGCAATGCCCAACGCTGAATGGGGCTTCGCGACTAGAACCCGGTTGCAGTCCGGAGCGAGCGCGGGGACCCTGAGCGACAATGCAGATCTGTCGCCTGACTCCCGCGGACCACGCCGCCGTGCTCGAGATCGCCGCGGAGGCGGACACGCCAGTCGAGGCCGAGGAACTGACCCGCGACGTGGCTCATGTGTGGATCGCGCGCGGGAGCAAAGACGACGTCGCTGGCTTTCTGCTGGCGTGGGCGGTCGCGGATGAGGTGCACCTGATCAACATCGCGACGCGCGGGCACCTACGACGCCAGGGCGTCGGTCAAGCGCTGATGGTCACCTTGCTCGATTTCGCCGCCCAGATGCGGGCGCGGCTGATCGTGCTAGAGGTGCGTCGATCCAACACGGCGGCGATCCGGCTCTATCGCTCGAACGGCTTTTGTGCCATCGGAGTGCGGCGCGGCTACTACGCCGACTCGGGAGAAGACGCCGTCGAAATGATGGTCACCCTCGACCCCGAGTCCGGCGAAGTCCAACCAGGCCGCGACGAGATCAACCTCAGCGCCTGACCTCCACAATGCCCGACCCCTCGAGCCTCACCCTGAGCCGCACCCCGCGGCGCCAAGTCACCGCGCCGCTGTTGCGGCGCGACAGCATGGGGAACGCCTACCACGTGCTGACCTTCGACCTGCCGGAAGGCATGGACGCGTTGCCCGGCCAGTTCGCGATGGTCCGCGGCGCCGAATGGGGCGATGCCCCGCTGCTACCGCGGCCGATGAGCTTTCTGACTGGCGGAAACCGCCCGTCGATCCTGATCAAGGTCTTCGGCGAAGGGACCATCCGCATGGCCCGCGCCGTCCCCGGCGAACCGTTCGAGATCCTGGGACCACTGGGCAACACCTGGCCCAGCGTAACCCCGGGGAAACGACCGCTGCTGGTCGCCGGTGGCGTCGGCGTCGCACCGCTCATCTACTTCGCGCGTGCGCTGCACGCCGAGGGCACGAAGCCCATCGCGATCTATGGCGGGCGCTCTCACCGCGATTTGCCGCTGAATGAGGAGCTCGCCGATGTTTGCGAGCTCTACATCACCACCGAAGACGGCTCTCGCGGCGCCGCCGGTCGCGTCACGCTGGCGCTGCCAGAGCTGCTGAGTGACGACGTCGAAGTGTTCACCTGTGGACCCGACCGCATGATGGCGGCCGTCGCAGAGCTGTGCGCAGCCAGAGGTATTCGCTGCATCGCCTCCCTGGAGACGCCCATGGCCTGCGGTTACGGTGTGTGCCTCGGTTGCCCCGTGAAACGCGCCGGCGGTGGTTACCTCTACGCGTGCACCGATGGTCCGTGTATCGACGCCAGGAGTATTGATTGGGGTGAGGGCAGTCATGCTCCTCGTCGCACCGAGCGAGGTGAGCGATGAGCGACCAAAGCATCCAAATCGGCGGGCTCACCCTGCAGAACCCGGTGCTCACTGCGTCCGGCACATTCGGCTACGGGCTCGAGTACGACGACTTCTACGACGTCGCGCTGCTAGGCGGCATCTGCACCAAGGGTCTCAGCCGGGAGCCACGCTACGGCAACCCGCCGGAGCGCATCTGCGAGACACCTGCGGGCATGCTGAACGCCATTGGGCTCGCCAACGTCGGCGTTGAGTTTTTCTGCAAGGAAAAATTGCCGGTCCTGCGCGAGCGCGGCGTAACGGTCGTGGCGAACATCTTTGCTAGCTCCGTGGAAGACTTCGTGGCGATCACCGAGCGCTTGGAGTCGGAGACCGGCGTAGCTGCGATCGAGCTGAACGTCAGCTGCCCCAACGTCAGCAAAGGCGGCATCGAGTTCGGCCGCGACCCGAAACTTGCAGCGCAAGTCACCGCTGCTTGCAAGGCCGCCACGAAGCTCCCGCTGTGGGTCAAAATGAGCCCTGAAGCGGGCGACATCGTGGGCGTTGGCAAAGCGTGTGAGGACGCAGGCGCGGACGCCGTGACCGCGATCAATACGATTCGTGGCATGTCCATCGACACCAACACTGGGCGCGTTCGCCTGGCAAACCGCACCGGCGGCCTGAGTGGCCCGGCGCTGCGCCCCATCGCGCTACGCATCGTGTGGGATCTGGTCGGCGCGCTGAAGATCCCGGTCATCGGTATCGGCGGTGTGTTCACCACCGAGGACGCCGTGGAGTTCATGCTTGCCGGAGCCAGCGCCGTTCAGGTCGGAACCGCAAACTTCTCAGATCCCCTGGCTGCAAATAAGATTCGCCTCGGCATCGCCGAGTACTGCGCCGCTCGCGGCCTCACTGCTTCCCAGCTGATTGGTCGCGGCCGCCCCGAAGGAGCCTAGATGTTCACTGCCCTCGCGCTCACGGATCAGAGCAAGGAACTCCAGACCATCATCGACCAGTGCAAGGCGCTGAGCAACGGCCCGCAGCGCGCCGTGATCGTCTTCGATCTCGACGGCACGTTGCTCGACAACCGGCCGCGCACCGTCGCGATCCTGAAGGAAGCCGCTGACAACTGGGCTGCAGAACACCCCGAAGTGGTCGCCGCGATCAACAGTCTGGACCCCTCCGAGCTCGGCTACCTGGTCACGGACGCGCTGCGCGAGCGCGGCGTCGATGAGGCGCTGGTTGGCGAGGCACTCGAGGTCTGGAAGCAGCGCTTCTTCCGCGACGACACGCTGGTCCACGACGTGCCGCTTTCAGGCGCCGTCGAGTTCGCGTGCGCCTGCTACGCGGCTGGCGGCAACCTCGCGTACTTCACGGGGCGCGACCTGCCCAACATGGCCCTCGGCAGCCTGGCCAGCCTACGCGACCGCGGTTTTCCAGTTGGGGTGCCGGGCACGGAGCTCGTGCTGAAGCCGGATTTCGAGACGCCTGACCTCGACTTCAAGCGTGCGGTGACGCCAGCGTTCGAGCGCATTGGCCGCGTGGTGGCCACGTTCGACAACGAGCCCGGCAACTGCAACGTCTTTCACGAGTTTTTCCCCGAGGCAGCGCACTATCTGCTCCTGACCCAGCACGCCCCGAATCCACCGGCGCTGGCGTCCGGGGTGCGCGTCATCAAAGATTTTCGCCTGGGATGAACACTCGAGCGTCCAGCGTAGCGTGCTCCGGCCGCGCCGTGCTCCTCGCCTGGCTCGTGCTGGGCTGCTGCACCGGATGCGATGAAAGCCAACCCGAGCCAACCGGGAAGGGCACGAGCCCCAACGCGAGCATCAAACCGGCGCCCCTCGCGAGCGGCGAACCGGAGCTGCGCCCCGAGCTCACACCGAAGCCCTTCGACGGTGGCGTCGTCGGTATCCCCGCGGATTCAGCAGGGCGACTGATCATCCCTGACGCTGGACCTCCCCCCCCAACCCCGCTGCGCTCTGACGAGGCCCTCTCGGGCGACGACGTCGCCTTCCGCGATACCAACGGACTCACGCTCAGCGTCGAGTGGGACTGGGACAACGCCGAGAAAGCGCCCGCGGGCATGGCCGCCAACCCGGAGGCCATGGAGACGCTGCGCGACAAGACCACTCCACGCATGACCGTCGACTTGGCGAACGCGGGGCGCATGCGTATCAGCCTCGACAGCCTGGTGTTCCCGCTGCCGCCCACCACGGAGATCCGCAGTCGCCTGGAGCGCCTCGGCCACGTCGTGGTGTGGCCGAACCGACGAGCTTACCGCAGCGTCCCCCCGGGAGGCATGCGCGCGCTGTTCGCCGAACGCCGCGCGGATGCGATGCCCCTCGTGATTGGCAAGGTGACCGCGAAGGGTAAGGGCAGCAAGCTCGGCTTCGAGACCACGAAGACCAACGTGAGCACCCCGTTTGGGAGCGTGACTCTCGAACAAGCCAAGGTACCTCAAGCGACCACCGGCAAGCTGTTCTGTCGTTTCCTTGTGGAACTAGTGGCGGCCGACCCGAACTCGGAAGTCTGTGAACCGGGGCTGGTGCCAGTCGCCGCGCATTTCTCGTGGAAGCCGAGCGGGGGCATCAGCTTGAGCGTCAAGAGCCTCACCCGCCGCGCGGATCTCCCTGTCAGCGAGATGCGAGTGCCCCCTGCGGGCGCGTTGGTCAAGCCAGGTGAGCTGCCGCCCCAGACCACGGGCATCCTGCTGAACCAGAGGGACTTGAGCTCCATGCGTCGCTCCGATGCCGAAGGCATCGCGCCTGGACCCGATGCTCCCGGGGAAGGCCTGCGCGCCGTGAACCACAGCGACGGGCTGCGCTACGTGACCCTCGACGGCGTGCCCGTCGCCTGGGTCGAGCCGCTCAGCCAGACCTACATCATCGGCCCCGCGAAGAGCTACTACATGCTGGGCTGGCGCGACTTCCTCGGCGCCAACGTCACGCCTTCCACCAAGGTCGCGCTACCCGCGAGAGTGTTGCTTGGCTCGGAGGAAGTGAACCCCGACGCGGGCACCACTCCCTGACCCTGCCAGCCGCATTGCCGCAGGGAAGCCAGCTCTAGCCCTTGGTCAGGTAGTCATCCAGCTCAAAGCGGACTTCCTGATGGCCATCGCGAGACGCGGCGTCGCGCAGAGCCGCGACGGCAATCTCCACGACGTCGAAGCGAGTCGTCAGCAAGTGGAAGTCCTCTTCCCGCACCTCCGGCAGCAACGACAGTCGCTGGTCGACGAGCGCAGCGTCCTCGCGATCCAGGCGCAGCTCTGAGCTCGGCCCATCGTGGTCACGGTGCCCGTACAGTGCGTCATACGCTGCGCCCACCGGGTTCAACGACAAGAACACATCGTGGGAGCACACCAGCCACCCGTGCACGTCGTCCGTGGGAACGATCCAGAACCCGTTCAGAAGCGGTCGGATCACCTCGCCGAAGTACGCGCCTACACTTCTCGTGATCAGCGGCACCAGCTCCGGACGCTCCTCCAGAGTGTTTCGAGCTTCGACGAGATAGTGATCGACCAAGGAAAGCGTATCCGAGGTTTGATCGATTTCGATCCCGACGGCGCCGTGAACGAAACGTGCGGCGGCCAGGGACAGCTCGATGATGCGCTCAGGCGCGCCTATCGAGAGCTCCTGACTATCCTCGTCCTCGGGGGGGAAGTTCGCGTCGTCTTGGGTCACGGCGCTATTCCTGCCAGCGTGCGGCCATCGCAGCAACACCGCCTGTCGGGGGAACGACTGCGCCTGGAGCGACTGCGCCCGGAACGACTGCGCCCGGAACGACTGCGCCCGGGACTGCCGGGATGCTGCAGCCAGTGGCTAGCCAGTGGACGACAGCCCTGCGAGCCTTGCGGCTTTTCGAAGGCGGTCCGAAGAGTCTCCGAAGCGAACGCGCAAACCGCGAAAAACAGGCTTGCGCCCACGCTGGGTCCATTCGATAGAAAGTTCCGACACGTAACCTCGGCCCCTCATGCTACCCTGAGCCTTCACCCACGATGCGCATCGGCATCTTCAGCGACACGCACGCCAACTACGAAGCGCTCAGCGCGGTCTTCGAGGCATACCGTCATGAAAACATCGACGAGTATTACTGCCTTGGCGACACGGTTGGCTATGGAGGCTCCCCCAACGAGTGCTCCAACATGGTGCGTGAGACCGCTAAGGCAACCATCCTGGGCAACCACGACGCTGCCGTGGCTGGCCGCATGGACTACTCGTACTACTACGAGGCCGCGCGGCAGGCCCTGGACACCCACGCCTCGATGCTCTCAGAGCAGAACATGGAGTGGCTGCGTCAGCTCCCATACTCCGTGAAGCTCGACGACATCGGCGTGCACCTCTGCCATGGCTCCCCGGTTCGGCTCGAGGAGTTCGAGTACATCTTCGCGCCCGAGCAGGCCCGCGAGTGCCTGCCCATCTTCGATGAGCTGGGGCACATCACGCTGATCGGCCACTCGCACCTCTGCAAGGTGTTCGCACTGACTCAGTCCAGCGTCGAGGAACTGCCTCCGGTGGACTTTGAGCTGTCGCCCGATCGCAAGTACATCGTCAGCGTCGGCTCGGTGGGGCAGCCGCGCGACTACGACAATCGCGCGAGCTTCACGGTTTTCGACACGGAAAAGAAGCGCTTCGAGTTCAAGCGCATCGAGTACGACATCGAGACCGCCGCAGACAAGGTGCTGCGCGCCAAGCTCGAGCGTAACTTCGCTCACCGCCTGTTCATCGGCGTCTGAGTTCGCTACTCGCCCCAGCGTCCGTCGAAGCGCCCGGGCGCTACGTCAACCACGCGCACCTGCGGCCTCGCTTGTTGTGGGGCAGGGAATGCAGCGGGCTGTTGAGGCGCTGGTCTTCGCCAGCCATCCCAGCGCTCCACTCGGGCAACTGAGCGTCCCCAGCTCAAGGGACGGATCAGCAGAAGCCCAAGGATGAAGCCGCCCAAGTGAGCAAAGAACGCCACCTGAGAACCGCCGAACCCGGCCAGCTCTCCGAGCGCGGGCATCACGTTTTGCACCAGGAACCAGAACCCGAGCACCAGCCACGCGGGTGCGAAGAAGGTGAAACCGAGGATGAACCAGAGCGGGGGGATGGTGTTGAGAATCAGCACTTTCGCGCGGGGGAACAGCACCAGGTAGGCGCCCAGCACGCCAGCGATCGCCCCGGAAGCCCCAACCATCGGAATCTGACTTGTGGGGTCGATCAGCACCTGCGCCAGCGCACCTGCCACACCGCTCAGCAGGTAGAAGACGCCAAAGCGAAGCTTGCCTAGGGCGTCCTCGATGTTGTCCCCAAAGATGTAGAGGAACAGCATGTTGCCCGCGAGGTGCCCGAAGCTCGCGTGGATGAACATGGAACTCAGGATCGTGGGAGCCTCCAGCAGCGGGTCAGCGACGAAGCGCGCCGGGACCACACCAAACGTGAAGCCGAGCCCCTGAACACCCAGCATCGCCAACCCGCTCTCACCGAAAAACACCAGAATATTCAAGGCGATGAGCGCGTACGTCAGATATGGCGTGCTGCGCGTGGGGTTGATGTCGCGGATCGGCAACATGGGGCCTCGTCAATCTAGGTCCGCTCGGCGTGCTTGGCGAGCGCGGGTGTTCGGTTCCCAGTGAGAAACGTTCCGGGCTTCCAGCCAGGTTCGAATCAGCGTTTCGCCCAGCTCGAAAAAACCCACCCGGCAAGCGCCGAAGCAAACGCGTCGGGGCTGGGTGATGATAAACCCCGGACGATGCGCTGGGCAGCCATGGAACCCAAGACCAGCCGCCACGGGCGACCCAAGTGCGCATGGCTGCTGGCTTTTGCACTGCCAGTGCTTGTGAGCGCTTGCGGCGGCCCGAGTTTCAACGGCCGCGTATATGAGAGCGACGAACTCAGCTTCGAAGTTCGCGGTGTGCCAAGCAGCTGGGAGACCATCGACGCGAGTCATGCGCTGGTCAGCTTTCGCGATGAAGCGGCTCAGGCCACGATCGCCGTGAGCGGCCGCTGCGGAGAAGACGGGGACGACGTCCCACTCACTGCGCTCACTCACCACCTCTTCTTGACCTTCACCGAGCGTGAGGTGCTCAGCCAAGAGGAGAGCATGCTCGACGGGCGCGCTGTTTTGCGCACGGAAATTACCGCGAAGCTCGACGGAGTACCCAAGCACTTCATCGTCTACGTGATGAAGAAGAATAATTGCGTCTACGACTTCGTGCACATCAGCCCAGAGGGCACAGACGCCCGGTCACGAGCGGAGTTCGATCGCTTCGTGGCCGGCTTCCACTCGCGCAGGCCCTAAATGCCGGTCGCTGACGACGAGCCGCAGAGCCGACGGTCCTTCCTGCCGCCGCCGCCACCGAAGCCGACGGAACACCTGCAACAGCGGGCGCTCGGCTTCATCAGTCATCTAGGGCAGCTGTCTCAAATGACGGCGGGCACGCTGCGCGCATCGTTTCGGCGCCCGCTAGAGTTCAAGGAGTTCGTGCGCCAGCTCGAGAGCCTCGGGGTCGCTTCCCTGGGGATCGTCGTCGTCACCAGCGTCTTCATCGGCATGGTGATGAGCGTGCAGTTCGCGTTCGGCCTGCAGAAGTTTGGCGGCATGGAGTACACCGGCCGCGTCGTGGGTCTGAGCTTCTCCCGCGAGCTGGCCCCAACATTGACGGCGGTCATCGTCGGCGGGCGCATCGGCGCCGGTATGGCTGCTGAGCTCGGCTCGATGGCGGTCACCGAACAACTCGACGCCGTGCGTGCCCTGGGCGCTGACCCGTTGAAGAAGCTGGTTTGGCCACGGCTCGCAGCCTCGATCATCGTGATGCCGATCCTGGCCGCCCTCGCGCTGGTGCTGGGGTTCAGCGGCGCGATGCTGATAACTGACATCGAGTTCAACATTCCCGCTGACTTCTTCCTACGCAGCGCCCTCGGCACGGTGGGCATGAAGGACTTCCTCAGCGGCATGTTCAAGACGCCGTTCTTTGGGGCGATCATCGCCTTGGTGGGTTGTCACTTCGGCATGACCACGCGAGGCGGCACGGCGGGCGTGGGTGACAGCACCACGCGCACGTTCGTCGTGATCTCCATCTCGATCCTGATTGCGGACTTCTTCCTGACCAAAGTCGCGATCATTCTCTGGCCGGCCTTCTGACGCCGATTTGCCCCGACCATCCGCCGTTTCCGCAGAGTTTCTGCCCTGACGGGCTGTGAGCGAAGACTCTGCGCGTTCGCTGCAAGCGCTGCCAACCTCTTCAGGGTTGGGGGGGAGGAGCATCGTCCGACCGTCGCTTGACCCTGCCAGAGCCACTCCATAGGCTTGAGCGGCGGAGGACACGCGTGGCTGACGACAACAACTCGCGGGGAGGGGACGCTGGCAATGGAGCCCGCCGGGACGGCTTGCTGACCACGGGGGACATGGCGCGGCTGTCCAACAACACGTTGCGTACCGTTCGCTTCTATGAAGAGGCGAACATCCTCCACCCGACTCAGCGTACCGATGGCGGTCATCGCCTCTTCGCTCACAGCGAACTGCGCAAGCTCGAGCTGGTGAGCGAGCTGCGAGCAGCGGGGCTGAGCCTCGAGGAGATCCGCGATCTGCTGGAGGTGAAGCAGCGTGCCACGAGTGGGTCAGCCGCTTCCCGCGACGCGCTCGACCGCCTCGGAGGTCAGATCACGCGGCTCAGCGAGCGCATCGAAATACTCACGCGGCTGCGCGATGACCTTCAAGCTTCCCAGAGCGTGCTGCAAGAGTGTCAAAAGTGTACGGGCAACAACCTGTATCCCGACGGCTGCCGGAACTGCAGCGTGATGACTGACCAGCCTTCGCTACCCAAGGCAGTGAACGTCGTTTGGTCTATCGACCGAAATTAGCCGCGGCATCCGCGCGGTGGGTTTCTGTATTGAAAAACCCACCCAGCCCCGTGATCCGAAGCGCCTTTCGCGAGGCGCGCTTCGCGGTTCCACCCGAAAACCGAACGGCAGGCTGAGAGTCGGAGCTGACTACCGGCCGAGCGCGTCGGCCGAACGCATCCGTCAGTGCCGCAGAATGCCTCACCAGGCTGGGCGTTCTTTCCCGGCGTTTGTGCCCCGAAAAGCCGCTAGTCGAGTCCCACAGCAAACAGCTTCGCCGCACGCAGACAAGCGACGGCGGACACGTCTCGGAGCGCGAAGTTTAGATACTTTAAGTTCAAAGGGGTTGCTCCCGCTTGAACGCGGAACCATCCAAGCGACCGAGCGGACCGTCATGCAACACCGGTCGGGCGGCGGGGAAGACGCATCGATGTAGCGCAGCAGAGTACGAAGAGCACCGGTGTGCGAGGGCCGCCGCAAGGTAGTAGGGCCGCTCGCAAGGTAGTTGGGCCGCTCTCAAGGTAGTAGGGACGCTCGCAAAGTAGCAGGGCGGCTTTCAGGTAGTACAGCCCGCCACCAGAACGCAGCGCCCCTCGCAATGCGTCTCGACTCAGACGAAAAGCCGAGCAAGGCTCAAGGTTCCGCTCGGGGGAACGATCGGAGGCGGTGGGGCTGTCCGCACGGACCCACACAACTCTAGGTGGTGGCGATGAGCACGACAGGGCAAACGGTACGAGCACAGCAGCGAGTGTTCACTGTGGAAGAGGTGGACAACCTGATCCCAGACTTGAGTTCAAAGGTCGGTGAGCTGTTGATCGAGCGCAGCGAGATCGAGCGGCTGGTCGCCGAACTGTCGGAGCAACTCGGCCATGAGCCAAAGTCGCTGCAGACTGAGCCGAGTGACTCGAGCGGGGTCGCTTCGATCAAGCGTGATCTTCGCCAGCGCATGAGCGTCTACGAGCAGGGTTGGAGCGAAATCGAAGCCATGGGGGCTTTCGTCAAAGACCCGCGAATTGGCCTTCTAGACTTCTACGGCAACATCGAAGGCCGACTCGTCTGGCTGTGTTGGCGCTACGGAGAGGACTCCCTCGGCTACTATCACGAGCTGAACGCAGGCTACGCCGGTCGACGCACACTCGGTCGCCGGGAGCGAGCTCTGCTCCTGAACTGAGTCATGACCATCGATCGCGACCGCGCCCAGCTAGCCATCCGAGACTTCCTGCGAGCGCTGGGCCACGATCCAGAGCGTGACGCGGAGCTCGTCGGCACACCTGAACGTGTCACCAACGCGTTCGTCGACGAGCTGCTTCGCGGCTATGGGGTCGACACCAGGCAACTGGTGAGCGAGGCGCTCAGTCCAGCGAACGGCGACGAGGACTTGGTCGTCGTGAACCATATCCGCGTGGCAACAGTTTGCCCGCATCACCTGATGCCTGCCCTGGGTGAGGCCGTGGTGGCATACTTGCCGGGCAAACACGTGCTCGGCATTGGAACTCTCGCGCGGCTGGTCCATGCGTACGCGGAGCGGCTAACGCTGCAGGAGACAATCGGGGAACGGGTCGTTCAAAGCTTGATGACGGACGCGGGAGCCCGCGGCGCGTGCTGTCGCTTGAGCATGCGCCACAGCTGCCTCTCCGCACGCGGAAGCCGTGAACATCTGGCCCAGGTGGACTCCTGGGCGCGCGCTGGTGAGCTCAAGTCGATGGAAGGCTTGGCCCTCCTCAATCTCGCGCTGAACAATCAATGACTACACCTGTACCCAGTGGCGATCGCCTCTCAGGCGCCCTGGAGAATCTGGGGCTCTTCCCGCTGCCCGAGGTGGTGCTTTTCCCCGGGGTACTACTGCCGCTCCACGTTTTTGAGCCACGCTACCGCAAGCTGACGGAGGACTGCCTCGCGGGCTCCCAAATCATGGGGGTCGTACAAATCGCCAGCCCAGAGCCAGTGGACCGCCATGGTCACCCCACGCTGGCGCGCGTCGCAGGCGTGGGTGAAATCGTTCGCTCACAGCGGCTCCCTGGCGGGCGCTTCAACATCCTGCTCCGCGGCGTGTGTCGGGCTCAGGTCGAGGAACTGCCGTTCGTCCCGCCCTATCGGCGCGCCAGGGCCACGGTGCTCGACAGCGCACCGTCGAAGCACCGCGCCACTGATTTGGCAGCCTTGATCTCCTCGCTGAATCACGCGCGCACTGCCTCCGGGGGCGGGGTCGATTTGTCCGCACTTGGCCTGGAGGGTGGCGAGGGGCTAACACCCGGGGAGCTGGCCGACTACCTCGCCGCGGCTTTGATACCCGACGGAAACGAACGCCAGGCGCTGTTGGAGACGCTGGACGTGAGCAGCCGGGTTGCGAAGGTGTGTGGGTTGATCAGCAGTCGAGCACCGCACGGGAGCGACGTCCTGAACTGACCCGGCTCCGTCCGCCAGAACAGGCAGCGGGCCACAAAATCAAAGTGGCCCACCACACCCGCTTTCCTCTACCGTTGCTCCCTTCCGGGCCTGGCGGGGTTCGAGGTGCGCTGTTGGCGGGCCGCGAGTCAGGTACAACGCGGACCGAGGCTTGTCCAGTCGGTCTCGCCCGGAGCTTCTGCAAAAAACGCCCGCCGGCGCTGGACTTGGGGACGATCGGGGAACGATCTGGGAGAGCCGTACGCTGAGCCAAGGCTGGCGTGGGGCAAATCGGCCCAGCGTTTGACTCCTTCACGTCGGGGACCAAGCATTGAAAGTCTGGCCCCGTTTTTCGGCTCGACGCTTGAGCCGCTCAGCTTCAATAACCGTCCAAGATCGTCGTGCAGATTGCGTCCCAACCCGTGAAAGGCCTGGAGCCGTGATCGGCCCTGGCCTGCAGCCCACGTGGCGCGGACGCCTGTGGTTCGTGCTCTCCGCTGCGTGCGTAGCCCTCGGCGCCCACCTGTCCCTGCGCTCGCCGTGGATCGCGGGGGCCATCGCCGCAGCCGGAGTCTGCATGGCCACGCTCCACCTGTTGCGGCGCCGCCGAGTGATCAAGACCCTGACCGGCGGCGATCCCGACGCCGTGCTCGACCTGTGGGGACCGACGCTCGATGGACTACCCCACGCAGCAACCTTGGTGCCGTTGATGGCTGCCACCGCCTTGGCGGCAAGTGGCTATCTGGAGCGAGCCCGAGGCATGCTCGGACGAGCCAGTCGGGGCCCGGCGTGGGAGGCAGCGTTCGAGCATCGGCTGTTGCTCGAGACCATGCTCGACGCGTTCGAGGGGGAGAGGGAAGCTGCACTGACCAAAGCGAGAGAGCTCGAGGCGCTCCCCTTACCCTCCAGCGATTCGTCGCTGCGGAAGCGGGTCACCGCGCTGCGCGGCGCCCTCAGCGCCCTGGCAAGGGCCTTTGCGCGACAGAGCCAGGCCGGCGACGCCGAACGCCTGGAGCAAGCGTCCAAGGACACGCCCGTCCTGCACTGGGCGCTGCGCTATGCGGCGGCAATTGCGCGCATCGAACGGGGCGACCAGCGCCTGGCTCAAGCGCTGCTGAAGGACGCACCCCCGTGGCCCGACGAGTCGGCGTTCAGCGCCTTCCACCGCGAGCTCAGCCAGCACGCGGTCGAGTCCCCGCCCCCCAATCCGTAGCTTGGACTCCGGAGCGCGCACCGCACCAACAGCGCCGCACCCAACAGCTGCACCCAACAGCGCCGCACCAACAGCGCCTCGTCAGTCCCCAACGCTCCGCCGCGAGCCCCCCCGATCCGGCCGCCTTTCCCCACGGATGCGAACTGCTCACATAGACAGACATGTGAGATACAGTACGACGCGACTACCTGAAATCGGTTTTCAGCACGGAATCAAGCGCATGGAATCATCGGCGAGCCGCCCGGTCTAAGCTATGCTCATGGGATTATGGGTGGGAAGTGGCCGCAGAACCCTGGGTCGGGCTCCGGTGTACCAGAGCTCGATATCAGCGCGCGCGCAGCACCACCAGCATCGGGGCCGCGCCAGGCACGCCCTAATCTGCAGGGAAATCAAACCAGGGACCCACAAGACTTGTTCGGCGCGGGAACGTTCGATGCGGACTTTTTCGGCGCGGGTGCTGGTGGCGCAAGCAAGCTCGACCTCGGGGACTCACCTGGCGCCATGGGCGGTGGCGTGGGCTACGGCAATGAGCTCACGCTGGACCCGAACGCGGCCACCAACCTAGAGCTGGGGGAAGCCCGGTCCAGCGCCGCCGATCCGTTCGCAAACTACGGCAGCGGCAACTTGGACTTTGGCGACTTCGATGAGTCGCTCCCGCCGCTTCAAGGTGGTGCTCAGCCACTCGCCCTCCTCAGTCCTGACCTGGAACCAGAGGCCGATCGCTCTGGAGAGTACCCGTCACGTCCAAGCCAGTCGGGCGTCCACGGCCGGCCCCGACAGCAATCGCTCACAGCTCTGCCACGCGAATATCCGCGCGGAGATACACCTGCTCCAAACGAGCTGCCCGTCGATCAAGTGGACGTCGAGGTCGCCGCGGACTTCGGGGAGGCTCCCAAGGGCTGGGTTACGGCTCCGGTGTACGCCTGGCGGGTGTTCCTGCGTCGCCGCGAACTGAAGAGCAAGATCCGCTTGGCGGAGCATCGCCTGGTGTCCCTTGAAGCCCAGCGGGACCACGCATTGGCGGAGTTCGCCGACACCCTGCGCGGGGACATCGAACGCGATCAGTCAACATCACGCCTGCTCCAACCCTTGTACGAGGTCGAACAGCGCGCCGGAGAGCGCAGCAACGCGTTTGCCGCGGTGGAGCAAGAGTTCCAGGAGAAGTGCGGCGCGCTCGACCAGCAAGACGTCGATCTCCAGGTCGAACAAGAAGGCCTTCGCCAGCAAATCGGCGCTCTGGACCACGAAGCATCGAGGTACCGTGACGAGTACAAGCGCGCCGAGGTCGCGTTCAAGCGCCTGCACATCGAGCTTCGCTCGGCGAATGAGGTGATCAGCATGGCCGCACAGGGGGCGAGCACCGCAGACCCTCAAGCAGCCGCTGAGCGGGCCCGAGCGCTAGAGCAGCAGATCGCCGCAGAGACCCCCGGTGTTCAACAGCTGAGGCACGAGCTCGAGTTGCGAGAGCGACCGCTGCGTGAGGCGCTTCATCGTATGGAAACGCTCGAGCGCGAGCGCGGACAGCTCTCGAAGGAGCGCAAGCAACTCTCCGAGGCCTTCCGCAAGCAGACGAGCTTGCGAACTCGCGGGCTGAACGAAGTCCAAGCCGAAGTCGTCCAGGCGCTAACCGAAGTGGGCAGGCAGGTCTTGCGCACCCCGGGCAACCTGGCGGTCGATGAGGCGCAGCTGCGCCCGATTCGCGAGCACAGCGAGAAGGTCTACGACGCCGCGGTGGAGCTCGAGCTGTGGGCGAGAGCGATGTACGCCTTCGACGAAGTCGCCTACCGACGAGGCGGTCAGCTGATTTTCGGGTCGCTCGGACTGCTGGTCGTGGTGTGCGTCATCCGCGTGCTGATTTAGGTCGGCGGTGCTGACTCTGCTCGTGCTGACTTTGGTCGCGGTGCTGATCTAGGTCGGCAGTGCTCACGCGCGGGATTGGTCGCTTCGGAGCGCCCTGTGCTAAGAGACGGCGGCGCCCGGCGCGTCTGACCCGCGTCGGCTAGGAGAGCGGACTTGAAGTGGTTTTGGCCAGTTAGCATCGGTTCAGTGCTTTGCCTGTGCGGCGGACTGTCGATGTGGGGGATCCCTGCTGCGCTGGGCCTCCCGGCGAGCTCGCGGCCAGACGCTGAACCAGCACCTTCAGGACCGGCCGTAGCAGATACGAAGACTCCAGTCGGTGAGCAGCCGCAAGCCGCGGCGGCGCTCGAGCCCGGTTCACCTCCCCCCCAACCCGAAGACCGGGAACAGGAGCGTTGGCCAGAGCTCCCCGACCTCACGCAGACGGATCCCGCGCTTGGCGTGGCGGGTGGCGGCAACTCCCACTGCGGCCCCGTGGCGGTATCGAACGGCTTGGTTTGGCTGAGCCAGCACGGCTACCCGGATCTGCTGCCGGCAGCTTCCGAGGCACCACATGCAGCGGACGATTCCGCGGGGAATGATTTGCCAGAGCAGCTGCATGAGCGGCAGCTCGAGCTGGTCCGCGAGATCAGCGCGGCGCCGTTCATGGGCACGAGCCGCTGGAGTGGCACCGGACCCGTCGGCGTGCTGCGTGGGCTCCACCGCTTCGTCAAGCGCCACGGGTACCGCTACAAGCGCCTGGAGTATCAGGGCTGGCGCGGGCACCAGAAGGCGTTCAGCACAGGTGTCCGCAAGCCTCAGCTGCCCTGGATCGCAGAAGCCATCGCGGAGGGCGGAGTCGCCTTCATCCACGTCGGATGGTACTCGCCCGTGCCGCGCTCGAAGGTGCTGCAAAGGACCGGTGGCCACTGGTTGACCGTGATCGCCGCTGGCGTCGATGAGCATTTCCGCACGGCGCCAAATACCCTCGTGCTGCATGACCCAGCGCCCTACGCGGGGGACAAGCCGGAGCGCGCCTTCGCAACGGCGCGGGAGTTGACCGAAGGTTGGCTGCTCGCCCGCGGGAGTCGCCAGGCCTTCTCCGCCAAAGGCTACTATTCCTTGGAAGGCGGCATGCACATCAAGAAGGACGGCGATCTCGCGATCCTGGATGGTGTGGTCGTGATGGTGATGGATCCGGCGACCGCGAGCCCCGGCGCAACGACCAGCGCGAAGCTGGGTCCCCAGCGCTAGCCGCCTTTGGCGCGAAGCACGGCGCAAGGGAGCAACGGCGGCAAACCGCCACTCACCCGCGCGCACCCCTTGAAGATCAACGCTGCCTGTCGCCTCAACCCAACCACTCGCGTTCGGCCATCTCTTGAGCGCTGACCCGCGGTTCCGCATAGAATCGTTGGATGCTCGAGACCTCTCGCCGGGTAAGCTGCTTCGTCGTGTGCGCTGCGTTGAGCGCGGCCTGTGGCCAGGTGGTCTCCGACGGACCTGGCGGAGACGGAGGGACCGCGGGTAGCTCAGGGGGCAATGCCGGCAGCGCACAAGGCGGCGACGGCTTTGGCGGCGGTCAAGCCGGGTCGAGCTTTGGTGGCATGGCGCAGGGCGGCTCGAGCAATGGCGGGTCGGGCGATGGCGGGTCGAGCTTTGGCGGATCGAGTGCTGGCACGGCGAGCGGTGGTAACGCCGGCACGGGTCAAGCGGGGACGAGCTGGGGCGGGGTTGGCGGTGTCGCAGGCTCCGTTTCGGTGGTTGGCGAGGGCTTCGTGGTTCAGAGCATGGAGCTCGGTGAGCGCGACCCCAGCGGCGCCCCAAATTCATCCGCGTGGAAATCTCTGGGCACTGACATCGACGGCCTCACGTCTGACCAGAACTCGACGAATCACTGTCAGCTCCAGCCCGGATCGAACCCCAGCGCGGTAAAGACCGACGGCGTTGACGGCATCGACAACAGCTTCGGGGCGAACATCTTGCCGCTCTTGCTTGGCATCGAACCGACGGTGACCATAGATCTGCAGACGAGCATCGATCGAGGCCAATCCATTGGCATCGTGACTAGCCCGAACCTGCTGGGATCGGACGTGTCCGGCAGCATCGGTCGCGCGAACACGCGCGGCACCGGGTACAACCTGTCGGATCCGTGGTGGATGTACGAAAACGGCTACCCGGACGGTACACCGCGCTGCGAGCTCGCCGGAGGCACCTTCCAGGGTCGCTTGGAGCTTAGCGGAAGCGGCTTCTGGGAGCTGCATCTGCCAATCGCGGGCGCGGATCTGGTGATCAAGGTGCGCAAGACTCAGCTGCTGGCGGACATCGACGCGACCACCAGCCAGCTCTCTAACGTGATGCTCGCAGGCGTGATCCGCACGGAAGAGCTGGTCGAGGCATTTCGCCAAGTGGCAGGCGCACTCGATCTGTCGCTGTGCGACGGCTCCACGTTTGACTCCATCGCAGGTCAGCTGCGCGCGGCGTCGGATATCCGCGACGATGGTCAGAACGGCGACCCCACGCTGCCGTGCAATGGAATCTCGATCGGCATGTCAGTCGAGCTCGATCCGATGCTCTTCTATGGTTACGACCCGGGAGACACTCCGCCGATCTCCTGCTTCTGAGGCCGCCCGCGATTGGGGCCTGCAGGGAAGCTCGCGTTTGGGACCCGCCGACGCCCCGGCGACGTTCTGAGACTAGACTTCCCGTGCTATGAGGATGAGCTCGGGTGGGCGCGCTGTGTTGGTGCCGCTGTTGCTAGTCGCGTGCGGCCGCGTCTCAGACATCGGCAGCGGTGGAACAGGCGGCACAGGCGCCCAGGGTGGCAGCGTCGCGGCCAGTGGCGGCTCTGAAAACGGCGGCGCACCGAACGGCGGTGCAAGCATCGGTGGCAACGCTGGGACTCATCCCGGCGGAACCGCAGGTACAGCAGCGGGCGGCGCCGCCGGCACGGGTTTCGCTGGCAGCGCGGGAGCGGGGGTGGCCGGCGTGGGCGGCGATGCCGGTGCAGCAGGCGGTGGGTTCATCGAAGAGGGCTTCTACATCAGCGAGTATCAGCTCGGCACGCTCGACCCGAGCGGGACGCCAAGCGTGAGCGCCTGGCAGTACTACGGCGCCGACATCGACGGGAAGACCTCGACGTCGGCTTCCGCGAACCACTGTCGACTTCAGCCGGGCGCGAACCCCAGCGTGAAACAGGACGGCATCAACGGCATCGACAACAGCTTCGGCGCAAACGTCTTGCCGATGCTCCAGGGCATCGAACCGAGTGTCGCCGAAGAGCTCAACGCGCGGGTCGCTGGCGGTGACTCGAGTGTGTTCGTCACCGGACCCAGTGGATTCGGGCAGATCATCTCGGGCAGCATCGCGCGAGCGAACACCTTCAGTGGTAGCGCCGCGGGCGAGTGGTGGGTAAGCGACGTAGACTATCCGGGCGGCAACGCAAGCTGCAGCATCGACGGTGAGACGCTCAACGACCAGGTCTACGTGTGGAGCTTCGGCACCTGGAAGCTTCCGCTGATGATCGCTGGTACGGAGCTCTTGGTTCCGATTCGCCAACCCGCCCTGGGCGGCAAGTCCGTCAACGGGGTGCTCAGCGACATGATGCTCTCCGGTGTGATCCCCGCGGAAGAATTGATCGAGGCCCTGCGCCAGGTCGCTGGCGCACTCGATCCGTCGCTCTGTTCTGGATCGACCTTCGACTCGATCGCCCAGCAAGTGCGCGCTGCCTCCGACGTACGCGTCGACGGCACGAACGGCGACCCCAGCCTGGACTGCAACGGCATCTCCATCGGCATTGGCCTGAACTTCACGGGGGCGCTGATTCGAGGCTACACCACCACGCAGCCAGCTCCGCCGGCTTGCCCCTAGGTGTCCCGCAACGGGGCGCTCCGTCGCGCCCCGTCACCCGCTCAGAGCGGGATGTTGCCGTGCTTCTTCGGCGGGTTCTTCTCGCGCTTGGTGCTGAGCATCTCGAGCGCCGTGCAGAGCCGTGCGCGGACCTGACGTGGGTAGATGACCTCGTCGACGAAGCCCAGCTCTGCGGCCTTGTAAGGGTTCGCGAACTTGTCCTTGTACTCTTGAACGAAGGCCGCGCGCGCCGCCTCGGCGTCAGCTGCCTTCTCAATTTCCTTGCGGTAAACAATGTTGACCGCGCCGTCGGAACCCATCACCGCGATCTCCGCGGTGGGGAACGCCAGGTTCACGTCGCCGCGGATGTGCTTGCTGCTCATGACGTCGTACGCGCCGCCGTAGGCTTTGCGGGTGATCACGGTCAGCTTCGGCACGGTGGCCTCGCAGAAAGCGTAGAGCAACTTGGCACCGTGAGTGATGATGCCGCGGTGCTCCTGGGTCACGCCGGGCAAGAAGCCGGGTACGTCGACCCAGGTCACGATGGGCAGATTGAAGCAGTCACAGAAGCGCACGAAACGTGCGGCCTTGATGCTGGCGTCGATGTCCAGCACACCGGCCAGCATCGCCGGCTGGTTCGCGACGATGCCCACCGGGCGCCCACCGAGGCGCGCGAAGCCGCAGACCATGTTCCGCGCGTACTGCTCTTGAACCTCGAAGAGGTAGCCGTCGTCGACCGCCGCGCGGATGACATTCTTCATGTCATACGGCTTGTTGCTTTCGCGCGGAATCATCGTATCCAGGGCGAGCTCCTCGCGATCCACTGGATCGGAGACGGGGCGCCGCGGCGGGTCCTCCGTGTTGTTCGACGGCAAGAAGGAGAGCAGCTCTCGCACCTGAGCGAGACAGGCCGCGTCGTCTGGAGCGGTGAAGTGGCACACGCCGCTCTTGCTGGCGTGGGCGGAAGCGCCTCCGAGCTCTTCCTTGCTCACCTCTTCATGGGTCACCGTCTTGATCACGTCAGGACCGGTGATGAACATGTAGCTCGACTCTTCAACCATGTGGATGAAGTCAGTGATCGCGGGGCTGTACACGGCGCCGCCAGCGCACGGTCCCATGATCGCGCTGATCTGCGGGATGACACCGCTCGCCAGGGTGTTGCGCAAGAAGATGTCGGCGTAGCCAGCGAGTGACTCCACGCCTTCCTGAATGCGCGCGCCGCCCGAAGAGTCGTTGAGACGTGGATCACCGGCGCGCCCACCTTCATCGCCAGATCCATGATCTTGCAGATCTTCGAGGCGTAGGTGGCGCTGAGCGAACCGCCGAACACCGTGAAGTCCTGGGCGAAGACGAAGGTCTTGCGACCGTCGACGAAGCCGTAGCCAGTGACCACGCCGTCACCCAGCACCTTCTGCTCGCTCATGCCGAAGTCGCCGCAGCGGTGGGTGACGAAGCGGTCGACCTCGACGAAGGAGCCGGGGTCGAGCAGCAGGTCGATACGTTCCCGCGCGGTAAGCTTGCCAGCAGCGTGCTGCTTCTCGACGCGCGCCTTGCCGCCGCCCTCGAGGGCTTGGGCATTCAGGGCGTCGAGCTTTGCCAGAGTGGGATCAGCGGAGGGGGAGCTGTTATCGGACGACATGGCGCCCGCGCTGCTACCACGGTGGGGCTCATGAGTCAGCCTACACAGCGCGCCGTTTCGCTGCGCTTTGTGGGAGATTCTGCGGGTTTGCACCTGAATGTTTCGGTTGTGTTTCGTGGAGTGGGTCGCGCGGACCTATCGGCGCACCTCCCCCCCAAACCCCGTGAAGAGTAAGTTTCCGCCACCCGCCCTCGAGAAAAACCGCAATACACTGCAGAATTCCGGCTTCGAACCGGACTCCAGCTTCCAGCCAAACTAGAATGAGCGAGCTTGGAGGTCGAAATGAAGCGCGTCGCCTATGTAGTGGTTTTGTTCGGGTGCCTGGGCTCGGTTGCCTGTGGCGGGTCGGACGACGGGAGCACGATCAACAACGGCGGCAGCTCCAACGGCGGCTCCGCGGCCAACGGTGGCTCCGCAGCGAACGGCGGCTCCAACAGCGTTGGAGGGACGTTCAACATCGGCGGTCAGGGTAACGGTGGCTCATCCAACGGCGGCACCGGCGGCGGTAAGTGCGACCCGAACCTCACCGGACTGGTGCGCGACTTCAAGGCAGCGGAGGAGCCCGGCGGCCATCCAGACTTCCAGGCGTTCACCGGCAACGCAGCGTCGAAGGGCATCGTCGAGGACATGCTCGGCGCCGATTTGAAGCCCGTCTACAAACCCAACGGGCCCTACTTCGGAACCGAGGGTCAGGAGACGACGAGCAAAGATCGCTACGACCAGTGGTACCGCGACACGGACGGCATCAACCAAACCATCCAGTTCACCGTGCCGCTGACTGAAGGACCGAACGGCGTCAGCAGCTACGACAACGGGGAGTTCTTCCCCATCGACGGTCAGGGCTGGGGCAACTACCAGGCCCACAACAACGGGGAACACAACTTCCACTTCACCTTCGAGCTGCACACGGAGTTCGCGTACAACGGCGGTGAAGTGTTCACCTTCACCGGCGACGATGATCTGTGGGTCTTCATCAACAAGCGCCTGGCGATCGACCTCGGCGGCCTGCATCCCGAGCTGAGTGACTCGGTGAACCTCGACGACATCGCCCAGGAGTTCGGGCTAGAAGTCGGCGGGACGTATCCCCTGGACCTGTTCCACGCGGAAAGGCGCACCGACGCGAGTCACTTCCGCATCGACACCAGCCTCGAGTTCACGAACTGCGACCCGATCATCGTGCCGAAGTAGGGTGCCGAAGTAGGGTACCGAAGTAGGTGCCGAAGTAGCTTCAGCTCGCCTGAGCCTTCTCCGGCAGCTTGAGCGCCCCGACGCGCCGCAAGAACCAACGCACGCAGAAGAAGCCTGGCAAGAACACCAGCAGCACCAGCGGGATCAACACGCCGACCAGGCGCATCAAGAACACCAGCGTGGCTCCACCCACGTTGACCACGTCGGCGCCTGCCTGACTGAAGCCAGTGCCAACCGCGGCGAACGACGCACGCACCAGCGGCGCCGGCTGCTCGAAGTCGATGGTCACGGTGGAGAGACTGATCGACTTGTCCAGGAAGCGCTTGCGGCTCTCGAGCTTCTCAATTTCCGTGCGGACACTCGCTAGCTGCTTCTGCACGGCGAGCAAATCTTCGACTTTGCTCGCTCCCTTGAGGATCTCCAGGTACTGAGTCTCGAGGGCCTTCTGGGTCTTGAGCCGCGCGTCGAGGTCGATCCACTCATCGGTGACGTCCTCGCTCGAGATGCGCTCGCTCGCTTCGCCTTGCTTGATGGCTCGAAGCTCCCCGAGCGCGCTATCGAGATCGTCCGCCTTCACCTTCAGCACGACTCGCAGGTGCTGGTCGCGGGCGCTGTCGGTCCCACGCCGCTCGGAGCTCACGACGTAGCCGCCGTACTTCTTGGCCACGTCGGTCGCGGTCTTCTGAGCGTCGGCCAGCGACTTCACTTGAAGCTCGAGCTCCGCCCTGCGGATCACCTTGCGCGACGCCACGGCGCCGCCTTTCGCCGTGGACTCTTGGTCAGCGTCGGCGGCGGGCGCGGATACGGTCTGGGTCATCGCGCCAGCGCTGGGTGCTTCGTCTTTTGCAGCGCAAGCGCCGGATCCCAATGCCAACGCCACGCATGCACAGCTCAACGCGGCGTAGCTCCCCCACGCGGTCCATTTCGACATGCGGGGGGAACGGGTGGGCCTGCGAGGCCTTACACCGGCACCGTGATTTTGGTGTCATGCCTGTTGAATACAGCGTGAATCCAGCGCCACACTAGCTCGGAGCATCGCTCTCCGCCCCCCGCATGTCCGGCGGCCTGTCCTTCCCGGGGCAGCCACGAATCCGCCTGTCAACGGACTGAACCGCACGGAATCAGCGTCAGCAGCCGAAGCACTTGCGACCGCGAGGCAACCCAGGAGCTTCGCCACGCTCGGGCGTGTGGCTCGGTAGCGCGGCCCTGAACTTGCAGTGTACGCCCCGTGGGTCGGCTTTCTTCTTTTTGGGTTTGGGGGTTAGGGTGTTTGCTCTGCGCTACCGGGTGTGCGCCCCGTGAGTCGACACTGCGCGTCCGCACAGAGCACAGGACGCTGACCGCACGCACTGACTACGCCGCGTCAGAGCTCGAGGTGCGGCGCGAGGGAGACCGGGTACTGATCCGGCTCGGCACCACGACCTACTGCCGCGAGTCTGAGCTGGATCGCTACGTTGAGATCCGTGAGGAAAAGGGACGTCCAGAGACTGGGCTGTTCATCGCGGAGGTCGCGTTGCTGGCAGCCGGCGCCGCGACAGTATTCTCCTGCCAGAGGAACGCGGATGACGACTGCTTCGTAAACAACCTGTTTGGGATCCCGATGCTAATGGGCGGGCTCATCGCCACAGGGGTAGACCTGCTCGATTTCCGCACGAAGCGGGACGAGCGCGTGCTCTCGGAGAACGCGAAGCTCAAGCGCAAGCAGGCGTGCGCCTTCGACCCGAGCGCTGGCCGCGAGATCACACTGATCACTGAAGACGGACAGCGCGGCCAGGTGGTGACCAACGCGGACGGCGAAGCCAGCCTGCGCATCCCGGCGAGACACGACATCGACGTGCTGGTCGACGGAAAGCCGGAGCGCCACCTCGCAGGCGCCAAGCCAGACGCGACTTCGTCAAGCACCGCGCCCCCTCAGAGCCCGGCGCCCGGTTCGTTACCACCGCTAGGCGGATCTGCTGCGCCAGACGAGCCGCCTGGCAGCGAGGAAACACCATGAGGCGAGTACTCGGGCTGTGCGCGGTCGCGCTGTGCAGCGCCGGCTGCATGCAGACGACTCACGAACACAACGTCCTGCGCACGGACAACGTGTTCAAGCCTCAAGGTCAGCGCCGCGTCTCACCCGAGCTCGAGCTGGAGATCGACCGCGTGAACCGCGTCGCGACGCTGCAGCACCCAAGCCGCTGCGACGGCGTGACGCGCAGCACCGCAGAGATCGAATCGGTGACGCGGGAGCGCCCCTCAGTCGCGACGTACATCTTCAGCAGTCTCGCGATGGCGACCGGCGCAATCGGCGTCGCCCAGGACGGCCCGGATACAGCAAACACCGTGATCTTCGCCATGGGAGCTGGGGTGTTGACGACCATGCTGCTCATCAGCAGCACCGAGCGAAAGACCCACTTCGAGCAGCAGTGGCTACCTCAAAACGACTACCCCTGCGGCGGCATGCCCGCGCGCTACATCGACGTGCGCGTGGGGCTCGGCGCGGGCGCCGTGGATCGGAGGACTGATTCCGACGGGATGATTTCCCTGCCGGGCTACTTGTCAGTCACCGACCTGCCGGCGGCGTTCGTAGACGGCAAGGCCATCCCTGTACGTTTCCTCGAGGTAAAGCCTGCGCCGGTACTTCCGATGGCTCCGTCAGGTGTGAGCGCGCCGAGCCTGGAGGCGCGGTGATCGCCAGAACCCCCGCCTCTCATCGAACACTTGGGTTCATCGCGTGTGGGCTTGCTTTGTGCAGCACAGGCTGCATGTACAAAACGCAATCGCGGTCCGTTCTCCACGCCGAGAGGCGCTTCGTTCCTAGCAGCGCTCCGCGTACGACGGCCGCCCCTGAGTTCTTGATCGAGCCCGGCACCGGGTGGGCGATCCTCCAACTTCCAACCCAGTGCGACGGCACCATACAGGTCAGCTCTGAGGTCGAGATCACGGAGCGCACGCAGCCCACCGTGCCAGGATACATCGTCAGCAGTGTGCTGATCGCCATTGGCCTATCAGCAACGACCGCCGACGGACCGAGTGTGGTGAACACCGCACCCGCCGCCGGCGGTGGATTGCTGCTCACGGGCATGCTGCTCGCAAGCCAGTCAAAGCGCAGCGTCCGCCGTGAAGAGCGCGCACTTCCGGAACGTGACTACCCTTGTGGAGCGCAGCCTCAACCAAACACCAGCGTGCGGATCGGGCTCGGACCGTCAGCCACCACGCTCAGCACCGACGCAGAGGGACGAGTCAAGCTCCCGCGGCCAGTGCTAACATCCGACGACCCGCCCGCCGTCTTCGTCGACGGCCGAGCAGTCGTTGTTCGTTTCCGCGAGAAAACGATTCGAAACCTAGACTCGACACCGTAAGCGACCGCCGCGAGGCGCTCAAACCGGCGGGTCGATATACTCCACCTCGACTCCGCGCCAGGTGCGCAGCGTCGTGGAGCCAGGGGCGACGTCGGTCGCGGCACGCCGGCTCACGACCCACTCGGGTAACACCGGCACCTTGCCCATGCCTCCGGGTGTATCGACGATGAACTTCGGCACGGCGATGCCGGTGAGGCGGCCTTGCAGCTGCTCCATGATGCCGAGGCCTACATCGAGCGGCGTGCGCAGGTGCCCAGTGCCGCGCACCGGATCGGCTTGCAACAGGTAGTAAGGCCGCACGCGCTCGCGGATGAGCCCGCGAAACAGCGCCTCGAGCGTTTCCGCGCGGTCATTAATGCCGCGCAGGAGCACGCTCTGGTTCATCACCGGGAAGCCTGCATCCGCAAGGCGATTCAGCCCAGCACGCGCTTCAGGGGTGAGCTCCTTCGGATGGTTGAAATGCGTCATCACCCAGAGCGGATGAAAAGGCCGCAGCGCATCGAGCAGCTCAGCGTCGATACGCATGGGGAGCACCACGGGCACTCGCGTCGCCAGGCGGATCGTCTCCACGCTGGGGATCGCGCGCACCGACTCCACCACGCGCTTGATCCGCGTCGTCGCCATGCTGAGCAGATCACCACCGCTCAAGATCACGTCGCGGACCTCGGGGTGGCTCTTGAGATAGGCCAGCGCGGGCTCCAGTCGCTGATCAGGTCGCGGCCCCTCGCCGGCTCCCACCATGCGGCTGCGGGTGCAGAAGCGGCAGTACACGGCGCACTGATCGGTCACCAAGAGGAGCGCGCGATCGGGATAGCGCTGCACCAGCTCAGGCGCTGGGGAGTGTGCTTCTTCACCCAGCGGATCTCGCAAGTCGCCAGGGACCTCCGTCGCCTCTTCCGCACTTGGCACCACCTGGCGGCGGATTGGGCAGCCGGGGTCCGAAGCATCAATCAGCCCGAAGTAGTAGGGCGTGATTCCGATCGGAAAGCCTTGAGAAGCCGCGCGCTCGGCGCCCTGCTGTTCCGCCGGGGTCAAGCGCAGCCGCGCGCTCAGCTGCTCGACGCTGGAAATCGAGTGGCGCAGCTGCCAGCGCCAGTCGAGAGGCGATGCCGGATCGACTCGCAGCTGCATTTTAATTCCCCGCGGAACCCGAAGGTGCTGGCGCGGCCGAAGGTGCTGGCGCGGCGCTCTGCTCCGAGGGCAGCTGCACCTTCTCGAGCGCCTTGTCGTCGATCTTCACCGGGTACTTCTCGCGCAGCTCTTTTTCGAGCTTCTCTTCTGCCGCACGGATATGCTCCTGGACCAGCGACACACGGATGCTGCGCTCAGCTTCCTTGAAGGGACGATCGCGCGCGTCGGTCTTGCCGATCATGCGCACGATGTAGAACTTTCCAGAGTCCTCGACCACGGCGTCGCTGACCTCGCCGACCTTGGCGATCTTGAACACCGCCTCGCGCACCGCCTTCGGCACGCGTTCGTTTGCGCCACGTTCGACCCCGGGCGCGGACACGATGCCCAAATCTCCCGCGAGCTCCAGGGGCGCCGTCGGTGAAGGATTCGGCGGCTTCTCGAGGGAGTTCTCCATCACGAGCTTGCCCCACTGCATCGGCGTCGCCTTGACCGCCTGAGGCAGCAGCGACTTCGCCTTCGCGGCGTCGCCGAGCACGATGACCGCGACGCGGCGGCGCTCAGGCTCGCGGAAATCATCGCGGTGCTTCTCATAGTACTTGCGTGCGTCAGCCTCACTGACTGACTCTGGACCAGGCACGTCGCGCCGCAGCTTCTTCAACACCTCATTGCGCAAGATGATGCGGATGCGCTCCTGAGTTTCCGGGCGCTTGTCGAGGCCACGTCGCTCGGCCTCTTGCGCCAGCAGCTCCACCTGAATCATCTCGTCGAGCAGTTGCTTGCGTCGGTCGGGTGACTGGTAACGCAGACGCTCGAACTGATCCATGCGCTCGAGAGTCGCCGCGTATTCACCCAGCGTGATCTCGCGATCGCCAACCTTCGCCAGCACCTTCGAAGCCAGCTCCGGCGGGAGCGGACCGCTGCTCGCGCTCGAGGCTGGCGTCTCACCGCCGTTACCATCGTCACAGCCGCTGCACCCGATCAACCCGGCGCACGCCACACAGGCGATCAGTGTACGACGCAGCACTCCCTGGACTCCCAGAGAGCGGCGCGCTGGCGGGGGCGGAAAGGCAAGGCGCATTTTCGAGCCCTCGGGATACTACGCAGCGCCAAACCGCGCCAGACGGCTGCAGCGCAGGCTGCGCAAGATTCCGCCAGGTTGAGGCGCCTGGCGCTGGGAAACTCATCCCAGCGCGCGCGGATGGTTGCGCGCCCCAGTTCACGTGAGTAGGAAGCGGCTCGTGAGCGACTCTGGAGATCTCAAGTACCGTCGAATCGTCCTCAAGCTGAGCGGAGAGGCGCTCTGCGGGAAAGAAGGTGGCTTCGGCATCGACACCGCGACCCTCAAGAACACCGCGAAGGAAATCGCCGAGGTCGCGAAGACGGGCGTCCAGCTCGGCCTGGTGGTGGGCGGCGGCAACATCTTCCGCGGCCTCAAGGGCGCCAGCGAAGGCATGGATCGCGCGCAGAGCGACTACATGGGCATGCTGGCCACGGTGATCAACTCACTCGCGCTGCAGGACGCCCTCGAGAACAGCGGCGCCAAGACCCGTGTGATGACGGCGCTCGAAATCCGCGACGTCGCCGAGCCTTACATTCGCCGCCGCGCGATCCGCCACCTGGAGCGCGGTTACGTCGTGGTGTTCGCCGCAGGCACCGGCAATCCTTATTTCTCCACGGATACGGCCGCTGCGCTGCGCGCCATGGAAATCCGGGCAGATGCGCTGTTCAAGGCGACCAAGGTCGACGGGATCTACGACCGCGACCCGCGCAAGCACGACGACGCGAAGATGTACCGCCAGGTGAGCTACGACAAGTTCCTCGCGGCACACCTCGGCGTGATGGACTCGACGGCGGTGACGCTCTGCCGCGAGAACGGCATGCCCATTCGGGTGTTCAAGATGATCGAGGGGAACATCCGCGCCGTCGCCAAGGGCGAAGACGTCGGAACAGTCGTCGGCGAAGACTGAGCGGTGCTTTGGGGGATGCTCGGCGATCCTTTCGGCGCGCCTCTCCCCCAAAACCCGCTGGGATTGCTTCCGCTCCGCGAGCACCGCTTACGCAGCGTCGATCCTCGTCTCAGCTCCCTCGGAATTCTTGAGTGTTTTCGGGGGTTAGGAGCACCGGGCTCAGGCTATTTCGGACTTTTCGAGGGAGGCGCTGGGCTTCCCCGCGTAAACTGAGGGCGGCTATGGCTGACGATCGTTCACGTCTTGGAACCAAGTGGCTGAGTCGACGGGCAGGGCTGTTCGCGGCGCTGATCAGTCTGAGCGCGGCTGCGCCCGCGCTCGGAGCCGACGAGAAGCCCGCAGCGCCTGCAGCCGCTGCAAAGTCCGCGTTGAACGAGCGCTTCGAGCATCTGAGCAAGACCATCGGCTCGATCGACGCGAGTGGTGTCCCCTGCAAGCTCGGTGATGAAGCAATCGGGTGCGCGGAGGCGGCCAAAGCAGCGAGCACGGATCTCAAGCAGGTGCGTAAGCAGCTGACCAAGGACATCCGCCAGCTGCGCAAAGCCAAAGCGAAAGAGAAGCTCGCGCGCGCGCTGGAGTTTGGGAGCAGCCTGAACCGGCTGAAGGGCGACTTACGCAAGTTGGGGGCCGCAGACAACGCAGAAGCCGCACAGGATGCGCTGAGCCAGCTGAACGAGCAGCTTGGGAAGGCCAAAGCGCAGCTGAAGCAGCTCAACGACGACGCGTCGTAAGCAGCGTTTCTGCGTAGCCAGCCCACCCCGCGTAACTCACCATGCGTAGGCTGTGCCCCTGCGACAAAGCGCCGAAGCGCTTTCCTGCGCAGGGTTCCGGCGTGTGCAGGAATTCAGGGTAGAGTGCCCCTACGTCATGTGGGAGACACTACCGGAGTTTGGCACTGGGGTTTTGTACGCGGTGCTCGTCGCAGCTGCGTACACGTTCGCGGTGTCCGTCGCCTCTGCGCGAGGTAACCCGCGGCTCTTGAGCGCTGCGCGCTGGGGCGCGTATGGCACCTGCGCGATGATCGGGCTGGGTGTGCTGCTCCTCGCGTACGCCTTCATCACCCATGATTTCCGCATCCGATATGTAGCTCGCTACTCGGATCGCTCGATGACCGATCCCTACTTGCTGACCGCGCTGTGGGGCGGCCAGGACGGATCGCTGTTGTGGTGGTCGTTCTTGCTGGCCATCTACACCTCGAGCGCTGTCGCGTGGATGCGCGGCAAGTACCGCGCGCTGCAGCCTTACGTGATCGCGACCCTGATGGTGGTGATCAGCTTCTTCGGCATCTTGATGCTGTTCGCGGCGAACCCGTTCGAGGTCGCCATCGGTGGCGGCAAGCTAGACGGCGAAGGCTTGAACCCGCTGCTGCAGAACTTCTACATGATCATCCACCCGCCGAGCCTCTACATTGGCTTCGTTGGGTGCTCGATTCCGTTCGCCTTCGCGATGGCCGCGCTGGTCACCGGGCGCCTCGACAATGAGTGGATCAATGCCGCGCGGAAGTGGATGCTGTTCGCCTGGCTGTTCCTCAGCATCGGCAACGCGCTCGGCATGCTGTGGGGCCTACGAGGAGCTCGGCTGGGGCGGATACTGGGCGTGGGACCCGGTGGAGCGCGGCCTGTTTGCCCTGGTGGACGGCCAGCGCCTACCTCCACTCGACCATGATCCAGGAACGGCGCGTGATGTTCAAAGTCTGGAATTTGTTCCTGATTTGCCTCACGTTCTTCCTCACGATCTTCGGTACGTTCCTGACCCGCTCGGGCATGATCGCCAGCGTGCACTCGTTCGCGCAGAGCGAGATCGGCATCTTCTTCGTCTACTTCATGGTGTTCATCTTCTTGGTGAGCACGGTGCTGATCATCTTGCGCATCCCGAAGCTCACCAGCGAGGCGCACATCGAGTCGGTGGCGAGCCGTGAGGCGGCCTTCGTACTCAACAACTGGGCGCTGCTCGCGATCATGGCGTTCATCGCGATCACGACGCTGTACCCGAAGATCAGCGAGCTCATCTACAAGGAGTCCGTGAGCGTCGGCGCGCCCTTCTACAATCGCTGGCTGGCGCCGATGGGCATCGCGGTGTTCTTGCTGATGGGCGTCGCCCCGCTGCTTGGCTGGCGCAAGACCTCGCCCGATGCGCTGCTCAAGGCCGCAGCGATTCCCACCGCGGCCGGCGTGATCGCGGGCGGCCTGCACCTGCTGCTTGGCGCGAAGCTCGGCTACCCAGCGATCGTGGAGCAGGACGTGTTCTACGTGGAGGCTTGGTATGGCCCGGCGCTGCGCTACTTCGGCATGCTGGTGCCGCTGATGATCGTGTCGCTGAGCGCGTTCAACCTCGCGGTGATCATCCAGGAGTTTCAGCGGGGCACTGCGGCCCGCATGCGCAACACCAAGGAAGGCGCCTTCACGGCCCTGGTGCGCCTGATCGGCAGAAACCGCCGGCGCTACGGCGGCTACGTGGTGCACCTGGGCATCATCTTCATGTTCATGGGCTTCGTCGGCCGCTCGTGGGGAGCTGACAAAGAGGTCAGCCTGATGCCGGGGCAGACCTACCAGCTGCGCGACTACGAGGTGCAGTACAAGGGTCCGCGCATGGAGGTCGACACGACCAAGCGCATGATCTTCGCGGACATGCTGGTGAGCCACGTGTCGAAGGACGGCACCCGCACGCTGGTTGGTGAAGCCAGCCCAGCGAAGTTCATCTACCGCAAGGGTGGCATGCCGACGACCGAGGTCAGCATCCTACGTGGTTTCCGCGCGGATTTTTACTCGATCCTGGGTTCAGCGGATCCCAGCAGCAAACGCGCGACATTCCACCTCCACGTGAACCCGATGGTGAGCTGGATCTGGATCGGGGTGGCGATTCTGATCCTGGGCGCGGGTGTCAGCCTTTGGCCCGAAGTGAGCCTGAGCGAAGCCACCGTGCTGAGCTACGCGCGGGTCACCGCCGGCGCCGCCACCGGCTTGATGTTTGCGCTGATGTTCGCCGCAGCCCCGGCGACGGCTTCGGCGCGCACGTTGACAGCGCGCGCCCCACCAAGCGCCACGGCGACGGCGGAGATGCCGACTCTGACCCGCATGCCCTGGGAGATGCTCGCCGCGAGCGCGGGTGGCCTGGTGCTGGGCGTGGGCACCGTGGTCGGTGTATATCGACGGCGCCGCAACGCCCGGAGCCAGGGCGGCGGCTCCAAGCAGCCTGCCTGAGCGCCGCATGAGTCAACGCGAAGAGTCCTCCTCCAAATCCGCTGGCAAGGGCAAGTCCGGCAAAAAAGCCGGAAAGAACGCCGGCAAGCGGGCCAAAACCGTTCCCAAGAAGCAGTCGAAGCGTCGTTCGGGTCAGCACTCGACGGATCCCTCGACGCCCAAGGCCAAGCTCCAGGACAAGCTGAGGGAGGCTGAAGGCCGCCAGTATCGTTCGTCCCGCACCGACAAGGTCGTTGGTGCCGCGCCCACCAAGCTCGATGAGGTGTTCGACAGCCTCTCGCAGCACAAGGCCTGGGCGATCCCGCTAGTCGTCGTAGCGGCGATCGGCACGGGAGCCTACGCCGGCGTTGGCACGGCGCTGTTGGTGCTCGCGGGTGCCTTCATGCTGTTCGTCATCTCGAGCTTCTGGGCGTCAGTGCAAAGCCTCACTGGCGAAGCCGACCTGAACCTGGACGAGGCACTGAGCCTGGCGGCGCCCAGCGCCGAGCTCGAGCAGAAGCGCGCGACGCTGCGGGCGCTCAAGGATCTCGAGTTCGAGCACAACATCGGCAAGATCAGCGACGCGGACTACAAGGACCTTTCCGCGAGGTATCGCGCGGATGCCAAGCGCCTGCTTCAGCAGCTGAGCGATGTGGAGTCGGAGTCGCGCAAGCGCGCGGAAGAGCTGTTCAACTTGAAGCTCCTGGAGATGAGCGGCGAGGCCCACTTGGTCGACGAAGGCTCCCAGGAGCTGCTCGACTCCGTCGCGCCAGACAAGCGAGAACAGGTCGAAGAGATGTTGCTCGACGCCGTGCTGACGCACGCGAAGGCGAAGGCCCGCGGACAGTCGGCAGACGACGAAGCGGACGCAGACCTGGAGGACGACGCAGCAGAAGAAGCTCCCCAGGACGAGGACGACGAACCGGCCGACTCAGAGTCAGATGAGCAAAGCGAAGACGAAGACGCTGAGGACGACGAAGACGAAGACGAAGACGCTGAGGACGGCGACGAAGACGAAGACGAAGCGAGCGACTCGGAGCCGCACGCCGCCGCCAACGAAGGCTTCGTGGACGATCCGGTGACGAGCAAGCAAGGCGTGGCCGGGCCGAGCCGCCTCTGCAAAGCCTGCAAGACTCGCAACATCCTGGCGAACAACCGCTGCAGCGGCTGCAACTCGCTGCTGGCGGAGCCAGATCAAATCCTGTGTCGCGCCTGCCCTGCGATTTACCCCGATAGCGAGTCCGCTTGCCCGCTGTGTGGCGTGGTCGACCAAGGGGAGCACTGACGTGACCAAGACCGCTCACTTCTCGCGGCTCGCGTGGCTCGCCGCCGCCATTTTGTGCCTGTTTGCGAGCTCCGGGAGCGCCCAAACAGTTCCGCCCGGAAACGGTGCCCCCAGCCCGGGCGCGGGGCAGGCTGCGGCCAGGCCCAAACCAGCTGCGGCCCCATCTGCCAGGCCGGCGGCGCCTGGCAGCGCAGCGGCGCCTGGCAGCGCAGCGGCGCCTGGCAGCGCAGCACCACAAGCGGGTACGCCGGATCCCCACGCGGGCGGCATGCCCGCCGGTCATCCGCGAGTGAGCCCCAGCGACAGCGAGATGGGGTTCAATCCGGTGCCGGATCGCAGCACCCCGAGCCCCTTGGTGCCAAAGCACACCATCGAAGTTCGCGTGGTCGATGCCGACGGCAAGCCGCTCCCTGGCGTCCCCGTCAAGCTCGGAATTCTGCGCCAATCAGTGGCTGCTGGTGAGGAGCGAGAACACCGCACGGCAACGGCTGACGCAAGCGGCATCGTGCGCTTCGACAAGCTGCCGGGCCACGACACCAGCTACTCTTACCGCGTCAGCGTGACCCGTGACGGCGCGAACTTCGCCGCGGCTCCATTCAACCTCGACGAAAACAACGGGCAGCAAGTGATCTTGCACCTGTACGACGTCGTGCGCGATCTGGAGACGACGCGCCTCGGCATGTTCGCGATGCTGTACGTCGAGACGCGAGACGACGTGTTCCAGTTCGAGGTGATGTTCCGGGTGTTCAACATCGGACGCACCGCCTGGGTGCCGCAAAACATCACGATCGGCCTGCCAAAAGGCTGGAAGGCCTTTCGCGCACAAGACGCGATGAGCGATGTCCGCTTCGAGAACGTCGACGATCGCGTGGAGCTTCACGGTACCTTTACCCCGGGGCAACACGAAGTCGGCTTCCAGTTTCAGGTGCCGAACGATCAGACGGAGCGGCGCAGCTTCGACATCCGTCTGCCGCCTCGCGTGGGTCAGATGCAGGTGATCGCCGCGGCTCCACAAACCATGGATCTCGAGGTTGCTGGCTTTGACGCCGCTCAACCCATGGCCGCCCGAGACGGCTCACGCAACCTGGTCGCGACCAAGCGCATGAAGCCCGGCGACGGTGCCTTGGAGCGCGTGACGATCACCCTGACTGGGATCCCCACCCGTGGTCCCGGCGCGTGGATTGCGCTTGCCATCGCGCTGGCGGCGGTCGCGGCTGGCCTGCTCTTCGCGCTGCGCAAGCAGCCAGAAGAGGCCACGAAAGCTCCTGAAGAGCTGATCGAGGCCCAGGAGCTGATCCTTGAGGAACTGGTGCGTCTGACACAGGCGCATGAGCGCGGCGAGATCGGTCCGAAGACCTTTCAGAGGGCTCGTCAGGGGCTGTTGGACGCCGCCGCGCGGCTGAATCAACAGCTCAGCGACGCCGCCAGCTGAGGCGCCAACGGGCGGCATCCAGATAGCGCTCGAGCGGCATCCAGATAGCGCTCGAGCTCGACGCCTGGAGAGCGCCTCGAGGCAGCAACCGGCTGACCTCACCCCCAAATCCCGGCCTGCTGGGGCGGGCTCAGGGACAAAAATGGGAGCCTGGGCGACGCCCAAAAATGCAGCCCACGCGGACGTTTGCGCTCGGTGAAGGCACAAACATTCCATTCACCGAACGCTCCACCCGATGAATGTAATCCACAACCTGGGGATAGCTTTGGGAAAACCCTGCTGAGAGTTCGGGTATGGATCTGGGAGAAACTCGGAGGTCTGGATTGGTACCCAAGTAGCCTACATCCCGCTACCAGCGTCCATCCCCATGGACGGGGAGACATTTCAGAAGCAATTTCAGACCCTTCCAGAGTTTTCCCCGGTCTCCACAGGCCCTACTACAACGACCCTAAATTTAAATTTCTAGAGATCTATTAGAGTAGTAAGCAAGTCCCGATCCTGGCTGACCGTTCAGTAGAAAAAAGGTGCGTTGAGGGGTCCTCTCAACGGTAGCCCTCAGCCAAATCCACGACTAGACGTGAGGCCCTCATGCACGTCGTCGTCAGCAAGAAGGACCTCCTGCGCATCCTCAATCGCTGTCAGGGAGTGGCCGACAAGAAGAGCACCATGCCCGTGCTGGGCAATGTCCTGCTCGAGGCTCGGGCCGGCTCAATCCAGCTGTCAGCGACGGACCTCTACGTGGCGGTGCGTGGTTCCGTGAAGGCGGAGGTCGAGCAGCCAGGTACGATCGCGGTGGGCGCGCGCGACCTGTTCGAGCGCGTGAAGATGATGCCCGAGGGGCAGGTGTCGATCACCACCTCGGAAGGCGCGGCGACGACGATCCGTGCGGTTGGTTCCGCACGCCGCTACACGCTGCACGGCATCCCGGGTGACGAGTTCCCGAAGCTGCCCGCTCCCGATGACGCGGCACCCTCGATGAGTCTCCCCGTGGATACGCTCCACGAGCTGATCGCGAAGACCCACTTCAGCATCTCCACCGACGAGACGCGCCTGCACCTGAACAGCGCGCTGTTCGAGTGGGATGGTGAGCGTGTCCGCATGGTAACGACCGACGGCCATCGCCTGAGCAAGATGGAAGTCAGCGTGCCGGGCAAGAACGCGACCGCCACGATGCTCATCCCGAACAAGGGTATTCAGGAGCTGAAGCGGCTCTGCGAAGAGGCTCGCAGCGAGAAGACCGACGAGGCGTCGCCGGAGCTCACGATGACCCAGAGCGGGCCGAATGCGTTCTTCTCCCTTGGCGGCTTCCAGTTCAGCGTGAAGCTCGTGGACGCGCAGTTCCCGCCCTATCAGCGCGTGATCCCGGAGCAGACCGAACGGGCCATTCGCGCGCCGAAAGACGCCGTGCAGGAGGCGCTGGGCGCCGTCAGCGTCGCTGCGAGTGACCGCACGGGCGGCGTCAAGCTCACCATCACCGAGGACAAGATCCGCTTCGAGTCCGAGAGCCCCGAGAGCGGCGCTGGCTTCGACGAGATCGCCGTCGACTACCGTGGCGCCGAGGTCACCGTCGGCTTCAACGCGCGCTACTTCATCGACGTGCTCAAGGTGGTCGATGACGATGAAGTGATCCTCGGAATCAGCGGCGAGCTCGACCCGGCGGTGGTGCGGCCCGCTCACGAAGACACCACGAAGAATCACGTCGCCGTGATCATGCCGATGCGCATCTGAGGCGCCCGGCTCAGCGGCAGTCCTGGTGGCTACCGAGAGCGCCTGGCGGTCTGAAGAAGCATTTCCGCATGGTCAACCCGCTGGTCATCGAATCCCTCTCGGTCCGCTCCTTCCGCAACATCGAGCGCATCGACTTCGAGCCAGCTCCACGCCTCAACGTGCTGGCCGGTGACAATGGCCAGGGTAAGACGAGCCTGCTGGAGGCCATCTACTACCTCGCGACTAGCCGTTCATTTCGCGCCGAGCGCATGCGAGAGCTGGTGCGGGAAGGTGACCCCACGGCGAGCGTAAAAGCCAGCATCCTCGAGCAGGCAGAGCGCCGGGAACAGCGGGCAGCCATCAGCGGTGGCCGGCGCAACCTCAAGCTCGATGGCAAGACGCCCGAGCGCCTCTCGAGCTACGCAACGCGCACGCCGGTCGTGGTGTTTCATCCCGGCGATTTGCAGCTCGGTAGCGGCCCCGCGAGCGTGCGCCGCACGCTGCTCGACCGCGTCTCGCTCTACTTCGAACCGATCGCGATGGATCACCGACAGCGCTTCACACGAGCCAGCAAAGAGCGCCAGCGGGTGCTCGAAGAACGCGGTAGTGACGCGCCGGAGCTGGATGTGTTCGAGACCTTGATGGCTCGTCACGGCTGCCATGTTCAGGCTGCTCACCGACGTGCAGCGGAGCGACTCTCGTCAGCCCTCGCGCCAGCGTTTCAGCGCATGGCCGCGCCTGATCTAGTTCTGGGGGTGAGGTTTGCCCCGGGAGGCTGCGAGGACGCAGCAGAGTTCCTGCAAGAACTCCGAAGTCGTCGCCGTGCGGATATGCGCGCCAGGCGTCCGGGCTTTGGCCCGCAGAAGGACGAGCTGGAGCTCAGCATCGATGGGCGCTCGGTGCGCCGCCACGCGTCTCAGGGTCAGCTTCGCATCCTGACCCTGGCGCTGAAGCTCGCAGAACTCGAGTGCGTGCGTGAGGCTCGCCAGGCGCACCCCATCCTGCTCCTGGATGATGTCTCCAGCGAGCTCGACCCAGAGCGCACCGGCGCGGTCTATCGCTTCGTGCGCGAGGCAGTGTGCCAGGTGTTCGTCACGACGACGCGTCCAGAGCTCTTCACCACGCCGGATCTGGAGCCTGGAGAGCGCCTGGATTGGCGTCTCACAGGTGGCGTTCTGAGCGCTGTAGAGGGCGCTGTCAGTGCCCGTTGAGCGTGCGCTCAGCGTCCCTCAGTGGGCGCCCTGTGAAGGCATCTGGCGTCGCGCTGGGCTCGTTGTTTAAGTATCTGATATTGCTTGGGAATCCGAGGTCGTTCTGGGGCGTTTTAAGTGGCTCCAGAGGGGGCTTTTCGCTATAACTTGAAGCGCTTCAGCCCCGCGCCCAAACACCCTCGGATCACAGGCTCGATACTGGGCCAGGTCGCCAGACGAAGCGCGCAAGTAGCGGCACCCTCAAGAGTTCGCTCGCGCCTTCCCAACGAGGCTCCGCCTCGCGCTCGGCACATTCACAAGGACAAGTCCCTTTGAGTACGGAAACGATCCCCGCAACGGACGCCACTGAACCCAAGTCTGAAGAGTACGGCGCGAGCAACATCAGCGTGCTCGAAGGTCTCGAAGCAGTACGCAAGCGGCCCGGCATGTACATCGGTGATGTGCACGATGGCTCGGCCTTGCATCACCTGGTCTGGGAGGCGGTCGACAACGCCGTCGACGAGCACCTCGCAGGTTTCTGCGATCGCATCGGCGTCACGGTGCACTTCGACAACTCGGTCACCGTCGAAGACAATGGCCGCGGTATTCCCGTGGGGCAACACGAGCGCGGGGTGAGCGCCGCCGAGGTCGTGATGACCGTGCTCCACGCCGGTGGAAAGTTCGACCACTCGAGCTACAAGGTCAGCGCAGGTCTGCACGGCGTAGGCGTCAGCGCAGTGAACGCGGTGAGCGAGCTGTTGAAGCTCGAAATCCGCCGTGAAGGCAGGGTCTGGTACCAGGAGTACACCCGCGGTGCGCCCAAGGGCCCGCTGCGGGAGATTGGTGAGACCGAAGCCACCGGCACCAAGCTGACCTTCAAGCCGGATCACGAGATCTTCACCTCCGTCGAGTACAGCTACGAGATCCTCGCGAAGCGCCTGCGCGAGCTGGCATTCCTGAACTCCGGCTTGATCATCGATCTCGTGGACGAGCGCGGCCAGGGCACCCAGGAGCGCTATGAGTTCCAGGGGGGCATCAAGGAGTTCGTCGAGCTGCTCGGTCAGTCGAAGGAGCCGGTGCATCCGGACGTGATCGCCTTCACATCCGAGGTGCCTGGCCCCGAAGGCGCTGGTGCCCCGATTCAGCTCGACGTCGCCCTGCAGTGGACCTCGAGCTACGTCGACCAGCTGCTCTGCTACACGAACAACATCCACAACAAGGATGGCGGCACCCACCTGACGGGTCTGCGCGCCGCGCTCACTCGTTCGCTGAACAGCTACGGCCAGAGCTCGAACCTGCTCAAGGACGTGAAGGCTGGTCTGAGCGGTGAGGACGCTCGCGAAGGCGTGATCGCCGTGGTGCACGTCAAGCACCCGGACGCCTCCTTCGACTCTCAGACCAAGAGCAAGCTGGTCTCGTCAGAGGTGAAGGGCATCGTCGAGGGTTCCGTGGCGGAGCACGTCGGGCGGTATTTCGAGGAGAATCCGGGCACCGCCCGCAAGATCCTCGAGAAAGCCGCGATGGCAGCGAAGGCACGCGAAGCCGCACGGAAAGCCCGCGAGGTCGTCCGCAAGGGTGTGCTCGACAACACCAGCCTCTCGGGCAAGCTCGCCGATTGTCAGTCGAAGGATCCGGCGATCAGCGAGCTGTACATCGTCGAGGGTGAGTCCGCCGGCGGCAGCGCAAAGCAGGGTCGTGATCGGCATTTTCAGGCGATTTTGCCGCTCAAGGGCAAGATCTTGAACGTCGAGCGCGCGCGCCTGGATCGCATGTTGAGTTCTCAAGAGGTCGCGACGCTCATCAGCGCTCTCGGTTGCACCGTCGGTGAAGACGGCGTCTTCGATCTGAGCAAGCTGCGCTATCACCGCATCATCCTGATGACCGATGCCGACGTCGACGGCTCTCACATCCGGACCCTGCTGCTCACCTTCTTCTACCGGCAGATGCCGGACATCTTCGAGAAGGGCTACCTGTACATCGCGCAGCCGCCGCTGTTCCGAGCGCGCAAGGGCAAGAAGGATCAGTACCTGAAGAATCAGCCGGCGCTGGATGCGTACCTGATCGACAACGGCATCGATGGCCTGACGGTGCAGTCTACGCAGGGACCGCAGCTCAGCGGAAAGCCCTTGCGTCACCTCGCCGAGGGGCTGCGCGCCTATCGCTCCACGCTGGCGAAGATCGACCGCCGCTGCGACGCGCGCGTCGTTGCTGCTCTTCTCCGCACGGAACCGCTCTCGAAGGAAGACTTCCGCGACGCGAGCAAGGTGGAGGCCGCGGCCAAGGTGCTCAAGGCTGAGCTCGAGCAACGCTACCCCGATCTGTTGCCGGTCACGGTAGAGACGGAGTGGGAGAAAGCACACGGTTCCGGCAGGATCGTCGTTTCGTTCCGTCCTGGCTCTTCAAACCGCCCCGCAGTGCTCGACTGGGTGCTGGCTGAGAGCGCCGAGTACGAAGACCTGCTCGAGCACCATCACGACATCTTGTCGATTGGTCCTGCGCCCTATTCCGCTCGGATCAAAGAGGGCGAGCCGATTTCGCTGGAGAATGCCGAAGCGCTCGATGCGTTCATCGACGATCGTGGTCGTAAGGGCATCATGATTTCCCGTTACAAGGGTCTCGGTGAAATGAACGCCGACGAGCTCTGGGAGACGACGATGAACCCCGACGCTCGCACCCTGCTGCAAGTGCGCGTCGACGACCCGGTGCGCGCGGATGAGTTGTTTACGGTGCTCATGGGGGACCAGGTGGAACCCCGCCGCAAGTTCATCGAGGACAACGCGCTCAACGTGCGGAACCTCGACATCTGATCTAGCAACAGCCGTTGGCGGCCATGATTCGCCGCGCCAATCAAGGGCCGCCCGTTGCCGCACCGGCAGTGTGGCGGCCTCGGCGCAATCGGCGTTCGGCGGGTGACAAATCAAGCCGATTTCGTACGGGAATGCGCGTCGACGCGCGGCGCCATCGGGTGGCTGCGGTGGAAACTTCTATCCAAGCGAGAAACCGAGGGTCTACCTGACGTATCCTTCAGTTTTGTTTGGTGCTTCACTTTCGGCCATGGTTTGTTGCGGTTCGCTTCCAAGCCACCCAGGAGGATTCGGGAAATGCTTTCATTCAAGGTCGGTTCGATTGGTTTCATCGCGCTCTGCGCGGCTTGCTTCGTTGGTTGCTCGAGTGATGACGACGGCGGCGGCAGCGGCGGCACTGCTGGTACCGGCGCGCAAGGCGGCAGCGGCGGCGGCGGCAACGGCGGCACTTCTGGTAGCGGCAATGGCGGCACCAGCGGTAGCGGCAACGGCGGCACCAGCTCCACCGTGACCTGCGGCGACAACACCTGCACCGCGCAGTCGATCACCGGTGACTTCATGCTCGACTTCCCGGCGTGCTGCGCCGGCGACGTGTGCGGCGCCGACGTGAGCGACGCGGAGTCCGTGATCGGGATCACCGGCTGCATCGAGCTCAACAAGGCGGGCGACGCGGACGCCAACTGCCCGGACCTGACCGTCAGCGTTGCTGGCACCGACGTTGCGCTGCCCGGCTGCTGCCAGGCGAACAACAAGTGCGGTGGTCTCGTCGACGTGACCGCCCTCGGCAGCTCGATCGAAGGCGTGAACGTTTCTGGACCGGACTTCGGTTGCCAGAGCCCCACGCTGCTCGGCGAGGCCGAGGGCGCCGACTGCGGCGGCTGATTTCAGCTCGCAGTCTGAACGAACGGGGCGGCTTCGGCTGCCCCGTTCGCTTTTTGTCCGTCGCTGCGCGGCATTTTTCGCATGGCAATTGCGGCTGATGGTGCGCTCACGCGACTGGAACGCTCCTCGGTAGCCAGCCGCAGACTGGTTTTGCTCGATGCTTTGAGCCTAAAACTTTCCTCGGCAGCCGAAGCTGAGGCAGCGAAAGCAGCTGAAAAGATCGCATCGGGTGGCGCATACGGGATGCATACGCCAACCGATCGTCTGGTAGTCTTGTGAAGTCTTCAGGGAGGTTGTGATGAAGGGTGTCTACTTAGGCTTGGTTTTGGCGGCGGGTGCGTGTGGCTTGGTCGTCGCGTGTGGTGGTGACTCGAGCAGCGAGGGCAGCAACGGCGGGGCCGGAGGTACGTTGAACGCTGGCGGTACGGCGGGCACCGGTGGCAGCGCCACTGCGGGTACCGGTGGCACCGGTGGTAGCACTGGCGGCACGGGTGGCACCGCAGGCAGCGGCGCAGCGGGTGCTGGCGGCGCGGGTGCTGCTGGCGCTGGCGGCGTGGGCGGCAGCGCTGGCGGCAGCGTCATGTGCGGTACCGCCAACTGCAACGACTACAGCATCTTCACGTTCAACATCCCCGCCTGCTGCCCAGACGGGGTCGAGAACAAGTGCGGCGTGGATGTGTCCCAAGCCGAGCAGTTCATCGGCATCACCGGCTGCGTGGAAGAGAACGCGCCTGGAGATCCCGATTCGAGCTGCCCGGTGTTCGCTCCTGTCGCGCAGGTCTCGTTCCCTGGTTGCTGCCTGCCTAGCGGCGTGTGCGGCAACGTGCTGGACATCAGCAGCTTTGGCGGTCCGAACATGGGCTGCGTCGACGTCAACGCCGCGACTGACGCGGGTGCGTCGCAACCGTGCGGAAGCGGAACGGGTGGTGCTGGAGGTACGGGTGGTGCGAGCACCGGCGGTACTGGCGGCACGACTGGTGGTACTGGCGGCGCCGCGAACTGACCCGCCAGGGTGGCGCCTCGGGCGCCAGAAACAGCGAAAGGCTGGGCAGAAATGCCCAGCCTTTGCGCATTTCGGCGCACTTCCTTCGGTGTTCTCAGGCTGGCATGTCGTTTGACCTCGCCCCCTTGCTCTACCACCGCATGGACTTACTTTGGCCCGACCATGCGAATGGACAGACTCACTACCAAGAGCCAACAAGCGTTGCAGGCGGCCTTGAGCGACGCCTTGCGGCGCGGAAACCCCGAGATCATTCCCGAGCACCTGCTCGTGGCCATCCTGGAGCAAGAAGACGGCGTGGGCGCGCCGCTGGTCGAGAAGGCCGGCGCGGCTGCCCCGGTGCTCAAGCGTCAGCTCCAAGAGCGACTCGACAAGCTACCCACGATCAAGGGTGGCGATGAGCCACGATTCGGGCGCCGGCTACTCCCCCTCACCACCAAGGCCGAGGACGAAGCCAAGGCGCTGAAGGACGACTACGTCTCCGTCGAGCATTTCCTCCTGGCAGCGGCCAAGCACGACAAGGACATCCAGGCGATCTTCGATCGCAATGGCTTGTCCTACGACGTGCTGCTCAGGGCCCTCGCCCAGGTGCGCGGCAACCAGCGCGTCGTCGATCAGGATCCAGAGGGCAAGTTCCAGGCACTGGACAAGTACACCCGCGACCTGACGAAGCTCGCCGAGCAGGGCAAGATCGACCGGTGATCGGCCGCGACGAAGAGATCCGTCGTGTGATGCAGGTGCTCAGCCGCCGCACCAAGAACAACCCGGTGCTGATCGGCGAGCCGGGCGTCGGTAAGACGGCGATCGCCGAAGGCATCGCGCACCGCATCGTCACTGGCGACGTGCCAGAGAGCTTGAAGAACAAGCGCCTCGTGGCCCTCGACCTGGCGAGTATGGTCGCCGGTTCGAAGTTCCGCGGGGAATTTGAGGAGCGCCTCAAGGCCGTGCTCAAGGAGGTCGAAGGCGCGGACGGCAGCATCATCCTGTTCATCGACGAGCTCCACACCTTGGTAGGTGCGGGCGCGGCGGAGGGCGCGATGGACGCCGCCAACATGATCAAGCCGGCGCTGGCGCGCGGTCAGCTGCGGGCCATCGGTGCGACCACCCTGGACGAGTACCGCAAGCACATCGAGAAGGACGCCGCCCTCGAGCGCCGCTTCCAGCCGGTGATGGTGGACCAGCCATCGGTGGAAGACACCATCGCGATCCTGCGCGGGCTGAAGGAGCGCTACGAAGTGCACCACGGCATCCGCATCCAGGACGCCGCGCTCGTAGCGGCCGCGACCCTCAGCAACCGCTACATCACCGAGCGTTTCCTCCCGGACAAGGCCATCGACCTGGTCGATGAGGCCGCCTCAAGATCAAGATGGAGATCGACAGCATGCCGATCCCCATCGACCAGCTGGAGCGCAAGCTCTTGCAACTCAGGATCGAGCAGGCGCTGAAGCGTGAGCGCGACAAGGCCAGCAAGAAGCGCCTGGAAGAGCTCAAGCGGGAAGTCGCTGATCTCACCTCGGAGCGCGACGCCGCCAAGGCGCAGTGGCTGAAAGAAGGGAGATCATCGAGCAGGTGCGTGACGCCACCCGCGAGATCGAAGAGTTCCGTACGGAAGAGGAGCACGCACGCCGCGCGGGTGATCTCGGCAAAGCCGCCGAGATCCAGTACGGCAAGATCCCTCCCTCGAGCGCAAGGCTCAGGAGGCGCGGAGCGAACTGCAGCGCATCCAGCAGGGGCAATCGTTCCTCAAGGAGGAGGTCACCGACGAAGACATCGCCGGCATCGTCTCCAAGTGGACCGGTGTCCCCGTCAGCAAGATGCTCGAGAGCGAGATGCAGAAGCTGCTCCACATGGAGGAGAACCTGCGCGTCCGCGTCGTTGGCCAAGACGATGCGCTCGTTGCGGTGGCCAACGCGGTCCGGCGCTCACGCGCTGGGCTCGGTGACGAACAGCGGCCGATTGGCTCCTTCCTGTTCCTCGGTCCAACGGGCGTCGGTAAGACGGAGACGGCGCGCGCGCTGGCTGAGTTCTTGTTCGACGACGAGCGAGCCATGATCCGCATCGACATGAGCGAGTACATGGAGCGTCACAGCGTCAGTCGCTTGATCGGCGCGCCTCCGGGCTACATCGGTCACGACGAAGGCGGGCAGCTGACAGAGCCCGTGCGGCGCCGGCCCTACAGCGTCGTGCTCTTCGACGAAGTGGAGAAGGCGCACCCCGACGTGTTCAACACGTTGCTTCAGCTGCTGGACGATGGCCGACTCACGGACAGCCAGGGTCGCACCGTCGACTTCAAGAACACCGTCATCATCCTCACCTCCAACGTGGGCTCCCATGAGCTCGCCGCGGTGGAGGAGCGGCGGGACCTCGAGGACGAGGACAAGCTCGAGCTGATGAAGCGCGCGGCAATGGAATCCTTGCGGAAATTCTTCAGGCCGGAGTTCCTCAACCGTCTGGACGAGACCGTGGTGTACCGCCGCCTTGGTAGGGACCAGCTGGCACGCATCGTCGACATTCAGCTCGGCCGCGTGGAGCGCCGACTGAAGAACCGCGAGCTCCACCTTCAGGTGACTGAAGGCGGCAAGGAGTTCCTGGCTCAAGCCGGCTGGGATCCGCAGTTCGGAGCCCGGCCCCTCAAGCGCGCGATCCAGCGCTACCTCGAGAACGAGCTGGCTCAAGAGGTGCTTGCCGGGCGCTTCATGCCCGGGGACGTCATCGAAGTGGACGCGGCGCCCAGCAATGACAAGCTGGTATTCAACGTCAAGCGCGCGAGCGAGGCTGCGGCCGCCGAGCACGCGACACCCGCGCCTCCCAACTGATCAACCCTCCACCCCTTTTTGAGCGGCGCTAACTTCGCTACGCAGGTTGGTGCCGCTCACCTTTTTGTGGCGAGGGGCAGCTCCGCGAGCAAGTCGTAGACGCCGCCTCTGGGAGTCAGCGTGGAGCGGTAGAAGCGCAGTGTTTCCCCGAGGAAGTTTTCGGGGGGGAGGTGCAACGCTTCCTCCACCAACCAGTGCTGCACGTCGCCAGCGGGCTTGACCCGCGCCAAGGTGATGTGGGGGGTGTAAGGTCGCCGCTCGGGCTCGAAGCCGCGCTGCTCCAAGCGCGCTGAGAGCACCCGCTGTAGCTCGGCGAGCTCAGCCACGTCTGGTCCAATCACAGACGCCACGAGCGCGCGGGCGCGCCGCGGGGAGCCGAAGATTTGCAGTGTTTCGCCCAGCGCGAGGCGGAGCGCGGCGCGATCGTGCGCCAGCTCAGCCAGTACGTGACGCAAAGGCTCGAGTTGATCGCCTCGCGTATCACCGAGGAAACACAGAGTGACGTGCATCTGCTGGCGCACGATCCAGCGCACGCTGGGCCCCGCGCGCCGGTTGTGTGTGGCCAGCTCGAGGCGCTGTTTGAGCGCCTCCTGGGCACTGACCAGAGCCTCGGTCACGGCGTCCGGCACATGCAGCGCCACGAACGTCCGTTGCACCTCCAGAGCTGTCACGGCGCGTGTCCGCTCAGCAGCACCTGACGCAATAGCGCCAACGCCTCCCAAGCCGCCCGCGTGCGCACCCGCTCCCGGTCCCTGCCGAACACGATCTTGCGCTGACTGAGCCCCGCTGCGGGTCCGACGGCGCCCGCCTTGGTCGCGACTGCGAAGTGCACCAGGCCAACCGGCTTTTCCTCCGTGCCTCCACCGGGACCCGCGATGCCGGTCAACGCGATGCTCACGTCGCCTCCGAGTCGGTCGAGGGCGCCCCGGGCCATCGCTCCCGCGACTTCAGCCGATACGGCGCCATGCGTCTCGATCAGCTGCTGGTCGACGCCGAGCAGGTAGTGCTTGCTCGCGTTGGTGTAGGTGACCGCGGTCGCGGTGAAGTAGCGCGAAGAGCCTGCGATGTCGGTGATCAGCTTGCTGACGAGGCCGCCGGTGCAGCTCTCGGCGGTGACCAGGTTCAGGCCGCGCTCGAGCAGTAGCTGACCGACGACTTCAGGTAGGCCCGCGTCGCCTTCGCCATAGACGATGTCGCCGAGGCGCTGCTTCGTCTCGTCTGCAGCGGCGCGTGCGGCTTGCTGGGCTGCCTCTGCCGTAGCGCGGCGGGCCAGGAGCTTCACCTCGATCTCGGGGAAGTGTGCCCGGTAGCCGACGATCACGTCGCACGCTGCTTCCACACCAGCGAGCAGGTCATTCACCTTGCTCTCCGGCAGACCGAAGCTTCGCAGCCTGACTTGAGCGACGTGGCTCTCCGGGCTCAAGGAGCGCGCGAAGTCGACAACATGCGTCTCGAACATGGTGCGCATCTCGTGAGGTACGCCAGGCATGAAGAAGGCGCGCGCTTTGCCAATGTCTACCGCGAAGCCCGGTGCCGAACCCACAGCGTTGCTCAGGATGCTGGATCCTTGCGGAAAGTCCGCCTGCTTGGCGTTGGACGGTGTGAGCTGGTTGCCGTAGCTCTCCACGCGCTGCTTGATGATGGCCAGGGACTCGGCGTCGCGCAGCATCGGCACACCGAGCAGCTTGGCCACCGTCTCGCTGGTGAGATCGTCCGTCGTGGGTCCGAGGCCACCCGTCGACACGATCAAGCGGTGCTTTTCGCCGAGGCGCTTCAGGCTGTGGATGATGTCCTGAGGATCATCCGCGACCGTCTCCGCGTGGGTGACTTCAACTCCCAGCGCTGTGAGCTGACTCGCGAGCCAGCTCTGGTTGGTGTTCGTGATTTCTCCCCGCGTGAGCTCGGTGCCAATCGAGAGCACGGCAGCAGTGGTCTGGGTCACGCGCGGTTTCTAGTACCGGGGTGTGGGGACGACAATTGGAGCGCGATATTCTGCGCTGGCGGCTCTCACCCCCAGACCCGTGAGACGGGCTACCGGCGGCTGTGCGGGTGGGTTTTGAGCCAGGGGAGTACGCGTTGCTCGAGGGCGTCCTGGAGCAGCACGAGCTGGGCGCAGTGGCCGCGCTCCTCTGTGCCGTGGTGCGCCCAGAGAGTGAAGCCGCCTTGCTGGACGTAGGCGAAGCGGCCGAACTCGTCGGGGCCGGAGTCGAAGGGCTGGCGCTGGAGGTCGAGGGCCTGGAGCAGGCGGTCTGCGGTGACGCGGGTCGGCGCGTAGCCTTCGGTCGGGACTTCGGAGTGGGTGATGACGAGGCGCTTTTCGCCGGCGAGGGCCTGCTTGGCGAAGGCGATCACCGGGCTCAGGTAGCGCGGCTCGACGGAGCTCGCGGTGCCGTCGGTCGGCTTGTCGAGCTTCCAGCCGGCGTGCAAGCCGTCGAGGAGGATCAGCGCGTCAATATCCGCAGAGAAACGCTTCAGGAGGGTCGGGACGGCGCCCACCCCGGCGCTCCAGCCGCTGATGGTGAGCGTGCGGACGTGCGCCTTTTCCTTGCCTGAGTGCTTCTGCAAGGCCAATCGCAAGGAGTGCTCGAGATCGAGGAACGTCTCGTCCTTGCTGAGCGGCTTGCTGTAGTCGCCGGTGAGGGTGCCGAGGTCGATGCCGACGTAGACCAGGCGATCCGAGAACGGCTGGACGATTTTCCGTGCGGGTTTATGGCCGTGGAAGTGGATCAGCACGTCGTAGCCGAAGTCGGTGTCGTGGCCGCCTTCTCTGGGGATCCAGGCGCGGCCCAGGGAGAGCTCGCGCGGCTCTGCGAAGTGATCTGGAGCCGTGGGGTCCAGCGGGCCGCAGCGCCCGACGCGCTGGTCGAGGCGCTGCATGGCCTTGGCGGGAGGCTCTTCGGGGGTGGATACTGACGGCGACGGCGCTGGCGCCGCGGCGACGGGTGGAGCTGGCGCCTCCTGCGCCTTCGCGATGGAGCGACCGCGAATGCCGACCAGTGCCGCGAGGATCAACCCGCCGACACCCAGCACCAGCAGCGCGCGTCGGTAGACTTCCGCGTCGCTCGCGAGCGGAGCCTCCGAGGCGCTGGTTGGGCGCTCGCTCGGCTGATCGTCGGCTTCCGGCTCCAGCTGTGGCTCCGGCTGTGGCTCCGGGGCGTCGCCGGTGTCCTCTTCGGGTTCGCTCACCTGAGGAGGGATGTATCGTCGCTCGGGCTTCGGCGCAAACGCGCTCGGCTTCAGGTGCCGGTCAGGCGTACAGGGCCGCTGTGCTGAATTGGTCCCGTGCTCGAGGGCCGCAAGGTGGCGCCGAGCTTGGGCCAGTCGGTGCCGATCACCACTTGCACGCGATTTCGGCCCTCGCGCTTGGCGCGATAGAGCGCGGAGTCCGCCGCGGCGAGCAACGCCTCGGGGATGCGGTCCACGGTTTGTTCGGTGGAGCACGCCCCGATGCTGGCCGTCACGTTCAGTGTCGTGGTCCCAGCGATGATCGGCTCCGAGCGGATCGCGTTGAGCACCCGCATCGCCAAGAGCCGTGACTGCTCGGTGCTGCACTGAGGCAGCAAGACACCGAACTCTTCGCCGCCGAGGCGCCCAACCGCGTCGTAGCTGCGCAGCACGCCGCTGACTCGCTTGGCGACCTCCTTGAGCACCGCGTCACCCGCGGCGTGACCGTTGGTGTCGTTGATCTGCTTGAAGTGATCGAGGTCGATCATCAGCACACCGAGGGGCAAGCCCTCGCGCTCACTGCGGGACAGCTCGCCCTTCATGCGCTCGAGGAACGCAGTCCGGTTCAAGAGCCCGGTCATGCCGTCGTGCATGGCCTCGACGCGGAGCGCCTCGCGCGCAGCGACCAGCGCCTGCTGGAGCTCGATGATGCGTCGCCCGACCCGCAGGCGCACGTTGAGTTCGTGGCGATTGCAGGGCTTGGTCAGGTAGTCGTCGGCGCCCGCCTCGAGGCCGTTTACCACGTCCTCTGCTCCATTCCGTGCGGTAAGGAGCATCAGGTAGACGTACTCGTCGCTCTTGCGCCCGCGCACGTGACGGCATACGTCGGGACCATCCACCTCGGGCATCTCCCAGTCGATGATGCCCAGGCGGAGCTCCGGGTCACTCTCCAGAGCCGCGATGGCTTCGCGCCCGTTGGTCGCCATCAGCACCTGGTAGCCCCAGTTGCGGAGCCACGCGCCCAGCATGGTCCGGGTGACCGGATCGTCGTCGGCGAGCAAGACCTTCACGCTTGTCCCTCACCAGTCACGGCCGCCTGCAAGGTGCTGGCGAGCCGCTGGAGCTCCGCGTAGCCCACGGGGGCAAGCGCCTCCGCTTGGCTGACCTCTCGGCGTTTGCCCGCCTCTTCGATGGCGCTCAAGGCCTTGCGAGCCGGCTCGGCCCCCAGCTGGGCGCAGGCGCCCTTGATCGGATGAGCTGCCCGGCGCACCCGTTCGGGGTCCCCGGAGCCGATGGCTTGCCGCAGCTCGTCCACGCGACCCGGGAGGTCGTCGAGGAAGATCTGCACCAAGACTTGGAGCATTTCCTGATCTCCCATCACCTGCTCGAGCAGCTCATCGAGCACGACAGCGGGCGTGGAGTGGTCCACGGCGTTGAGACTGGGAGCGCCCATGTGAAGGGCTACGGTCGGCGGCCGTAGACCTGAAACGTGATTGTGGGTTTCCCGCCATTTTTGCGCGCCGAAAACCACGACAACTGCCTGGGACGCAGCGGCTGCTGTTTGTACCTTTTCCCGCGCGGCTTCCGCTAACCTCGGCGATCGTGTGGCGCTCCCTGCGTGTGCTGTGGCTGTTCTGGAGCATCTTCTTCTCCTACGGCTGGCAGTGGATCCTCGGAAAGCTGCCGTTACCGAGTGGGCTACGGCAGCGCGTCGAGGTTCGCTGGGAGCTGGTCCATCAGAAGAACGCTGCCCGGCTCGCGGCAGGCTTTACGCGCTTGAGGGGGATCTTCATCAAGCTAGGGCAGGTGCTCAGCGTGCTTGGTGGCTTCCTGCCGCGTGCGTACGGACGGGCCCTGGAGAAGCTGCAAGACGAGGTCCCCCCGCGACCCTTCGACGAGGTGCGCCGGCGCCTGGAGGAGGCGCTTGGCAGCAATCCGCTCTCGGAGTTTTCGGAGTTCTCCGAGTTGCCGATCGCCGCGGCGTCCCTGGCGCAGGTGCATCAGGCGGTGACCAAGAACGGGGAGCGCGTCGCGGTCAAGGTGCTGTATCCGGGGATCAAGCAACTGATCCACAGGGATTTGGCGACGATTCGCTTGCTGCTTCCAATCATTCGCCGACTGGTCCTGGTATCGCGCCTCGATCGCGTCCTCGATCAGCTCTCAGCGATGCTGAACCGCGAGACTGACTACACGAACGAGCGCAGGAACATCGAGCGCATGCGCGTCGTGTTCGAGGGGATGCCCAACGTGGTCATCCCACGAGTGCTGGACGAGCTGACGGCGGCGAGCGTGCTCACGATGAGCTTCGAGTCGGGGTCGAAGATCAGCGACCTGACGGCGTACGAGCGCATGGGTGTGGAGCCGAAGACCGTCGCCTCGCTCCTGGTCGAGTGCTACTTTCGAATGTTATTTACCGCGCGGATATTTCATGCGGATCCGCACCCAGGGAACTTCTTGGTGCGCGTGCCGGAGGGGGAGACGGCGCCCACCCTGGTGATCTTGGACCATGGCGCGGTGGAAGAGGTCACCGACGCGCTGGCTCACGGTATGCAAACGGTGGTGCTCGGCGCGCTGACCCGCAGCGACGACCAGATCATCGACGGCCTGGAGAAGATGGGCTTCGTCGCGCCCGGCGGCGACCGCGAGCTGCTCGCAGGCGTGGCGAAGGAGTACCTCAAGGTGCTCGCCAACGTACGGATCGACGACTTCTCGAAGCTCGACCGGGACACCGTGGAGAAGCTCGCCGGGTTCGAGCAGACTCGCGGGCGCCTGCGGGAGATCATGCGCAACATCGAGTACCCCGAGGGTTACTTCTACGTTGAGCGCACGCTGGTGCTGTTGTTTGGGTTGGTGGGGCAACTCGCGCCAAAGGAAGGGCTGCCGGGTTTGATTGCGCCGTTCGCGTCTCAAGCCTTCCTTGCCATGGCGACCACGACGCCCCAGGCTTAACCGAGCCATGGGGTGGAGGCAGACTCTCTTGTGTGGGGCCTTCGTCAGCTTGGCGAGCTGCGCAGGTCCGGCTCGGTCACCCCAAGCCTCCGATCAGTGCCACTACCGCGTCAGCCTGCGTGAGGGCACCGGAGCCATCCTCGACGTCGACGCGCGCTGTACTGGACCGGAGATAGCGAGCTTCAGCTTGGAGTCGCCCGGCACTGCGCCGTTCGTGCGCGCCTGGCAAGGTGACACGCTGCTCAAGGCGAAGGATCGCTCCTTTCAGTTGATCCACAGCGGACGCGACGTGCGCATTCGCTACGAAGTCGACCTGGGCGAAATGGGGGACGAGTACCAGGACTTCGACATCGCGCTCCACCAGTCTGACGCGGCGGGCGCCGCGGTGGTGTCCCCAGCTTCTACTTGGCTGCTCTTGCCCGAGCCGCTGCCGGCGGGCTTGCCCGTGCGCGTCTCCGTAGCGGTACCCCACGGAAGTAAATTTCGCACCGGCTTGACGCCCTACGGCGCGCGCTCTGCTTCTGGCGCCGGCGACTACGCGCTCCTGGCGCAGGAGATCCCGGTTGCGACTTACTCCGCCTTTGGCGATCTGAAGGTGGACACACTGGAGTTTCCACCTCCAATCAGCTGCAATGCCACCCGCGACCCGGCTTGCGAGAAGGGGACGCTCGAGGTGGTGAGCCTGCCGCGGCTAGAGCAGAGCCCTGAGTCCCATCGCGAGTTCTTGGCCTGGGTGCAGCGCTCGGCGACCTCCGTGAGCAAGTTCTGGCACGGCTTCCCGGTGCAGCACGCCTCGCTCTTCCTCATTCCCGTGCGGAATCGGGATGACGTGATCTTTGGCAAGGTGCTACCTGCCAGCGCGCCGGCCATCGCGCTGTTGGTCGGAGAAGAAGCGACTCAAGAGCAGCTCGACGACGACTGGATCCTGGTGCACGAGCTGTTTCATCTGGGGGTGCCGTCCTTCAGTGGGGAGGGCAAATGGTTCGATGAAGGCCTGGCCACGTACTACGAGCCCGTGATTCGCGCGCGCGCTGGTAACAAGAGCGAGCTCGAGGTGTGGAACGAGTTTGCACACCAGATGTGGAAGGGTCTCGACGCCATGCGCAGCACCGGCCTCGAAGGGACTCAGGACTACGACGCGGTCTACTGGGGCGGCGCGCTGGTGTGCTTGCTCGCGGATCTGGAGGCGCGGCGACAGAGCGGTGGTCGCCATGGGCTCGAGGACGGGTTGCGCGAGGTGTTGCGTCAGGGCGGCCAGGCGTCAGACGTCTGGGCCTTGGCAGATGTGATGAAGGTGGTCGACCGATCCCTCGGCGCGCCGATCTTGCAGCGCCTGAACGACCGCTACGGCACGCGCGGCAGCGCGGTGGATCTGCGGCGGCTCCTGAAGGACTTGGGCGTCGCTCGCAGCCACTCCGGCGTCGCGCTGGTCGACGCGCCGGACGCGCGGCTTCGCCAGCTGCTGGTGTATCCGGAGTCCGCTGGCAAGGGCGCGCTCTCGAAGGCGCGCGGTGGTCCTGGCGGGCTGAAGCTCGCTCCAGCCAGATAGCTCTTTCGAGGGACGGGCGCAGGCGCTACTGAGAGCCATGCGCCGCATCGCCTTGATCTCCACCGGTGGAACCATCGAGAAGACCTACGATGAGCTGCGCGGTGTGCTCGAGAACAAGGTCAGCGTGCTCGACGTCATGCTCGGATCCCTCGAGCTGCGCGGCGTGTCCATTTCTCGCGTCGCGTTGATGAACAAGGACAGCCTGGATATGGACGAAGCGGATCACGAGCTGATCCGCGAAAGCGCGTGGGACCTCTGCAAGAGCCAGGACGGGGTGGTGATTGTGCACGGCACGGACCGCTTGGCGCACACCGGGGAAGTACTGTGTCGCCCTGGCACGCCCCCAGTGCCCATCGTGCTCACTGGTGCGATGCGCCCGTATCAGCTGCGCTCGACCGACGCGCTACAAAACCTCACGGAAGCGCTGATCGCGGTGCAGCTGGTGGAGCCGGGAGTCTACGTGGCGATGCACAACCAGGTCCACCAGTTCCCAGGGGTGATCAAGGATCGCGCCCTGGGAACCTTCGTCAAGCCTCAGGCTTGAGGATCCTCACGGAAAGCGGCGCGGCGCCATCGTGACGATGAACGCCTTCAGCGCCCAGCCGGGCAGGTTCGGCGGCAAGGTGATGATCGGCAAATCCAGGCCGTATTCGCGGCGTCGGCGCAGCTCTCGCACACAGTGCAGCGGGTTGCCGCTGACGGTCAGCGCCTCGATCATCTCGTCGGTCACCGCGTCTTCGGCCTGGCTGCGCGTCGCCTTGTCCTTGTAGAGCTCCGCGATGCGCTCGCACTCCGCGCCGTAGCCGAAGTTCGTGAGCAGCTCCTTGTAGTACTCACCCATGCCGCCGACGTAGAACGCGATCAGCTCACGTGCCTTCTTTGCGGCCTGGCGCCCCGGCAGCGGGATCGCGGTGGTGAAAGGCGCCGTCACGATGGTGTTCGGGTTACGCCCCGCCTTCTTGGCGCCTTCGGCGATCCACTTGCGGCCTTGCTCGAGCTTCTCGTAAGGCCAGAACACTGGCATCCAGCCGTCGGCTAGCTCGCCGATGCTCTCGATCGCCTTGGGCTTCAGCGCTGCGACGTAGATCGGCACGGGCGTCTTCGGTGGCTTCACCTCCAGCGTGAACGGGCGATAGTTCCAGAGCTTCGCGTCGGCTTCGCTCAGCGGCCGCCCGTCGAGGAGCGTACGTACGACGCGGATCACGTCGCGCACCTGGGTGAGCGGCTTGTCGAAGGGTCGACCGTGGAACCCTTCCACCACGTTCTTGCCGCTGCTGCCAATGCCGAGCATCAGGCGTCCGCCGCTGATCTCTTGCAGCGTCGCCGCTTGCATCGCGATCAACGCTGGGCTCCGGCTGTAGACATTGACGATGCCGGTGCCGAGCTTGATGCGCTTCGTGTTGAGCGCTATTTCCGTGAGGAGACTAAACACCTCGTAGCCCCACACCTCGGGCAGCCAGAAGGAGTCGTAGCCCAGCTTATCCGCGAGGATCGCAGCCTCCAGATAAGTCTTGCGGTCGTAGTTCTTCCAGAACGCGAGCAGTCCCGTCGGCTGATGCATGGTCACTCTCAGTGTTCACGCGGCCCACAGGGCCGTGATTTCTTGGGGAGAGGCGCGCCGCACAGTCAGCCGTGCTCCACTCGAGCGAAGCTGGAAAGCAGGGCGCACCGCGGTTGGGTGGCCCAGGCGTATTGACGCGCCGCGGCGAGGCGCGCAACTGGAACCACAAACCACTGATTTTCTGAGCCACTGCGGCCAGCACACCCGCGGCGGGAGGCGCCGGATTGGAAGATCCGCTCCAGAGCTGGCCAGCGCCGTCGGTGCGAGACCGCTCCCGCTACCTCATCTCCTCGACGCCCTTCGGCAGCTCACCCATGAAGCCGGCGCTCATCACGCCGCGGTGCTTGCCTGACCAGTAGACGAGGCCAGTTGCTGAGTGGAACAGGCTGGGCTCACCAGCGGTGGCGATCACGGCGACGTCATCGCCAAGGCAGGCGACTTGCTCTGCCGTCGCGGTGGAGCCGGAGAAGTCGGGCAAGGCGAGTTCGTTCCACTTCCCTGCGGAATACTGCCAGAGGGACTCATTGCCCGCCGCCCAGAGCTCGCCGCCGCGCAGCACACACATCGAGGCGAGGCCGCTCGGCACATCTGGGACTGCTGTGGCCTTCTGCGAGTCGGTGTCCCAGTAGAAGATCTTCGCGTCGTCGCCGTTGCGGTAACCAAAAACGAGGGTGCTGCCGGCCATGCCACCGCCGATTGGATCCGAGCCAGCGGGCACCGGTAGCTCCTGGATCTGGCTCTTTGCGCCTGATTTCGCCCAGAGCTCGACGGCGAAGGGGCCGTTCTCCACCTCGGACCCGTCGTGGCAGCGCCGACCGACGCTCGCCCGCGGCCCGGTTGGCAGCTTGGGCGGCGCGCCTTGCACCTTCATCACGAGCTGCTCGCTCCACAGCACGTCAGTGAGCTCGTAGTCGCAGTCCGTGCGCACCTCCGCGGGTGCTGGCTGCTTCTTGTATCCGGGAGGAGACCAAATCGGCGAGCGCAGGAGGTTCAGCTTCGTGCGTAGCGGACGCCACTGCTTGCCCACCAGGTGTACGGCGCTGTTGGTCGCCTCAGCCTGCGTGGAGTCGCTGATGCGCGCGTACAGATCAGCGGGGTAGCGACCTTCGATGCCCCACAAGCCACGCGAAGTATCTGCGTCGAACTCCTTGCCGCCGAGGATCGCATCGAAGCGCTTCGCCTCGCCCGCGTACATCAGCAGTGGGGAAGCGACGGCGTCGTCGTTGCCGGTCCACAGGAACACCACCAGCGCGTTCTCCAGGCGCAGGAAGCTCTGCGGCGTGCCCACTCCGACAACCTCCAGGGGCGCGGTCGGGAGCGGCGTCTCAGGGGTTGCGGCGGTCTGGGCTTTGGGCGGGTCTGGTGTCTCGTGCCCGACAACTCCCGGCTGAGGCGTGTTGGGTGGCGTCGGAGCTTCGTCGGTGCTGGATCCATTTCCCGGAGGTACCGATGGCTCATGGGTCGCGCCGCCACAGCCCACGATCGCGACCAAAGACAGCGCCGAGGCGAAGCGGAGGGGAGTCACTTCACCTCCGTCGCACAGCCCAGCAGGTAGCTGACGCGCTCGATGTCGCCGCTCTTCAGGGCTTCGCACACGCTGGGGCAGGCGCTGATGCCGCTCGGTGCGCTGGGATTGCCGGTGTAGTACCACCCAGCGTCGTTGCCGCACTGGCTGGCGTCGGACACCTGCGGCACCAGGCTCTCCTCACCCCCAGAATAGGTGAGGAAGTTGACCTTGCCGTAGTCCAGGTCGACGCCCGGTGGGAGCTCCGGCAACACGAAGTCGCAGCCCAAGGCTTCGACGCGCACACTGCGCAGCGCTTCTGTGAGGTTGCCCGAGGCGTTGCTCCCAACGTCCGCGAACACGACGCCGACGTCAGGCTCGGTGCCTGCCGCTGCGATTTGCTGCAGCGGGCCGCTGTTGATGCCAACGCCCAGCACGAAGGTCGAGACGCTCGGAGAACCAGCGAGGCCATCCGCCGCGATCTGAGCGATGCTATTTGCATCCGTGGGGAGACAGTCCGTTGGATCGCCATCGGTTGCGAGGATCACCGCTAGCCGGTGGTCCGTGTGATCGATGCTCCACTTGCGCAGGTTGTCGATCGCCGTGAGCAAGGCCGCTGAAGTCGGCGTGTTGCCGGCGGGAGTGACGGCTGCGATGGTGCTGGTGATACTGCCCGCGACCGTCGTCGCCGGGCCAATCGCGACCTTCGGCGCGTAGTCTGCTGCTTCGCAGGAGCTATACGGCGCGCTGCCGAGCGCCGCGAAACACTGGTCGAAGCTCCCGAGATCCTGACACGGCCCGTACGGCCCACAGTCTTTATCGGTCGTACACGAGCTCGGTGGGCTACCGCTCAGGAACTCCGGGAAGAGCTCCAGGCCGAGCTGGAGCGCTTCAGAATCGGTATCCGCGAGGAACGCAGTCAGCGCGCTGTTGAGCGCTTGCCAGCGAGTGCCGCCGCCGGTTGCGACGTCCATGCTCTTCGAGCGGTCGACGACCAACAGCGCGCCGAGAGGGTAGTGTTCCGCCACGACAGTAGTGCCTTGGCAAGCAGCGTCGGGATTGATGCGGTTGTCGGGCACGTCGGCGTCGAGGAAGCCTCCGCTGCCGGCATTGCCGCTCGAGCCGCTCGAGCCGCCACTGCTGGCGGAGCCTCCAGTGCCGCCGCTCGTAGCTCCGCCAGTCCCGGCCGGCGCGCCACCGTCCGCGGAGCTACAGGCAACGTACACGACGAGACTTGCTAAGACGCTCCCGAGTCGCCACACCCTCATGGAGCTATTTTAGACCGAAACGCTCGGGGTGCTCCGCCACGAACTGCACGTAGTAGCCAGACTCTTGGTTTGGCTTGAGCTCGCCGTCTTCGCACGCGGCCTCCAGGGCGCGCTTGATGTCGCCAAGCAGGCGGGACGGCGGCAGCTTGAAGTGAGTCATCAGCTCATTGCCAACGCCCTTGGGGAGCGGTGGAACGCGCGCGTCGAGCTCCGCTAGCTCCTTGATACGCGTGCCAAGCTCGTTGATCTTGGCGATGCCCTTCTTCTTCTTCAGCGCCCGCTTGGTCGTGATGTCAGCGCGAGAGAGGCAGAGCAGGTCGTCGAGGTTCTCTCCAATTTCCTTATGGAAACGCCGGACGGCGCTGTCGGTCCAGTGACTGTCGTACTGACCCGCGCGCAGATGGTTCAGCACCAAGAAGCGGATCGAGTCTCGCAGCGTCTCCTCGCTGGAGAAAAAGCGCTGACGCTTCTCGAGCTTGTCGAACATCCGCGCGCCAACCACCTCGTGGCCGAAGAAGTGCACCTCGCCGTTGTCGCCGAACGAGCGGGTCCGCACCTTGCCGATGTCGTGGAACAGCGCCGCCCAGCGAATGTTCAGCCGCGGCACGGCTTGGGTCACCACCTGCTTGGTGTGCTTCCACACGTCCTTGTGGCGCCACTCCCCATCGCCAAAGCCGACCATCGCCTGGACTTCGGGCAACAGGCGGTCGAGCACGCCAGCCGTGAGCAGGGCGTCCAGGCCCAGGTCAGCGTGCTTCGCCACGATCATGCGATCGAGCAGTGGCCGCAGGTCCGCGCCTTTGAGCCCCTCGAGGTCGAGGTCCGTGATCGCCACGACCTCGATGTTGGACTCACCGTCCTCAGCAAGCTCCACGGCTCGGGCCACCGCTTGGATGGCGCGCGTCTTGTTGCTGTGATCGGGGGCTAGCGTCATTTGCGGCATCTGGGTCGCGAGTGGCGTGAGCGGGTGGTGCGTGCGGAGCACACGGTGCGCGCCGAGACCGACGCGGGGTTGCGGGACTCCCCAGAGCCATCCGGGGCAGCGTCACGCGGGTCGCCGCGTCTAGCACAAAAATAGCGTAGCACCCCCCGATTCAGCACTGCGCCAGGCCAAACCCGGCGCCGATTCCCGTATCGTTTGTGCCATGGGATTGCGACTGGGCTGGGTTTGGGGGTTAGGAGCGCTGCTGATCGTCGGGTGTTCGAGCGACGAGAGCGGCGGTTCGGGTGCGGGCGGCAGCGCCGGGCAGGGTGGGAGTGGCGCCGCCGCTGGCAGCGGCGGAACGGCCGGCAGCGGGGGAACGGCTGGGACTGGAGGCGGCGCCGGGGCAGCGGGAGGCAGTGCGGGCGCGGCTGGCTCCGCGGGCAATGGCGGCGCGCTGTGCGCCGAGGCCAGCGTGGAGCTGAAGAACGACGGATTCACGGACCAGGGACAGGTGTTCTTCCAGCAGGGCTTCGCCCAAGACGAGTGCTGGGGGGTTACCTACGATGCGAGCGGCCTGGATTGCACCTACGGCTTCGACAAGCTGAACGTCGTCGTCGGCGGCGCTTCAGACACTAAGGTTTTCCGTGTAGAAATCTGGAGTGTGGACACCCAGGGCAAGCCCGACCAGCGGCTGAAGTCCCTGGACGCACAGATTCAGGGCTCCGACTCCGCGATCAATCAGATCGATATTTCAGATCTCTCGCTCCCCCTGTTCCAGGCTCCGGGCTTCGCCGTGGCGATGTGCTTCACGGAGCACTCCGGGCTGCCGGCGATCGGGCGAGACGACGATGGCACCACTCCTGGCAAGAACTGGATCTTCGACGGAGCCTGGAAAGACGCGGCTGGCCTGGGAGTCCAAGGAGACTGGATTCAGCGCGTGACGGTGACACCCAAGTGATGGAGTCAGCTCGGGGGTTAGCGTTCGTCGTCACTTCCGCGGTGGCGGACGCCCGAAGCTGACTCGCGATCGGGCTTTTTTTGCTCGATTTGCGTCCTCCCGCAGCGTTTCGCAGTAGCTTTCACAGGGTTGGCACTCGTGATCGGGCGCCAGCGCCCCCAACCCCCGATGTCCGATCCGAAGAGCCCCGCCCCTCCTGCGCCCGCCGAGCGCCGGCGTCGACGCGTCGGGCGCCGCGGCTCGTGGGGTCGTCGGGTTGCGCAGCTGTTCTGCGCGTTGTTCGCACTGATTGGGTTGCTACCCGTCGTGCTCGGGATCCTGCTCAGAACCGAAGCCGCCCGCACCCGGCTCGCGGCGGAGACGGCGCGGGTGCTCGACGAGCAGCTCGGTGTCAAAGCTAGCTACGACGTTCGCGTCGAGTTGCTGCCACTGCGGCTGAGCCTGGAGAACGTGGTCGTGCCCGCGAACGACGGGGGTTCACCGCTGCTCACGGCGCGCAGTGTGCGAGTCGCGCCGCGTCTGTTTGCGCTGCTCTCCGGTCGCCTCGATGCCGGGAACATCGAGATCGAGGCCCCCCGCGGCCGCATCGTGCTGGACCACGGCAAGCTGACGAACCTCGACTACCGTTTGCCAAAACCCAGCGGAAAGTCGCAGCCGCTCGACCGGGCGCCGTTCTCTTCGATCGCGATCTCCGATGCCGCGGTCGATCTGCAGATCGACGACGACACACGCATCAGCACTCAAGGCGTCGACATCGATGTTTACGCTGAAGATCACCTGGCCTTCGAGGTCGCGGTACGCGCGGGCGAGACCCATGTGGCGCGTGAGCGGGAGCGCGTGTTGCGTCACGATCCCAAGGCCGGTGAGGAGGAGCCGGACCGCGCGCAGGTGGAGCCAGCGTACGATGAAGACGTGGTGTGTCAGCTGGACCTGCGAGCGCGCTACGAAGCGGGCGCGGTCTTGGTTCGGCGCCTCGCGCTACTCGGCGCAGCTGACGACGACGAGCGGAAGGGCACTGCCGCGAGCTGCCGCATCGACGAGCTCACGAAGAACCCGAGCCGTGTTGCCGTGCGGCTCAGCGGGGTGAGGGTGACGCCGCGTCCAGACGAGCTGCCGCTGCTGGATGGTCACCTGTTCGTCCGCGCTCCCATCGAACCCGTGAATCGCTACGCCGGGACTCACCTCAAGGGCTGGGTTGGCTTGAGCGGTGGATTGCGATTCGACGGAAGCACCAAGCTGCCGAGCTTCAGCGGTCGGCTCAAGGGCGGGAAGATCGGCATGGGTGGCTATTCCTTCGCCAAGTACCTCGACGCGCAGGTCGAGCTCGCAAAGGATGTCGTCGAGCTCCCCAAGATCAAGGTCGGCTACGCCAACGGCGACCTCGAGATCACCGACGTGCGGATCGAACCGATGGCCAAGGAGCCTCGCATCTCCATGGCCAAGCTCGATGGCAAGGGCATGAACTTTCCAGGTCTGATGCGCGATCTGGATGTGACCGAGAACACGGTTTGCCAGTGGGATCTCGATCGCACGTTGATCACCGACCTCAAGGGCACTCTGGTGCCGCTCAAGCTCGACGCTCAGATGTACACCGAGGCGAGCCGGTTCGAGATCTTCGATCGCGCATATCATGATTCCGCGCGAAAACACATGATCGGCGTGCGCGCACCGCAGGTCGTGCGCGCGCGCATCGGTGTGCGGCCCAAGGCCTTCGAGTTCTACGACGTGCGCGGTCAGTTCGGACACAGTCGGCTGCTGGCCAGTGTCGTGTCACTGGGCTTCAACAACCAGTTCAAGCTGGGCGTCGCAGAGGGCACCAAGATTGAGCTGGCGGATATCGGTCCCCTGGTGGACATCCCGATCGCCGGCCTCGCGGAGCTGGACGCGCAGATGGTCGGTACTTTTGGCGACCCCGTGCTCGAGGGGCACATGAAGGTCAAGGGCTTCGAGTTCGGTGGCTTTCCGCTCGGAGATATCGAGCGCGCGAATACTCGCTTCCGCCCGCTGGTGCTCGAGCTGACCAACGTTCACGGGAAGAAGGGCACCAGTCACTTCGACGTCTCCAGCGCCAAGCTCGACTTTGACAGCGACGCGACGGTGCTGGTCGACGCGGAGGTCGCGAGCAAGGACCTCGACATTCGCGACTTCTTCTCGATGTGGCACTTCGACGAGGATCCTCGCTTTGCGCCAATCAAGGGTCGAGGTGCCGTGCAGGCGAGTGTGCATTTCGACTTCGGCGGCAAGTCCGACAAGTGCGGCGGCGGCTTCTTGCAAGTGCGCGGCGAGGGTCGCTTTGGCGAGATGGACCTGTTCGAAGAGCACTACGACAAGGGCAGTGCGAGCTTCGACTTCCGCTGGCTCGATCGGGACGCGAGCTATCTGGGCTTCGAGCTAGACCTGCCCAGCTTCAGCCTCAGTAAAGGGGGCGGTGTCTTCCTTGGTTCGCTGTCGATGCAGCGAGGGGGGATCTTGCGCGGCCACGGAGTCGGGACGCGGGTGCCGCTGCCGGCGTTTCAATCCATGGGCTCGCTGGCTGACTTCGTGTCCGGCTATGCGAGCGGGACGGCGGAGGTCTACGGCAGCGTGGACCAGCTGAGCTTCGACGCCAGTGTGGTCCTGAGTGGCATGCACGTCGGCACCTCCAAGTTGCCCGCCTCGACGTTGGACGTCGCGCTGCGGCCGATCGAAAAGAAACCGGTGATCGTTGGCCGCACGCGCTGCGGTGCGCCAATCACGGCGCCCTTCAACCGCGCCCGCTGGGAGCAAGACGCCGCGGACGGTATTTTCCACGTGGATGGTGAGCTGTTCGGTGGCCAGGTCAAGCTCTCTGATCTTCAGGTCACGCGCCAGCGCTCCAAGATCGCCAAGGGCCGTGTGACGCTCCAGGACTTGGACGTCGGTGCCTTTGCGGAGATTTCGCCCACGCTGGCTCTCGCGAACCCACCGAAGGGCCGCCTCAGCGCCAGCATCGACATCGCAGACTTGCCGCTGGACCACCCGAGGGACGCGAGCGCGACGATCCAGCTGAAGGGGCTCGCGTTGAGTCGAAGTGGCGCGGAGGTCGAGCTGGTGGACGCGAAGCCCATCGTGATCAAGGACCAGGGGGTGAGCGCGGCGCACGTGGCGATCGGCTTGCGCAGTCCAGGGACGGATCAGGCGGTGTTTGATCTGTCAGGGGGCATGAGCCAGCTCGGCAGCGACCCGAATGTCGATTTTCGTATGGAATTACGTCCCCTCGACTTGTCGAGCCTCGCTCGGGCGCTGCCCAGCGTCGATCGAGCGAAGGGTCAGGTGAAGGGCAACTTGTCGATCAAGGGGCCGCTCAGGCAGCTCAGCTACTCGGGTGGCTTTCAGCTCACGGGGGGAGAGCTGGCGCTCGTGGGCGTTGGCAATACCCTGTCGGATGTCGAATTCGAGATCAGCGTGGATTCGGACCAAATCGCGGTGCGTCGGGGCAGCGCCAAGGTTGGTAGCGGCACCGTGAAGATCACGGGCGACGCGCGTTTGAGCGGCACTGAGCTTGGTAAAGCCCGATTCGTGATCACGGCTGACGACATCAGCCTGCCGCTGACTTCCGGTGTCGAAACAACCGCGGATGCGATGCTGATCGCCAGCTGGGATCCTCAGGCCCAAGGGCCTGGAGGCGAACCCGCTCTGCCACGCGTCACTGGCGACGTGACGATTCAGTCATTCCGCTATACGCGACCGGTGACGATGGCTGTGGACATCTCCACCCTGGCATCGAGAGGAAAGCGCACCGAATTCGATGCATATGATCCAGCGGACGATCGGGTGGAGTTCGACATCACGGTCAAGGCAAGCCGCGCGCTCTCTTTGAGCAACAACTTGATCGAAGCGGAGCTGGTCGTGGGTCGCCAGGGTCTGCTGCTGTCTGGCACCAATCAGCGTTTTGGCATGCGCGGGTCACTCAAGCTGAAGCCCGGTGGACGCATCCGCCTGCGTCAGAGCGAGTTCGAAATTCAGCAAGGATCCGTGCGTTTTGATGACCTGACGCGGATCGCACCGCGAGTCGATGTTACCGCCAGCACCGAGTATCGGCGGTACTCCGACGCGGCAGCGGCAACGAGCGGGAGCGCTGAAGGCGCTGCGGGGGGTAGCAGCGCCGCCAGCGCGACCGGTGGGCGCTGGAACATCACCCTGCACGCGTACGGAGATACAGAGCAGCTCAAGATCGACCTGACGAGCAACCCGGCGCTCTCTCAGGACGACATCGTGCTCTTGCTCACGATCGGGCTAACACGAGCGGAGTTGGATCAAGCTCAGTCCGCGAGTGTCGGTGAAAGTGTTGCGTTGGAAGCCCTTGGCACACTGACCGGAGCGGACCAAGCGGTGACCAAAGCCGTACCGGTTATCGACGAATTCAACTTCGGCAGCAGCTACTCATCCCGCACGGGTCGTACCGAGCCGACGGTTACCATCGGAAAAAGACTCGCTGATCGTATCCGAGCGAACGTTACCAGCGGCATATCGGACTCACGTGAGGTACGCTCTAACTTAGAGTGGCGGCTCAATCGCAGAGTGAGCGTGGAGGGCTCGTACGACAACGTGAACGACCTGGGGAGCTCAAGTCTGGGCAATCTGGGTGCCGACCTGCGGTGGCGTCTCGAGTTTCAGTGAACGAAACCGATGAAGAGGAGGTTCCCGACTCTTCAGTCACGGAAGTGCCGGAGGACCGCGCGCCTCGTCGGCTTACCCGTGCGGAAAAGAAGGAGCGCACGCGCAGTCAGCTCATCCAAGCGGCGGCAGAGCTCGCGCGTACCGGTGGGGTGGCAGCAGTCACAACAACGGCGGTGACTGCACGCGTTGGCGTGACGCAACCGGCCTTCTACGTCCACTTCAAGAACGTGGATGAGATTTTGGCCGTCGCTGCCGAAGAAATTTCCAGCCGTATCACCCAGATCTTGCGCGAAGTTCGCGCCGCAGGCCGTGAACGCGGTCCGATCGAGAACAGCGAGAATACGGTGCGTCAGAGCCTGGAGGCGCTGATCTCCGAGCCCGCCATGATCGATATCTTCCTACGTTACCGTCGGGATACGACTTCCGCCCTCGGCAACGCGATCATGGCTTGTGAGGCACGCGCCCGCCGTGAGCTGGCCGAAGATCTCGCTCAGGGCGCGGCGAAGGTCGGCTTTGATATGGCGAAGCTGCCGCCGCTCACGTTGGTGGCTGACACCTTCGTCTCGCTCTTCATTGGCGCGCTCGAAGGGATTCGCGACGAGCGCGCTGAGCTGGAGGACGCGGTGAAGATGCTGCAGGCGGTTATCCGCGGCACCGTCGGCTACTCACTGATGCGCCAAAGCCAGGCGGGCTAGCGAGTCTCCGCTAGCTGATGGGCGTTCCCGGTTCGCGCCGGGCGCGTGCTCTGGCTTCACGAGCGGCCTGCTGGAGTGCTCCAGCCAGGAGGTGGATGTGTGCGTACGGCCCCCGAGCGGCCAGCCGGTCTGCTAGCATCGGCCCATGGCTGCGAAGTTTGGGGGATGCGCACTGCTGGCGACGCTCGCAGGTCTGGCTCTGACAGGCTGTGGAAGCGAGGGATCCGATTCGGGTGGGACCAAGGCGCCGCCCTGGAAACCCGGGACCAGCAACGTGCTTTACGGTGAACTCGGCGAGAGTGACGCCGAGCTCTTCCCTTCGGATCGCTACACCCATGAAGACTCGACGAGCGCCACCGGGCTTCGCGTCGAGATCAGCCCTCGAACGGTAGTGGGCTCGAGTCAACTGTATGGCTTCCAGACCAGCGTCGATGAGCTGAACGAGCTCGACGGCTTCAGTCCGGTGGGAGGGGTCGTGGTCAAGTTCGATGGGCCAATCGACTACTCGGGTTACCACGCGGAAGTAGAAGGCGAGAAATTCGACAGTGACATCTCGGACGCTGCGAGGTTCAGCGCGGGTGGATCCCCTCTGTACCTGGTGGACCTCACCCCCGAGTCCCCTGACTTTGGCAAACCGCTGGGCTTGGTGCCTTACTACTTCGCCCAGCCCGGCGACGACTACTGGATGTTCGACGACTACACCTTGATCGCTCATCCAGCGGTCCCATTAAAGCCACGAGGAAAATACCTGTTCCTGGTCACCCAGGAGCAGAAGGCGGCGGATGGCTCGGCGATCGGCCGCTCTGAGTTCATGCATGAAACGCTGACGGGACAGGTCGGCGGCGACTATGAGTCGCGCTTGAGCGAAGCGCTCGACACCGCCCTGCCGTCGCTGGACCTCACCCGAGAGCAAGTCAGCGCAGCGACGTTGTTCACCGTCGGCGACGTTCAGCGCGGGATGATCGACCTCGCAGAGGCGCGTCGCAAATCAGCTGTGCCTGAAGCGCAAGAGACCTGGAGTGTGAACGACGAGGACACGAACCGCGTGCGCTTCGTGAACCACTACCCATCGCCGGAGTATCGCAAGCCAAAGCCGGACGGAAAATGGGAGTTCGATGACCAGGGCGTCGCGAAGAAGCAGAAGGACGAGTCGCTCGAGGTGTACCTCAGCTTCTCGAACAAGGCTGTCAGCGGGCCGCGCCCGGTGGTGATCTACGGCCACGGGCTTGGCGGCGACAAAGATGGCGTGTGGGGCACAGCGGAGCGCCTCGACGCGATCTCCGCGCGCGGCGTGGCGGTGTTCGGCATCGACTCCCCGGAACACGGCTCGCGTCACGAGGGCGCCACGACACTGATCAGCAGCGTCTACGGCTTCTTTGGCATCGACGAAGCGACCAACGAGTTCGACATCGCTCGCGCGCGGGACAACTTCAGACAGATGGCGGCAGACCAGCTCGAGCTGGTGCGCTTCATTCAAGGACTATCCGAACTCGACGTGTTGCCGGTAGGCGCACCGGACGGTGTGCCCGACCTGGATACGTCGAACATCCTGTACATCGGGCACAGCTTTGGCTCGGTGCAGGGTGCGACGATCGCCAGCATCGCTCCGGAAATCCGCGCGGTAACTTGGAATGTGGGCGGTGCGGGTCTCATGATGCTGCTCAGAGACTCCAAGACCTTCAACATCGTGGTCAAAGGCATAGCGGGCGACGGCATCCCGTTCGGCTCCGTCGCGAGCTTCATGGCGATGACTCAGAGCATCGTCGATCCGGGTGATCCGCTCAACTTCGCGCACTACGTCACCCAAGAAGCGCTGCCGGGGGTCCAGGGCTGGGTACCCCGGGATGTGTTACTGCAGGAGGTGGATGACGATGGGATCGTGCCAAACTCCACCAGTGACGCGCTGGCGCGCGCCGCAGGCCTCGAGCTGGTGCACGAGGTGCGCCCCATCCCGGGTATCCCCGCGGTAAGTGCTCCCGTCAGCGGGAACCTCGGCGGGGGAGCGACGGGCATCATCACGCAGTTCGACCGCGTGGAAGGTGACACCAAGGTCGCCGAGCATGGAGGCTTGATATTCACCCCGGAGGCCCAGGACCAATACGTGAAATTCTTCCAGAGCGTGCTCGCGGGGAAGAGTCAGGTCACCTCACCGTACTGACCGCTAGCGGGATTCCGCGAGGTTAAGCGCGATCCCCGGGTGAGGAGTACTCACGTTGTTCCTGTGGCCGTTGCGCTCGCTGGGAAGCACGGTGACACTCGGTCTATGCGTGCTGTAGTGCTTGGTTGTGCGTTTCTGGCGCTGTTCGGTGTCGCCTGTGGAGGCAAGGAGGATCGCCCAGGTCGCGTGGACCCCGGCAACGGCGGGGGCGGCAACGCGACCTCGAACGGTGGCGCTGGGGGGCAGAGCGGCGGCGCTGGTGGGCAGAGCGGCGGCAGCGGCGGTCAAGCCGGCAACACCGGCCTGTTCTTCAGCGGCAGCGCCTTGGTCGCGTACTTCAGTGACGCGAGCGGGCCCTACTTCGTCGAAGAGAGTCGGGTCACTCACACCGACTGGGAGGGCAACACGCTTGCGAGCTACGCGGCTCCACGTTTCCTCACGACAGCGGCGTTTGACGCGACTCAGCTGGTGGTAGCAGACGCCGCCAAGATGACGGTGCTCGGGCTCGATCTCCAGCCGCTACGGGAGGCTACGCTGCAGGAGGGGTGTTCTGGATCCATGCTCGCGTCTGGAGGTCGGTTCATTTGTGCGCCGGACACCGACATCGACCGGATCTTCTACACCTACTCGACCAGCGACGGCACGTTGCTCGCGACTTCCGACGCGTACACCTACAACGGTGTTCCGATGAAGCCTGTGCCAGGCGCGGACCTGTTCATCACGGCATCCATTTCGACCTCGCCCAGCGACTATCATCTCTACCACGTGGATGCAGACACCGGCGGCGTGGATTTCCTCGGGGAATCGCCCTACCACGGCGGCGTGGCCGTTTGGATGAGCTTCGGCTTCTTTGGCGAGCAGGCCACGCACCTGATTTCCTACAACGGCGTGATGCATCGGCTACAGGGCGCCGCCTGTGTTCCAGGTGGTGCGCCGCAGGACGGTTGCCTCGAGAAAGACGGCGAATACGGGACGCTGCCAGGCAATACGGCTCGCTACCTGGCGTTCTCCGAGCCGAAGCAAGGCACCCAGTTCGCCCTCGTGACCTCGGACGGTGGCACCTATCAATACGTGGATCACCCGTGTAGCGACGTGCCCTGCACGCTGCAGCGCGTGGACACGGAGAAGCGAGAAGTCGTGGCCAGCGCAATCTTTCCCGCGGGTGAGGAGCGCCACGAGTTCTACCTGATAGCGATGCCCGACGGAGACTCAGTGCTAGTGATCACCTCGGGTCGCTCGATCTACAACAAGCGCTACTCGGAGTCGCTGCCCTTCGAGGTTCATCGGGTTCAGCTAGCCGCCACCAACTAAGGGCCCGCGAACGGGGAACTCAATCGCCCTCGCGCCCGATCCTCTTGCTGCGGCGGGCGGCCTCGTCGGTCCGCTCCTCGAAATACCCAAGTATTCCTGCGGTGCTCCCTCCTCGGGCGCCCGCCTCGCGGCAGTCTCATCCGCGATCATCGATCGACTTCCCCGTTCGCGGGCCCTGAGCCAACGTATGCTGACCTGGTGAGGGAATCGCGGCGCAAGTTTTGGGGCTGGGGAGTCGAGGGAGAGGGGCCGCCGCCTGAGCGGCTCGCGATGGTCGAAGCTGGCCTGAGCCATTGGCTCAACATGGGCAAGCTGGAGGTGACCGAGCCGCCGCAGCTTTCAGAGGTCGACTTACCTGCACCGCGCTTTGAGCTGCCAGCTTCCCTGGCTGAGCTTGGGCGTAGCGACGACTACTCGAGGCTGAGCCACTGCTATGGCAAGTCGTATCGGGACATCGTTCGCGCGTTTGCACGCCAGTTCGAGCATCCGCCCGACGTCGTCGCTTACCCGAAAGACGAGGCTGACGTCGTGCGGCTGTTGGACTTTTGTTCCGAACAGCGTGTGGCGGTGATTCCGTACGGCGGCGGCTCCTCGGTGTGCGGCGGTGTCGAGGCGAAGTTCCAGGGTGACTTCCGCGGTGCTCTGAGCCTGGACCTTGGCAAGCTCGATCGCGTCTTGGAGGTCGATCGCGATTCACGCGCGGCGCATGTCCAGGGGGGAGTGCTAGGGCCCGCGTTGGAGGCGCAGCTCAGGCCCAACGGACTCACCTTGCGGCACTACCCTCAGAGCTTCGAGTTCTCGTCACTGGGCGGCTGGATCGCGACCCGCGCCGGTGGTCACTTTGCGACTCAATTCACGCACATCGATGATTTCGTGGAGAGCCTCCGAGTGGTGACTCCCCGCGGCACCTTGGAGACGCGGCGCTTGCCTGGATCGGGCGCCGGCCCAAGCCCCGATCGGCTGTTCATCGGCTCCGAGGGTGCGCTGGGCGTGATCACGAGTGCTTGGATGCGGTTGCAGGACCGCCCACGGTTCCGCGCGAATGCAGCCGTCCGCTTCAACGACTTCTTGGGCGGCGCCGTTGCGCTCAAGGCGCTGGTTCAATCCGGCTTGTACCCAGCGAACTGTCGCCTGCTGGATCCGATGGAAGCGCTGATGAACCAGGCCGATGGCAGCGGAGAGGCGTTGCTGTTGATCGCATTCGAGTCGGCGGATCACAGCCTGGAGCCCTGGATTCGCCGCGCGGTGGAGCTGGTACGGGACCACGGCGGTCGCATCGACGATGAGAAGGTGCGTCTCAGCGAGACGAAAGTCGATGACGACGCGAAGCGCGAGGGCGCGCAGGCAGCGTGGCGAGACGCATTCCTGCGCGCGCCCTACCTACGGGACGCGTTGATCGCGCGTGGCGTCTTTACAGAGACGTTCGAGACAGCAGTCACCTGGGACCGCTTCGAGGCGCTGCACCGAGCGGTGAGCGAAGCCGCGCGGAAAGCTACGGCGGAGACCGGTGGTGAAGGTGTGTGTACTTGCCGCGTGACTCACGCCTATCCTGATGGGGCTGCGCCCTACTTCACAGTCGTGGCGCCCGCTATGCGCGGCTCGGAGCTACAGCAGTGGGACGTGGTCAAGGCGGCCATGACCGACGCGATGCTGGAGCACGGAGGCACGGTAACCCATCACCACGCGGTGGGACGCGACTTCATGCCTTGGTACCTCAAGCAACGTCCGTCGCTGTTCGGCGACGCGCTGGCCGCCGCGAAGCGCAGCTTGGACCCAGCGGGGGTGCTGAACCCCGACGTCTTGGTGCCTCAGGGGTAGTTGGTCGCCTACAACTCGTCGGGGTCGAGCGCTGCTAGCTCGCCGAAGGCCAGCGGTCGCATTGGCGGACGCGGTGTGATGCCATGACCAGGGTCCCCACCTTTTGCCGCGAGGATACGCGCGCAGGGGGCGAGGCACCACTTACCCTGGCACCAACCCGTGCCGAAGCCGGTGTAGCGCTTGAGGGATTCAATGTCGTCGTGCCCGAGCTCGATGGCGTGCTCGAGCTCGGCGACGGTGACGTCTTCGCAGCGGCAGACGAGGCTCTTCACGAGCGCGGCCTTACTCGGCGGGCTCTGCCGCCGGCAACTCGAGGTCTTCTTCGACGTGGGTAGCTTCGCGCTCCTCACGGGAGTTCAGCAGGCGCTCATCGCGCAGCTTGAGGATCCCGAGCTTGGCGAAGACCTTGATCGCCCACCAGGTGGGATCGATCTCGAACCAGCGGACGGCGAAGTTCGGGCGCATGCCGTACTTGTGGTGGTTGTTCTGGAACAGCTCGCCGAGGGTCACGAAGTCGAAGATCAGGGTGTTCCGCGAAGCATCCTTGCTATCGAAGTTGCGGTAGCCCGCCCAGTGACCGAACCAGTTGACGATCGCACCGTGCACCGGGCCCATTAGGTAGTGGATGGGCAGCAGCAGAAAGTGCCACCACTGCGTCGCGAACGCGAAGTAGAACGCCGTGTAGGCGGTGCCCCAGCACAGGCTGGTCAGCCAGCGACCGGCGATGCGGTCGATCAAGGGCCAGTCGGGGTACCCTCCATCGAAGCGCTCTTCCACGGGGAAAGTCCCCAGGTTGATCGAGCGATAGATGTCCCGGGTGTGGTTCATCATCGATACCGGGTTGTTGAAGATCACCGGCGAGTGCGGATCCTTCTCCGTGTCGGAGTAGGCGTGGTGCATGCGGTGCAGGATCGCGTATCCGCGTGGATTCAGGTAGGAGCTACCTTGAAACACGAACGTGCAAAAGTGGAAAAACCGCTCCCAGCCCTTGGAGAGGGTGAACATGCGGTGCGCGCCGTAGCGGTGAAGGAAGAACGTCTGGAAAAAGACGCTCAACATCCAGTGACCGACGAAAAACAGGACGATGGCGACGGGGAGTTCCATTCTAATTTCCACTACCTAGGGGACCGACACCCCCACGCGGTCAGCTGCGAGTCACGTTTTCGTCATGCTGCCGAAGTGCACCTCATGCGTTCAGCGCTGGCGTCACCGACCTCGCGGTGGGTGGTAGAAGGTGGGTGTAAAGCCTCGAGATCAAGCTGCTTTCCGGGTGCTGGCCGAACCAATGTTTGGTAAAAATGGGTAGGACGGTTAGCCGGCCACTCCCCCCACGCTTGTTTGCTCGCGCCACCCGGGCGCGCTGGTGACCGTGCTCCGCCCGTGATGTGTCGATTGCCCACGTCCGCGGTGCGCTGGCGCCGCCTCCCCTGACTTTCGATTGGAGCAAGATCTTATGACCACTCGTACTTTGGCGATTCTGTTTGCCGCTGGCCTGCTCGGCGCGTGTGGCGGCAGCTCTGGCTCGGATCTGTTTGGAAACGGTGGTGCGGGCGGCGCCAGCAGTGGGGGGACGGGTGCCAGCTCATCAGGTGGCGCCGGGAACGGTGGCACGTCGGCCTCTGGTGGTTCTGCTGGCGATGCTGGCTCAGGGAACACCGGCAACAACGGCGGTGACGGTGGAGTGGGTGGCACCGGAGTTGGTGCGAACGGTGGCAGCGCTGGCACGGGCGCGACCGCTGGCGCGGGCAATGCCGGAGCAGGCGGCGCGGCCACCGGTGGCGCTGGCAACGCGGGTGGCCAAGCCGGCAGCTCCGGGGCCGGCACTGGCGGCGCGAGCACGACGGGCGGCACTGGTGGCTCGAGCACAACTGGTGGAATGGGTGGCACTGCGGGCGGCGGCACCGGCGGAATGGCCGGGAGCGGCGGCACGGGCGGTGGGACCGTCAAGGGCGACCCTGGCGTCGTGACCTGCAACGGCAGTGCTTGCCGTGTGGATCAAGGCAACAAGTGCTGCGTGCCTTGGTACAGCTCAAACCCCACGGGCACGTGCATCGACGAAAACGCGGACTGTGATGGCAACCCCGTCTCGGACAACAAGAATGACATCACCTGCAACGGCCCCGAGGACTGTGACGTGGGTCAACATTGCTGCGGTGAGACGACTCAGATTGGCTTCGGTGGGAGCCAGCGCACGGTCTACGATACGCTGACCTGCAAGTCCTCCTGCGGCAACGACGAGGTCATCGTGTGTGGCGAGTTCCCCGGCGAGTGCCCTGCCAACTTGGTGTGCGCCCAGAGCGCGCTGCTCGAGAGCGGTTACAAGGTCTGCCGTCAGCCTTGAAGCCAGTTGCTAGAAGCCGAAGCCTAGGCTGACGCCTGCAAAGGGCAGCAGCTCGGGCTTCGGCGTGACCAGCTCTCCCGCGTGCGGTAGGTACGCGGCGCCAAACTCCGCCGCGCCCACGAGTTCCACGCCGTGCTCCAGGGGGTACAGGAGCCGCAGCTGCAGGACGCCTTCGGCGCCGGCCGTTTCCGCGCGGCTTGAGCCGGTGTCGCCGAAGCGAAAGCCGGGTTCGTCGCTGGCGACTTGCAGCTCGGCCATCCCGATACCGACCACGGGCTCCAGCGTCAGCCCTCTGGGCTCGCCCCCGGGGTTCCAGTGCAAGACGTTCCACTTGGCCCGTAGGTGCATCAGGTCGTTGCCGGAGTCATGGAGGATGCCACTGCCCGTGCCGCAGGCCTCCAGCGAAAGAAAGCTGACCGGCGTCGTTTCCGCGCAGATATCCGGGTGGCCTGACTCGGCCGTCGCGCTCGAGGAGCCTACCCGGAGGTTCAGGTAGTTTCGGGGCATCTGCGAGGTGGTTCGACCGGTGCCGCCGTCCTCTTGAGCCGCCGCTTGGCTCGCAAACGCCATCAGCGCGCCGCCGATCAGTGCCGAAGAAGCCGCTGCGTGCTGCGTCCTTACGCCGCGCTGGTGAGCCATGGCCGGCCCTTTTAGCCCGGTGAGCGTGGTGCACCTAACCCCCTAGCCAAACCCGCTCCCGTTTGGCGCTTCCCGTGCTACACCCAGCGGCGGAATGAAGCCCGCACAGCTCGCACAGCTCGTGTTCATCGTGATCGCGGCGCTCGGTGTGTACTCGTTTGGTGCCACCGCGCGAGACGGCGAGCAGCGCAAGCTGTGCACGCCCATGTGCGCCCTCGGTCCCGACTACGCCGCACGCGATCGCACCGCGCCGGACTTCGAGCTACCACTCGTTGGCGGCGGCAAGGGACGCCTGTCGGACTACCGCGGCAAGGTCGTGATCCTCAACTTCTGGAGCAAGACCTGCCGGCCTTGCCTCGAGGAACTACCCAGCCTGGCGGAGCTCTCCAACATTCTGCGTAGTCGCGGCAAGAACGTGGTGTTGCTCACGCTGTCCACCGACGAGAGCGTGGACGACGCCAAGGCGACGCTGGAGTCCGTGCTGCCTGACGGCGTGCCGTTTCCGGTGTTCGTCGACTCCGGCGCTGACATGGTGCTCGACAAGTACGGCACCAAGCTCTACCCGGAGACGTGGTTCATCGATCCTAGAGGCGTGATTCGCGCCCGCGTCGACGGTGCTCGTGACTGGAGCCAGCCGATCGCCATCGACTTCGCGGAGAGCTTGGTGCGACCTCAGGCGTGCACCCTCGAGTTCGAGGGCGGCAAGCCACGAGGCGCCCAAGCCGCAATGTGCAACGACCTCGGCTTGCTGACGCAGTAGCGCTATCAAGCCCCCATGGCACCAAAACCCGAAGGTCTGTCGCTAGCGGAGGCCAAGGCGACTGAGGCGCTCACGTTGAAGCGCCGCGGCCGCTTGAAAGAGGCGGCGGACCTGCTTCGGAACGTGCTCGAGCTCGCGCCGGGTTGGGGATCCGCCTGGAATGATCTCGGCACTGTGTATGGCGCGCAGAAGGACACGGAGCGCGCGTTGGAGGCGTTTGAGCAGGCCCTGAAGCTGGATCCGGGCCTCCTGGCGCTGGTGACGGCGAACAGCGTCGGCGTACGCAAGGAGGCGGGCCTGCTGGGTGCGCGTCATGACGAGCTCGTGGAGCTGGACAAGCGCGGAGAGCTATCGGTGGAAGAGCTCTTCGAGCTAGGTTGGGTGTTACGCTGGCAGGGCCACGAGGCGCGCGCCAAGCAGGTCTATGTCCGCTTCGTCGAGCAAGCGCGACCAGAGCACCGCCAGCTGGTCGCCCAGCTCTTGCCGTGGCTGTACAAGACCTAATCCGCAAGGAAATCGAACAGCAACTCCAACGTGCGCTCTGGCGCGTCCACGTGGGAGAAGTGGCTGGCGTCCTTGAGCACTTCATAACGCGCGTCGGGCACCAGATGATGTAGCACCAGCCCATTCACTGGCTTCACCATGGGATCGCGATCTGCGTAGATCAGCATCAAGGGGATGGGGAAGGGTTGCTTGCGTCGACGCCGCTCTGCCAACTCCTGCAGTAGCTCCCTGAATCCGCGTGGATCTACTGTTCGGCTAAGGTACTGAATGAACGCCTTCACGCCGCCCTCGGTGGCCAGCGGGGCGCCGTACTCTCGGGCTTCTTCGAGGGATTTCAGGCTCTCGTCGTAGTAGTGCACGTTCCTGTGAGTCCAGCGCTGGGGGTCTCGTCGAATCACTGCGGCGAGGACCCGCTGGCTTCCCGGTAGGCTGAGCGCGGTGCGCAGCGCGTACAACCGAGCCTCTGGCCGGAACGGCGAGTGAACGTTGACCAGGCGCGAGAACAGCTTGGGATCCGCGAGCGCGGCGCGCATGCAGAGGTAGCCGCCGAGTGAGTTCCCAACGGCTGCGCAGCCTTCAATCTTCAGCGCGTGAACCAGCTCTCGTATCCAGTCGCCAAGGGAATCCGCCGCGTACAGATCTGGGTCCTCGGGATTCAGCACCATGTCGGTGCGTCCGGCGCCTGGCAGGTCGGGTGCGTACACGGTGAAGCGCTCCGCTAGCGGCGTCAGCACGTAGCGCCAGGAGTAGGAGCTGGTCATCAAGCCGTGGATCAACAGGAGCGGCGGTCCGCTCCCGAGCTTCTTCAGGTAGACGTGATGATTTCCGAAGCGCTTCGATTCCAGCTCGAGGCGTTGAGACGGCAACTCGAAGTAGTCGTGGGGGCGGCGGGGCCGCTCCGGGAGCTCAGCGTAGCGACCTTGTTTGAACGGCTGGACCATGGGCGCCAGGCAGCGTCCGGCATCTGCCTGGAAAAGACTAGGCCCTTCGGGGGTGCGCGCGCGCCCTTGCGTGATAGCTTGGCGCCGATCGTGAAACCGCTCAGTACATCACCCGAGAATAGCGGCGCCCGCCTACGCCGCCTGGAAAAGCGCCTGCTCGGCCAGCTGGCGCAAACCAGCGAGGCGTTCAAGTTGTTGGAGCCCGGCGATCGCGTGATGGTCGCGGTGAGCGGCGGTAAGGACTCGATGAGTCTGCTCAGCTTGCTCGCGCGCATCCGTGAGCGCGCCCCGTTCGCGCTGGAGCTGATCGCGGTGAACCTCGACCAGGGGCACCCCGGCTTCCCTAGCGAGGTGCTGCCGAGCTACTTCGATGCGCAAGGCTTCGACTACCGAATTATCCGCGAGGATACGTATTCCATCGTCAAGTCGAAGATCCCAGAGGGGCGCACCTATTGCTCCCTTTGCTCCCGCTTGCGCCGCGGCATTCTCTACAACGTCGCCCAGGAGCTCGGCTGTACGAAGATCGCCTTGGGCCACCATCGCGAAGACACCATCGAGACGCTGCTCCTCAACCTGCTCTACAGCGGGCAGATCAAGGCCATGCCCCCGAGGCTGCAGTCGGACGACGGTCGCAACGTCGTGATCCGGCCGCTGCTCGAGTGCGCCGAGGCGGACATCGCCGAGTACGCCGCGTTGATGCAGTTCCCCATCGTGCCGTGCGACTTGTGCGGCTCTCAAGACAACCTCAAGCGCCAGCGCGTGAAGCGCTTGATCAATGAACTCGCGGCGGAGAATCCCAACGTTCGGGGCAACCTGCTGGCTGCCCTCGGCAACGTGCGAGTGACTCACCTCTTGGATCGCGCCTTGAGCAGCGGCAGAGCGCCTGAAGGACGGGATACGTGGCTCGATGCTGCCGAAGCAGCGCAGTTGTCCGAGCCGCAGTTGTCCGAGCCGCAGTTGTCCGAGCCGCAGTTGTCCGAGCCGCAGTTGTCCCAGCCAGGGTTGGGGGAGAGGAGCGTCGCAGCCGCGTCTGCTGGCACTCTCGAACAGCCGTTGATCCCGCTCAGCGCTCTAAGGCGCTGAGCGCAACGTTCGACTCAGGCGCAGCGCCGTTCGCTGTCGTGACCGCTCTGGGCGGTCGTCCACTGGCACAGGATGGTGGTCGTCGAGCCTTCGCGGTTGACGAACACGTCCTCCATCAAGGTCCACGCTTGGCTGCAGTTGCGCCTCAGCACGGCCTGCACCGCGGCGGCCCACGCCTCAGCGCCGTACTCGCTCTGGTTCAGTCCCCGAGCCGTCAGGTGCAGCCGGCCAGCGACACGCCGCAGCGGCTCGAAGCGCACCTCGTAGTCGTGAGTTAGGTCGCCAATCAGATCGAGGATGCGGATCAAGACGCGCTTGGGATCCGGCTCCGAGCTCGGGTCGACCAAGAAGTCAGCCGCGTAAGCGCCCATCTCTCGAGCGCCGCTGATGCCTTCGATGGCACCGAACGCGGCGACCAACTCGGTGCACAGCTTGGCATCCACCCACTCCGGGACTTCTGCCTCGAGCAGTGCAGCTTGCGCGCGGGCGGATAGCCGCCTCTGGAAGGCTTCCAGGCGCCGTGCAGTGTGATCCATCAGCTCGGTCTGGTCATCCCAGTCGTTTGCAGTCTGGCGGCACTGTGGCGCCAATCCCCTGTCTTGCAGGAAGGCCCGAAAGGCCCACAAGACTCTCCCCCTTAACATTGCCATAGTGACTTCCCATAGAGCACAGGCTGTGCCATCAGCTCGCCGACGAGTTTCCGCGCGTTTACGGATTTCGCCCTTTCAGCCCTGAAATATCCGCCTCAACTTCGGGCTGTCGCGCCGTCGTCTGCATCCTGAGGCTGCTGTTGACTGTAGCCTGCAGTCTCGCCACAGCTCAGTCGAGCTGACCATTTTGGCCACAGTGCCTGGCGAATAACCATACGGATAACCAAGTCAGGGGGTGCGAAGGGTGTTGCGCGGGCGCGTGTTTCCGTAGCCTGCCTCCACGCTGCATCGGCGCGACGCATGCGCGTTTCAGCGGACCACAAACGCAGCAAAGGCCCCGCGTTTGCACGCGGGGCCTCAGGGGTTGACGTACCGTTCGCCGGGCCTAGGCCGCGAAAATGCGCTGACTAGGCGCGGACACCTCTGCGCGCTTCCAGTCACACAGGATGCTCAAGGTGGAGCCGCCCCGATCCTCGAAGACGTCTTCGGTCAGCGTCCACGCGCGCTGGCAGTTGCGCTGCAGGACGCGCTGCACGGCAGCACCCCAAGCCTCTGCGGCCAATTCGCTTTGCCGTGCGGCAACGGACCGGATGTAGATGCGGCCCGCGACGCGACGCAGTGGCTCGAAATGCAGCTGGAAGCCTGAGGTCAGCTCCGAAACCAGAGCGGCGCAGCGCTCCAGCGCTCGCTCCATGTCGGGTTCCTGGCGGGTGTCCACGAGCAGATCAGCGATATAGGCGCCCAATTCGCGCACTACCTGCATGCCACCCAGGTCGAACAACGCGGCGATCGCCTCGTTGAAGCAGTCGACGTCCACCCACCCCGGCAGCTGGTCGCTGGCCAACAGAGTGCGGTTTCGATCCGACAGCCTGGTGAGCACTGCGTCCAGAAGCCCGCGCTCTGACAAGAACGCGCGATACGCCCACAGTACCCTCCCCCTCAACTTCGCCATGCCCGTCCTAGAGCACGGGCTGTGCCAGCGATCCCTCAACTGATTTACGCGTACTTACGCGCGATCAGGGTTTGCATGGATGAAACAGCGCTGCTTGCATGAAAGATGCTGCAAGTCTGCGTGCGCACCCCGTCAGATGCGGTATGGGGGAGCCATGCCCGGCAAAAATCCGGCAGTTGTCGTGGCTTTAGTCGTGGGTTGGCTGTGTGTTGCCTGTCAGCACGAATCCGCGCCTTGGCCTGAAGGTTCGCCACAAACGGAGGACGAGCAGCTTGCTCAGGACCTCTGGAAGAACCGCTGCGCAGAGTGCCATGGCCAGTTCGGTCACGGCGATGGGCCGACGGCTCACACGCTAACGGTCAAGCCGCGCAACTTCACCGATCCCGAGTGGCAGAAGGGCGAGAAGGACGATGAGCTGGAAGCCGTCATCCTGCTTGGGGGCGCCGCGATGGGCTACTCCTCGGAGATGCCTCCCAACCCTGACCTGAACAAGCACCCGAACGTGGCGCCCTTGCTGGTGAAGAAAATCCGCTCGTTGGACCGGTCACGCCCACGCTGAGCCCAACTACCGCGACGCCGATGAGTGCCGCCTGGGACTAGCGGGCTCTCACCTGCAGCTCGAGTTCTCCCCCACTTCGCTCGAAGTGGGCCGTGAAGGCGCTCGCTTGGGGCTCCCGCGCGAGGTGTGCGGCGAGGGGTGTAACGACCAGCTCCTCGATGACGCGCTTCAGAGGGCGGGCTCCGTACTTGGGATCGTAGCCAAGGCTCGTCAATAGACCCTTGGCGTCGCTACTCAGCGCTAGCCGCACTGCGCGGTTCTTGATCCCCGTGCGCCTTTCCACATGTGAAAGCTCGAGGTCGACGATGCGTGAAAGATCCGTCTCGTCCAAGTGGCGAAAGCTCACCACTTGATCGATGCGGTTGAAGAACTCAGGCCTGAAGAAGTCCCGCGCGGCGCCTTGAAAATCACTCGCGGTCACCCCCGACTGGCCAAACCCACCGATCTTCTGCACGCCTGCGCCGAGGTTGGAGGTCATCAATACCATGCAACTGCGGAAGTCCACCAAGCGCCCCAGCGCGTCGCTCAGTCGTCCCTCTCCGAGCACTGCGAGCAGCAGGTCGAACGTCTCCGAGTGCGCCTTCTCGATTTCATCCAGCAACACCAGGCTCAGGGGTTGGCGCCGAACCTGCTCCGCGAGGCTACGCACACCGCGGCCTACCTGGATCAGTCGGCTCGCAGAGCCGGGGAAGCTGAACTCCCCCATGTCGAAGCGCACCAGACGATCCGCGTTGCCAAACATGAGCTCTGCCAAGCGCTTGGAGAGCTCTGTCTTTCCGACACCGGTTGGACCCACCAACAGCAAGCTCCCGAGAGGGCGTTCCGGGTCATTCAGCTTGGCCTTCAGGCGCGCCACGACCTGGGCCGCCGCTTCGCACGCCTGAGGTTGGCCAATCACGGCCTTCTTGAGTTCTCCCGAGATCTCATGCGTCGTCGCGGAGTAGGCGTCGCTGATCAGCCTCACCGGGAGCCCCGAGTAGTCGCTGAATAGCCGACTCATCTGCTCCGGTCCCACGGCGGTGGACTGGGTGGCGTCTTGGGCCAGCGGCTGCTTCGCGAGCCACGCGATGAACGAAAAGGCCTTCCCCGGAAACTCTGAATCCCGGCGGAAAGAGTCAAGGTGCTCGATTAGCCTGCGCCTCGCCGCGGGTTCGCTCGTGAGGCCTGTTCGCCCGATGCCGACTTCGACCAACGACATCAGCTCGACGGTGTCAGGCGGTTCTACCCGTAGCACCTTGAGGCGATTGATGAGCGCTGGCGCCGTCAGCTTCGCGGCCGCGTACTCTTCGGGTGTAGCCTCGAAGATCAGCGGCAACTGGCCCTTGATGGCGACTGGAGCGAGCATCTGCGCGATGCTGCTTCCGTCGATGGAGCGTTGCACGATCTCGGCAAGCGACCCCAGGTAGAGCCAAGCGTGTTCGTCTGTGAGTTCCGAGATCAGCTTGTAGACGCGCTCCTGCCACATCCCGAGGTACATCATGCCCGCGAGGAGTCGGTCCATGCTCGTCTCGAGCAGGCGCGGCGACTGCTGTTCCGCGCGCTTCCGCGTCAGCGCAGCGAATGCCAGACGCTTGATCAGCGTCGTCTTCCCGCTTCCAGGCGCGCCAACCACCACCAGCGACGGCAGCTTCTTGAGGCCGACGATGCGCGCCAGCTCCTGGTCGAGGGGATGGGCGCCGAGCGGCTGAGACAGGCGCCTCCGCGCAGCCTCCTCCACCCACTCGGTGCACACCTTGCTGGTGACGCTCTCTTCATCCTCCGCGCTCTGGGTTCCGCTGCGACGCGCCCCACGAAGAATCGTCGCTGGCTCCCAGTTCAGCACGTACTCCTCGTGGGCCGCTCGAAACTCGTAGGCCCAGGCGGCGTTCTCGCCAACCAGCGCCGTGGCCACGGCGCGCCGAATGACGTCAGGTGCAAGCCCCAGCTCCTCTACCAGGAACCACCAGCGGTAGCGCGGAAGTACCACGCGGAAAGCGCCGGTCTGGAGCTTGCTCCACGCGTAGCACAGCTCGATCGGGATGCTACGCTTGCCCACGACGGCCTGCTTGTCGACGAACGTCGCGGGGTGCACCTCCACCCGGATGCGATTGACGGCGAAGTCGTCTTCCCAGAGGTAGCGTTGCAGGTCATCTCCCGCGGTGAGTCGGCCGAGCATCTGCTGCTCGATCTGATCGAGTACCTCCTGGTTGGTATGTCCAAATGCCGCGGGTGGCGCCTGGTCGAACAAGAGCTCGCGCTTGCGCATGACGAAGCCGACGCGCCCGCCGTCCTCGTGTCTCACCATGTAGACTCGTAAGGATAGGTCGCTCATGACGCGTCTCCGTCGGTCGAAGGCTGAGCGCTGGTTCCGACGCCGAGCCAGAGGCAGCGCCGAATCGCGTCTTCTAGGCTGCGCGTCGAGATTTCTTCCACGTAGCCTAGTCGGTAGTCCTCCACGAGTAGCGGAGCGCGCTCTGGTTCGTCGGAGCTGACTGGCGGATCGTAGGTGAGCCGCCGCACCATCGGCAGTAGCTTGAGGGGGTTGTCCGGTATTGGAACCAAGCCTTCGTCCAGGGCGCGCTCGAAGCGCAAGATCTGCTCCAGGTGGGCTTCAATCACCGCGCCGCATGGGACATCGACCTCTGACGGTGTGACGACCACGCGTACCAGCTCCGAGCCGAATGCGCTGGTCGTCCACGCGTGGGTGCCCGTTTCCCCTGAGAACCGATCGAAGACCAGCGGACCCACGACTTTGAGTACGAGGTGTTCGATCTTGCTGCCGGACTTCTCCATCAGCTCAGTGAGGCTCTGGGGCTTGTCGCCGTAGCGCACTCGCCCATCGCTCAGGCGCGCGCTGAACTCCGCGAGCTCGCCAAAGCCAGAGGCAAACGCGCGAGTGAGAGCCAACAAGAGACCCCCGCTGCGATCTTGATGCTCCAGGCGTCGTCGTTCCCTCCCAATCTGAGAGAGCTCGATCAGCGCGCGGTGGCGTGACGAGTCTTCGAGTCGGTCCAGGGCCTCGCCCAGGAAGCGCACTCGGGCGTGCAGCTCGAAGAGTTCGTGCTGAGCGCCCCGAGCGCTGAAGCTGCTGCGGATGTCGCGGTGGACCCTGGGCACTCGGATACGCTGTTCCCTGCCGTGCGGCGTGCGCTCGCTTCCTCCCGACCTGCGCCTTGCTTTGCGTCCGATCGCCGACCGACCATTCGCTCCAGGCGGTCATGGAGCTCCACCAGCTCGCTGCGCATAGAATCCGTGTGGAAAAGTGCGTCGCTGGCTTCGCCGCCAAACGCCGATCCGGTTGCCTGGCTCGTGAGCTCCGCGATCTTCTTGGCGAGTTGGTTCAGTGCGCCACCCGCTAGGAGCTCGTCCAAGAGCGCGAGAGACTTCGGGAGCTCGTCAGCGAGCTCGCTGACGCTCGCATTCAGGAGTCGCGCCATGGGCGGCTCTTTGCCTTCGTTCTCTGCTTCCTCGAGCTTCTCGCTCAGCAACTGGTAGCAGCCATTCGCGAAGTACACACGAAACACCCGGAGCTTCGCCCGTCCCCCGGACGCGAGCGCGTCGGTTAGCAAGCTGGTGATCTCTCGCTCCAGGAAGCGCTTCACCCCACGCGCGCCGTCTCGGGCTTCAAACGCGGCGTCTACGACCTGGCGCAACGCCCCCTTGTGTACGAAGACGAAACAGTCGTTGTCGGTCAGACCGCGGCGGGCGAGCAGTTTGGACACTTCGGCTTCCACGATGCTCTCCGCGACCTCCCGCGTGAGCGGCGCGAAGGGCACCACCCGGTCGATGCGGTTGAAGAGCTCTGGCGGGAAGAACTCGCGAACGGCCTTGGATATATCCCCGAGGATGCGCTGGCTGGCGTCGCCGAAGCCAACCGGTGCGCGAGAACTGGCTCCCAGGTTGGAGGTCATCAAGATCACCGAACGACTGAAGTCCGCCACGGCTCCCGACGCGTCCGTGAGACGACCCGCGTCGAACACCTGGAGCAACAGGTACAGCGCAGAGCTATGCGCTTTTTCGATCTCATCCAGCAACACCACGCTGAATGGTTGAGCTTGAAGGGGTGCCGTCAGCATGCCACGCGGCGAATAGCGGTCACCGATCAGGCGTGTGGCGGCATCGGGGCCGGAGAATTCACCCATGTCCAGGCGCACGAGGCGCGAGTCATCGTGGTAGAGATACTGCGTGATGGCTTTCGCCAGCTCCGTCTTGCCGGTGCCGGTTGGACCGGTCAGCAGGTACACACCGTAGGGGCGATTGCTGTCGGTCAGGCCGGCACGGATGCGTAGGATGAGGTCACTTGCCGCGCGGATCCCTTCGGCTTGACCCATCACGCGTTGACTCAAGCGCTCGGCGACCTGCTCTGCGTCAAGTGCTGAAGTCGCTTCGAACAGCGCGACCGGCAGTCCGGTGAGGGCGGAGAGGTGCTCCAGCACGTGTTCGTTGCCGACGCGTTCGGTTTGCCTCTGTTCGGGATCGCTGGCGCTGCGGATTACGCTATCCAGGGGATCCATCACTCGCCCAGGTAGCTCCGAGCCGCGCAACAGCGCAGATCCGAGCTCCACCAGGCTCCGCAACGCGAAGGGATCCACGCGCACTTTTTCGCTATGACCGAGCGCGCGGCTCTCCTGAAAGGCAAGCATCAGCGTCTTACCTGGGTCGCAAGCCGGGAGGTTGAGACGCGTGAACGCGTCCGCGAAGCTCGGGGCGTCGTACTCGAGGCGCTCCATTTGGCTTGGCGTGCACTCGGCGACGATCGTGAGTTGCTTGCGTGCGAGCGGCCCAACGAAGAAGTCCGCCAGGCTGCGGTTCGAGCCGCGGTGGCGGCCTATTTGCCCGAAGGCGTGGATGTCCTCCACGTAGAGCACGACCTTGTTCTCGGCGCAGTCTTGCAGCACCTGAACGGCGCGTTCCTCCCACTCGCCGATGTGACTCATCCCGGCGATCAGCCGTTGCCCTGACATTTTCCACACGTGGAAAACACGGTCGAGGTTGCGATGAGTGGGGTAGTCATCCGCTTCGAGTTGGTCATGCACCAGCTGGAGGATGGCGCGCGTCTTTCCTACCCCTGAGTCGCCAACCAGAATCACGCTGTGCTTCTTCGGACCACACACCAGGTGAGCGAGATCCTCTTGCAGGGGCCGATGCGAGGTCGGGCTCGCCGACAGGCCGGAGTGTTGTGCGGTCAGGTCTTCTGCGATGCGGTGCAGGACGCGCATCCCGCGCTTCGCCTTGGGCTTGCCTGAGCGTTCTTCGTCGAACTCTAGGTCTGCCCACACGTTCTGCGTCCGCTTGAGCTTCGCGAAGGGACTCTTCGGATCCGCGTTGAACGCAACGTTGGACATGCGGTCCTTGCCGTTCGTCTGCAATTTCCCGATTTCGTGCTGCGGGAGGTCGACCCAGGCCTTTGCGAAGTAGCGTGTGGCCAGCGCTTCGAGGGGCTCGTCCTCGCGGATGGGAAACCACTTGTGCGGCACCTTGGGGTGATAGGCGATCACCAGCTCGCGCTCCTCCCCCACCCAACGCGGTTCGAGGATCAGCGGAAAGACTCCGCTGCTAGTGACTTTGGAGTTGTTGATCTTGAGGCTCAGCTCCAGGTGGACCCGTTGCAGGATGGTGCCGCGCTTGCTGTCGAAGCGCTCGAGGTCCAGTGGCTCGGTGGCCTGAATCAAGGTCTTCAGGTTCTTGATCAGGTTGGCTTCGGCTTTGACCAGGTTCGCGCCGTTGCTCTCGACGAGCAGCCCGCCAAGGCCAACGCACGTCAGCAAGAAGCCGTGAGACTCGCGTTGCTGGTAGACCGGTATCGAGAAGTGCATCAGCCTGCCCCCGTGGTTGGAACGACGTCGTTGATGTCACTGCCCAGGCCGAGCTGGTGGACGAGAATGCTGAACGCCACGTCGTCCAGCCGTTCCCAGTAGCTCGAACCGGCGTAGCTGATATCCGGCAGCGGCGGCACCAGCTTCACGAACTGCTCCTTGAGCTCGTGTGAGCGCACGCGCACCTCCCGTGCCAGTACCTCTGGGCGTGGCAGGTCTGGTGGGCGCATTCGCGAGTGTTGCCACGCGGTTTTCTCTGGGGAAACGCGCGCGCCCATGCGCAGGACCTGTAGGCTGCGGCTCCGATCTTGGACGCCCTGGGTGCTGAAGCTCTGAAAGCCCGCCTCGAGCGCGAGGAGCGCTCCGGCGAAGCGTCCCTTCACGGCCAGCAAGAGCGTCCCGGACTTGCGGTTGCCGTCAGCCAGGAAGGCATCCATCCAGCTGCTTGGTTCGGGATCCGACCAAAAGCTGCCTTCAGGCCAGCCGGACCTGGGCGCCTTGAGATTGCTGGGCGGATGAACCTCGACTTGCCAGCCACGAGCTCGGCACGCCTCAGGAAAGCCGCGCCACCAGCGGTCCAGCGCGCGGTTGCTGTCGAGCTCCCGCAGCATCAGCAGGATCTCGTCTCGACCTTCGAGACGTGCAAGCAACGCTGGTACCACGCCGCGCTTCAGATTCAGTTCCGCGCGGGAACCTTCCTCGCGGAGGCTGTTTGCTGCCTCGCGATCCGGAGTGTCGGAGACCACCAACGAGGCGAACGCAAGCTCCTCGAGCGCCTCGAGCTCTTCCAGCGGGCCCCGCACCGCGCCCCAGATCTGCTCCAGGTCTCCCAGTTCCTTGCGTAGGCGCTCGTGCTGCGCACCCATCAGTTTCTGACGGCGGCCTTCACGCCCTCGACCCATTTGGCTCAGCTCGGTGCGCAGGTACTCGATGCGCGATTTCAGATCGTCGACGGGGTCGAGATCCAGCCAGCCGCGACCGCGTTCGGCGGCCTCGCTGACCTGGCTGAACGCGGACAGCTCGCTCTTGGCCGCCTTGCGCCCCCCACGGCGCACCAGGTCGAAGTGCAGCGTCTGCGTCTGGCTGCGCTTGAAGACGTTCGCTGCGGGTTCTTCGCCCGCGAGTCGCACATACACTTCGCTGCCTTTCGCTTCGGCGCCCATGAGGCTGAGCAAGCCAGCGACCGGCGCCAACACCTGATCTTCAAGTTCACGGCGCAGCGCGCGCGCACCGTAGCTCGGAGAGTAGCCGCCGTCTGCGATCTGGCTGCGCGCACCTGCTGAGAGCGTTAGCTCCACGCCGCGTTCGACGAAACCACGGCGCCTCCCAGAGCTCTCCAGGAGCAGCTGCAACACAGTCTCGATCTCTTGCTGGCTGAGGGAGCTGAAGGGCACCACTCGGTCGAGCCGGTTGATAAATTCTGGGCGGAAATGCTCGCGGATCGCCCGTGTGTAGCTCGCTTGTGCATCGCTGTCGCCTCGCAAGAGCCCCAGCCCTTGCCGTGAGTGCGTCACGCCGAGGTTGCTGGTCATGATGATCAGGCTGTTGTGGAAATACGTCGTGCGGCCATTCGCATCACTCAGGCGCGCCTCCCCCAAAACCCCGAGCAAGAGGTCGAAGACGGCCGGACCGGCTTTCTCGATTTCGTCGAAGAGCAGCACACAGAACGGCTGTCGACGCACTTCGCGGGTCAGTAGCCCCTCCTGGCTCTCGGTGCCGTGAATCAGACGCTCCGCAGCCAGCCCGTCGCGATACTCGCTCATGTCGAAGCGCAACAAGCGATCCGGGGAACCGAACAGGAAGCTTGCCAAGCTGCGCGCCAGCTCCGTCTTGCCCACGCCCGTTGGGCCGACGAAGAGTAGGTTGGCGAGGGGCTTGCCGCTTGGCTGCAGGTTCGCCTTCACCACGCTGATCGCCTCGGCCACGGCGCGCACCGCTGGCTTTTGTCCGATCAGCTTCGCCCCGAGCCGCTGCTCAACGAATTCCACCTCGAGTGGTAGATCCTCTCGTAGCAACGCTTCGGGGATACCGGTCTGACGTGAGAGCCAGCGCTGGACGTGACTTCCGTCAAGCAGCTGGTCCTGTGAAGTCACGCGCGCGTGGGCGTCGAGGAGCTGCTCGTAGAAGCGAACGGCTTTGCCAGGGAGGGCACGGTACGGCTGGTAGCGCTCGACGAGCTGCACCAACGTCTTCGCGACGTCCTCCCGCAGCCGCACGCGTTCTGTCGCCGACGAGCGGATCCGTGAAGAAATGATCGAGGTCGTCTGTTCCACGCTGAGCGGCGCTACCCGGACGCGATGGAACGCATTGAAGAAGGACACGCCGCGGGGCTCGAGTACATCGAGTGTCTCCGCGGTGATGCGGCCGACGACGCGCACCTTGGCGTTCTGCAGGGCACGCAACATCGCACCGGGGATGTCGACGTGACCGTCGCTGTGGTCGCCGAACAGATCCGCCAGGTCGTCGAAGTAGAGAATCGCGTCGAGTCGCTCCGCGCTCTCGAGGACGCGAGACAAGCGGGCCTGCCACTGACCGCGGGCGCTCATCCCCGCGATCAACTGGGCGGCGCTGGTGGAGTAGATGCGCACCTCATGGCCGGCGGCCGCGCGAGCTGCATACCAGGCGTCGAGCAGCGCGCCGCGTCCAGACAGTTCGTCACCCACCAGCAGCACGCTGGTGCGCTGAGGGGCTTCGAGCAGTGCTGCCAGCTGTCGCTGTTCGCGCTCGCGAAACGCGATGGCCGGACGCAGCGCGGTGCCGTCCATCGCGGCGTGGCGCAGCGCTTGGCGCGAGTCGGTCCACAGCTCACCCACCGATGCCAACACCTCGATGGCTTGCTTCTTCTGCTCGCGCTCCGAGAGCAGCGCGCGCCGCCGGGCCACCGAGCCGCCAGGTGCGCTCGCGTTGCGTTCGATCTCGACGTGGATCGCCTGCAAGCTGCAACCGAGCGCAGGGGGAAACAGCTTGAGCGCATCCATCGGATCCGGATCGAGCGCCGCGATCACACGCTCGATCTCCTTCTTCACTACCTCTTGCAGGTCTTCGCCGCGCGCGACGAACACCGTGTGGTGAGGCGTGATGATGTCGACCCAAGTTCCGCGCGGATCAGGAATCGAGACGCCGTAGACGTCGATCTGCTGCGGGATGCGCGCCGCCCTCGGCAAGTCACTGCGCTCCAGCTGAATCGGGATGACCACCAGCTCGCATCCGTCGGGCATGGTGAAGCTGCTCAGCGTGGCGGCGTCTTGCTCCATCAGGTAGCGCCCCAGAAAGAGCTCTTGCTCTTCCAGCACGCGCTCGCGAATGCCGATGCTGGCCAGCTGCGGTGCACTCACCGGGTGAGCGATCACGCGTCCATTCTGCAGTTCACGCAGCACCAACAGGGTGCGCAAGCGAGTGACCTCGGTTTGGCTCGATTCGTTCCCCACGCCTGCCTAAATACGCGATCGAAGCTGCCGGCTGTATCTCGCAGTACGCTAGGCCAGATGTATCGCTGGCAAGCGCTCACCGGCGCGTTGATTTGCGGGTGTGGCTGGCCGCTAACCAGCTGCGCTCCGGAACCCAGACGGGTTGATGCGCCGGCTCCCATCGCGCTTGCCTCGGACCCGCCTCCCTCACCAAGTTCGGCGCCCGCGGCGGATCCCCTCGTCGAGCTCCGCCCCGGCTACAAACAGCGTCTGCGGCGGCGAGCTGCGTTGGCGGTTGCTGGTCGCCTGTACTTCGAGCACCCCGGTGAGGTCGTCGCCGAAGCGGAGCGGCCCATCGACGTAGCGTTTGAACTGGTCGTGGTGGAGGAGACACCGCGCTTCCTCCGGGTCGTGCTTGAAGACTCAGGCGCCGCGGTGCTGGCGTATGTACCGCGCACCGACATCGCCGTGCGAGTTACTGCGGAGGTGCGCCTACTCGCGGATCCGCTACCCAAGCCGGATCGGCGGCCGGGGATCTTCTTGCGGCCCGGTGCGCAGGTCGAGGTAGCGGCGCGTACACAACAGCATTTCCGTGTGCAATTCCGCGACGCGGATCTCGAGTGCGAGGGTTACGTGCCCAAGTCCGTGCTGGGCCGTGTCTATGAGCCGCAGTCGGCGGTGATCGCAGCGAGCGAGCTCACGACTGACAGCGAGCTGCTTACCGCGCCAGGTGGTCAGCCCCTCCCGTGCGCGCTGAGCAGCGGTGTCCACCTCGTCTCAGAGATCGAGCGCTCGGGGGACTACACGCTCGTCGAGTACACGTCTTCCCATTTGCGGCTCGTGGGTTGGGTGAGGTCCGCTCGGGTGCACAACGCCTCCACTGCAGGCTTCGTCAGGCTGGCGGATCTGGGAGGCTTCGGACGGGCTGCTTCCAGCGAAACCTACGTTACGTTGCGAGGCGGCGCGAAGCTCTTCAGCGCCCAGGGCGGCCCCATTGGCCGCACCCTGGCTGCGACCCAGCTTCCGCTTGTCTCACGGGCTGGAGAGCGAAGCGAACTCAGGTTGAATCTGCTGCCGTGGGGTCCGGCACGGGTCTGGGTGGCAAATAGCGACGTCGCGGCCGTGCAGCATCCTCGAGCGGAAGAGCAACCGCACGCGCCCTGAACGTCGCTATTCCTCGCGGAACGCCCTGGCTAGGCCTTCAACTGCGCGTCGATGCGCGAATCCAGCTCGTCTGACAGACCGAGTGTGTCAGCGACCTTCTCGAGGTACTCGCGCTCTTCGTCTACCACCTTGCCATCCACGCACGCGGCTTCAATCAGCAGCCGAAACGCTTCTTCGCGTACGTCTTCCGGGAGCGTCATGATCGCCGCGGCGGCTTCGGTCGAGTCGATGATGGGAAAGATGACCTCGCGTTCTTCCAACGGAATCGAGAACTTTTCCAGCATGCGGTTGATGAACACGTCTTCGTTGTCATCCAAGTCGTCGTCTGACACGACGATGCCGGCGATCAGTTGGCAGACTCGGCGGCGCTGCGATTCGTCCATGCGTCCTCCCTGACAAGGTGTTCTTCAACACCCCGCTCTGGGCAGAGCATAGCAAGGGTCTCTGACGTGCGCCGGACTTCTGCCGCCTTACCTCGGGCAGGCCCGAACAGCGGGGAACAAGCTGGTCCCGCGACGCGTGATGGGCGCAAGTGAGGCGGATTGGATAGGGCCGCACCCCCAAGCTGCGTGCTGGGAGGCGTTCGTCGCTAGCTCTTCTTCGCTAGCTCTCGATCGCTGAGCGTAAGCGCACGGAAACTCCGTACTGCCTCGTACCCGTCTGTCGCTGGTTTCGCCGAAGGCCTCAAAGCGCATTCGACGTGACCTGCCTGAAGACCCGAGAACCAGGAAGTCGAGCTTCCGTAGTTTGGCCGAGTCGACCCGGTTGGGGATTCGTCTGCGACTATGGGGGCGTCGCCTCCGCCCGCTGCAGGTCAGCTATCCGAGAGCGCCGCAAGAAGTGTTCCCACGTCGAGATACAATCCGGGGCGCTGTCGCTCGTCCCCCCAACTTGGGGATCCGCCTCGGACCGCGGTGGATTGAGTGGTTCCGACGGTTTCCTCGGGCGGCCTGAAATTTGGCTACTTTTTGCCTTGTCGCGTGGTTCCTGGTTCCTATCTACGAGCTGACTGCGCGTCGCGCCCCCGTGTTTCTACGTCTCCAAGCTCAAGTACCGGCCCGGTCATCTTCGGACGCGGCCCAGCGAGAGCGTGCGCGAAATCGCTCGAACAACGCGCGCGACTCTGTTCATGATCGCGCGCCAAGTGATGGCGTCGAGAACACGGTTGCGACATGCAACGCTGTCCGGAGACACGCTTGCGAACAACTGCGGCGCGCTCGAGTTGTTTCCGCGTGTCAAGCAGGCTTTTCCGATTGCCTGGTGAGCCACTGCCGACTAGCGTTCCTCGTGGTGCCTCGTTCCCCCTCTGATCGACGCCGCACCAAGGAGCCGCGTCACGGCAACCTTGGTCGGCTCCTGCTGGTCGCGAGTCGCGACTTTCAACGTCGCTCGATGCTGAAGCTCGCGGCATACGGCTACGATGACTTGAAGCCTTCGCACAGCGCGCTGTTCTCCAACTTGGGGGTGGAGGGTGCGCGGCTGGTGGATGTCGCTGCCAAGGCCGGCATCACGAAGCAGTCGATGGCAGCCATCGCAGACGAGCTCGAGGTGCTCGGCTACATCGAGCGACTGCCGGATCCCAGCGACGGGCGCGCGCGCATCATCAAGCTGTCGAAGCGGGGCTGGGAGTGCGTTGCGAAGTGGGACAGCATGCTCGACGAAATCGTTGACGAGTACGGAGCCAGTATTGGTGCCGCACGCGTCGAGCGGCTGACGAAGGACCTTGCAAAGCTGGCTGCAGTCCTTGCCGACGACGAAGGCGAGTAGGCACAAGCCAAGGCGCTCGGCGCTGGTTGGCTGCGCCGCGGGCCCCACGTCCCGGTAGCCCAATCAAAGGCGAATGGTGACCACGCTTGACCCAGTCGCCTCGCCGCCGGACGTTTGAGCCAATGCGAGCTGAGCCCAGGGTCAGGGAGCGATGCAACACCTGGCGCGTGAGCTGGCTTGGGCTCTTGTTGGTCCCGGCCGCGGGTTGTTTTCCGTACGCGCTACCGCCGTCGCAGCTGAGTTTCGGTACCGGACCAACCAACGGCTACATCGCCGACTCCGCGGTGCATGAGCCCGAGGCGCACCCATCTCACTACAACCTCCGAGGTGGGTTCCACCCACTTGGGGCGATCGAAGGCATGTCGGATCGTCCAGTGGACGTCGGCGTCGGCTATCAGCTGGAGCGCGCGCGCCCTTCAGATGGCGACTCACGCTTCGTGCACGGCCCCTACCTAGAGCTCGACGGGTATGCCATTCCCGCGAAGAAATCTGGCTCATCGGTGAGGGTGGGCGCGCGCGGCACATTCGACCTGTTGCTGGCGAACTATGACTACGATCGCCACGTGGGTGCCGGCGGCATGCTCGCGGCGCTGGTAGAATTCGTGGACTACGGACAGTCAGAGTTCGCCTCTGACGATGGGGAAACCTCCACAGCAGGCATTACCGCTGGCGAGCTGTCCATCGGCGGTTTCCTTGGGGCATCGTATCGGAACCTAGGCGCGCGGTCGTATTGGGGCGCGGTGATCGGGGTCACCGTGCGTCTGCCATTCGTAGCCGGAGTCGCGTGTTGTTACACCGGACCGGACAGCAGTAGCTCGAGTTCCGACTCGGACGACAGCTACGGGAGTGACGGATCTGGCGCTGGCTCAGCGAGCGGCGGGGGCTCTGGGGGCGGTGGACACACGCCAGCACATCCGTCGCCAAGCCGGACCCCAGCGCGCCCGAGCCAGGACTAGTTCCGTGCGGCAACGTGTGAGATTGTGCGGCACAGTGTAGGAAAAGTCGCTACCTGTGGGGCGGCGGCGGCGCCCGCGATTCGCGCTGCTCTCGGGCCTGCGCGTGCGCAATTATCGCTATGATTTCAGCACATTATAAAAACATATCGACCGTTCGGTTGAACTGCTTCGAGCCGCCCATAAACTGAACGCCCCACACGTTGGAGTGCGCTTCCCGAGCGCAGCTTAGGAGAGGTTCATGCGTCTGATTCAGCTCACCAGTCTGGCTCTTGCTTTTGGTTTAGTCGTCGGCTGCGGTTCTTCTTCCGATGGTACCGAGGGCTCGGGTGGCACGAGCAACGCTGGTAGCGGCAACGGGGGTAGCGGCAATGGCGGCACTGCTCAGGGAGGCAACGGCGGTACCGGTGGTGGCAACGGGGGCACAAGCAATGGCGGCACCGCCGGAGTCGGTGGCAACCCTTTCCAGGGGGAAACATTCCAGGTCGGCATCGGACCCATCCAGGTGGCGTCTGGCGATGAGAATACCCAGTGCATCGTCACCCGTCTTGGCAACCCGAACCCGATTCACGTCGGGGCGATTCGAAACGTCATCAGTAGCTCGTCCCATCACATGATCGTGTACCGCACAGCGGACACGGAGGAGCGCCTCACCCCGTTCGACTGCACGCCGTTCGTCGAGACCCTCGACCCCAGCAAGGGTGCGCCGCTCATGGTCACTCAAAAGAAGGACGACGAGCTGCGTCTGCCCGACGGTGTCGCGTTCACCCTCGAGGCGAATCAGATGATCCGCATCGAGCTGCACTACATCAACACCACACCGAACCCCGTCGAGGTCACAGCGACGTCCGCGTTCCACACCATGGACGACTCGCTGTTCCAGAATGAAGCGGACTTCCTCTTCATTGGCAGCCCGGACATCAACGTCCCGGCTCACGGAACTCAGAAGCTCGGTCCGATGTTCTTCAAGATGCCGTCGCAGTTCGCGGACTCGAACTTCTTCGCCATCACCGGGCACACCCATCAATACGGCGTGAACATGACGGTGGACTCCGTCGCTAGCGCATCTGATCCGGGCACGGCCGTCTACGATGTGCCGAACTGGGCATGGGATGAACCGGAGACGGTCAGCTACGATCCGCCCTTCCAGGTGCCCCAGGGCGGCGGCTTCAACTTCACCTGCGAGTGGGACAACACCAGCAACTCGAATGTGGGCTTCGGCGAGAGCGCGAATCAGGAGATGTGCTTCTTCTGGAGCTACTACTACCCGAGCAAGGGCGCGAAGGTCTGCTTCGTGAGTGAGCAGTACAACGTCACGGAGTGTTGCCCCGGCGGCGCGCTGTGTAGCCTGATCTCTCAGTACCTCGGGCTCTGAGCGCTACGTTCTTCGCCCCCGCCTTCTGGAGCAGATTGGGAACGCCGTCGTAGCGATACCTCGGCGTTCCTTCGTTTGTCGACGCCCGCAGCAGCTCGCTCGGGTCAGCTGCTGGCGATCGGCAGGCGCTTCCCTGCGGCAAGCTGGGTGGGCTTGGGATTCGGGATGTGACCCAGCTGCTTGAAGTGTTTGCGATAGTCCGCGTAACGACCCCCATCTCGCACCGCAGCGGCGAGCGCGAGGCCTTCGGCGCCACCACCCTGCGCGAGCACGTATTCTACCCACGCCCACTTGGCGCTCGTCGCGCGAACATCGGCTCGCCCCTTCAAACCGCGGCGCAGGCGCTCCAGGCGCGCGCCCACCAGGTCGACGCCTGCGAACGGCTGGCGATCGAGGGGCGTGTTGCGTTTCGCGCAGAACGGCGCAATCCCGAGGGCGATGGGGATCTGCTTGGACAGCTCGCTGACGAAGCCCACGCACTCGTCGATGTCTTCATCTGTTTCCCCGGGGAGACCGATCATGAGGTACAGCTTGAGCCGGTCGTAGCCGTACTTGCGGGCGCGCGCGGCGGCGTTTTCGTAGTGCTTCTCGCGGCCGCGGCGCTCGATCATCTCACGCAGGCGCTCACTCGGGCCGTCGAGGGCAGTGGTGAGCGTACGGTAGCCGGCGCGCCGCAGGCACTCCACGAGCTCGTCCTTCAGGCGATCTGGACGCAGGCTGCTGAGTCCGACTTCACAGCCACGGTCCGCGAGGCTGTTGACGATGTCCACGATTCGCGGGTGATCACTGACCGCTGCACCGACGAGCCCGACACGTTTCGCGTCCGCCGGGATTGTCTCCAGGATCACCTCTTGGGGAACCAGGCGCATGCCGCCGTTGGTCGAGCGGCGCATCACGCAGTACTGGCAGCTGCGTGAGCAACCTCGCTCCGTCTCGATCAAGAACATGTTCGAGAGCTCGGTGTGCGGTGTGCGGATCGCACTGTGGGCGGGGAGCAGCGAGTTGTCGCAGGCGGCGATCTTGGCGAGCGCTTCACCATGCTGCTCGCCGACGCTGATGTTGGGGTGCTTCGCGAGCTCCGCGCGTGCTGTTTGGTGATCGGGCGCCGCGGCGATCGTCTGCACCGCCCAGGCGACGACCTCCTCGGCTTCGCCCATGATGATCGCGTCGGCGAAGGGCAGGAGCGGGGTGGGGTTGGAGAAGGTGAGTGGTCCACCGCAGAGAACGAACGGGTGGTGCCGCTCTCGCTCCTGCCAGGTCACCGGGATCTTGGCGGCATCCAACATGCGCACGAGCCCGGCGAGCTCGAGCTCATAAGCGACGCTGAATGCGAGGATCGGGAAATCGGTCGGCGGTCGTAGGCTCTCGTAGCTCACTGAGACCTCGACTTCGGACATGCCGGTGCGATCGCCGCCATCGGGCAGGAATAGACGCTCGCACATCACCTCCGGCGTGTCCTGCAAGGCGCGGTAAATCCGCTGGTACCCGAGGGAGCTCATGCCCACGTGGTAGGGCGATGGATAGGCCAAACCCACGCGGATCGGCGCCTCTTTGGTGATGCGACCGACCTCGGCGTCGAGTCGCTCCCGGATCAACTGGCGTGTAGCGTTGGAAATCAAGCCGCCACACTATAGCGCGCGATCGGCGACGCACCCCGGATTGCTGCCCGGGGGCGCGTCTTCGCTCGAGATTGGCTGGCGCCGTCCGCGATTCGGCGCCTCCGGGCCCGGATCGCCAGAGCCGCACGCAGGGGCCCCGCCGGGCTACTTCGTGCCGTGGCAGAACTTGCAGCCGAAATCGGAGTTTGCGTACATGCGGTCGAAGACCGGTTCGCTCTCCCCGACGTCGGCTAGCTCCTTGATGAAGGCATCAATATTTTCCGTGCGGTTATCAACGAAGTCCTTGTACGGCCACGAGTCGTAGTCGGGAGCCTGGCGAGCCGACTCGAAGTAGGCGAGCGCTTCCTCCTTGCGGCCCACCCGCGCGAAGCCTTCTCCCATGTGGTAGCGCATGCCAGCGACCGCGTAGGGCGCCTTCCAGGTGTTGTGCTCACACCACTCCACGCCCTCACACACCCAGGACTCCGCGAGCTTCACGGTTTCCTGTGGGATGCCGGTATCCAGGGGCAGCCCGATGGTGGTGCCCGTGAGCGACGGAATGTTCCCCAGCGGGCAGAGTTCGACGTTCTTCAGTGCCTCGTCGAATAGCTTCTGTGCGGCTACGTAGTCCTTGGTGACCACCGCGATCGCGATGCGCATGGTGTCTCGCCAGGTCGGCGCGATGGGGTGCTCAGGCCAGAGCTCCAAGGTCTTGTCGAAGTCGGGCTCGACAGTGAGCACCTTGTTCATGTCGCCGTTTTCCATGGCCATTGCCATGGCGAGCTGTCCCCTGCGGAAATACAGGTTCGAGACCTCGCGCTGGTCGCCACCCGGTTCGTACTTCTCGATCAGCGCGCTCAGCGTCTCGTAGGCCTGGGGCCGCTGGTCGTAGTCCGCGCGGAGCGTGTACCAGAAGCGCTGTTCTGCGCAGCGATACGCTGTCGACTCTTCCAGCCCGGAGCAGTCCAATGGGTACTCATCGAAGCCGATGTCGGCGCCCATCAGATTTCCACATTGGACTGTGCCGCTCGTCCCGCCGTTGCCGGCGCCACCGCTGCTGGCGCCGCCGAGGTTCTGTCCGCCGACTCCGGCGTTGCCGCCTCCGGCGCTTCCACCGCTGGTGCTGCCGGATGAGCCACCAGTGGTGCCGTCTTTCGCCGACGAGGTGTCAGTGTCGCTGCCGCAAGCCACTGCGAGGCCGAGCGCGGCCATGCACGTGAACGCCAACGCGCTGCCGGATCCCAGCGCGCCGGATCCCAGCGCGCCCTCACCCCCAAAAATTCCAGAGCGGGCCATCAGAATGGGATCTCCGCGTTGAGCACCAGATCGAGCTTGGTCACGCCCGGCGACGCCAGAGTCACGCTGATCGGCGACAGCCCGTCGAAGGCAATCAGGTCGGGTTTCTTGGGTCCTGGGGCAGCCGGGTCGACGTTGCCGTCATCGTCCATGAACGCCACCACGTAGCGTGGTTCGTTCGATACAGGGATGTTATCCACACGGTAACTGATCCCCGTGCCGTCCTGGCTCAAGTCTGCGTCCATGATCAACGTGTTGGCGAGCGCCTCAGCGCTCATGTTGGTCACGGGGTTGTCCGCGAACACCGCGATGTAGACATTGCCGATGCCGTCGAGGCCGTTCGGGATGCGCGCGGTACGGCCGATTTGCCCCTCGAGGGAGGCGGTCCCGCTCACTGCGCCCCCGCTGCCACCGGCACCGCTGCCGCTCGCGCCGCCCTGGCTGGTTCCTGCGGCGCCAGCGCTCGCGGCGCCCGCCGTTCCGGCGCCGCTGGCACCGCCTTCGCTCGCTGAACCTCCTTGCGCGTTGGCTCCGCCGGAGCCGCCGTTCGCCGCGCCCGCTGTGCCAGCGCTACCCGTCGGGTCGCCGTTGTCTTCCCCTGAGCACGCGCCGCTGCAGAGCGCGATGCCCGCCACCAATCCGATCCAACCAAGCCTGTGCATGGCGGCGAGGGTGCCGATGGAAGTGAGACGTTGCAAGTCTAACTTTTAGCGAATGCGGCTCCCCCTGAATTCTTTAGGTTTAAAACAAGTGCTCGCCGCGCTCGCCGTCCGCACTTGAGTGCAGGCTTACGCGGCGCGCCATTCGATCGGCTGCTGCGCCGGGACACTTGGCGCGGGACTTCCAGTCGCTCACGTGTCCTATACTTACCTCATGGGTGCCATGAACCCCGGCGAGCCGGATCTGATCTACGACTGGAACGAGATTGCGCGCAAAGGTCGCGTGATCCCGAAGGGCGTTGAGTTCTTCGATGAGACCCTGCGTGATGGTCTCCAGAACCCGTCGGTCGTCGACCCCGACATCGAAGACAAGCTCAAGCTGATCCACCTGATGGACAAGCTGGGTATTCACGAAGCTGACATCGGACTGCCGGGGAGCTCGCGTCGAGCATTCGATGACTGCCTGCGCATTTGCCAGGAGATCACCAGCAACAAGCTATCGCTCAAGGTGGCCTGCGCCGGGCGGACCGTGGCTTCGGACATCACCCCGATGGTGGAGCTCTCCCAGCGCGCCGGTATCCCGGTCGAGGTGTATGCCTTCGTCGGCTCCAGCCCGATCCGCGCCCTGGCCGAAGAGTGGGATCTCGACCGCATCAAGCGTTTCACCGCGGAAGCAATCGACGTCGGCGTGAAGAACGGCCTGGAGGTTTGCTACGTCACCGAGGACACCACCCGCAGTCGCCCCGAGGTGCTGGGAGAGTTGTTCAAGGTTGCGGTGGATCACGGCGCGAGCGGCCTCTGCCTGTGCGACACGGTTGGCCACGCCACTCCCGACGGCGTTCGCAACCTGATCAACTTCACGCGTTCGCTGGTCGCCGCCATGGGCTGCGAGGTTCGTATCGACTGGCACGGCCACAACGATCGCGGCCTTGGGCTCGTGAACGCCATCTTCGCGCTGGAAGTGGGAGCAGACCGCGTGCATGGCACCGCTCTCGGCATCGGCGAGCGCGTTGGTAACGCGCAAATGGAGCTGATCCTGCTCAACTTGAAGTTGCTCGGACTGCTCGAGAATCAGGACTTGAGTCACCTGCTCGAGTACTGTCAGCTGGCTGCCAAGGCAGTGGGCTGGGATGTGCCGATCAACTACCCACTGGTTGGCGATGATGCTTTCCGTACGGCAACGGGTGTGCACGCGGCGGCGATCATCAAGGCCAAGCAGAAGGGCGATGATTGGCTGGCGGACCGCATCTACTCCGGAGTGCCTGCGGGCATGTTCGGGCGCCAGCAAGAGATCTGCATCGGCTACATGTCGGGCGCCTCCAATGTGAACTACTGGCTGCGCCAGCGTGACATCGAGCCGAACGAGGAGCTGGTCAAAGGCATCTTGGCGCGCGCCAAGGAGTCGAAGCACATCTTGCGCGACTCCGAGGTGATGGAGCTCGTCGAGCAACACACCAAAGCCTGAGGCGTCGAACTGAGTGACGCGTCGCGGGTGCGCCGTGAGCGAACAGGACTCCTGTATCCGCTTGCGGAACCATGGCGCGCGTCATCCCCCAAGCGCAGCTCCCTAGAACCTGGACCGCAAGCCGCGCTCACCGCGCTGCACTGCGTTGAGCGCAGCTGCAGCCAAACCAAGAGACGCTGACCCGACGTTGCGCTGCGCCTTCGCGCTGCCTGGAGCGGCCGCGAAACACGCTCTCGCTTTGTCTGTAAACCCGTTACCCTGCAGCCAGGTGCCGTGCGCCGCGTTTCACCCGGTGAAGCGTCTGAGGGGAGCGCGCCCGGCGAAGCGACGGAAGAGAGGGAGAACATGACGCCGTACCAGACAACCAACCATTTCCTCGAGCAAGGCTTCGAAATCCTCAAGCTCGACCCGCGCTACAAGACGTTGTTGGTCACCCCCAGTCGAGAGCTGCGCGTGGAGCTGGTGATCGAGATGGATGACGGTTCCATAGGGAACTACATTGGCTATCGCGTTCAGCACGACAACTCTCGCGGACCGTTCAAGGGTGGCTTGCGTTATCACCCTGAGGTGGACATCGACGAGGTGCGCTCGCTCGCGTCGCTGATGACCTGGAAGACTTCGCTGATCGGTGTGCCCTACGGCGGCGCCAAGGGCGGCATCCAGGTGGACCCCTACAAGCTCAGCCAGCGGGAGCTCGAGCGCCTCACCCGGCGTTTTACCGATCAGATCGCTGACTTCATCGGACCTGACACGGACATCCCGGCGCCCGACATGAACACCAACGGGCGCGTGATGAGCTGGATCTTCGATCAGTACAGCCGCCGCTACGGCTTCAACCCCGGTGTGGTGACTGGAAAGCCGGTGGACCTCCACGGGAGCCTGGGTCGCGAAGCCGCGACCGGCCGTGGATGCCTGTACGCTATCCGTGAGGTGCTCAATGCCGCAGGGAAAAACGTTTCCGGCACCAGCTTCGTGGTTCAAGGCTTCGGTAACGTGGGGAGCTTCTTCTGTCGTCTCGCTCACGAAGCCGGCGGCAAGATCACCGCCGTGAGCGACGTACGTGGCGGCATCCACAACGCGTCGGGGCTGGACATCCCGAAGCTCGTCGAGCACGTCGCCAAGACGGGAAGTGTCGTGGAGTTCCCGGGCAGCGAACCGATCTCCAACGCGGACCTGCTCACCGCGCAGTGCGACGTTCTGGTGCCCGCCGCGCTGGGACACGTGCTCACCTCGGACAACGCGTCGAAGGTGAGTGCCAAGTACATCCTCGAGGCAGCGAACGGTCCCTGTACCGCCGAGGCGGATGGAATCTTCAATCAACGGGGCATCGTCTGCATCCCAGACATCTTCGCCAACGCGGGCGGCGTGACGGTGAGTTACTTCGAGTGGGTGCAGAACACCCAGCACCTCAAGTGGGGTGAGGACGAGGTGAACCGTCGTCTGGAGGAGCACATGGTCTCCGCGCACAAGGCCTTGGCCAAGGCCATGAAGAGCTACGGCGACTGTTCGATGCGTGCTGCAGCCTTCGCGCTCGCGATTCAGCGCGTCAAGGAGGCCACGGACATGCGCGGCCTCGGCTGATCAACCTGGCGTTCGCTCCGTCTCCGCGAATCCGCACCTCGAGCCTGGAAGTCAGCCGAGCAGATTTGCTCGCTGTCCTCCGGGCTCGCGGGTTTTTGTACCCATGACCAGGAAGCCGCTCGCGAACAATTCTTTCAGGTTGGGTCACACTTGGGGTCTGCGCGTCGACGCTGCTGACATGCCGCCTGCCTTCGCCCGTTCCCTGCGTGGTTTCGCGTTGCTTTGCCTGCTGATGACCAGCTGCTCACCGGAGCAGACGAAGGCCCGGGCGGAAGCGCCTGCTGGCGCGGCCGCCCAGCACTCCAGCGCACGGACTGGCGACAGCCCCAGCCGCGTTGACCCGCCATCGACCAAGCTCGCCAAGCGCACGAGCGCTAGCAAGGCTCCTCCCGCTGCCAAGGCTCCTCCCGCTTCAAAGCCGGAGCCGGACCTGACGCCGTACCCTTGGATGGCGGAGCACCCGGAGCTCACTGTGTACGATGATCTGTCGGTCCGCGTGAAGGCACCGCCCGGAATGACCCGCGTGAACCTGGAGCCCGGCAGCTTTGGTTCCTGGCTGCGTCACCTTCCGATGTTACCGTACGGAACTCCGGTCCGCAGCTACGCCGGGAGCCGCCTGCGAGACGGTGAGAGTGACATCGTGACCGGCGTCGTGGCCCTCGACATTGGAGACGCCGACCTCCAGCAGTGCGCCGACGCGGTGATGCGGCTCCACGGCGAGTGGCGCTGGTCCCAGGGCGGGAAGGACCAGTCGTACCGCGCGGCGAGCGGGACTCCCCTGGACTATCGACGCTGGTCGCAAGGCCAGCGCGTCGTCGCAAAGGGCGCGAGCATCAGCTGGGCCGCGACCGGCAAGGCGAAGGATGACCACGTGACCTTCCGCAAGTTCATGGACGCGGTGTTCGCCTGGAGCAACACGGTGGCGCTCTCGCGCATGGGCAAGCACGTCGAATACTCCGCGCTGCGTCCGGGGGACTTCCTGGTCGAGGCGGGCAACCCCGGACACACGGTGCTGGTGCTCGACCTCGTGCGCGGTCCCGACGGCAGCCAGCGGGCGCTGTTGGGCCAGAGCTACATGCCAGCGCAGAACTTCCATGTGCTCAAGAGCCCAGACGGGCCGTGGTTCAAGGTCTCCGCAGACGCGGGAGTGAAGACGCCATTCTGGCCCCGCGCCTTCAAGTGGGAGCAGCTGCGGCGTCTCGATGGCTAGGCGCCCTTGAAAACGGCCTACTCATCAGCCGGCTAGTGTCCTGTCTCCGTAGTTCGCTGCAAAACTCGCCCGCCCCCTGAGGGTGTGGGCGCCCGAGTTTCGCGCCTTCGCGCTACTTTTGAGACGAGGAAACGCTGTGTTGAGTTGTTCAGCGAATCACAGATTCGCCTCACTAGCAGGGTGTTGAAAAACACCCTGCCAATCAACAGCATCCTGCTGGAGCTGCCGCTCCAGGGTCGTGCTACTAGCTGCCGGTGTCGCAAGATGCTGGGCGCAAGGCGCGAGTGAGATCGAAGACGTCGGGAACGTGGGGCGGCCGCAAGGCGCAGGCTCCGACGGGGGCTCCCGGTGCCCAGTCGGATGCGAAATCCGAGCGGAAGCGTGCGAAGCCGGGACAGCGCAAGTCCGAGCAAGCAGCGCCGTCAGACAAATCTCAGCGCGACGCCAAGCCGGGCAAGCGCGACGGCAAGCCAGGCAAGCCAGGCAAGCCAGGCAAGCGCGACGCCAAGCCGGGCAAGCCAGGCAAGCGCGGCGACACACCGCGTGAGGTGAAGTCCCGCGATGGCCGCCCCAATCGTCCCGCCTCCAGTGGTGCTACGCCTGGGAAGGCACGCCGCTCGCGTGGCAAGGGCGGCTTCGCAGGCGTTGACGAAGAAGTGCTCGAAGAGCTCGCCAAGCAGGTGGCGCCGCCACCCTTGGAACGCCGACCGCTGAGCCACGTGGGCGGCGCAGTCGAGCTGTGGGGCGCAGAAGGTCTCGGGCCGGCGCTGCAAGCTGCGCTGCAGGTCAGCTCTGACGAGAGCGTCGTGCGCGCCCACGTGCACGGCTTTCACAGCTATCCCGCGCGGCTGCACCCAGTGACTGCCCGCGAGCTGGTGCGCCGCCTGACCTCCCCGAAGGGCCGCGTGCTGGATCCGTTCTGTGGCAGCGGGACAGTGGCGGTCGAGTCGCGGCTTGCTGGGCGCTCGATGGGCGGCTCCGACGCGAATCCCTTCGCGATCGAACTTGCGAGACTAAAAACCGCGGGGAAATTACCCGGGCTGGGCTTGTTGGCCGCTCAAGTCGCCGAGCAGGCGGAGGAGCGTCGCGAGGCGAAGGCGGGGCCGACCATGCGCTATGGGCAGGTGGACCGAGAGCTCTTCGATGTCCACGTGCTGCTCGAGCTGGATGGTCTGAAATCGAGCATCTTGAAGCTGCCGCGCTCTCCCGAGCGAGAGGCGCTGATGCTCGTGCTGACCTCGCTCCTCACCAAGGTGAGCAAGAGCCCAGGGGACACGCGCAAGCAGACCATGCACCGCCGGTTGGCCTCGGGCTTCACTATTCGCAGCTTCGTCGCCAAGGCGGAAGAGCTCGAACGGCGGCTCGCGGAGTTCGAGGCGCTGCTACCGAAGCAAGCGCCGCGCGCTCATCTCGAAGTGTGCGACGCACGGGCGCTCGACTACGTCAGGCCGAGCTCCGTGAACCTGGTGCTCACCTCGCCTCCCTATCCCGGCGTGTACGACTACGTGAAGCACCACGAGACGCGGATGCGCTGGCTGGGGCTCGACGTCGAAGGCTTTTCCCGCTCGGAAATTGGCGCACAGAGGCGGCTGGCAGGGCAAGACTTTGCCCGGGCGGCGGGTCGCTGGGACAAGGAGCTCTTGCCTTGCCTGAAGGCCATGAAGCGCGCCCTCGCTCCCAAGGGGCACATCATCTTGGTGATCGCCGACACGGTGCTGGGCGGCCGCGCGTGGCTCGCCGATCGGGCCCTCAAGGATCTGGCGCCCCGCGCCGGCCTGGAGCTCATCGCGGTAGCTTCCCAGGCACGACCGCTGTTCTTGGCGAGCGCCCGCGCCGCGTTCCAAGGCAAGCCACGGCGAGAGCACTTGCTCGTCCTGGCTCATCAGAGTTAGCGCCGCTGACGCGTCGCGACACGAACCTCGCTCTAGCTGCTTTCAAGCACTGGAACGGGGAAATTTCCGCAATGTTTCAAGTAACTCAATTGTGAGTTACGCTTTTGCTGCGTCTGGATGGCGGGCGCATTGCAGCGCGGAGGTTTGACATGGGAACCAGGAGTGCACTCGAGGGGCTTTGCCGTGGGGTAACGAGGGCCGGGCATGCCTTCAGTCCGCGTGGTCTATTGCTCGCGGCCGTTGCGTGCGCCGCCTTGGCGAGCAGCAGCAACGCGCTCGCGCTCACCCAGCCAGGCGGGGCGCCAATCCCAAGTCAGATGGGGTGCGACTCCGGTCGCCCGACGGGGCTAGCCGCGGTGCTTGCTTGCGTGTGCGAAGAACCGAACGTCTGCAACATCGGCGACCCCTGTCCGGATGCCTCGAGCTGCAGCGACGGCAAGAACGGTACCTGCGAGACGACGCTCTACCACTCCTTCAACGACAACACCTGCATCCCGTCGAACTTGAGCGGCCTCGATCCAGCTGCTGAGGCGTCTACCGAGCCCGAGACGTTTCGCCCCGACTGTCCCTTGACGTTCACGCTGCTTTCGCGCGGAACTGCGCTCTTCAAGGATGCGTTCGGTTGGTACAACGTCACCGGGCAGAAGCCGACGCTTTCCGATCTGCATCCGATGCTCGACTGTGGCACCACGCCAGGAGACGACGTGGTGCTCGATCTCTCGTCGGAGCCAGCCTACGCCGGGGGTGAGATTGGCTTCTTCCTGGTGACTCCCGAGAGCACCAGCGCACAGGGCAGCTGCCAAGGAGGCGACTGCTGCGCCACCGTCGCCCGCGCCATGCAGGGCAACGGTCAGGTCTACTTCTCGGAGCGCCAGTACAACCCGGACTTTCAAGGCAGCAGCTCGCTGATTCACCTGATCGTGCTGCAGAGCCAGGTGTGGCCGAGCAAGTTCTACTTTGCGTGGGAAGACATCTACGGCGGGAGCAACAACGACTTCACTGACTTCGTGGCTGGCGTCAGTGGCATTCAGTGTTCTGGAGGTGGCTTGCCGTGCGGCGCCTCGGGCCAAGGCGCGTGCGCCCAAGGCATCACTCGCTGCCATGGTGCCGACCTCAGCTGTGATGCGCTATTCGACCCTCAGGGCGAGCAGTGCAACGGCATCGACGACGACTGCAACGGTGAAGTGGACGACAACGCGACCTGCCCGCCGAACGAGGTGTGTCAGTACGGCAAGTGTTCACCCAGCTGTAGCAGTGGAGAGTTTCCGTGCGGCACTGGCAAGGAGTGCGAGGAGAGCAGCGGCCTGTGCGTCGACTCCGGTTGCGTCGACAAGGACTGCGCGAAGGGCGAGGTGTGTAGCCAGGGGGAGTGTCGCGCGGCTTGCGCCGGCGTCGCGTGCCCCGCAGGGCAGGACTGCATCGCGGACCGCTGTGTCGACTTGTGCGACGGGGTGAGCTGCGGGGTCGGCCAACAGTGCCGCCGAGGACAGTGCTTTGATGGCTGCAACCAGTGCGGCGGTATCAGTTGCGAGCTTCCGTTGCGCTGTGACGCGGACACGGGAGCGTGCACCGACCCTTCCTGCGAGCCGGCGTGTGGCGAGGGAACGCGCTGTGACCAAGGCAGCTGCGTCGATGCGTGTGCGGGGGTGAGCTGCCCTCCCGGACAGAGCTGCAGCGGTGGCTACTGCTACGGTCCCGGTGAGGGTGGGAGCGGGGGCGCCGCGCCCTTCGGTGGGAGCGGTGGCGCGTTCGGCGGAAGCGCTGGGAGCCCCGCCGCTGGCGGCGCTGGGGGGACCGGCGCGAGCGCGAATCGACCTGCGAGCACCACCAACACGGCGCGCTGCGTGTGCGGCCTCGGTCGCCCCGATGGTGAGTCGAGTGGCTTCGCCTGGGTTGGTGCGCTTGGCGCGCTGGGTCTGATCGCTCGCCGGCGCCGCGCTGGCGCGAGACGCTAGCGCCAGCTGCAGTGCACCTGGTGGGATCGCTCGTCCCGCCGGGTCAGCTCCGCCCTGGCCTGACGCGCGCCGGCCGCGTCGAGTGCCGCGCGGAAAGCTTCGGCGAAACCTCGCTGCATCACCTCAGGGTAGAGGTTTGGTGGCTGCGTGACCTCGAGTTCAGCTTCCCCGGTTGAAATACGCGCGTTGAGCACGATGCCGCGGAAGTACTGCGCGAAGGCTAGCGTCAGCGTCCGAACCAGCACCCTCGGAGGCGCGAGCCTGTAGAACAGCTTGTACATGGGGGTGGTGGCGAACTCACGGTTGAGCTCGTAGTTCCACGCCAGGTACGCGTTTTCGTTGCCGCGAAAGTCGTGGTCGAGCAGCGCGGCGACCCAGGCGTTCACGTGAACGATGGGTACCCACTCATTGCTGGTCCATCGCTCGCCCTCGAAGGTGCGTACGAAGCCCGGCACGTCGGCCTGCTCTGGCAGGCGTCGTGTCCGCAGGGAGACGGCGACCAAGCTGCCTTTGATGCAGCAGTTGGGATACGACCGCTCCGCATGCGGCAAGCCGTCGAGGTACGCCTCGAGGTATCCACCCATCGAGGCCACGATGGCACGGGCCGGGAGCCTTGGGAAGATCCTAGCGAGGAGCAGCGTTTCAGCTAGCCGTTCGTTCGCTTCGCCGCAGTCCGCCCCGCAGCGCGAGCCACATGAGCACCACGAAGACCAGCACGCTCAGGTGGCCGACCAGCAGGTGCGCTGGATTTTGCAATGGGCAGTGGATATGTAACGCGAGTACTCCGCTCAGGCCGCCTGCCGCGCCCGCGTGCAAGATCAGGCTCTGTGGGGCGAGTTTATTGCGGTCCAGGAACATGAGCATCAGGCCAAGCGGCAAGCTCCAGCCGACGCCGAACGAGAAGCACGTGAGCGCGCGGCGACCGAATCCCGGCGCGGCCTCGACGAAGCTTAGTTCCCCAAGGAAACTGTGGGAGAGGAAGTAGAGCAGCGACAACCCGGCGGACAAGCCGATCAGCGCGCCAGTCTGTGCGCTGCTCTTTTGCGTCAGATGGGGGCCGCGCAACGTACCCCTCACCCCCAAGAAGACTAGCAGCAGAGCGACCACGAGCGGCGCTGAGAACTCGAGCCAGTGCAGGGTGTGTAGATCGGGGCGGGGCTTGCGGAAGTTCAACGCGACCAAGAGCCCGACAACGCTCGAGGCCACTGCGATTCGAGCTGGAGTGCTCAGGCTCTTCAGGCGTCGTGCGCCCTTTTGCTCTTGCTCTAGCTCCGCGTCGAGCGCGCCTCTGAGGGCGCTGAGGTCAGGCTCAAGCGACTCGAGCTTGGCGGCGTCGGTGAGCGCGTCGCGTAGGGGCGGGTCCCACAGCTCCCTGCAGCCAGCGCACGTCTCGAGGTGCACCCGCGCCCAGTCCGGCTCACCGCCAGCGAGCAGCGCGTCGCGCAGCTCGGAGCAGGTGTGGGGGCTGGTGGAAGGCTGATTCATGGCGGGAACTCCAGGGCATATGACGGACCGACCGCTCGGTTACAGTCCTGGGTTTCAGGGCGGAAAATTGCGCTAGTCCTGCCCAACTGACTCATCGAGCAGCGCGCGCAGCGCCTGATAGCCGCGATGCGCGCGGACTTTCACCGCGGACAAGCTCGCGCCGACGACCTCGGCAACCTCCGGAAACGCTAGCCCCTCGAACCAGTGCAAGGCGATCACCTCGGCTTGATCCGTGGGAATACGCTGCAGCGCCCAGCCCAAGCTGTGCTGCGCGTCGGCGCGGCCGTGGGCTCCCTGAACGCTGACCGGGTCACTGCGTCCGTCGAGCTCGAGAGGCGCCTCAGGGCGACGCTTCATGCGGCGAAAGTGTTCGCGCTTCAGATTGATCGCGATGGTAAACAGCCAGGGCCGCAGGCGCGCACCCTCGCGGAAATCGTTTCGGCTGCGATGTAGCTGCAGGAACGTCTGCTGCACCAGATCATTTGCCTCTTCACGATTTGGCAGCTGCCGGGCAAGCACCCGTAGCAACACCGGTGCGAGGCGCTGAAACAGCTCATCGAACGCAGCGCGGTCGCCAGCGACGTAGGCAGCCATCAGCTCCTCCTCGCTGCGTCCAGCGTCCGCTGCTTCGGCGTGTGGTCCAGCCACCGCGCCTCGTTCTGTCACACCGTTCAAACCACCTGGCTCCGACGGCGTACTACTCGCGGCACCCGCGGTAGTTACATTTTTTCCCGCGCAGCTTCGGCGTTCGTTCGGCTCTCCCCGCCAGCCTCGCTTCGGACTTCGCCTGCGCTCGCCGGTCGGCTCGGCCTCTCTCCTTGCCTTCGCGCGCTCGGGTTTTCCCGCGCAGCTTCGTTGGGGTTCTTTTGGGGGGGGGAGGAGCAGCGCTTGCCACAGCGACTCACTGCGACGGCGGCGGTCTCGGCACGAACCTTGGGGCGTCGACGAAGTCGCAGCGTTCGGGCGCGGCGAGGGAGTGCTTGCCCCGCTCCCGCTTGCGTTCGTAGAAGCCCGTGGGCCCCATCAGCTGCCCCAGCCCTTCGCTCCACACGTCGCCGTGCGGCCCAGCGTCCAGGCGCCCAAAGATGCTGTACTCTTCCAGTAGCGCTGGCCACTGCGCCTGCTTGAGCCACGGGCTGAACAGATCTTGCTGGGTGGCGATCACGACGTCGTATTCCGCCCCACGCAGCCGCTGGGCGTATCCGAGCGGATACGTGGAGAGCGACACGTCCTCCGCTGACATCACGCGGTCACGGGGCACTTCGCTGCCTCGCAAGTAACACGCGGCGCCGCGGCCCAGGTACACCCGCTCGCCGCACTCTTGTCGTGCGTGCAGGTACGCGCAGAGCTGCTCTCCGTAGGCGTAGTCAGCGGCCACGGGCAGTCGCTTGGTGGGCCGCCAGATAGTCAGGCACAGCAGAGCGAGAACCACGCTGTGCGCAACCTGGACCCGGGGTCGGCCGACGTTGGCGCGCCACACCAGGAGCGGCGCTCCCAGCATGCTGTAGAGAAACAACAGCACCATCAGGTTGTTCGGCCCACCCAGCGCCTTGAACAGGGCGAGCAGCGCGAGCGGCGTGTAGAACAACGCGGGCAGGCAGGCGCGGATGTAGGCTTGGTTGGCCGCGGTGTTACGTTGCCGTAGGGCAAAGCATAGTCGCAACACCACGAGCGCGAACATCGGGTACAGCGTCACCCCGATGCCGCTCTTGAAGTCCTTGAGCTTGAAGGCTTTGATCCCTGCGGATGAAGGAATCGTCCACACCCAGGCGACGAAGTCTTGGCCCCAGGCGAGCCACATCAAGGCAAACACCAGCGCAGACGACGCCGCGGCACCCAAGCCAAGCCACACCCGCTCGCGGCGTGCGAGCCCTGGAGTGATGAGTGCCACCAGGGCGAGTGAGCCAGTCACCGCGACGGCGCCTGTTTGCTTGAAGCACAGCGCGAGGCCCGGCAGCAACAGCCACAACGCGAGCCTCCACCTGCGGCTCAGCGCGGGCGCCTTGAACGCGGCCCAGCTGCTCCCCGCCAGCACGGCGAGCTCCAGGTTCGTCGGGTGCAGAGAGTCCGCGATCGGGTTCATGTACGCCGCGAGCGCGAGCAGCATCCCGAGGCCCAACCCGGCGAGTTGCAGTGTCCACCGAGTGCCCCGCAAGCCTGCGTTCGCTTGCTCCGACCGCATCACGGCGAGCCCAAGGCGGGTCGCCAAATAGACTGCCAGCAGGAGCCACAGCTGGGAGAGCAACTTGTGGGCAAAGAACGAGCGCACCAAGCCGAGGGGCTTGAGCAAGAGCCAGCCCAGGTAGGGGGCACCGGGTGTATAGATCCAGGAGTTGGCGTCGCTCGGATTTCCGTACGGATGCTGACCGAGGTCGATGCGCAGCAACGTGGTCAGGTAGTAGTCGTCGGGCCAGTACAGCAGATCGTAGGGAAACTGCAGGCGCTGCCAGACGTGGCTGAGCACACCCTTGAGCTGCCAACTGACGAGCGCCAACAGCGCGCCCCACACGAACTGTGGGAGCCAGCGCCGGCTGCGCGCGCGGTCGTCATGAACACTGGGGTCGCGCGCCATCGGGCGCTGACTATCGCACGCCGTTCGTCAGTTTCAGCAGGCTTTGCGCGTCGATGTTCAGGGGCTGGCGCGCGCTCTCGAGGGCGTCGTCCACGTATTCCTCCTGGCGCATGCCGACCAGCACGCTGGTGACACCGGCCGTCGCGAGCAAGCTCCCGAGCGCGAGCTGAGAGACTGGACGTCGCGGCGCGCCAGCTCGAGCCAAAGCCTCCACCACGGGCTTCAGCGATCTCGCGCTCGCCGCCGCCGCCTGCTGACGTAGCGCGGAGATGTACTGGTCGAGCGCACGCACGTAGCGCCCTCGCCACTCTCGCCAGGCCTCGCCGCGCTGCCCCGCAAAGGCGCTGTCCAGGGCCGATAGGTAGCGCCCGGTCTCGCGAGCGATCACCCGCTGCTCGAGATCGTGCCAGGCGAGCAGGCTTCCGATCTTCGACTCGTCCAGGGTGTTTCCGTGGAGCACGCCGAGGCGCTCGGCCCAGTTGAAGAAGCTCTCGGGCTTGAGCGGGCTGCCCTTGGGGGCGCGCAGGTCTGGCGCGAAGTTGCGACGGTACTCCTGCTCGAGTCCTGCCACGCGGCTCTGCGCAGCGGGCAGGGCGACCGTCTTTTCCTCAAGGATTTGGGCTGGAGGCTCAGCCAAGCGCACTAGCCCCCCGTCGGTGATGGCGTTGAGCGGGCGGTTCACCAGCACCTCCAGTCCTGCGTGCTGCGCCGCGCTGAGCACACTCTCCGCGCCGCTCGCACCCTGGTGATTCAGCGTCAGTGCCGCGCCGGCCTCGATGAGGTTGAAGGGTAGTTGAATCACGCGGAAATGATTGCTGGTCCGCTTGAGCACGTTCTGGGCGGCCCGTTCGGCGCACTCGAGCAAGCGGCCCAGGTTGGTCGCCTCCGGGTGATCTGCCTCGCGCACCAGCGTGTTGCTGGACACGCCGTAGGCCGCGATTCGACCCCTTCGCACCTCGCGCTCCAGTTGTTCGAACGCCTGAGTCACCCGCGCGTAAAAGGCTTCACGGGTTTCCGCGAGCTGGTCTGGAGTCTGGGCGCGCCCCGCTTCCGCCGCGTGACTCAGGAAGTACTCCGGGTTGTGGAGCAGGTACACGTCCAGCGTCTCGAGCCCGAGGCGAGCCAAGCTGTCGGTCAGCTGATCCTCGATCCACTCCGGGTGCAGGCAGTGCCAGCAGTCGTCGCTGTACTCGACCATGTCTGGGTAGGGTTTGCCCTGCTGAATGCGTTGTTTCGCTTTGTCCAGGTTCGGCCCCTGCACGTAGCCAACCTTGCTCACCACGACGACCGCTTCGCGCTTGACCACTCCCTGAGCGTGCAGCTCGCTCAAGGCCGAGCCGATCAGCTCCTCGCTTTGTCCGCCTGTGTAGTTCGTGGACGTGTCGATCAAGTTGATGCCGGACTGCAGCGCGCGCAGCAGCGCCATGCGATGTCCGGGGTGCCCCTGATCGACGCGATAGCCGCCGAAGCCAAGCCGGCTCACGTGGAGCTCGCTGGATGGAGCGCCCGCACTTAATTTCCAGGGAGAAAATTTCAGCGCTGCGTGCGACTTCGCGTATGCGGTCGTGGCCGCAGCGTCCGCCTGACCCGGGAGGCGTTTGCCCGTGACCCGCGCCTGGCCGAGTTGCTTGGCCTCAGCGAGCGCTGCGGCGATCGCCGACTCGACTTGTGCGGAGTCGGTGATCGGCCTTTGACACGCGAAGTTGCGACAGATGAACAGCGCCGGATCGGCGCTCTGCTTGCCCTCGGTGAGTGGCGTCGTGGCTTCACCGGGTCGTGCGTGCGCGATGACTCGCGCTGGCAGGTAGCAGCGCGCCGCGCGCCGCCTGAGCGCTTCGCTGGCCTCCAAGCTGCCGGAGAAGCACAGCTCGATGGGCGCTGCGGCGAGGAAGCTTGCTGCGTGTAGACTCGTCGCGAAGCTCCGGGGCTGGCGCTGCATCAAGCTGGCGTAGGCCGAGAGTGCGCCCACGGCTCGCTCCTCCAGGGCGGCGTCGCCCAGATGCTTGGCCAGGCGCGCGAGCGCTCGAGCCGCCACCGCGTTTGCGTTGGGGATGGCGCCATCGTGCCCTTCCCGCGAGCGAACCAGGAGCGCTTCGTGCTGCCGTGCGGTATTGAACAGTGCGCCGTCTTCGTCACCAAAGTCCACGAGCATGCGCTCACACAGCTCGCGCGCCTTGCTCAGGAACTGAATCGGCGCGCCGGCTTCGACCAGGTCGATCAGGCCGTCGGCCAGGAATGCGTAATCCTCCAGGTAGGCGTCCAGGTGCGCCTTCAGCTCGCCCTTGGCACGACGTGCCGTGCGGAACAGTCCGCCGTCGGGACGCCGCAAGTTTTGCAGCAAGAAGTTCGCCGCGCGCGTAGCGCTCTCCAGGTACTTGCGATCACCGAGCACACGGTACCCCTCAGCCATGCTGCCGAGCATCAAGCCGTTCCAGCTCACCAGGATCTTGTCGTCGAGTAGCGGTTGCGGGCGCTGGACTCGCGCCTTGTGCATTGCCTCGCGGATTAGCTCGAAGGTTTGGAGTAGCTCCTCACCCCCGATCGGGAAGTCGGCTGCGACGTCCGAGAATGCGCGGGGCGTATTCGGGATACTGTGCCCTTCCCAGTTTCCTGCGTCGCTGATGTCGTAGTACGCACAGAAGGCTGCTATCGCGCCCTGGGGCAGCTCGAGCGCCTCGCAGGCGCTGGCCACCAGAGCTGGGGTCCAGACGAAGAACTTGCCTTCCTCCCCTTCGCTGTCGGCATCGGTCGCGCTGAAGTAGCCGCCCTCCGCGTCCTGCATATCGCGCGCGATGTAGTCCAGCGTCTCGCGGGCGACGCGAGCGTAGTCCGCTTCACCGGTGAGCTGATAGGCCTCCAGGTAGACCCGAGAGAGCTGCGCGTTGTCGTACAGCATCTTCTCGAAATGTGGCACTAGCCAGCGCTCGTCCGTGGAGTACCTGCAAAAGCCGCCAACGATGTGGTCGTACATTCCACCGCGCCGCATGCCCTGGAGCGTGCCGTGGAGCATCTCCAGCGCGCGCTCGTCACCTGTTTGCGCATGGAAAAGCGTGAGGAGGCGCAGCGCTGGGGAGGGTGGGAACTTGGGCGCACCGCCGAAGCCTCCATGCCGCGGGTCGAAGCTCTGAGACAGCTGAGACACCGCGTGGCCCATCCAGTCGAGGTTGATCGGCATCGCTCGACCCACGCTCGACTGTTCGCGAATGTGCTCAGTCAGTTCCCGCGCTTGCTCGAACAGCGAGTCGCGCTCTTTCTCCCACGCCTCTGCGACCCGGCGCAGAAGGCTCGGGAAACCGGGTCTGCCGTACTTATCTTCCGGGGGGAAATAAGTGCCTGCGAAGAACGGTTCTTGTTCGGGGGTGAGGAACACCGTCATCGGCCACCCGCCGCCGCCGCTCATGGCGACGGTGGCCGCCATGTAGATGTCATCGAGGTCCGGTCGCTCCTCACGGTCGACCTTGATGCAGACGAAGTGTTCGTTCATCAGCGCGGCGGTGCGTTCGTTCTCGAAGCTCTCGCGCTCCATCACGTGGCACCAGTGACAAGCCGCATAGCCGATGGACAACAGGATCGGCTTGTCCTCGCGCTTGGCCCTGGCGAGCGCTTCCACGCCCCAGGGGAACCAGTCCACCGGGTTGTGCGCGTGTTGGAGCAAGTAGGGGCTCGTCTCGTGGATGAGGCGGTTGGCCGGCGCGTTGGAGCTCATGCTGGGGGTCTAGGGCCGGTACCTGCCGAAGGCAAAACGCCGGGGTTTCGCTCGAGGAATTCGGGCCTGGAGCCACACGCGTGAGCCAGGTCGGGGCAGCTGGTCGGGGTGTTCGCGGTCAGTCCGTCAGCGAATCCTGACCGCGTGGAATCGGCTACGCCGACGTATGTGAACCCGGGGTCAGGGTCGCCGGCGTCGATGTGAAGCAGCCACCGATTATGCTTCCGTGGGGCGTCCCTTCGCGCGGTTGTCGCACACGGTTGCAACCTTCAGCTCGCGTCACATTCCCCGCGGTAGCGACTGCGTAGCGAATAGTCGCGACCAGTACGCAGCTACGCGGAACCGGTTTCCCAATTTCTTGGTGAAGCATTCGCACCAGGAAACGCGAGACTTTGCCTCAGAGAAATTTGGGCAGATAAAATGACTTGGTTCGCGGAAAACGGGTGCCCATGTGAAAAAATCGACCTAGTATCCAGCGCGATGGCCAAAGCTAACTTCAAGTGGCCGGCTTCCGCGAAGAAGTCGCCCCCCCCGCCCATGAACCTGGCAGATGCCTACGAGATTGGGCGCATCGTGTACAACCACTTCGAAGAGCATCCCTTGCGAGCGATCATCGAGGAGGAGAAACTCTCCATCTCGAAGCTCACCCTACATCGCTGCCTCGCCGCCTATCGCGTGTTGCTAAACCTCGGTCATACTCCCGCGGATTGCCCGTTCTCGTTCGCAATTGCCGTGCGTTTGGACTTGGTGAAGCCTGAGCAGCAGAAGGCACTCGCAAAGCGCGTCGTAGCCGAGAAGCTCTCAACCAGTCAGCTCGAGTTTGAGATTTCCTCGCTTCGACAGCAAGAGCCACCGAAGCCTGGTCGCCAGCCAATGCTGCGGTTTGCGCGTGCCATGGGTCGGCTCCAAGCGTTTGTTGACGGCCGCTACCACCTGGGTGGCGACCTGAACCGAGCCGACGAACTCGATGACACGAAGCGTGCGCAGATGCTCAAGCTAGCGGCTACGGTTCGCGGTCAACTCGAGCAAGTCGAGCAGGCGTTGTCCGGCGGAAAGAAGGCCAGTAAGCGCGGCAAGAAGAAGTAAGCCCGCCACGGGAGTTCTAAGGGCTTTCTTTGGACGCTCACCCCTTGGGGTGAGCGACTTGCATTTAGCGCTGAAGCTTGGACTTCGCTGTGCGCGTCCAGGACCTCTCACCCCGTGTTGCGCATGCCTTGCGCTATGCCGTTCACGGTGATCCCCAATGCGGACTCGATGAGTTCTCGACCCTCGCTGTCAGCGCTCTGCTGACGGCGCAGTAGGGAAACCTGAATGACGCTCAGAGGGTCGACATACGGATTGCGCAGTTGGATCGCGGCGCGCAACACCGGCGAACGCTGGAGCAATAGAGTCTGCTCACGAATTGCTAGCAGTGCTTGCACGGTCGTTTCGTACTCCCTCTCCAACGCAGCGAACAGCTCGCGATCCCCACCGAGTTGCTCCACGTAGAGCCGCGCGATCTCGAGGTCCGCTTTGGCGCAAACCATCTCGATCTTGCTGAGCAGGTCGTCGAATAGTGGCCAACGCCGAGCCATGTCTTGCAACAGCTCGAGGCCCCCGGGCTCTGCCAGACAGCCCTCGAGGGCGGTCCCAACCCCAAGCCACACCGGAAGCATCAGTCGGTTCTGAGTCCAACCGAAGGTCCACGGGATGGCGCGAATTCCTTGCATCGAACCTGCGCCTCGTTGCCGGTAGACGGGGCGCGAACCGAAATGTACGTGCGCCAGCTCCTTTACGGGTGTTGCCGTGAGGAACAGGTCGAAGACTCCGCACTCCTCGTGTACCAGCCTGCGGTAGATGGGCAGCGCCGCCTGGCTCAGGCGATCCATCGTACTGCGGAACACCGCCACCTGTTCGGCGGGGATGCCGTCGCGCCAGTCCGTCTCCATGGCCATCAGCGTACCGCTGAACAAGACTTCGAGGCTGCGCTCGGCGATGGTGCGGATGCCGAACTTTTGACTGATGATCTCACCCTGCTCGGTCACCTTGATGCGGGGGCCGACGGTACCGGGAGGCAACGCCATGAGTGCGCGAAACACTGGAGAGCCTCCCCCACGACCGACGCTGCCGCCGCGCCCGTGGAAGAGCGTGAGGCTCACCCCGAAGCGCGCCGCGACTTCGACCAGGCGCTCCTGTGCGCGGTAGAGCTCCCAGCTGGCGCTCAGCAGACCCACGTCCTTCGCCGAGTCGCTGTAGCCGAGCATCACCTCCTGGCGCATACCTCGGGCCTGAAGCTGTCGCGCGTAGACTTCGTCGGAAAATAGTTCCGCGAGGATATTCGGGGCCGCGATCAGGTCGTCGCGCGTCTCGAAGAGTGGCACGACGTCCAGCTGCGAGCGAGGTTCTCCAGGGCCCAAGTCTACCAGGCCCGCCTCGCGCCCCAGCACCAGCACCCGCAAGAGGTCCGTAGCGCTCTTGGTCATCGAAATGATGTACGTCTTGGCGACTCGCTCCCCGAGCTCGCGCTGGGCACGGCGCATGCTGTGAAACACGTCTACCGTCTTCTTGGTTTGCTCGTCCAAGGCGATATGCGGCGACAACAGCGGCCGCCGCCCGTCGAGCTCTCGGCGCAACGTGGCGGCGTCCAGCTCCGGAATGCCGATGGCGCGACTGATGCCGGCGAGCGCCCGCGTGTGCGCTTCGGCGTCTTCACGCACATCGAGGCGATGCCCAGCGAAGCCCAAGAAGCGCACCTGGTCCACGAGCGGTTCGACCAAGCTCTGGCGCGCGTAGTCGGCGCCCGCGCGTGAGACTGCGTCACACACCAGCTCTAGATCGGCGAGCAGCTCCTGGTTCCTGGTGTAGGCATGAGGCTTGTTGATGTGCTCCCCATGTTCCCGCGCGGCAATACTGACCCGCGTTGCGTCCAGACGCCCCGCGATGAAGCTTAGCTTGAGCCGCAAGGACTCGGAGGCATCCCTGCGCGCGTTGTGTTGCCACACGTCTGGCATCAGCTCACGGTCACTCTGCAAGGACTGCTCGAAGTCCGCTCCCAGGGACACCAAGCTGTCTGAGATGCTCAGGCGCTCGATCAGCTCCTGGACCTTGTCGTAGTAGTGACTGATCAGCGCGCGGGTGCTGCGGCGAACGGCGAACTCGGTGACCTCTGGCGTGACGAAGGGGTTGCCGTCGCGGTCACCGCCCACCCAGCTGCCGATCGGCACTTTGACGGAGACACCCAGCGGCTCTCGAAAGACTTGGCTGAAGGCGTTCTTCACCGCGTAGTCGAGCCACTCGCTGGATTCGTAGAGCTGATCCTCAAGGTACCAGATCACGTTGCTGACTTCGTCGAACACGCTGGGCCGGTCGCGGCGCACTTCGTCAGTGAGCCAGAGCAGCTCGATCTCACCCTCGATGGCTTGTTCGACGCGCGTGCGCTGACTCTCCGTACCGGTGTCGCGCTTGCGTAGCGCTCGGGCAACGCGCGCCTGGAGCTGGAGGATGGTGCGGCGGGTGGCTTCGGTCGGGTGGGCCGTCAGTACCGGCCTGACTTCCATGCGCTCCACGAGCTTGCGTACGTCGGTCGCGGTCTTTCCCCGCTCCTTGAGCTGACTGAAGACCCAGCGCGGCGAGGCGGGTTGGGGCTTCTTGTCGCTGCGCTCCCAGTAGGCTGCGCGGCGCCGCACGCGGTGGACTTGCTCGGCGGTGTTGATCAGCAGGAAGAGCAGGCTGAAGGCGCGCGCCACCTTGCCGATGCGATCCAGCGGGATCGCCTCGACGTCGGCCATCAGGCGCTCGAAGCCGCGGGCGCCGACGCCTTCGCGGCGGCGGTCGCGGCTCAGCACGCGCAGAGACTCAACCGTGCGGAAACATTCCTCGCCCTCCAGGCGCTGCAGGACTCGCCCAAGGAGGCCAGCCAACCAGCGGATGTCGGCGTACAGTGGTTGGTCCTCGGGGCGGATATCCAGGCTCGTCACCCGCTGTTTGTCACACGCAGAGCGAGCGCTGAGAAGCCTTCACGGCCGCTTTGACCGAGCTTTGCGCCGTGTGTAGACGGGCTATGCAGGCCGGCGGCGGACCTCACCCCCAAACCCGACTTGGGCGGCTGAAAAGCACCACGCCTGATAGCGATTCTGCGGAGCACCCGCGGCGGCTTTCGTGATGCTCGACCCAATCTGTTTCGCGTTGATTGGCTGCCGCGCGCGCCCCCTCTGCTATATGCGAGCAGAACATGTCCGCCCCGTTACAGTTGCGTCGAAAGGGTCAAGCGCCTGTTGGTGCCTTCCTGCCGACCACGCGTGAGGAGCTCAAGGCGCGGGGCTGGGACGCTCTGGACATCCTGCTGATCAACGGCGACGCCTACGTGGACCACCCGGCGTTCGGCGCCGCGCTGATTGGGCGCTTCCTGGAGGCGCGGGGGTTCCGTGTTGGCATCATCAGCCAGCCGCGCTGGGAGAGCCCTGAGGACCTGCTCGAGATGGGCACGCCGAGACTCTTCGTGGGCATTACCGCGGGGAACCTAGACTCGATGCTCAACAAGCTCACGGCGCAAAAGAAGGTGCGCTCTGAGGATCAGTATTCCCCTGGCGGTCGTGTCGGCCTGCGACCCAACCGTGCAACCATCGTCTACTCGAACCTCGCGCGTCAGGCGTTCGGCAAGCTGCCGATCGTGATCGGAGGCATCGAGGCGTCGCTCAGGCGCATCGCGCACTACGACTACTGGTCCGATAGCGTACGCCGGTCGGTGCTGCTGGATGCGAAGGCGGACATGCTGATCTTCGGTATGGGTGAGCGCCCGGTGTGGGAGCTGGCGGAGCGCCTGCGCAAGGGTGAAGTCTTCGCGAGCATTCGCGACATCCGAGGTACGGCATTCCGCCTGGGTAAGGGCGAAGTCATTTCCTCGGGGCAAGATTGGTCGAATGTGCCTTGGGAGCAAGTGGAGGCGAGCCGCTACGTCAGCGACAGGCGCCCGGTGCTACTCCCCAGCTACGACAAGGTGAAAGACGACCTCCGGCTCTTCAGTCGCATGAGCGGCGCGTTCCAGCGGGAGACCAATCCTGGCAACGCGCGCCCTTTGATTCAGCGCCATGGCATGGAGGCGGTGTACTTCAACCCACCCGCGGAGCCGCTCTCGGAGTCGTTGATGGATGAGCTCTACGACCTGCCGTTCCAGCGCGCAGCGCACCCGGGATACAGCGAGCCGATCCCCGCCTTCGAGACGGTGAAGCACTCCATCGTGACCATGCGCGGTTGCTTTGGCGGCTGCTCCTTCTGTTCGATCACGGAGCACGAAGGGCGCGTGATTCAGAGCCGCTCTGCGGAGAGCGTGCTGAGAGAGGTGCGTCAACTCCGACGTATGGGTGACTTTCGCGGCGTGATCAGCGATGTCGGTGGGCCGACCGCCAACATGTACCAGATGCGTTGCCGTGAGGAAAAAATAGAGAAGGCCTGTCGACGGCTCTCCTGCGTGCACCCGGGAGTGTGCGAGAACTTGGTGACCGACCACGCGCCGCTCATCGATCTCCTGAGCAAGGTGCGCGAGGAGAAGGGGGTGAGGAAAGTCTTCATCGCCTCCGGCGTGCGCTATGACCTGGCTGAGCGGAGCCCTGAGTTCGTCGAGCAGCTCGCCCGGCACCACACTGGCGGCCAGCTCAGCGTCGCGCCAGAGCACGTCGACGACGCCGTGCTCGACAAGATGAAGAAGCCCGGCGCCGAGAGCTACGAGCGCTTCGAGTCGCTGTTCCAGTGTGCCAGCGAGAAGAGCGGCAAGGAGCAGCACCTGATTCCGTATTACATTTCCGGGCACCCAGGCTCGACGCTCAAGAGCATGATCGACCTCGCGGTCTACCTGAAAAGGAAGGGCCTCCGGCCTCGCCAGGTACAGGACTTCATACCGACCCCGATGTCGATGGCGACGAGCATGTACTTCACCGGGCTCGATCCCGTGAGTCAGGAGCCCGTCTACACGGCGAAGCACCTGCGGGAGAAGCGCAAGCAAAAGGCGCTGTTGCAGTACTGGGATCCGACGCAACACGATCTCGCCCGCGAAGCGCTCGCCGAGGCCAAACGCGCGGATCTGATTGGTTCGGGGCCTGACTGCTTGGTGCCGCCGAAGCACGGCAAGGGGTCGCTCTCGATCCATCGTCGGGGAAGCGCTGCGCCCCTGCGCAAGGGACGCACCGGCGCGCGGGGGGCAGGCAGCAGGCGTCCCCAGCGCCCCCGATAGTCCGCACGGAAATGAATCCGAGCGCTCATGTTTGCCGTGTGCCCCTGAGGCCCTGTGCGTGAACTCGACTCCTCGGGGTGTGCGATTGACGCGCGCGAGTGGCCCGAAAATGGGGAGCTTGGCGACGGCACGCGTGTTGCCATGCAGCGGGCATGTCGCGTGTTCTCGGTGCATTCGGACTCGGGCTGATGGCCCTTGGTATTGGTGCGTGTGGGTTCTCGAGCTCTCAGTTGAGACCAGAGTTCAGTCGGCCCGGCGCGGCCGCCTACGAAATCACCTGCAAGAGTGCTGTGGGTTGCGCGAGCGAAGCCAACGACGTGTGCGGGAACGGCTACACGGTGCTGAGCGCAGGCGACGAGTACCGCCCCGACGGGCTCGACCTCACGCTCGACATCCTCGGCCTCATGAACGACGAGGAGGCCGTCGAGCGAGACGCGCGCCAGGAGCGCAACGAGAGTCATGTGATGATCATTCGCTGCGAACCCCAAGCCACACACTGGAGCGCAGACGCCGACCCGGACTTGGATTTGGGCGAGCGCCGCGCGGCGGGGGATCAGGGGGGGAGGAGCATCGCGGAGCTACCGGGGCGCCAAGTAGCGCGCACCGATGTGCGGCGGCGTGAGACCGCACGGTCTGGATGCTCAGCATCGGTGATTGGGTAGACGCGGAGCACGGTCACCGTGACGCACGTAGTAGACGGCGCGGGGGCACCGGGTCTGGGTACGCCGCTCAGGCGTGAGGAGGTGCTCGGCACACCCCTGGCACAAGAAGCCTTCGACCTGGTCGACGCGTGCCTCGCCCAAGACGAAAGATTGGAGCTGATGCGCCGCACGCTCGAGCGGCCTCAGCCGCCCCGAGCGTGGAAGCCCGCGAGCCGCAAGCGGCGTCGTTAGTGAGGCGAATCGGTGATTCGCTGAACAAATCAACACAGCGTTCCTCGTCTCAAAAGTAGAGCGAAGGCGCAAAACTCGGGCGCCCACATCCCAAAAGGGGGCGGGCGAGTTTTGCAGCGAACTACGGAGACAGGACATTAGGTCGTCAGCTCGGCGTTGTCGCCACGACCTGGCGGAGGTAGTCCGTGTCGATGCTGCAAAGTGCCCAGGTCATCGCCTTCGTAGCCACCACGGACTCGCAACGCAGCAAGGCGTTCTATCGAGACGTGCTCGGCCTGACCCTCATCGCCGACGAACCTTTCGCCCTGGTGTTCCAAGCCGGAGAAACGATGCTGCGCATTCAGAAGGCGCAGGAGTTGAAGCCCCAGCCGTTCACGAGCCTTGGTTGGAGGGTGAGTGAGATCCGCCCAGTGATCGATGAGCTTCGCGCCAAGGGCGTCAAGTTCAAGCGCTATGACTTCTTCGAGCAAGACGCATTCGATGTCTGGACGACGCCGGATGGCAGCGAGGTTGCCTGGTTTGAAGATCCCGACGGAAACACCCTTTCGCTCACAGCCTTTGCCAGGGTGTGAGCCGAGTCTGCGGGACGCCGCCCTCCGTCCTTTGGCCCAGTGACGAACAATCGACCACCGGTTGCACGCGCTGATATCAGGTTTCGGCTCTGTGGGCCGTACAGTCAGGGGATGCTCAGCTCCCCCACAACTCGTTGGTCACGGATCGCCCCTCTCATCGCCCTGCTTGGACTCGCGCTGCTCGCCTGCAAGCAAAGCGACAGCCAGAACGGCTCTACGGTGGCGGCAGAGCAGCCCCAAGGCGGCGGGCAGGCGCCTCAGGCTGCCGCGACCGACGACTCGGAAGGTTGGAAGTGCAGCGCTGGGATGTTCTCCCCCTGCGACTGCCCCGATGGCAGCGAAGGCATCCACGCCTGCGATGACAACGGCAATTGGGGCTCATGTGACTGCACGCCGGCGAAGCCCGCGAAGCCAGCACCGAAGAAGGTCGCGGCAGCCGCTTGTCGGGACGGTCAGACCCGCGCCTGTCCGTGCGGGGACGGCACCTTCGGTCAACAGACGTGTGACCGAGGCAAGTGGCCTTCTGGCTGCTTCATGTGTGACTGACCCCGTCCCGGACGGTTGTCTTAATATTACATGTATGTAAGATTGAGGCGCGGCGCCTGAGCTGGCCGCAGCGAGGAGCGCCTCATGATCTCGACCGCGGAGCCACTCACCAGACCAGTCCAAGAGGCCCAGCGACGCTTCAAACCCCGCCACGTCGGCTTCGCCCTGGCGAACGTGCTGTTCGTGTTCCAGGGCCTGGTGGGTTACGTCGGCGTGCTGCTTCACTGGCTGCCTCAACAGCCAACGGACGACATCGCGTTCTTCTGCGTAGCCCTGGCCTACCACGGCCCCTTCTTCGCCTTCTGGGACGCACCGGGTGAACGCCGCACCAAGGTCGAGAAGTGCCGCACCTTCATCAACTGGTGGCTGCTCACAGCGATCACTGCCGTCGTGTTCTGGGAGCTCCCTTGGTATTACCTCGAGGATAACATCCTACGCCGAGGCATCCCGATGGACCGCTTCCACCAGGGCCTCGAGTACCTCTGGATCTTTTGGGGCTACGGCATCGCCGACAACCGCTTCCTGAACGGGAACGAAACGGTGCTCTCGATCGAGTTTTGCTCCATCCACACCGGTCTGCTGCTGATCCCAACCTACTTTGCCATGCAGAAAAATAGGGTGTGGGCTTACTGGGTTGGCGCCTTCGGCATGGCGGGCGTCTGCTACGTCACCATCGTCTACGTCATTTCTGACTGGCACCTAGGCTGGCCTCACATCAGCCCCCGCCCCTACGACTTCTGGGTCAAATTCCTGCTGACCCAGACCCCGTACATCTTCTACGGCGGATTTGCAGCCTTCTGTGCGATGTACGTCGGCACCGAGCTGGCGATCGCCAATCGGATCCGCGAGGCAAAGCTAGTCGCGAAAGACGCGTGAAGCGAGTTCCCACAACGCGGCCTTGGCCTCGCGCCTGTTTTTGGGGGAGAGGCCACGCGTGATCGCGTCATGCACAATCCACTGCGCCGCCACCATGGTTGCCTTGAGCAGAGTACGAGAAGGCGCCGATCGCCCGTGCTCGCAGTACCAAGCCTCAATTTCCTTGGCGGTCGCAGCGAACGAGCGCTGAACGATGGCGTAGGCCGGCGAACTGGGATCCGACGACTCCACGAAGACCAGTTGCGCGAGCTGCGCATTCGCGAAGATGTCGTCCGCGAGCTTCTCCAGTCCCTCTCGAGTACCACCCACCTCACCACCGCGCAGCAACGACAGCATGTTGAGCTCCACCGGCCCGCGCACCGCCTCCTGATAGAGCTGCTCCACCAGCGCGTCCTTGTCGGGAAAGCAGCGGTAGAAGGTCGGCCGCGACACACCGACGTGATCACAGATCTGCGCGATGCTCACCGCGCGCGAACCACTCACCGCAAACAGCTCCGCCGCGCCTTCCAAGATCACACGCCGCTGCTCATCGACCCCCGGTCGACTCTTGCTCCTGCCATCGCGCCGCTTCACCCCAACCGAGGCTAGTCGGTACAAAGCCTGAGGCAATGGGGCGTAGCCCCGAGCCGAGCCAGTTTCGAGTCTAAGGCAATGGGGCGTAGCCCCGAGCCGAGCCAGTTTCGAGTCTAAGGCAATGGGGCGTAGCCCCGAGCCGAGCCAGTTTCGAGTCTAAGGCAATGGGGCGTAGCCCCGAGCCGAGCCAGTTTCGAGTCTAAGGCAATGGGGCGCAGCCCCGAGCCGCAGAGACTCGTGCGCGAACCGGCACCCCCCCAGCAGCCCGCCAGCCTCAAAGCGCCATGAGTCCCTTCCTAGGCAATGGGCGCAGCCCGAGCCGAGCCGTAAAGAGCTGGAGGCGACGGACGGCTCAGTCTCCCCAAGGCAATGGGGCGGAGCCCCGAGCCGAGCCGTAAAGAGCTGGAGGCGACGGACGGCTCAGTCTCCCCAAGGCAATGGGGCGTAGCCCCGAGCCGAGCCGTAAAGAGCTGGAGGCGACGGACGGCTCAGTCTTAGGGAGGCTCTAGTCACCTTTACCCCAGGCCAAGCGAGGGAGTTGTGGAGGCGGCGTAACGGCCCGCAGGGGGCGGGCGACCAGGCGGGTGAGCGTAGCCTCTCTGAGGCCGCTCACGCAGAGGGCCCTCACGAAGCTCTTCTCTAGAAGGCGCAGGCCGTCCCGTATCCAAAGTTCGAAACGCAGGCCGAGACTAGCCAGTTACCGCACGGCAACATAACTAGCGACCCCCCTTCGAGCCCGCCCTTCGCGGGTCGTGGGAGCCGCCGCTCTCTACGACTGAGCAATCGGGGGTCGTGGGAGCCGCCGCTCTCTACGACTGAGTCAGTGCCATGCTTGAGCCGCCGCTACTGGCTTTCCAGTGCGGTCGTGCTCAGCGACGAGCGCCCTGGCGCGGGTCACGCAGCCTGCGCAAGCGGGGAACTGCGAGCCGTGATCGCATACGATGACTCGACCACTCGCGAGGGCACCGTTGAACTCCGTCGGCTCCATGTGGCGACCACAAGCAATGCAGTGGATGTGCTGATGGTTGTGGTGATGATGGTGCTCTTGCCCTGCTGCTTGCTGCTGGGCCTTGCGTTCCTTCTTCGTGAGCTGCTTTGCCTTCTTCGCCATGGGGCGGGAAGCATGCGTCGACGTGTCGCCGGTTGCCAAAGGAATGTTGCGCGGCGCAGCTTATTGGTGGCGTCGCTTGCTCCGTGTACGCCGCCTGAACTGCCCCCCGAGGAGCGTTGTGCCTACCAACCAGAGCAAGGAGTTGGAGTGGGGCCCTGATCTGCCCGGCACCTGGCAGTTGCAGTCGCCATCGTCGATCTTCTTGCTGCGAACCCCAGCGTCTGCCGTGGAACCATCCCCTTCGTAGGTCGGTGAACCAGCGCTGCCTGCGTCCTGTGGTGCGCCTCCGGAGCTGCCGCCCGCCGTGCCTGCCGCACCGCCGCTGCCCGCCGCTCCACCGGCGCCCACCGCACCGCCGCTGCCAGCTGCACCGGCGTCGACGATCGCCGTGCACCCGTTGGGGATGCCGTTGATGCTGCAGGTCGCGTCACACACAGGCGTGCCCTCGTATCCTTGCGGACACGTTTGGAACGCCGGCTGAAACTGCGTCCCGTCGCAGTCCTCGCTGGGATGTAGGAATCCGTTGTCGCACACGACCTGGTGCTCTACAGCGCCAACGTCGCAGTGATCCCCGCTCGGCCTCGCCAGCCCACGCTGGTCGGCGGCTTCGCAGGAGGTGTCGTTTGCGCCGTCGAGCACTGGACTGCCTTGAAGCGGCGCCATCGTCAGCGTCGGCCCGCCGTTGTCCTGTAGAGGGCCCAACATGGGGTCCGAAGATAGCAGGCTGCCTTCTGCCACGGTAAACGAGCCCTCGACCGTCCCTACGATGGAGTTGTACGTATTCGCGACCCTTGCCGCGCGGATGCGCACATCGAAGGCGCCGTTGTTCGCGATCGTCGAGTGCCTGAGATCGAGCGTGCCGTTCCAGTGTCGGATTCCGGCTGCGCTCGAGGCGGTGATCGTCGTGTTGACCAGCGTGGTGGTCCCGCCGTTGGTCCGGAGTGCGGCTTCCGTGGTGTTGGTCGTGGTGTTCACGATCAAGCAGCTATCCAGCAGCATGGAGCCACCGTTGCGGATCGCTCCCGCTGGGAGCCCGCCAGTACTGCCCGGTGACATCCCGCATGCATCGAACACGACGCGCCGGGCGGTGAAGGTCCCGTTGACAGGTACGAGCACGCAGCCTGCGGAGCCATCGGATACGCCATCTCTCAGGGTGATGTCTTCGAGAGTCAGGTTACCCGTCACGTTGAGCAGCGTGAAATAGCCTCCGCTCGTATCCCCGCGGATCACGGCCCGGCCGCCTGTCGTGCGCATGCTGAGCTCGCTGGTGACGTCCACCTGTGCGGTCCAGGTCTCGTCTGTCCCGTCGGGGATCAGAATCTCATCCGCCAGGGCTCCCGCCGTGCAACCCGCCACTGCCGCGTCTGTTTCCGCGGCCTGGATGGCCTCGAGAATGCTGCAGTTGGCGCCGACCTGGATCGTTGCAGCTTGGACTGGAACCGCTACTGCCGTTGCGACAGCAGCCGTACCAACAAAGAGCTTGAGTTGCATGGGCTGGACCTTTCCGCTTCGTTGTTGCGACGTGGAAATCGTGGAGGCAGCCTAACCCCCAAATCCAGCATCCCACGACAAAAATGCCTCGCCCGGCACTCGTGTTGCGTGTGGTTCGACAGTCCTGGCCGACGAGCATGCAAACAAACGAAAAACGGCGCCAGTTCCGGGGAACCAGCGCCGTTCTCTGCTGCCGTGGCGGCAGCTTACTGACTCACTTGGCAGCGAGGGCGATCAGCGGCGCGATAACCAGCGCCACGACGCTCATCAGCTTCACCAAGATGTTCAGCGACGGACCCGCGGTGTCCTTGAAGGGGTCACCCACGGTGTCACCCACCACAGCCGCTGAGTGCGCTTCGGAGCCCTTGGGGTGAACCGTGCCGTCCTTCATCTTGAAGCCGCCGCCTTCGAAGGACTTCTTGGCGTTGTCCCACGCGCCGCCCGCGTTGCTCATGAAGATGGCGAGCAACACGCCGGAGACGGTGACGCCGGCGAGCAAGCCGCCGAGCGCCTCGGGGCCCATGCCGAAGCCGATGGCGACGGGGGTCACCACGGCGAGCAGGCCGGGAGCCACCATGCGCTTGATCGCGGCGCTGGTGCTGGGATGTCGACGCAGCGCGCGGTGTCGGGCTTGGCGGTGCCTTCGAGCAGACCGGGGATCTCCCGGAACTGACGCCGCACCTCCTCGATCATCTCCATCGCCGCTTCACCCACGGCGGCCATGGCCATCGAGGAGAAGAGGTACGGCAGCATGCCGCCGAGGAAGATGCCGGCCATGACGGTGGGCTTGGAGATGTCGATGGTGGAGATGTTTGCCTGCTGCGCGAACGCCGCGAACAGCGCCAGCGCAGTCATGGCTGCGGAGCCGATGGCGAAGCCCTTGCCGATGGCGGCAGTGGTGTTCCCCACGGCATCGAGCTTGTCGGTGCGCTCGCGCACCTCAGGAGCCTGGTGGCTCATCTCCGCGATGCCGCCTGCGTTGTCCGCGATGGGGCCGTAGGCGTCGACCGCGAGCTGGATGCCGGTGGTGGAGAGCATGCCGAGAGCCGCGATGGCCACGCCGTACAGGCCCGCCACGTAGGCGCTGCCCATGATGCCAGCGGCAATCAGGATGATCGGAATCGCCGTGGACTGCATGCCGAGGCCGAGGCCAGCGATGATGTTGGTCGCGGTGCCGGTCTTGGACTGGTTTGCCACGCCGTCGACGGGGCCCTTGCCCATCGAGCAGTAGTAGCTCGTGATCATGCCGACGCCGACGCCAGTCGCGAGCCCGATGACCGTGGCGCCGCCAACGTGGAGCCAGGTGACCACGTGGTCTACACCGCCAACCGTGGTGCCGGCTTCGGGCCAGAGGAACTTGGAGATGCCGAAGGTCGCTGCAGCCATCACGCCGGCCGCGCCGAACGAACCGACGTCGAGGGCGATCTGCGGGTTGCCACCTTCCTTGGTGCGAACGACCAAGGTGCCGAGGATCGAGGCGATAATGCCACCAGCGGCGACGATTAGCGGGAGCAGGATGGGACCCATGCTGCTGCCGTCTGCCACTGCGCCCGCGCCCAGGCCGAGTACCATCGCGCCGACGATCGCGCCGACGTAGCTCTCGAACAAGTCAGCGCCCATGCCTGCGACGTCACCGACGTTGTCACCGACGTTGTCGGCGATGACGGCGGGGTTACGCGGGTCATCTTCGGGCAGCCCCGACTCGACCTTGCCCACCAAGTCGGCACCGACGTCGGCTGCCTTGGTGTAGATACCGCCACCGACGCGAGCGAACAGCGCGATCGATGAAGCACCCATCGAGAAACCGGTGATGACGTTCAACGTGACGTTGAGCTGACCCTTGAACAGCACCGTCGTGAACAGGATGAACAGACCACCCAGGCCTAGGAGGGCCAGGCCCACCACGCTCATGCCCATCACCGCGCCACCGCTGAACGCGACCTGGAGCGCCTCGGGCAGTGACTTACGGGCCGCGGCGGTGGTGCGCACGTTGGCCTTGGTCGCCACGCGCATACCGAAGTAGCCCGCCAGACCCGAGCAGACCGCGCCGAGCACGAACGCCCCGGCGATGATCGGGCTGTGATCCTTGCTGCCCATGTTGGCCACGGCGAGCAAGCCCGCGACCACCACCACGAACATCGCGAGCACCTTGTACTCACGACCCAAGAAGGCCATCGCGCCCTTGGCGATTTCCGCGGCGATGTCCTTCATCGTTTGATCGCCAGCGTCCTGCTTGGTGATCCAGGACGCCTTCACGTAGGCGAAGATGAGCGCCAGTACCCCTGCGACGGGTGCGGCGTAGATCAGGTTTTCCATCTGGGAGTCTTCCTTCCAGGAGCCCAGGTTGCCGAGGTAGTGCTTGGGGGTCACGCCGCCTCGGGCGCGGTTCTCATCCCGACCATTGGTTTGGTGGTCAGGAGCTACCGCGTGAGCGGTAGGCAGTGAGTGAAGGGCCTCTCGACACCTGTGGGTCCAACGAGCGCGCCCGCTATAGACCAAACCCCTCGCGATGCAAAGCCAACGGGGTGCAAAGCCAGGGCCAGCCTGTCGAATTGCCCTCCGGCCGCAGGTTTGAGCACTTTAGGCGCCAGATCGTGAACCGAGGCGCAACTCGAAAGCGCGCTCCAATCACTGAACTTCTGGTCAAGCGACGCCGCTGCAGGGCGGCCCAGATTCCGCTCCTGATGGAATTCTGCCCAACGTCGATTGCCCCGCGGTAATTGGATCGCTGCTTTTAGGGGGGAGGAGCGCCGTCCGTCATTGGGTCGCCGTTGGGGCGTTACCGGGAGGATACAAGCGCGCCGAAGAGCTACTGGCGCTGGTACAGCCACCACTCACCCTCGTGAGCAACCAGCTGAATGCTCGGGTCCGACTGGAAGACGATGCCGGGATCCACTCGATGGCGCACCAAGAAGGTGTCGAACCAGGCGCCGTGCTCGATGGTGCGAAACGACTCCGGATGCCACTCCAGCAGGTATGGCAAGCTGGGTGGAGTGTCTGCGCCGTCAGGCCGGTAGCGTATCGGGTACAGACCCCAACGCACGAAATGGAAGTAGAGCGAGCCACCCGTTTCCGCCTGGATCCAGGCCGGGAGGTGTATGAATGGAGTCGTGGAGCGGTAAGTCCCGGAGTGATCGAAGATCAGGTACAGGAGCTTCGGGTGGGGCGGCACCTTGGCCTGAATTGCGTAGAAGTCTTGATTCAAGCGCTCGAATCCCAGCCACTGACCTGCCACCAGGAACGCTTGCCGCCCGGCGGTCAGCGCCAGCACCCCGATTAGTGCCAGACGCGCTGGTGCGCCCCTGGGCATCGCCGGAAGCAGCGCGAGCAGCAGCAACAGCACGCTCAGCGCCTCACGCGGGTACACGAAGAACCAGCTCCCCCAGGTGAGGGGCAAGCTCAGGTACAGGCCCAGAAGCCCCGTACAGATCAGCGCGACTACCCAGTGACATTCCCGACGGAAACGTTGCAGCCCGTCGCTCCCCAGGGCAGGCAGCGGACCAGAGTCAGCGTCCGGTTCAGGCTCCGCCGTCACGCGCGGGTGGCGCCGACGCCACACCAGGCTCCCCAAGCCAAACGCGCCACATGCAGCGAGCCACAGCCAACCATCCAGGCGTTCACGCTGCCCGACGCTGGCCGTGAAGCCACCAAACAGATGAGCCGGAAGCTCCGTCATCCGTTCAGGTGCCCACTCCAAGAGTAGCTCCGCGCCCGTGACGTGGTCGCGGCGAAACCAGAACACCAGGAACAGCGAGAGTGATGGCAACAGTGCCAGGAGAAAGAGCCTGAACTCGCGCAGCGCGCGCCCACTGCGCTTCGCGACGGCGGCGACGATCAGCACGCCCACCAGTGCGAAGGCGTAGCGATACACGTGGCTGAACAGCGTCAAGAGCAGCATGCCACCGAGCAACCACGCGCGCAGCTGGCATTGCCGCGCGGTTCCACCCTCGAACAGCAGCATCGCCGCGCCCAGGCTGCCCGCAAAGCAGCCCAGGGCGGCGATGTGGCTAATGAATCCCCAGTGAGTGAGCGTGGAGTAGGCAAGCCCTAACGCGATCAAGCCCATGAAGCTCGGCTTGCCAAGGCCACGAAACAGGAGCCCCAGCCCCAAGGGTAAGCAACCGAGCAGCAAGACGCACGTCACCTTGACCGCGACGTGCATCGGCAGGAGGAAGCTCAGCCCCGCCCCGACCAGGTACTGCAACATGTAGGGAGCGCTGAGCGGATCGATGTAGAACTGATCGTGAAAGTGAAACGCCGGATCAGAATAGTGACGCAGGATCGATGTATTTGCCGCATGGAAAGGCAAGTCGGTGATTGGCGGATAGCGCACCAAACAAAAGGGATACACCAGCACGTACACGCAGAGCGCGAACGCTCCGACCAGCGCGAGCGCCTCGAGCTTCCCTTCGCTGGTGCTCAGCGTGGCTCGCAGCCTGGCCAGCAGAGGGGCCCTCTCAGTAGCCACTCGGTAGCTCCACGCTCTGGCCCACTTCGGGCAGCTTGAGCGTCAGGAACTGCCCGTTGTCGTCCTCCGGCTTGGGGGGCACCCAGCTCATGAAGTGGTAGTTCCCGCGCTTGACGGGTCGCTGCAAGTTCACCTCGAGGCGAGTCGGCACACCTTCAGCGTTCACCGCGCGCACGATGATCAGCATGCCAGCGAGCTGCAGACCCTCTCCGACTGTCATCGGGTACTGGTGGCCGCGGTACGTGCCGTCGAACGGATCCGAGTAGAAGCCGTTTGGCGCGTCGAGCACGAGCTGTTGCTCGGTCTGCCGCTTGAGCGTCACCGGGCCTTTTCCGGCGTGCAGCATGCGGATGTGGCGGGGGACGCGCAGGTTACGTGTCGCGCGCAGCCCCACCAGGCTGGCCACATAGAAGTACGAGGGGCCGCCGATCAGCACCAGGTGCTCGTCGCTGTTTGGGTGACCCCACATCAAGCGCTCGGCGACGCGATCAAGCTCGTTCCCGAAGCGGTACATGATCAAGCTGCGCTGCGGAAACGTCATGGGGGCGACGACCCCATGCACCAAGAGCAGCGCGAAGGCCACCAGCCTACCCAGGATGTGGCGCGGCGTCGCCGACTCTCGGGTCTGCTCAATCGCTTGCCGTACGGCAAGAGACACGATCGCCATCCCGCCGAGGCCGCTGAAGAACAGCAGCCGGTCTTGCGGCATCGCAGCGCATGCCGGTAGTGTCGCCATCACGGCTCCTACGAGCCAAAAACGCGCCTGCGAATCACGTAGCGTCGGCCTCAGCCACCACAGGAACGCAGCGACGAACACACAGACCACGCCCGCCATCGCATACACGACGCTCGCGGGCAGGCGCCACCACGCCTCACAGTCGATCCCGAACAGCTGGCCAGCGATCAGCGCCGGGAGTCGCCACAGGGCCTGGACGAAGAAGCGACCTGTGTCCGCGACGGGGTCCAGGTGAAAGTCAGTGCCGTAGGTGCCGTGGCCGAACTTGCGGTAGAAGTAGAACCACAGCCCAAACGCAGCGAGACTCGGCATCAGCACCGCCGCCCGCTTCGCGACGTTGGTCAGTCGAGTGTTTCCGTGTGGCTCCAAGAACAGCGCGTGAGCAACGAGGTACCCCAGCGCCCCAACCGCGAACTCGCCACACAGCAGTCCGATGCCCAGGCTGAGCGGCGCGACCATCGCCGCTGCGGTCCGCGCCACCCGAGAGGCCCCGCTCGGGCGTCGCCAGACATCGTGAGCCCAGATCGCGGTCGCGCCGAAGAGCGTCGCGAGGATGGCGTTGCGGTTCGCCAGCCAGCCCACGGGGTGCGCGTGGGCGTCGTCGATGGCGTACAGCAGCGTCGCGAGCGCCGCCAGCCACGGCGCCGAGAGCAGCCGCCTGTAGAGGCCCGCTGCCGCGAGGATCAGGGCACCGTACCAAAGCAAGCTCTGTACATGTGCGACCCAGGGCGCCGCCGGGAAGTAGTGGTAGTCGATCCAGTGGGTGAACGACGTCAGCGGACGCCAGAAGCTCACCTTGTAATCCTTGAGGGTGAACCACGGCACCGTGCCGAAGTCCTTCAAGCCGTAGATCCCGGCGACGTTGCCGCTGATGTAGTTGAACAGGTTGATCCGCCATGGCGGATCCACCACGCCGTCACGAATCGCGCGGTAATGGTAGTGATCCTCGGTTTGCAGGCCGGTGAAGACGCTCGGCAAGGCGAGCAGCATTCCGACCAGCGCGGCCGCCCAGCCCACGCGCCGCTTGCCCAGCCAGTAGAGGAAGGCTTCCAGCTGATTCAACGAGCGCTCCACGTTGCACTGCGGAAACGCGAGCCCGGACAGGCGAACCCGCGCGTGACACCCGCGAAACGAAATGGTGGACGAGGTGGTCGCGATCTGCGTCGCCGCGTGCGCAGCGCGAATTGGTCACACCACTTTCTGTGAACCTGGCTTCGCATGTTCGGCGCCTTCGCTCCCAGCAAGTACGCGAAACTACTCGGCGACGCGAGTTGGCACAGCATTCGCCTTGCATTTGAGTGGTTCCGGCATCCGGCGCCAGCGCAAGGAGACATCTCGGTGACTCATGTAGCCCCTTCTGACCGCCCGTCTCGCCCCGTTCTGAGGCCCTCGGGCGTTCCAGTACAGGTGGAAAGCCCGGGGCGCTGGGCCCGCTTCTGGCTCCTCGTTCGCTCACTCAGCGTGGGCAGTCTGGCGACTCTCTTCGACCTCGGGACGCTGGCGCTCCTGGTGCACGCGCTCGGTTTGGACCCTCGCCTGGCGAGCCTACCGGCGCTGAGCATCGGGGTCGTGGCGCAGTTCTTCGGTAACAAGTTGTTCGCGTTCCAAGATTACCGCGCGGATTGGTTGCGCCAGGGTCTGCTGTTCCTCGCGGTAGAGGCGCTGGGCTTCGTCGCGAACCTGGTGCTCTTTCACCTCGCGGTGACGTTCACCCCTCTCCCCATCCTGCCTCTGCGCTTGGCGATCACTAGCTTGGTCTACTTTGGGCTGTGCCTGCCCCTGTGGTCTCGCATCTTTTCGGCTTCGAACTCTGGTGAGTTGAAGGAGGAGTCATGAGTCTGGTTGCCAACGTGCTCTTGGGTGTGTGCTCAGCGTGGACCCTCGCAGGTCTCGCAGCGACCTATCGCGTCAGCCGCAAGCGTCGCGTGTTCCCGAGCGATCTGCCAGGTGTGAGCGTGCTGAAGCCGCTGTGCGGCGCGGACGCAGGCCTCGAGCGGAACCTCGAGACGTTCTTCCTGCAGGACCATCCAGACTTCGAGCTGGTGTTCGGCGTGGAAGACGCAGCCGACCCAGCGCTGACGGTGGTCGATACCCTGAGGAAACGCTATCCCGGCGTGAGTGTCCAGGTCATCGTTCACGGCCCTTCGACGCTCAGCCTCGCTCAGGCAGGGATCAACCCGAAGGTGCGCAACCTGCGTGGAATGCTGCCGCACGCCACCCACGACCTGGTGCTGGTGAGCGACTCCAACGTGTCTGCTCCCCCCGACTACCTGCGTGATCTCGTGGCTACTCACGAGAGCGATCCACGGATTGGCCTGGTGACCAACCTGTTCGCAGGCGTCGCCGAAGATACGCTGGGCGCCGCGCTGGAGAACGTGCAGCTGAACGGCTTCTGCGCTGGTGGAACGGCGCTGCCGACGCTGCTCGGCGACTCCTCGGTGGTCGGCAAGAGCATGTTGTTCCGGCGCTCACTGATTCAGGAGCTCGGTGGCTTGGAGCGCGTGAAGGATGTGCTCGCGGAGGACTATGTGCTGGGTAAGACCTTCCAGCATGCTGGTTACCGCGTGGCAATTGCATCGACGGTGCTCCACAACGTCACCTCGAAGATGACGCTGAAGTCGTTCCACGAGCGCCACTTGCGCTGGGGCATGTTGCGCTGGCGGCTGCGCCCGGTGGCCTATGCGGCCGAGCTTCTGGCATCGCCGCTCGTGCTCTTGCCGTTGGCCATGGCGACCCTCGGCCCTGCGCTCGGTCTTGCCTGGTGCGTCGCGATTGCGTTGCTGCGTGACGTCGGAGGCTGGTTCCTGCTTCGGGGCTTCGACCGGCTGTGGTTACCGCTGGTGCTCTCACCGGTGCGTGAGGTCAGCATCCTGTTCACCTGGGGTCGCGCGTTGTTCAAGCGCCACATCCAGTGGCGAAACAACCGCGTGCGCCTCGGCGCCGGCACCCTGTTGTTCGAGCCGAAGCCGAGCAAGGCGCACTGAAGCCCTCGGGCTATTCTTCGAGTAGCTCGAACTCCACACGGCGGTTCCGTGCGGCACATTCAGCGGTGTGGTCCTGGCAGAGGGGCAGGTTCTCTCCGTCCGCCTGCACGACGATACGTGAGCCGTCCACGCCGCAGCGCACGAGCCAGCGCGCCACGTTGCCCGCGCGCTCCGCGGAGAGCTCGTGGTTGTAGCCGGGTGAGCCTGCTTCGTCGGCGTGGCCGTGGACGCGTACGCGAACCGCGCTTCGCTTGCTGAGCTCGTCGCACACCGACTGGATGGCTGCTTCTTCCGAACCGAGGATGCGGTGGCTCCTGTAGTTGAAGTGCACGACGGCATCCATCGGCGTGCCTCGGGCGTCGCTCGCGTCGGGAGTCGGTGTCTCCGGCGGCTTCTCGGGTGGGGGGGGAGGTGCTTCGTCGGGGCAGCCGTCGTCATCCTTGTAGTCGTTGTGGGTCTCGGCAGCATCGGGGCAGCGATCGCCCGCGTCGGGGATACCGTCCTTGTCATTGTCGGGATCCGGGCAGCCGTCGTCGTCCTCGAACCCGTCCACGTCTTCAGGTTCCGTGGGGCAAATATCGCGGTTGCCCCGAAGCCCATCCCCGTCGCTGTCCGGCTCTTCGCTGGTGGTGCGCTTCGGCAGGCCGAGGCTCAGCATGACACCGGCTCCCAGGAGCCGCGCGTCATCGGGCCCACTCTCGGAGTCCGGCTGAAAGACCTGGGTGTAGCGCACCACCGGTCCGAGCCCGACCGAGTCGCTCAGCGCGAACTGCCAGCCGAGCCCAACGCTCATCACCGGTCGCTGGAGGTCCCCGGTCAAGCCCAGGCCGGCGTTGGCGTCAATGAACAGGCCTTGAGGTCCCGGTCCTGACATCGGCGCAAAGCGAACGCCGCCTTCCGCGCTGATCAACCGACCCACATCACCGGTTTCCGCCGGGAACCACCAGCTGCCTGTTCCGAGCTGAACGTGCAGCGAGTCGACGATTGGTAAGCTCAGGTGGCCTCGCAGGTGTCCCCCCGGGTCGAAGCGGTCTGCCGGTGTGCCGCCCACGACGACGTCGCCGCCTGCTTCCAAGTGAAGCTGCAGCGACTCGAAGACACTTTCGTCAGTAGACCCTTCGGCCTGAATGGTCTGTGCAGCAGCCTGAGTTGCGGCCAGCTGAGCCACGCATAGGGCTGCAGCAACGAGCGAAATTGACGAAGACGCATGATAGACAGGCTGCTCGTGCGGGAGATCAACGGGAGAGACGCAGCTGGAACTGCTCGCAGCCAGTCCCCGATGCGACGCGATAGACCCGGACGTACACCGTCGACGGCCAGCCGACGCTGCGTGTGCTGCAGTTGGTGTTTGCGTTCGTGCAGCTGTCGAGGAACTGCCAGTCCGTGCGATTGTTCGCGCTTCCACCGCTGCCGCAGCTCAGCGTGTTGGAGCACGACGAGCGAATATCCAAGCGGAATACTGCACTGTCGTTGACGACGAAGCGGACGCGGGGTGCACCGCTGCCGTGTCGCCGGAAGTCGTCATTCTCGGGGAACGAGATGCGGTACCACGCCTCGTCACTGACTCCTGGCAGCACCTCACGCGATGTGTCTACGCTGCTGCCAGCTCCCATGGAGCCAAGCACCAGCTCGCTCCCGCATGCGTTCGGCTGCCCCGTCACGCACTGGCCGCCACACAGCGCGCCGCCATTGGCGCAACCGCAGCTCCCAGCCAGGCACGTCTGTCCCGCGGCGCACGTCGTGCCGCAGCTCCCGCAGTTGTTCGGGTCGTTTGCCAGGTCTTTGCAAGAGGTGCCACACGCGCTCAAGCCGGTGCCGCAGCTTGCTTGGCAACTTCCGGTAGAGCAGACCTGCCCAGCGGCACAGGCGGCTCCGCAGCTTCCGCAGTTCAGCCTGTCGCCTTGTAGGTCGCGACAGATCCCGCTGCAGTTGGCAAGGCCGCTTCCGCACGAAACCTGGCACGTCCCACCACTACAGACCTGTCCAGCGGCACAGGTGTTACCGCAGGTGCCGCAGTTCAGGCGGTCAGTGCTCAGATCGCGACAGGCACCGCTGCAGTTGCTGAGCCCGCTGCCACAGGAGACCTGACACGTGGCGCCGCTGCAGAGCTGACCGGCAGCGCAGGCCACGCCGCAGGCGCCGCAGTTTCCGTTGTCGGTGCCGAGATCTCGACACACGCCGCTACAGTTGCTGAGGCCACCACCGCAGGAGACTTGGCAGCTGCCCGCGTTGCAAACTTGGCCAGCGCCGCACGCCGTTCCGCAGGCTCCGCAGTTGCTGCGATCACTCGCAAGATCCCTGCACGTTCCACCGCAGTTGGTGAGGCCGCCGCCGCAGGAAACCTGACAGGTGCCGCCGCTGCAGATCTCACCGGCAGCGCAGCTGACGCCACAAGCGCCGCAATGATTGCGATCCGTGGAGAGATCTCGACAGGTCCCGCTGCAGTTGTTGAGTCCTGCGCCGCAGGACACCTGGCAGGTGCCTCCGCTGCACACCTCACCAGCGCCACACGGGATGCCGCAGCCCCCGCAGTTGTTGCGATCGCCCGTGAGGTCGCGACATACCCCGCTGCAATTGCTCAGTCCACCGCCACAAGACACCTGGCAGGCGCCAGCGCTGCAAACTTCGCCAGCTGCGCAGGTGTTGCCGCAGGTGCCGCAGTTCAAGCGGTCGCTCGCGAGGTCCCGACACACGCCGCCACAGTTGATCTGCCCGTTTCCGCACGAAACCTGGCACGTGCCACCGCCGCAGACTTCACCCGAAGCACAGCTGTTCCCGCAGCTTCCGCAGTTGGCGTTGTCCGTGGTGAGATCGCGGCACACGCCGCTGCACTGGGTGAGGCCACCGCCGCAGGAGACCTGACAGCTGCCGGCGTTGCACACCTCTCCCGCTCCGCAGGCGGTGCCGCAGGCTCCGCAGTGGTTGCGGTCTGTTGCTAGGTCTCGACAGCTTCCGCTGCAATTGGTGAAGCCAGCGCCACACGAGACTTGGCAGGTCGCTCCACTGCACACCTCGCCCCCTGCGCAAGGACTCGCACAGGCCCCACAGTTGGCGTTGTCCGTCGTGAGGTCTCTGCAGATCCCTCCGCAGTCATTGAGCCCCGCGCCGCAAGACACTTGGCACGTGCCACCGGTGCAGACTTCACCCGCGGCACAAGAGGTGCCGCAGGCTCCGCAGTTGCTCCGATCGTCCGTGAGGTCCCGACAGATCCCACTGCAGTTGGTGAGTCCGGCGCCGCAGGAAACCAGGCACGCGCCACCGCTGCACACTTCGCCAGCCGCACAGGTGTTGCCGCAGGTGCCGCAGTTCAAGCGATCGCTCGCGAGATCTCGACACACGCCGCTACAGTTCGTCTGACCGTTTCCGCACGATACCTGACAAGCGCCGCCGCTGCACACTTCACCTGACGCACAGGGGTTCCCGCAACTTCCGCAGTTGGCGTTGTCCGTGGCCAGATCTCGGCACACCCCAGCGCAGTCGGTGAGCCCACCGCCGCAGGACACCTGACAGGACGCGGCGTTGCACACCTCGCCCGCCGCGCATGCGACCCCGCAAGCCCCGCAGTTCAGGCGATCTGTGGCTAGATCTCGGCACACGCCACCGCAGTTGCTGAGTCCAGCGCCGCAGGACACCTGACAGCTGCTGCCGCTGCAGAGTTGACCAGCTGCGCACGCGATGGTGCAGCTGCCGCAGTGGGCTGGGTCGGTGGTGAGATCTCGACACACACCCGAGCAGTCGGCGAGACCGCCTTGGCAGGACAGCGTGCACAGTCCACCGCTACAGACCTGGCCCGCAGCGCAACTGGTGCCGCAGGCTCCGCAGTTCGTGGTGTCCGTCGCGAGGTCGCGGCAGTTGCCCGCACAGTCAGTGAGGCCGGGCCCACAGCTCGTTTGACAGGTGCCAGCGACACAAGCCGTCCCAGCCGGGCAAGCGGTCCCACAGCTTCCACAGTTCAGGCGGTCTGTCGTGAGATCGCGACACGCGCCGGAGCAGTCCGTGAGCCCCGAACCGCAAGATACGGTGCACACGCTCGCGCTGCACACGTCCCCAGCCGCACACGCGGTTCCACAAGCCCCGCAGTTGGCGCGGTCCGTGGTCAAGTCTCGGCAGCTGCCGCTGCAGTCGGTGAGGCCGGAGCCGCAGTTCGTAGCACAGATCCCTGCGGAACAGATTTCCCCCGCTGCGCAGCCCGTCCCACACGCCCCGCAGTTGGCGTTGTCCGAGGCCAAGTCCCTGCAGCTGCCGCCGCAGTTGCTGAGGCCGGCGCCGCAAGAAACGGTGCACGCGCCCGCGCTACACACTTCGCCTGCGGCGCACGCAGTACCGCAAGCCCCGCAATTGCCGCGGTCGGTGGTCAGGTCCCGGCAACTCCCGCTACAGTCCGTGAGTCCCGCGCCGCAGCTCGTGACGCACGCCCCTGCGCTACACACCTCGCCAGCGGCGCAAGCGGTCCCGCAAGCGCCGCAGTTGAGTCGGTCGCCTGTCAAATCCCGGCAGGTGCCGCCGCAGTCGGTGAGCCCTGCTCCGCAGCTGGTGAGGCAGGCTCCCGCGGAGCACACTTCGCCGGCCGCGCAAGCCGTCCCGCAAGTACCGCAGTTGAGCCGGTCCGTGGTTAGGTCCCTGCAGCTGCCATTGCAGTCGGTGAGCCCTGCCCCGCAAGAAAGGCTGCACGCACTGCCGCTGCACACTTCGCCGGGGGCGCATGCGCTCCCACAGGCTCCGCAGTTTGCGCGGTCAGTCGTCAGGTCTCTACAACTGCCGCTGCAGTCGGTGAGCCCAGAGCCGCAGTTCGTGGTACAGATCCCTGCGGAACAGACCTGGCCTGCTGCACACGGGCTGCCGCAGGCCCCGCAGTTGGCGTTGTCCGAGGCTAGATCTCGGCAGCTGCCGCTGCAGTTCGTGAGCCCACCGCCGCACGACACCGTACACACACCCGCGTTGCACACCTCCCCCTCGGCGCAGCTCGTCCCGCATGCCCCGCAGTTTGCGCGGTCCGTCGTCACGTCTCGGCAAGAGCCGGAGCAGTCTGTGAGCCCCGCGCCGCAGCTCGTGACACACGCGCCTGCGGAGCATACTTCACCCGCCGCACAGCTGGTGCCGCACCCGCCGCAGTTCAGGCGGTCGCTGGTCAGATCCCGGCAACTCCCGGCGCAGTCCGTGAGGCCGGTGCCACAACTGGTGAGACAGGCGCCCGCAGAGCAAACCTCTCCCCCCCCACAAGCCGAGCCACAGCTGCCGCAGTTGGCTCGATCGGTGTTCAAGTCGCGACAGCTGCCGCTGCAGTCCGTCAGCCCGTTGCCGCAAGTGACCGCACAGGCTCCAGCGCTGCAGCGCTCTCCGGGGCCGCAGAGTGCTCCGCAGGCCCCACAGTTGTTGAAGTCTACCTGCAGGTCGCGACAGGTGCCGCTGCAATCAGTCAAGCCCCCGCCGCAGCTCGTCTGACAGGTTCCGCCGCTACACACTTCCCCGGGGAGACAAGGCGAGCCGCAGGCTCCGCAGTTGAGATTGTCCGCGCTCAGATCCCGGCAGACGCCGTTGCAGTTCGTGAGGCCGCTGCCGCAGCTGGTCTGGCACTGGCCAGCAACACACAGCGTGCCCGCAGGACAGGCCATGGCGCACGCCCCGCAGTTCGCTGGGTCGGTTTGCAGGTCCCTGCAAACGCCCGAGCAGTCGGTTTGAGCATTTCCGCAAGTCGTTTGGCAGGTGCCAGCGCTGCAGACTTCGCCTGGAGCACAAGCCGTTCCGCACCCACCGCAGTTACCGGGGTCGACGTTCAGATCGCGACAACTGCCGGCGCAGTCCGTCAGGCCTGGCGAACACTGCGTCACGCAGCCTCCCGCTTGGCAAGCCTCCCCGTTCGCACACACTACGCCACAGCTACCGCAGTTTGCTGGGTCGCTCTGCAGGTCGGCACAGCTGGCGTTGCACACCGTCTCCCCCGGCGGGCAGCTGTAGCTACAGTTGCCGTCCAGGCACTGCTGCCCGACGCCGCACGCATTCCCGCACCCGCCGCAGTTCTCTCTGTCGTTGCTGAGGTCTGCGCAATAGTCGCTCGCTCCGCTGGTTCCGCTGCCTGTGCTGCACGTGGCGAGGCCACCACCGCAGGTGAGGGTGCATTGGCCCTGGCTGCAGACGGTTCCAGAACCACACAGGTTGCCGCACCCGCCGCAGTTCTCGATATCCGTGTTGGTATCCACGCAAGAACTGCCGCACAGAGCAAATTCCGCAGGGCAATAGGTTGAGCAGTCGCCGTCGACGCAGGCTTCGTCTACGGCGCATTGCACGGAACAGCTACCGCAGTGATCTGGATCGCGAGTTGGATCAACGCAGGTCTGGTCGCATAGCAACGCACCAAGCGGACACTGTGGGTTGGAGCCCGTTGCAGCGTCGCCTGCGTCCGCGTCTCCGCCGACCAGCGGCTGTCCCGTGCAGCCGAGGGTGATCCAACAGGTGATCAGGAGGACTAGGGCCCGCCAGCCTAGTCGGCGCTGGCGCGCCGCGAGGGCGTGTCTCATAGCAGCCTCGAGCGTCGAAGAAAGGGTGTCCGCCGCGCTCCAGATGGTGGCAGCAGGGTCTAACCCGTCGCCTGAACGCGTATTGGAAGGTGTTTGCGCGTTGGGGCGCGTGAATATCAGCAGGGTCGCGCCGTGCTGACACGAGTCGCACCGAGACGGGGAAGGGAAGACCGCCTGCGGACAGTTGCGATGTATGGATTCCTATCTCAAATCCGCGCGGTATTTTCAAGCGGCGTCAGGGGCGAAACGTCACAGGCTCAACATTCTTCTGGCTCTCGATGATGGCGATAAAGCCAAGTTTCAATACGCAAAATATCCGGCTGTAAGGCATCCTCGCTCGGAGGCATTACCGCGGGGAAACCTCGCGCCGGCCGCCGCGCCCAGTGGGTTGGCTGGGATTGCGCTGGAGGGAGCGCTCCACCGACTCGGATTCTTCTCGCCTGGGCGCTCTGGCGCGCTGCAGCGTCGTCGCTGCGTCGGGCGATTCCATGCGCAATTCCGTCTGGCCTGCCCACACTCAGCGCGCCCAGCCGCTCGGACGGGGCCATTCCGCTTTTGGCGGCCGGTCGGCTGATGCATACTCCCAAGCTCCTACTTTGGAGGTGCATGTGCGGCAGTTACGGCGACAGATCTTGGGCGGTGGCCTGGTACTAGGGGTCATCTGGGTCCACGGCTGCGGCGGCGATCCGGAGACGACCCAGGGCGGCGGCTCGCCGTTTGGCGGCAGCGGAGGCGCTGGCGCGACCGCTGGTGCAGCTGGCACAGCCAACGGGGGGACGCTGAACGTCGACGCCGGAGTTGGGGGCACCTCCACCAACGACTGCCCGGGAGGTTGCCCGGAAGGTCGCTTCTGTTCCAACGGGGTCTGCGTGCTGCAGACTCAATGCAGCGCCGACGATGACTGTCAGAACGATTCGCATTGCGAACCGGGTACCGGTTGTATTCCGTGGGGAAACGGGGAGAAGGACGACACTTGTCAGCTAGCCATCCCGCCCGGTAACTTCGCTCCGTCGATCAAGTGTGAATTTACACAGGCGCCGTCAGGCGACGCGTTCCCGAACCACGTGGATGTTCAAGCCACGCCGATGGTGGTGAACTTCAACGCGCAATCAGGTGGCACGCCGAGCATCGTCGTTCCGTTCACGTACACGATCCCGAGCGGCTACGCGGAGGGGGAGGGCGTGGTCCGTGTGTTGCGCGGAAACGACTGCAGCCTCGAAGCGAACCTCGGTGGAGGCCAGGCTGGCTACGCGGGCTACATCGTGAGTTCGGCGCCGGTTGCCGTTGCGGATCTCGATGGCGACAAGGTGGCTGAAGTCGTCGCTCGGGGCGCCGACGGACACTGGGTGGCGTTTACTCGAAAGTCGGGTTCATGGGGTGTGCTGTGGACCTCAGCGGACGCGATCTCAGCCGCTTGCAGCAGTTCCGGCGCAAACTCTCGCTGCGGCGCGGGCTGGGCGGGTCCCTCGATTCATGATCTCGACGATGACTCGACCCCGGAGGTGATCGTCGAGGGCGTGGTCCTCAACGGGCTGACCGGTGCAACGCTCAGCGGACTACCAGCGGGCTACGCGAGCTACGGAAGCGGTCTGAACCCTGTGCTCGCGAACCTGGATACGGATCCCAACATCGAGCTCACCAACGGAGCGCTGGTCTGGGAATGGAACTCCGGCGCCTGGGTCCAGGAGAGCTACTACGCTGGCCCAGCGGTGGGGTTCGTAGCCGTGGCCGACTTCGGACCCTACGGTGCCTCGCTGCCAGCGACAAACCCCGAGCTTGCGCTGGTCTCTGGCGGCACGCTGCGCGTGCTGGCGATGGATGGGAGCGTCGTGCTTGGTCCGGTAGCAGTGCCCGGCGGCGGTGGCGGCGCACCGACCATCTCGGACTACGATGGAGATGGCTTGCCCGAGGTGGGGGTTGCGGGGGAGGCCTTCCTTACGGTTTACGACATTGACTGCACGGCGTCACCGCGCGCTGGCGGCACCTGCAGCGCCGGCAACGCGTGCGATGACTCCGCCGGTACTCCAGGGCCGTGCCCCGAGGGCATCCTTTGGTCCCGACGCACCCAGGACAACTCCAGCAACGTCACGGGGTCGTCGGTCTTCGACTTCGAGGCCGATGGTGTCGCGGAGGTCGTGTACGCCGACGAGTGCTTCGTGCGCGTATATGAGGGCACCAGCGGCGAGGTGCGGTTCAGTCAGTATCGTAGCTCCTGCACCTGGTACGAGAACCCGGTCGTGGCTGATACCGATGGAGATTTCCGGGCGGATTTGGTGGCTCCGTCCAATTTGGCCTGCTCCGATGGAGTGAACGGAATCCCTTGCGGCATGTTGGACGCTGGCGTGGACTCGCAGTTCGCCGGCCTGCGCTGCCAGGGCAATGCTGACTGTGCCTCGGGAGTGTGCGACTCGGGATTGTGTCGCTGCACCGCTACTGCGGAGTGCTGCGTCGCGGGCACGGACGCTGACTGCCTGGAGGAGGGCTACGCCTGCGCAGCTGCTCCTGCTGGCACACCAGGGACGGGGAACACCTGCCGTGCGGCGCATCCTCACGGCGTGAGCGGCATCCGGGTGTATCAAGACGCCCACGACAGCTGGGTCCGCTCAAGGACCATCTGGAGCCAGCACGCCTACGCGGTGACCCACATCAACGAGGATGGAACCGTTCCCCCTCGCAGCACCTGGCAGGACAACTGGCTGAACCCTGACCTGAACAACTTCAGGCAGAATGTCCCTGGTGTGGCCAATGGCTTGGCGACGCCTGATCTCACCGCGGGCGCGTCCGCCTTTGCCTGCAGTGCCGCGGGCGCAGAACTGAAGGCTCCCATCTGCAATCGTGGGGCGGAGCCGATTGGCTCCGGAATCAGCGTCGGATTCTACGCTGACGGGAACCTGGCTTGTGCCGCGACCACCTCCAAGGCGCTCAACCCCGGGGAGTGTGAGACGGTGTCTTGTACCTGGACCGATGCGCCTACCAGCAGTGAGGTGGACGTCACCGTGATCGCTGACGACAAGTCGGACCGCAACGAGTGTCGTGAAGCAAACAACCAGGGCACCATCCCTGGCGTGCGCTGTGAACCGCCCGCGTGAACCGTTGCCTGCCCCTGATGGGGCAGGTAGCTTCCCAGTATGAAAATCGACACGGCGACGATCGCGCGGTTGCGCGACGCGTTGATTCAGAGCGGACGACGCCAGGCTGCGGTCATCTCCAGCGCCTATGAGACGCTCACTCGCCAGGGCCTGCTCTCCGAGGAAGAACAGGCCGCTGTCGCTCGCATCGAGCCGATGGTGGAGACCATGTTCATGGTGATGGCGGCGGATGGTCGAATTTCCGCTGGGGAAATGGATGCTATCCGCGGCGCGGTGCGCGGTCTGACCGAAGGACTGCTGCAAGAGGGGACCATCAAGGTAATGCTCGAGGGCTGTGAGGAGCGGCTCGAGCAAGAAGGGCGCGCCGCGCGCCTGGATGCGCTCACCAGCCAGCTGCGTGAAGATCGCGAAGACGCTGAAGGTGCTTTCGCTCTGGCCGCTGCGATCGCTATGGCTGATCACGAGGTCGCGAGCGAAGAGAACGCGCTCATCCTGGACCTGGGAGAGCGCCTGGGGATTGGCACTGGACGCGCGGAGGCGATCCTCGAGCAGCTCGAGGAAGAGCGCAGCGACGAAGGCGCGCCGGATACGGACCGCAATCCTTCCACCACCTAGTCCCAGGCTCCAAGGCTGAGGCTACGTCAGGCGCGGCTCGGCACCAGCGTCTGCTCCTGAGCGCGCCGCCTGGAGCGCCACCACTCGAGTGCCCACCACGAGATGGCCACCGCTCCCAAGCCGGTGAGGCTGAACGGCAAGTCGCCGATCACTCGCAGCGCGGTCCAGTAGCTTCCACCGCAGAAGAACAGCTCGAGCAGCAGCACCAGCATGCGCCCCAGGTAGGTGAGCACCAGGGCCGGGAGCAGCTGCCGCTGGACTGAAGCTTCCAGGCGGCCCACGAATGCGGTGACGACGAGTACTTCCGCGAGGATATACTTCCAGCTCAGCGCCGCGCCCACGACCCAGAGCGGGACGTGAGGATCGTTGAACGCGCCAGCAGCCAGATCCATGCCCCCAAAATCGAGTTGTCCCGTCAGCGCGATGCGCTGGACGAAGACCAAGCCGAAGACGAACGTCACACCGAGCAGCAAGTCGAAATAGCCTGGCGCGTGGCGCCGCACTTCGTGGCGCGTGCCCACGGGCTCAGAATCCCGCGCTTCCTGCATTCGCGTGCGCCAGGCGTCGCCCGCTGCCTCAGCGAGGATCAGCGTGGGCACGAAGCCATACCACTCGCGATCACGCGATACCCACGCGAAACCGGCTAACCCAAGCAGCGTCGCGAAGCGACGCTGGCCGAGGAGACCGCAGACCAGCGCAAGCACGGGAAATATGATCATCGCCGCTCGGCCGACCTGATGCGGGACATAGCGTCGCGCAACCAGGCAAGCGACGATCCCAAGCGCGCCTGCAAGCAGGGTTCGCATTCGCATCGCGCTCTTGCCGTGTGGATCCAGACGCGTCGACGCAGCGTAAAGGGCGATGGCGCCGATCGCTGCCAGCAGCTGGGTGCGCTCGGACGCGACGAGCCACGCGGGCAGTGAGTTCTCTGCGCGTACGCCGAGGGGCAGCAGCAGGACGACGCACAGCGCGACGAGCCCGAGCCGGGGCCACTCCAACGCCGTGCGGTTGACGCGCAGGCGCTCCCAGCCGTCGGAGCGCCGTCCAGGACTGCCGATTGGCCCCAGCAGGCAAAACAAGACAGCGATCACGGCCACGGCGACGAAGCTCTCTGGCTGAGTGTTCGCGGGATAGCTCGCTACCAGTAGGCCGGGCAAGATCGACGGCGCAAGCCAACGCATGGCCTCGAAGCGCCTCGCGGTCCGGAGCGGTTTGAGCAACGCGAACAACGCGATTGTGTTGCAGGCGATAAACAGCACGACCCGGGAGATGTTGGGCCAGTGCCCCGGGAGCCGTTCGACGCTAAACACCAACCATGTCGCGACGGTTGCAAGGAAGAGCGCCGGGGGCAGGCTCCATAGCAACTTTTTCCCGACGGCAAACCACGCGACAACGGCGCTGGCCACGATGGACAGCAACACCAGCACGAGAGCATTCTGGGAGGCCAGCCCCGTTCTCAGACCGATCTGCGTGTCCACCACAGCCGTGACTTTCCGCGCCGCCATCTCCCGCTCTCGGTAGCTGGTCTTTGCCGCGCAACGATCGAGGCTCTGCCTCGCTTCACCGATCGCGCTGTCGCCCAGCTTGGCCTCGCCGTAAGCGAAGATGCGCTGCGCATCCTCACACAGCAGGGCGGCTCGTTTGGCTTCGGGGATGTCCAGCCACTCGGCGAGCACCTGTCCGCGGCTCTGTTTAGGAGGTGTCGTACCCAGGAGCGCCGCGAGGGTGTTCGGGAGATCCACCTGGTCGAGGGGCAGCTTCGGATGGACGTCTTTGGCGATCCCAGGACCGTACGCATACAGCGGCGAGCGACGCTGCACGGGCACGTCCGCCCCGTGAGTCCCGGAGTCAGCCGCGCCATGGTCGCTCGTCACCACGACCGTCCAGTCCGTCGCAAGCTCGCCTAGCAGGTCCGAGAGTTGACGATCAAACTGGCGGATGTGCTTTTGATACCGCGCGGAATGAATGCCGTAGGCGTGCCCTTGATGGTCTGGAGTGACGAAATGTGCGACCAGGAAGTCTGGTCGTTTCGCCAGAAGCTCACGCGTATCGCGGAACGTTTGCTCGTTGAAGTCGACGTCGATCGCGACGCCCTTTGGATCGAGTCGAGTCTCCGAGAAGGTCGGCCCGTACATGCGCTCCCAGGCGGGGTCTCCTACGAGCATGAGCGTACGGCCGTCCCGCTTCGCGTTCTCGAGCCAAGAATTGAACGGCGGCGGGTCTGGCGTGAGATTGTTCACGACTTGTTCCAGCTGCCCTCGCTGCCCAGTTCCGTAGCTGAGAATTGCGCTCGTGGTCATCGAGACGCGGCCCGCCCAGATTTCCGCGCTGGAATTTCTCTGCATCGCCTCCGCGAAGCGGGGCATGAGTTCGGGGTTGGTGGCGACGTCGTATCGCAACCCGTCGACAACGACGAACAGCAAGTGATTGGTTAGCCGTTCACTCTTTGGCCCAACTAGCTCCGTCGCAGGCGGCTTGTCGGGTCGCAGGACCACGCCCAGCACGCCATAGGCGACGCCCGCGATGAGCGCGCTGACGAGAATGAGCAGAATGAACGGGCGTGACACGTTTGGGCAGCTGACGATCGCGGTGGCCGGCGGCGCGCTTTGGCTCCGATCACGGCGCTGGTCAAGCTGGCTTGTAGTGCTGGAGCAGGACCACCTCAACCTGTGATCCGCCCGCTTTTCAGCATGATCGCCAGACCAGAGCGACTCGTGGCAGCATTTGCCCGCGGGTTCTTGCCGTTGGGAAACCAGGTTTGGCCCACTCCGCTGGGAAGTGCGCGACACGGATGTCAGCGGATCGTTTGCGCTGCGTGTGTCCCGTGACCTGCTGCCCGTCGCAGGGCGTGCAGATTTTCTAATCATTTCAACTGATTGATGCCTCGCGACAGGGAGATGTCTCGATGGCCTGCGGCTTGCACAACGCTGGGTATCCGCTTGGCGGGCTTACTTAACGCGCTGGCGCGTCCGGGGCGCCTTCGCGTTGCTTTTCGGTTCGCTTAGATGATTCTTCCGCGGCCTAGGCCGCTGCTTACTTGCTTGTTTGCTTGCTTGGTCGCTTGGCGACCGATGGTCGGTTGGGGACACCCACGGATGGGCTGAATCAAGCCCATCCGTGGGTGGCGTGTGGGGTGTTGATGAAGTGGCGTGATCAGCAATTGCGCTTCGGGTGGCCTGCGTTCGTCGCAGGCTGCGCGTTGTTGTCGCTGTGGCAGCTGAACTGTGGAGACAGTGGCAGCAACGACTCGGGTGGCGGCGGGGGCTTTGGCGGCACCCAGACCGGCGGCGGGACCGGGGGCGGGAACAGCGGGACGAACGGTGGCAGCGGCGGCAGCGGTGGCACCGGCGGTCAGGAGCCGCCGCCCGAGCAGGAGCTCGAGAGCAGCTTCAAGGCCCCAGTCGCAACAGGCCGCTACGTCTGGACGGCGAACCCGGATAGCGGACGCGTGGCACTGATCGATGCGCTCTCGTTCGAGGTGCAGGTCGTCGAGGCAGGCTTTCAGCCGACCTATCTGGCTGCCGTCTCGAAGCCAGAGGATGATCGCGACGTCGCGATCGTGCTCAACACGGGGAGCCTCGACGCCACGTTGTTCAGCGTGCGCAAGGATGGCATCGACAGCTACTCCGCGAAGGTTCATCGCGGTGCGAATGCGTGGGCGCTCAGCGCTAGCGGACGCTGGGCGGTCGCCTGGTCAGATTACCGCGCGGTAACGAATCCCGATCCTACGGATGGCTTTCAGGACCTCACGGTGCTTGACCTGAGCACGCCCACGCCTACGCCGACTCGTCTGTCCGTTGGGTTTCGCCCCACCCGGCTGTTCTTTGACGGCGACGAAACTCATGTGTTCGTCGTGACGGAGCCAGGGATTTCTACCCTCGAGCTCAACGACTCGCCCAGCGTGGGCTTGCTGGTTCCCCTCGATCAGGACCAGTTCGACACTCCCACGGGGCGCGACGTGACCGTGACTCCCGACGGGGGACACGCGTTCGTTCGCCGCGAAGGCAGCCCGCAAGTGGAGATCATCGATCTGACGGACGGAAGTCGGAGTTCGCTGGTGCTCTCGGCACCGGTTACGGACTTGGACCTGACCCCCGATGGCAGCCGCGGTGTTGCCGTCGTGCGAGCCAACTCTGAAGTAGTGCTCTTCGATGTGGCTGAGGTGCTGGCGGACAGCACGCAGTTCACCGTGGTCCCGATCACTGGTGCGACGGTGGGCAGCGTTTCCCTGCCGAGCGACGCTCGGCGCGCGCTGCTCTACAGCAACGCGGTCGGTAGCGACCGCGTGGTGATCCTCAACCTGGAGCCTGGTGAGCACTTCCTGGAGCAACGCGCGGTTGCGTTGAAGGCGCCGGTGCTCGCCGTGTTTCCCACCGAGGACGCCGCACACGCGGTCAGCTTGATGACTCGCCCCAGCGGCAGCAACAAGGCTGGAGCCTTTGGTGTGATCCCTGTGGATACGCCTCTCGCACCAAAGATCGTTGGAACCGACGCCGCCCCCCAGCAGGTCGCGGTGTCTCCGGACGGAACACGCGCGGTGGTGACGGTGAGGGATGACGCGACGAAGATATTTGGCGCGTACCTCGCCCGGATGCCGTCGCTACAGGTCGACTATCAGCCGCTCTCGAGTCCACCCTTGGCGGTGGGCGTCGTGCCGGCGGCGGACAGAGCGTTCATCGCGCAGAGTCACCCCGAGGGTCGCATCACCTTCATCGACTTCACGGATGGCAGCTCGCGCACACTTACTGGATTCGAGCTTGGTGCAAAGGTGGTGGATTGATGACTGGGAGCACGAAGCGGACTCGTGGCTTTCTTGCGCGCTTTGGTGTGGGGCTTGCCGGTGTACTGGCGGTAGGTCTCGGCGCCCTCAGTGCAGGCTGTGGCGACGTTGTCTGTTGGGTGGGGTGCGGAGACCGCGAGGCGAAGTGGGACAAGAACCTCGAGCCGTCCGACTATCCTCCCCAGGCGGTCGGCTTGAAGGGCTCGGTTGCGGTCTATGATCGCCCGCTGGACCGCGTGGTGATGCTGACCAGTGGTAGCAACCTCGACCTTGGCGCCGACGCTATTACCGTGGGGAAAAATGTCGCCACGATGAAGCCCTCCGCGGCGCACGATAGGCTCTATGTGTTGAGTCGCGGCGTGCAGCCTCGCATCAACCCGGAAGACGAGCTGCCTAGCTTGAGCGTGATTGAGGGTGACGCGAGCCCCAAGCGCCTTGCCCGCTACGAGTTGACGGACCCGCTGAGCGGGTTGGCGGTCGACCCAGAGGGTGAGTGGGTGGTGGTGTACGACGCGGGCGGCGTCGTGGTGAACCCCAACGAGCTGATCCTGGTGAAGGTCGACGAGCCCAGTGTCGAGCCGATCACCAAGACGATTCGTAGCTTTGGCGCGCGGCCACAGCGGCTCACCTTCACAAGCGAGCTGAAGCTGCCCAACGGCCCTGCGCGGCGCCTCTTGATCGTCGAGACCGAGCAGGACGTCACCCTGGTCGATCTGCTGAACCCGCTGCGGGACGAAGTGACCATCGTGTTGCCGAAGACTCCGGCCGGCGTCTCGAGTCAACCAGCGCAGGTCGTGTTCGACGACGGGAACCCCGACGATGTGAACGACGCGCGGATCGCCATTCGTCTAGCGGGTGAGTCGGACGTGATGATCCTCGAGCTTGGGCCGACCGCCGAAGAGGGCAAGGACTTCAAGCCAACCGTGAACGTCGCTGACGTGGGAGGCGTTCCGAGCTCCATCGACTTCGTCGAGACCGATGGGGGGCTCCGCCTCGCGGCGCTAGTGCCGTCCAACCGACAGGCGGCGCTCGTGGACCCGGCGACCACCGTCGTCGACACGGTGAGCTTGCCGGGAGGATACAGTCAGCTGGCGAGGGTCACGGACTCTGTCGCTGACAAGCCTGACTTCGGCGACGTGGCGTTGCTCTGGGGCGGCTCTCAGTCCGACGGCATCGCGTTTTGGTCATTGGGTCGCACCACGGGCAAGCCATATCGCAGTGTGGATCCCTACCAAATCGGCATCAGCGTCACTGAAGTTCAAGACGTCCCTGGTGACGAGCTTGGGCAGCGCAAGATCCTGGTCGGCCAGGGCGCCACCGAGTTCTACGTGCTCGACCTCGACGCACGTACGAGCTTTCCGATGCTGACCAACCAAGGCGGCTTCGATCTGAGTGTCGCCCCTGACGGCGGGCGCGCCTGGGCGTTGCGCCGAGGCACACCGGAGTTTGCTCAGGTGAACCTCGACTCGCTGCATCCCACTTCGCTCGAGGTTCAGCGAGACGTCTCTGCGGTGTTCGACATCGAGCGTCGAGATGGCGGGCGCTCCCTGGTGGCGCTCCACGGCAGCGGCCTGCTCGGCGCCACGGTGCTCGATGCGCTTGACCCAGACAGCGCGGCGACACGCTTTTACCCCGCGCTCTTGCTTGGAGATCTGTGATGGTTGCTGAATTTCAGCCGCGCAAGGCTGGCCGCGCCTGGCTCTGGAGCCTTTGCCTCGCGGCAACAATATGCAGCGTGCCGGCGACGGCACTTGCTCAAGAGGTGGCGAAGGACGAGGCACCGGCCGACGGGGACACGTCGAGTCTTGGCAAGCACCAGGAGCACACGCAAGTCTCGTTGGGTGTGAGGACCAGCCTGGTGAGGGACGCTGGCTACGATCCGTATGCCGAAGACGATGTGCTCAACCAGGGCAGCGTCGGTGTCTCGCATACGCTGTTCGCCGATGGTGACTGGTCAGTGGCTGGTGCCTTCGCGTTCGACTTCGGCGGTGTCAGCTCGACGGTGCGCGGCGAACACAGCGAGCTCGATGCCTATCGCTTCACACTGGCACCCGAGGTGCGCTTCCACTTGCTGCCTCGGCTGTACTTCCTTGGGCGCCTTGGCCCGACGCTGACCTATGACCGCGTGAAGATCTCCGAGAGCGTCGCGGCTACGGACCTGTCGAGCGCTGGCTTGAGCTTCGGCTTCGATGGGGCGCTCGGTGCGGCCTACGAGGTGATCGGCCGCGCGAGTGGCACGCACCGCGGACCGCGGGGCTGGATTCAGCTCGAGCTTGGCTACGGCTTCTCGTCTTCGCGAGACATCACCCTCGAGGCGCGAGGCTCGGATGCCGACGCAGCGCCCGAGCGCATGAAGGGGGTCGCGATGCCCGCGTTGTCCCTGAGCGGGCCTGCGATCAAGGTAGCGGTCGCCGCGAGCTTCTAGGGTTTCCCAGGCGGCTTCTCCTGCTTGAGGGAGCGCGCCGGGGCAATTGGCACGTGAATGCGCACGACCTCGTTCGTGGCGCTGAGCTCCACCGCGATTCCGTGCTTCGCGTACTCGAGCACGGCGGCGTCCCCCGGAGGGTCGGCGCCGTTTGGTACCGCGCGGAGACGCTGGGTGGGCTCCAGGAGCCTGTTCTCCAGCTCGGCCAGTCGGAACCCGATGTGCACACCTGCGATGTCACCCTTGAACGCGCGAAAGCTCCCGGTGCCTGGATCAGCCGCGCTCCTGAGCGCTGAGCGATCGCCTTCGGCGTGGGCGATCGCGCGCTGTACGTGACCTCCAGCCAGCTCGAACTCCACGCCTCGCTCCCAGTAGACGCAGCCTCCAGCCTCCACTGTCTCGCAGGCACCGAGCGTCGCCTCGAGTTCCTGCTTGCTCTGGCCTAGAGCTACGCCGAGCACCTTGGGCGCGCGCTTCAAGAGCTCTGCCGGAGACGGCGCAAAGACCTTCGGGGTAGGCGTGGCGCTGCCTGGGACTGGGGCGCTTGAACGCGGCGCCTCACCCCCGAAAGAAGCCGCGGAAGGGCTAGCGCTGCCTTCAATACTGGATCCCCGGGGATGCGATTCGTCGCAACCAGCGCTCAACAACACCAGCGCGCTGCAGCCAACGATTGCCCCGGCGCGCATCGCTCCTCAGCCTTCGATCAAGATGAAGGTGCTGTGCCCCATGCCGCGGCCTTGCACCATGCCCCACTCCTCGTTGAAGGCAGGCACGGTCCAGTCGAAGACGCGCTTGGCGTCGATGGGGGAGAGGTTGACGCAGCCACCAGACTTTCGCTCACCAAAGTCTTCGTGCCAGTACGCCGCGTGGATTGCGTAAGGGCGCTCGAAGTACTGCGTCCACGGCACGTCGGCGATCCAGAACTTGCGCGGCTCGCCCATCTCGGTTGTCATGGTGCTGACCTGCTCCTTGGATTCGATCCAGTAGCGGCCATAGGGCGTGGCGCCTTCCTTGCCTGGGCTCATCAAGGTGGTGAACACCGCCTTGTCGCCTTCGTAGAGCGTCAGCGTGCCGCTGTTCACCCGGATGTGTACCCACTTATTCTGTGGGGAAAAGTCGTGGGTGACCTCCCAGGGTGTCTTGCGCCGCTCCGCCACGGAGGCTTCATCCTCGGCGATGTAGGAGCCGTCCTTTGTCTCGAGGTAGCGCTTGCCCGCTTGCTTGCGAGACTCCCCGGTGAGCTGCATCCAGGTGCGAGCTGGCCACATCTCACTCGTCTGGACCAGCCGCTCACCGTCGAGGCGATACTTGGAGCGCGCCGTCTTGCGAGCCCAGGCAATCGGTAAATTCCGCTCGGAATTGAGCTCTAGGCCGTGGAACTTGGTGCGCCGAAAGCGCAGGAGGCCCTTGGCTGGCACCACGGTGAGGTTTGTCGAGAGCACCCAGACCTGGCCGTTCGCTTCGAACGCGCGGGTGTAGGCGATCATCGAACCAAACGGTACCTTCTTGAACAGCAGGCCCGGCTTCTTGCCCCAGGCATTGGGCGCGTAGCCGCCGTCTTTCAAGAACTCAGGCATCGGCCCATTGGGCTCAATCGGCTCCTTTTCAGCTAGTTCGTCGTGGCCCACCGACCAACCGCGCAGCTTCTTGTAGTCTCTGGGGCCGGTGTCCCAGCGATTCTCCTTATCCGTAGGGATACGAGTGAGCATCGGTGCCCCCAGGCTGAATGCGTACTCGTAAGGGAAGTCGCCTGCGGCAGGCTCGGTCCAGCGGTTCGCCTGCACGAACGGATCCGACATGTCCGTGGTGTTGCGGCGGTCCGCGCAGGCGAAGCCACCCTCCACCGGGACGTACTGCTGGCACTTGCCAAGGCCCGAGCTGAACGCGGGTCCCGTGGCGGCGATGCTGTCTCCGACGCGGATCCCCCCGAGCGGCAACGTCCTTGAGTCGGGGCGCGGATGGATCCACGATCCCCAGGTCTTCGAGGCGACGCGCCCGAACTCGCCGCTCGCAGGAAGCGGTGCGGGGTAGCCGTCACCGAACGGGTCGACGGGCGCTGGGGACGCTCTGGTCGCGCTCTCGGGAGCTCGGCCCGATGCCTTGCCTGCGCTGTGAGCAGATACTGGCTCGCGCGCAGGAGACTCAGGCTGCGCGCTGCTGCGCGGGCTGTTCGGGCTCGCAGAGCAGCTCACTCCGCTGAGTGCGAGCACAAACAGGCTGAATTTCGGGAACCCCATGACGTCGGCATTTTGCCTTTGAAGCCATGGTTTTGGCCCAGATTGATGAGCGCGCAAACGCGTCGCTTGTTTTGGGGTGCAAGCCTTCAGCTTCTACACTTGGAGAGTGAGAGCGGGCGCAGCGAATTCTCGAGCTACGAGCGCTGTGCGGTTGTTCACCTCCGCGCTGATGCTACTCGCGTGCAGCGAGCGCAAGGAACTCACGCCGAGCGCCGCCGACACCAGCAGCGCGGGGGCTGCTCCCACCGCGAAACCCCAGGGAAATACCGCGCCGTCGAGTTCCGTGGGCGCCAAGTCAGCGAGCGCCGAGTCAGCGAGCGCCCCCGCGGAGCGTACTGGCCCCGTGGTGCTGTTGTTTGGCGGTGATGTGAACCTCGGGCGCGGCACGGGGCAGCGCATTCTGCGTGATCCGGCGTATCAGCCGCTGCGCTTCATCAAGCCGTATTTCGATAGCGCTGACTTTCGCTTCGTGAACCTCGAGTGCCAGCTCTCGGATCAAGACGGCGTCACTCAGACCAAGCATCGGCTGATCTTCACGGGCCCCCCCGGCGGCGCCGAGGTGCTCAAGAACGCCAACGTCGACTTGGTGAGCGTCGCCAACAATCACATGTGGGACTTCGGTAAGTCCGCCTTGCTCGAGACCTTCGAAAACCTCGATCGCGTGGGTGTGCGCTACGTCGGTGCCAGCCCGAACCCTGGAAAAGATGCATACAACGCCGTTTCCGTGGAGGTACGCGGGATCAAGATCGCCTTCTTTGCGGTGACGCATATCTGGAATCAGGGGCCGATCAACGAGCACGAGGGACGGCACTACGTCGCGTGGGCGGATTTCGGCGCGCTGGAGAAGCGCATCGCCAAGGCCAAGCAGACGCACGACTTGGTGATCCTGAGCTACCACGGCGGCGCCGAGTACGTGGACGAGCCGATGATGTGGACGCGCCACTTCGTGCGCGCGGCGATGCGTTCGGGTGTCGACGTCATCATTGGTCACCACCCTCACGTTCCCCACGGCGTTGGTTGGGCCGGATCGAGACCCGTGTTCTACAGTCTTGGAAACCTCGTGTTTCCCATGCACAGCGACCACACTTGGACCGGGACTAGCTTTCTTGCCAGGCTGAGCTTCGATAAGCAGCCAGGCGAAAAGCCGCGCCTCACCAAGACGGAAGCGTGTCCTTACTTCATCCTGGGTCACGCACCGAAGCCGTTCGAGGACAAGGCTTCCCCAGCGCGCCACGCGCAGTTTCGCCAGCATCTGGAGCTGATTTCCAGGTCGGTTGGTGGAACCCAGGTTGGCGACGTGGAACCAGATGGTTGCTATCCCTTGAATCCGCCCGGAAAGCCGGGCGTGGGTGCGCCTCTGGTGGTGGGATCCGCGCACCCCGTTTCGATCAGTCGAGGAACTCCATGATCCGCTCTGCGCTCTCTCATGCCTGTGTAGCCTTGTCTTTGCTCTCTCTCGTCGGTTGCAAGCGAGGGGGGGAGGAGAAACTCCAAGAGAAGGCCAGCGCCAGCACCGCGACTGAAAAGGCCAGCGCTCAGCAGCAGGCGGAAGAGTCAGCGGACCCCGGCGTCCAGCCCGCGGGCCACAGCGAACCCCTGGCTGACTCAGCTCAGGAGGCGCAGTGCAGTCCTGGCTGCAGCAGCCTCGAGCGCTGCGCGAAGGACGACAAGGGCGCGAGCAAGTGTGAGCCGGCGTGCCCCGAGGGCACTGTCTTCATCCCACCCACCGGACCCAAGGGCTTCGAAATGGGCCGCGGCGCGCCAGGCAGCGACGACCAGAAGCACACCGTGATCCTCACGAAGCCCTTCTGCATGGATGCAACCGAGGTCACCGTCGCCGCCTACAAGAAGTGCGTCGAAGGCGGCAAGTGCACCGTTCCGCAGCTGCGAGATATCAACGCGAACTACCGCTCGGAGTACGACCGCGCCAATCATCCGGTGAACATGGTCAACTACAAGCAGGCCAAGGCCTACTGCGAGGCCCAGGGCGAGAGCCTGCCCACCGAGGCACAGTGGGAGTACGCGGCGAGCCACGGTGACGGCCGCTTGTATCCCTGGGGCAATACGCCGGACCCGACCTGCGAGAACGGCTACGCCGATTTCACACCGGGCGGCTCACCCCACGCGGACCCTGCAGGCGACGTCGGCTGCCACGGCGGCGGGAGCAGCGAAGTCAAGGCGCACCCCAAAGGCAAGATCAGCTACCCCGACGGCGACATCTATGATCTCGGCGGCAACGTGTGGGAGTGGACCCAAGACTGCTACGTGCCCTATCCGCGCGGCACGGTGACGGACCCGGCGCCCGACGCTCACCCGAGCCTCAAGGGCAGCTGCTATGTGTACTCCCTGCGCGGCGGAGGCTGGAACCGCAGCCGCTTCTCCATGCACACGTTCAGCCGCGCTGCGAGCAAATGGACCTACCGCGTGCCCGGCCTTGGCTTCCGTTGCGTGAAGAACGCAGACTGAGCGCATGACTGAGGAGCGGCTGCTGCTGGACGCGCTGGCGCAGGCGGCGCTAGCGCGGGGACAGGCGGCGGTCGACGCCCACTTCCTGCAGAAGACCGAGCTCTGGCGACCTGAGCAGCTGCTGCCTCATCAGCTGAGCCGCCTGCAGCAGCTGCTGCGCCACGCGGTCGAGGTGGTGCCATACTACCGCGAGCGCGCGGCGCTCTACGCGGGGTTCTGCGCTGGGGAGCCGGGCATCGACGGTTGGCGCGAGGTGCCGCTGCTCGGCCGAGGCGACGTACTGCAGCACACCGAAGCGCTCCACGCGGAGCTGCTGCCGAAGTCGCACGAGGTCGTGGGCGAGGTGAACAGCTCGGGGTCGACCGGGCGCCACGTGAGCGTGTGGGTGAGCCGCACCAGCGCCCGGGTGATCGATGGGATCGCCGAGCGGGACCACCGCTGGCACCGGCGAGATACGTCCCTCCGCGCCGCCGCCATTCGAGCGGTTCCCCAGGGATCTATTCTGGCCAACGTCGGGACGAAGACCTGGGGCCGTGGTGGTGGCAGGCTCTCCGTCCTCGAGGTCCACACACCCGCGCGGGAGCAGCTTGAGTGGCTCGCCGAGCGCGAGCCCGCATACATCGCGACCTACGCTTCCAACGCGCGCGCGCTGCTAGAGGCTGCGCAGGAACTTGGGGTGCGCTGGGCAGGGCTGCGTGAGCTGGGGACGTTCGGTGAAGTGGTGGACGACTCACTGCGCGCCCTGGCACGCGACGTCTGGAACGTGCCCCTGGTGGATGCGTATTCCTGTGTGGAGCTCGGGCACCTCGCGCTGCAGTGCCCGAAGCACGCGCACTACCATGTGCAGAGTGAGAACGTGCTCCTGGAGGTGCTCAAGCCTGATGGCACACCGGCCGAACCAGGTGAGCTCGGACGAGTCGTGGTGTCCACCTTGCACAACTTCGCGATGCCGTTGATCCGCTATGATCTAGGCGACTTTGCGCTGGTCGGGGCAGCCTGTGACTGTGGTAAGGGCCTGCCGGTGCTCGAACGCATCGTGGGTCGCGTGCGAAACCTGATGCGTGTGCGTACGGAGGACGGCGAGGATCGGCTGTGGCCGCGCTACGCCTCGAACGTGCTTGGCAAGTACTTTGCCGTGCGGCAATTCCGGCTCGTGCAACTGAGCTATGAAGACTTCGAGCTCGAGCTGGTCAGCGAGCCTCTGAGCGACGCCGAGCTAGGCGACCTGCGCCGCATGGTGTTGCAGCAGCTGGAGCGCAACGTAACTCACCCCCTGAAACTTGGGGTGCGCTATGTCAGCGAGATCCCCCGTGGGCCGGGGGGTAAGTTCGAGGACTTCGTGTGCCAGTTCCGCGAGGATTAAAAACCACCCTCGCAGTGGATGTTGACGATGCTGCCGCCGTCCGGGTCGAGCTCCTGGAAGTAGCCGTAGTAGATGGTGGTCTGGGAGCTGCACGCATCGGTGATGGTGATGTTGGGGTTGATCAAGCCCATCACCTCGGGCGCAATAACCGAGCTTAGATCCGCGGTCAGGGTGTCTTGGTCGACGACGAAGCTGCCGGTAGCGGTGCCGCTGATCCAACCTGCGTCCGGATCGAGGTACTCCCAGCGGAACTGGAAAGTCGCGGTGACCACCTCGACGGTGCCGGGCTTGACGTGGATGGTCCACACGCGGGTTCCCACGTCGAAGGTCGAGCCGCCGCCCTCGAAGTCGGTGCAGTCGTTGAGCGTGGGCGCGGGACAGTCCCGGCATTGATACGCGTCCCAGTCGCGCCACTGAGGCGTGGGCCCACTGCCCGCGCTGCCGCCAGTTGCGCTGCTGCCGCCGGTTGCGCTGCTGCCGCCGGTTGCGCTGCTGCCACCGGTTGCGCTGCTGCCGCCGGTTGCGCTGCTGCCACCGGTTGCGCTGCTGCCTCCAGTTGCGCTGCCGGCCACGCCGGCGTCTACGCCTGCTCCGCCACCGGGTCCCATACCCGCAAGTGCGACGGTGGTCATTCCACCCGTGCCGCCGGAGCCTTGCCCCGCGGCACCGCTAGGATTGCAAACCAGCGGCGCTTGACCGCCCGTGCCAGCGGTGCCTCCGACGCTGCCGCCAGCGCCAGCGGTGCCCGCCGCTCCACCGGTTGTGCCGCCGGTGCCTGCGCTGGCGTCCATGCCCGCTGCGCCACTCGCCGCGCCGGTACCACCCAGCGCGCCGGTGCCGCCGGTTCCCCCGGTGGCGCCGGTGCCGCCCGCGCTGCTGCCAGCGGTGCCGCCGTCTCCGCCCAAGGAGCCATCAGCGCCTGCGTCGGGAGAGCCCTTTGCTTTCTTTTTGCTGTCTTCGTCAGAGCAAGCGCTGGCTGCGGCCAGGCCGATCAGGACGCTGGCGACTGTCACCGTTCCACGCATCCGGCGATTGTAACCGGCCGCGCGGCCAGGCGCTACGCTGGCGGCGGCTACTGCCCCTCGCAGTGGATGTTGATCACGGTGCCTCCGTCTGGATCCGGCTCGTTGATGACGCCGTAGCTCAGATTCGTGGTCACTCCACAGGCGTCCGTCACGCTGATCTGGACCCCATACAGGCTCATGACTTCTGCGGGCAGGTTGCCGCTGAGGTCGGCGATCAACGTGTCCTTGTCCACGGTGAAGCTTCCGTTGGTGGTGCCATACTGGAAGCCGCCATCCGCGTCGGTGTAGTACCAGTCGAGGGAGTAGCTGGCGCTGACCACTTCGATCACCCCTGGGCGAATAGCGAGGGTGAAGATCCGCGTGCCGATATCGAAGGTCGAGCTACCGGCGAGGTCTAAATCGGTGCAGTCGTTGAGCACCGGCGCGGGACAATCGCGGCACTGCCACGCGTTCCAGTCACGCCACTGACCAACCGGGCCGCTCCCCGCGGTGCCTGCGCTGCCAGCGGCGCCCGCCACAGCGGCGTCAGGCAGGCCGCCACCAGTGCCTTGCCCCGCGGAACCGCCGGTCGCACCCGCATCGACGGTGTTGCAGATCAGCGTCATCCCGCCGACGCCACCCATGCCTCCGCTGGTCCCACCCGCGCCAGCCGTGCCACCGGTGCCTGCGCTCGCGTCCATTCCGGCTGCGCCGCCCGTTCCGCCCGCGCCGGTTCCGGCGTTGCCGCCCGAGGCACCAGTGCCTCCCGCACTGCTGCCGGCGCTGCCACCGTCACCGCCAAGTGAGCCGTCAGCACCCGCGTCGGGCGAGCCCTTGGCCTTCTTCTTGCTGTCTTCGTCGGAGCAGGCGCCTACGGCAGCGACGCCGATCAGCACGCTCGCCATCGTGATCTTACCGCGCATCCGCCGAGCTTAGCGGGTTTCCGTACGGCGGGCGAGGTCTAGGTCAGAACGAGCAACGGACAGCGCTCCGCGAGCTCGTAGCCGCCGACCTCTCGAAAACGCGCGGCCCAGCCGCCGTTCGCGGCGACCTCCACGAAGTCGTCGCGAGACGGAAAGGAGTATGTCTCTCGAGATTCCGCGTACACATCGATGGTCTGAATGTCCTCCAGCGACCAACCCGTGCGCGCCGCGAGCGCTGCGCGATCGGCGAACATCCGCTGAAACGTCCCCCACAGCGCGGCGACCTGCAGCGTGGAACCGCGTTCGTTGCACAAGGCCATCGCCAGGCGCCACTTGAAGCCGTGAAAGCTCGCGCTCAGCTCCGGCGTCTCCACCACCTCGCTGAGGGACTCCGCTGGAGTCAATATTTCCGCGAGGTTACGCACGAAGCAACGCAGCACGACCCCGCCGTGCTCCGGGATCAGTGCCCGCAGACGCTTCAACACTTGGATTTGGGGGTGAGGGTAGGCCATCACGTTGAGCGAGCCGTCACCCACCGCGCACCCAAGCGGACCGATGCTCGAATCCAGCTCTGTCCAGTCGGCTGACACGGCGCGGCGCTCGGCGTCATCGCCAACCCAGAGCGCGTCGATCATCGCTTGATTGCGATCGACGGCGACGAGCGGCGTGCGTACCTTTGCCAGCTCCGGCGTGACCCCGAGCAGCAAACAAGCCCGGTCAGGCTCGCGCGCCGCTGGAAACTTCGCTAGCTCTTCGCTCAGCGCCGCGACCACTTCTGGGGCAGGCCGAAGCGGCGGTCGCAGCCGCGACCACCGCGAGTGATAGGCCTGCCAGTGGCTGGTCATCAGCGCGGCTGCATCAGCGGGCGACCCACGCCGCGATAGCTGAAGCCGGCATCGGTGAGTGACTCGGGGGTCATGCAGTTGCGGCCATCAAAGATGATACGTCCGCGCATCGCCTTGGCGAGGCGCTCAGGATCCGGCGAGCGGAACTGGTTCCACTCCGTCGCCACTACGAGGGCGTCAGCGCCCACCGCCGCCTCGTACATGTCGCCGAAGAGGTCGATGCCGCCCTTGATGTTGCGGTACTTCAAGCCTTCTTGGGCGGTCTCCAGGGCCTGGGGATCCGTCGCGCGAATCGACGCACCCTTGGCCAGGAGCTGCTCCACCAGATCGAGCGCTGGCGCCTCGCGCACGTCGTCGGTCTTCGGCTTGAAAGAGAGCCCCCACAGCGCCACTACCTTGTCCTTGAGATCGCCGAGCGCCGCCTCGAGGTGCTTGACCATGTCTCGCACGGGCTCCCGGTTGGCGTTGATTGCAGCGGCCACGACCCCCATCTCTACGCCGAACTCCTGGCCTGTCTGCACCAGCGCACGTGTATCCTTGGGGAAGCAGCTGCCGCCGAAGCCGAGTCCCGGGTAGAGGAACTGAAAGCCGATTCGGCGATCTGAGCCGACGGCGATGCGCACGTCCTCGACGTCGCCGCCAGCGGCGTCGCAGAGCCGGGCGACCTCGTTCATGAAGCTGATCTTCGTGGCGAGCATCGCGTTCGAGGCGTACTTGACGATTTCAGCGCTCTCCGGGCTCATGCGCTGCAGCCGATCGCGCTGGCGATTGAAGGGTGCGTAGAGGCGCCGCAATGTCTCGAACGCGGTGTCGTCGTCAGTCCCGACGACGATGCGATCGGGCTTCGCGAAGTCGCTGATCGCGTCGCCCTCCTTCAAGAACTCCGGGTTGCTCACCACGGCGATCGGGTGCTTTGCGAACTTCTCGACGACCGCGCGCACCTTGGCGTTCGTTCCTACGGGAACCGTGCTCTTCAAGACCAGTACGGTGCGATGCTTGGCAAAGCGAGCGACGTCTTCGGCCACCTTGAGCACGTAGCTCAGGTCGGCGGAGCCATCTTCATTGGGGGGTGTCCCCACGGCGATGAACACTGCTTGGCGACCAGCGATCGACTCTTCGAGGTTCGAGCTGAAGCTCAGCCGGTCAGGCCAGTTGCGTTGAACCATGGCCGCCAGGCCAGGCTCGAAGAACGGCACCTCGCCGCGCCGGAGCTTCTCCAGCTTCGCCTCATCGACGTCGACACACACGACCTCGGTGCCTGAGTCCGCAAAACACGCTCCGGCGACCAACCCTACGTAGCCCGACCCAACGACTGCGATTTTCACGGGCGGTTCATAACACATTCCGCGGCGCTGGCACCGGTTGCGAGCAGTTTGGCCGCGCCCCGCGTGCTGTCCGTATCAGCTGCGGCCGACGGGAAGAATCGCCGCGTTTTTCGGCCCCTTTAGCACTGAACAAAGGCCACTGCCTGGCCGCCAGGTGGGCCCTGGCGGCCGCGCGTGGAGCGGCTACCGCACCACGCTGGTCCAGATCATGAACTCGTCGACCAGGCCGCTGGCGGTCTCGCTGTCCAGGCTGCCCCAGGCGCCGATGTAGAAGCGCGCGTCTTCGCTTTCTGCGGGGAAATTGAGCGGTCCGAAGCTCGTCTTGTCGTAGGTGGCTTCCACGCCATCGAAGTAGACGTGCACGTTCTGACCAGTCACGCCGGTGGCGCGGAAGTCCCAGGTGACCTCGATGTGGACCCAGTCACCCTGCTTCCAGCCGTAGTTCGCCGCGGTGACGGTGGTCTCCTTCAAGATGGTCGGGCCGGGTCCCTGTTGGACGGCGAGCACCTGGAACTCGTTGCTGTTCGCGCCGGAGGCCTTGCGGATGCGAATTCCGCCGGTGCTGTTCCAGCGCGATTCGTCGTTCGATGCGAAGAGGTGATGATTCTTGTTGTCGGCGTAGTCGTAGCTTGGCTGGTACCAGAAGGAGATGGTGCCCTGTTGGTACTCGAAGTTCTGATAGCCGTCCTTGATCTGGCGGTACGCGACGTAGCGATCGCTGCCGTTGATGCTGATCCCCGTCTGGCATAGTGCCGTGCGGAAGCCATCACCGGAGTAGTTCGCCCCGACCGCATTCCCGTACACCGGGTTCAAGATCGCGTTGTCGTCGTCGAGTGTGGTGTAGAGCGCCGGGTGCGCCACCCCGGAGGGTGGACCACACACGACACCAGCACCCCCAGTGCCGCCCGTCGAGGCGCCAGCCGTACCGCCGGCTCCGGAGCCAGCGGCACCTGCGTTGCCGGCGGTGCCCGCGCTACCGCCAGCGCCTGCGTTTCCGGCGCCACCGCTCGCGCTGCCTCCGTTCCCCGCGGAACCGCCCGCTGCGTTGCCACCGCTGGCCGTGCCCGCGCTACCGCCGCTTGCGCTGCCCGCGCTGCCACCCGCGCTCGTCCCGGCGTCTCCGCCAGTCGCGCCGGAGCCTCCGTTGGCCTCCCCGCCCGAGCTGGAGCCAGCGTTTGCGGAACCACCGCTGGTGGAGCCGCCGTTCGTGTCTCCCCCCGCGCTCGAGCCGCCACTGGTGTCACCTCCCGCGCTGGAACCGCCGTTGGCAGACGTCCCGCCCGCGCTGGAGCCACCGCTGCTGGTGCCGCCCGTGTCAGGCCCAAACAGGTCCGACTCTCCGTTTTCGGTACAACCCGCGAGCAGCGCGACCGCTGCCAACCCAATGCTCAAACGCCGCATCACGCCTCCAAAGCCAAGCTTGGCCAGCTTGCTATGCAAGCCCGGTTCCGTCGGCAGCGCCAGCTTCTTTTGAGGAAAGAACCGGGCGATTGTCTCCACTGATCGACCGAAACAGCGCCCGATTGGCTTGGTTCGGTCGTGTGGCCGCTTTTGCGGCTGGGCAGCGGCGTGCTGCGGGGTTCGCAGCAAAGTGTCTGCTCGCAACTTTTTGCGAGGATGACCGTCGCGGTTCCAACCCTTCAGGCGGTCGCCGCTAGAAGACCCCGCAAGCGAACCCACAGGCGCCGGGGTTGCTGGGATCGGTTCCGAGCACGCAGGTGTAGAGGTTGTAGTACGCGTCGTATCCCTCCGGATACCGATTGAAACACTCGTTGTAGCACGCGTCGTCGAAGCAGTTTTGGAAGCAGTTGATCAGGTTGTTGCAACCCGTGTCTGCAAAACACTGATCCAGCGTGTCGACGCAGCAACCTCCGAAGTTGAAGCTGTCGCTCTGACACGAATTGCAGTCCTGATCTGGACCGCCGTCGAAGCAGTTCCCGCCCATCCCTGCGGTGCCGCCGAAGCCGCCTTGTCCACCTTGGCTGCCACCAAAGCCCCCGTCTCCGCCGAAACCACCATCCGGGGAGCCGCCGAAGCCGCCTTGACCGCCTCCGGCATCTCCGCCGAAGCCACCTTGGCCCCCACCACCGAACCCACCCTGGGAGTTGCCGCCCACACTGCTGCTGCCGCCCACAGCGCTGCTGCCTCCGACGTTACTGCCTCCGACGTTGCTGCCGCCCTGGGAGCTGCCGCCCTGGGAGCTGCCGCCTACGGTGCTGCCGCCCTGGGCGCCGCTGCCGCTCGAACCACCGCTCCCAGCTTCGCCGCCGAAACCGTCGCCCAGCGTCTTGCCGCCACATGCCCCTAGAAAAGCCAAACTAAGCCAAACCGCGCGCTTCATGGGACGCAGGATACACCGCCAAACGAAGGCGCGCATGGCTCGCGTTCGGCGTTTCCATGTCATTACCCCATGATTGCTGGTCCAGAGTGTCCCAGCGCCCGTTCGCAGCGACTCCGCTGGGAGCTTCGCACAGATGCTGCGGGCGCTCCTGGAGACGTCAGCGACCTGCGTCGCGTTGCCGCTTGCTTGCGTCGCTCGGAGCGCGCAGGGTCTGCGCGTGGGTCGGGAACAAGAGCGGCGCATTCGCGCCAATGGAGTCGATTTCGCCTATTTGGAGGCCGGACAAGGCGAGCTCGTGATCCTCGCTCACGGCTTTCCGGATACCGCGCACACCTGGGACTGGCTACGTCCGCGTATCGCCGAGCTGGGCTATCGCGTCGTCGCTCCTTTCATGCGAGGTTATTACCCCACGGAAGTACCAGAGGGTGGCGCTTACGACAGCGACACCCTGGGTCGGGACCTGCTCGGGTTGATAGAAGCCTTTGGTGAGGAGCGAGCGATCCTGATTGGCCATGACTGGGGAGCCAGCGCGGCGCTCAGCGCCGCAGGGCTTGCGCCAGAGCGGATCTCTCGCTTGATCACCACGATTCCTCATCCCGCCACGATGCAGCCGAGCCTGAAGCTCTTGTGGGGCGTGCGCCACTTCTTCAGTTTACGCACCGGCAGCGCCCCGCAGCGCGTGGCGCAGGACCATTTCGCCGAGATCGACGAGCTCGTGCAGCGCTGGTCGCCGACTTGGTCGGTTCCTCGCGGAGCATTCGATGAGGTGAAGGAGGCCTTCAGGCGCCCGGGCTGCCTGGACGCCGCGCTCGGATACTACCGGGCGTTGTCCCCTCTCCCCCCGAAAGGCCACCGCCAGCCGATCCTCGTACCGAGTGTGGGCATCGCTGCGGTGGATGACCCCATCCTCGAGCCGTGGCGCTTCCATCAGGCGGCGCGGATGTTCCGCGGCGGATATCGCGTGCTGTACGTGCCCGGGGGCCATTTCGCCCATCGCGAGGATCCCAAGGCGTTTTTGGCTGCGCTGACTCAGGCCCTGGACTGGACCCCTGGCCAGCTCGATTGAGCCGTTGAATCAGGCTTAGTGCTCGTCGAACGGCCGTTTGGTATGCTGCCGCAGTGAGGCGGTTACACGGTCTTTCGGCGTTGCTTTCGGTGCTGGCCCTGAGCGGAGGTTTGGTCGCCTGTGGGGAGGATGCGCCAACCGAGGAGAGTCCCGGTGTGGACGCTGGCGGAGATGGTGGTGAGACAGAGCTGCCTCCGAGAGCCGACCTCGTTTCCGCGGTGAACCCGATGATCGGAACCGGTGGAGTCGGTTTTGGCGTTGGTTCGGCGTATCCGGGGCCGGCGCTGCCGTTCGCGATGATCCACGCCGGCCCCGACACGAACACCGCTGGCTTTGACGGCCTCGGTTTCTACCACTGCGCGGGCTACCACTACGGTGATCCGTTCATCGAGGCCTTCAGCTTGACCCACGCCTACGGCACAGGCGTGTCGGACTACGGGACCTTCGGCTTGATGCCATTGGTGCTCAGTAGTGGCGCGGCGCTCAGCGCCGACGTCAGGTCGGAGGCAGGCTACGCAAGCGGGTATTCGGGAGAGGTTGCACAGCTGGGTTACTACTCAGTTGATCTCGAAGGCGGGCGAAAGGTCGAGATCACCTCTACCCGCCGCGCGGCGCTGTTTCGCTTCAGCTTTCCTGAAGCGGGTGATACCGTCGTGTTGCTCGACGCAGAGCACACCGTGGGAGACGGCAAGAGCGGCGGCGGCGACGTTCAGCTCAACGGCTCGAACATTACCGCGCGGATGCATAACCTGGGTGATCTGAGCGACCGCTTCGGTGGCTTCGAGGTCTTCATGGACGGCGTATTCGATGTCGCGCCGAGCGAGTTCGGTGTCTGGGACGAAGCCGGCATGCACCCGGCAGAGGCCACTGCTTCGGGCATCGACGTCGGCGGCTGGGTGAGATTCCCTGCTGGCACACGTGAGGTGTCCCTGCGCGTGGCGATGAGCTTCGTCGACGCTGAAGGAGCCAGCAAGAACCTCCAGGCTGAGCTACCCGACTTCGACTTCGACGCCGTGCGCGCTCGCGCCGTTGCTGCCTGGCAGCCAATTTTCGATGAGCTCGAGGTCTACACCGCGGACGCGACTGATACCGAGACGCTGGCCACGAGCGTGTATCACACGTTCATGATGCCGAGCCTGATGAGCGACGTGGATGGCCGAGCGCGGGGCGTAGCCACAGAGACTGAGCCCCTCGGCCCAGTCATTCAGCCGACTGAAGAGCACTACAGCGACTTCTCGCTGTGGGACACGTATCGCACGTTTCACCCCTGGTTCATGCTCGCGGAGCGACCTGAGGCGGGGCTCTTCGCGCGCTCCCTGGTCCGCCTTGGGGAGCAAGGTGGCGCCATCCCGCGCTGGGCGCTTGCGAACGGCGACGTTCACAGCATGATCGGCTCCCCGGGTGAAATCGTCCTAGCCGAGAGCGCGCTCAAGGGCGTGGAGTTCGATCAAGCGAAGGCCTACGCGCTGTCTCGAGTCTCTGCCGTGGGGAAACAACCGGGGACGATGGGTGGGCGCGGCAGCATCGAACCGTACATGCAATATGGCTACGTTCCGTCAGACATGAGCAGCGGCTCCGTGTCGCGCACTCAGGAGTACGCCACAGCGGACGCGGCGCTTGGAAACTGGGCCGAACAAATGGGCGAGACGGAGGATGCCGCTACCTTCTCCGCTCGCGCCGACAGCTGGCGCACGCTCTACGACGGCGACAGCGGCTTCTTCCGCGGCAAGGCCAGCGACGGCAGCTGGGCGCCGATGAGCCTGCCCACGGTCCAAGCGGACATGTACACCGAAGGCAACGCTTGGCAGTACCTGTGGATGATCGGCCACGACCCCGCGGGCCTCGCGGAGCAGCTCGGAGGCGAGGAAGCTGCCCGGGCTCGCTTGCAGGAGTTCTTCGATAGTAGCCGTGAGGAAACAGCAGTGCTCGGGGTGCGCAACTACTACTGGCACGGCAATGAGCCCAATATCCTGGCGCCGTGGCTGTTCGCTGCCTGGGGCGACCGCACATCGACCCGAGACTTCGTCCACTGGGTCATCGATGAGATGTACGGCACCGGTCCCGACGGCCTCGCGGGCAACGACGACGCAGGAACGCTGTCATCCTGGCTGCTCTTTGCCAGCGTCGGCCTCTACCCAGTGAGCGGCACCGATCGCTACATCGTCGGTGCTCCGCGCTTCCAGAAGGTGGTGCTGCATCGTCCCCAGGGCGACCTCACGGTGGAGGCGAGCCGCGACCCACGGCAAGGCCAGATCACCGGAGTGACCCTCGACGGCGCTCCCATCGAGGGCCCGTTCGTCACTCACGCCGCGCTTCAAGGCGCCCACGTGCTGCGCTTCGAGATCGCAGAGTGAGTGAGGCTACTCAGCCCCGCCGCCCAGCGGGAGCGTCACGTCGACGAACACGACGTCGTTGGTGGCAGGCAGGTCGAACTCCTGAGTGACGACGTACACGGGTCCATCGTCGGTGTTCGGATCCGGAGTGGCATACAGCGGGACGCTGATGCGGTATTTCCCTGCGGGAGCGCTGTGGACGTCATGGCAGGTGCAGCCGTCCGGCGCATTGGAGAAGGTGTACACGTTACCTGCCCAGGTGTCCTCCAGCGAGTCGTTGGCCGTCACCTCGACGCGACTCCAGGGGCAGGCGCCGCAGGCGATGCAGCCCTGATAGTTGTCGCACGACGCGGTGCAGTCCCCGGAGCGACTCAGGGAGTCCACGTAGCCGTCGCTGCAAGACGAGAGTGAGTAGTTCAGGCTGCAATCCTCCTGAATGTAGACCGGATAGCCAGGATCCGAGTTCGTGAATACGAAGGTGACCGGATACGGCCCTGGTCGCTGAGTTTCCACGCGGCACTCATTCGGAACGCCACCGCTACCCCCAGTAGCTCCGCTGCCGCCCACCGCTCCGCTGCCACCAGAGGCGCCGCTGCCGCCCACCGCGCCGCTGCCACCAGCTCCGCTGCCCCCCTGGGCTCCGCTGCCACCGGCTCCGCTGCCACCCTGCGCGCCGCTGCCGGCGTCACCGCCGGTGCCGCCCTCTCCCCCACTGAATGAACTGCCGCCACAGGCGATGGCCAAACACGCTGACGATACGAGAATGAATAGACGCTTCATGACTCACTCCAAGCTTTCACGGCGTGGAAAAGCAATCACTGTGCCCGTGTCAGCGAAGCGCCAAAAGGGCGTGTTAAGTAGCGGAAGCGACGCTGAGCTGTGCCGGGAGTTGAGCCACATCGTGTCATGCGGATCCTAGCCCTCACCCCCAAACCGAGCGGCCTGGAGCGGCCCTACTTCGACGGGGCGGAGGCTTCCATGAGCTGGGTCGCGCGGCGCATCAAGGCGGGTGAGATGATCGCCGCGCCGATGTTGAGCATCACGAACCAGCTCAACGTCGTGGCGGCGATCGCCGACACGCCGTGCGCTCCCGTCGCAAACTCAGCCAGCAGTCCCAGCGCTACGGCGTCCCGGGTGCCGATGGCGCCAGGTGTGAGGGGCATCGCGGCCACCATCATCAGCACCGGTACATACGCCAGGGCGGCCCCCGGAGGGATCCACACGCCGAAGAACCAGAACACGAGCCACGTGCTGAGGAACAGCGCGGCGACGTGAGGTATCCGCACGGCAATGGCTTTGAGGTGCCCGGAGACGCCGATCTCGACCAGTGGCGCCGTGGCTTGCCAGCGGGAGAGCAAGCGCGCCCCCCACTTCAAGAGGGCGAAATAGACCAACCCGCCCAGTGTCGCGATGGCGACGACCGGCCCAAGCCAAGGCACGCGAGCCCCGTTGAAAGGCAACGCGAGGGCGCACAACAACAAGAGCCCTGCCAGGTTCGTTCCGTAGACGAGCAGGGTGGCACCCGCTACGCGCCACAGGGGCGCTGAGTAGCGCTTGGAGATCACGTAGGTCAGCCAGGCTTGCCCCAAGTTGTGGTTGAGCATCGACGGGAGGTAGCTTGCCCCGCGGATAACCACCATCTCGCGGAAACGAATGGGGCACACCGTCTGACGGTAGACGTAGGTCGTGGCGTAGCTGTCTGCCAGCAGACTCAGGACCTGCAGCGAGAAAGAGAACAGGAAGAAGACGAGAAAATTCGTCTGTCCCAGCGCACCCTTGAGCTCTTGCCAGCCGGAGCGGTGCAACACCCAGATCAGCAGCAGCAGGGCCAATACGAACGGCAGCGCCGTGCGCCACCAAGGCTTCTTGGTGCTCTGAAAGCCGCGCGCCGCTGGCGCGTCTTCGGCCTCGTTCGTCGAGGCGGGTGCGGATTCAGAGGAACTCATCACGGATCACAGCGGCTTTCGCAGTCTCCTATAGCCTACTTGTCGAGCCACGACCCACTCGTCTCCCGGCTTGTCAGCGCAGTGCGTCGTCGCGGCTTCATCGATCGACTCTCGTCGTCAGCGCGTCGCCGACGTTCGCGCTGGGTATCGCCCATGAGCGCGGAGTTGAATCCGATTCCAGCCAAATCTAGCTGGAATCGACAGAGTTCGATGCCCGGATTTTGGGGGAGAGGAGCGTCGGGTGACACCTGGTGACAAAAACTTCGAACCGGCGGCCGTTGCAGCTTCAACGAAACCAGCAGTTCAAGTACCGTCGCTCACGATGGGCAGACTTTTCGCGGGGTTGGTGGTCGCGGCGTGCACGTGGTCGGGAGCTGCGCATGCGACTGAGCCATGGTCGGATCCGGATCCACGCGAGGACCAGGAGCGCACCGAGTTCGGTGACTATGGTCTGAAGCTCGGTGCTGAGTACCGCGCGGTCGGGCTCTACATGAACCCCGTCGATCTCAACGGCGTGAAGAACCGCCGTGCGTCGTGGGTAGAGCACCGGGGCCGCCTCGACACGAGCGTCGATTACAAGGAGAAGGTTCGCTTCGTGCTCTCCATGGACGTGCTCGATGGCACGCTGTGGGGTGACAACGGCACGTTCGGCGGTAGTCCCTCGACGGTCACCGGCTCCACGGTCGCCGCCTCCAACCCCAACAACGCCAAGGTCGGCGTTGGTTTCCGCGGGGGAGACGATCAACTCGATCCGGACAACTATGGTTACGTCCTCGTCCCCAACGACGCCATCTTCGTGCGCCACCTCTACGGTGAGCTGAACCTGCCCATCGGTCTGTTGCGCATCGGGCGTCAGCCAACGAGTGACGGAGCCAACGTGCTCGTGAACAGCGGTCGCAGCTTCGCGAATCGCTTCGGCTACGCCAACCGTGGCGACTACACCGATCGTGTGCTCTTCGCGACGAAGCCTCTCGAAGGCTTCAAGCCCGAGGATCAACGCGATCGCAGCCGCGACCGCGGACTGTTCTTCATCACGTTCTACGATCGCGTCGTGGGTCACGACCCGCAGCTCTTCGGTGACGACTACCACAGCTTGGGTTTCGTGGTGCGCATGCTGCGCCCGGAGCCAACTCAGCGTCAGTCCCTCGAGGTTCAAGCCAACTACGCTCATCGCTGGAGCAGCGAGTACGACACCAACGTCAACGTGCTCGGTCTGCGCACCATCTACAACGTCGACAAGTTCACGATTGGCCTCGAGGGCAATGGCATCCTCGGCCGCACCCGTGAGGTCAGCGAAGCGCTGGCGCTGATCAACAGCGATCCGATCATCCGCCAGCGAGTGAGCCAGTGGGGTGGCCGCGCCGTTGCTCGCTGGGATGAGCCCAGTTGGACCGCCTACCTCGAGTTTGATTACGCCTCGGGCGATCGTGACCCGAACCCCGGCACCGATCTCACCCAGATGTTGTTCTCCGAGGATACGAACGTTGGCCTCTTGATGTTCGAGCGCATCCTGGCTTTCGAGAGCGCGCGGACGGCAGCGGCAGGAGTCGAGCTGCTGCAGCGACTGGGCGCGGCCACGTTCCCCAGCGAGCGCACCGACACCGAGGGCTCCTTCACGAACGCGCTCGCGATCTTCCCCCAGTTCGATGTGAAGCCGAAGGACAACCTGCTGTTCCGCGGAGGTGTCTTGATGGCGTGGGCACCGGATGGCCTCGTGGACCCGATTCAGTCGCTGCGTTTCCGCGATGGTGTCGCCATCGAAGATGATCTGGTGAACTACAACGGCGGTAAGCCCGGCAATTTCTACGGTGTCGAGCTCGATGGTCGCTTCCAGTGGAAGTACGAAGAGCACTTCTACTTCGACTTGGAGAGCGCCATCCTGTTCCCTGGGGATGCGTTCTACGACGAGAACGGCCAGGCTGCGCGCAGCGTACTGGTCCAGGGGCGCAGCACGTTCTTGTTCTGAGTCGCGCGGCAGTGCGAGCTCGACGAGTGCGTCCAATTCTCCAGCCACCCCCTTGCGCGGAGTTCTGGTTTGCTCCAGACTCCGCGGCGGTGCGCTGCTCTGCGCGCCGCAACACCAAGGCAAGACCATGGCCCACTTCCCAACGACCCACTGCTGCATGTCGCCGCGTCGCATGTCGCCGCGTCGCATGTCGCCGCGTCGCATGTCGCCGCGGGGGTTCAGCGTCGCCAGCCACCTGCGTGGTTCGGCAGAGCTGCGTGCGTCTGTTGGAGGGCTGCGCGTGCTCCCTGGCCTGACTCTCAGCCGCCGTCCGAGCTACGCCAGCCTCTGCGTGTGGCCCGTATCGCTGTAACCGCGCGCCTGCGGTTTTCTGAGTTCACGATTTTGCGAAATTGTTCGTGATCTTCGCTGGTTAGCGCTCGATGCGCGACCTCGCGCCGGTCGCGACGCAAATGACTGCGACGCGAAAGCCCATGCCGCGCGGCATTGCGCCTTGAGGACTCAGGGCAGCGCTGACTAGCGCAACGCGAGCCCGCCTTTGACAGCGCTTGAAACGCTGCTGTGAGGCGAAGCTTTGTCCTCCGTAAATATTTCTCTGTGGAATTTGAAGAAATGGAGTCTCGTTATGACTCGCATCAAACAAAGGACGAACACTGATACTACGACCCGCCTCACCCGAGACAGAGTCTCGAGGACTCGCAACTTTGGCATCGTCGCTCACGTGGACGCGGGCAAGACGACGCTGACTGAGCGCATCTTGTACCACACCGGGCTGTTGCACCGCGTGGGTGAGGTTCACGACGGAAACACCGTCACGGACTCTGACCCGCTGGAGCGCAAGAAGGGCATCACCATCGACGCCGCCAGCGTTACCTGCGAGTGGCGTGGGCATCGCTTGCAGCTCGTGGACACACCGGGGCACGTCGATTTCGGCGCCGAGGTGGAGCTTAGCCTGCGGGTGCTCGACTCCGCGGTGGTCGTGCTCGACGCGGTGGCGGGCGTGGAACCGCAGACCGAGAGCGTGTGGCGCCAGGCCGATCGCTATCAGCTGCCGCGAGTGTGCTTCGTCAACAAGCTGGATCGCGTGGGTGCAGACTTCGAACGTAGCGTGAGTGAACTGGAAGCGCGCTTCGGCGTGCGCTGCGTCGTCGTAACCAGGCCCGAGCTGCTCCCTGATGGGATCTGGGCGCTTCATGATGTGTTGGACGACGTGTGGTTCGATCGGCCGTTGGGGCCACCACAGGGACCGCCCAGCATCCATCGTGAGCGTGCCATCGAGACGCTGGCGGACCTCGACGACGAAGTCGCGCGCCTATACCTCGAGGAAACACGAGTGCCGGGTGAGGTGCTCCGGCGTGCGTTGCGTGAGGCGACGCTCGCGGGGCGCGTCGTTCCGGTGCTCGGAGGCGCGGCGTACAAGAACCTGGGCGTGCCCCAGCTCTTGGATGCCGTCGTCGACTTCCTGCCAGCGCCAGACGCACGTCCGGCACTGACGGGTTCCGAGCCCTCGAGCGGTGCGAGCGCCAGCCGCGAGCGCAGTGACGAGGAGCCTCTGGCGGGGCTGGTGCTGAAGAAGCTTCACGACGGGTTTGGTCAGCTTGCGCTGGTTCGACTCTACGCCGGGCGGCTTCAAACCAGCGACAAGGTTTGGACGTCTCGGGCGCCTCGAGGCGCTCGCGTGGGCCGCTTGGTGCGCGTGTTCGCCGACCGCCAGACGCCGATTGAAGTCGCCTATGCAGGCGACATCATCGGAGTTGGCGGCTTGGATCTCGCGTCTGGGGATACCATCTCCAGCCTCGAGTCTCCCATCGCGTTGCCCCGGCCGGTGCTGCCGGAGCCGGTCGTGCGCGTCGCACTGTCACCCAAGCAGCGAAGCGATGTCGAGCGTCTCGGCGTGGCGCTGGCGCGACTCACGGCGGAGGACCCCGCCTTGCGTGTCGAGACCGATCCGGAGACGGGTCAAACCCTGCTCGCTGGCAGCGGCGAGCTACACATCGAGGTCGCTGTCGAGCGGCTTCGTGAACGATACCGTACGGAAGTCAAAGTGGGTTCGCCTCGCGTGGCCTACCGCGAAGCCCTCACTCGGGAGGTGCGTCATGAGTTCAAGCTCTCCAAACAGACCGGCGGCCCTGGTCAGTACGCTCACGTCGTGCTGGTAGTCGGACCCGCCAGCCCAGGCTCTGGTCTCGAGTTCGAGGACCAGACCCGGGGCGGCGTCGTTCCGAGCCAGTACATCCCCGCGGTGCGTGCTGGTGTGGAAGCAGCGATGACGTCCGGACCATTGCTTGGCTACCCGATCGAGGACGCTCGCGTGGCGCTCGTCGATGGCTCGAGCCATAGCAACGACTCGAACGACTTTGCTTTCCGCATGGCAGCACAGAAGGCGTTTCGTGAGGCAGCAAGTCTCGCGGCACCCGTGCTGCGCGAACCGCTCATGCACCTCGAAGTGCTGGCGCCTGCCAGCCATCTGGGAGACGTGATCGGTGACCTCAGTCGCCGCCGCGGTCAGGTGCTCGAGCTGGGTGAACGCAGCGGCGTGCGCTGCGTGACAGCGGTTGCACCCCTCGCGGAGCTCTTCGGCTACGCCGGCAACCTGCGCTCGCTCAGTCAGGGACGTGGCAGCTTCAGCATGCACCTCGATCGCTACGCGGAGGTTCCGCAGCTGCTCGAGGACGCGTTGAAGAAGCGTGCCATGTGACCGCCTGAGGTACCAACAACCAGTCGCCCCCGCTTTCCCACGCTGAGCCGTCGGGGACGCGGGGGCGGCGCTTTTGTGCCCGCTGCCGTGAGCGCGTTGCGTTACCCCGAGGAACTAGCCCCGTCGAATAGCAACTTGCCGACGATCAAGCCTTGAGAGAGCTCCAGCGTCACGCGCTCGCGAGTGCCCTCAACTTCGCCGTCCCGCACGACCACCACGCGATAGGTGTGAGCCTCCGTGGGCTCCTCCAAGAGCCAAGCTTCGAGCCACTCGAGGAGGCGTTCCTTGCTCGTGATCGGCTGGTCATCGATGCTGAGCAGGATGTCGCCGTCGAGGAAGCGCAGGCGCTCGAGCAAGCTCTCGCGCTTGATCTTGGAGAGCTTGACGCCTTTGTGGCCGTCGCTGTCTTCGGCGTCGCTGAGCTCGACGCCTTTGAGTAGCTTCTTGCCGCGGCTCTTCAGCGCCTTCACGGTGAAGCCTTCGAGGGTTGCGCTCAGTGGCGAATCCACGCGGATACCTTCCGCGATCTCCAGGGGCACCCCACCGCCCGTAACTCCCTGCGCTGGCGCGTCGGGCTCAGGTGCCGGACGGCTGTTCTCCCCCCCCTCGGCCAGTTCGAGCGCGCCGCCTTTGGAACCGGCTTGGGACTCGCGCACCCCCGGGTTGATGGCGATGGAGCACACGCCGCCGCCGCTGGAGAACGTCACGCGGTCCCACTCGATGCGGCTGACGCGGTACCCTCCGACCGTCTCGCCGACATGTTTGATTTCCGCAGGGCTATCATAGTCCACGGCCACACTGGTGGTTGGGTCTTCGTCGTCGTGGGTGATCGCACGCACCACGAGCCCGCCGCAGGGCCCGCTTGGCCGATGCTTGATCGACCCGTGGCCCGTCGGGGTCGCTGGAGTCGCCGTCGGCAAGTCGACCGCGGCGTGCTCCGGCGCCTTCGGCTGTGGCTTGGCCTGCTTGGGTGGCCACGACTCATCGAGCGGTGAAGCCGCGGGTCCGTCGCCCGCGCTGCTAGCCGAGACTTCGGTTTGAGTGCTCGGCGCCTGCGCGGGGACTTCCGGATCCTGCGGGCGACTCCGCGCGACGTAGCCGATCAGCAAGAGGACCGGGATGGCGCCCAAGCTGACCCACTTGATCACGCGATCGAATCGGGCGGGGGAGAGCGGCATCGTGAGTTCCTGGCGGCGCACGTCGGCTCGGCGATGGAGGCGGACGCGAGGTGTACTGCGCCGCACCTGACGATGCGAAGCGTGTGCCACCAAGCACGTTGTTCGGCAAGGCTCCTCCGAAGCCAGCGAAAGTCCTCGGCTCTACGCAGGATTCCCGTCTCGGGGGCGTCTCGGTCTCGAGACCTACACCGTCCCGGCGAGACGATCGGTTTGTCAGCTTGGCGGAAAGCTCCAGCTGAGCCCGGGCAGAGTGACAGATTGGCCCTCAATTCGCGGGTGACTCGGCGCTTCGGCGATGTAGGCTCCCGCCACCGTGACCGCCGAGGCAATCAAGCCAGGAGTGGTGCTGGTTGCGCGTTACCGAATCGACGGGGTCGATGAAGCGGAGAACGCGTTTCAGGCCACCGATCTGAGAACGAACTCCCCAGTCGTGCTGTATCGCATCGACGATCGTGAGGCAGACGCACTGGATAGCGTCGTCGGTTTTCACGGTCCGGACCTGTTCGAGCTGGTCGAAGTCGTGCGCCTTGGTGGCGATCATTTGGCGGCGTGTGAGCCAGCCAGTGGTGCGACCCTGAGTGATGTCGTGAGCGAGCGTGGGTCGCGCCCCGGGGTCGAGGGCGTTCGCTTGATTCTGCCCGTCGCAGCGACGCTCGCCCACCTGCATCGGAGCAACGCCGTCCACGGCTCCGTCACGCCCCAAACCGTCTTGCTGGGCAAGCGCGCGCGGCTGGCATTTCGTCCCGGTCGTCGCGGCGCTTCAGCGTTTCGCTGTCCCGAGCGCAACGCGGGCGGCGGTCCCTCGGCGCGAGATGACGCCTGGGCGCTCGCCGCGTGCCTCTACTACACGCTGGTTGGTGAGCCCCCCACGCGTTCCGGCATCGGTGCGCCCGACGAGCTGTATCTGGCGGGCATCGAAGACCAGCAGCTCAGAACGATCCTGTTTCAGGGCCTTGCCACGGCGCGCGTCCAGCGCGTCGCCAGCGCGGAGCCGCTGCGCGCCGCACTGGAGCAGTGGCTCGCGGCTCAAGAGGCGGGCGGAGATACTTCCGTCAATCCGCTCGGCGGGAAGCTCACGGAGCAGATGGCACCCAGCGCGGCGTTCCGGCGTCCCGCGCCCTCCGTTGCAGACAGCCTGGCCAGCGCCTCGACCGAGCGAGCGGGCGCCGGTGTCGCTGCGCCTGTTGCCCCGGGGAAATCGCCGTCGCTGCCAGCCCCGCCGCCAGCGCGGCCTCGCATGCCGTCCGACGCAGCTACCCAGGAGAGCCCGGTCTATGACCCCGCGGCTCCACCAGCGCGGCGCCCAGACTCCGTGCGGCCTCCGATGATGACCTCTCCGGGGATCGCACCCAGCGCGCGCGCGCAGGGCACGATGCGCACCTCGGCTCGCCCGCGGCCCCCCGCCGTGAGTCGTGGTCGGGGCAGCGGTGTGACGCAGATCGGCCTTGGCTCGCTCAAGCCTGCTGTCCCGCCTGCTGCGCCGTCGCCCGCCGCGCCTCCGACCTCAGTGGCTCCGACCTCAGTGCGGCCTTCTGCGCGTGGCGCCACCTTGGAGTCTCCCAAGGTTCCCGAACCGGCGAAGTCCTCGGCGAAGCCGGCTTCCTCAGGGAAAAGCCCGGCTCCACGACCTGACGCGGCCAAGCGCAAGCTCGGGGGCACGCTGGTCATGCCCGATGGCGCCAAGCCGGCCCCGAAACCTGCCGCGCGCGAGCTGCCCGATTTCAGCGAAGGCGCAGACGACCAGACAATCCGTGCGGATTTGAGCACTCTGCTGGCCCAGATGCCAACCGCGGACGCCGCGGATTGGATGCCTCACGACGACGCAGAACTGGACGACGACGAGACCCAGGTGATGTCGGACCCATCGCGCTTGCGTGTGATGCGGCCCGATCCGGACGCCACCAACCGCCTGCCGGCGAGTCAGCCGCCCGCTGCTCCGAGTAGCTTTCCGCCGCCGGTGCGCAAGCTGGCGCCGCCATCGGTTCCGCCGCGCCCCCTGAGTTCAGCGCCACCAGCGCCGGCTCCAGCCATCGCTCCCCCAGTACCTCCGGCTGTGGCTCCTCCGCCGCCGGCTGCTCCAGCCGTCGCGGCACCGCCGCCTCCGCCCCCGCCTTCCGCGGCTGTCGTGGCGCCTCCGCCGCCGCCGCTCCCGCCTCCAAGTGCAGCGGCGCCTCCAGTGCCGCCGCCATCCGCCGCCTCCGCGTCGGCGCCCAAAGGTTTTGGTGCGACGCAGCCCTTGGCGATGTCTCCCTTCGCAGAGCCCGGGTCGAGCGTTTCCGCACCTCCGGTGCCCTCCGTAACGAGCTCGTCGCCGCTCGAGCTTGCCGCCACAGCGCCCGCACACCCGAGCGTCGTGGCTCAGGGAGTTGCGGGCCAGGGGGTCGCGGCCTCGCCCAGCCTTGGTAGCATCGTGAGCCAGGCCCCGCCTCAGTCCGGTGGCGGAGCTGGGCGCTGGATCGTCATGGTCGGCGGCTTGGCGGCGCTAGCGGCCGCACTGGTTGCTGCCTGGTTTGTTTTCATGCGGAAACCCGTTACGGGCCCCGTGGCCGCGGCCACCACGAGCTCGGCAAAGCTCGTCGCTCAGAGCGCTGTGCCCGCGCCCAGCGCCGAGGCAGTCGCTAGCGCGGAGCCTGCAGCGGCATCCGCCTCGGCCGAGACCGCGCCGCAGCCCAGCGCTACCGCCGAACCGGAGCCCAAAGCTGAACCGGAGCCCAAGGCCGAACCGGAGCCCAAAGCCGAACCGGAGCCCAAAGCCGAACCGAAATCGGAGCCAGTGGCGGCCGGCGACGTGAGCGCCTGCGTCCAGCAGTGGCTCCCCGCGGATACGTTCCGCAAGCCTCCGAACATGAGCTTCATGTGTGAAGAGCGCGATCCGCGCAAGGGCGCCCTCGAACTGAAGAAGCGCATCATCGTCGGCGCAGGCGGCAAGACCACCCAGGTCATGCGCCTGGTGGCTCGCCTTGGCTGGTACGAGATGGCGAGCTACGCCACCTTGCGGGACGCCTGTTGCAGCTCCCCGGAGCCCATTTACCTGCCCGACGCAGCGCCCCACTGCAAGCCGATGCCCGAGGTGATCGCCGAGCTATCCAAGGCCGTGCGCGATCAAAGTGGCCTCGAGAGTGCGCTGGATGCCTTCGCCAAAAACGCGCTGTGCGAAGCCGGTGCTGGCAAGGCCGGCGCCTACTGGATGCGGCGCGCGCCAGGCGGGCAAGAGCGGGGCACGTTCGAAAACTGGGTCAAGGCGCTGCGCCGCTAGGCTTGGCACCAAGCTGCTGCCACTGCACGTCACCGCAACAGCGAAAGCCGGTCGAGTAGTCGTGGTACTCGAAGCCGTGACCCGTGGTGCGATAGTCGCAACCTTGACCGTTCTGGAAGGTGTCCATGAAGAAGCCTCCACGGAACGTGCCTTCGGCATCGGCGACCCACTCGTGTAGGTTCCCGACCATGTCGTAGACGCCGTAGTCGTTGGTGCAGCCTTCCATGCTGCCGGTGTCCACCGTGGTGTGATCGAAGAGCAATAGCCGCTTGTCGTTCATGAACGACGGGTGCCACATCTTGATCGAGTCGTCGCTGGTCGGTGCTTTCTTCCACAGTCGCGGCACCGGGTGGTTGTCCAGCACCTTGAAGCGATCGTTGCAGACATTGGCCTTGCGAGTGTTGCCGTACGGATAACGCGTCAGCTGAGGGCCGCGGCAGGCGGTGACCCACTCGTCGGCCGAACAGAGCCGCTTGCCCGCTGCTGCGCACACCAGCGCTGCCTGTTCACCGCTGATGTAGCCTTGCGGGCGTCGGCCTTTCGCACTCACGGCGACGAACTCCCGCTCGTGTCCGTCGATCTCCTCGTTGTGAGGCCACGCAGTGCGACCCGACTTCGTCACGCGGTCCAGCGTGCCCTCCCAGCGGTCCACGCAGTAGGCTGCTTTGACCCGGGTCACCAAGGCCATTTCCGTGGGGCAAATGGCTTGCCAGGCAGGGGTCGTCAGCTGCTGCTCTGGCGCCGGCGTTTGCGGCGCAGAGTCTGCAACGCCTGCAGGTTCCGCGGCGATTTTTTCCGGGCTCTGAGCAGTTTGGGGGGGAGGAGCCTCAGGTGCCTCCAGAGGCCTCCCGCCCCCCGCCGCAGCACACCCCAGCATGCAGCAGCCGAGAGTGACCGGACCAAGCCGCGTCAGCAGAGGACTCACTCCCAGCGCTCCTTGACCTCGATGCCCCGGGCCCGCACCGCGCTCAGGAACGGACCCAGAGGCACACACAGCTCGCCGGGGAGGACGCCGCGCTTCTCGATTGCTCCGGCGGCGAGCATGTAGGCGATCGCAGCGGCTGGATAAGCCGTCGTGCGCGCCATCGCGCTGTGACCCGTCTCCGAGTTGTGGTGGTCGATCACCTCGTACACCAGGCGACGCCGCTCACCGTCCTTCAGTCCTTCCACCGTCACGCGCACCAGCACCACGTCAGTGTCGTCGTCCATGAGGTGGCGCTCGAGCATGTCTTCGACGAACTTGCGGGGCTCGACGCCGTTCACTGGCTCTTCGGTGAACAGACCAATCGACTGCATGCCCGCAAAGGCCGCGCAGTGCCCCGGGTAGCGAATCGTCTTGTAGTTCAAGTTGCGGACCTTACCTCGCAGGGTCTTCGGCAGTGTGGAGCAGCCCCCCGACGTGTTGAAGGCTTCGAGCTCACCGAACGGCTCGGGAAAGCTCAGGCTCTCCACATCGACCAGAGACGGTACGCGCTCCAGCTTGCCGTCGCGCAGCACCTCGGCGGGCTCCAGGTATTCGTTGGTCAGGCCGCGCACGGAGAACACCAGCTTGTAGTTCAGAGGCGGCTTTGGATGTGCAGGCAAGCCGCCGACGCGCAAACGCAGGGTCTCCACCGCGTCGAAGTGTTCCACCCCCAACGCCCCAAACAGGCAGGCCATGCCCGGCGCCAAGCCAGTATCCGGTACGACGCAGATCCCGGCCTGCTCTGCCTCCTGGCTCATGGCCATCTGGCGCTCGACCACGAACAGGTTTCCGCCGAGGTCGCACATGTGAGCGCCAGCCAGGATACACGCACGAGTCACCGCCTCGTTGAAGCGATAGTCCGCGGAGGACAGCACGACTGATGCTCCCTCGATCACTGGTACCAGTTCGCTTCCCTGCGGTCCCACCTGATCCAGATCGAAGGTCTGCCCTTCGATGCGCGCGGCGCGGCCTGACTTCTGGCCGTCGCTGAGCAGCGCTTCCAGTTCCTTGCCCGCGCGGGTCAGCAGGTTCGCATCGCGATCTACCAGCTTGACCGTGGTCATTCCCGGTTGCCGCGCCAGATCCCACGCTGCGGCCCTGCCCATACGCCCTGCACCCAAAACGACGGCTTTCATCCGCCCGTTGCTAGCAGTTCAGATGTGGGATGGCGAGCCCGCCGAACCACACCCTTAGGGGCGGGCGAGTTGATTTTGCTCAGCGAATCGCAGATTCGCTTCACAAGGCAGGCGGCGGATTTCGCGCCTTTTCAGGCTTCCAACAGGCTCCTGGCAGCGTCGGGATCCGAGTACTCTAGCTCCAATGAACGACCGTCCGATGCACAGCGTTCCAGGTCTGTTTGGCAAGCTACAGGCGCTCTACGCCGAGGGCGAAGCGCTCCTCGAGCAGGGCGATCCTCAGGGCGCCGTGGACCGCTTCTCCGAGATCATCAGACTGGATGACCACTTTCGTCAGCGCTACATCACCGCCTACGCGCAGCGCGCCTTTGCCTATCACCGCATGGGTTGCCTCGCGGAAGCGTGTGCCGACTACTCGAAGGCGATCGAGATGGAGCCGCCGATCAACCAGGCTCAGTACTACTTCCAGCGCGGGATGGCCGAGGCGGCGCTCGGGCAGAACGACGAGGCGTTGCGGGACTACAGCGCGTCGATTGAACTGCACCAGGGTCACCCGGGGCCTTATCACCTAAGAGGCAAGCTCCTCGCTGACACGTATGGCCGCTTCGCAGATGCGATCCCCGACTTCGATCGGCTCTTGGAGTTGAATCCGAATCCCGCCGGATACCAGTACCGTGGCCTATGCAAGGTTCAAGTCGGTGCCCACGCCGAGGCCATCACGGACCTGGAACAATCCCTCGCGATGCACCCGGGCAATCACTTCGTGGAGTACTTGCTAGCCTGTTGTGCCGCGGTGCTCGGCAACACTGAAGAGATGTACCAGCGCATGCAGAACGCGCTCCAGGGGGACGACTGCTACCGCGAGTACTTCCGTGAGGATGATGAGTTTTCGCCTTACCGGACTGAAGCTCGTTTTCAGCGGCTGGTCTGAACTTCTCGTCGTAACGACACGTCAACACCAGCTCTCGTCTGATATCGTGTAGCCATGGCACGCACCGCTCCAGTACCGAACATTCCTGCTCCTCCGGGTATGAACCCGGGCGCATTCGTCGCCGGTGGCGGCGGCGATGGCGGTGGTGCCGGAGGCAAGGGTGGGAAGAACGGCAACGGCGAAGAAGGCGCGGGCACCGGCGACGGGGACGACGATGCCAATGGTGACGGCAACTGCGGCGGTGCTGCCGGTACCGCCTGTAATATCCACGAGGATAATCCCGCCGCGGGTGACCCGATTGAGTTGTCTACCGGGAGAGTGTTCACCGTTCCGGTGACGGACCTATACTTGCCCGGGCCGTTGCCGTTTGTCTTCAAGCGCCAGTACAGCAGCACAAGCGCGGGACTGGATCGAGGCTTGGGGTATGGCTGGAGCCACAGCTTTGCTTGGAGGCTGCATCGGGTCAAAAAGACGCTGGTCGTCCACGCTGGAGAGGATCGAATCGTCGCCTGCGCGTTTCCTCCAGATTCTGGTCTAGCGGTCACGACGGATCTCGGCTGGCGAGTCTGGTTAGACGGTGGCTCGGTCGTGGTGGACGCGATGGACGGTGTCAGGCGCTTCTTTCGGCGCTTGGGTAGCCATCAAGACTACGTGTTGGAGCGAGTCGTTGACATCAATGGGAATGCCATCAGCCTCGAACACGACGAACAAGGGCTGCTGGTTGCCGCTCTAGACTCGGTTGGGCGCCAAATCCGCTTTGGGCGACATTCGACGGGTCAGATTTCTACGTTGGACGTGTACGACGCCGGTTCTTCACGCTGGGTCACGTTCACTCGATATCGCTACGTTCAGTCCGAACTCACGGAAACCTCAAATGCGGACGGAGACACAACCCGCTTCGACTATACCGACGGTCATTTGCTCTCCCGGCATGGGCTACCGAGCGGATTGATATTTCACTACCGCTATCTGCCCGACCGACGTTGTTTTGAAAGCTGGGGTGACTACGGCTCATCGCCGGATCCCAGTCTCGCTGACGGATTGCCCACGCTTTTGGCAGACGGGACGACCAAGGCGAGGGGTGTGCATCATGTGAAGATCGATTACGGCCAGGACGGCTACGTCGAGGTGGTCGATTCCCTTCAGGTGTATCGCTACGAGGTTGGGGCTGCCGGTGCGGAGATGACCTCGGCCTCCGGAGGGGTGACTACCCGAGAGTTCGACGAACGCCGGAACCTAATCTCCCGCACTGAGCCAGACGGAGCAACGACACGCTACGAATACGACGAACGCGGTCGGGTGACTGCGATTGTAAATCCGGACGGAGCTCGGTGGGAGACAGCCTACGATCGCCGTGGGCTTCCCATTGAGGAAACGCTGCCCGACGGCGGTGTCTGGCAATACGAGCGAGACGCTGCGGGGAATATCGCCGCATCGATAGATCCGTGTGGAAATAGGACGGGCTTTCAACGAGATGCGCGCGGACTAATCACCCACCGTTACACGCCCAACGGCGGACGAACTGAGTCCGAGTACGACGCGCACGGCAACGTAGTGCGTCACCGGCAGGAGAACGGGGTCGAGCGACGCTTTGAGTACGACTTTTTTGGACGGCTTCTTGTGGTGCACGGAGCTAGGGGTGAGACGGTACGCGCTGGGTATTCGGCATTTGGGCGTCAGACCAGTGTTGCGGATGCCGACGGAAGTGTCCACAACTACACTTATGACTCTGGTGGCCGGATTGCGACGTGGGAGCTTCCCAACAAGCACCGGTATCGATTCGAATACGGCGGCCAGGATCGACTCGTAGCCGTTGGGTACCCAAGTGGTGACGTCCAACGCTTCCGGTATGACCGAGAGGGTCGTTGCATAGAGGCATGGAACGAGGCTGGGGAAGTCTTTCGTGCCGCGCTCAGCCTGTCTGGACGTCCTGAGGTTGAGTCGTTCTTCGACGGAAGACGAATCCAATACTCGCGAGACCCCCACGGCAGGGTGATCTCTCAAACGTTGAACAGCGGTGATGTCACCAACTTTGAGTACGACGTCATGGGGCGGCTGGTGCGGCGCGAATACTCGGACGGTTTGGTCCATGAGTTTGAGTACGACGCGTGCGGTCGCCCGCTAGCCGTTCATGCTCCGCGGATCGAGTGCCGCCTCGAGCGAGACGCAGCGGGAAACGTCGTCGCGGAGCACCAAAGCGTCGACGGCGATGAGATCACACTCAGACACGAATACGACGGCTACCGAAACCGCACGGGAACGACGAGTTCTCTAGGGAGTTGGTCGCGGGTGCGACGGGACGCCAGCGGAGTTCGTGTCCACTCGCAGGCGCATGATGGCCTTGACGTCGCCCACGACTTGGATGCCTCCGCTGGCGAGGTGATGCGGCGCTTCGGCGCTGGCGGTAAGCTTGAGCTGGCGTTTGACGTCGTCCATCAGCTGCGAAGTCTGAGCGTTTCGGGGCCAGAACCGAAGAGGGCTGCGACCCCGGGTGTCTCCGCGTCGGCGAACTTCATACGTACATTCGAGTATACAGCGGCTGGCGAACTCTCGTTGATGGGCGATCCACTCAATAATTCCGCGATCACGTTCGAGTACGACGGCCGACGTCAGCTCAAGGATGTGACAGTCAACAATACGGCTCGCGAAGCCTTTCAGTACGACGCTACGGGTAACGTCTACCCCGTCACTCAGCATCGGAAATATTCCGCAGGGAATAAGCTGGTTGAACTGCAAGACTGGAGCCTGGAGCACGACGGAGACAGCCGCGTGTCGGAGCGCTCGCGGGCGAAAGATGACGTTGCCCGGGAAACCTGGAGCTACGAGTGGAACGGAGACGGGACTCTTGCGCGAGTAGTTGCCCCCGACGGCTCTACCACAAGCTTTTTGTACGACGGAATGGGTCGCCGCGTGGTCAAAGTCCACGACCACTACAACGCGTGGGGCGGGCGCGAAGCGACGACGACTCGCTATGTCTGGGACGGCGACCTCTTGGTGCACGAGCTTCGCCAGTCGTCAGGTGGGACGGAGCGTGAGGAGCGCACTTTTCTGTATGGGGACCTGGGGTACACGCCATGGGCCATGCATGTGGCGCAGCGCGACGCGGAAGGCGTGCTGAGTGAGGGAGAGTGGCGCTACCTCATTCATGACCCGTTTGGAACGCCGCTCCTCGTCACAGACGACGCGGGCAACGTCCTTCTCGAGTTCGAGCGTACTGCCTTCGGGGAGATGTCGCTGCGTGGTGACGCGGCCGCGGACTTCGGAGTCCGCTTTCAAGGTCAGTGGTTCGATCCCGAGACGGGGCTCCACTACAACCGACACCGCTACTACGATCCCGAGGCCGGCCGCTACCTGAGCCCTGATCCCCTGGGAATGAAGCCCGGGCTCAATGAATTTGCGTATGGGAATAACCCCATCACGGACATCGACCCTTTTGGTCTAGTCCATACCGCACGTGCTTGGCTCGATGGCGTCCCCGTAACAAACTCTCAGACGGGTGGCGGACTTGACTTCAACTCCGGTTGGTCAGGTCGGGCGGGCAACCAAGATTCCTACTTGCAAGGTCGGAGCGCCGCGGGGGCGACCTTCGGCGAGTTGTACCGGGCAAGCCACAGCGAGTTCAAGATATGCAGGCAACTCGATCCGACGGGTCAGGGTAACCCCAATCTTTCAGGACGCACCTTAGGATCCACGGCCAGAAGCGTTCGTGCCCCAACTGTGCGGCCGAGTTGGAGCGCTTTGCAGAGCGTAACAACATGCGGGTGGAGTACACGTCGGACGAAGACGACGACGTCCTCGTGATCGATCACCGACCGGGGAACTCCGAGTCCAACCGGGCTGACTATAGTAGTACAACCACTGCTCAAACGCGTGCGGCAGCGGCCGCCCGACGTGCCGCTGCGGGAAGCTAGAAAGAAGCATGAAAGCAAGTAGTCTAAAGGAAGCGTCCGCGAACGTGGACAAGGTCACTGAACTAAGTCTCGCCGGTCAGAACCTAAAACGTTTCCCTGCGGCTGTGAGGAAGCTCTCCAAGCTCGAGAGCTTGCTACTCGCAGGGAACAACTTCGCAGACCTTCCGGAGTGGTTGACGGAGCTTCCGCTCAAGCGTCTGGACTACAGTGGCAACAAGCTCTCCCAGGTCCCCAGTATCGTTAGGAAGCTGGAACGGCTCGAGTGGTTGAAGCTTGGGGAGGACCCGCTCGAGGAGCTACCAGACTTCCTGTCAGAGATGCCTGAGCTGGCTTCTTTGTTTCTGATGGGTATCAACAAGCTCGTTCTAACGACACTGCCGAAGTCGTTCGCCCAGTCGTCGCTAAAGGAACTCGACCTGTACGGCTGCCGTCGCTTCACCACGGTACCAGAAGTGATCCAGCAGATGTCGAAGTTGAGGCGCTTGCAGCTGAACTGGCTGAAGTTGAGTGAACTGCCCAACTGGCTCGGTGACCTGCCCCTCCAAGAGCTCTCACTTGGGAAGATGCCACTTACCTTGCTGCCAGATTCCCTCTACCAGATGCAGCTCGAAGCGTTGTCTTTGTCTGACCTCGACGAATTGGGTGTTCCAACCCAGCTCGGAAGCATGAAGCATCTGAAGCGCCTTACGATCCAGCCTGGAATGGTAAAGAGTGGAGAGCAAGTTGTGCCTGCGAGTCTTGGAGAACTGACTCAACTTGAGGAGCTCCACCTCGTAAATATCGAGTTCGATTCTCCTCCGGCGTGGCTCAGCAAATTCAAGCAGCTCCGCCGGCTCTATCTTCCAGCGACGAAGTTTACCGAACCCCCGAGGGTGTTGGCGGAGCTGCCGAAGTTGGAGTGGATCAACCTGCGATACGCGCCGCAGTTGAAAGGTCGAGAGGCTGAGGTGAAGGCGCTCGTGCCAAACGCTGAACTCATCATGCCGACGTGAGCGAAGCATGGACGCGAAGGGCCTGAAGACCTATGTGGAAGGACGTATTGTCAACCAACCGGAGGTTGAACTCGTAGCCATAGAGAGCTACAGCAACCCGGGGGCTGCGACACATCACGCGGTTGCCGTACTCAGACACCTTCCCAGCGCGTTACTGTTGCACTTCGTGCGTGGCGGTGAGGTGCGCTTGGGGCTCGACGAGCGTTGCCGCAGGGAAATCGAACTGCAGCTTGAGGATATCGGTTCGGAAGAGGGGCTGGAGGTGTTGGACAGTATTCCTCCCCCCCAAAAGCTGATATTGCGTGACTTCTGTATTACGCCGACTCCGCTGACGGAAGCTCAACTTGCTGCGTTGGTTTTACCGCTCCAAATCAACGACGACGAGGGCTACGCAAGCGTGGACGCTGCTGGGCTCCGGTCACTCAACCTACAAGGTTTGGCTCTGCCAACCGCCAGCGAACTCGAGTATGCCGCGCTAGGGGGCAACCTCGCCGCCTTCTTCTGGGGCAACGACCTGCCTGAAGTCGAACGCTGGAATGAGTTCCCCGCGGAACGGAATGCAGACGCAACGAATGGGTACGGTTTGACTGACGTGTTGGCGTACCGTGAGTGGTGCGTCGAGGGCGCTGACTTTCGTGTCAAGGGCGGTGCGGCGGATCTCTACCCCTGGCAGAGTTCAGAGGGCTTGCTGATGCTTCCATCGTTGACCGAGCGACCGGAGGCCGCGCAGGCTGCGATGTTCCGTTTGGTGTTTCGTTTGTCGTGACGCGCGTCGTAGCTTGCCCGGCCGCCGCAGGCGGGGTGTACACTCTCTGGGTGCGACGGGCTGTCTTGCTGATTGGGCTTAGTTGGTTCCTGGCTGCTTGTTCGAGCGATTCGGGTTCTGAGACTGAAACACCCGCTGAGCTGGACACTCGGCCTGGTTTTGCCCTCGGTTCCGAGCACTCGTGCCTGCTGTTGGAATCGGGCAACGTTTACTGCTGGGGTAGCAATGCCTCGGGGCAGCTTGGCCTGCCGGGAGTGGCCGAGCTCGGAAAGACCGAAGTCGCGGGAAGTGACGCCAAGGTCAACGTGGGGGCGCCGGTGGCTCAACTCACCGCGGGCGTGGCTACGACTTGCGCGTTGCTTCGTGATGGTTCGGTCAAGTGCTGGGGTAAGGCGGATCTCGGCGAGCTTGGCGGAGGAAGCACGCAGCCGACTACCGTCAGCCCAGCCGACTTGGATCCGGTGCCGCTTGGCGGCCGAGCAGTGGCGATCAGCTCCGGCTGGAACCACACGTGCGCCACCCTCACCAGCGGCCAAGTCCGCTGCTGGGGACACGGCGAGAACGGCCAGCTCGGGAACGCCGAGGCCGTGAACTTTGGCGATGATGAGTTTGCTTCAGAGTCACCTGCGGTCTCCCTCGGCGGGGTGGTTGAGTTCGTCGTTGCGGGCGGGGACGCTGCATGTGCCGAGACGCAAGTCGGTCTTCATTGCTGGGGGCGCGACGTCGTTGCGGGCAGCGACCAGAGCATCGGTGACGACGAGCGCGTTGATAGCCTGCCGCCACTGGAGCCCGGGGTGGTGCCGGTTGGCCTTGCCGTGGGGCAAGACCGGGCGTGTGCTTGGGACGCTTCTCGAGTCAGCTGTTGGGGCAAAAATGAACGCGCTCAGCTCGGGCTGGGCGACAGCCAGGACCGCGCTGTCGGCAAGGGATTGCTCGACGTGAGCAACATTCAGAATTGGGTGATGGGACGCTGGGCGAACTGCGCGTTGGCGGGAGGAGAGGTGAGCTGTTCGGGCTCCGGTTCTGTTGGGGAAACCGGTTTGGGTGATGGAGCCGACTGGGGCGACGACGAGCCTTTCACTGAAATCCCCGCGGTCCCACTAGGCGGAAGCGTAAAGCTACTGGGTGGGGGGTTGTCGCACTTCTGTGCGCTGCTAGCTGACGACGGCGTGCGCTGCTGGGGTTTGAACGACGCAGGCCAGCTCGGGATTGGTAGTACCGAAACGGTTGGAGACAACGAAACGCCAGTTTCCACAGTGGCTTTGTCGTTTGAGTAGCCACAACTCCTCTGGGTACAATCGGGCGTGTCACGGTTCATCACCCTCATTGCCCTAGCTGCTGTTTCGATTGTCGTTAGCCAGGGCTGCTCCTCTGAGAGCCTCCCCGAGGAACCGATCGGTTCCGTACAGGCGGCGATCACGGACTATCCGGACGTCGCTGACGACGCCATGGCTAGCGGCGACATGGGCGGCCAGAATGGTGCAGCCCCAATATTTTGCGTGGGTGGGGGCGCCGTGGACGGGCTCATCAAGTTCGACATCGGGGGCACGGTCCCTCCGGGTTCAACCGTCACCGATGCTCGCCTCACTCTCACGGCGCTGAACGCCTGCAACAGTTCAACCAAGAATCCCGCTGGTTGCGAGCATGCCGCGACGCTATCGCTCCACAAGATCGACTCTGGCGACTGGTCGGAAGGCACAGGGAACGGCACTGGGTCGAAGGCGGGCAGCTACTGCGCAGCCGGCTCGGGCGGTGTGTCGGTGACGCCCAATGCGAGCGTTTCGGGGAGCGCCAACGTTCCCGCGGGGAACGGGTCTTTCACCATCACGGGGCTGGCGGCTGACGTTCAAGGCTGGGCGAACTCGCCGTCGACGAATCACGGTTGGATGATCAGCGGTGGCGGTAGCTACAACATCAAGATGATCGCGTCGAAGGAACACGGCACGGCAGGCAATCGGCCCTCGCTGCGTGTGACCTTCACCTACGGCAATGGTCACGACTGTACGTCTGGGACCCAATGCACGAGCACCCACTGCGTCGATAACCATTGCTGTGGGAGCGCAAACTGTCCGCAATGCCAGGACTGCAACAGCAGCGGCAACTGCGTCAACCAAGGTGCGGGCGACGACAACACCGGCGCCAATCAATGCACCGGCACGATGACCTGCACCAGCGGTGGGGCGTGTAAGGAGGATCTCGGAGAAACCTGCTCTTCGGCGTCCGAGTGCGCGAGCAACATCTGTTCCCCTGATGGTTTCTGTTGCAACAACGCCTGCCCTGGTGGCGGCGTATGCCAGACCTGCTCGAGTGGTAGCTGCTCGAACGTTGCCGTGGGGACGGACCCGTTCAACAAGTGCACCCACGCCTGCAACGGGAGCGGCAGCTGCGGCACCAACTGCCTTGGCGACGGCGACTGCGCCAGCGGGTACTTCTGCGCCGCAGGCAACTGTGTGCAGCAGGGCGGCGGTGGAGACGTCTGCGCCGCGGACAACGAGTGTGGCAGTGGACTCGTCTGCAGCGTCGATGGGGTTTGCTGTAACTCGAAGTGCAACGGCACCTGCGAGTCCTGTCTCAACGCGGAGAACGGGGGAGCCGGTCAGGGCACCTGCGCGCCGTCCCCGGTGCATACCGATTTCAAGATGGAGTGCGCACCGGGCTCCTGCTCCGGATCCGCTTCTTGTGGCACGAGCTGCACCCAGGACACTCCCGACTGTGATGCCACCGCCTGGTGCAACGGCACGACCTGCGTCACGAAGTATCCGAACGGAAACGCCTGCACGGAGACACGCCAGTGCCAGTCCGGCCTGTGCGTCGACGGGGTCTGCTGCAATCAGGCGTGCGGCGGGCAATGCGAGGCGTGTGACAACACCGGCAGCGTCGGAAGCTGCACCCCGACGAGCGGCGCTCCTCACGGAGCGCGTACTGCTTGCGCCGGGGACGGTACCGCGTGCAACGGCGTGTGCGACGGAAGCAATCGCACCCAGTGCGCGCTGCCTGGCGGGAGTGTCGAGTGTCGCCCCGCTAGCTGTAGCGCCGGGCAGCAGACGCTGCAGACCTTCTGCGTCGGCAGCGGCGCTTGTCCCGCGGAAACGCTGCAGCCGTGCGCTCCTTATCAGTGTGGCGGAACCGGCTGCTTGACCACTTGCACGGTCGATACCCAGTGTCAGCTCGGGTTCCGCTGCGACGCAGGATCTTGCGTACCCGCGAAGACCAACGGCGAGGCGTGTACCGGGAACACGGAGTGCGCCAGCGGCTATTGCGTCGACGGGTTCTGCTGCAACTCGGCGTGCAATGGTCAGTGCGAGGCTTGTAACCTCAGCGGCAGCGAGGGTGCGTGCAGTCCGGCGACTGGGGCGCCTGTTGGCAATCGGCCGTCGTGCGCGGATGACGGCAGTGTGTGTGGTGGCAGTTGCAACGGCGTCGCGCGTACTGCCTGCGCCTATCCTGGCTCGAGCACCGAGTGCCGCGCGGCAAGCTGTGCCACCGGAACGGGAACCGCGACTCTGAACGCAGGCTGCAACGGTGCCGGTGCGTGTCCGGGTGTACAGACCCTGAGCTGCCCCAGCGGGATGTGCGTCGGTGACGCCTGCGGCGGTGACTGCACCGCGGATGGCGACTGCGGCGTGGATGAGTACTGCGCCGCCGGTGTGTGCCAACCCACGGAGAACCTCGGGTCGCCCTGTTCTCGTAGCGCGCAGTGCGGCAGCGGACGCTGTGTCGATGGCTACTGCTGCAACAGCGCGTGCAGTGGTCAATGCGAGGCGTGTGACATCAGCGGCAGCCTCGGCTTGTGCTCCGCTGTGACCGGTGCACCCCACGGTGCGCGCACCGCATGCACGAACGACGGCACTGGCTGCGGCGGCACCTGCGACGGCACCAATCAAGCGGCCTGCGCCTATCCGGGCAACAGCACGGTGTGCCGCGCGGCTGCGTGCAGCGCCGGCATCGCCACGGTGGAGGCGCGGTGCTCTGGTAGCGGCAACTGCCCAGCGTTGCAGCAGCAGACGTGTACACCGTACACCTGTCACGCATCGCTTCCGCTGTGTGACGGCGACTGCACGGTCGACGGGGATTGCCCCTCACCGCAGTATTGCCTCGCTGGCATTTGCGCAAATCCCCAGGGCAATGGGGCCAGCTGTTCCGCGGCCGCTCAGTGCGCCTCTGGAAACTGTGTCGACGGGGTGTGCTGCGACGACGCCTGCAACGGACAGTGTCAGAGCTGCAACGAGCCAGGCTCGATTGGCACCTGTACGTTGGTCAGCGGTTCGCCGCGCGGGGGTCGCGCTGCCTGCACTGGCACCGGCGCGTGCGCTGGAGCGTGCGATGGCACGAACTCCGGATGCAGCTTCCCTGGCGGTGAGACGGTATGCGGCATCGGCAACTGCACCAACGATCTCTCGGTTCCAGATGCTTCGTGCAACGGCGCTGGCGAGTGTGGGAGCCAGACGCCCCAGAGCTGCGCCCCGTATCACTGCGGAACCGGTAGCGCCTGCGCCACCACCTGCGTGACCGCCGCGGACTGTCAGGCCGGCTACGACTGCAACAACGGAGCCTGCGAGGCAACGCCGTCCGTGGGCGGCGCGGGTGGAACCAGTGGCAGCGCGGGCGCCGCGGGAGCCGGTGGGGTAGGCGGCGCGACCGCAGGAGCAGGCGGCGTGAACGCGGGGGGGGTTGGCGGTGTTGGTGGTTCGGCGGGTGCGCTGCCAGATGCAGGCGTTCCCACGCCGGACGCAGGCAACGGATTGATCCCGGCGACCGACACCGGGTCCACCTGTCGCCTGAGCCAGCGCGCTCCGGAGTCGAATCCGTGGGGAATCTCCGGGCTCGGCCTACTCGGGCTCCTGCTGCTGCGACGTCGGCGAATGCTGCAGCGCGCCGTGACCCGCTAGCCAGTGCGTGACGCGCGACCGGTTCCCGCGTTCACGCGCGGGAGCCAGCCTCGGGGTACAGCGCGCTTGCCGTCTTGGTAGTTTTTTCACCCGGATTTTGGGGGGAGGAGCGCCGTCTCGGCAGTGCAGTCCACCTGCCGCGAAGAAGCAGAATACTGCCGATCTGAGCAGCCTTGCAGCGACCCCCGCCGGCAGCCAATCTCCCGCCCATGAAAACGACTCCTCAGGACAATGGGCACCCGTCCACGCTGATCGTGCCCAACGTGATTGATGGGCAGGAACGCGAGTCCAGCCACACCTACGCCAGCCGCAGTCCCTCCGAGCGGGACGACGTGGTCACCCTCGCTCCGTTGTCTAGCAAGGAAGAGGTCCGCGAGGCTTGCCAGAAGTCCCGCGCGGCACAGCGCGCCTGGGCGCGCACACCTGCTCCGGGACGCGCACAGATCATCGGTCGACTGGGGCAGCTTTTGCGTGAGGAAAAGGAGAGCCTGTCTCGCTTCGTGAGCCGTGAAATGGGCAAGCCCATCCGCGAGGCTCGCGGCAGCGTTCAGGAAGCCATCGATACCTGCGACTTCTTCCAGAGCGAAGGCCGCCGGCTGTATGGCCAGACGGTACCCAGCGAGCTACCGAACAAGGAGCTCTTCACCTACCGGCGCCCGGTTGGAGTGGTCGGCGTGATCACCGCGGGCAACTTCCCCATCGCCGTCCCCAGCTGGAAGATCGTGCCCGCGTTGCTCTGCGGAAACAGCGTCGTGTGGAAGCCCAGCGACGACGCGCCGGGTGTTGGCGCGCTGTTCGCCGACCTGTGGTATCGCGCTGGCTTGCCTCGTGGGGTGCTGAGCGTCGTCCACGGCGGCGGCAAGGACAGCGCCGGTCAGTTCCTGATCGAGATGATGGACGAGCAGCTGCTGGACAAGATCTCGTTCACTGGTTCCACCGAGGTGGGGCGCGTGGTGGGTGAGGCGTGTGGGCGCAACCTCAAGCGCCCGTCCCTGGAGCTGGGCGGCAAGAACCCGCTGGTGATTCTGGCCGACGCCGACATCGAGCTGGCGGTCGACGGCGCGCTGTGGTCGAGCTTTGGTACCGCGGGGCAACGTTGCACGAGCTGTGGCAACATCATCGTCGACCGCAAGGTGATGCCCCAGGTGCGCGAGATGCTGGTGAAGAAGGCGTCCGCACTCAAGATCGGTGATCCGCTGGACGAGTCGATCGCGTATGGCCCCTTCATCAACGAGCGCTTCCTCGAGCGTTGGGTCGCTCAGCGCTCCGTCGGTATCGAGGACGGCGCAAACCTCTTGCTCGACGGTAAGCGCATCACCCCTGGCAACGAACCGGCGAACTTCGCCGGTAACGCCGAGAAGGGCCTGTATGCTACTCCGCGCATCTTCGACCACGTGAAGATGAACATGCGCGTGGCCCAGGAAGAGTGCTTCGGCCCGACGGTGAACCTGGTCGAGGTCGACGGCATCGATGAAGCCATCGAGGCGGCCAATGGCACGCAGTACGGTCTCTCCAGCGCGATCTACACTCGCGACGCGCGCGCGATGTTGCGCTTCAAGGAGGAGATCAGCGCTGGCATGACCAGCGTGAACAACTCGACCACCGGCGCCGAGGCGCACCTGCCATTCGGTGGCAACGGGGCGAGCGGCAACGGCACCCGCGAGAGCGGGATCTGGGTGATCGAGGCGTACACTCGCTGGCACTCGGTCAACGTCGACTTGGCTGGCAAGCTCCAGCTAGCGCAGATGGATCTGGAAGAGGTGGCGCTGCCGCCGAAGCCCGACTGGTCCAACCTGGTCCGCTGAGGCTACCGACGACGACAGGAACGGCCAGCGTTTTCGCGAGGAAACGCTGGCCGTTTTCGTTGGTTCAGTGGCGTTCGACGATGCCCCTGACGTCTTCCGCTGCCTTCTCCAGTTTTTCCACACCCTTCCCAACCGCTCTATCCGTCGCCAGCTCCTTCCCGATGTGTTCCGCCACGTGAAGCGCCTTCTCGGCTTTCGTCGCGGCTTTTCTGGCGGCTAGCTCCGCATCCGATGCCTCGGCCGCGAGTCCCATCCCAAGTCCAAGACTTGCCGCAGTGATCAGCACCTCCTTCACCACGTGCGGTACCTGGTGATCGAACTCCTTGTTCGCCGCCCTGAGCTGATCAGCAAGCGCGTAGAACTGACCGACCTGAGCATCGACCAGCTTGCTCGCTGCGTTCGCTCGCGTCACCGCCTTCTCCGCTGTCAGGACGTCGGGCGGGGTCTTCGACATCGCCGCTAGGTAGTCGTTTGCTGCGTTGCCCAGACTCGCCAGCGTTCCTTGGAGCTTGAAGTAGGCTGAGCGAGTACGGGCTTGGAGCTGCGTGACGGTGCCGGACAGATAGTCTTTCGTTACGCTCGCTTCGTGTCCCAGCTTCTTCAACGGCTCTGCTGTCAAACCCTCGGCCGCGTCGACCACTGCGTTGAACGTCTCGATGGGTGCGGTGGTGCTCTTGACCAGTCCGAGCTGGAGTTCTGCGTCTCGACTGATGACCGGGATACGCATCCAGGTGTTTGCTGCGTGCTCGCGTAGCTTCGCGACCGACGCGTTCAAGGCTTTCGCTCGCGCGATGGGGCTTTGTGTCTGCGCCTTCAGTGACTTCGGCGCCACGTAAGCGACGGGCCGCTTCAGCTCGGCCTGTTCGTGTGCCATCGCCTTGCCGAAGGGTGTGCCTGCGTTGACCATGCCCAGGATGTCTTTCAGCTGCTCTTCGGGCAGGTGCTTGATCTGCCTGGCTACGTCACAGCCCCGCGCATACAGCTTGTCTCCGCCGTAGCCGATGACGGCGCGTCGCACGATTTGCTTCGCTGTATCCGGCAAGTGGGAAACGATGTCTCTTTCCAAACGCTTCCTCCAGCTCGCGCCGCTCTGGGTCTTGCTGGCGAGATCGCTGCTTGCAGATCCTTGCGCCTGCGCGCGTTGGCGCGCTTCCGCCTGGCGATGCAGGTCCTCGGCGGTCGGCGGCTTGGCTTTGTGAGTTTGGACGCTGTCATCGCTCGCCTCGTGGCGGCGGCGCTGGGCTTCGGTGACGTTCATGGCGGGCTCTTCGGAACGTCTCGCGGTCAGTTGCTGCCTTAGACGTGCGTCCGCGCGGGCTGGCGACTTCGCGCTCCGAGGTACAACGAGATCCATCGGGATTGACGATGGATTGTTCGACTTCTACTCCTTGGGGCGTGGACGACGTGGCTCGCGCAGTGGATGAGTTCTCCCGGCTGTTTCCGGCGGTGTACTTGCGGTTTCAGCGTAGAAACCGCAAGCGACCACCGGTTGGCCCACAAGCTTGGGCCGCGCTGCAGCACCTGCAGTGGACGGGACCAGTCACCATCGGTGAGGCCACGAAGCACCTGGGGCGCGCGCAGTCGGTGGTGAGCGAAATCGTGGAGGCGCTCGAAGCCAAGGGGCTCGTCGCACGCATGGACGATGCGCGCGATCGACGCCGCAAGCTGATCTGGCTGACGGACGCCGGGCTCGAGTTGATCGAGCGTCAGCAAGAGGTGTTGTCTCGCGAATTGCTCGCTGAGGCCTTCGAGCGCCTCAGCCAAGAAGAACGCACGGCGCTCGTGTCGGGGATGAGAGCGCTGAGTGAGGTGAAGATGTCCCCTCACCCCCAAATCCAGGAGGAAAAATAGATCATGAGTAACCATCCGTGTGAGAGCTGCGGCATGCCGATCGAGTCAGGTCCGTATTGTCATCACTGCGTTGATGAGCGCGGAGAGCTGCAAGGCTTCGATGAGCGCCTGGAGCGCATGATCGGCTGGCAGCAGCGTCAGAAGCCCGAACTGAGTCGGGAAGAGGCTGAAGTCGCGACCCTGCAGTACATGGCGCGCATGCCGGCGTGGCGGGATCACCCGCGAGTCAAATCCGCGCGGTCGTGAATCAGCAGGCGGTGGTGAGCGCGCCACCACGGCCCTCTGCTGAAACAAGACGCAACCGAAGCAGCCTCTGGCCGAACCACGGCCCATGCGCAGCGTTCGTCTCGATCTACACTTCAATCCGGGTCCCCTGTCGGCGCCCGGGCAGCATCGTTTTCGCAGTGGAGAGCTCCTGAGCGGCTGGCTCGACGTCGAGTGCCCCGAGCCCACGCCCTGCCGAGCGCTCACGGTCCAGGTGCACCCCCACGTCCTTGGGCCGAGCCTGCCCCAGGGCTACTATCCCGTACCTCCAAGCCTACTCTTCCGAGGTGAGCTCCCAGCGGGCCGCCATCGTTTCCCGTTCTCGCTGCGGATGCCGGTGGGTCCCGTCTCCTACGAGGGTGAGTTTGGGAGCCTGAGCTGGCGCTTGCAGGCGCACCTGGATCGGGGCGCCCCCATGCACGACCTGTTGTTGCCTGCTGGGACGGACGAGCGGTTTCAGCTCGTCCCGCCGTCGCCCCAGCGTTCGGACGCGAAGGGCTCGGAGCCAAGCGAGGTCGAGCTCACTGGGGAGCGCTTGGTTCCGCGGCGTCAGGTGCCGTGGCTGGACGAGGCCGCGGACCCAGGGTTTTTGGCTTCGCTGGCCAACGATTTGCGGCGGGTTCTGGGGCTCGCCGCGCCGCTCATGCTCGCACCCAAGGTTCTCAGCTTGGGAGACGCGTTCGACGTCTACTGCCTCTGGCCGCGGGGCTGGGCTGCGCCGAAGCGCGTCGATGTGGAGGTCTTCGCTCAGGAGAGCCGGGTGACGTACTACCAGAGCTACCTTCCGCCGCTGGTCGAGCATGCGTATCCGTTTGGTGTGGCGGCGGACTTGGAACCGGTGCCCGTCGAGAGTGTCGCGCCCATCGCTGATACCGTGAGGAAACAATTTGGAGCGGCATTGCATGCGCGCCTTCAGCTGCCCCTCGACGCCCTGCCGACGCACCCGTTGATTTCCTGGGGCGTTCGTCTGAGGGCTCGATCTGCAGGCAAAAAGCCTGGCAATGTAGTCGGGAAGGGGCACCTGTGGGAGTGCGAACGTGATCTCCACGTTGCGCCCTGGTGGGAAGGCGCTGTAGGTAAAGCCGCGAGAGCCAAGGCTGCGGGTCCTGCATCCCAGTCGCTTCAGCGGCCCGTTGCCGGAGCGCCGCCCGGGGACAAGTCAGGCGAGGTCAGTGTCGCTGCTTGAGCCTAGCCTCGCGGAAACGACTGAGTCGAGTCAGACATTTCAGATCTGAAGGACCTCCGGGACTCCAGATCTGAAGGACGAAAATTGTCACCCCCTAGTTGGGAGACACATTTCGAGGGGTTGCCCCAGGAGTGGGTTGGCATGATAGCTGCTTAGGAGGTGGCGACGGTTCAGGCGCCCTCTGCCCAGACACCTCCTGGGCCGTCGCTTCTTCCCTGCTCAGCTCTTGATCCCCCGTATGAGTGACAGACCTTCCGTGCCTCAGAGTGGACCCCGCCCCGCCCGTCGTCCTCGAGTGCTCATCGCCGACGCCGATGTCGTTGCACGTGGGTGGCTGAAGCCCATCGTCGCTCACCTGGACGCCGAGATCGTCGAGGTTGGGACCGGACTCGAGCTGCAGCTGATGTTGACCCGAAAGGGTCCCTTCGACCTGGTCATCACCAACGCGCGGTTGCCGGCGCCCAGTGGCCTCCAGGTGCTGGCCACGGTGCGTGCCGCTGGCTCGTCCACTCCATTCATCGTGGTGACCTCGTTCCAGCAGAACGTGCTGCGGGTCTTCGTGAGCGACGCCGAAGGCACGGTCCTCTCAAGCCGTGTGGTCGACGCGGACAACCTGGGCGTGCTGGCCAGAAACCTGATCAGCCTGACCGCGAACGGCTCCAACGGGAGCGACGGCACCCGCAAGCTTGGCTGAACCAGCCTCTGGTGCGCAGCTCTGTTAAGCTGTGGCCAATGGAGCCGAAGACGCAGGTCGAGATCCAGCTCGGCCACATGTGCAACAACCGTTGCGTCTTCTGCGTTTCGGGACAGCAGACCGCGTTTGGACGCGCTCGCCCGTTACCCTTCGAGCCGCTGCTGACCAGTGTTCGCGATGCGTACGCCAAGGGTCACCGCAAGCTCACCTTGCTCGGCGGCGAGCCGACCCTGCAGCCCGCGTTCAAAGACGTGGTGGCGGAGGCCGTCCAGCTGGGCTTCGAAGAGGTCGTGATCTTCACCAACGGAGTGAAGACCGCCCGCGAAGGCTTCTTGGAGGAGATCCTCGCGCTCGCGCCGCGGCGCGGATTCTTCACCTGGCGCATCAGCATCCAGGGGGCAAATCAGGACAGCCACGAGCGCACGACACGCAAGCCGGGATCATTCGCCCGCATCCTGCGCACGATGGACAGCCTCAAGGCGCGCAGCGAGCGCATCACCGTCAACATGTGCGTCGTGGGTTCGAACTTCGCGTCGGTGGATGAGTTCCCCGCGCTGGTTTCGCGCTATGGCGTGAAGCAGTTGCACCTGGACATGGTGCGACCCATGGACGCTGGCGAGCGGACCGACGAAGAGTTCGCCGAGATGATGCCGAGCTACACCGAGATGGTGGGGCCGCTCTCACGGCTCTGCCGTGGAGTTCCTGACGACTTCGACCTGAACATTGGCAATCTTCCTTTCTGTTTTGCGCCGGATCTGGCGCGCTGGATCCATCACGACGGGGAGGCGACGGAGACCATCGCCGTGGACGGTGAGCGAGATCTGAGTCGCCCGTGGGACAAGTACTTCGTCAAGCGTCGCGACAAGTTCAAGCCTCCGCAGTGCGAGCGCTGCGCGTTCGAGCCGCGCTGCAGCGGGATCTTCCAGAAGTACGCCGAGCTTCATGGCACTGACGAGGTAGTCCCCGTGTTGCCCGAGCGCTTGCCATCGCTCGATCCTGAGCGAAGGGTGTTCTGGGCGCACCTGACAGACGTCGCGCGGCGCTTGTCCACTCTGGGAGAGGACGACGCGCGTCCAAACGTCTGGCTCTTCGGCGACAACGAGCTGCGTGTGCGATGGGCGTTGCCTCGAGGAAATGATTCGCTGTTGCTCGCCCTGCGCCCCCCGGGGCCTGGGATAGGCAGCACCGATGTCTTCAGTCTGCACGTGCTCGAGGTGCCAGCGGATCGAGAGACAGCACAGCGCTTTCTTTCCCAGGTCTGGCAGAGCGCCAGCGCAGGCCAACGCCTGCTCCATCCGTGCGGTGATGACGCGCTCACGCCGATTTCCCGCCTGCTCGCGGCCCGTCTCGCTCGGCTACGAGCTGCGGCCCCGTTCAGTGGGGTGGTGTGGGTCAGCACTCGAATCGCTGGCACGAGTCGGGCGGAGGTGTTGTTCCGCGCGGACGACGGTGGAGAGGTCGAGCTGTGGCTCGACGAAGCCAAAGGTCGCGCTACCGGCGGCTACCGGCTGCTGGGTGAGCCAACGCCGGATTTGCGGTCCGGCCTGCGCGAAGTGCTTGGTTCCCTGAGTGCTAGACAGTCTCGCGAACCAGCCGTGCTTAAAGTGGCCCCCTAGTCTGCCGTTCATGGGTTTGGTCGTTCAGCTTTGCTGGGCGAGGGAGCCATGGACCAGCAGGACGAAACAGACGAGATTGTTCAGGAGTTTCTCACCGAGAGCTTCGAGGGACTGGACCAGTTGGACCGGGAGCTGGTCGAGCTGGAGGAAGGCGGCGAGCCCACGGCTCGACTCGCGTCGATCTTTCGCACCATCCACAGCATGAAGGGCACCGCGGGGTTCCTCGGCTACGAGCGCCTCGAGAAGGTGGCTCACGCCGGAGAGACACTGCTCGCCAAGCTGAGAGATGGAAAGCTCAGCCTCAACAAGCCGATCGCCGACGCCTTGCTCCGGATGGTCGATGCTGTCCGCGATCTGCTGACCCAGGTGCAGGAGTCAGGGGCAGAGACGGGAGGCGACTTCCAGCCGCTCGTCGAGCAACTCTTGGCGCTGGCCGATGGGCAGGCCGTAGCCGATGCGCCAGCGGCGATGAAGCCCGTCAAGCCGGAGCTGATGGAGGAGCTGGTCCCTGAGGGCTTGGTGCCGCGGGCTTCCGCGGGCGCGCCACCGACCTCGGGCGTGCCGCGAGCGGAGGCCCCGAAGCCGCCTCCGGTCGAGCCCAGGGAGCCGCCGCCAGCGCCTCAAAAGGCCGTGCGTAGCGCTCCGGCCGTCGAGGCCAGCGTGCGCGTGGATGTGGGGCTCCTCGACCGGCTGATGAACCTGGTGGGCGAGCTGGTGCTCGCCCGCAACCAGTTGCTGACCTTCGCGACTGGCGCTGACGATCCATCTTTCCTTGCGGCAACGCAAGCCATCAACCACATCACGAGCGAGCTTCAGGAAGGCATCATGAAGACGCGCATGCAGCCAATTGGCAGCATCTGGGGGCGACTACCCCGTGTCGTGCGTGACCTCGCGAGCGAACTCGGCAAGCAGATCAAGCTAGACACCTCGGGCGCGGAGACGGAACTCGACCGCACCATCATCGAAGCCATCCGGGATCCGCTGACCCACATACTGCGCAACGCCGCCGACCACGGCGTCGAAATGCCGGACGAGCGGGTCGCGAAGGGAAAGCCGAGCCAGGGCACCATTCGACTCCGCGCCTACCACGAGAGCGGGAAGGTGAACGTCGAGGTGTCCGATGACGGTGCCGGCATCAACGTCGAGCGCATCCGTCAGCGCGCCATCGAACGCGGCATCATCACGCGTGACGCGGCCAAGCTGATGAACGAGAGCAAGCTCGCGAGCTTGATCTTCGAGCCCGGGTTCTCGACTGCGGCGCAAGTCACCAACGTGTCCGGTCGAGGAGTTGGGATGGACGTCGTGAAGACGAACATCGAACGCATCGGTGGACGCGCCGAGGTGCTCCCTGGAGAGGGTGGGGGCACCAGCGTGCGGCTGAAGATCCCGCTAACCCTCGCGATTGTTTCCGCGCTGATCGTGAACGTGTCGAATCAGCGCTTTGCGATTCCCCAGGTCAATCTGGTGGAGTTGGTGTGGCTGGATCCGACGCAAATGGCGACGCAGGTGGACGAGGTTCGAGGAGAGTATCTGTATCGGCTCCGCGGGAACCTGATCCCTCTGGTGCACTTGGGCCGTGTATTGAACCTCCCGAGTGTCGAGCGTGATCCGTCGCTCGGAATGCACATCCTCGTGTTGCAAGCCGACGGTCGGCGATTCGGGTTGGTTGTGGACGACGTGCTCGATAACGAGGAGATAGTCGTCAAGCCGCTTGGCCCCGAGCTCAAGTCGTTGCGTGTCTATGCCGGCGCAACCATCCGTGGTGACGGTCGAGTGGCTTTGATCCTGGATGTTCTGGGGTTGGCCCACGAAGCTCATGTCGTCCTCGAGTCGCAGTTGCGCGGTCGTGACGCCCTGCGCCGCACCACGGGGCCGACCACTGCCGCCCGTGAGTCGGTGCTGCTGTGCCGGTCGGCGGAGGAGCGCGTGGCGATCCCCCTCAGGATGGTGACCCGCCTCGAGGAGATCGATCTCAGCGCGGTCGAGCGCGCGGCTGGCGCCGAGGTGGTACAATACCATGGGGAAATAATGCCGCTGGTGCGGCTCGCGAGCTTGCTGGGGAAGGACGTGGCCGCGAACCATGGTCCGATTCAGGTCGTTGTCTACGCGGAGAATGAGCACAGCGTCGGGCTGGTCGTGGATGAGGTCGAAGACATCATCGACGAAGAGGGAATGTCCGTGCGGAAAGGAAAGCCCGGGTCGTTGTTCGATAGCGCGGTGGTGAAGGGCAAGGTCACCGATCTGCTCGACTTGCGCGCCCTTGCGGACTCGGGTGTCGAGACGCCCTTCGCCGCGGTGGGGAGCTTCTGATGGGACAGCTTTGCACGTTCTACCTCGACGGGTCGCGTTTCTGCATCGACGTCGCCATGGTTCAGGAGGTGTTGAAGCCTCAACCCATGACGGAGGTGCCGCTGGCTTCTGGGCGGATTCAGGGGCTGATCAACCTGCGGGGGCGCATCGTCTCCGCGATCAACTTGCGCAAGTGCTTTGGGATGAATCCGGGAGGAAGCGAGTCGCGGGACATGAACGTCGTGGTTCGCGTTGGCGAGTCGGTGGTGAGCCTGATCGTTGACCAGATCGGTGACGTTGTGGAAGTCGATGAGGAGCAGTTCGAGCGCGTGCCGGACACACTGAACGCCAAGTTCTGCGATCTAGTGCAGCAAATCTGCAAGCTGCCCAACGACCTCTTGCTGGTGCTCGACCCGTCGCGGGTCGTGGCGGGGATGGAATAGAGAATGAGCACTACCACTCAGAGAAAGCCAAAGACTCGAGCAAAGACTAGCGTGGAGGCGGAGCCGACGAGCGAGGCGAAGATCAGTGTATTCCCGCTGCAGCGCAAGACGCAGGAGTCGCCCGCGTCAGCTCTGGACGGTGTTCCTCTGCAGCTCATGCTGCTCGATCCAGAGCTCACGACGAACTACTTGAATCCCCGTTCGCGGCGCTGTCTGCGCCGCGTGGACGCGCTGCTCGAGGTGGCTGAGGACCAGCTGTTCCGCGCCCTCGTTGAACGTTACCATGAGGATCCAGCCGAGTGCTTCAGGCGGTTGCAGGATCCCGCCGAGTCGGAGTTCGAGTTCGTACTCAGCGTCGACAGCGAAGAGTGGGTCTGCAGCGTCAAGCGCCAGGCCGCGCAGTTCGTCGTAGCCTGGTACACCAGGGCTCCTCAGCTCGAGCTCGAAGCCAAGCTCGTGCGCCTCAGGGCCGTTGTCGAGCACGCGCCAGCGCCGGTGGTGATCTGCTCGCCTGACCTCATCATCGAGTCTCTCAACGCAGCGGCACGGGCCGGCTGGTGTAGCGTCACCCAGGGCTCTGGTCTCAGCTTCGACGCCGCGCCTGGCGCCTCGCTAGCTTCCGCGCTGATCGATTCGAGCGTGGAGACGGGTTCGCTGACACTCCTTTCGGAGCTACCGGCGACTCGAGAGGCGAAGTTCGGTGATCAACGCTACCTGTTGCGCTTCAGCCCGGTGCGCGATGGCGGGCGCTGGATCGGTACGAGTGTGACTTGGGAGTCCAAGCTCGATAATGTTTCCGCTGAGCAACGAATTGCCGACGCTGTTGCGGTGGAAAAGGCTGCGGCGCGTGCGCTCCGCGCGGATATCGACGCGCTGGTCTCCGCGCTGAGTCGAGTCGCGCAGGGCGAGCTCGGACTCGAACTTCCGCGCTTCGAGGACGCAGGCGTTCAGCGTGTGGTGGATGCGATCGAGCACCTGCTCGGCGGTCTGAAGCGCAGTATCAACAGCCTGGAGTCCACGGCGGACTCCCTCGCGGCTTCAGCGGATCAGCTGACCAACGTCGGTGAGCGGATGCTGAGTGGGGCTCACAGCACGCGCGAGCGCAGTGAGTCCGCGTCCATCGGCTCACAGGATGTGCACGAGCACGTGCTCTCGGTTGCGACCAGCGCGGAGGAGATGGCCGCCAGCGCGCGGGAGATTGCCATCAGCGCGTCGAAGGCTGCCTCCGTCGCAACCCACGCCGTGGGCGTCGCCCAGTCAACGAGTACCACCGTCGATGAGCTCGCAGAGAGCAGTGAGGCGATTGGCAAGGTGGTGAAGGTGATCAACTCGATCGCCGAGCAGACCAACCTGTTGGCGCTCAACGCGACGATCGAGGCAGCCCGCGCGGGAGATGCTGGCAAGGGATTCGCGGTCGTCGCGAACGAGGTGAAGGACCTGGCCAAAGAGACGGCCAAAGCGACCCTGGAGATCGGCGATCGTATCGAGGCGATTCAGTCCCACACTCAGCGCGTCGCCCGAGCGATCAACGAGATCGGAACGGTGGTCAACCAGATCCACAACTTCCAGGCGACCATCGCGACTGCCGTCGAGCAGCAACACTCCGTCACGAAGGAGATCAGCCAGCGCGCTCTGGGAGCAGCTGAGTCCAGCGCCGACATCGCCGAGAACACGCGTAGCGTGCAGCACTCGGCGTCGTCCACGGCCGCAAGCGCTCAAGAGACGCAAGTCGCCGCTCGCGCCGTCGCCTCCACCGCCTTCGACCTGAAGCGCATCGTGTCGAACTTCCGCGCGTGACCTCATGAGCTCGAAGCATCAGTCTCTCCGTGTGCTCGTAGCCGATCGATCGGTCGCGCTCCGCAGACTGATCGCCGCAGAGCTGAACGAGGTGAGTGGCATCGACGTCCTGAACATCGCCGCCACGGCGGAGCTCGCGATCGAGCAGGTGGTGTCGTCCACGACTGACGTCTTGCTGTTGGACGTGAAGATGTCAGCAACGGAAGTCGTCGAGGCCTTGCGCGCGACCACGGCGTTTCCGGCAATCGTGTTGCTTGCAGACACCACTCCCAGTGACGTCGCTGTCTCCCTCGAGGCCATCGAAGCGGGCGCGGCCGACGTCGTCACGAAGCTCCCCGGGGGCACCCTTGAGTTCGAGCTCAAGCAGTGGGTCCGCAACGTGCTCGCGCCGCGTGTCCGCTCGGTTCGTCGGGTGAGCCCAGACCAGAGCGCTATCGACTCGCTGTTCACGGGGCGAGCGCGGCCGAATCACGCGGTGCCGACGCCGATCTTGGTTCCGGCTGGGGGAGAGTTGGAACGTCTGCCGCCGAAGCGATCGATCAGGCTTGTGGCGATTGGCGCCTCCACTGGTGGACCAAAAGCGCTGGCCCAGATCATCCCGGCACTGCCCAAGGACTTTCCGACACCGATCGTGGTTGTCCAGCACATGCCAGCCGCCTTTACCGGCTTGATGGCCTCTCGCCTGGCAACAGTATCCAACCTCGACGTGGTTGAAGCGAGCGCTGGTGAGAGGCTCAACCCCGGTTGCGTGTATATTGCCCCGGGGAATCGGCACTTGCTGGTAGTCGGGAGTGTCGACCAGCCGCGCATCGAACTCTCTGACGCGCCCCCCGAGAACTCCTGTAGGCCGGCGGTGGACGTGCTTTTTCGCTCGGTTTCCAACGTCTACCAAGCGCGCGCGCTCGGTGTGGTTCTGACTGGTATGGGTCAGGATGGGCTACTGGGCGCCGAGGCGCTTCGCCGGCGTGGCTCATCGATCATTGCTCAAGATGAGGCGAGCAGTGTGGTCTGGGGGATGCCGGGGTTGGTGGTCAAGCGTGGCTTCGCCGAGCGCGAGGTGCCGCTCTTCCGCATGGCCCAAGTGATCTGTGACGAGGTACTCGGTCGCCCCCGCAGCCAAGCCTTGAGGGCTTCGTGTCCTTGACCGAGCCCGATTTCGCCTTCGTGCGCGCGCTCGTCAAGCGCGAAAGTGCGATCGTGCTCGGCGCCGACAAGGACTACCTCGTGAAGGCGCGGCTGACTTCTCTGGCTCGGCTCGAGGGTTTCGGCTCTCTGGAGCGCTTCATGTACGAAGTGAAGAACTCCGCCAGCGAGGACTTGCGTTTCCGCGTGGTTGAGGCGCTGACCACCAACGAGACGAGTTTCTTTCGTGACCAAACACCGTTCGACCTCTTGCGAGACGAGCTTTTGCCGGCGCTGGTCGCAGCTCGACAAGCCGAGCGCAAGCTTCGGATTTGGTCCGCGGGTTGCTCCTCTGGTCAAGAACTCTACTCCGTCGCGATGTTGCTCCACCGGGAGTTTCCCAAGCTCGAAGACTGGAACATCGAACTCCTCGGCACGGACCTGAACGCCGAGATGGTCAGGCGCGCGAGCAGTGGCGTCTACAACGGTCTCGAGGTCAGTCGTGGGCTGGGTGCAAGCTACAAGCCCTACTTGTGCGCGCGGGGACGTGACTTTGAAGTCGACCCAGTCCTGCGGCGTCGCGTGCGTTTCATGCAACTGAACTTGATCGAGGCCTGGCCCGAAGATCTAGGCTCATTCGACGTCATCCTGCTCAGAAACGTCCTCATCTACTTCGATGTGGACAGCAAAGCGGAGGTCTTGTCCCGCATTCAGCAGAAGCTGAGGCCGCCTGGCTATCTGTTTCTGGGCGGAACTGAAACGACGCTCAACGTGCACAGCGGTTTCGAGCGCGTGCAGACCGAGCACGCCAATTGCTACCGACTGCGAGAGATAACATGATTGATGAACAACAGATCGGGGACGTAACGCAGGAAGTCTGGAGCACCATGCTCGGGGGAGAACCCACGCCGGCGGAGCCTGCGCCTGTACAAGGCTTCGTGTCCGCCAGCGTGAGCATCAGCGGAGCCTGGAACGGCACGGTGCTCATCAACTGCTCCGCGGAGTTGGCCTCGAAAGTGGCGTGCAGCATGTTCGACCTCGAACCCGAAGAGCTCGAGGATGAGCTAACGGCAGACGCGATGGGTGAAGTCGCGAACATGATTGGCGGCAAGCTGAAGGGCATGCTGCCGACCCCTTCCACGCTCTCGATGCCAACCGTGATCAAGCACCTGAGCCTCGACGACATCCGCTATCCGAACCAGACCCCGGGCCCCATGCGCACCTTCGCCGTCGATGGACAGCCACTCCGGGTGGTCGTGCTGCGCGGCGACGGACAGGTCGTCTCCGCGGTAGCGTAAAGTATCCACGGGATCGGTCGTTCTCACTCTTGGAGTATGACGAGAGTTGAACCCACCGGTGTCGAGCGCACGTTTGATCCGTCGGACCTGATCGTGTCCAAGACGGATCTGCACGGGCGTATCACGTACGTGAACCGCACCTTCTGCGAGGTCTCGGGGTATTCAGAGGCTGAGGCCCTCGGACAGCCCCACAGCTTGATCCGGCACCCGGACATGCCTCGCGCGGCCTTCGCGCTGATGTGGGAGACGCTTCGCAGCGGCAGGGAGTTCTTCGGCTACGTGAAGAACCTCTGCAAGAACGGTGACCATTACTGGGTCCTCGCGCACGTCACTCCGTCGTTTGACGCGAGCGGAGAGATCATCGGCTATCACTCCACGCGACGAGTCCCCGACAGCCACGCGGTGTCGCTCATCGAGGCGACCTACGCTGACATGCTGGAACGGGAAGCGCGTGCTGACAGCAAAGCCTCCGCGGTGGACGCTTCGCTCGGGCTTCTCTACGCGACTCTGGCGCAGAAAGGCGTCGAGTACGACGAGTTCGTACTGACGATCTGACTATGGCTATTGCACTCGACCAAGACCTGAACCCGAGCGTCGAGCCGCGGCGCGCCTCGCGTGCCCCCAAGGGCGGTGCAGAACAAGAACTGCGCAAAGAGCTCGAACTCTACAAGCGTTGGTTCGGTGTGATTGCTGACATCTGTGAAAGCGCCGCAGCGGGCGACCTCGAGCCGCGCGTCCTGCGCTGTGAAGAGCCTGGAGCCATCGGTCGCGCAGCGCACGCGGTCAACCACTTGCTCGATATCACCGAGTCGTTCATTCGGGACACCAAGGCCACGCTGGAGTACGCGGGGGCCGGAAAGTTTTTCCGCAAGGTACCGCTGGATGGCTATCCGGGCGCGTTCTGCGCGTCTGCGCGCGTCATCAATCAGGCGACGGTCTCGATGCATGAACAAGCCTCGGCCCTGAAGCGCGCAGACGAACGGCGGGTGCAGCTGGCGGACGAGTTCGAGAGTCAGATCCAGAGCGTGATCGCGAACGTCGCGACGTCATCCACACAAATGCAGTCGACCGCGGAGTCCCTCGCGGCGTTGGCCGCTACCACGAATGAAGAGTCTCGTTCCGTCGCATCCGCTGCAGACGAAACGGCACTCAGCGTGCAGACCGTGGCTTCCGCGATCGAGCAGCTCAGCGCCTGCGCGACTGAGATCGGTCGCCAGGTGCAAGATGCAGAGGGCATCGTGCGCGACGCCGTGAAAGGTGCCGACGATGGTTCAGCCGTAGTGGGTGGCCTAGCGAAGGCGAGCTCAGAAGTCGGTGATGCGATCGCCTTGATTGCCCACGTCGCCAAGCAGACCAACATGCTCGCGCTTAACGCCACCATCGAAGCTGCGCGCGCTGGCGAAGTCGGCAAGGGCTTCGCCGTCGTGGCGAGCGAAGTGAAGAGCCTTGCGCGTCAGACCAGCTCCGCTACCGAGAGCATCTCCGGACTGATTCAGTCGATTCAGCAAGCAACTGGAGAAGGCGTCGCCGCCGTTGGCAACATCGACGCGACGATTCGTGGCCTGGACGTCATCACCAACGTGATCGCCAACAGCGTGCGGGAGCAGCGCGCGGCGACTCAGGAAATCAGCGTGAACCTGCAGCAGGCAGCGATCGGCACTCAGGAAGTTTCACGCAGTGTCGTGGTGGTGAGCCAAACCGCAGACGAGACCAGCACCGCTGCGAGCGCGCTCCTCAAGGCCGCAGAGGCTCTGTCCTCCCAGTCGGACACCTTGCTCGAGGCGACCCAGAGCTTTCTCGCCGCAGTGCGCGCTTAATCCACGCGGGTTCGCTCCTCGCAAGTCTGGTTTGGGGGTGAGGGAGCGCCGCATGCGCCGCCCCGGCGTCTAGTGCCCGATCCCGAACAGAGCGAGGCTCACGCAGGCGAACAGTGTCGCGTACTCGAGTCGATTCCCGGGAATCCGCGAGGAAACCCGTCGCAGTCGACGCCCGATGAAGTTGCCGCTGAGGATAGCGACAGCAGCCACGAAGCTCAGCCAGGCCAGATGAGGCGTGAACAGCCCGCCGGCGCCGTAACCAACGATGCGCCCAAAGTGCATCGCCACCGCGCACGCCGAGACGCTCGACACGTACACCTCGCCCGACAGCCCAAGCGCTAGCAAGAGCGGCGCGACCAGCAGGCCTGCGCCGCCAGCGGCTCCGTTCAGCGCACCGATGAATCCCCCTGCCGGAACCATCGCCCACGCACGCGGCTTGAGCGTCACCCACCCAAATGCGCGTGCAATCGCCAGCAAGGTCATGAGCACCAAGAGCCAACGGGTGAGGGTCGGTGGCGCGACACTAACCAGCAAACCACCCACCAGGCTCCCTGGAATGGCCGCCAAGGCGAACGGCGCAATCACGCCCCAAGCGACGCTGCGGCGAAACAGGTACAGGCGATGGAGGTTCCCGAGCAGCAGCGCGGGCGCCGTACACGCCAGCGCCTCAGCCGGACTCCAAACCAACGAGAGCACCAGTAGCAGCAGCATTCCGCCGCCCATCCCGCTCAGGGTCGTGAGCACGCCCGCGAAGGTACCCATCGAAAACAGCAAGAGCAGCGTCTCCATGCCCTGGATCTGCGCCTCTCACGTGCTTTCGTCCAATCGATACTTCGTGCACGTTCCATCGACAGAACCTATGGTAGGCCCATGCTCGACGACCTCCGGCACCTCTTGCTCGTGGTGGAACACAGCACCTTCACCGCGGCCGCGCAGCACGCGCACCTCAGTCAGCCAGCGTTCAGCGCCTCGATCCAGCGGCTCGAGGAGCACTTCGGCGCACAGCTCCTGCTGCGCGGACGTCGTGGCGCGTCGCTCACCGCTGCCGGGCGCGCGCTCCTGCCTCGCGCTCAGCTGGCACTCAACGCATTGAGCGACGGCAAGCGCGCCATCGCCGAGCTGGAGTCGCTCGCGCGAGGCGAGGTGCGCATCGGCGCAGGCGCGACCGCTGCGACGTATCTCCTGCCGCCGCTCCTGGCGCACTACCGCAAGTCCTATCCGGGCGTGCGCATCGTGATGCGCGAGCTGAGCACCCCGGCGCTCGAGGCACAGCTCGCGCAGGGCCAGCTCGACTTGTGCGTGGTGAGCGGCCCTGACGGCGAAACATGGCAGTGGGATGAGTTCATCCTGGTCGCGGCGCCGGGATCGGAGTGGGACATGGCACAGCCAGATGTACCGTTCATCACCTTCGGACAGGGCACGACGACGCGCTCGGTGCTCGAGGAATATTTTCCGCGCGCGGAAATCGTGATGGAGCTGGGGAGCATCGCGGCGGCCAAGGGCCATGTACGTGAAGGCATGGGCGTGGCTCTCATCAGTCGGGCTGCGGTGGGGAGGGATTTGAGCCAGGGGCACCTGGTTGAGCTCCCTCACCCCCAAACCCCGATCCCTAGGGAACTGACGCTGCTCCACCGGGGCAACGAGAGCTTGCCTCCCGCGGCGCGCGCGTTGCGTGAGCTGATGCTGAGCTGGCCGTGCGGAGAGCAAGCGGCAGCGCCTCGCAAGCGCGCCACAGGAGCTCGGAAAAAGCGCCTAAAGTAGCTCGGAGAGCTCGCGAATCGCCTCGGGGGTCTGCGCGTCTTTCAGGAGCAGCGGGAGCCGCACCCGATCGGCCTTGAGCTGCTCGAGGCGCGCCAAGCTATCCGCCTGCACCCGCTCACGGATCGCGCGCCGCACACCGCCGCTGATGGCTTCGTCGCCGGGCTTGCTGCGATCCAGGTCGTGATCCCCGAGCAGCGTCTCGCGCTCGGCGTCACTGAAGAGCTCGTCGATCACGCCGTTGATCACCAAGCGCGCCACAGGCAGCTTGAGCTCTGACTCCAGGGCCTCGAAGAGCTCGATGGTCTCGTTGGTCGGCATGTCCTCAGGCAGCGTGACGACCACGACGCCGCTCTGTTTCGGATCCTGGAACATCGACCACGCGCGCTCGGCGTCGCGGCGGAGGATTCCGGGAGGAACCACCTCGGTGATGACCTTGGGTACGCGCAACATGTCGAGGCCATGCCCGGTCGCGGGAGCATCGAAGAGCACGACATCGAAGCGCTGCTTGCCGCTCGGGAGCTCCTCGATGGAGTGGTACCAAGCCTTGCCCAGCATGGACCACTCTTGCAGCCCGGGCACACCCTTGAAGAAGCCGCGCGTATAGCGGTTGTCGAACACGGCCTTGTACGCGGTGCGGCTCTTGAGGATCATCAGGCCGTACTCCTGCATGGCCTTTTCCGCAGTGATTTTTACGGCCCACACGTTCTGGCCGACCGAGACGATGTCTTCCCCGATGGGCGGCACGCCGAGGAGCGAGGAGATGCGCTCCTTCGCATCGCAGATCCCGATCAGCACGCGCTTGCCCTCGGCAGCGAGCTTCAGCGCGAGGGCGGCGCTGACGGTGGTCTTCCCGACGCCACCTTTGCCGGTGATGAACAGGAAGCGTTGCTGGGCGCGATCGGACGGGGTCATGGTGAGGGAGCGGGCGCGCTCCAGCCGGCTGTGCTTTTGGCCGCCGCACCGAGGCGGGGAGACGCCTGAGAGCGCGGGTCGGGCTGGAACCGCAGATTAGCGGCAGTTTGTAGGGAATCGTTGCCCTCGCTGCAAGCTGAGTTAGGAATGCGGCCATGAAGCTTGGGCTGATCCAGATGAACCCGACGGTGGGCGCGGTGGAGGCCAACGTGACCGAGCTGCTACAGCACGCTCGGCGCGCGGCGGATCAGGGCGCGAGCCTGGCCCTGGCTTCGGAGTTGGTGGTGCCGGGCTATCCGCCGCGCGACTTGCTGGACCGACCCGCGTTTCGCCGCGCGGTGGCCCAGGCGACCCGGCGCTTGATCGCTGAGGCTCCGCCGGAGCTGACGCTGATTTTTGGCACCCTCGGTGCCGGTGACGAGCTGCGTGGGCTCGCGGAATCCGATTCCCAGGGGCTGCTCGGCAATGACGCGGTGGTGTGTCGTGGTGGCGCAGAGGTGCTGCGAACTCGCAAGTGCTTGCTCCCGACCTACGACGTCTTCGATGAGGCGCGCTACTTCGCGCCCGGAGATCGCATCCGCGTGCTCGAGCACGAGGGCAAGCGCTTCGCGATCACGGTGTGCGAAGACGCGTGGGCGGAGTCGGAGTTTCCGATGCGGCGCTATCGACAGAACCCGCTGCTTGGACTGGACGCGAACCGCGCCGACTACATCCTGAACCTCTCAGCGAGCCCATTCACGGTGCCCAAGGTAGCGGAGCGGGTGGCTGTCTTTTCGAGTCTCGCGAAGACTCACGGCTTGCCGGTGATCATCGCCAACCAAGTTGGCGGTAACGACGAGCTGATCTTCGACGGACGCAGCGCGATCTACAACGCCCTCGGCCAGGTCTCCCATCGCGTGCCCGCCTTCGAGACGTGCCTCGAGGTCATCGATCTCGATGCTTGCTTGGCCGGCGAGGTGGAGCACGAGACCGGCTCCGTGGAGGAGCTCGCTTACGGTGGGCTGGTGCTCGGCGTGCGCGATTACGCGCGGAAATGCGGCTTCAGGCGCGTGGTGCTCGGCTTGAGCGGCGGGATCGACTCAGCGCTGACTGCGGTGATCGCGGCGGATGCTCTGGGTCGTGAGAACGTCATCGGTGTCGCCATGCCAACGCGCTACAGCTCTGAAGGCTCCGTTACCGACGCCCGCGCGCTGGCTCAAAACCTGGGGATCGAGTTTCACCTGGTCGACATCGATCCGATTTTTGCCAGCTATATCGGTCAGTTGCAGCCTGAGCTGGATGGCCTCGCAGCGCCGTCTCCCAAGGACGTGACGCTCGAGAACATTCAGGCGCGTATCCGTGGGGCAACTGTCATGGCGTTCTCCAATCGCTCGGGCGCCCTGGTGCTGACGACGGGCAACAAGAGCGAGGTGGCCGTGGGATACTGCACGCTGTACGGAGACATGGTGGGCGGCCTGGCGGTGATCAACGACGTCCCGAAGACGCTCGTGTATCGCCTGGCTCGCTACGTGAACCGCGCAGAGGAGCGCATCCCCCTGGCGAGCATCACCAAGCCTCCGTCGGCTGAGCTGCGCCCGAACCAGCTCGATCAAGACTCGCTGCCGGAGTACGACGTCCTGGATCGCATCCTCGAGCTCAGCGTGGAGCAGGGCAAGAGTCGCGAGCAAATCCTGGCGCTCGGGCTGGATGCGGACAGCGTCGACCGCGTGCTGTGGCTACTTCGCACCAATGAGTACAAGCGGCGCCAGGCCGCGCCGGGCCTGATCATCACCCGCAAGGCCTTTGGAATGGGGCGTCGCATGCCGATCGCTCAGGGCTTCAAAGAGTAGCCAGCGCTGGCGTCGATCCGGCGGCTGAGATAAGCCATGCAGGTGTCTGCGTTCCGCACTCTCACCTGCCTTTGTTTGACCGCGAGTTTGCTCAGCACTGCTTGCGACGACGACAAGCCGTCTGCTGCGGTGGCAAGCGCCAACGCCAGCGTCGCCGCACCGAGCGCATCTGCGGTCCCATTGACGCAGTCGCCGGGCAATGAACTCACGGGCTTTGAAGTTGCCCCAGGGAAATTCGCCATCCCGGTTGGGCCCCGCCTGTTGCTCGAGCCGGGGAAGGGCGCAGGCCCCGTGAGATTTGGCGCGACCGTCGAGACGATCGAACGCCAGATGCAGATGAAGTGTCAGGACCTGTCCCCGACCTTTTGCGGTATGACCACGGCAGCTATCGACTTCGTGCTGACCGACGGCAAGGTCAGCGAGATCCGCATCCACCGCATCCAGCGTCCGTCCACGCCGGACCGCAAGGGCGGGCCGCGCGTCTACGGCGTGTTCAACGGCAGGCTGATCAAAGACATCAGCATGGGCCAGTACCGCGGCCTGGTGAACGAAGCGCTGGGCAAGCCGCTCCGGGTCGATACGATCACGGAGCCGAACGCGTTCGGCACCTTCGAGATCGCGCACTACCAGGGCTTGAGCGTCGAGTACGATCGGCTCAAGAACGGCAACAACGTGCTCGGTGGTGTGATCCTGCGTCCCTTCGACACCGCGCTGCCCCCAGTCGCAACCAAGCCGCTCTCGCTGCCCCCCGTCATCCCTGCGGCGGAGAATCAAGCGTCTACGGTGACGCCGCCAGCCAAGCCCGCTCCTCCGCCATCGAACCGCCCGGCTCCCCGCTAGGTTGCCTGCCACGGAGCGTCGCGGTCAAAGGACGCCCCGCGCTTGCTCGGCGGCTACGCGTCGCGTCCGCGCGGATGCCATCAAAATCCGGAATTTTTGGGGGGAGAGGGAAGAACCCCAACCCCCTGAACGTCGGCGTTGAAATACCGCACAACTCGAGCTCGCCGCGCTCCGACATGCGCGACGTGTCGAAGCCGCCGTCTCGTCATCGTGCCCCCAACTCGCGGGACATTACGTTGTCAGGCATAGACTGCGTGTTCGACCAGCGCACGGAGCCGATGCTGCCGGCTCGGTCCCTCGCCCGTAGCCGCGCGGATCTCGTCGACTGTGACGCGCCCACACCAGCGCGCGCGGCTCTGGTTCCCGTCGAAGCGCGCCGCCCGCGCCTGCTCCCTCCGTATGAGGACGACACGCTCGAGCAGCCAGCATTGACGCTGCCCCCTCTCAGCTCACCTGCAAGCACTGAGCGGATGCTCGGTGGACCACCTGCGAGCGCCCGGCCCACTGCTGCTTCAGCTCGTCCCCAGCCTCCGCCGCTGCCCAGGCGTGAGGCCGCGTCATTCGAGCCAGCACCCGTCGCGACCACGTTGGCGCTCGGCAGTCCACCAGACTCGATTCCAGCCCCCGCGCTACGGCCTGCGCCAGCGCGGGAAGTCTCCCAGCACTCCCGAGCGCAACCGCCGGAAGAACTCCCCATCGAACCGGCGCCACTCGCACAGCGTCGACCGCGTCCCGAGCTGAGCAAGCGAATCATGCTGTTCGCCGGCGAATCCGGGGTTAAATCTGCAGGGAAAAGCAAGACGGTGCGGAAGCGGCCGCTCGGATGGATGGTGTTCGGCATCGCGGGGTTCACGTTTGGGTGTCTGAGCCTTGCGGCGTTGGCGGGTGCGATGGTCGGCGGCCGACTCGCTGAAGCGCGCCTCCCGCCCGCAGCGTCCGCACCCAGCGCGCTCCCGATTTCCGTTGAGGCGCGCATCGAGAGCTGCGCTGGTTGTGCGCAGCCAGCGGAATTGCCTCCGACTGAGCCGCGCCCCAGCAGGCTGGAGCCCGCGCTAGTGCCCCACAGCGCGTCGCGACCCAGCGCTAGCGCACCTGCCCCAACCCGCCCCGCAGCATCCGCGCCGTCTGACGTGCCCAGTGGCCTGCCAGAAGCAGGGCTCTAAGTACGGCGCCGTCAACACGAACGGCGCTGGGTGAAGCAGCGTCTGTCAGACGCGTCGCAGCCGCGCGAACGTTTCCGCGCGGCTGCAAAATGTCGGGCGCGCTGGCCGTCAGTCGTGGCGGCGACGACGCAGACCGAGGCCCAGCATCCCGAGGAGCATCAGCCCACCCACGGTGCCCGAGCCGTGACCAGAGTTGGCCACGGACAGCGTGCAGGTCGCGCTGGACGAAGTGCCCTCGCCGTTGGTGGAGCCGCCGGTGGTTGCGTTGGTGCCGCCCTGGCTGGTTGCACCAGAGCCGCCCGCCCCGCTGCCGGCAGCGCCAGTGCCTGCGTTGCCACCCACACCGCTGCCAGCGCTGCCCGCAGTACCGGCGCTTCCGCCTGCACCGCCAGTTCCAGCATTCCCTGCGCTGCCAGCGCTGCCGCCGCTGCCGCCGCTGCCCGCGCTACCGCCGGTGCCTCCGCTGCCACCCGTGTTGATGTTGCACTCGGTGGCGCAGCTCGTCGCCAAACAGCTATCCCACGCATTGAGCGCAGCGTTGTTCGCGCACGTCGTGGCGTTGGCGTTGGGATCCGTCACGCAGGTCGTGCACTCGGAGTCGTCGGCGCAATCGGCGCCTTCCTGACAGCAGTTGGCTTCGTGGCACGTCGTGCAGGCGTCGTCCTGGAACTGGAAGCCGCACGCGGGGCCCGCGCACTCCTGAGCGCACTCGGTTGCGCAGGTCATGCAGGTGCAGTCGATGATCGCGTTGTACAGCGCGACGCCGCCTGGATTGTTGTTGGCGCAGGTCTGGTAGCAAGCGTTGTCGTTGCACCCGTTGAAGCAGGTGACGAGTGCGTAGCAAGCGCTGTCGTTGATGCAGGCGTCGATCGCGCTGGAGCACGCGCCGGACTGTGCGACCTGCTGGCAGACGTCACACGTCTGCGCGACCTGCTCGTTGATGAAGCTCGTGATGAAGCTCTCGTGGTAGCTGACGCGGACGCTGTAGCCGGTGCCGGAGCAGGTCACTCCGTTGCCGTTACTCACTGAAGAGTGCACGGCGATCACCTGCTGGGTGCCGCTGGTTGGTGAGAGCACCGGACCACCGCTGTCGCCGGAGCAGATCCCGCCACCGGTCAGGCTGTACTGAATGATGGCGGAGTTCACCCCGTTGAGGTTCTTGGTGATGTTGTAGCGACGGGTGTTGTTGCTGCCGTTGCCCGTGATGCCGTAGCCCACGCTCATCACGCCCATGCCGTTGGTCACCGAGGTGCTGAAGCCGATGTCGAGCGTTGGCGTGGACGCGTCGACGCCCGCGATGCGGATCATCCCCACGTCGTTCTGGGTGTTGCCGCCGCCGTAGGCTGGGTGCTGTGCGTAGCTGATGACGCCGTAGACCCGATCCGGATTGGCGTAGTCGTTGCCTTGGCGCACCTCGACTGGCGGGTGCGCGGAATCCACGCAGTGTGCCGCGGTGAGCACGTAGCCAATTCCACGGGCCGTATCCTTGGCGACGATCGTGCCGCTGCAAGCCGCATCCTGGGCCAGGATGGTGACCACGGCCTGCCTGGTGGTGTCCAAGCTGCCGTTGATGATTTCGGAGTCTTGAGTTCCCGTGTGAGAACTACCTCCATCAGCGGACGAGCAAGCGACGCTTCCGAGCAACAACAGAGCGCAAGAACTGACAGCCAACAGTCGCACAGGGAACCTCCGGGAATTCGAGCCAAATCGCGCCGCGGGGCGCGAACACACAGCAAAGTAGGGGCGCTGGACCCAACGAATTGTGACGGCGGGTGGAGCCGACACGGGCGCGTGTCATACGCCGGCGTGGCGCGGGATGTTCCCTCGACACGCTGCGTTGAATCTCAACAGTTTCGAGCCTTTGGATGAGGGGACATCGCCAAGCGTTCAAGCATCCTACGCCCCAGCCCGGGGCTACGCACTCTTTCAGCGACCACTCCACGTAGAAGTAAACGACTCAGGCGCGAAGTTTCCCGTGCCGCCGAAATAGCTCGGCGGCTTGATGTATCAAGCTGTCTCGTGCGCGTCTCCGCATGAGACGCGAGTCGAGTTTATTACCGCATGGTAATGTGAGGGTGCGAGCTTTGACTACTCGCGGCGCCTGCGGTCCCGGAGCAGCAACTTCTGAATCGAGCGCTGCCCTTCAGCGGACTCCACCAGGGTCCAGCTGTCGTGCTCGAGGCGGGCTTCGGTGAGGTCGAGCAACAGCGACGCCGCGCGCTCCGCCGTGATCAACTCTGCGCTGCGGCCTGGCAGTTCCACCACCGCGCGCCGCGCACGTAGACCCTCCAAGGTCTTGAGCACCTTCTCGAGGACCAGGCGATACACCCGCTCATCAAACTCGTTCGCCGCACCAACGCCGAAGAACACCAGCTTGTCGAAGGGCAGCTTCGGCTTGCCTGGGATCAGCAGTACATCACCCAGCTCACCATCGGCGAAACCGCTGGAAATCAGCTTTGATATCCGCCCGGAAAGTCTCCAGTCGACCAGCCCCGCTACGCCTTGTGGCGGTCGCTCGCCCTTGATCAAGCCGGCCACTAGCACCTCGGTGCCTGACAGGTCTAGACGGCGCAAGGTCGGGGCAACGAAACGCAGATCCACTGGAGCCTCTGCTCAGCCCTGGGGCTCGTCACGGCGCCCGAGGTCACTTGCGATGCGATCGAGCACACCGTTGACGAAGGCGCCGCTGTCGCTGGTGCCGTAGCGCTTCGCCAGCTCCACGGCCTCGTCGATGATCACGGCGCGAGGAGTATGAGCCATGTGGATCAACTCCCAAGCGCCTAGCCGCAGGACGTTGCGATCCACGCGCGCCATGCGCTCCAGGCGCCAGTTGGTGCTGGCTTGGCGGATCGCTTCGTCGGTCGCCTCCAGGTCTTTGGCGACGCCTCGCAGGAGCTCGTCTGCGTACTCGCGGCCTTCGGCGTCACCGGGGAGCTCGCGCCAAAAGCGGTGAGTCACCGTGTCCGGCGGCTCACCGCTCATCTCGAGCGCGAATAGCATTTGCAGCGCGGCCTCGCGGCCGCTGGTACGTGCGCCCATATTACAGCCCTGCTGCGGACAGCGCGTCGCTCAGACTCACCATCTCGATGGCCGCCAGCGCTGCCTCCGCGCCCTTGTTGCCCGCTTTGGTGCCCGCGCGTTCAATCGCCTGCTCGATGCTGTCCGTGGTCAGCACCCCAAAAGCGATGGGGATGTCGCTCGCGAGCGATGCTTGAGCGACGCCCTTGCTGACTTCACCTGCGACGTAATCGAAGTGGGGCGTTCCCCCGCGGATCACCGCGCCGACCGCGATCACGGCGTCCACCTTCTTGCCCTTGGCGATGCGTTTGCACGCGAGCGGGATCTCCCAGGCGCCGGGTACCTTCACCACGCTGATCTTCCCCGCGTCCGCGCCGTGGCGGACCAGCGTGTCGATCGCGCCTTGCACCAGCTGTTCGGTGATGAAGCTGTTGAAGCGCCCTGCGACGATGGCAAAGCGCGCGCTCGAGGCGACTTGCAGCTGACCTTCGACGTGGGTCGGCGTGCTGGAGCTGGCGGCAGGGGCTGTCTTGGAACGGGAGGCCATGGGGGTCACCTTCTAGGTTTTGTTTGGCGGAGCTCAGGGCTCGTTGTGCATGGATAGCAGTGGAACGCGCTCGGTGATATCCAAGCCGTAGCCGCTGATGCCAGCGATCTTGCGCGGGCTATTCGTCAGCAAGCGGATCTGCCGCAGGCCAAGCTCCCGCAGCACCTGTGCGCCGAGGCCGTACTCGCGCAAGATCCCGCGGGGTGCTGGATCGTCCTTGAGCGCTTCCGTGGCGTATGGAGAGCTTTGGCGCTGAAGCGTGCGCCTCAAGGAGCGCAGCTCGTCGCGCAAGCGGCTCTTCGGCGGGAGGTACACTACGACGCCGAGCCCCGCTTCCTCGATGGCAGCGATGGCCTCCTCGAGGTTCTTGCCGCCGTCGCTCTGGGTGGAGACGAAGGTGTCAGCGAGCACGGCCCCCGAGTGCATGCGGCACAGCACCGGCTGCTTTGCCTCCGTCGGATCGCCTTTGACCAGCGCGAGCAGTTCGCGGCCTTCCACGCTCGCTTCGTACACGATCACGCGCCACTGACTGGCGGTTTGATCCAAGGTCACGCTGAGCTCGTCGACCCGACGGATGAGCCGCTCGGTCTGTAGCCGGTAGCTGATCAGATCGGCGATCGAGAGCAGTGTCAGGCTGTGAGTCTGTGCGAAGGCTTCGAGCTCTCCGAGGGACGCGAGGTTGCCGTCGTCGCCGAGGATGTCGCACAGCACACCGGCGGGTACGCGGCCCGCGAGGCGCGCGAGATCGACGGCGGCTTCGGTCTTGCCGCTGCGGAGCAACACGCCGCCGGGCCGCGCCCGCAGTGGGAAGACGTGCCCCGGAGTGACGACGTCACCGGCCTCCGCGTCTGGGTTGATGGCGGCCAAGACGGTGCGCGCGCGATCCGCTGCACTGATCCCCGTGGTAACACCGATCGCGGCTTCGATGCTCACGGTGAAAGCACCCGGTGAGTCGTCGATCTTCGGACGCTGCATCATCGGCAGCTCGAGCCTCGCGATTTGCTCCGAGGTCATCGCGAGGCAGACCAGGCCGCGGCCATGGGTGGCCATGAAGTTGATATCGTCGGGCGTCGTTTGGTCGGCGGCTTGCAGCAGCACACCTGCGGTGCCGTGAGCCTGTTCGTCGACCAAGATGATTTGTTTGCCGGCGCGCAAGGCGTCGATGGCCTTGCCGGTGCGCTCGAGCGCGGCGCGCTGTTCGCGCAAGCTTGCTGGGGAGGGTGAGTCGGGAGCCACGGTGTATCCTTGGGGAAATGATCGGGGGGCCTAGAGCTTGAGCCCTGCGCGTTCCAGAGTCTGAAGCAGGCTCGATTCGTCCTGGCTGACTCCGCGTTGTTCTGCGGTGTGCCCTGCGGCGGCCCCTGCCTCGAGGTAGCGCACCACGTAGCGAGCCAGCAGGTCCACTTCCAGGTTCACTTTGCTGCCGGGGGACAGCTTGCCCAGGGTCGTGACGCTCAGCGTATGCGGGATCAGCATCACTTCGAATCCGTGGGGATTCGAGTCGGGGACTAGACGATTCACCGTGAGCGACACGCCGTCCAGGGTGACGGACCCCTTGGCGGCGATCAGCGGCATGAGCGGAGCGGGTGCCGAAAACACGTGGGCGATCGACTCGCCGGCGGCGGTCTTGCTCTCGAGCTTCGCCAGGCCATCCACGTGACCACTCACCAGGTGCCCACCGAGGCGACCTCCGAGCTGCAAGCTGCGCTCGAGGTTGACGCTGCCTCCGAGGGCGACATCGCCGAGGCTCGTCTTGTCGACGGTTTCCTGGCTGACGTGGGCAGCGAAGCCGCCAGGGGCGCCGCCTCTGGGCAGCTGGAAATGCGTGACGGTCAGGCACGCACCGGAGACGGCGATCGACTCGCCAGCTTCGTATTCCGTAAACGGCGCCTCGATCCACAGCTCGAAGCCAGGACCACGGCGCTCACGACGCTTCAGGCTGCCAACGGCTTCGACCAGGCCCGTAAACATGGGCCGCGGGCATAGCACTTCGTGCCCAGCTGGGCAGATGGAACCGCGCTCGCTCGAGCCAGCGGGGATGCAGGTTTGAGCTGCGGAGCGCCTGACCTCCCCCCCAGAAGCCCTGTTCGATTTCTTGGGGGTGAGGACAACTATTGAAAAACATTAACAAACATACGCCGGCGCTGGTGCTTGCGGGCGGCTTAGAAAGTCGCCACGATGGGCGGGTGATGCGTGAGCTCCGGCGGTTGTTTGGCGTCGTGCTGCCGATGGGCGGTGGACTGCTCGCGGCGGGGGCGCTGAGCGGGTGTGGTGCGTCCTTCGAGTCGATCTACGAGAGTGAAGTGCGCTTCGAGCATTGCTACCGGCTCGATCTCGAGCCGCAGTCTGCGCCGACCCATCGCCTGTTCTGCTGGCAGGAGTGGCTCGAGACTTACGCCGTGGATCAGTCGCGCGACCGCCTCGAATATGCCGAGCGTCGCGTGCTCGCGCTGCGAAACGGTGATATCAGCCGGCCCACCCTGCTGATTGGCGGTACGCCCACTCGCAGCGGTGCCTTCGAACTCCCTGCCGACACCACGGTTGCGCCGCCTTCGATCGTGCCTGCCGGCAGCGCCAGTCAGCCCGTCGATGCTTCTCAAACCTGTCAAACCGCATGCTCCGATGCGCTGAACGCATGCCGCTCTTTGTGTGAGGGCGCATGTGATCGCTGCGTCGAGGAGTACCGAGACTGCAGCGAGCGTTGTGTCAAACAGCCCGCGCCGGATGCGGGCGACGCTCCCGCAAAGAACTAGAAGTCGCCTACATTGCCTGACTCATTCGCCGCAGATCACGGCGTTTTGTTGCCGATTTCGTGGCGTGGCTGTACCGGATTAGAGACCCCCAATGAACGTTGAACATCCTCTCCTCGGTTCGATGAGCTCCGCCCTGGCCACTCCGCTTCCGCGAGTGCTGCGCCCGAAGCGCGCCCTCCCAGCCGACAGCGTGCGCCCGACGCGCGCGGAGGTGAACCTGGCGAACCTACGCCACAACCTGCGAGTCGTGCAGCGCCACGCCGGCAGCTCCCAGGTGTGGGCTGTGCTCAAGGCGGATGGTTACGGTCATGGTTCGAAGGCGATCGCCCGCACCCTGGAGCGAGCTGGTGTCAAAGGCATCTGCGTCGCGCTGCTGGAAGAGGGCGTCGAGCTGCGCGAAGCAGGGATCAAGCTGCCGATTCTGGTGATGGGCGGCTACTACGGCCGTGCGTATGGCGAGCTGCTGCGTCACGACTTGATCCCCGTGGTCAGTGACATGGATCAGGTCGAAGCGCTCGCAGAAGAGGTGCGTTTCACGGGTAGCGAAGCCGCCCGCGTGCACCTGAAGGTGGACACCGGCATGGCCCGCCTCGGCGCCCTGCCAAAAGACGTGCGGAAAATTGCCGAAGTCTTGAGCGTCCGGCCCGAGCTCAAGCTGCACGGCCTGATGACGCATTTCGCCTGCGCCGACTCCGGCGATCCGGAATCCATCGCGGCTCAGCTCGAGCTGTTTGAAGGCGCGAGCCAGGAGCTCGCGAGCCTGGGCCTCTCGCCCGAGGTTCGTCATGCCGCGAACAGCGCCGCGCTGCTGTCCCACGCGCCGAGCTGTCTCGACATCGTGCGCCCGGGTATCGCGCTGTTTGGCGTTGCGCCAGGCAAGGTCGCTTGCCCTGAGCTGCGGCCGGTGATGTCGGTCAAGAGCGAGCTGATCAGCGTTCGCGAGCTTTCCGCAGGGCAAGGCGTGGGCTACGGCTGGACTTGGAAGGCCACCCGCGAGAGTCGCATCGCGACCGTACCGATGGGTTATGCTGACGGCCTGAGCCGTGGCCTCTCCAACAAGGGTCATGTCTTGGTGCGCGGCAAGCGCGCGCCCATCGTCGGCGTGGTCAGCATGGACATGACCATGATCGACGTGACGGAGATCGCAGGCGTCGAGCTCGGTGACGAAGCCGTGCTGATGGGCCCGCAAAAGGGCCTCCTCGGCGAAGACTGTATTTCTGCTGCGGAAATTGCTCAGCACCTGGGTACGATCCCCTGGGAGGTGCTGACCGCAGTCTCCCGTCGGGTGCCGCGCTTCTATCGCGAGCCCTGAGCGTCCGGCTACTTCGCGCTCCGCTGAACGACCCAGGGCCGAGACCCAGCGAGCTGGGTCAACCACCCCACCTCGGCCTATTGGGACAAGACCAGAGTTCGCAAAAAGCAGGGCCTGGTCGAAATCCAGGTTCGCGTCTCTGGCGAGCCGTTATCCTGGCGTGATGTTGGGGAAGTCTACCAAGGGCTTGGGGAACGATGGGGCGGCGCAACTACAAGGCAAGGGCGGTTCACGCCCTGACTCGCTGAAAGTTACCGCGGGGAAACGTTCGGCTTGGGGCGGCGCGCTTGTCGCACTGGCGCTCTTGAGCGTGGCGCTCTTGGCCTGCAAGAACAAGAAGGCGGGTGGCGGCTGTACCAGCGACACGGAGTGCTCACCAGGTCAGAGCTGTGTGAGCGGTGCCTGCGTGACGCCCGCTGCGCCCGTCCTGCCCCCAGAGCCGACCCCAGCGACCACGGCCTCCGCCAAGCCTGAGGAGACCAAGCAGTGTGCGCTGATTGCCATCAGTATCTCTGGGCCGGCTGGTTCGGCTTCGATCGGGCGGGAGTGCGACGTGGAAGTCATCGATGATGGGGCGACGCTGAAGAGTGACTGCTCCATGGCGAGCCATTTTACCCCCAAAGGTGGGGGTGCCGCGCGGCAACTCAAGGGAGGTCGCTTCAGCTTCGACCTCAAGCGGCGCAGCGAAGAAGACGGCAAGATCAAGTACGGTGGTACGGCGAGAGAGGCCGGTGTGACGCGGACGGTGTTCCTCACGTTCACGCAGAAATACGACTTCGCGAACGGGCAGCTCAACGCGGGTGCCAATCGCTACACCTTGACGTTCCGTCCCTGCAAGAAGAAGTAGCCGGCTAGCAGCTGACTCTGCTTGGAGTCGTGTAGATCCACGGGGAAACAGTCGCGGGCTCGGCGCGTTGGTCTGTTGGTGTCAACGCAGCCTGCGTCGTGCGCCTCACCGCAGTCCAAACCGCGGTGGGCCAGCGGACCTAGGCCTTGAGTGGCGGTGGTGGCTGCCGCCTTGGGCCGATGGAACCACGTTGGTGAGCGGTGCAAGAATTTTTATGCGGTAATGTCAGAAATGCAGCAGCCATGGCTGTAAGCAGGTCTCTCGTCAGGTACCCTGGCAGGCATGCTGGAGAAGACTGTCGGGGTGCGTTGCGGAAAGAAAGCAAGACGTGCTGGCATGCTCGAGCGAGCTGCACGTTTACTTGGGGTGACGGCGCTGCTTGCGGGCGTACTGTTGCCTCTCCTCGCCTGTAAGCAAAAGAAGGAAGGCGCTTGCACGGTGGCAACCGATTGCCCCGCAGGTCAGGCCTGTTCGAACGGTGCCTGTGTGGTGGCCGCGGCGCCGGAGCCCGCGCCTGCCCCTGCGCCTGCTCCCAAGGCAGAGCCCAAGGTGCCCGAGAAGACTTGTGCGCTCGTAGCAATCAGCGGAGAGGACAGGATCCAGACCGTTAGTGCCGCGAGGAAGTGTGACATCGAGATCTCCGACGGGGGAGACACGCTCAAGTCGACCTGTTCTCTGCTGCTGCACGCGACGGACAAGCGCACCGGCAAGTCGAAGTCTCATGGCGGGGGCACGGTGATCATCAACCTCGAGAAGTCATCCCAGGATGGCAAGGTGACCACCTACAAGGGGACGTCACGCCCAGTGAAGGGCGGTGCGTCGAGCTCCGTTCTGCTCAAGTTCAGCAAGCTCTACGACACCGCGAATGGGCAGATCAGCAAGGGCGGCTCCCCGATGACCTTTACGTTCAGACCCTGCAAGTAGCGGGCGGTCGAGCCGGAACGGAGCAACCGCGGCTCCGGAGCCTTGGCTACCAGGATGCCGCGAGCTTCACACGGGCGTTCCGCCACTGGACTGGCCAGACCCCAACTCAGTACCGCAAGTCCCTCCCGTGCCCGGAGTCGGACTAGGCTATCGGCCCTGACGATGGTTCGCCCTGCAGGGCTATCTTTCGCTCAACACTCGGCACTCGGCACGGCAAAGGAGAGCTGGAGACACTGCTCCGCTAGAACGCTGTGAGCGCGAGCCCTCGGGACGGTATGCTTCAGGTCATGTTGGGGGGATCTGCGGAAATGGACCGTCTATCGAACACAAGCAAGAGTCCGTGGCTGGGCACCAAGCGGCAGAGCCTGCTGCGTCGCGGTGCCAGATTGTTGGGGGGCGCGGCGCTCCTGGCCGCGGTGCTCGTACCGCTGCTTGCCTGCAAGCAGAAGGATGGTGCGTGCAGCGTCGCGACCGATTGTCCAGTGGGTCAGGCCTGCGTGAGCGGCGCGTGCGTCGCTGCGGCAGCACCGGAGCCTACGGTCACCGAAGCGCCGAAGCCGGTGGAAACGGCGCCGCCCGTGCCGAGCAAGACTTGCGCTTTGATTGCGCTGAGCGGCGTCTCGAGTCGCGGCTTCCTTAGTGCCGCGCGGGAATGCGATGTGGAGATTGAAGACGACGGCGACACGCTGAAGTCGAGCTGTGCCCTTGCGATGTTCGTCACTCCCAAGGGCGGCAAGCCGATTTCTCAGGGCGGCGGACGCATGACCTTCAAGCTCGAAAAGACGTCGACCGACGGCGACGTGACCGTCTACAAGGGCACTGGCACGGACAGCTCCTCATTCCCGGTGATGCTCAAATTCACCAAGCTCTACGACACCGCGAACGGCCAGATCAGCATCAGCGGTAAGGCGATTACGCTGACCTGGCGGCCTTGCAAGAAGAAGGACTGACCGCGCCTCGTGGCGTCACGTTCGGCAGCTCTGCAAGGAGCTCCAGCGGCGCGTCTACCTGGCGCAGCCTTGCGCTTTCGAGAACGTGTCGAGCTCTCGCCACAGCACGTGGGCAATGCGGCTGCCCATGAACGCCGCGCCCGTCTGCGTGAAGTGGTACAGGTCGCCGCCTGCGAGGCCGTGGCGGTAAAACGTTGCCATGGATGCGTCTCCGCCCATTGCCTCGCGGAAATCCCAGTAGGCGACCTGGTTATCCTCCGCTGCAGCCTTGAGCTGTTCGCTGACCTTGACGATTGACGGCTTGCTGTGCTTGGCGCCCTTGTTGGCCACTTGATCGGGCGGGCTCATCACCAGGAACGACACATTCGGATTGGCCTTGCGGTGCAGCGCGATGATCTCCCCAAGGGCCCTCGCGTTGTCTCCGGCGCGAAACAGGTTCGTGCCGAGCAAGAACATGACGAGATCGTAGCTGCGCTGGTGCAGCATCTCCTCGGTCGTCTTGGGTTCGAGCTCGGCCAGTGCATAGTAGCCCACGCCACCGATCCCCAAGCTGTCGACGACGACACCCTGGTCACGCTCCATCACCACGCCGAACAGGCGGATCTCCCGCTTGCTCTTGGCCACGACTTGGAGCTTGTGAGCCGTGTCTGGCAGGGTGATCTCGGCGTACCCAGTCGCTGGCCCCTCACCCTGAGTGCTGACGACGCGCTTCTCTTCGCCGTCAGACATCAGCGCAAAGTCACCGCCTTTGCTCGCAATCAGGTAGTAGGCGCCAAAGCGCGTGATTGTCTTCCCCACGGGTGAGTCGCCGGTCGCCGTTGCGAACTTGCCCATCGCCCCTGGTGATCGCGTCGCGGCTGCTATCCCTGCGGAACCATACAGGCGTCTCCGGTCGCGCAGAGTGGTCGGGCAGTAGAAGCGCCACTCGCCGACCCAGTCGTGGTGAACGTCGATGTGCTGGTACCAGCGCCATGGCTTGCCAACCGCGACGTAGCCGTGCCCGCCGTCTCCGTGCTGCAACTGCAGGATGCGCCGCAGCTCACCGCTCAGAAAGTCCAGCGTCAGGTTGCTGTCACCATAGAAGGCGATTCGTAGCGGGCGCCCGAGCTGGCCCTGCTGCATCTTAATTGCCTGGCGGAAAAAATTCTGGAGGCGCTCTGGGTGCTCGATGCCAGGTAGCGGGGGACTGACCGCTGCGGTCCTCGGCTCGGGGACCTTGAAGGAGAGGGGTGCGCAGCGCTCGGCTGCTACGGTCGCCTCCCCGTTTGGAGACGGAGGGGTGGGAGCAGCTGTCGAGGCTGCTACCGGCGGCGCGTCAGACGCTGCTTGCGCATCGGCAGCAGGCGATGACGCGCCACCGCAACCGGAGCACAGGAGAACCAGAGCGAACGCGCGGGGAAACACCGCGTCATGGTAGTCCACGCACCGGGTAGCGTAGCAAGCAGGGTGTCGAAAAGCACCCTGCCCGTCGACCGCTCACGCGCGCTTGCGCGCTGGAAGCGCAGGTGCCGGCCCGCGCGTCGCGTTCGTTCGCGGCGCTTCGGTGAAGCTCACGTCGATCACCTGCTGTCCGCTTGCCCGCGTGACGGGGCGTGCGCTGGGCCGTCCCTCGGGGTGGCGGCTCGTGCGCTGGGGCGCTTGGCTGGCGCGCGTCTCCGGGCGCAGACTGCCCCGACGCTCCTCAGCTCGCGGCGCCTCGACCTCTCGCGGGCATATTTCCGCGCGGTTTCTTCCGCCGTGCTTGGCTCGGTAGAGGGCCCCGTCGGCACGGTCGACCCAGGTGGCAGGCGTGTCTCCAGACTGCAGCCACGCGAGGCCCACGGAGACTGTCGGGCGAATCGGGCTCGAGCTCGCGGGAATGGAGATTTGTCGCACCGTCTCGAGTACTCGGGTGGTGAGGCGTTCGGCGCCGGATTCGTCGCAGTCGAGCACCAGGATGGCGAACTCTTCACCCCCATAGCGAGCGACAAAGTCCTCCTTGCGTAGGAAGGAACGCTGCAGGCAGTTCGCGACTTCGCGCAGGGTGTTGTCGCCCATCACATGACCGTGGTTGTCGTTGATGGCCTTGAAGTGATCGATGTCGACCATCATCACGCACGGAGGCTTCCCGAGCAGTAGTCCAAGGTCCGCCATGCGTTCGAGCTGCGCATCCAGTGCCGCGCGGTTATACAGCTTGGTCAGCGGATCTCGAGCTGCGGATTCTCGCGCCGAAGACAGCTCGTTCTGCAGCTTCCTGAGCTGCTCGCTCAGGATTTGTACGTGGTGTTCGTGGCGGGCTTCCCGCCGCTCCAGCGCGCGACTGGTTAGCTCGACCATGCGTGCCGCTTGCTCTCGCAGCTGCTCGATGTCGTTCGTCTCCGCGGCCTGAGAGAGCCTCGCGCACTGCACGCGCAAGCCACTGTCGTCGTCTCGATCCTCCGTCATGCCCCGGGTCACGCAACGCGCAAAGCTCTGCACTGCTTCGCGAAGGTCACCGACCGCACGCCGCACGTAGTCGGTCTCCTCGCGGCGATGTTCGGTGACGAAGCGGCGCAGCCCACCCCAGTCGCGGCCCTTGTCCTCGCCGCGGCCTCCGATCAACACGCGACTCGACCAGTCCTCGAACATCTCCCGCACGTCCCGTGCCTCGAGTCGGTCCGTGTCGAACGCGTGCTCACCGAGCACCCGCAGCACGAGGCCGAGGCTATCCAGCGCTTCGTCCCCGTTGTCGCGCTTGGCTCGCCCAGCTGCGGCTTGTGCTGGCGGATCCTTCTTCCAAAACATGGCTGGCCTCCGCCGGGAAGAACGGCACGGGTCCAGGGTCCTGGAGCTTTCCGCCGGGGGGCAGAGCAGATTTGTGCGCATGAGCCCGTGAGAAGCGCGCGATAGTCCCGGGATGGCTCTGGCAGATCGACGTTGCGAGGCGTGCCACGGTGGGATCCCGCCACTCACCGCCCAGCGAGCCGAAGAGCTCCTGCAAGAGCTCGACGGTTGGGCGCTGGGGGAGACAGGAAAGACGCTCCACAAGTGGTTCAGCTTCAAGAATTTCCATCAAACGATGGCGTTCGTGAACGCAGTAGCCTGGATTGCGCACCTTGAAGATCACCACCCCGATCTGCTCGTGCGCTACTCGCGCTGCGAGGTGACCTATTTCACCCACGCGATTTCTGGCTTGAGCGAGAATGACTTCATCTGCGCGGCGAAGATCGATCGCCTGTTCAGTCAGGACTCGGCGGGCGTGAAGAGTGGGGGCAAGTGGTGAGCGACGGCATCGACCGCATCAGTCAAACGCACAGGCCATCAGGTAAGCCGCGCGGATATCAGCGCTGGCGCCATCTCCTGTTCGTCCACTGGCGGGTTCCAGTCGCTGAGTTGCGACGCTTGGTGCCCGAGAGTCTGGAAATTGACACCTTCGAAGGGGACGCGTTCGTGGGGCTGGTGCCCTTCGAAATGCAAGGCGTACGCCCCGCTTGGTCGCCGGAAGTCTTCGCCTTCAACTTCCTCGAAACCAACCTGCGCACCTACGTTCACGTGGCTGGACGCGATCCGGGTGTCTACTTCTTCTCCCTCGAGGCCGCGTCACGCATCGCCGTTACCGCAGCTAGAGTTGGCTGGGGCTTGCCGTATCACTACGCCAACATGGCGATGGATGTCCGGGATGCGGAGGTCGACTATGAGACCACTCGAACCTCGGATCCAGCGGCAAGGCTCAAGACCCACTATCGTATCACCGAGGAACTGGGCGCCTCGAAGCCCGAGACGCTCGAGTTCTTTCTGTTCGAACGCTACCTGCTGCACACGGAGCGCGGCGGGCGTGTCTGGACTGGACAGGTACATCACACCCCCTACCCGGTGCACCTCGCCGAGCTGTCGAGCTTCGAAGAAGGCTTGATCCAGGCCGCTGGCCTGCCTGAACCAGGACGCGCTCCGGAGCTCTGCCACTACTCGCCTGGAGTCGACGTAGAGATCTTCGATCTGGCTCCAAGACGCACCTAACCCCCAAACCCAGAAGAATATCCGAGCGGATATCACGTCGTGGCTACGTGAGCATCAGCAGGGTCGACTGGATCGGGGGGTGAGGCGCGACGCGGCCCGCGCTAACTAGCTACTAACCAAGCAGGTTCATCGCCATGTTTGGCAGCTGGTTGGCCTGGCTCAACACAGACACACCTGCCTGGGTCAGCACCTGATTGCGCGCCATCATCGACGTCTCCTCAGCGACGTCTACGTCGCGGATGCGAGAGTTCGCGGCGCTCATGTTGAGGCGCATGGTGGAGATCGCGCTCGTCGCGACCTCGAGGCGGTTCATGGTCGCGCCGTAGTTGCTGCGCGCCGTCGAGAGACTCGTCAGCGTCGAGTCGATGCGGCTCAGCATGTTCTGCGCGTTGCCCGCCGTGGCGCCGCCGAGCGTGCTGGTCGCTGCAAGCAGCGCCGTGAGCGCGAGGCCGCCGAAGGTGACCTGAAGTTGGTCGGAAGCTGTGTTGTTCAGGCCAACCTGGAAGGTGATGGTGCTCGCCGTGGTGCCCACGAGCTGCTTGCCGTTGAACTTCGACGAGTCCTGGATGCGGCCGACCTCGGACTTGAGCGCCTGGAACTCGGTGTCGATGTAACTGCGGTCTTGCGCCGTGAGCGTGCCGTTGGCGCCTTGGACCGCGAGCTCGCGCATGCGGTGCATGATGTTGCTCATCTCGCCAACCGCGGCTTCCGCCGTCTGCACCATGCTGATCGCGTCGTTCGCGTTGCGCTCAGCTACGGTGAACGAGCGGACTTGGCCGGTCAGGCTCTCGCTGATGGCGAGGCCGGACGCATCGTCTGCTGCAGAGTTGATGCGATAGCCGCTGGATAGCTTGTTGAAGCTCTTGGAGAGAGCCTCGTGGGAACGAGACAAGTTGCGCTGCGCTTCCATGGAAGCGACGTTGGTTCGTGTGACGAGCATGAGGATCTCCGAAGCGAGGGCCGTGCGCCGTCGGTTGGCGCATCCGGAGTCTTTCCATGGTCCATGCCAACTTGATTTCCAGGATAAAACCTATTGGTTTCAGATGGTTAGACAGGTGGCTTGGAACCCGTATGCGAGCGTTGGCTGTTCAACGCGTTGACGTTCGTCAGCTACATGACGCCGATGTAATCGTCTGGGCATTTCCGGGCGGTAAAAAAATTCAAGTCAAGCCTTCACACGGCCGATCCTGGTGCCGTGTCCGATGCTGCGCCTGCACACCTGAAGGAGCCCCAGAGCTGGCTCAAGCGGAGCCTCGTCTATGGCATGTTCGTGCTTTGGGTGCCGCTGCTGCTGGTCGTCGTGGCGAGCCTGATGGTGGGCCACTGGGTGATCCTGCCGCGGCCGCCTACAGGGGACCCGGAGGTGCGCGCCGCCGTCGCCACGCTCCGTAGCAGCGACGACCAGGACTGGATGGCGGTACACGTGTTGTACGGAGAGTGCCCTTGCTCACGCCGCGTGCTCAAGCACGTGCTCAGCAGTCAGCGACCCAAGGGAGTCTCCGAGAAGCTGGTGCTGGTGGGGAGGGATGCGGAGTTCGAACGCAAAGCGCGGGACAAGGGCCTCCGCGTCGACGTGGTCGAGATGGAGCAATTGCTCAGCAAGTATCACCTCACGGCCGCGCCGATGTTGCTGGTGGTCAACCCGCGCGGCGACGTCGTCTACATGGGTGGCTATACCGCAAGGAAACAAGGCCCGGACATCGCAGACGTGCAAATCATCAAGCACCTCATGGTCGGCGAGGCGGAGCGCGAACGTCCCGTCTTTGGCTGCGCCGTTGGGGAATCGCTTCAGAACGCCCTGGACCCGCTGCACATCAAGTACTCGAGATCGGAAGGAACGAATGTCGACTGAAGCTGCTGAGCCCAAGCGCTCGAAGATTCTGGATACGCTGCTGCTGCCAAGGGAGGTCACGGACTTCGAGCGGCGCTACCTCCAGCGAGCCAACAAGGCAGGCCTAGTGTTCTTCGCGCTGCACCTGCCGGTGTTCGTCGCGATTGCCTTCTTCAACGAAACCGGTCCCTGGACGGCGCTCGTGCTCACGCTGGCGGCCCTGGCAGGTCCAACGCTCGCCTACTTTGGCTTCGAGAACCCGCGTCACGTCTCGCTGGTGCACGGCTTCACTTCGATGATCATGGGAGGGCTCCTGGTGCACTTCGGTCAGGGCCCCGTGCAGATCGAGATGCACTTCTACTTCTTCGCCTTGCTGGCGATGTTGGCGGTGTACGGCAACCCGCTGGTGATCGTGGTGGCTGCAGTCACCGTCGCGCTCCATCACCTGGTGTTGTGGGCGTACTTGCCCAAGAGCGTCTTCAACTACGACGCCCCGATCTGGGTGGTCGCCGTGCATGCCGCGTTCGTGGTGCTCGAGTCGATTGCCACCTGCTCAATTGCGCGTAGCTTTTTCGACAACGTGATCGGTCTCGAGAAGATCGTGCAGGCGAGAACTGACGAACTCGACAAGCGCAACGACGCCATGCGCTTGGTGCTCGACAACGTCGAGCAAGGCTTCCTGACCATCGATCGCGGTGGCGTGCTCTCCGCCGAGTACTCATCCATCGTCGAGCGCTGGCTCGGTACGCCGGTTCCGGGCGGCAAGCTGAGCGAGCTGTTGGCTCGGCGTGATCAAGACTTCGCGGGGCGCTTCGAGCTCGGTTGGGAGGAAGTGACTGACGGCATCATGCCGCTCGAGCTGACGCTGGATCAGATGCCCCGTCGACTCGATCTGGACGGCTGCAACCTGCAGTTCGAGTACTCACCGATCTGCGATGCGCAGGGAGAGCTCGTGCGGGTGTTGGTGGTCGTCAGCGACATCACGGCGCAGCTCGAGCGCGAGCGCCTGGAGGCCGAGCGCCGCGAGACCATGCTCATCTTCGACCGCATCGTGCGGGACAAGGGCGGCTTTCTCGAGTTCTTTCACGAGGCGGATGGCCTGGTGGGGAGCATCAGCGAGCCGCGTACCGAAGACTTGCCCGCCTTGAAGCGGCAGGTCCACACCCTCAAAGGCAACGCGATGCTGTTCGGCATCCACACCATTGGCGATCTCTGCCACGAGCTAGAGAACCGGATGGAGGAAGGCGGAGGCCTGCCCCCCCAGGAACAGATCGAGCAGCTCGCGACCCGCTGGGACCAGGTCAAGGGCAGCATGGATGTGCTCCTCGGCGAACGCAGCGACGGGCGCATCGAAGTCGCGGACCAAGAGTTCGAGAACGTATTACGCAGCCTCGTTCGCGGTGCCCCTCGCGCCTCGCTCGCAAAGCAGATTGCTGCATGGAAATTGGAGCCGACGGAGAAGCGCCTCGGCCGCGTCGCCGAGCAGGCGCGTGGCATCGCCCGTCGCCTGGGCAAGGGCGAGATCGAGGTGCAAATTGCCCACTCCGATCTACGCCTCGACCCAGAGAAGTGGGCAGGCTTCTGGAGCAGCTTCGTGCACGTCGTGCGCAACGCCGTCGACCATGGCCTGGAGGAGGCCGCGGAAGATGGCTGCAAGACTCCGACGATCAGCCTGACCACACGAGTAAGCGATGACGAGTTCTCGATCGAAATAGCGGACAATGGTCGCGGCATCGACTGGCAAGCCGTGGCCGCGAAGGCCAAGGCCAATGGGCTGCCACACCAGACCGAGCAAGATCTCGTGGAGGCGCTGTTCCGAGACGGCATCAGTACCCGCACGGAAGCAAGCTTGTTCTCGGGGCGGGGCGTCGGTATGGGCGCCGTGCGCACCGAGTGCCTGAGCCGTGGAGGTCGCATCGAGGTCATTGCTCAGCCCGGCGCGGGCACTCTGGTTCGCTTCAGCTTCCCGAAGCTCGCCATGGCAGAGGATCCGATCCTCCAGTATCAGAAGGCCGCGTGAAGCAGTTGCTTCAAACGTGAAGACTCTTGTCGACCTCGCCCAGCTTCATGCGATTGAGGGCGAGGTTCGACTTATCGCGGTGGCTCGCCAAGTAGATGAAAACTTGAGGACGCTTCGCGACGAAGCGGATGATGTGATACTGCTCCGCCAGGGTGATCAGGATGTCTTCCAACTGATCTCCCAGCTCGAGTGCGTTCATGGCCTTGCGCTTGGCCCTCACGACTTCCGTGTTCAGCGCGCCCGCGAGTTCGAGGTTGAACCCGTGGCCACCGCGAGTTCCAAGCACCATGCCCGAATCGGCGTCGACCAGGGCAGCGCCGATGAAGCCATTGAGTGTTTCGAGGAGTGCGAGGGACTCTGCGATGTTTGACATCGCTCGTTCTTGGGTTGATGAGTCCTTCGTCGGGGCCCGGCGCATCGAAGGCGGGATGGGCCCTGGGAGGCTCCAGGCAGCTGGTGGTGAGAGCTGAATTGCCTTGAGGTCGAGCAGCTCGCATACAGCCTTCAAAGCCTCGAAGCGACCCAGTGGAACGGCAGCGATGATGTCCTCCAGCGAGGCGATCCCGTCCACTAGCTCAAAGACCGGAGACGCCGCATCGAGCGGCACTCGCGGCGTCAGGCGAACTGGCACTTGATCCAGATCGCCAACCCGTCGCAAGAAGTTCAGAAGCAGCCGATCCTTGAGTAGACGGATGCCCCGCGACAACGTCGGATCATCGGGCCGCCGGGTCCGCTCCTCGAGCAGCAACGCCAGGGCATCTTCGTAGCGTTTTCCAGCGAGCAATCGCTCCAGCGCCTGAGTGTCGGTGTGTCTGGGTGGGGCTACGGGCGGTACGGAGTCGCGCCTTGGTGGAGGCGGAGTGAGGACTTTGCGTGCGACATTGATATCGATGACCTGCGCGCCGGAGTCGCTCGGCACCGGGTGGAAGCCCGCTGCATCCAGGTATTCCAAGGCTGTCTCGTGGCCTGGATCGAGGGAAACGGCTCGCTGCCAGGCCGCGATCGCTGCGTCCACTTCCCCGCGGCCATAGAGCTCGAGGCCCTCTTCTACCAAGCGATCAGCGTCAGCCATCGCGATGTCTCTTCTTGGATTCATCGGAGACCCCCAGCGACGCGCTCTGGCGTGCCTGTAAGGTAGCTCGTACGGATTGCCGCGCGGATACGCAGCGCATCCGCTCGGCCTCGCGCATCGAAGCCGACTGTGCACCTGTCGAGTGGTTCTCCCTAGCCCGCACGCTGGGGCTTTGCCGGAGAAGAAGCTGACGCTTCGTGGGTCGCGTAGGCATCACATGGCGCCATGCAGCCCGCCCAACAACTCCTAAATCTACACAACACGCAGATGCTGCGCAATAGCAAGCCAAGGTCGGCCGGCTCAGTGGCGAGTGTAGGAGAACGGCCTATGAGTGGGGTCCCCCGGTCCAGTCTCGGTGCGGGTGCGCCCCCCATAGCGTGGTGGCGGGATCGATCTCCCTGGAGCCGAAGCCAACGTTCCTACTTGGCGCGGGTCAGCAGCTTGTTGATCAGGCTTTGAGAGTAGCCAGAGAGTTCCTTGAAGACGACTCCCATGCCGGGCGGGTCCGTCTCCACCCGGACTACTACGCCCACGCCTTCGATCGTCTCGATGTCGTCCATGATCACGGTGAAGCGCAGGTCGACTTCGGTACCAATCGGCACCGGCGTCTTGGTCTTGATGAAGACGCCGGTGCGCGAGATGTTGGTGACGTACTCCTGGATGAACTGATCGAAGGAGTCGAACTCCTTGTTGATCGTCAGTCGCTGGTCTTGTCGTCCGCTGCTCACGCTACTTCCCCGTCAAGTCGAACTGCTCGATGTGGTACTCGCGTCGCGGAGTGAACTCGATGCGGCGCATGTAGCGTCGCTCGGCCTCGATCACCGCGTCCTTCTCCTCGGTCTTCAGCAGGTCGACGATCGCCGGATGCGCGTTGACGTGCACCGAGTAGCCTTGGAGCATGCTCAGCTCCCTGCGGACCTGTCGCAGGATCTCGTACGCGATGGTGGTGCGGCTCATGATCTGACCCGTGCCGTCGCAGTAGAAGCAAGGCTCGTGCATCGTGCGTCCGAGACTCGCGAGTGCGCTTGCGCGTCATCTCGATCAAGCCGAGCTCGCTGATGCGATTGAGCGTCGTCTTCGCCTTGTCCTTCTCGAGCCGTTGCTCGAGCGCCCGCCAAACCTTGTCCCGGTTCTTCGGGTTCTCCATGTCGATCAGGTCGAGGATGACCAGACCACCGATGTTGCGGAAACGCAGCTGGTAGGCGATCTCGTCGACGGCTTCGAGGTTCGTCTTGAGCGCCGTTTCCTCGAGGTCCTTGCTGCCCTTGCCGACGTAGCGACCAGTGTTCACGTCGATCGCAGTGAGGGCTTCGGCCTGATCCAAGATCAGGTATCCGCCGCTCGGCAGGGGGACCTTGCGACTCAGCGCTCGCGCGATCTCGTCTTCGATGCCGTAGGCGTCGAAGATTGGATCCGAGCCGCTGTAGAGTTCGACGTCCTTGACCCGGGTCGGCATGAACATCTCGACGAAGCGGACGAGGCGCGTGTACTCCTCCTTGTCGTCGATGACGATCTTCTCGATTTCGTCGGTGAACAAGTCGCGCGCGACCTTCAGCACGAGATCGAGCTCTTCGTAAAGCACGCTGGGAGACTTGGCGTTCTCACGCTTGCGCGCGACTTCGGCCCAGAGCTTGAGCAGGTAGCCGATGTCTTCCTTGAGGTGCTTCTTCGTGAGCCCTTCAGCCACCGTGCGCACGATGAGGCCGCCGGTGGGGGGCTTCACCGAATCAATCGCCTTACGCAGGCGCTGGCGCTCGCGGAAAGAGCCGATTCGCTTGGAGATCCCGATGTGGTCTACCGTTGGTAGGTACACGACGTGACGCCCTGGCAAGGACACATGGCTGGTAACGCGCGCGCCCTTGGTGCCAATAGGCTCCTTGGAAATCTGGACGATGACCTCGTCGCCTTCGCGCACGACCTCCGTGATGGGCACCGAACGCGAGACGCGCAGGTTGGTGGCCTTGCGGTTCTTAGCGTCCTTGACCTCCCCGCGCTTGGAGTCGCGCCTGGAGTCCCGCTCGCCGTCTCGGCCACGGCGGGACTTGTCGCGACCGCGGCGAGACCGGTCCTGCTTCGATTCCGTACGGTTAGCGCGCTGCTCCTGGGCCACGGGCTGCTTCTCAGCGCCCTCGCTTCCGTTCTTGCGACGTCGGCCTCGCCTGCGGCGGCGCCGACGCCCGTCGCGGTTGCCATCGCTAGAGTCCGCGTCCTTGGAGCTCGCGTCGCTGGAGCCGCGCAGCGCCTCACCGGCGAGTAGCGTAGGTGCTTCCGGATCCGGCCAACCCTCGTCGTCTTCACCCGTGGGTGCCACCCGGCGCCGGACGCGGATGACGTCGCCGTCTTCATCGACTTCCGCAGCCGCGGCGTCATCCGCGCGGTCATCTGCGTCGTCCTGATCGACCTCAGCGTCTGCTGCTTCCGTGTCTTCTTCGTCTTCGTCTTCGTCTTCAGAGGAATCCGGCGCGGCGTTGCGGATCACATCGTCGTTTTCGTCTTCAGACTCGTCGTCGTCCTCGTCTTCGGACTCGTCGTCGTCCTCGTCTTCGTCTTCGTCTTCGGACTCGTCTTCGTCTTCGTCTTCGGACTCGTCGTCGTCTTCGTCTTCGGACTCGTCGTCGTCTTCGGACTCGTCGTCGTCTTCGTCTTCGGACTCGTCGTCTTCGGACTCGTCTTCGTCTTCGTCTTCGGACTCGTCTTCGTCTTCGGGTTCGTCGTCGGCGCGATCGTCCTCGTCGTCCTCGTCGCCTTCGTCTTCCGCTTCGTCGGCGTGATCATGTGAGTGACCCACCGCTGGCTCGTCGTCCGCCCGGTCGTCCTCGTCGTCCTCGTCGTCCTCGTCGTCTTCGTCGCTTTCGTCCCCGCCGGATACGAGGACTTCTTCGTCGTCGTCATCCTCTGCTGCCGCGGGCTTGGATTCTCCGTCGTCGTCCTTCGACTCGAGATCGCTCTTTCGCTCCAGCGCGTGCGCCGCCCCGGCGAGATACTCTTCGAAGTCGTCGGGACGGATCAGATCTTCGACGTGGAGGAACGCAGCGCGATCCATCCCCACGTCGATGAACGCCGCTTGCATGCCAGGGAGCACGCGCGTGACCTTCCCGAGCACGATGTTCCCGACGGTATTCCGCGCGCGGGCGCGCTCGATTTGTAGTTCGGCGATGACGCCGTCTTCGATTAGGGCGACGCGCGTCTCGCGAAGCGCAACGTTGATGACGAGTAGGTTTCGAGCCATTGACGATTGAAGAACGCTAGAGGCCACGACCCGCGCACGGGGCTGAACTTGAGCAGTCGGCGCTGGGTTCGGGGCATCGGTACACCTCGGGGAGCTTGGAGCGGCAACATGCCACTCGACTCCTCCTAGTTGCCTGCTTCTCACCCCCCGCCGAGCAAGTCAAGCGAACGAAATTGCTAGTACTTTCGAATGGTTGCAGCTCGAAATCCGGGTGCTCCCTGGGTTTCTTCCCCGGTCAGACCCGTCCTCGTGCCTCTGGTGGGACAAAAAACCCTTACCGAGCCTCACTGGGCGCCCTGTTCTTGACCCTGGCTGCCAGGGGGTTTGGGGGTGAGGGCGCATCAGACGAAGCCTTGGCGACCTGCTAAAGCTCAGGCGGTCGTATGAAGCAGGAGCTCCTTCGCCGAGTCCTCAACGCGCGTGTGGCGGATGTCTTGCCGTCTCCTACCCCGTTGGACCCGGCACCCAATCTCAGCAGTCGGTTGCACTACCCGGTGCTGCTCAAGCGCGAGGACCTCACCCCCGTGTTCTCGTTCAAGTTGCGTGGCGCTTACAACCGCATGGCGCTGCTCAGCGACAAGGAGCTGGCTGCAGGTGTCATCGCAGCTTCCGCGGGGAATCATGCTCAGGGTGTAGCATTCGGTGCCGCGCGGCTCGGCGCCAGGTGCCGGATCGTGATGCCGCGCACCACACCCTCGATCAAGGTGAACGCTGTCCGTCGCTTTGGGGCTCAAGTGGACCTGATCGGCGACAGTTACTCCGATGCCGCGGAACACTGCAAGCAGCTGGTGATCGAAACCGGCATGACTTTCGTCCACCCCTACGACGACTTGGACGTCATCGCCGGCCAGGGCACCGTCGGCCTGGAGATCTTGAACCAGGCGCCCCGCGACCTGCGCTCGATCTTCGTACCGATTGGCGGCGGCGGTCTGGCGGCTGGCATCGCAGCGATTTGCAAGGCGGTGCGCCCAGAAGTGCGGGTGATCGGGGTGGAGCCCGACGATTCTGACGCGATGCACCGGTCGCTGCGCGTGGGGCATCGAGTCGTACTCGATAAGGTTGGCATCTTTGCTGACGGTGTTGCCGTGCGGCAAGTCGGGGAGCACACCTTCGAACTTTGCAAGGAGTACTTGGACGACACGGTGACCGTGTCCAGCGACGAGATCTGCGCGGCGATCAAGGATGCATTCGAGGACACGCGCTCCGTGCTAGAGCCAGCTGGAGCGCTCGCTATCGCTGGTCTCAAGCGCCACGTCAGAGCTGGGGAGCTCGTACCGGGAACCGCCGTGGCGATCACCTCCGGTGCGAACGTCAACTTCAATCGGCTGCGCTACGTGACGGAGCGCACCGAGTTCGGAGCGGGACGCGAAGCGGTATTCGCCGTCACCATTCCCGAGAAGCCCGGTGCTTTCCTCAAGCTGTGTGAGGTGCTCGGAGACCGTCAAGTCACCGAGTTCAACTATCGCCTTGCCACGCGGAAAGAAGCGCAGATCTTCGTTGGCGTCGAAGTTGGCTCGCGTGGCGAGGCGCGCCAGCTCCACGATGCCCTGATCGCTGCTGGTTATGGCTGCGTCGACCTTTCGGATGACGACCTCGCCAAGACTCACCTGCGGCACATGGTCGGCGGGCACGGTGAGGCGGAGAACGAGCGCCTATTCCGCTTCGAGTTTCCCGAGCGCCCCGGCGCCTTGCTCGAATTTCTCACCAGCTTGCGCGGGCGCTGGAACATCTCGCTGTTCCATTACCGGAACCACGGCGCGGCGTATGGGCGCGTGTTGTGCGGGATGGAAGTCCCCCCAACCCAGATATACGAGCTCAAGAAGACACTCGACCAAATCGGTTTTCCTTACTTCGACGAGAGCGACCACCCAGCGGCCAAGCACTTTCTAGGACTCAGGCGCTAGCGCGCCGTCGCCGAATGTTGCCCGGCGGAACTTAGAAGAGGATCGCCTCGCTCACGTCGAGCGCGTTCTCGACGTGCTGGGTTGGCGTCAAGTTGCATCCCTGTTTGAACTCGTATTGCAACATGACTCGCACCGGACCTTCCTCCGATTGGTAATCTTGGAGGACAGTCTCGATGCCGTCTTCGTCGTTCGCGCAGACTTCGAGGCGGTAGCCTTTGAGTACGAGGGGCGTCGTCAAGAAGACTTCCGCTCCACGCTTCGCGAGGTCGGTCTTCAGGCGGCCGAGCAACTGGTTGGCCAGCTCGCCCAACCAGTCTGCTGGTGCCTCTGCTCCGTAGGTCTTCGCGGCGACCTCGGGGACCGTGGTGATGCACAGACTGCCAGAGAGCTCCCTCCCCGAGTAGCCAATGATGGCGGCGTACGTCGTGGCCGTTGAGACTCCGTCGCTCTGGGCGAGCGGTGCGCCATACGTCTCGAAAAGCGCGCGTGCGTTCGCATCCACCAGGGCAGCGATAGTTTCTGAGTCTCGATGTGGCATGTCGGTGTCCTTTGCGCGTTGCCGCGCGGGATAGTTCTGATGTTGGCTGTGCGCGTTTGCGCGGGAGCTCAGGCTACGAGCTTGTTCAGAGCGGCGACGAGCAGGTCCGGCTTGAAGGGCTTGACGATCCAGCCCTTGGCCCCCGCTGCCTTCGCGCGTTGAATCATTGCCGGCTGACCTTCAGTCGTCAGCATCACGATGGCACTCCCTTGCGGGGTGAGCCCGCGACCTTCTCCACCATCTCGATGCCGTTCATGCGTGGCATGTTCACGTCGCATACCACCGCCGCGATGCCCGCGTTGCCTGTGATTTGCTCGAAGCCGGCCTGCCCGTCTCCCGCTTCCAGGACCTCAAAGCCCGCCTGGCTGAGTGCGAGCTTGACCTGTTGCCGCACGGAAGCTGAATCATCCACCACAAGAATTGTTTTTCCCATTTTGTTCTCCGAGTTTCTTCTGAGCTGGTCGAAAACTACTAGCGGCCGCGCAGCAGCGCGGATCGAATGTTTGCCTAGAAGAGCATCACGTCGCCCGCGCTCGGCACGTCCGCTTCGCGGTCCAGAATCGCGACATGTCCTGCGAATTGGTCCGGGTGAGAGTCTGCTGCATCGATGGAATCGAGGTCGACCCTCCCTCCGGCCATCAAGACCTCTGCGGACTCGTCGAGGGCCAGCAAGTCCCGGTCGACGATCAGGAGCGCTTGCGACGCCGGGTCTTGGAAGGCGAGGTGCGACAGCGCTTCGTGAGAGCTCTTGATGATCTCCCGAATGGAGCGCTCCCCTGACTGCACGATGGAGTGAAGAGTCTGGGTCAGGAAGCTCGACGCCCCGCGTACGCGGTGCAGGTCCTGATCGATGCGTTCGCCGAACTGTGAGGTGTCCACCTTCACATGTTCCGCGTGGGTGGCGAGCGCTTCCATGTTCTGGCTGAGTTCAGTGGCCAGGGCGCTGACCAGTCGGTTCGACTCTTCGACGACATCGCTCAGGCGCTTCATCTCCGACGCGATGACGTCAAACCCGGCACCAGCGGCGCCGAGACGACTCGCTTCGATCGAAGCGTTCAGCGAAAGCACACGGGTTTGAAACGCGATGCCCGTGATCGATTCGGTCAGGCGACGCATTTTCTGTGTGGATTCATGGGCTCTACGTGCGATGTGCGCCTGCTTGTCCACGTGGCTGCGCACGGCGCTCAAGAAGTCGGAGACGGTCTTCGTCTGGTGCTCCAGCACGTCGCCAATGCTGCCCTCCGCAGCACTGCCGGAAATCGAGCTAACAGAGTTCTGAGTCTCCTCAACGTGTCGCTGAGCCTCGGTCACGATCCGTTCGAGCAAGCCACCCGCTGTAACCACCTCTCGTTCCGTCAATGCATTGACGTCGCGGATGCGTCCGAGGACGGTCTCGCGAATCTTGATGAATAGGGATTTCCAGCGGGTTACGTCGCTCACACTTCTGCTTTCTTTCTCGTCCCGAGTTGGGAACGTAGAAAAGAACGGCTCGCTGACTGATCACTTAAGCCAGAACGCCCCTGGACTTTCCGCGCACAAAACGCGCACACCCGGCACTCCTTGCGGGTGCCGGGTGGCTAAGGGACCTACTGCCGATCAGTGCTCTGATCTTAGTTCCAAGCTCACATCGACCCAGCTCGACTCGGTCTCGAAGCGTTGCCATGTCTTGCTCGACGCGGGTGATTCGAGCCTGGGGAGTCCGAGCTCCACATGGGCGCCGCCGTCTTGGACTCTCGCCGCAAACGCGCCGGCGACCACGTTCGCCACCTCGAGCAGGAGATCGCGCTTCGCTCCCTCTAGCGCTTCGCCTTCGACTTCTCCGCCGGTCGCTGACACCGCAATTTCGTCGAGCAACAAGGCCGGGATGCTGATCGACACGTTGCACGCTAGCGGCTCGAAGACGTCAATCGACACGCACGGCTCCTCTTGCTTGCCTACTGCCGAGTGGCTGGGCATCAGATCGAGAAACGCCAGGCTCGCGAACGTTTCGCACACCGCGTCGCTGAGCACTGCGTCGTGACTCATGCCGCGGCCTCCGTGGCGCTTGCGATGACTTCACCGAGCGCAGCGGGCGAAAACGGCTTTGACAGCACTCTGAACGCGCCCAGGCTTTGTAGCTCGGCGCGAACCTTGTCGTTCACTGCACTGCTAATCACGACCACCCGGGCCTTGATTCCGCTCGCTGCGAGATGCGCGAGGACTTCGCGACCGTGAACCTTTGGCATGTTCAGGTCCATGAAGCACAGGTCGAAGTGCTTTGCCGTGGCCAGTTCGAACGCCTCGGCGCCATCCTTGGCCTCCGTGAACTCTGCGTCGTGAAGTCCAGCTACCTCCGCGCAGCGCTTGACGAACATTCGGGCGATTGCCGAATCATCTGCGATCAACACCTGCATTTTCATACCTCTTGCCTACTCCCCACGGAAACAAATCAGAGTTGTAATGACTTGACCCGTGCCGGATGAATCGACACGTCCAAACTCAGTTATTTGCACATTGTGCGGCTGTGGCTCCCGCCGACGTGTTCAGCCAGCGCGGCCATGCCTTGAGTCCACAACGCCTTCTTCACCGCGAGCAAGTTGCGCTTCCCGATGTCGAAGTGATCGCTGTTTTTTAGGACGCTCGCTCCGCCGGCGAGCTTCACTCGCCACAGCGCCTTCTTCGGGGCCGCTCCGTTTGCCAGCATGCGCTGCACGATCAGCCGCACCGCAGTATCAGCGAAGTGGAAGGGCTTTTGTTCTGCGAGGGTCTGGTTGAGCCGTGAATCAGGCAGTGCGACGTGCGTCAGTGACGTGACGCCAGACGTCGGGTCGACGATCACGATGCCAATGCACGAGCCAAGCCCGTAGGTCTTCAAACGTGCACCCGGGGCGGCACTCACTGCCCCATCGCCGATGCCAACGACGATGGGAGCGACTGCCGTGCTGGCTTGAACCGCGTAGCTCATTGCCAGTGTGCACGGGTCTCTGGAAGGAACCTTGAGCGCTGCGCGCAAATAGTTTTCCAGCCGGCCGTCGCTTAAGCCACCTCGGGTAGCTGCCGTTCGATGGGGAGGCGATGGATGAGGAGCAACTAGAAATCCTGCGGGACTTCATCACGGAGTCCACCGAGGCGCTCGAGACGATCGAGCCGCTGCTGGTGGAGCTAGAGCAGCATCCGGGAGACGCGATCGATGAGCAGACCCTGGCGGCGATCTTCCGCTTCTTTCACTCGATGAAAGGCACCGCGTCGTTCCTCGAGTTGGAGCACGTGGTGCGAGTCACCCACGTGGCGGAGTCCCTGCTGGATCTGGTGCGAAAGGGCATGACACCCCTCACGCCGCCTCACGTTGATCTGTTGTGCGAGACCATCGACGTGGTGCGCATTCTCCTGCAATGCGTCGAAACGCAGCACACCGACGCGACTTGCGACCCTGGTCGAGTCGAAGACCTGGCGCGGCGTCTCGACGCGGCGGTGAGGCAGGCGATCAACTCGATTCCAAACCCTCAAGCTGCGAAGGCGCCCTCGAGCTTTCTCGTCCTGGATGCCTGGGAGGCTACCGAGGACGACCAAGCGGGCAGCATGTTCGCGAACTTGATCAGCCCCGAGATGGTGGACAAGTTCCGCATCGAGTCCGAGGAGCATCTGGAGTCCGTCGAGGAAGCCTTGATGGGGCTCGACGTCGGGACTCCCGACATGGAGCTGATCGAAGTCGCGTTCCGCGGCATGCACAGCATCAAAGGCAACGCAGGCCTGTTCGGCTTCTCTGCGCTCTCCAAGCTCGCGCACAGCATGGAGACGACGCTGGACGAGCTCCGGGCAAAGACGCTGAACATCTCTTCCGATGTCGTGGACAGCCTGCTCAAGGCCAACGACCAAATCCGCGAGGAACTAAGAAAAGCTACGAACGCCGAGCCAGAGCAAGAATCCGTGAACGACACCGACGGTGGCGGCAAGCCAGTCGCCGCGAAGCCGGAGCACGGTGAGGCCCAGCGCGCGGGCAGCATTCGCGTCGACACCGAGAAGCTCGACGAGCTGATGGATCTAGTAGGCGAGCTGATCATCGCGGAGACGACGGTGACCAGAAACCCGGATCTCGAGGGCCAGCACTTCGAGAACTTCCAGAAGGCGGCGCTCCAGTTGAACCGCCTAACTCGTCGGCTTCAGAACATCGCCATGGCGGTGCGCATGGTTCCAATCGCGTCCACCTTCCGGAAGATGTTGCGCCTGGTGCGCGACGTCTCGAGCAAGCAGCACAAGAAGGTAGACCTCATCATCGATGGTGAGCACACGGAGGTGGACAAGACGGTCGTTGAGCTGATCAGCGACCCCTTGGTGCACATGATCCGCAACGCGGTGGACCACGGGCTGGAGTCGCCTGAGGACCGCCTCGCGGTCGGAAAGCCGGAAGGCGGAACCGTTTGGCTGACTGCGACTCACGAGGGACAAGAGGTTTGGATCACGATTCGTGATAACGGGCGTGGTCTCAACACCGATCGTATCCGCGCGAAAGCGCTGGAGAAGGGGCTCATCGACCCGGATGTCGAGTACAAGCCGGAGGAGATCCATCGCATGATCTTCGCGCCAGGCTTCTCGACCGCCGAGCAAGTCACCGACCTATCGGGGCGCGGCGTGGGCATGGATGTCGCGCTCCGCAACATCGAGTCGATGAACGGTCGCGTAGAGATTGAGTCTCGTCCCGGCGAGGGCACCACCTTCACCCTTCGCATCCCGCTCACGTTGGCGATCATCGAAGGCATGTTGATCAAGGTGGGTGAGTCTCACTACACGATTCCGCTCTTGTCGATTCGCGAACACGTCCGCGCCAGGAGCAAGGACTTGGTCACATTGCCGGACGGAACCGAAATGTTCAAGATTCGCGAGAAGCTATTCCCGGTTGTCCGTCTGCATCAGGTGCACAATGTCAAACCCAGGGCGCACAACATCGACGAAGGCATCCTGATCCTGGTTCAGGATGGGGCGCAGACGCTGTGCGTCCTCGTCGATGAAGTCGTGGGCCAACGGCAGACCGTGATCAAACCAGTTCCCGACTACCTCAAAGGGGTGAGAGGGGTCGCTGGCTGTTCGATTCTTCACAATGGCGAGATCAGTTTGATTCTGGATGTCGAGGGGCTCGCCAAGCACTGCGCGGCTGCCGCCTGAGGAGACCAAATGCAAGAAGCTATCGCTGCTTTAGACCACACGGAAATGGACGACGATGGTCAGAAGTATCTGACCTTCACCATTGGAGACGTGACGTACGGCTTTCACATTAGCCGCGTGACGGAGATTATCGGGTTACAACGCATCACCGTGGTTCCCGATGTTCCCCACTACGTCAAAGGGGTGATCAATCTGCGCGGCAAGGTGATCCCCCTAGCAGGTTGCTGAAAAAGTGGGGTTCGAGGTCTTTCCGCGCGGCTCAGAGCTAGATGCGCATCGAGGAATGCGCTCAAGAGAGCGTCTGTAGCGCCCCGTTTGGGGGCGCCAGGCCACGTTTTCCACGTGGCTACGCATGCCGGCTATGCCGGCATCAGCCTCGCCATCCTCATCAAGTTGTATGTGGCGCCTACGAGGTAGGCTGCGTGTTGTGTTCGTTTGCGCCCTCGATATCGCGTTTTGCGCAGGCCACCGATCGTCTTCGCCCAACCGAAGATCTCTTCGATGCGTTTGCGCACGCGTTGAGAGAACGCGTATCCAGGATGACGAGTGGTTCGGTCGTCCACAGCGCTCCGACGGTTCGTGTCGTTCTGAGCGACGTGCGGCGTGATGCTTCGCGCACGGCACTCCTCGACGAACTCCTTCGTGTCATAGCCCTTGTCGGCGCCCACGGTGATTTGCCTCGAGCCCTCGAGTTCTTCGACCATCATTAACAAAGCGTAGTCTCGCTCGGCGGTGCCGTTGGCTTCGCTGATCCGAAAATCCACGAGCAAGCCGTTGCGGTTCTCCATCAGCGCGTGACCGCCGTAACAGAGCTGAGCAGGTTTCCCCTTTCCCTTGCGGAAAAGCTTCGCCTCAGGGTCGGTCGTGGATTCGTGAGTCTCGTTGCTGCGATTTTCTCCGTGAAAGTCGACCGTGGGGTTCGACGGGTTCGACGGGCCCCGTGGCCCCTTGCCGCCCTTGTTGTGCTTCTTTCGCTTGTTGCGTGCTCGCCGACGAGCGTCGCGCTTGGCCTGTTCGTCCTTCGGCTGGAAGCTCTTCATCGACGCCCAGGCTTCGATCAGGGTCCCGTCGACGCTGAAGTGTTCGCTCGACATCAACGACGCTTGTCGAGCCTGGGCAACGACCTGCTTGAAGAACGCTCGAGCCACGTCGTGATCCATCAGCCGGACGCGATTCTTCGAGAAGGTGCTGGCATCGAACGGCTCGCCCTCCATGGGTACGTCTAGAAACCAGCGGAAAAGCAAGTTGTAGCCCAGTTGCTCGCAGAACAACCGCTCACTTCGAACGGAGTAGAGCGCCATCAGCAGCGACGACTTCAGGAGAACCTCAGGCGGAATCGAAGGGCGGCCTCGTTCCGAGTACATCGCGTCGAACAACGGCGACATCTCGCGGAGCGCCGCGTCGGCCAACTTCTTCACCGCTCGGATCGGATGGCCCTTGGGCACGAAATCCTCCGGATTTCGCAAGGTGATCATCGATGTCTGTTGCTCGGACGCGCCTCTCATCCCCCGGTTAGATCAGATCACGCGGTCGCTGTCGATCCCCGCGGTAAGGGATTTTTCAGCAACCTGCTAGTCGATGTGAGAGCTCGCGTGAACCTGCCTGAGATCGACTACCACGATCGTACCTGCATCATCGTGGTCGAGGTCGGGGGCAAGAGCGTCGGACTCGTGGTGGATGCGGTCTCTGAGGTGCTCGCAATCGACGAGTCTCAGATCGAGCCGCCGCCAGATTTCCGTGCGGGAAAAACGGCGCAGTACATCTCGGGTATGGCCAAGGTGGAGGACTCCGTAAAGGTCCTGCTCGATGCAGACAAGTTGTTGGCTATGGACGACCTCGACACCACGGGGCGTAGGGCGTCAGCGTGAGTGCAAGAAGATTAAAAGGGAGTGGAAAGATGACCAAGCAAACGGATACCGGTTCGGACTGTCAGGAACTGCAGCTGCGCTACGACGCGCTGGTCAAGGAAAGCGCCGAGCAGAAGGCGAAGCTCGCTGCGCTCGATAAGGTGCAGGCGATCATCGAGTTCGAGCTGGACGGCACGATCATTACTGCCAACCACAACTTCCTTTCGACGCTCGGGTATACCCCGGAAGAGGTCAAGGGTCGCCATCATCGCATGTTCGTGGATCCGAGCTACGCCGCGACTCCCGAGTACTCGAACTTCTGGGACGCGCTGCGCCGTGGCGAGTTCAAGAGCGGGGAGTTTCGACGCATCGGCAAAGGTCGCAATGACGTCTACATCCAGGCTTCATACAATCCGATCTTCGATGCCGAAGGGAAGCCGTACAAGGTCGTCAAGTTCGCGGTCGACGTCACCAAGGAAGTGCACGAGCGCCGTGATGCCGCGAGGGTCAAGGCTGTCGTCGACAACATGCCGCGCCCGGTCATGACGATCGATCCCAAGACGGCTGAGATCACTTACGCCAACACCGCGTCGAGACAGTTGCTCAAGAGTCTCGCGCAGTACCTGCCGATCGATCCCAACAATATCCTCGGTACCTGCATCGATGTGTTCCACAAGGTACCCGGGCGCATCCGCGCCATCGTTGAGGACCCGAGCAAGCTGCCCCACAACGCGCGCATTGCGGTTGGACCAGAGTTTGCCGATCTGAACGTGTTCGCGACCTACGACAACACCGGCACCTTCGCGGGCGCAGCGCTCGCGTGGGAGCTGATCACCGACCGCGTGCGCCTCGAGGAGCACGAGAAGGCAGCCAAGCAAGCTGTCGCCCAGGTTCAGACAGCACTCGCCGAGCTCGCGCAAGGCAACTGGAACGTGGCCATCACAGACACCTTCGAGGGCGACCTCGAGGAGATGAAGGGCAACGTCAACAACATCGCCAGCGTACTGCAGTCATTCCTGCACGAGATCGGCACCTTGCTGACCGCGGCCAAGGACGGTCAGTTGTCGGTGCGCGCCTCGGCGGATGGCTTCTCGGGTTCGTACCACGAGATGATCGTCGGTGTGAACCAGATGGTGGATGCGCTCCTCTCCCCATGAACGCACTCCAGCGTTCCCTCGGGGCAATGGCTGACGGCAACCTCACCGGCTACATCACCGAGCAGTACCGCGGGGATCACGCTGCGCTCAGCGAGGCCTTTGAACAACAGCTTGAATGGTCTGAACAACCTGCTCTCTCAGGTGTCCGACTCGTCCAACATGATCTCGCGTAGCAGCACGGAGGTCGCGGCTTCGGCTCAGGGTCTCTCTCAAGGCGCAAGCGAGCAAGCAGCGACGGTCGAAGAGATCTCCTCGCAGATCACGCAGATCACCGAGCAGACGCGCCAGAACGCCGAGAACGCCACTCAAGCCAACGCCCTGGCGCGTGCGGCCCGAGATGGCGCTCAAGAGGGCGACAAGCAGATGACCCAGATGGTGGAGGCGATGGGTGGCATCGAAGAGGCCAGCAACAACATCTCGAAGATCATCAAGGTGATTGACGAGATCGCCTTCCAGACCAACCTGCTCGCCCTGAACGCTGCTGTTGAAGCGGCGCGGGCCGGCGTCCACGGCCGCGGCTTCGCGGTCGTCGCGGAAGAGGTCCGGAACCTCGCCGCGCGCAGCGCTAGCGCTGCCAAGGAGACCACGGAGCTGATCGAAGGCTCGATCAAGAAGGTCAGCTCCGGAACCGTGATTGCCAATCAGACCGCTGGTGCCCTGGCCTCCATCGTCCGCGATGTCGGCAAGGTCAGCGACCTGGTCGCCGAGATCGCCGCGGCAAGCAACGAGCAGGCGGACGCCATCACCCAGGCGAACGTGGGCCTCGACCAAATCAACGCGGTCACTCAGCGCAATAGCGCAACCGCCGAAGAGAGCGCCGCGGCCTCTCAAGAGATGCTTGGACAGGTCGAGAAGATGCAGCAGATGCTCGGCGAGTTCACCTTGGCCAAGGCCAACGCAAACAAGGGCGGCGAGCTGCCCGCCGAGATCACTCCCGAGCTGCTGGAGGCGCTCAGGGCCTTCATGGCCTCAGGTGGCTTCCCTCAGGCTGCCGCGTCGAAGTCGAACGGCTCCAACGGCTACCAGGGCAGCAACGGCCACTCCAACGGTAGCAACGGTCACTCCAACGGCAGCAACGGACGCTCGAATGGAAACGGTCGGTCCAATGGAGCGCCCTCCATCGTGCTCGATGCGAGCGAGTTCGGGAAGTACTGAGAAAAACCGTGGGGAAATGGGCGAGCTGTCGAGATCAGTCTCTGACGGCTCGCTCTGTTTCCGGAGCTCGTGGTCGAGGAGTGTTGTATGGAAGCTGAGTTGAGCGTAGGAGGGCCAGACCTCGGTGTACCGGAGTTTCGCTTCCTGCAGGGGTTCATCCACAAGAATTTCGGGATCTCACTGGCGGACCACAAGCGCGGCATGCTTGCGAGCCGGCTCAGAAAGGTGCTCGACAAGCATCGGCTCGTTTCCTTCAAAGACTACATCGACACGTGTCTTCAGCGGCCATCGCCAGACGTGCTCGAGGAGTTGATGAACGTCGTCTCCACGAACCACACCTACTTCAACCGTGAACCGGCACACTACGACTTCCTCTCGCGTGTCCTTCCAGAGCTGAGTCAGCGCGCCGAGCGTCGAGCGAAGCGCAAGGAGCTTCGGGGCTGGTGCGCTGCCGCTTCCTACGGGCACGAGCCTTACACCCTAGCCATGCTGCTGCGGGAGCACTTCGGTGCTGGCTACCGTGAGTGGGACGCTGGCCTGCTGGCGACGGACATTTCCGCACAGGCACTGGCTGTGGCCGAGAAGGGCGAGTACCCGGACGAACAAGTCGATGCGATGCCTTCCCAACTCAGGGAACGCTACCTGCAGCGAATGGGGCCAGACGTGTGGAAGGTCAAGCCCGAGCTCAAGAAGGATGTGCTGTTCCGGCGCTTCAACCTGATGAACCCCATCCCGTTCAAGCGCCCCTTCGACTACGTCTTCATTCGCAACGTGATGATTTATTTTGATACGGAAACACGGGTGGAGCTGGTGAAGCGCATCGCGCAGTACATTCATCCAGGCGGATATCTGGTGGTTGGGCTCTCGGAGTCATTGCCGCGCGGCATCCCGGGTATTCAGAGTGTTTCTTCAGGCGTGTATCAGCGGAGGTAATGTGAGCAAGATTAGAGTGCTAGTAGTCGACGACTCGGCGCTGATTCGTCAGCTGCTCACCAAGGGCCTGGCGATGGACCCTGCGATCGAGGTGGTGGGCACGGCGAACGATCCTTACGTCGCCCGCGACTTGATCGTGCAGTTGAACCCGGACGTGCTGACGCTCGACGTGGAAATGCCGCGCATGACCGGCGTCGAGTTCCTCAAGCGGCTGATGCCTCAGCACCCGATGCCAGTCGTGATGGTGAGTTCTCTCACCAGCCGCTCGGCGGAGACCACGATGGAGGCGCTCAGCGCTGGCGCGGTCGACTTCGTGCTCAAGCCGGCAGCAAACGTACACAATGGTGTGCAGCTGCTGCTCACCGAGCTGATCGCCAAGATCAAGGCGGCGTCTCGGGTGTCGGTGAGCCACCTCAAGCGCGACGGCAGCGCCGTGCGCCAAGTGGTTGCGGCGAAGGCCACCTCCCCGATGTTGGCCTCCACCGACAAGATCCTCGCGATTGGTGCGTCCACTGGCGGCACCGAGGCGGTGAGGGACGTCCTCCTGGGATTGCCGATCGACGGACCTGGTGTGGTGGTCGTCCAGCACATGCCTCCCGTCTTCACCAAGATGTACGCAGAGCGCCTGGACCGCGAGTGCCCCCTGATCGTGAAGGAGGCGGTGGACGGCGATCGCGTGATCGCGGGTCGTGTGCTGCTAGCTCCCGGAGGCGTGCACTTCCGGGTCGTGCGCAGTGGTGGACACTATGTGGCGCGCGTGGGCGGGACGGATCCTGCGACGCGTCACTGCCCCTCGGTGGACGTGATGTTCGAGTCCGTTGCCAAGCACGCGGGCAAGCACGCCGTCGGGGTGATCCTCACGGGCATGGGTCAGGATGGCGCAACTGGCATGCTGGCCATGCACCAAGCGGGGGCGCACACCATCGCTCAAGATGAAGAGACATGTGTTGTTTATGGAATGCCGAAAGTAGCCGTTGAGATGGGGGGGGTGACCGAGAGCAAGCCACTCCAGAAGGTCGCAGCCGCGGCGATCGCCGCACTTTCGGCAGGGGATAAAGATGTTCGGAAGGTATCTAATGGATGAAGGGGTGGCGACGGCCGAACAGATCGTCGCCGCTCTGGATGAACAACTGGCGCGCACGACGCAGTTCGGGAAGCTCGCCCTCGGGAAGAAGCTGCTCGCCATCCCGCAAATCTGGCAGGTGTTGAACCACCAGGCGGATCATGGTGGACGCTTCGGAGAGATCGCCGTGCAACTTGGGTTCCTCACGGAAAACCAGGTTCAGGAGATCCTGGTGCTTCAGTTGGCTTCGCGGCCCAAGATTGGTGAACTGCTGGTTGAAGCCGGCGTGGTCTCAGAGGAGTCGATGAAGTTGCTACTCGAGCGCTATCGATTGCGTCGACTGACCGACGTGCTTGGCCCGGTACCCGAGGCCGAACAAGACGAGTGGCCAGAGGGCGGCGAGACCGTCGGGACCGAGAGCGCCGCTGAGAGCGGACTCATCTGCTGACTAGTTCCCTGGGGAATACGTGAACGCGGTAAAGCAGATCCAGTCGCAGCAAGTCGTAGTCCGGGTGGGAGAGCTACGGCTCGCACACGCCGGCGAGGTCATCGTCACCTACGGCCTGGGTAGCGGTGTCGCCTTGGTGCTCTATGATCCGTCGTTGCGCCTCGGCGGCGTGCTGCACGCGATGCTCTCAGGGCCCAGCAGCGGAGCGGTGGAGACCCCCGCCAAGTTCGTCGACAGTGGAGCCGACGCGCTCTTGAAGGAACTCTACGCCGAGGGTGCCTCGCGCGCGCGACTCCTCGCGGCGGTGGCAGGCGGAGCAACTCCAGGTGGTGGGTTCCTGCAGACGGGCACCAAGAACCTCACCGTGCTCAAGAAGGTGCTGTGGAAGCACGGCATCGCGCACAAGGGAATGGACGTGGGCGGCCGATCGGTGCGCGCCCTGAGCCTCGACTGCGGAACCGGCCGCTGCGAGAGCAGCACCCGAGACGCCCGCACGCTGCTCCTGGGCTAAACCACTACCGCGAGGAAACGCGCTTTTGGTAGTTCAAACCACGATCGCCCCCGGCGTCTAGGACGCGTGGGGGCGCTCACGTGTGACCAGCCGCTGAGATTAGCGGTTCGAGTCGACGCGATTGCGGCGGCCGCGATTCTTCGCCTTGTTCTTGGCGTTCTTGCGGTTGCAGCGCTTGCGGTCAGTCTTGCGGGGTTTTTTGGTGAACAAGTACATGGGGTCGGGAGGGCTACGCTTGAACCACTGGGTGTTCAAGATTTTTCTCTCCCCCCCAAAAAGCCTGATGCTGGCTCTGTGCTAACTTGCCGAGATCACAACGGTTTTAGCGCATAAATAAGCGAAACCCCCAAGCCCTTGAGTGGTGCCTTTGCGGGCGACCGGGGGGTTGGGGGTGAGAGCGCGGTGGTGCTAGACCGGTGCAGCTGTATCAGCCGCCGCGCTTGAGTTCCGTGAGGACCAACTTCGAGACGGCCTTCAACGTGTCGAAGACGCCTTGTCCCGTGCGGGCTTGAGCTTCGAAGTCCGGCACGTTCATTGGGTTGATCAACGAGCGCAGCTCTTCGACCTCGACAGCGTTTGGCAGGTCCCGCTTGTTGTACTGAATGACGTACGGGATCTTCTCCAGCGAGTAGCCCTGCTCCGCCAGGTTGGTGCGTAGGTTGTCCACGCTCTCCTGGTTTGCCTCGAGGCGCTCGATCTGCGAGTCAGCCACGAAGATCACCCCATCGACGCCCTTCAGAATCAGCTTACGACTCGCGTCGTAGAACACCTGACCTGGCACCGTGTACAGGTGGAAGCGCGTCTTGAAGCCGCGAATCTCGCCGAGAGACAGCGGTAGGAAGTCGAAGAACAACGTGCGCTCCGTTTCCGTCGCGAGGCTGATCATCTTGCCCTTCGCGTCGGGGTTGGTGCGCTCGTAGATGTACTGAAGGTTGGTTGTCTTCCCGCAGAGACCTGGCCCGTAGTAGACGATCTTGCAGTTGATCTCCCGGGCCATGTAGTTGATGAAGCTCATCGCAGTTTCCTCACGCTGTGAGTTCCCGAGCTGGCTTTCGGCACTGCAGCCTGGCCATATGGCCCGAGTTCAACCTGGTGGCGCTCCAGCCGGGCGAGCCCAGCGCCAACCAGCCTGAACGGCTTTCTGCACGCGTTGCTTCCATCGACTCGGTTCATCGACACTCGGACTCAGTCGTTGAACAGGTTGTCGATGTCTTCGTCGGTGATCTCCGCGAAGGGTGAGTCCCCACCCGGCTCCTGAACCTTGCTCAAGAGCGCTTCGAAGATCCGATTGAGCTCGTCGCTTGCCTTGCGCACGCGCAGTCGCACCAGACCCAAGCTCGACTTCGAGTCAAAGATCACGACCAGGATGACGCGATTGCCAACCAGCTGGATGTGGATGTTCGCGTTCTCACCCTCGTGGAACTGAGTGGCGAACTCGTTCTCCCTTAGCAGTTTGGCGATGCCACCCGTGGCGGCGATGTTGCCCGCGGTGAGTGACGCCAGGGACGTCGTGTCGATGTTGTCGACCTCGCCGCTTGCCGCGATGAGCTGACCATTCTTGTCGACGATGAAGACGACTTTGGCGTTCGCTTCCCGAACCAGACGGTCCACTACCGTCTGGATCTGGTTGAACTCCTCCTCGTACATCACCATCTGAGGGTTGACCATCAGAGCCTCCAGATTGCCCGCGAGCTGTGCTCGCTGACCAAGTCGCGCATACCGTTGCGCAGTAAAACCTCGCGCGGCACTTCCTTGAGCACCGCACCAAACCGAAAACGCGCGCCAAAGGCGCAGGACTCGGAGCCTTCTTCATCGCGTGGTGCGCCCGCGAAAGCAACCGCCTCGCCACTCTCGCGCTTGCCTGTCTCCAGCGCGCCCGGGCCCGTGGCCACTGGGTTCGTCACCGCGACCTCTGAACTCAACCCACGGCCGCCGTCCTGCGCTCGCAGGCGGCTCGGACGGCTGCGGCTCGGACGGCTGCGGCTCGAACCGCTGCGGCTAGCACGGCAGTGTTTGGGAGGGCGAATGTACAATCCCATGCGGGGGGCGACGCCTGACTGAGCAGGTGACTTGAGAGAGTCGGTTCGGCTCGCGCCGACCGCGGCGTGAGCAAATGGCAATTTCGGGGCACGAGCTGCGTGGACAGACACCGTCCGCGCCAACGCGTCCGAAGACCCTATCTGACCCCTTCACCGCCAGCAAGCAGCTTGAGAGTGAGAAGCGTATGTCCATCACCTGCGTGTCGGGCCTTGGAAGGTCAGGCGTGCTCGGCGCGAATGACTCGCCCGCGGCGGAACCCAGAAGTCCGTGCCGGCCTGCCGAGAAAGCGCTGCGCTAGCAGAAACACGCCGCGTTCGAGCGCTCTTGGTACGGGGGAAGCAGGCGCGGTTGCCCGGCTTCGCCCCAGGGGATTCCTGCCCAGGAAACGCTTCCCTTTGCCCACCGCCCCCGCATTGCCGCCCGACCTGAATCGACATCATCCAGGGACGGGAGTAGGACGCGGGACGTGAAGGATCGCCACTGCTCGAACGGCGCGTTTCTGGGCACCGCCCACCGTTGCCCGAAACCCCAACGCTTCGCACTCACGGTCGGTACCCTGGCCCTCGCGCTGTTCAGTGGCGGGGCCGCGCGCGCCGAGTGGTTTCATCCCGACCTCGAGCGGGCTGCTGCGGAGGTCGAGAGCGCGAAGGGCCCCGAGGCCTACGCCGCCCTGCGGCGAGTTTGGTCTACCTGGGATCGCGCCAACCCCGATCAGGTCGAACAGGTGCTCGGCCTCGCGAGTGAGAATCCGAAACTGACGCCGTCAGCGCGGGCGTACGCCGCCATGTTGGTGGCCTATGCTCGGGGACGTCGCGGTGACCTCACCGCGAACCGGAAGCAGCTGCGTGAGCTCGGCTTCGTCGATCGCTGGCTCGTCGTCGGCCCCTTCGACAATGAGGGCAAGGCAGGTCTTGCACAAGCTTTCCAGCCGGAAACGGAGTTCAGCTCCGAGATCGTGCTCGGGCGGGCCTACAGCGGGAAGGAGCGCCCGGTACGCTGGCGAGAGGCGCCGAACGTCTTCTCTTACGGCTTCGTCGACTTGGGCTCTTTGCTTCGCCCGGAGCAAAAGGCGTGTGGTTACCTCACGAGCTTCGTGAAGAGCAAGGCTGGCAAGCCGAAGCAGCTCTCGACGTGGGTTGGCGCCAGTGGCGCTTTCAAACTGTTTTGGAACGGGAATCAAGTGCTCGAGGACACGGCCTACCGAGGTCATGACGCTGAGCGCTTCGCGACCCGGGTCAAGCTCGAGCCCGGCTTCAACAACCTGACCATCAAAGTCTGCGGCGAAGCGAGCGCCCCTGCCGCAACGGTTCGTCTGGGCGATGCCGCGGGAAAGCCCGATGCAGACCTCGAGTTTTCCAACTCCGTGGAACACAGCAAGCTCGCTGCCAAGAACGCTTCAAAGAAGGTCGAGGTCATCGCGCCTACCGGCCCCATTGGCGCGGTTCAGGCCTTTGAAAAGACCATCGCTGGCAAGAAACCCTCTGCGGCTGCGCTGTATGCCTACGCAGATTACCTTGTGGAAACAGGCGGAGACGACCCGAAGGAGCACTGGGCGCGTGACTACGCGCTGCGCGCCGCCGAGCAGGAACCGACGGTCAAGCGGTTGCTGCTTGCAGGTGACCTGTCTGAGGACCGCAACAAGTATGCGGCCTGGGTGAAGAAGGCGGAGGCCCTCGCGAAGCCCGATGACGTGGACGTGCTCCTGGCGCGCGCCCGGCTTGCCCGAAGCAGCCCAGCGTGGCGTGACGCGATTCCCTTCTATGACAAGGTGCTGGCTCTAGATCCGGACAACCTGGAGGGGCTGGAGGGGCGCATTGAACTCTACAACGAAGCCGGTCTGAAGCGGACCGCGCTCGAAGCGCTCGAGCGCGCGGTAGAGAAGAGCCCAGAGTCGGTGACGCTGCTCAACATGTACGCCTCACAGCTGCGTGCTCTTGGGCGCGCGACCGAAGCGGAAGAGGTGGAGAGCAGATACGCGGCGCGCCGCTTCGATGACCGTAGCTACCTGGGGCAGAAGGTGGATCTCGCCGTCACCCGGCGCAACAGTCGCGCGGCCCAGCACTGGACGTCGCGCTTGCTCGAGGCCGACGGAGACAGCTTGTGGGCGTACGCGGTCAGCGCGCAGACGCAGCGCATGCTCGGGCAACCGCAACGTGCGGTCGCGGAGTACAAGCGGGCGCTGGACCTGACGCCAGAGGACGTGGGCACGCTGCGCGCCTTGGCCGACCTCCACGCCGAGACCGGTAATCGCGAAGAGCAGCTCGCGCTGCTGCGCCAGATCCTGCAGATCCGCCCCCAAGAGCAAGACGTGCGCGAGTACGTGGAGCACATCGAACCGCCGAAGCCGCGTTCTGACGAAGCTTATGCCTGGGCCTCAGCGCGTTTCCTCAAGGATCGGCTTGCGCGACCGAAGGGTCAGAACAAGCGCACGCTGGTCGACCTGACGGTGACCACGGTCTACGACAACGGCCTGAGCAGTCAGTTCCGTCAGGTGGTGTTCCAGCCCCTGACGGATTCAGCGGCCGCTACCTCGCGGCAGTTCGGCTTTGCCTACCAAGCGGATAGCCAGCGCGTGCAGCTCCGCGGTGCAAAGGTGTACCGCGCTGACGGAAGCGTCGATGAAGCCATCGAGAGCGGGGAAGCCGCCGCCGACGATCCGAGCATCGCGATGTACACGTCGTCGCGCAGCTACTACGTGCAATTCCCGCGGCTAGAGCCTGGAGACGTCGTCGAGCTCAAGTACCGTATCGACGACGTCACACCGGTAAATGAGTTCGCCGACTACTTCGGTGCCGTCGAGTACCTGCAGTCGAGTGAACCCATCGGTCACGCCGAGTACGTCTTGATCGCCCCGAAGAAGCGCAAGCTGTACATCGACACCGTGCGCCTGCCGGGCTTGAAGAAGAGCCAGGAGACCAAGGGCGACCAGCAGATCTATCGCTTTGCGATGGAGAAGGTGCCCGCGATCGTGCCTGAGCCGGCGATGCCACCATGGCCCGAGGTGCTTGGCTTCGTCCACGTGTCCACGTTCAAGGACTACAAGGCGATGGGCACCTGGTACTGGGGCCTGGCCAAGGACCAGTTCGATCTCGACGACGAGACGCGCAAGCTCGTTCACGACATCACCAAGGGTAAGACGACGACCCTCGACAAGGTGAAGGCAGTCTACGACTGGGTGATTGAAAATACCCGCTACGTCGCACTGGAGTTCGGCATCTACGGCTTCAAGCCGCGGCGCTGTGTGCAGACCGTCGCTCGCGGTTGGGGTGACTGCAAGGACAAGGCCACGGTCATTGTTTCCATGCTGAAGGAGTTGGGCATCAACTCGACGATCGTGATCCTGCGCACCGGGCTGCGCGGCGACTTCGCTTCGCAGGTTGCCAGTCTCGCGCCGTTCGACCACGCCATTGCCTATGTGCCAGAGCTGGACCTCTACCTCGACGGCACCGCGGAGTTCACCGGCAGCACCGAGCTGCCGGCGATGGACCTGGGCGCCCTTGGCCTGCTGGTCAACCAAGGCGACAGCAAGCTGGTGCACCTCCCACAGATTGATCCCAAGGCCGCGGTCGACACTCGAGACATCACGGCGGTGGTTGACGCCGACGGGTCGGCGAAGCTGGAGCTGGCATACGAGACCAGGGGCACCGGAGCCTCCTCGTGGCGGCGCCGTTACCATGCGGAAGCGACCCGGCGGGCTCGTGTGCAGCGCGACCTCGGCCAGGAGTTCCCCGGAATCGAGATCGACGAAGGCAAGGCCGGCATCGTCGCGAACGATCTGGAGGACGTCGAGCAGCCGGTCAGCATGAAGATCAAGGGCAAGGCGCCGAGCTTCGCTCGCGTGGAGGGCAAGCGCCTGAGCATGGCGGTCACCAGCAACTACCGGCTGACCCCGAGTTTTGCTTCGCTGTCCTCACGCAAATTGGACGTGCGCCTGCCCGCCCTAGGGACCAGCAAGAACACCTTCAGTGTGAAGCTACCCGCAGGGATGAAGGTCGTGGCGTTGCCCAGCGCGAAGAGCGGCAAGTCCAAGTTCGGAAGCTTCGAGCTTCAGGTCCAACAGGTGGGCGGCGAGGTAAAGGTCACCAGCACGCTGGTGATCGACGTCGCCCGCGTGAAGAGCAGCGAGTACGCAGAGTGGAAGAAATTCTGTACGGAAGTGGACAGCGCGTTCGCGCAGCGATTGGTGGTGGAGAAATGAGCGCCCGGCTGGCGATCGTTGCCTGTGTTTGCGGGCTAGCTCTGGTTGGCTGTGGGCACCAAACCCGCGGCGCCAACTCGAGCTTGGATGAGCTGCGTAAGATCGGTCCTTCGACCAGCGATCCCGGCGTTGCCGAGCGCTGGTTCTCGGCGGAGTTGGTGTCCCCCGGTGGCGACCCGGTGCGCGCCAGCAAGGCCCGTGAGGTGCTGGACAAGCTCAAAGTCGGCTCCGCACGAGCGCACCTGCTCCGTGGCCTCGATGATGTGCATCACGGGCGCATGACGAGCGCCTCGGAGCACTACCTGGCTAGTCTCCAGGCAGCCCGCAACGAGAACGCACCCGAGTCCCCACTGATCGCTTGGTACGCCGCCAACGAGGGCCTCGGCTTCCGGCATCTCGCCGGAAAGGACCTCTGGGCAGACCACAAGCAGGCGGTTACGACTGCCATCGATAAGCCCGGCTTCATTGGCTGGCGTGCACGGGCGGAGCTGGTCGATTGGCTAACCGACGAGGCGTGGGCCAGCGCAGACTCCAACGTCGAAGATCTCACGCGTAAGCAGTTCGGCTGCATCCGCGACGTGCGCATGGCGGGGCCGTTTGGCCGCCGAGCAGCCTCGGATACCATCCGCCATTACCCAGCGGAAAATCCAGGTCCATGGCCAATGTCGTGGGATCCGGTTCCGGGTACCTCCGTCAAACCACGCCAGCTGAAGGTCGAGTCACGTGGCTGCACCATCGCGGTGGATGAGCCGGTGTACTCCGGCATTTTCTATGCGGAAACATTCTTGGATCTGCCGGCCGCAAAGAACCTCGTCCTGGTGGCTCAGGGGGCCGTGGCGCTCTGGGTGGACGACAAGAAGGTGCTCACCCGCGACCCGCGCGAGTGGGGTGGCTGGCCGCGCTTTGGAGCTGCGGTGCGCCTCGACGCTGGCCGTCATCGTGTCCTGGCGCGTCTCACGGAGGGCTACACGTCGTTCAGGGTCCTCGAGAGTGACGGTCGTCCCGCCGAAGTGAAGGCATCAACCGACGCAGCGGCGCCCTACGCGATTGTGCCTCCCCAAGAGCTCGGCGACCCCAACGCGTTGATGCCCCTGGTGCAGGCGGCGCGCACTGGCAAGGCTGCCGCAGACGGCGATGATCTGCTGCGCCTGATCGCGGCGGAACTGGCGCACGTCGAGGGCCAAGACGACGTCGCGAGCGTGTTGATTCAGCCTCTCGTGAAGCGCCCTACCAAGGCGACGGGGGTGGCGCTGGCGACTGCGGCCGTGTTTGCAGCGGACGATCCGGTCTACGACGAGTCGAAGGGTGACGACCTGGTGCGCAGCCTCCAGGAGGCGGCGACGAAGCGCGACCAGAAGCTCTGGGCGCCACGTATGGCGTTGATTCTCCGCGAAGCCAGCACCAAGGGTCTGCCGGAGGCGATCAAACCGCTCAGGGCCTTGGCCGCTGAGTTTCCGGAAGTGCCTGGAATCCTGAGCACACTGGCGACCCTGTACGGACAGCTGGGTTGGGCGCCGGAGCGCCTCGAGACGATTCAAGAGCTCGGCAAGCGTTTCCCGAGGGATCCAGAGACGCTCGAAGTCGTAGCCGCCGCCTACGACGACCGCGGCGAGTTCGAGAAGTCGGATGAGCTGGTCAAGCGCATCCTGGAGCTGTCGCCTGACAACGAGATCCGGCTGGATCGCGCCCTTGCTCGTCAGGACTACGCAGCGGCGCTGGTCGAGCTGAAGCGCCTGGGTAAGCGCCGCCCAGATCGCAAGGATATCGCCGAGCGCATCGAGGACGTGCTGGTGCGCGCCGGCAACACGTCAGAGACGTGGAAGAAGCTAGAGGCGGCGATCAAGAAGGAGCCGAAGAGCGGCCGCGCGCGGCTTGAGCTGGCGGACGCGCAGTTTGCCACGGGCAAGCACGGTGCGCTGCGCAAGGCCTTGATCGAAGCGATCGAAGCCGGCGCCAACTACAGCGACATCGCTGACGCCATCGACTTGATCGAGGGCGTGACGGAGCTCGAGCCCTACCGCGTCGACGCGCTCAAGGTGATCAAGGACTACGAAGCGAGCGGTGAGGAGATGGACGGCACCGCCGCGCGTATCCTCGACTACTCCGCGGTCGCTGTGCGTGGCGACTCGTCGAGCCGCATGTTGAGCCATGAGGTAGTGCGGATTCAGAGCCCGGAGGCGATCGGTCAGTTCGCGGAGCAGAGCCCCCCTGAGGGCATGGTGCTGCACATGCGAGTGATCAAGAAGGATGGCAGCATCCTCGAGCCTGAGTTCGTCTCCGGAAAGCCAACGGTCACGATGCCGCACCTCGAAGTGGGTGACTACATCGAGACCGAGAACATCGTCTCCCGCTACGGTGACGGTCAGAGCGGACGCGCCTACTACGGGCCGCGATGGTTTTTCCGGGAGGAAAATATTGCGTACTGGCGAAGCCAGTTCGTGCTTATTTCTCCCAGTGACAAGGAACTCGTGATTGAGACACGAGGCAAGGTGCCGCCGCCGACGATCGAGAAGGACACCGGGCGCGAGGTGCGCACCTGGCTCGTGACGAAGAGCCCGGCGGCGCCCGTCGAGCCGCTCAGCGCCCCGGCCTCGGAGTTTCTGCCTTCGGTGCACGTAGGCTGGGGGGTGAGCCTCGACGATCGCCTGCGCAACCTGAACGATTCGGCCATCGATCTCACGCCGATGGATCCGCGTATTCAGGCTATTGCCGCGAACATCGTGGGGTCTACCCGTGCCACGAATGACCAGGTGAAGAAGCTCTATCACTGGGTGACGGCGAATATCGAAGAGGGCGACGAGAGCGACGGCCGCCGCGTGATCGTTGGCAAGCAAGGCAACCGCTGGAAAGCGTTCATCCTGCTTTGTCAGGCACGCGGGATCCCGGCGAAGTACGTGGTGGCCAAGAGCCGCATCACGACGCCCAGCATCGGGCCGCTCTCGAAGGCCAGCGACTACACGACGGCGGTGCTTCGGGTTCAGCCTCCCAAGCAAGCCGACCTGTGGCTGACCCTCGACAGCAAGTACACCCCCTTTGGCTACATCCCAGACTCCGTGCGTGGCATGCCGGGCTACGAGTTGGGGGGCGAAGCGCCGGTGAAGGTCGAGCTCCCGAAGCAGGGCGTGCTCGATTTGATTGAGCACGTTGGTACGGTGAAGCTCGCGAAGAACGGCTCGGCGACCCTCGAGCTGACTCAGCGCTACTACGGGAAATACGCCGTGGGCTTGCGCGCGGGTCTGGCTCAGGTCCCCGAGGCTCAGCTCAAGGACATCATCGAGTCCAAGCTGCTAGGCAAGGAGCTGCGCGGCGCGCGCTTGATCAAGTTCGAGCTGAAGCACCTCGATGACGTCGATTTCCCACTGGAAATGGTGATGACCGCGGAGATGAGCGTGTTCGCGCAGCTCTCGGCTGGTGCGCTAGTCATCGATCCACCGTTCTCACCGCGGGTGGCTCAGCTAGCTGCGCTTCCTGTTCGGCAGACGCCGCTGTTCTTTGGCGACGCGACGCACATCAAGAGCGAGCTATCCATCGAGCTGCCCGCGGGCATGCACGTCGATGGTCAGCTGCCGAAGTTCAGCGGTAGCTTCGCGCAACACGAGGGCCGAGTCAGCGATACGGTAGAGGGCTCCACCCTCAAGCTATCTCGCGATTTGTACCTCGCGTCTGGCCGTGTTCAGCCCGCGGACTACGCGAAGTTCCAGACCTTCGTGCGGCAGCTGGACAACGCGCTGAACAGCTCGATTCGGATCCGCTAGGAACCGCCGAGGGCTAGACAAACGCAAAAGAGGCGACGGTGTCAGCCGTCGCCTCTCGTGTGCTGAGACTGGTTCCTTACTTCGTCTCTTCAGCCAGGCGCTTTGCGATGCGCTCCTTGACCGTGCCGTAGTCTTTCACTAGCTGCTTCCAGGTCTCAATGCGCTTCTTCCGCTCCGGGCCAGTCTCCGCGTAGGCCTTGGCTTCGGGCTTTGCAGCAGAGGCCTCGTAGTCGGTCCACTTCGCGATCGCGTCGTCGTACGCCTTCGCGCGCTCCTTGGTGTCCGCGATCAAGAACTGCACCTTGGCGCGCAGGCGAGGGTCGTTCCCCGAGTAGCGCAACGCATCGGCCAGCGACGCTTCGGCGGCTGGCAGATCACCCTTGCCGCGCTGAGCTTCAGCCATCCGGTAGTGGCCCAGCGCATTCTGCGGCTCCTTGGTGATCGCTTCGCGGAACGCGGCGATCGCGCCGTCGAAGTCGCGCGCGATGTACGCGCTGTTTCCGCGATTCACCGCTTCCCAGAATGGGCTGATCCCCTTCACACCGTCGGGGTCACGCTTGACCTCGCCGGAGTCGGCCTTCTTGTCCTTCTTCGCGCCCTGCGCCAGGCTCGAGCTGGCGAAGCCGGTGCCGACCAGCAGGCAGGCCAGGGCTACGGCTCGAACTCCCATTCGACTCGTCGTACGCATCGGAGCCGCAAGTTACCACGGGCCGGGCGGCTTTGACTTGCTGCGACCGCAGGCTGCTGATGCACATCGGGGCCCGTCGTTAGAAACATGATTAATATCAGAGGTTTAAACGCTTCCCGTGCGCGCTGGCTGGGGACTCAGCAGCGGCCTGCTTGGTGCCAAGCTCCCGCCCGGGAGCGGCGCTTCTGAGGCGTCTCGGGCTGTCAGCGATGGGCTGCCAGTGATACTGACGCCAGGGTGAGCCGCGAGGTCCGAGACTATCCCTGGGAAGCTCTGGAGCACTTGGGCCGAGAAGAAGTTCGCGCCTGCCGGGGGATGCGCAGAAACCTCGAGCGGGTCTTTCGCTTCGGAAAATGGGCGCGTGCGCTGGGCGAACTCCTCGGAGCCGAGGTTGACGGCGTGTTCCAGGGGGTGGAGCTCTGCAGCGTGCGTGAAGCGGCTGACCTCGACCTGAGGGACATCGTACTATATTTCCGCACGGAGCCAAACGTCGCCCGCCTGGGCTTCACCGCGAGTGCGGAGCTCGGCAGCGTGCTGCTCACGCGCCTCCTGGGGCAACCGTGGCGGATGTCGCGACCTGATGCGCCGCTGGATGCCATCGCTCACGGTGCGCTCAGCTCGCTGCTGATTGAAGCCGCACGTCGCGTCGGACACGACTCGGTGCTTGCGGCCAGCGCGCCCTGGCACGCGCCGAAGGTGCTCTGGGCAGAGCTGACGCTGCTGGTGGATGGCAGCCCATACTCCGTCTTCGCTTGGTGCGAGCCGTTGGCGTTGCCCACGCCAGCAGAGGCGCGCCCGCTGAGGGAGCTCGGCTGGCTGCCCGTGAAGCTGCCACTCGTGGTCGGCACGAGCCTCTGCGAGCGAGATCTCCTGAAGATACTGGAAGCCGGAGACGCCTGGATCCCTGGGGAAACACTATGGCTGACGGTGGATCACGGTTCGTTCCATGGGCACGCAGCGCTAGCTGCGCCCGACAGCGACCTGGGAGCGCGTGTGGATTTCGAAGCGGGCGGGGGCCTGCGGGTCTCGGGTACGCTCCTGCCGGTTCCCTTTGACGTAGAGCACCTGCCAGTTGCCCCGAGCGACCTCACGCCTGCGCCTAACCTCTCACGCACGGCAGCCTACGGGTCGCCTCATTCCAAACAGGATTCAGAATCGGAGTACGCGATGGCGGAAGACAAATCAGGCCAGTCCCCGTTGGGACAATCCGCGCTAGATGCGCCTCTCATGATCCGCGTGGAATTAGGCAGTGTCACGCTCAGCGCGCGCGAGTGGGCAGAGCTTCAAGCGGGCGATGTGATCGAGACCAACCAACGCGTCTCGGAGCCGGTCGTCTTGCGCTGTGCGGGGCGGGAAGTCGCCCGCGGCGAGCTGGTCGAAGTGGAAGGTCAGGTGGGGGTGAGGATCACTGAAATGGTAACCGGGAACAGCCAACGCGGAGCTTCTCAAGCATGAGCAACTTCCGGCATTTTTCATCACGCCGCTGGCTCTATGTAGCGCTCATGCTTGGAGTGTGCGCGAGCGGCTGCAAAGAGGATCCAACGCCGAGCGCCACAGCTAGTGCCAGCGCTACCGAAGTCGCTAGCGCTGCTCCTCCCCCCAAACCGAAGCCCTGGTACGAAGGCGACTGGTCCGGCGAGTACGACGCGACCCACTACCTGATCGACATGGAGGCCAAGGACGGCGCCATCCGCAACTGGAAGGATGACGATGGCAAGTCCGAGGCGGGCAAAGGCAAAATCAGTCTCACCATCGATGAAGCGGGTGAAGTGAGCGGCAAGCTCTCCGGACCGCTGGGCGACATGACGGCGACCGGAAGCGTCGAGGGCGAAACCCTGAGCGTGCGCCTCACTCCGGAAGCCGAGGAGGCGAAGATCACCACGGCATATTTCCTGGCGGATAAAAAGGGAGAGGGCTTCGAGGGTAAGCTCCAGGCGTCGTCTGGGGATAGCCTGATGGTGCGTGACGCCAAGCTGACCCTCACGAAGGGCGGTGCCGGCGCAGCGAAAGCGCCCGACGCTCCCGCGCCGTCCGATGCACCCAAGCCCGCTCCATCCCTGGCGCCCTCGGCGGAGTAACGAGCCGCGGTGCCGCGAGTCCTGTTTGACGTCTCAGTGTTGCGCACCGGCGCGCGCACCCGGGGCATCGGTCGCTACGTGGCGAGCCTTGGCGAAGCGCTGGCCAGCGAGGTGCGGGGCTATCCGTTCGAGCTGGCTGCGCTCGAGTCGCTCAGCTACCTGGGTGCACCCATCGCGGGCTCCGACGTGAAGCAGGCGATTACCCGGGTCGGAGCAGCATCACGGGAGTCCCACGCAGCTTGGGCGTACCGGCTACGCTTGAGCCTCGCTCGCGCGTTGAAGGTGCTCGCGCCGGATCTGCTGCATCAAGGCCATCCAAACGCGACACCGCTCGGCAAGTTGAGCTGTCCCCGCGTGGTGACTGCGCACGACTTGATCCCGCTGCGCTATCCCGATCGTTACCTCGACTACCGCGACGGCTGGTACCCCGGCAGGCTCCGTCTCGATCACCGGCGCTACGCCTCGGCGGATCACATCATCGCGATCAGTGAGACGACGGCGAACGATCTGGTTACGCTGCTGGGAATTTCCCCAAAGAAAATCAGTGTGGTCTACAACGGGGTCGACCTGCGGCTCTGGAGTCCGGAGCCCGAGGGACAAGACCGCGACGTGCGCGACAAGTTTGGCCTGTCGGAGCAGACCTACGTGCTCTATGTCGGCGCGGGAGACTGGCGAAAGAACTTCGATGGCATGCTCTCGGCGGTGATCGAGGCGCGGCGCCTGGCGCCGGAGCTCGAGTTGGTGCTGGCTTGGGCGGCGGAGCTCGACGAAGCTACTCAACGGCGCATCGCTGAACGCCTCGCAGAGGCAGGCGCTCCTGGGGCGGTGCAACTCCTGGGGTTCGTCAGCGATGCGGAGTTGGGCTCCTTGATGCGAGGAGCCGCGGCGGAGCTCTTCGTGTCCCGAGCGGAAGGCTTCGGCTATCCAGTGGTCGAGGCAATGGCCGCGGGCTGCCCGGTGATCACCAGCGACCTCTCGAGCATGGTCGAGGTGGCTGCGGACGCGGCGATCACAGTGGACCCCGAGGACCACGGCGCGATCGCCCACGCCATCGTCACGCTGGCGGACAGCTCCACCGAGCGGCGTCGCTACAGCGCAGCTGGCGTCGCCCGCGCGCGGCATTTCAGCGTGGAGCGCATGGCGCGGGGGACGCTCGACGTCTATGAATCGCTGATTGGGTGAGGCGAGCGCTCGCGCCGCGAATGGGTAACACTCCGAGCCCCATGGCAGACACGTCCGTTTCAGCGAGGCTACAAGCGGTGCGAGCACGGGTGCGCGAAGCCGCTGCGCGCGCAGGGCGTGACCCTGAGAGCGTGAAGCTACTTGCGGTATCGAAGAAGCAGCCAGCGAGCGCCATCCGCGAAGCCTACGCGTTGGGGCAGCGCGACTTCGGAGAGAGCTACGCGCAGGAGCTGGCGAGCAAGGCCGACGAGCTGAGCGACCTGAGTGAGATCCGCTGGCACATGATAGGTCACCTGCAACGCAACAAGGCAAGGCTAGTGGTGCCGCGCGTGGTGCGCGTCTCCAGCGTGGACTCCGAGCGCTTGCTCGCGGAGCTCGCGAAGCAAGTCGAGGCGTGCGAAGTTGCCTCGGGGAAACGCAAGGTGCTCGAGCTGTTGCTCGAGGTCAACCGTGGGGGTGAGGACAGCAAATCTGGCGCGACACCCGGGGCGCTACCGGCCTTGCTTCAGGCGGCAAGCGCTCAGCCTCGGCTCGCCGTGCGCGGCTTGATGGCCATTCCCCCGCAGACGGACACACCCGACGTCGCGCGCGCCTTCTTCGAGGGATTGCGCGAGCTGCGCGACCGACTTGGAGGGGCCGATGTACTTCCGGAGCTATCCATGGGCATGAGCGGCGACCTCGAAGCTGCCGTCGCGGCTGGGTCCACGGAAGTGCGCATCGGTACTGCGATTTTTGGCGAGAGGCACTGATGAAGCCGTCCGAACGCCAACCGAGCCTGCTTGCCGCGCGGCAATCGAAGCATAGCGGTGAGGCACCGCTGGCTGACCGCATGCGGCCACGCAGCCTGACCGAGGTCGTCGGTCAGCAGCAGCTGATCGGTGACGGCAAGTTGCTGGCCCGAGCGATTCGGGACGATCGGCTGCCATCGATGATCCTGTGGGGGCCACCGGGCTCCGGCAAGACGACGCTCGCTCACGTCATCAGCGAGGTGACGCGCTCGGAGTTCGTGCCCTTCAGCGCCGTACTGGGTGGCGTCGCGGAGCTTCGCACCATCATCAAGGAAGCGCGGGAGCGCCGCGACTATCACGGCAAGAGCACGATCCTGTTCGTCGACGAGATCCATCGCTTCAACAAGAGTCAGCAAGATGCCTTCCTGCCCCACGTGGAGAACGGCACCATTCGACTGATCGGTGCCACCACGGAGAACCCGTCGTTCGCAGTCAACGCCGCGGTCCTCAGTCGGTGTCGGGTGTTCCGCTTGGAGCAGCTGTCGAGCGAGGACATCGTGAGCTTGCTCTCACGAGCCCTGAGCGATGACTCGCGCGGCCTGGCCGCGATGCAGGAGCCGCCCCACGCGTCTCGCGAAGTGCTGGAGGCGATCGCCGTCGCGGCTCAAGGGGACGCCCGGCGCGCGCTGGGCTTGCTGGAGACTGCCGCCGCGCTCCGGGAACCGGAGCAGCAAGAGATCGATCTGGACTTGGTGGAGCAAGCGATCGGCGGCCCCACGCTCCTCTACGACAAGAGCGGCGAAGAGCACTACAACGTTGTCAGCGCGCTGATCAAATCGATGCGCGGATCCGATCCCGACGCATCGATCTACTGGCTCATGCGCATGCTCGAAGCGGGCGACGATCCGCTGTTCGTGCTGCGCCGCTTGATCATCTTTGCGAGCGAAGACGTCGGGAACGCCGATCCGCGAGCGCTCATGGTCGTCGTGAACGCGGATCAGGCCTTCAGGCGCATGGGCATGCCCGAAGGGCTGTACCCGATCGCCCACGCCTGCTTGTATCTCGCGAGCTGTCCGAAATCGAACTCAGTGGGACGCGCGTTTAGCGCGGCACGCGAGGCGATCAAGCGTCACGGCGCGCTGCCGGTGCCGATGTCGCTGCGCAACGCATCCACGAAGCTGATGAAGCAGGAAGGCTACGGTGCTGGTTACCAGTACCCCCACGACCACGCAGGGAACTGGGTGGATGCAAATTACCTCCCGGAAACCCTCGAGGGGGCAAGGTTCTACGAGCCAAGCGATCAGGGGCTCGAGAAGGCGATCGGCGAGCGCCTGCAGCGGCTCCGCAGCGCGAAGGGCAAGGGACCTACTTCTTGAGCTCGGTGTTGCCGTCTAGCTTGAGCTGTTTCCCGCCGCCGTTCAGCTGCAGGTAGGCACCGGACGCCGTGCCCTCGAGGCGTCCGACTTCCTTCTCGCTCGGATCGACGATGATGACGCGACGCGCGTACATCGTCTCGACATGCGACGTGATGCCGTTGCAACCTGCGAAGAGCGCGAGCACACCAAGGATGAGCAGCTTGAGCCGGAAGTTCGAGCGCTCGAGCTTTTCGATGCGTGATTCGAGGGAGTCCATCAGGTGAGAGTAACGCCTGCCCGGGGATCCTCGAAGCTTCGTTGGATGTTGCTGACTCAGCCAGCAGCGTAACGCTGCTTGAAGTCATCGAGGGTGTCCTGCAGCCCAGCCTCGAAGTCGACGCACGGCACGTACCCCAGGGCCGCTTGGGTGCGACTGATATCAGCGCAGGAATGGGCAACGTCCCCAGCGCGCAGTGGCCCGAACGTCGGACTAGCCTCCAGGCCGAGGGTACGGCACATCGCGCCGAGCAGATCCAGCAAGCTCGTCTGGCGCCCCAGGCCGACGTTGAAGACTTCGCCCGTGAACGCGGTCACATGAGTTGCCGCAAGGAAATTAGCGAGGACGACGTTGTCCACGTGGGTGAAGTCGCGGGTCTGGGAGCCATCCCCAAAAATGGTGGGCTGCTTGCCCGAGATCAGCGCCTTTGCGAACGCGCTGATCACCGCCGCGTAGGCTGAGTTCGGATTCTGGCGTGGGCCATAGACGTTGAAATAGCGGAGGTTGACGCTGGAGAGCTGGCTGACGCGGCCCCAGGCTTGGCTCTGGAGTTCGGCCGCGACCTTGCTTGCCGCGTACGGTGACCAGCAGTCTGGAGTGTCAGTCTCCTTGCTGGGGAGGTTCGGAGTCTGACCGTAGGCGGCGGCGCTCGATGCCAGCACCACGCGCTTTGCCTTGGCCCGCCCGGCGCTCTCGAGGACGTGTTGAGCGCCCAGGTTGTTGATGCTGTAGCAGCGAGCTGGCTGTTCCACGCTCTCCGGTACCGACACCATCGCGGCCTCGTGGAACACGTAGTCGATGTCTGCCGACGCGCGGTCGACCAGCGCGGCGTCTTCCACCGAGCCTTCGAAGAACTCGTAGTCGACGCCCTCCAGGTTCTCGAGGAAGCCGCCGGACAGGTCATCCAGGATGCGGACGTGAGCGCCTAGGGCGCTCGCGCGCCGGGCGAGGTGTGAGCCGATGAAGCCAGCGCCGCCGGTGATCAGCACGCGAGCGCCGCGCAACTTTTCGAACGCTGGGAAGTGGGGCAGGCTCTTCGATTCCATGCTGGGTTCCGCGGGGAATATTGGTCGTGCGTAGTCCATTGCTCGCGGCTCAGGCGCGGAGCGACTGCAGGGCGACGAGCATCAGGGGTTCGTGACCTCACCGATGAAGGGCAAGTTGCGGTACTTCTGCGCCCAGTCCAGGCCATAGCCGATCACGAAGCGGTCCTCGATGGTGAAGCCGAGGTAGTCGATGGCGACCTTCTTCTTCTCCCGTGCAGGCTTGTGCAACAGCGAGCAGATGCGCACGCTCGCGGGGCCGCGGGTCTGAATCTGTTGCAACAGGTAGTGCAGCGTGAGGCCGGTATCGACGATGTCTTCGACGATCAACACGTCCTCTCCCGCCAGGGGCGTACTCACGTCTTGGGTGATCTGCACCACGCCGGAGCTCTTGGTGTCTTCTCCGTAGCTCGAAAGGCCCATGAACTCGATGCGCAGGGGGATATCGATGGCGCGGGCAAGATCGGCGGCGAACACGAAGCTGCCCTTGAGGATGCAGAGCAGCACCAGGCTGCGCTTCTGGTAGTCACGGCTGATCTCCGCGCCCAGCTCCTTGACGCGCGCTGAGATCTGCTCGGCGGTGAAGATGGTCTCGATACCGTCGGTCATGTGCCTCAGCTACCGAGCGCGCGGGCTGCCGTCAAACCCGGCCTGAGACGGATCGGGGTGTGGCGCCGGTTTGGCTGAGAACGGCGTCTGCGCTGGCAGTTCTCTCCCCTGACCCACCCAGCCAAAGCCGCTGTAAATCAGCTTTCCTTCGACCAGGTTGAGCTCCAGGCTGCCGGCGTCATCGATGCGCCAGACCTCGGCTCCACCGGCGGTGATCCGCTCGAGCGCTTCGCGATGGGGGTGACCGAAGCCGTTGCGCACGCCACAGGAGATCCCGACCAGCTTGGGTGCGACATGGCGCAAGAGCTCCGCGCTGCTGGAGGTGCGGCTCCCGTGGTGCCCTGCCTTTAGCCAGTCGGCTTGCAGATCGCTCCCGTGCTGCTCGAGCAGCTGCGCCTCCTGGGCTGCCTCGGCGTCGCCCGTGAACAGAAAGCGCCGCCCACCGACGCTGATCCGCAGCACGATGGAGTTGTCGTTTGCACCCAGCTCCGGTGAAACGGGACAAGGGCCAAGCACTTCGAGCAAGTAGCCCGACGTCTCGTGGCCGCCAGCGGGGTAACGCTGACAGAGCTCACCCGCGTGGAGCACTCGTGGCCCGCTGCGCAGCAGGCGCTCGTAGCTCTTACCTCCCGGAAATGAGCTGTCCCAGATCTCTCCCACCTCGACCTCCTGCAGCACGCTCGGTAGGCCGCCGTAGTGGTCGGGGTGAGGGTGCGTGATGAGCACCACGTCGATCTGGCGTCGCCGCCGAGCGCGCAGCACCGGCAGGATGACCCGACGCCCAGGGTCGAAGCCGGCGTCCGCTTGAGCCGAGCCACCGCCGTCGATCAACATCAGCCTGCCGTCGGGCAAGTCGACCAGCGCGCTGTCTCCTTGCCCCACGTCGAGCTGGGCGATCCTCAGCTCACCGCGAGGTCGCGCGCGGTGGCGGGCAAGGCACTCGGCTCCGATAACTCCCACTACCAATGCAGCTAGCCAGAACCACGTGGTTCGCCAGCGGCGCTGCCAGGCGGCGAGCAGGGCTGCCGCGCCAGTACCACCCAGCACCCAAAGATGAGCAGCCGTTGGGGGCGGCACCGCAAACGCCATGCTGCGCGCCGCCGCGCTCCAATGCGCCACTTGCCGTACCACCAGGAGCGCGCCGCCGGCGGCCTTGGCCATGCCCTGCTCCAGCATCGGTACTGGTGCCGCGAGGATATGAGCCAGGCAGAGCGGCAAGGCGATGATTTCACCCAGCGGAGCCGCCACGACGTTGGCCAGGATCCCCGCCAAGGTCAGATCCGGGCTAAGCACTGCCAAGAGCGGCGCGCACGGCAACATCGAGCCGACCGTGGCCAGGATTGAAGCCGCCAGATAACCGATGATCTTGCTCTTCTTGGTGATGCTCCAGGTCTCCGCCCAGGCCAACGCTGGGGAGCCAATGCACACCAAGCCGACGGTGGCCGCCGCCGAGAGCAAGAAGGACACGTCGTAGCACACCAACGGATCCGAGACTGCGCCGGCGAAGAGCGACCAGCCGAGGCTCCGAGCAGGCCCTGCTCGACGCTCCAAGGTGCGCGCCGCGAATACAGCACACAGCATGAAGGCGGCGCGCCAGGCGGAGCCGCTGCCGCCCGCATAGTCGGCGTACGCCAGCGCCAGTGGGCAGCCGATGCAGGCCGCGATGCGTCCGCAATGATACCTCGAGGAAATGAAAGTCAGCCGGGTGAGCAGCACCTGGAGCGCCGTCACCAGGCTCACGACCGCAAACACCAAGTGCGTACCGCTGACGGCGAGCAAGTGAGACAGGCCGCTCTTGCGAAACGCGCTGTCGTCGTCGGCGTCGAGGTCGTTTTCACCTAGCACCAAGGCGCGGGCCATGGGCGCAGCGAGGGGATCGAACGTCTGCGTGATGCGCCGACGTGCGTAGCCTCGGGCGCGATCGATGCCATGTCCAACGCCGTACCCCGAATGCTCGATCTCGAGCGAGAGCACCGAGCCGCTCAGCGTCACTCCACCTCGTGCAGCGCCGGGTCGCGGATCCGGTAGCTCGAGGTTTCGCAAGATCTGGACAGGCGAGAGCTGGCTGACGACGCGGATTCGATCACCACGACCCAGGCTGTCCGGCCCGCCGTAGAGCCGTACCAGCTGAGCCCCTGGTAGCTTCCTCGCGTCGCACTCGAGCTCGAGGCGCGCGGTGACTCCAAGGCGATCGCCCCGCAACACCGGTGAAGCGACGACTTCACCGTGCCCAAGGCAGCGCGAGCCAGGGACGACCCAGGCTCGCGCTTCGTGCCACGCGCGGTCATAGTCAGTGAGCATCAGCGAAGCGCGCACCGCCCCGAGCAGCACGCACGGGATGACTACTGCTCGTGTCGCCCAGCCCGTGTAGCGCCAGGTGAGCAGCAGGAGCGTGGCAACGGCCACGATCAGCCACCTCGGGTGGGTCACGGCGACGCCGCCTAGAGCGAGCGAACCGCCGAGGAGCAAGACAGGGTCGATTCGCTTATTTCCAGGAGGATTTTCTTGAGCCCCGGTCTGCTGGCGCTGGACGTCCAGCTCACTACGGGCCCCAGGTGTCACGGCCGGCTGGGCTGCAAGATCGAGGCCGCTGTCCGCTGCGCTTGCTGAGGGCGAACGCAGCGCACTTGTACCTGGCCGTGAGTGGCGACTGGCGGCGGAGGCGACTATGCTCCACGCGTATGGGGTGGAGGCTCTGCGTTGCCGCTGGCGTAGTCGCGCTGAAGGCGCTGGTGGGCTGCGGGCCGCCGGCGGCTTGTGAGGCGCCGGGCGGGGCCAGGACGTCGGCTGAGGCGCCTGACATGCCGCGCGTTGCTCCGCCGTCTGCACCTGAGGCGCAGCCTGATGTCAGCGAACCAGCGGCGGTACATACTGGCGAGCCCCAGAGTGACGCTGGCTTGCCTCCCCCCAGCCAAATCCCGGGTTGGCCACTCGAGATTTCGATTCCGCAAGGATCTAAATCTGGGATCACCGGGGACGAGTTCGAGATCTCGATCAGCTGGAAGGTGAGCGTGCGCGTTCGGCGCTTCAGTGAGCGCGCGCCGGTTGACTCCGCAGGCCTCGCTGCCTATTGGGACCGACAGGACTTCGGCGATCAGCGCCACATCCTGCGCGCCGGAGCATACGCGAGGCTACCGTTCACCGTCCGGAGCTACCGCGTGCGCCTCGGCGAGCGACACGGTGATACCATGGTGCACTACTTCGAGCGCGTCACTCGGGTGTATGCGCTTTTGGCCATCGACTCCGGTAGCCACGCGCTGTGCACGGGCTACCTGGAGTACGACGCCGAACCAGCGGATGAGGCCGTGGGCAAGGTGGTTGCGGTGTGTGAGTCGCTGCGAAGCGTCGCGCCCTAGTTTCCGAGTTGATCGACGAAGTAGCAGTTCGAGTAGTCGGAGCCTTCGATCACCGGGTTGCTGCCGATGCATCCGAGGCCGCGATAGCCCACGTCGCGATCGCCCGAGATGAAAACTGTCGTGTGGTAGAGCGGCAACAAGTCCCAACCAATCCAGCTCAGCTCCACGCCGCTCGGAGCGCCGTCGTTCACGACCAGGTACTCGAGGTGGCTCATGTCGGCGTTGATGAAGGGGTCCTTCGGGTTGCCGAAGACGTAGCTGCCGAGGACCTGCGCTGGCCCGTCAGCGACATGAGCGGAGACTTCGATGTTATCTGCGCGGAAAGTGGCGTTCTGAATGCGAATCTGGCTGCCACCGAATCCAGGGTCGAGAGGATCGGGATCCATTTCGGGGATGACCCACATCTGGTCCGCCTCGTGAGAGTAGGGCACACTGAGGAACGTGAAGTAGTGGCCATCGCCGGCGGTGTTGATCGCGGGGCCTCCAAGCGCGCAGCTGCTGCTCGCCTTGGTGAAGTAGAGTGGCTTTTGCTTCAGTGGCAGGTAGCGCGAGAGCTTGTCGAGGCCCTCGAACTGCTCCGGCTGGTAGCCATTGGCTTCCATCAGGCCGACGGGCTCCCAGAACGGCATCTCGCCGCTGTCGTCTTGGTAGGCAACGCAGAAGTCTGCGGTGGCTTCCTGGCCCTGCACGTAGCCGATGCGTACGTAGTATTGTGCGTCGACGCATGCTGGGACCGCGGTGTACTCGCCACAGTTGCGCCCTATGCAGTTCCACTCCCCATTGTCACAGGTGCATTCCGCGGGGAAACATTCGCCACTGGGGGCGTCGCAAGCTTGGTCGCTGTTGCAGCCATTCTGCAAGCAGCCCGCGGGGTTGGGGGTGAGGCAAGACGTGCTCCCGCTGCTGCCACCTCCCCCCGCCGTTCCCGAGCTACCAGCGTTGCTGCCAGCCGTGCCGCCGTTGCCGCTGCCGCCAGCGCCGCCCGTGTCAGCGCCGACCGGCTCGAGCGTGGCTTTCCCGCATGCCAAAAGCAGCGCTGTGGCGCCTAGCGCGAACAGCGAATTGATAGGTCCCCTGAAGTAAGTCGTCGTCATCACCCCTGAATGGCCGCTGGGCCTCGAAACGGCTCAACGACTTTGGCACGGCTCACCAAGCATAGCCCAAGCTGAGCCCCGTCAAGATCCACGGCTTGCCCCACTCGGTGACTGTCTCTCCTGCGAACGCGATCGGCGTGTCTGGTAGGCCAAGTCCAATTGCACCAGCACCGCGCAAGAGCCACGCCGTGGTCAGCCAGTACTGCACGGCCCCTTCCAAGAATGGCACCCAGCGGACGCCGCTGACGCTGCGGCCAAAGCGCGGCGACTGGGCTTCGCCCTGGGCCTCCACATAAGCGGCGAGCACGCCGGTGCCGAGCTGGAGCTCGATGTGTTCGAGCGGCGATCCCCGCACGTAGCCATGCAGCCCCGCCATCCAGGCCCTCAGGTTGGCGTGGTCGGATGCACTGGAAATCGTGGCGTCGCTGAGCGGAAGCACGGCGAGCGCACCGAGCCCGAGCGCCGGTAAGGGGCGATAGTCGAAGCCCAACGTTGCCTCGGGCACGACGCTGCTCGCGTGTTGTCCCAGGCCGATACCCATTGCCGCGATGAAACGCGGCTCGCGTGGTGCGTGGGGTGGCGGGGGCTGATGCCGCCACTGGCTTTCATATGCATCCGGTGGTGGTAGGACGGGTGGACGCGGCTCCGGTTCCGTGACCGGCGGTGGTTCTGGCTGCTTGCTCTGGGCAGCTGCCTCCGCGGCCTGAGCCTGCACGTAAATCGGCTGCAGCAGCGCGCGCAGGCGCTCCGCGATGCGCAGCGTGGCGGTCTCCGGGTCTTCACCAGCTGCTTTTGCGTCGTCGCGTACCACACTCGAGAGCGCGAACTTGCCGCTCTCTCCGAGCAGCCAGAGCTCGACCTGAGGTGGATCGTTGCGCACGTAGACGATCGCCGCGGTCTTCTCCGGCAGCGGTGACTCTGGGCTGTCTGGCTTCTCGACTTCGAAGCCGACGCTCTCAATCTCCGCGGCCAGCCGCCGCTCGAACGCCGTGTCTGATTCCGCGATGAAGCGGATGCTCGCAGCGAGAGCCGCTCCTTCCAGGGCACACAGCCACGCCAAGGCAAACAGCAAAAGCCGACTCAGCGTCAGCAACAGGCCTCCGCGCTTGCGGGTCATTCTCCGCCGATACTACGGGCCAAGCCGGCGTGGGGTCCACCGGGGAAGCGCTTCAAGTACTGCTCTGCGTGGGCCGCGGCGTTCGCCGTGTCTCCCAGGCGATGCTCGCTCTCCATCAGGCGCCCGAGGGCTTCTTGCGCAAGACCGCCGCCTGGGCGCTCGCTCAAGTAGGCGCTGAACCAGCGACGCGCGCTGCTGTAATCTCGCGCGCCGTCGAACGCCAGCCGACCCAGCTGGAAGGCGGCGGTAGCGGCGGCGTTCGAACCGCCAAAGCGTTGCCGTGCGGATAAATATGCCTCGCTCGCGCGCGACGGGTTGCCCGCCAGGCGCGCCACGTTACCCAGCTCGAGCACCTGGTCGGCGCTCAGGCTGGTACACAGGCTGGAGAAGCCGCTCGCTTCGGCTGCCGCCAAAGCAGGCTTGAAGCGCCCGGCGCGCGCGAGCGCTTGCCAGTCTTCGCCTTCTGGGGCGGCTTGCGGTGGCGTGTCAGTCGCGGTCGCGTCGGGACTGCTCTTGCTCGCCGCGCTCGGCCTGGCTTGGGCTCTGGGTTCCGTCTCGGGGCCAGCGACAGGCCGCTTGGGGGCGGCACTCGGAGGGTCTGGGTTGGCGGCTTCTGCCACGCGCTGAGGGGCGCAGCTGAAGGTGCCGCGCTCCTGTCCGCTCAGCGCGCGCGGCTCAGCGAGGCAGCTTCCGCTGACGCGCACGGAGCCGTGGCGCATGTGCACGCTGAGCGCTTCGGCTTTGGTGTCCCAGCTCGCGTCGAACTCGGTGCCGGTGACGAGCACTTGGAAGGGACCCGCGGCGACCACCCAGTGGTTGTTTGCGCGCGGAACCACTTCGGCGTGCACGGTGCCCGCCTCGAGGGCGAAGTCGGCGCCGTGCTCGCCGAAGCTGAGCACGCGTCCGCGGGCGTTTGGCTGTAGCGTGAGGCGACTGCCGTCGGAGAATGCCAGCGCCTTGCTTTGCTCCGCGCTGGCGACCCAGGCGCCTGCTGCGACCGGCGCGCCGTCCACAGCTGCGGAGAGCGGCACTTCGCGCATGAAGAACCAGGAGACGAGCACCGCGGCGGCGGCGCCCAGCGCGCCCGCCAGGAAGTTCTTGGCGTATTCGCTGCGGGCGGCGGCGCGGCGCGCCTGGCCACGGCGACCGAGCTTCTCGTGGATGCTCGCCATGCGCTGCTCCACGCTGGGCTGCTCCCTCGCGTCGGCTTCCGCGTCCTGCAGTTCGCGGATCTGCCGAGACAGCTCCTGGAGATCGCCGCTCATGGCTCCCTCTCCCCCAACCAATCTTGCAGGAATGGATTCTTCACGGCGAGCGCCTCGAAGCGTTCCCGCGCGGATTTGAGTCTGCGCTTGGCGGTGGCGAGGGACACGTCCGTCAGCGCGGCGACCTCTGTGAGTTCCATGCCCTCCACCCAGCGCAGGGCGAAGGCGATGCGCAGATCGACATCCAGCTTGCCGAGCACAGCGTAGAAGGCGTGATACGCGTTCAAGAGCTCTGGTGACGCTGTCGGCGCGGCGGGCTCAGGGAGCTCCTCCGGCGCGCTGAAGGAGAGCCAGCGCCGACGGCGCTGCTTGCGCAACGCTTCGCGAGCGACGAATACCGCGAACGCCGCGAGCCAGCTCCTGAGGCCGCTCGGCTCCTCGATTTGATCCACGCGGCAAAGCGCACGGATGAAGACCTCCTGCACCAGGTCTTCGAGCTCCGAGTGGCGCCCCAGGATGCGCGTCAGCACTCGCTCCACGTAGCTACCGTGATCTTCCAATAACGCCCGCTGAGCCCAGGCTTTTTCGGCCTGGAGCCCCCGCACCAGCTGATCGAGCTCGGCGCTCTCGTCCAGGATGGCGAGGGCGCTGGGCGCTGGCTGGAGTTTTCGGACCGGGGCGGGCATGGACCTTCGCTGAGTAAATGGCCGCTCGCGGCCCTCACGGCTCAGCATTCTGGAGTTTTTTCTGTGTGCCAATCGCCGCGGCCAGGGACCGGCACGCTACGTCAGTGGAATGTCGTGTGCGGTCACTGGTTGTGCGGCCCGTTCCGGCGCAGATTCAGCTCCAGGGCGGCGCGTCTGCCCGCTGGGGCCGCGCTTCAGGCGGTGGACCAGTAGACCTTGGGGAGGCGAAGTGACGGCTTGGCTCGGCTACGTGGTGATTGGGATGGGTGTGATGCGGCTCTTGATTGGAGCAGCGCCGCTGTTTGCCGCGGGCATCACCTCGCGCTTGCTGGGCTTTCCGGCTGCCCATGACACGCCGACGGCGCGCTTGATGGCGCGCATGTTCGGGGTGCGGGACATGGGGCTCGGAGTGCTCGCCTTTTACGCCGTCGCGCAGCCCGCTCTCGCCGCGCCGGTGTTCCTGTTCAACGCCGCGATGGACGCTGGGGATCTCGCCTCGATCTCCGTACCGCTAATCAAGCGTCAGGGCATCGATCGCGCGGCTTGGCTCAGCGCCGCGTTCGCCGTGATGGGCGGCACCGCTTGGATCGTTGTCTGGAGTCTCCTCTAACCTTGCGTATGCTGAGGTGGTGTCGGGGATCAGCTGCCTGCTCGTTCAGCCTCTCTTGCTCGCGGTAGGCGGGGACGAGGCTCGCACAAGTCGCTTCTGGAAGGCGTGCGAGCTCGCACCGGAGCAAGTCCTGGCGCAAGATGCGCGCATCGGTCCGGCGCAGTTTGCTGCAGCCTGGGATAGCGCCGTCGCGCTCAGCGAGCGACCCGCGCTCGCGCTGTGGTTGGCTGAACAGATCCCCGCGGGAACGTTTGGCGTCGTCGAGTACGTGTGCCGCAGCGCGAGCAGCCTGGGCGACGCCTTGCGTCAGTGGGTGCGCTACCTGAACTTGCTGGATGACGCCGTCGAGGTTGGCCTCCTGGAGAGCGACGGCGTCGCCGAGCTGCGGGTGCTGCGGGAGAGCCCGATGCCAGCGCCAGCCTCCCATGAGCTGTGCTTCGCGCTCCTGATGCGTCGCGCGCAAGAGCTGCTCGCCGGCCCCACGCTGAGCGCCGTGCGGGTCGACTTTCAGCATCATTGCCTCGGGGAACCGTCGGACTACGAGGCCTTCTTCTCGGCGCCTGTGAAGTTCGGCGCGGAGTACACGCAGCTCGTCCTGCCAAGTGAGGCGCTGGGGTTCCCGCTCAAGACGACCGATCCCGCGCTGCTCGAGATCTTGAGCCGCCACGCAGCTGACCTGCAGAGCGCGCTGCCCACCGGCTCGCTGCTGGCAGAGCAAGTGCGTAGCGCCCTCCAGCGGGGCCTCCGCAACAACCAGAGCAGCATCGAAGACGTGGCCTCGGAGCTCGGCCTCACGGCGCGTAGCCTGCAGCGCCGCCTCAAGGAGGAAGGTCACAGCTTCAAAGAGCTACGCGACGAGGTGCGTAGCGGCCTTGCCAGGCGCTACCTCGAGTCGGGGCTGAGCGCCGCGGAGATTTCGTTCCTGCTCGGCTTCTCGGAACCCAGCGCGTTCTTCCGTGCCTTCAAGCGCTGGACCGGTGTCTCGCCCCTGGAGAGCCGCCTGCGCAGCTGAGCCGTTTCAAATCAACGCAGCGTTTCAAGTCAACGCTGCGTTTCGAGTCAACGCTGCGTTTCAAGTCAATGCAGTGTCGCCCAGGGTCACTGCATTTGGGGGTGAGGGGAGCCATGGTTGGCTGATGACCTCGAGCTACCGTGAGCAAACCAACTGGCTCCGCTACCAGCCATTCTTCCCTGAGGCAATGCGCTGCGACGAGGAGAGCGCGCCGGAAGAATCCTGGTGGCGCTGGAATGGCCTCGAGGTGCACCTCGATCGCTTGAAGAACCCTGCGGCGCCGCTGAAAGCCATCGTGCTCCATGGAGCAGGGGCGTACGGCCGCGTGATGGCTCCGGCGGCGGTGCTCGCTCAGCGTCACGGTTACGAGACGGTGGCCCCCGACTTGCCGGGCTACGGCTTGACTCAGGTACCCTGGCGGCGCTTCGAGTATCAGCTGTGGATCGACTGCGTCGTCGACTTGATCGCCGAGGAGCAGCGCCGGGACTCGCGCCCCATCGTGCTGTTTGGAGTCAGCCTGGGCGGGCTGCTGGCGTACCAAGCCGCAGCGCGCTCGGGGCGCGTCGCAGGGCTCATCGCCAGCACTCTGGCAGACACCCGCGAAGACGCGGTGCGGCGTGACTTCGCGCGCACACCGCTGCTTGGTTCCGTCGGGATCAAGCTGTTGGAGCGCCTGTCGTTCCTGACTGACAACCTGCCGCTGCCCATGGCTCACATGTCCAAGATGCACGCCATTTCGAACATTCCCGAGCTTTCTGCGCTGTGCAGTCGCGATCCACTCGGGGGTGGCAACTGGGTGCCGGCGCGCTTCCTGAGGAGCCTGATGCAGGCCGTCCCTGACGTAGAGCCTGAAGCCTTCGAGCTGTGTCCTGTGCTGGTGGTGCACCCAGGGGAAGACCGCATGACCGACATCGCACACTCGCGACGCTTCTTCGGGCGGCTCCCTGGGGAAAAGCGCTTCGTGGTGCTCGACGGAGCGAGCCACATGCCGACGGAGCAGCCCGGCACCCAGCAGATGCAGGATGCCGTGCTGCGGTTCCTTGGCGATGTTGCTGCTCGCCCCGGTGCGAATGCGCTGGCTGGATGCTAGTCTGCGAAGCGGATGGCAGGCGTATGGCACACGTTTCAGATGGCAGGCTGGACTGCTTGGCTCTGCGTGCTGCTCCTGATCTTGGGGATCCCGCTCAGCCTGGTCGGAGTGGGGCTGGCGGTCGCGCGGCACACCACCTTGCACTGCTCGCCCAGCGGAATCACCTCCAGTACGGCATTGTAGTGGGTGAGGTTCGGACTCTCGACGCTCCACGCCAGGCGCCGGCGCGCTCCGTCGATGCTCAAGATGGGTTCGCGCAGCACCTGACCGTTCGCAAAGTGCACGATGCGTGCATCTCCGTCGAGCTCCGTGTCGAGTACGAACCCGGGCACCAACTTCGTGTGCAGGGCGCCGATGTCGCGCACTCCGTCCCAGACTCGTTCAGCGCTAGCAGCGAGTCGTTGCTCGCGATGCAGCGTCGCCACTACGTCGCCTCCTGAAATACGGCTTCCAGGTTGTTGCCGTTGCCGTCCAAGATGAACGCGGCGTAGTAGCCTTCGCCGTAGTCCTTGCGCAACCCGGGTGCGCCGTTGTCCTTCCCCCCGTGCTTCAGGCCAGCTCGATGGAATGCTTGCACCGCCTTCTTGTTTGCCGCACGGAATGCGACATGAGCGCCGTTCCTCGAGCTATCCAGGTCTGGGTTCGGGTGCAGCCAGAGCTCGACGCGACCCGCCTTGCCGTAGCCAGCGTAGTCGTCGCCTTCCGCAACTAGTTCGTATTCGAGGGGGGTGAGGAGCGCCGAGTAGAGACGTACGCTCGCCTTCAGATCCTTCACGCGAAGTCCAATGTGATCGACCATGAGGGTCTCCTTTCGAGACCTTGATCTAGGTAAGGCGTGCCAAGCGTTCTTGGAGAATCTTGCGGTCGCCGTGGGCCGCTTTGCGGAACGCACGGGGCGACGCCCCTGCGGCACGGCGAAATGTGCGTACGAAGTTCGATAGATCGGCGAAGCCGACGTCGAGCGCGATTTCAGTGATTGGCCGCGCCTCTTCCGTCAACAGCCTTGCGGCGTGGGCCAGACGGCAACGCAGCAGGTACTGGTGCGGCGTGACGCCGATCACGCGGCTGAAGACACGTAGGAAGTGGTAGCTGCTCAGCCCGATCTCTGCGGCGACGTCGTTCAGGCAGAGCTCTTCGCTGCTGCGCTCGTTCAGCCACAGTGCAGCGTCGACGGCGTGCTTGCGGTCCCGCGCCGAGTCTTTCCGGGAGGATTCGGGGCGTTCGCGATGGAGCTCGGTGTAGCGGCTGAGCAGTAGGAGCGCCGCTTCCTCCAGGGAGATCGCAGTGTCGCCCTGGTGGGCGGCCTGAGCCAGGACGCCGAGCACCATCAGCTCCGGGAGCGGTGACGCTTGCCCTCTCCCCCAAACCCGGAGATCGCGATTGAGCTCGGTCGCGAGCTCTTCGCCGAAGTGGATCGATAGGCACTCATCGCCACCGGCGTGGTGTTCATGAGTGCAGCAGAACTCATCGTCCGGAGCGCCGAGCAACAGTGAGCCCGAAACCAATTCGTGCCGCCGTCCGCGATGCGCGTAGCCGAAGCTGCCACGCCGCACGAACGCGAGACAGTAGCTCGCGTGCACCTCGGAGAACGGTACGTCCCCTGGGCCCGCCTCGCAGACGTAGTCGAGTACCTGCAACGTCGGGCTCTGGTACACCAAGTTCGCGGCCACGAACGGAGCGTAGCGCGACGTGGACTCGCTGGCCTGGTCGCAGTGCTAGTCTGCGTCTCGATGGCTTCGGTGTGGCACACGTTTCAGATGGCAGGCTGGACTGCTTGGCTCTGCGTGCTGCTCCTGATCTTGGGGATCCCGCTCAGCCTGGTCGGCGTGGGGCTGGCGGTCGCGCGGCAACGAGCGGCGCGCCTGTTCGGGGTGTTGGTCCTGTGTTTTGGGATGCTGTCCCCGGCGCTGGGCGCTTTCGGCATGTACCGTGGCCGTGCTCTCGTCGATCAGGTGCTCGAGAGCGGAGCGATTGATGAGTCCGCGAAGGCGCGCATCCGTGAGCAGGGCTACTACGAGGCCGAGCAAGCGCTCTGGGTGGGGCTCGTGTGCGGGGCGCTGCCACTCTTGCTGGGCACAGTTGCTATAGGGCTCAGCTTTGTTCTTGCCCCGAGGAAACGAGCTGAGGCTGAATGAGCGACAGCCTGTTCTTTTCATGTGGCTGGCCATCGCTAGGCATCGGGCTGCTGATTGTCGGCGCACTGGCGCTCGGGATCTCGGGTATGGTCAAGGCGCTGCGACGTAGCGAGGGGCGCCGCGGCCTTGCAGCGCTGGCGCTCGGGTTTGCCCTGATTCCGGTGTCGACGGGCTTCTTGGCCTGGGGACTCATGCGCTCGTCACCGGCCAGCGAACTTCAGGGCCGCGCGTGCGCGGAGATTGGTGTCGCCGGGTCGTTCTTCAACGCATGGCTGGCGATCGGGGCGCTACTTCTCGCGTTTCTTATACCCGCGCGGAAGTGATGGGTCACAAAAAGCGTCGAGCCCGCGACCAGCGCGGGCTCGTTTCCTCCCGGGGTTTTTCTACCCCGAGTTTTGGCCGCCAGCCTGTCAGCCGGGACCACCGCCCCCGGTGCTGTTGTCCACCGGCGGTTGCTCGACGGTAAAGAACTCGCATGAGGCGGGCAGCGTAAAATCTCCGAGCGAGGAGATCGGGTCTCCGCTGCACGGCAGCATGTTCACGATGTCCTGCAAACACGCCATGAGCGTTCCAAGGCAGACCTGCTGACCGTTGATCTCGGTCGTCGTAATTCCGCACTCCACTGGGTGGGTGTCGCAAATGTCGGTCGACTCGCAACTGTCTCCGAAGAATCCTGTCGCGTCGCTGGTACCTCGAAGAGCTTGCAGGTTCAGGATGCTGCTCGAAAGCCGAATGATGCTTCCGTGAGGATCGATGTTCAGCTGCTGGGTTCCGTCTTCAACTGGCGGCTCCTGCGTGGTCTCGTTCCAGCCGCATTGCTCCGCGCGGTCGCACATGCTGCTCAGGATATCGAGCGCATCCGCCGCGGTAAGTGAGCAGCTGCTAGGATTCTCCGTAGCAGTGTTGGTTGGTTTCTCGGTGGCACCCCCACCAGGCTGTTCCGTGCCGCCGCCGATGGGGCTTTCGTTCCCCAGCGTCGTTCCGCCTGGGTTACCCTGCCCATCCGTGGCGCACGCCCACATCAGCGCACCTACGGCTATCATCCCCCACTTGATGTTGCGCACCATGCTCCCTCCAAGGCTCAAGAGTCTGTCACGACGCCGGGACGCTCGCTAGCTGCGGCATCCCGGCGGCGATCAGGTCGCAATCTCAGAAGTAGTACATCGCCGCGACGTTACTCGTGAAGATGTTCCACGGGTTGTCGCCGACGGTGGTGCCGATTGCGGTGGTGGAGTGCTTCACCGACTGCTCCGGAGTGGAGTCGACGGTGGCCTTGCGGCTCTCCATGGCGAACAGCAAGCCCACGCTGCCCTGGAGGCTGAGCTGCGGAATGCCGATGAAGCCGAAGTGGATCTCAGCGCCGGCGCGGGCACCGATGTCGAGCCCAAAGCCGCTCAGCTTCGTGTCTGGCGCACCGTTGGTACCGCTGATGGTGGAGTTCGCAAAGCCCACGTTGAGCTCCGGCACCACCTGGAAGCTGAAGTGTCCATCGTCCGCCAAGCTGAGTGGAACGCCTGCATGGAGCAGGAAGCCCGTGACGCCGGTGTCGTCCACCGAGTTACCGCCGGGCTCCGTGTCCGTGCTTCCGCCGGTCGACACGAAGCCGAGGCCCGCGTCGATGCCCAGGCTCGGGTCGAGCCAGTAACGCACGCCAATGACCGGCGCCTGGACACTCGCACCGTTCACGTCGAATCCGCCGCCCGCGACCCCGGCGATCGGAATGCTCCGGCGACCCAAGTAGCCAACGCCGATATGCTCTGACATCGTGGCGTGGTCGGAACCACCCGTGGTGGCCGAGGCGCCGGGAGTGCCTGGCAGGGTCATGCCCGCCTGTCCACTCGCGCTCGCCTCCTGAGCGAATGCGGTTCCCGCGAACATCAAAGTCGCCGCAGCAACTACCCCCGTCATCCCCAAACGTGCAGTCTTCTGCATTTTCATCCTCCGTGAGTGGGCGCCCCCTACACCTCTGCCAGCGTCCAAACCAGTCCAACTCAGCCTGGCCAGCCGCTCGTCCCGTGGGGAGCCCGAGTCTGCTACGCCGCATGGTTGCTAACCTTCCGTGATACAGGCAAGAAACAAGGCGTTTCCGCACCAAAACAGTTTGGTTAAACCACTGAAAACACTAGGCATATCGGGCACTCAGCGCGCCAAGGTGGTGTGCTACACGAAGTGCCAAATTCTCGGGTTGAGGCGGCTAAGTTGTTGAAGAAGCGGGCAGATTTGCTGTTGATGGAGCGAGGCTTGTGTGAAAGCCGCTCCAAGGCGCAGGCCCTGGTGATGGCCGGACAGGTCTTCAGCGGTGACTCGCGGGTGGAGAAGCCAGGCACTCAGCTCGCCGAAGACGCGCCCCTCGAGGTGCGCGGCGTGGATCGCTTCGTCTCCCGCGGTGGCCACAAGCTGGAAGGCGCGCTGGAGGCTTTTGCGGAGCAGCTGGGCGTCGCGGGTGCCGTGTGTGTGGACGTTGGTGCGTCCACCGGAGGGTTCACCGACTGCCTGCTCCAGCGGGGCGTGGCGAAGGTCTACGCGGTGGACGTTGGCCAGGGGCAGCTCGCCGCCAAGCTGGTCCAGGACTCGCGGGTGGAGGTCCGTGACAAGACCAATGCGCGTTTCCTAGCGGCAAAGGATTTCGCGGAGCCCATCGACCTGGTGGTCGTCGACGCGAGCTTCATCGGGATCGGGAAGCTGGCTGGCGCGATAGCCGCCACGCTGCGCGTCGAGGGACACTTGGTTGCGATGATCAAGCCGCAGTTCGAGGTGGGCCGCGACGTGGCGCGGCGCTTCAAGGGCGTGATTCGGGATCCCAAGCTACGCCAGGCAGCGATTGAAGGCGTGAAAGCGGAGCTCGAGGCGGTTGGCTTCGAGCTCCTGGCGGAAGCGGATTCGAAGCTGCCAGGCCCCAAGGGCAACCTGGAGTGCTTCGTCTTGGCACGGCTGACCTCTCCCCCAAAAGAAGAGCGTGACGAGCCTCAGAACACCAGCACCCAGATGTCGTAGAGGGCGTGAGTCCACACCGCGGGTGCGAAGCCGCGCACCTGGTAAATCGCGGTGAACACCAAGCCGCAGACCGTGCGGAAAACGAAGCTCTTGGGGTCGAATGGGTCACCGAGCGCGCCGACGTAGTGCCAACCGCTGAAGATCATCGAGGCGAGCAGCGCCCAGCCCAAGGTGAACCACAGCTTCTTGAACGGCAGCGGTGCTGGCAGGAAGGCCAGCAGGAGCTTCAGCCCCAAGCCGTAGAGCACCACGCGAAAGGCAATTTCCTCGTAGAAACCCGCGCCGAGGCTCATCACCAGGCCCTGGAAAGGCCCTCCGGTCACGCCACCAAGGAAGATCTCTCCCACGACCCAGCCCGCGACGAGGCGCATGGCGATGGCGTACAGGACGCCTTCCGCGGCCACCCACGCAAACCGCTGCCATTGCATGGCGCCGCGCTTGCGAAACACCAGGAGCACTGCCACGTACACCGCACCGATGCCCAGGGTGAGCCCGGAGTAGGCGAGGAGGCTGTTATCCGCCAGGCTCATCAACTCGCGAGTCACCAAGTCTGCCGCGTTGCGCACGGGCAGAAACACGACGCCGAGGTGATAGAGCAAGAAGATCGGCAGCGTCAGCACCAGGTCCGTGATCGGACCACTCTTGGTCAGTGCTGGTGACGGTGCCGCGGGTAGCGGCGCTTGCTCGACGTTGGTCATCCCCCGGGCCGCAGGTTGTAGACGATCCACAGCACGAGGCCGATCCACAGCAGCAGGATGCCGACGAACGGACCATCACGCAGCATTTCCTGCGTCGGGCTCTCTGCCTTCGGGCGCGTGCGCACCAGCTGCAAGAAGCGCAGCACCCCAGCGACCACGAAGGCCGTGGTGGGCCAGAGATAATCCGTGCGGAAAAACGCTCGAGTCGACGGGTCGAGGGTGTACGCCAGGTAGACACCAATCGTAGCGACCGCCGTGACCACCAGCGCCGTGTCCAGGCCCCCGGTGGTGTAGCGCTCCAGGGAGGCGCGCGTCTTGCCAAGGTCGGCAGCGGCCGCCGCCAGCTCGTGGCGTCGCTTGCCGAAGCCGAGGAACAGCGCCAGGAGCGCAGTGCAGGCGATCAGGTAGCGCGAGACCGAGATGTGCGTCGCGAAGCCGCCCGCTTCCACGCGGAGCACGAAGCCGAGGGCGATCAGGCTGACGTCGAGGTACGGAACCTTCTTCAGCTTGAATGAGTAGGCGAGGTTCTGCAGAAAGTAGAGCGCGGCGACCGCGAAGAAGCCGACGTTGAGCAAGAACGCCGAGCCGAGCGCCAGGACCACCAGCACGCCGGCCAGTGTCTTCGCTAGCGGCAGCGGCACCCTGCCAGACGGTATGGGTCGGTAGCGCTTCACCGGGTGGACGCGATCGGCCTTCACGTCGACCACGTCGTTCATCGTGTACACCGCGCCCGCCAGCAGACAGAACACGCCGAACGCACTGGCCGCGCGCGTGAGCAGCCCCGGATCGAAGATCTCCCGAGCGAACACCACGGGCGCGACGACGAACGCGTTCTTCACCCACTGATGGGGACGCAGCGTCTTGATCACGCCACCGAGGCGCCACACGAACCCTTGTTGTGTCTCGTCGTTTTCCATCGCTCCGGCGGACGGCTCTTCGAGCGTCGAGTGGGGATCGTGAGCGGCACTCGTGGACGCAGGATCGCGCTTGCCGTCTGTGGCTTCGGCGGTCACTTCGATGCGCTCCATGCTGGCTTCGCCCATGAGCCCCGGGCCTATAGCGCAATTCCCGCCAGGCCACGCCTTTTCGTCACTCAGTTTGCCCAGCGGAGGCCTGGCCCTTGGGCTCGATCTGACCAAAAATACAGAGGTTTTGCGGGGCGCCGCCGGCGCGCTCCGGTCACTTCGTCAGGCTACCCAGGTTCTCCCGACAGCGCGCCACGTACAGCTGGTCCGGCGCGGTGCCAGCGGCCTTCAGCTTCTGGGTTTCCTTGATCTCGGCTTCGATCGCGGACTGAAACTTCTCGTACGGCTGGGCTCCCATCAGCTTGGCTCCATTGATGAAGAACGTCGGCGTGCCGTTTCCGCTGAGCGCCTTCATCTGTTGCATGTCCGCGTCCACCTTGGCGCTCACTGTCGCTGATGCCTTTGCCGTGCGGAACTGTTCGGAGTCGCCGCCGGCCTGCAACACCCATGGCGCGAAGTCGGTGGAAGGCAGATCGGACTGATTCTCCAGCGCTAGGCTCATGAACTTCATGGCGACCGCGGAGCCGCTGGTTTGTTGCACCGCCTGGGCGGCTAGCGCCGCGTCGCGCGCTTGCTTGTGGAACGGCAGCGGGAAGTGCTTGACCACGATGCGTAGTTCGTTGTCGTCGTAGTTCTTGCGCAGGGTATCGACGGTGGCCTGCGCGCGCCGACAGAATGGGCACTGCAGGTCGATGAACTCGATCATGGTCACCAGCGCCGTGCCGCTTCCCGACGTCGTGTCCTGGGAGGTGACCGGAATACAGGCGGTGGCGTGGCTCGTGGGTGAGCCAGCGGCGGGCGCAACTGGCGCGACGCCCGGTGTCGCGCCGATGGGCACGGCACCGGGATCGGGACCTAGGTCTTCTGGCTTCTTGCTCTTGCAGGCGAGCAGCGCCGCGAGCAGTATCACGACTCCAAAACCTTGCGGAAATGCGGAACGGCGAGAGCTTGCCATGTGACCCAGGTTGCTCGACGGTGAGGCTTACTGATCGACGACCTTGAGGCCGGGCCGCATGATCACGAATGGCTCGTCGACCGGCGCGCCGTTGATGTAGACGAACTTCAGGCTCTTCAGTTCTTTGAGTGGCTTGAGATCCTTCACCCGGGTGCGCTGGATGGACAGCTTCTCGAGCTTTTCAAGCTTGGAGAGCGGCGTCAGATCGTCGACCGGCGTGTCATCGAGCTGCAGGTCGGTGAGGTCTGTCAGTTTCTCGAGCGGCTTCAAGTCGCGCACCTGGGTGTGCCCCAGATCGAGCCGGTCCAGCTTCGTCAGCTTCTCGAGCTTGGAGATGTCCGTGATGGGATTGAAGGCCAGCTTCAGGTCGAGCAGCGTCGTCAGCCCTGACAGCGGTTCGATGTCGCTGATCTTGCCGCGTCCGAAGAACAAGCCTTGAACATGGGTCAGGTGGGGGAAGACGCAGTTGTCGAGGGAGCTCAGGCTACTCGAAGACAGCTTCAGGCTCTTCACCTTGCCGAGATCGGCCTTGGTGATGTCGCCCTTCTCCTTCTGCAGCTTGCGTCGTACCTCCGCCTCGACGTCTGCATCAGCGAAGTCCACCACATTGCCGTCCTTGCACTCCCGTTTGACCACGGGAGGTGGCTCTTCCTGCTTGGGTTCCGGCGTGGGGACTGCGCTCGGCAGCGCCGTAGCCGCTTGCACGGAAGCGGAGGGCGCCGGCTTGTCCGCGGGCGCTTCGTCGCAAGCGACGGCCAACATCAACAGGGGCAGGATCCGGACTCGCATGGCTCGCACCATACCAAGCCCGGCCTGCCCCGGGAGCGCGGAGCGAGGCGCACGCTGCAATCGCGGCGCGCCTGGGCTGTACAATCACGCTGCTGCTGGATTCTGATCCGCGGATCGCCGAGCCGCGGCAGCACGCAGCAGCGCCTCACGCAGCGCGAGCTCGCGCTTCACCGCCGCGACACGTTTTCCACGTGATAAAAACTCCGCCAGGATCCCCGGTTTGCCTCGCAGTGCGGCTCCGAGCACCCAGCTCGCGGCGGTGGTCGGCTTCAGCAGGTCGTACGGGTTCGTCTCACGGATCGTGGTGCCTGCAAAGCGCCGCTTGAGCTCCACGTCTGCAGCGACCTTGCTCAGTACGAGGCGATCCAGGTTCCCCGGCTTGCCCGGTTCTGCGACGTCTTGGCTGTGGAAGAACAATGGCAACGCATCGACGTCCCGCTGCCGCCACCAGCGCTCGAGCGCAAGCTCTCGAGGCGCTCCGCTGAGCAGCGCGTGCGCCGCCGCACGAGCCTGGAGCAACGCCTCACTGATGCCATCGCCGGAGACGAAGTCCTTGTGGATCCCGGCGTCCCCCAAGAGGAGCCAGCCGGGACCGACTGGCCGCCGCACGAAGTAGCGCTGCGCGAGGTAGCCCCGCACGGCTTCGCTGGGCTCTTGCTGTACGACGTCCGCGAACGCTGGCACACGGGCCGCGCGTTGCCTGAGGTTTTCCAAGGGTTGCCGCCTGAAACTGTCAATTTCCGCGTTTAGAGGCAGAGTGCCGATCAGCACCTGGTCGTCCTGAGCGTGAAACGCCACCGAGATGTCGTCGCCCTTGCGGTGGAGGTACATTCCCGCGGGGAAACGTTCGCTGCTTCCCCAGCCTCTTGGCGCGGGCCAGTAGCTCCAGTACATGCCTCGCGGCGCGTCGTAGCCGAGCAGCTCCTCGCTCCCCACCCATTGCGCCACACGACTGCTCCGCCCGTCGGCCCCAACCACCAGGTCCGCGCCTACGCTGCTCGTGGTGCCGTCCTCTCGGGATAGGTATACGCCAGCGGTTCTGCCACCCTCGGTGAGTAAGCCGCTCACCTTGGTGCGGTCCCAGAGCTCCGCGCCGCTCTTCACCGCGACCTCTTGCAAGAGTCCATCCAGCGCGTAGCGCCGTGGGCAGTACTCGGAGCGATCGCTGATGTCGAGATCGACGATGGCGCCGAACCAGTCGTAGCGCACGCTGTTCATGGCGGGGCACAGCTGCCTGAGCGCCGCTCCGAGTCCCAGCTCATCGAGCACGGAAACGCCAGTCGGATGCAGCGTGTTGGTACTCAACACTTGATCGCTCGGCATGCGCGCCTTGTCGACCATCAGCACCTTCATTCCGCCCTGAGCCAGGAACGCCGCCAGACTCGCACCCGCGCAACGCGCCCCGACGATCACCACGTCGTATCGCTGTTCCATGCCCAGAGCTTCGGGGCAGCAGCGATCCAGCGCCATGGGACAAGTGTCCCATGCCGGTAGAAGCTAGCTAAATTTGGCTGAAAGCAAGCCCACAGCCTCGGCCCGATTGGCCACGCCGAGCTTGCCGTACGCGACGCTCAGTTGATTCCGTACGGTTTTGACGCTGGTGCCCAGAGCGTGGGCGATGTCGCGATTCGTGTAGCCAAGCCGCAAGTAGCTGACGACCTCTCGCTCCCTCGCCGTCAGCCCAAACTCGGTTCGCTGCTCCGGCGGCCCAGCCGTCTCCTCGCGGATCGCCCCGCGAATTTGGGGGGGAGGAGCGGCGAATGCCGCCCGCGCCAGGCTCAGCGCGGCGATCACCCCGCGCAGCGCGCTGACGTCAGCATCTCGGAAATCACTCGAGCCCCAACAGCGACCGATCGCCACCTTCTGCAACAACTGGCCGCGATGCGCGAGCGCACCGATCAACGTCGTCCGGCCACGCACCGGCGCCATCACGTGTCGATAGTGGGGCATCGCGCTCATCGTGGTTCCGAACACCTCGGAGTCGACCAGCACGCCACCGCGCTGCTGCGCGGCGATGACCATTGGGTACAAGTCCGTCTTGAACGAGGACCAGAGCGGCCTGACGTCGCCCAGCAGATCGACGATCACGCCGCGGGTTGTGTCGGTTGGTCCTTGCTCATCCACGAAGAACAGCGTGTCTCCACCGATGTGCTGCTCGAGCAGCGTGAGCACCTGCTCTTCAACGCTGGGCCAGTCGCTCGCGGTGCACGCGAGCTCTGTGATCAGTCCTGCGCTCAGCGCCCCCATCCGCTAAGCGTAACGGAGTCTGAGCGTCACGCGAGGACTTCCAGGCATCGGAGCTCAAAGTAGCGCGTGGCACTCGATGAACGGTCGGCCGTCGACCATCGAGCAGGTGCACCCGGCTTCGAGCTGCACGCAGTCGCAGGTCGCGCAGTCCGCGATGTCCTGGCATTGGTAGGCCGAGGGCTCCGGGCGATCCGTCCAGAACTCGAGGCAGGCCTGGTTTTGCGCATTGCAGCGCACCCACCCGCACGGCGTCGAGTTGGCCGGTTCGCTGCAGCTCCAGGCGCTCTGCGTGTCAGTGCCCTGCTGCCAGGCCAGGCAGACGTTGTCGTACACCTGGCCGTCGCATCCACAGACCGCTGCGAAAGGGAACTGGCTGCAGTCATCGGGGCCGCCGTCGCGACAGATGCACTCTGCAGTCTTCCCGCAAGCTAGGTCCCCGTACTGGCACCAGCCGCCCCGATCTTTGCACGCCTGTTCGGCGGCGCTCAGCTGGTTGCCGGGAGCGTCATCCGAAGAGCTACACGCGTTGACCAGCACGGCGGTGACGATGAGCAGGAGATTGACAGTCTTCATGGGAGCCTCGGTGTTAAGCCGCGTGGAAATATTTGGCCGGGGTAGTGGCACACGATGTGCGGGCGTCCCCAATCCAAGGCGCTGCAGCTGCAGCCGGGCTGAAGCTCCACGCAATCACAGTCCGTGGAGCCGTTGAGCTCCCTGGAGTATCCGAGTCGTCACCACAAGCCGGGGCGAGCGCGCAGAGTGCAAGCCAGACGCCGAAGCCGGGGAGCCGGATTGAGCGACGGTGCCTCAAAATTTCTCCGCGGAAAAAACTAGAGGTGGCATTCGATGAATCTCAGACCCGTTTTGGGGGTGACGCACTCGCAGCCTTCCGGAGGCGTGATGCAGTCACAGGTCGAGCAATTGCTGCCGCTGATGTCATAGCAGTCATAGCTCGATGGATCTGGACGGTCGGTGTAGTTCTTCTGACACAGCGAGCTCCGCACGTCGCAGGCGACGGAGCCGCAGGGCTCTTGATACTCTCCCAGTTGGCAGACCCAATCGTCCCAGTGGAGGTCGGTGCCCGCCTGGCTCGCGAGACACGCGTTGCGGTACGTGACACCGTCGCAGCCACACACGGGCAGGGAGACGTCGGGGCACGACTCGGGGCGAGTGAGCTGACAGAAGCAGTCGGTGGTCGCTCCGCAAGTGCCGTCGGTGTACGCACACCATCCACCCTGATCCTGGCACTCTCTCGTGGCCGCGCCTGCAACACCCCCGCTGCCGGCGGTTCCTGAGGAGCCAGCGCTGCCGCCGCTACCCCCACTTCCGGCGCTGCCTCCGTTCCCCGCGCTGCCTCCGCTCCCCGCGGAACCGGCTGGGTCGTTGCTTGAACCCCCGCACCCGGTAGCGACCAAGAGTGAGATCCAGATGATCAAGTGGCGTGTCATCGAGAGGAGCGTAGCCAACGTCGGCGCTGAACGGTAGCTCGCGTTTCGCGAAGACTTTGCAGTTGAGCGCCCAGGTGCTTTCCATCTGGAATGTTGTCCGTGCATATCCTTGAGGAATTGGTGCGGGGGCTATGACACACGACGTGCAAGCTCCGCTCCCGGGTGTGCCAAACTGTGCAGCGGAGCCAGGCCCCCGCCGACCTTGGAGTCGTTTCCTCGGCCGGCGGCTCATGCCCGGTTTTCGCTGAACCCGCGGCTCAAACCAGCCAATTCGCCTCGGCTCCTGCGGCCGTCTCGCATTCGTTGCGCGAAGGGCTATGCTCGCGCCCGTGCCGCCCACCATCGACTACCTCGAGTACGCCATTCGGCATTTCGGAAGGACCCGCTACGATCTGGCCAGCAGCGGTGCACCCGCCGTGCAAGCCAGCGAGCTTGGCTACGAGGCGGCGGATGACCCCGAGGCGCGCCAGCGCTTCTTGTGGGCGATCGCGGGGCGCTACCAGGTACCAGTCGAGGCACTCGTGCCCGCGCTGGGCGCATCGGGCGCGCTGTTCGCCGTGTGTCAGAGCCTGGTCCAACCTGGCGTGACCGTCGCGGTTGAAGAGCCCGGCTACGAGCCTCTGTGGCGCATTCCTCAAGCTCTCGGCGCAAACCTCGTAAGATTTCCGCGGGGAGATGAAGTGGGTGCCATGCTGGAGCAGATTGGCCCTGCGGCGCGACTCGTGATCTTGAGCAACCCCCACAACCCTACCGCGGCGGTGCTCAGCGACTATCAGCTGGTAGAGCTTGCGAATGGACTCGGTGAAGACCGCTGGCTGCTCGTAGACGAGGTCTACCGAGAGCTGGCCTCACCAGTGAGCACAGTGTTCGGTAAAGCTCCGAACCTGATCACGATCAACAGCACCACCAAGTGCCTCGGGGTGCCGTGGGCGCGCGCCGGCTGGATCGCTGCGCCGGCCGAGCTGGTGGCCGGCCTCAGGCGCAGCGAGCTCTTCAGCGTGGGGAACGCACCTCCCAGTTGCTTCGCCTGGGGCGCCGCGGCTGTCGAGCAGGCGACCTGGTTGCTCGAGCGCGTAGCCAGGCTTCAGCGAGGAAAGCGCGCCGTGGTCGACGCGTGGGTGGCGGAGCAAGCATGGCTGACCGCGCACCCCGGCTTCGAGGAGTCACTGTTCGTGTGGCTCGAGCGACGTGACCAGGAGCCGCTCATGCCTTGGCTCGAGGCGCTACGAGAGGAAGCGGGCGTTACAATTTCTCCTGGGAAATTCTTTGGGGCGCCCCAGGGCATGCGGCTCAGCTTCACGTTGAGCGCGGACGCTCTGGATGAGGCGCTCGAGCTGCTTGGGCGACGCGCTCCCTAGAGACAGGGCTGATAAAGGCCGTAGTAGTCCTCGAACACGCCCTCGAATGGCGCGCCATCGCTCGCCTGTAGCACTCGTCCGTTGACCGCGAAGTAGAACTCGAAGTGAGTGCGCACATAGGCTGGCGTCCCCCCCACATCGATCACTTCGAGGGGCGCCTCGGGGCATTGATCCGCGCTGGTGCGGGTGGAGCCGCCGAGCACGTCAAAGGGACGGAGCGGCAACTCGTAGCGCGCGTCGTTGCCTACCTGCTTCTGGAAGGTCACGTACTCCCACCGCCACTCCGTGGCGTTGTCAGCACCGTCGCTGAAACGGTAGTACACCCTTGCGTCGAGCTGCTGCCAGAGATCGGGATTGTTCCAGTCCGTCACTCCCGGCTCCCACACGTCGAAGAAGGCAGAGCGCACCGCAGCTCGCTGGCGAGCATAGGTGTCGTAAGAGAAGCCTCCCTCCAGCGAACGGCGATCGGAGTCGCAAGCTCCAGCGCCGCAGGTCTGCCGGTTGATCACGTAGGCGGCGTTACCCATCCAGGCTGGCTCACCGAGGTTTGACGCTGCTGCCACGGGGAAATGGTAGTTGGTACCGTAGTCGGAGTCCCACGCGTGGCAGCCCCAGACGTCGCTGCTCTCGAACCACAGCTCCAGGTCGCCAGCGGCAGGCAGCACGAGGCTCCCGTCGATTGCGCCGGGGTAACTCTCGAACCCAGCGACTTGCAGTGTCTGCACTTCACCGCCATCAACGCGCCAGTGCGCGAGCACTGAGTACGCGGGTTGGCCATACTTGTACCCAGTGCACGGCGTGCGAGCTGGGTCGTAGGTGATGTGGACTCGGTCCCCGACCTCGAGGGGAGCGCTTGCGGCCTCCGAGAAGTCCGCCCCAAAGGTCAGCTCTGCGGTGGCAGCGTCCACGGCTGCGCCCTGAGTCTGCACCGCCTCAGGTGCGGAGGAGCACCCTGCCAGTGCGAGCAAGAGTGGAAAACTCAAACAAAACTTGTGGTTATGCGGCATTGGATGGCTCGACGGGGTTGCTACTACACTAGTGACTCATAGTTGAGTTACTAGTGTAGTAGCTCATCCCACTTGGTCGGGTCAAGCGGACCAAAGAGGGAGCGTGGTCTTGGCTCAAGGGTTACCCTCCGCCGCGCATGAGCCCCGAGCTCAAACTACCCCTCAGCGTTGGAACCGTCCTGATCAGTATCGGGATCGGCGGCCTCGTCGTGTGGGCAGCCATTCGCGAACGCGAGGCGTCGCTGCGTTGCACCCCAGGTCTGGTGGCGAAGGGGCCGCGCTGCTGCGGGGAAGGCCAACGTCTCCTCGGGGATACGTGCGTGGATGCTCCGACGGATTGTCCGAGCAATATGCAGCGCGTCTCGCGGGCGGTCCGTGTTGGCTGTGTCGCTCCAGCAGAGCGCTCGCAGATCCCGGGTGGGCGGCTGGAGCTTGGTCCGAGTGACTGGGAAGCGCAGGGCGTAGTGGACGCACGGGTGATCGAGGTGCCTGCGTTCTCGATCGACTCATACGAAGTCACCGCTCAGCGCTGGAATGGCTGTGTCGCGCGTGGCGCTTGCAAGGGCAAGCTCGACGAAGAGCCCGGCCGTCCCGTCACGGATCTCACGCCGACTCAGGCAGGCGATCTGTGCCGCGCCGATGGGGGTCGACTTCCGAGTAGCGATGAGTGGCTGTTCGCCGCGGCGGGGGCCCAGGGGCGGAAGTTTCCGTGGGGGAACACCGGATTGGTGTGTCGTCGAGCTGTGTTTGGCAGGGTGACGGGCCCCTGTGGGTCGAACGCGCGGGGGCCCGAACTCAGCGGTACGATGCCGGACGGTGCGACCCCAGAGGGCGTCTACGACCTGTCTGGCAATGTGGCGGAGTGGACCAGAGAAGCGGACGGCTCCTATGTGGCTCGAGGCGGGTCGTTTCGCTCCCGGGGGGCGGCGGAGCTCAAGAGCTGGTCCCTCGAGCGTTTGGAAGACACGGGTTCTCCCGAAGGCTTCCGTGCTCCCCACATTGGATTTCGGTGTGTGTACCCCTGAGCTGGAACGCCTGCTCCGGAACGCGAGCCTGCGATATCGATCGCTGTCCGGTTCTCCAGAGCGCGCGCGACCGATAGTTTAGGCTCAAACTATCGGGAATCCCATTCGGGAAAGCGGGAGTCACCGCGGCGCGCTGACTGTCCGCCGGGTTTTGTGCGAAGCTCCGGTCGGGCGCCGGAAAGGTGCTCAGCGCTCAAAGCGTAGGAGGGCTCGTGACACGTCTCGGCTTGGGGGTAGTAGCCGTCGCTGCACTGGTGGCGATGCAGGGCTGTGGTGGCTCCGATTCTGGCGGCTTGGGCTTCGGCGGCAGCGCCGGAGCCGCTGGCGCGGCGGGTGCTGCGGGCGATGCTGGGAACGGCGGAAACGCAGGCAACGGAGGCAGCGCTGGTGATGCCGGTTCTGGCGGAAGCGCAGGGACCGCCGGCGCTGCGGGTACGGGCGGCAGCGGACCGACGAACTGCAGCAACAGCCTCGACTGCGTGAACGCCACGGGCGGTCGCAACATCTGCGACCCGGTCACTGAGCTGTGTGTGCAGTGCGTGGCTCCGGAAGACTGCCCTGAGAACAACGACTGCCTGCTGAATCAGTGCGTGCCATTTACCCCATGCGTCAACTCGCTGGACTGCCCAGGCGGCCAGGTCTGCGATCCGACCTCGAGTCGCTGCGTGCAGTGTGTGGAGACCGCTGACTGCAGCGATGGCGAGGTGTGCGCTGGTGGCAAGTGCCGCCCTGCGTGCGACTCGGACAACGACTGCACGCCGCTCGGCTTGCTCTGCGATCGCACCGCTGGTTACTGCGTCGAGTGTACCAAGAACGCTGACTGTGCGGAGGATCACTACTGCTCCCTCGGTGAGTGCTTGGCCGATGTGTGCTCTGCGGGCTACGAACGCTGCCAAGCAGGAGGCATCACGACGTGTTCCGACACCGGGGACAGCTGGCTGCCCGTGGTTGCTTGCCCGGGTAGCACGACCTGCGTCCAGGCGGGTGCGATGGCGAGCTGCGACGCCTGGGTTTGCGACCCAGGCGCCACCGCCTGCGATTCCGCGGGGGAAAAGCTGGAAGAATGCGCTGCTGACGGCCTGTCGATCGCCAAGACGACGGACTGCAAAGCCAACGGTCAAGTGTGCGCCGACGATCAGTGCAGGACGCTCGCCTGCGTTCCAGATCAGTTCTCATGCTCTGGCAACGAGTACCGACACTGCAACTCTGACGGCTTGGACTACACCGTCGAGCAGCTGTGCACGAACACTCAGTACTGTGACGTGGCGTCTGGCTGCAAAGACCAAGTCTGCACCCCGAATCAGCCGACTTGCGACGGGGACCGCGCTACGACGTGCAACGCGCAAGGCTCAGGAACGAATCCCGGAGGAACCAACTGTGCCGCCACTGGCAAGGTGTGTTCGAGCGGCTCCTGCGTGACCTGCGCGCCGACGACCAGCGACGCCGAGCCACTGCCCCTCGACATGTATCTGATGCTGGACGCGACCGGCAGCATGACTGGAGGCACCTGCACGGCCACGTCCGGCGGAACCGGGCCCTGGTGCGCGCAGATCAACGGCGTGTACGACTTCGTGAGCAACACCAACAGCAACGGCATCGGTGTTGCGCTCAACTTCTGGGGACTCGCCGACGTATGCACGGCCCTCTCTACGCCATACGTCACCTACGGTCTGTTGCCTGGAAACGCGTCGCCGATCTTGAATGCCCTGAACGCCACTACTCCAAATGGCGCCTCGAACACGGAAGCCGCGCTGCGCGGCGTGATTGACTACACCGCAGCGAACACGCACAGCGGCCGCAACATGGTCGGTGTGCTGTTCAGTGACGCATTCACTCCGGTCACCTGCGAGCTGAGCAACACGGTGCTCGCGGGCTTGGTGAAGGCGCACTACCAAGCCACCGGCATCCCGATCTACTGGGGCGGCATCAATCCGTTCAACGCAACCGACGTCAGCAACGTGGAGACCGTGGTGGCTGATAGCGGTGTATCTCCCCACAGCAACTTCTGCTCCACCTACGACACCCCGCCTTGCATCGAGTACGACGCGTCGGGAGACACGCCGGGGCGCTTCGAAGGCATCCTGAACGAGGTCGCGCGGGTCGAGCGCCTGTGTGAGTACAAGTATCCGAGCGCGGTGAGCCCGACGCGGCTCTCGGTCACCTATCAAGCTTCGGGTGTCGCATCGAGCAACGTCGTGCGCCTGCCTTCGAAGACGCAGTGCGGGAGTGCGCCCGCCTACTACCTGGACGATGCCACGAATCCGACGTCGATCACGCTCTGCCCAGAGTTCTGCACCAGCGTCCGTCAGGCAACGAGCCCCAAGGTGCAGACCGTCGCGGCCTGCAACTGACATTTCCGTGCGGCGACAGCCAGTCGCTGGTGTACTGGCGCCGATGTACTGGTCGCCGGTGTACTAGTCACCGGTGTAGGGTGGGTCCCCTGGAGAGCGATAGCGATCCAGGGGGCTGCGTTGCGCGTCGCTGCCAAAGTACCAGCCGCTGCCACCGGGCTCGCCGAATAGCAGGTGGATTGAAGCGCGGGCGCCTTCCTGAGGAGTCTTCATGCCCATCGCGGCGGGATCCATCCCGCGCGCCTTCGCGTGAGGTAGCGTGAGATCGGTCGCGATGTAACCGGGCGTGCAGGCGTTGATCGTGCGCTCCGGGTACTCCTGGGCGAGGCTCATCGTGTACAGATTCAGGAGCGCCTTCGAGAGTCCATACGCGTTGCCCTCACCCAAACCCGCGCTGGCGAAGTCGCCTCCAGCTCGTTTGATGTCGAGGGCCTCTTGCATCAGTGCTTCGACCTTTTGCCAGGTTGCGTGGGAGTCGGTGAACTCCCTCTTGCGCGCTTCGCTGCAGCCGGAGACGAACATGGGCCCCGACGCCGAGGAGACGTTCACGATGCGGCCGTTGGCGGCGAGCAGTGGCAAGAACGCGTCGATGACCCGCTTCGGGCCCCGCGTGTTCACGTCGAGGATCGTCGCGAGGTCGGCGCTTCCCAGGCCGATGCCCGCGTTGTTGACAATCCCGCTGAGCGGCGCCGGGCTCTGCCCGTAGCGCTCCGCCACGCGTTGGGCGGCGGCGCTCACGGAAGCGTCGTTAGCCACATCCAGCTCCAGGACCTCGATGCGATCGCCCCAGCCCCTGCGCTCCGCGCTCAGCTCTGATTTTGCCGCCTCACCGCGCTCTCGCGAGCGCGAACCGAGGAAAACGAAGCACTCAGGGTCACGTTCCAAGGCGGCTGCCACCGTCGCCTGGCCGATGCCCTTGTTTGCTCCCGTGATTAGCACTCGTCGAGTCATGAACAGGGAGCCTAGCGCGCTTGGCCGTGAACGGAACCCCCCACGTCTCAAGTCACCTGGGGGCCCAGGCGTTCAGCGTCAAGTTATTACCGCGCGGATTCTACTTGAAGGGCAGCTTGGCGAGATCGACGTTGCCGCCCGACAGTACGACGCCGACCCGGGCTAGTCCAAGCGCGCGAAACTGCTCGCTCAAAACCACGGCGACGGGTACGGCGGCGCTCGGCTCGATGACCAGCTTCATGCGCTCCCACACGGTTCGCATGGCGTCCACGATCTGCTCATCCGTGACGGTAAACACCGCTTCGACCAGCTCGTCGATGACTGGCCACGTCAGCTCGCCCACATTGGTCATCAGGCCATCTGCGATGGTGTTCACGCGTTCGTTGGCGAGTCGTTTGCCAGCGGCCTTGCTGCGCGCGGTGTCATCGGCGCCGCTCGGCTCTGCGCCGAACATGCGGATCCCCGAGGAGACGTGGTTGGCCGCGATGCTGCAGCCGCTCAACAGGCCTCCGCCGCCCACCGGCGTGATGATCGCGTCGAGGTTTGGCACTTGCTCGAGCAGCTCCCAGGCCGTGGTGCCCTGGCCAGCCATCACGAAGGGCGAGTCGAACGGTGCCACGAAGTGGGCGCCCGTCTCCGAACAAACACGCATGGCGCCCGCGGCGCGCGCGCTCACCGTCGGCTCACACTCATACACCCGCGCGCCGTAGCCCGCCACGGCGGCGCGCTTGCTCTTGGGTGCCGTGGTCGGCATCACCACATGACAGGGGATGCCGCGTTCTTGCGCGGCGAGCGCCAGCGCCTGGGCGTGATTGCCGCTGGAGTGCGTGACGACGCCGAGGCGTGCCTGTTCGTCGCTCAGGGCGAGCACGGCGTTCATTGCCCCGCGGATTTTAAAGGCGCCGACCCGCTGCAGGTTCTCACACTTGAAGAACAGCTCGCACCCGCTCCCGCGGTGACCCTTGGCGAGGCGGTCCAGCGTGCTCGAGCGCATCACGGGGGTCTTGTGGACGCGGCCGTCGATGCGCGCCCGCGCTGCCTCGATGTCGGAGAAGTCGATGGCGTAACCCATACTCACTCACGCGGTTCGATCAGGAAGTGCGCGTTCGCAGAGGCGACCGGCTTCTCACGATCCGACTGATAAGCGATGGCGCGCACGTTGACGACGCGGCGGCCGTGCTTGGTGATCACGCCGTGGCAGAAGGTGTCCTCTGGCTTAGCCGAGCGCAGGTAGTCGATGGTGAGGTTGATGGTCTTCGGCAGCACCAGGGTGTCCGCCTGCCAGAGCACCTGAAAGATCGACGTCGACTCCAGCAGGGCGCCGATGGTTCCACCGTGGAGCGCTGGCACGGCGGGGTTGCCCACCAGGTGGTCCGAGAAGCCCAAGACGCCGATCAACTCGCCGTCACGTAGCTCCATCCTCACCCCCAAGAAATTCGCGTAAGGGATGGCGGCGACTAGCTCGGCGAAATCAGACTGCTCTCGAGCGCGATTTACCAGATCCGCGAGGCAAGGCTGTTCAGTGCTCATGACTGCTTCTCCTTCTTCGGACCGAAGTGTTCGTCGAACAGCATGAAGGCGCCTGCCGCGTGGGCTATGGGGTCGTCTTCGTTTCCGTGATGAGCGATGCCTCGCACGAAGGCGACGCTACGCGTGACCTTGTAGCACTCGGCGCGAGCGATCACGTCGAGCTCCGGTGTGGCCGGCTTCAAGTAGTCAATGCGCAAGTCGAGGGTCGCGATGCGGCCTGGCTTGCGCCGCTTGATGAACACCGACGCGCCGCAGGTCGCATCCATCAGGCTCGTGATGGCTCCGCCGTGGAGCACGCCGCTCTCTGGGTTGCCCACGAGGTGCTTCGCGTACGGCAGTCGGATCATGGCTACGCCTGGGGCGTGTCCCAGGAACTCGAGCTGCAGCGACTTGTTGTGGGGGATCCACTGATCGAAGACCTGACGAAAGCGCTCCAGCGCTTCGTCTTCAGAGGGGCGATCGGCCATCGTGCTGGTGCTAGCAGCGTTGGAGAGGGAAGGGCACGGCAGAGGCCAAGGCGCCGCAATTCCTTGGAAGTTTGGCGTGTGGGGGGGAGGCGGCACCGCACTCCAGAGCACCCAGAGACAAAAAAGACAGGTGCCGCTTAACGGCTTCGGCTGCTCAGGCATCGCTACCGAACCGTGTGCCCAGCCGTCTCGACGCAGTGCGGCCGCGGTTGGGGCTGAGGGCTCAGCTTACCCACGTTCAGGAGAAACCATGCGTTACGTCAAGACACTCGCCACCGCTCTCGTGCTGTCCCTCGCCGCAGCCCCCGCGATCGCTGCTCCCACATCCGCTGCGCCGCTGGGCCAGGCTGCGAAGCCTGCCGCCAAGAAGGGCAAAGGCGGAGGTAAGGCCAAGCGCTTCGAGCGCGCCGGTATTTCCAAAGAGAAAATGGAGAAGATCAAGGCGGTGGTGAAGAAGAACAAGGCCAAGCACAAGGCGATTCGCGAGGAGATAAAGAAGAATCGTCAGGCGCTGAAGAAGTTGCTGGATGCGGACAGCAACGATCAAGCTGCCTACAAGAAGGCGCTTGACGGTCTGGAGGCCGCGCAGAAGAAGAACCAAGCGCTGCGTGAGAGCGAGAAGAAGGAGATCGCGAAGATCCTTACCCCCAAGGAAATTGCGAAGCTGCTCGGAGCTGGACGCGGCATGCGCGGCGGCAAAGGTGGGCGTCGTGGTGGCGGAGGTCCCCGCGGTAATGGCGATTTCGATGGCTGAACGCTGACTCCAGCGTTCAGCAATGCGGTGTTCGCGCCCAAGCGCGATTCGTCATCCGTGTTGTCCGGCGTCGCGCTAACCTGACGGTCTGCCCATGTGGCTCCAACGCTTCGAAGATTTGCTTCCGCTGCGTTCGCGGGGCGCGTTCCACTTGTACAGCGCGCGCGATCAAGCGGAGCGAAATGAGCCCGTGGTGCTGGTGGTCCCGGCGCCACGGGTAGAACGCGGTGCTGCTCGAGCCGCGCTTGGACAGCTGGAGAGCGCACACGAGTCCTTGCGCAACGAGTGTGATCTGATCGAAACGCAGCTCGCGGCGTGCCTGCTCGACGTCATACCCGCTGTGGAGCTCCTGGATGGCTTCGAGCAACCGATCGCGCTCGTTCATTGCCCCGCGGTAACCAGCTTCGAGGCACTCGCCGAGCAGATGGCCTTTGCCGGCCCGCGGCTACCTTATGTCGCAGCCACCCACATGGAGCGGCTCCTGCTGCAGGTGCTCTCGGGCGCCGAAGCGCTAGGGCGCACGGGTGGCCCGCCTGTTCAGCTCGGAGGCGTTGGTGGAGCGAACGTCTTGTTTGCGACTGATGGCAGGCCCTGGGTGCTCGGGTTTGGCTTCAACGTTTGTTTGCTCAGAGAGTCTGGGCAGCCGTTTGGCTTCAATGATGCGCACTTTGCTCCCGAGGTCGCGGCAGGCGCGGCACCCAGCGCTGGCGCTGACCTGTATGCGCTCACTCAGTTCCTGCGCTCGCTGATCGCACTGGTGGAGCTGCCTCAGCTCGCGTCCGAGATCTTCGCGGGTGAAGGGGCTGCCCTGGCGGGCCCCATTCGGGCCGCAGAGCACTTCAGCTGGGCCAGCCAGCATATCCTCGCGGCACCGGCCAAGGAGCGGGCGAGTGCTGCCCAGGCCCTCGATAGGCTGGAGCAAGTTTGGGCTGAGCTCGGGGTGTGCCCCGATCGTGAACGCTGCGAGGCGTACTTCGCTGAACTGATCCGGAGCGAGTCGGAGCCGGATGCTGGTGAGCACCTCGAGCTGAGAGACGCCGTCGTGCTCGGCCCCGAAGCCAGCTGGGTAGTCAATCCGGATGGCGTGAAGCACAACCTGGGTTCTCGCGCCTCGCTTCGCCGTATCCTCGAGGCACTGGCCAAGCAGCGTGTGAGCGGCAACGTGCAAGCACTCAGCGTCGGTGACTTGATTGCGGCAGGCTGGCCCGACGAGTCGCCCATCTTCGAGGCCGGCGCGAATCGCGTGTACGTCGCCGTATCAACCCTGCGGAAGCTCGGGTTGCGCGATGTGATCGAGCGCTACTCGGGTGGCTATCGGCTCAGTCCTGAGGTCGCGGTACGCTTCAGCGCTGGCCTCGCAAACTGACCCATTGCACCAGCCGCGGCTCCAGGCGTTGAGGCCTTTTTCCCCGCGTGGCCGTCGCGTGAAACGTTCGCGTCCCTGTGTCAGAGCGAGACTCAAACGAGTGTTTGGGCGCCAGTGTGGGTTCGTAGACGCCACACGGCAACGCGCTGCGATCCAAGGACCATTCAGGGCGGTTCGGAGTACGGGGTATCTGGCCACTGAGTGGCGCAGAAGCTGCATCGCTAGATAAGGATCTTTAAGCGACCACTCGCTCGGCAGCGGCGTATTCTGAGGCTTCGCTGTCGCAGCGAACGAGGAGGAAATCAATGAAGCTTGCACGTCATCACGCGGCATGGGGTATCGCGATTGCTCTGGGAGTGACCTTGAGCATCCCCGCCATGTCAGAGCCCAAGACGCCCAAAGAAAAGCTCGAAGCCATGAAGGAGAAGGCGAAGGAGCGGCGTGAGGATCGCAAAGAGAAGCGGGAAGAGAAGAAAGAAGAGCTCAAAGAGAAGCTCGACAACATGACGGACGAAGAGAAGGAAGAGTGGAAGAAGAAGCACGCCGAAAAGAAGGAAGAGCGTGCTGAAGTGCGTGAGGCCTGGAAAGAGTGGAAGGACAAGCGCAAGGAGCGCCGCAAGGCGCGTCGCGATGAGCTCAAGGAGAAGCTCGGCGACGACCTGAAGCGTCCCGCCGTGAAAGCCGAGCTGAAGATCCACGCGCGGCGCATGGCGCGCCTCAATCGTATCCGCGTGGTAGCGAAGGCCGAAGGGAAGGATGAAGTCGTCAAGCGCGTTGACACGCTGATCGCCAAGGAGAAGGCGCGTCACGACAAGCACATCGAGACGCTCAAGGCGAAGAAGGACAACGCGGAGGAGGCCAAATGAAGCGCGCAATTCTGCTCATCGCAGCTGGCCTGCTAGCCCTGGCCTGCAACGAGGACAAGGCAGCCAAGCCTGACGAAAAGCCTGCAGCGGCAACCACCAGCACCGCCGCAGCAGCAGCAACGGGAGAGACTGCGGCGACTGACGATGCCGAAGACATCCCCACGGAAGCAGACTTCGAAGACGAAGCCGAGACGCAGATCACCAGCGCGAACATGGAGAGCGAGCTCGACGCGCTGGAGAAGGAAATCGGCGAGTAGAGCCGAGCCGCCGACTCACAACGAACGGGCACCCAGTCGGGTGCCCGTTTCGCTTTTGTCAGGCTCGGCTGCGAGGCAGACACACGCGGCGATGAGACGGAGCGAGATCGCTCTCGAGGGAACAAGCGGGGACAAGAAAACAGGCGGCGACAAAAACAGAGGGCGCCGAGATCCACTCGACGCCCTGCATTGTCCATCGTTCGGCGAGTCGCCGACCCACCTTACCGAACGGTCTGTCGTTGTTCGCAGACCAAGCTTGCCCGGTTCGCGCCCAGAGACGCGAACCCGCGGCTCACTTCTTCGAGGTCTTCTTCTTGGCCTTCTTGGCGGCCTTGGGCTTGGCTCCACCGGAGCTCAGCGCCTTCTCGACCTTCTCTAGCTCGCCGCGCAGCTGGCTAGCGCGCGCGAGGAGCACTCCGCGCTTGTCCTCGGAGAGCTGCGACGCCTGGTCCAGATCTCCCAGCAGGTTGAAGTGGCCATCGGTGAAGGGCTCCAAGCGACCCAGTGCACGCTCGAAGCGCAGCATGGGCTGCTTGCCCGCGGTGCGCGGGTGCTTCTGGCGAAGCTCGGCGATCGCGAACTCCAGCTCCTGCGTGGAGAGCTGCTCATCGACTGCACGCTTGGCGAGGCCGGCCTGGTACTTCTCTTCCACCAGGTCGAGGCGCGCGGCGATACCGAACCCGAAGGGGCAGTTCTCCGGCGTGTAGTTCAGGTTGCAGAGCACGCGGTACGCGGCGCAGCAGCGGTGCAGCGTGAGCTTGGTGATGCTCAGCTTCTCCGCCTCGACGATCTCGCGGTTGGATTGATCCTCAAACTGCTCGAATACGATGCGACCGCACTCGTAGGCATCCTTGAGGGTGAGCGGCTCGACTGGGCGCTTTCGCGCGGCAGCAGGCCATTTGTGTCCGCCTTTTTTCTTGGTTCCCTTCGGCATCGCTGAAACCTAGCTGATTGATCACGGAAAGACTAGCGGAAGGTTGCATACGGAATCGTCTGCGGAACCGATTTTTGGGCAGCGGGTCTTTTCCGGGCGGTCTCACTCGGGGCGCCGTGATGCGGTCAGCACCGACCCAGGGGTTGGTTCCGCGTGTGAAAAGGGCAGCGTTTCCGCTGGTTGGTCCGTGCGGGGTATTTGCAGGGTATTCGGAACTTGCGCCCAGCTTGAACCAGGGCGCGCCTCGGTCAGCGGCGTTTCCGGGCGAAACACGAGTTCAGCGTAGATCCGAGTAGTCGCGGGGAATACTCACGACGGCTCGAGAACGGGTCCGTTGGCTTCCGCGCGGCGGAAGCGCTTCCGTGGCGCGGGGCGTCTTTCGAGCGCCCAGTCGGGTGCTGCCACGCTCCACGAAAGCGACGATTCAACCGCGTTTCTCGCCGGGGACAGCCGCGGCGTGTCTCGCTTCATGAAGCGAGCGTCGCGTTTCCGCTGGACCGGGAATAAGCGCGTCCGAGCGCTGGTTCCAGCCGTTTCCCCGCTGTATCAGTCAAGAACGCGAGGGTGGGTGATGCGCGTAGCGCTGACCCACGTGTGGTCGGACGTGGGGCCTGGCAGGGTGTTGAAAAACACCCCTGCCAATCAACAACAACCTGCTAGGCGCGGCGCCCGCCAGGTCGGGTCTTGGCCAGAATTTCGCTGGGAATTTGCGGTGTCGCGCCAGGGGATCCAACGACCGCTGCTGCATATTGCGAGGCCGCTTCCCCGGCCTCCTGGAGTGGGCTACCAGACACCAGATGTGCGGTGAGCACAGCGGTGTAGGCGTCTCCGGCGCCGACAGCGTCGATCGTCGAGCCAACCACCGCGTACGGGGGGATCTGGATACACGAGCGCGCCGTGTGCAACTCGGAGCCCTGAGCGTCGAGCGTGAGCGCGACGATTTCGGTTCCGCGCGACAGGAGCCAGGCGCACACGTCCTCGATTCCGTAGATCTGACGCAGCGTTTCCGCCTCTTTTGCGTTTAGCTTGATCACGTTAGCCAGGGACACGGATTGCTCGATGGCTTCAGGGCTCGCCCAGGGTTGGCGAATGTTCAAGTCGCAGACGCGGAAACGAGCTCCGGTGAGAGCGACCGCTTCACGAAGCGTCGTGAACCCGAGCGGCGTGCGTTGCGCCAGGGTCCCAAACACCAACGCATCGGCTTCCCCGAGCAACGCGTGGAGCGCGGGGGTGAGCTCGATGTGGTCCCAGGCAGCCTGGTGGGCGAGGCTGAAGCGGGGCTGCCCTTGTTCGATACGCACCTGAACGCAGCCAGTGGGGGCTTCCAGGTCGACCTGGACGTGGCTGGTGTCCAAGCCACGCGCGGCCAACGCTTCCATCGCCGCGGTACCCAGCTCGTCGTTTCCCACGCGAGTGACCAGGTGCGCGTCTGTACCGAGCTGGGCAAGGTGCACCGCGACGTTGGCGGCGCAGCCACCAAGCAACCGCTCGTGCTCGTAGAGGTCCCAAAGCGTCTCCCCCCAGGAGACAATCCGCTGCGTCATGCGTGCCGCCGCAGGTCTTAGCAGCTGACTGGGGTCACCTGGTAGGTTACTGGGCCGCCGGTGAAGCCGGACACGGTCACCGTGTACGACTCCCCGACGCTCGCGCTCCAGCTCTTGGTGATGGCGATGGCCTTCAGGCTGCCGTATCCGCCGGTGAGCGCCGTCACACTGACCGGCATGTTCATGCCGTCAGAGTTCCTGGTCACGCTGACAGTCGCAGAGGACAGGCTGTTTTTATGGTGGAAACTCCAGGTCCAGGCGAAGACCGAGACCGGAGCAAAGCCCGGCGGTGGCCAGGAAACCCAGTCAGGGCTGGGACCGCCACCGGTGCTAGCGAACACACCCAGACACTGCGCGTCGCCGTACTGTCCGCCGCCCGCGTAGTAGCCGATACCAACAGGTCCAAGCGGGGGATTGAAGATCCAGCGGCGATGTCCCAGCGATGCCACGCCGTTGTCCTGCACGAACTGGTCGATCGCGTTGGCTGGGTGTCTGGGACCCCAGGCCAGGTTCGACGAACCGGTGCCCGTCGCGCCCGCCGCCGTGTAGCAAGTCGCGCTGCTGGGAGGATTGTGCGGATCTGGAACGGTTCCGGGAGGATTCCAAGACGCGAGCACCGCGCACCAGCGCCCGGTTTCGTCCGCGCTGGCGCTGTCAGCACTGGGCCCCAGGCCAATCAACCAGCGGAACGCATTCAGGCGTCGAACTGTGTCGTTCAAACCGACCCTCGACGTCGTGCCTGGATCGCACTGGCTTCCGCCCGAAGTCCAGGGATTGGCGTCATCAATCTGATGCCCCCAGTTCCACATGTCGCAGACGGATTGCTGCGAGTGCCCCGCCGGATCCCCAGGGAGATTGGGCGCGCAGGTCCCGCCGCTGGCGGTCCAACCCGGTAAGCACTTGCACTGGGAATCCGCCGGATCGCAGTACTCGGTGGCGCCGCACGTCACACCCTGGCAGGGCCCAACGGACGAGGTTCCACCTTGGCTTTGACCGCTGGAACCTCCACTCGTGCTGCTCCCGCCGTTCCCCGCCCCGCCATTGCTCGCCCCTCCGGTCGTCGCGGAGCCGCCGTTTGCGCCGCTACCCCCAGCGCCGCTGCCTCCGTTTGCACCGCTGCCTCCGGCACCGCTGCCTCCGTTTGCTGCGCCACCGGTCGTATCGGACCCACCGGTTCCGCCGTTCGCACTGCCCCCAATCGCGCTTCCACCGTTCGCGCTTCCGCCCACGGCGTCGCTCCCGCCGTTGACCGACCCGCCGTTGCCGGATCCGCCATTGCTTCCGCCTTGGCCCGCGGCTCCCCCGCTACTCGCTCCGCCGCTCTCGCCCTCGAACTCCAACGAGTCGTAGTCGAGCAGGTTGCTACATCCAATCGCGGTCAAGGCGCCGAGCGCACTGCAGAAGACAAGTCGTCGCATCAGAACCTCCCCGAGACCCAAAACGAGTCCACGCCAACACCCGCCTGCACGGGGCCTTGCTCGGTTTCACTGGGTGCGAGCATCAAGAGCACCACTCCGGTCACCAAGCCAGCGGCGCCGACCGCGAAGCCAACGGTTGAAAACAGCGCTTGCTGCTTACCGTCGTCGTACTTTGCCTTTAAATCCGCGGGGCAACGATCTTGAGCGCAAGCGTCGCCCAGCTCGTCGCGGGTGCTCTTGGCCTGCAGACCAAAGTAGCTGCCAAGCGCAACACCCACCACCCCCACACCGAGGCTCACATACCCAAGCGGCCGGGTGAGCGAAGTTGACTCGACTTGCTCAGCCTGTTTTGGGGGAGAGGCGCTCTGTTTGGGTAACGGCGTCAGCTCGATCGTCGCCGTCTTGCTCTCCCCCTCCTCGAGCTCCAGGGAGAGCTCGAAGTCCTCGAAGCCCTCGGCGCTCGCGTGAACCGTGTGCTTTCCAGGATCGACCGACTGCGCCTGCGAGGGGTCGCCGACCGCAGAACCGTCGAGCTCGAGGTGCCCGGCGAAATCTGCTGGGACCTCGAAGGCTACCTTGGGGATCCGCCGCTCGAGTTCGTCGAGCTCCTTCTGCGCGCTCTGCTTCTGTCCCTTGCTCGCGGTGTCGTCACTCAAGACGTGCTCGAGCTCTGCTCTTGCCTCGAGGAGACGCCCGAGCCCGGCCTTTGCGCGGGCGAGGCGACGCCGATTGGCCGAGCTGTCCACGTGACCGCCGGATTCCTCATACGCCTCGAGCGCCGCCTGAAAGTCTCCGCGCTTTTCCGCGGCTCGACCCTTGGCCGCCGCCTTGTTCGCTGCCGCGATCTCTTTCCAGCTCGGCTTTGCCAGCGCTGCTGGCGCCAGGGCCAGTGCCCCCATGAGCGTCCCAAGCAGCAAGGTCGCCCGGAAGCGCCTGCTGCTCGTGCGCCGAAACCGTCCACCGCCCCTGGAACGTCGTATCACTCCACAAGCTTCTGGGAGCGCTCGGAGCTGCGCAAGGCCATCTGACCTCTAACTTCTGGCGCTTTCACGCGACGCACCTCGAAGCGGTTCGTCGGTTCCGTGGTGAAAGGTATGCGAGCGGGCGCTGGGGTGGGGAACGCCTGCATTATCAACGCAGGATTCTACGCACATGAAAACAAGTGCTAGCGGCGAGGCGATTCGCGCTTCCAGCGCACATCACCTCCAGCCACGTCACTTCCAGCGCGAAGCTGATCCGAGATCGCTGACTGCGCTGAAACCTGCCTGTTGAAGCACGCGCCGTGCGCCCCGGCTGCGCATCCCGCTCGCGCAATACACCACGATGGCCTGCTCCTTCGGCTCCAGCTCCCCCGTGCGCTTTCCAAGCTCGTGCAGTGGGATGTTGATGGCACCCGGCAGGTGCCCCGAGTTGAACTCCGCGGTGGTTCGTACATCAAGCAGCAGCGCGCCTTCGGACACCATGCGCTGCGCTTCCTCGGGTTTGATCTGATCTCGGCGCATCATGAGACGCAGCGCGAGCCAAGCGAGCAGTGCACCGAGAGCGGCGTAGAGGAGCGGAGAGTTCATGAGCCGTAAGTCGGACCAAGCGCACCCTTGAGACGGGCGTCGATCGCCTTCACCTGGGCGATAAACTCATCCAGGCGTTCGCGCAAGGCTTCGCTGTCATCGAGACGTTGGGTCGCGACGCGCACGAAGGGCACCAGTGTCTGCTCCATGATCTGCACCTGCATCGCGAGCAGCTCGTCGATGCCGGGCGGCGGATCATTGCGCACAGTGAGCGCGACCCTTGGCTCCGCCAGGCGCTCGAGAGACTGGTTCAGTGCCTGAATGTGGTTCTCCACCCACTCGAGCTTTTGAGGTGTCTCCCTGGAAGCGCTTGCTTCACGGATGCTCTCGCGGATGGCCACCAGCTGCTCTCCCAGGCTGCTCAGCTGTGAGGTGACGCGCACGACGGGGTCCGTCTCAGAGCCTCCCAGCGCGAGGTGCTTCTTGAAGCCGAGCTTGATCTCCGCCCAGCGTTCCGCGGCTGCGGGCTTGAGGGTGCCGCGGAGCTCCCCGAGCTTGAGCAAGTTGTGCTCGGCGCCGGTCGTCAGCGTCTGGGCTTCGCCGGAGTAGTGGTCCTCGACCAGGGCCTGGAGCTCCGCATCGTTCATCGCGCTGACCACCTTCTCGGCCAGCTTGTTCATGTTGCGGTAGCTGCCCTGGAGCTTGAATGATGGTTCCGTGCGGAATTTATCGTCCATGGAGGCTGAGGCGATGTACGCTTGATTCACCTTGAGCAGGACACTCTGCACCTTGAAGAGCCTTGTGAGCACCGCCTTGATTTCGCCTATCTCCACCGCGGAGTAGCCATGCTCGAGCTCGGACGCTGGCACCTCTGCTCCCTGGGCCATACGGATGAAGGCGTAGAGATCCTTTGGCGAGCGGCTCGCTAGGGGGGCGAGCACCGGGTTCGAAGTCACCGCGTTTTCGATGTAGCTCAGCGCGAAGACGTCGTCCTTGCCTTCCAGGATGTCACCCAGATTGTACGTATCCGCGCGGTTAGAGAGCATGTCGGGGATCTGGAATTTTTCCCCGGACTCAGTGTACGGATTGCCCGCCATGACGACGCAGAAGCGCTTCCCCCGCAGGTCGTAGGTGCGCGTGCGTCCCTGCCATACGCCTTCGATGCGGCGCTGCGCGTCGCACAGGGAGATGAACTTCTGAAGCAGCTCGGTGTGGGTGTGCTGGATATCGTCAAGATACAGCATCACGTTGTTGCCCATCTCGAGGGCAAGGTTGATCTTGTCTACCTCCTGGCGTGCGGTCGCGTTTGGAGCTTCGCTTGGATCCAAGCTGTGAACGCCGTGGCCCAAGGCGGGCCCGTTGACCTTCATGAACACCAGTCCGAGGCGGCTAGCGACGTATTCCATCAAGGTCGTCTTGCCGTAACCCGGCGGCGAGATGAGCAGCAACAGACCCATTAGATCGGTGCGCTTGTTGTCTCCCGCCGCGCCGAGTTGCTTCGCGAAGTTGTCGCCGATGAGCGGGAGGTAGACCTCGTTGATCAGGCGGTTCCGCACGAACGAGCTGAGCACCTTGGGTTTGAACTCATCGAGCCGCAGCCTGCGGCGTTCCCGGTCGAGCAGGTTCTGGCGGGCCACCCGGTAGGCGCGGTAGCGCGGCACGCGGAGGGTCAAGAAGCGACTCAGACGGCGCTCGAACTCCGATATAGATAGCGAAAGCTTGCCTTCCTTGATGCGAGGATGATCGCCGAGCACCCCCTCCACGATGGTGTCCGTCAAGGCACCGCTTGGGCGGTAGTCGACGGTGCGCTCCGAGAGTACGAGCACCGCTGCCTCCAGGATGTGCGCCGCAGCCCCGCGCTTCGACACCTCCTGCTGCGCGACGGTTTGTCCGTCTCGTGCGGGTAACTTGCTCGCGAACGCGCTCAGCCAGGTGCGCACAGTGACGAGCTGGGCCTCTGGTTCTTGCTCCAGGTCCCTCACGTCGGCCTCGAAGGCGCCCCGCGCCCCGCCTTCTTCAAGTGCCGCGAGGAAACGCTGGCGGAGCTCTTCTGCACCGGGGCTCGACACGAAGCTGGGCGTTTCACCTGCTAGCTCCTCGGCCAAGTAGCAGCCGGCCAGTTCGCTCAGCTCTTCTAGGTTGGCGCTCCGGGTGTGCTGGTAAAACCCAGCGATTTCCCCGCCTAGTTCGCGCCCTAGCTCCTGCAACCCGGAGTCGTCTCCGAGCTGCCGGCGGAGCCTGCCGAGGCTCGCCGCGCGGCGTGAAAACAGCGACCGCTTGCGGTCTCGCTGGGCCACAACCTCCGCGCTGCCATGCTTGGAGTGCAGGTTCGACCAGTACCACGCGGCGAGCGCCCGCGCGTCGGCGTCGAACCGGAGCAGCCCAGCGGACTCGCTCAAGCCGAGCGCCGCCCGCAGAATCAGCGCCGCGTCGGCGTCGTGGAGCCCGCGCTCGTAGCCTTCGTCGTAGCGCGCCGCGGCCTGCTTGCGCACCAGCTCTTCGAGGCCGCCATCGCTGAGCTCGGCTTCGCGCAGCGCCGCCAGGGTGAGGCCGCCATCGTTGTGCCGCGCTTGATGAAGAATACTCGCGGCGAGAAATTCGCCTCGATAGACCTCGGGCGTCTCGCTGATCAGCTGCTGGTGCCAGCAGTCTTGATACTGATTGAAGGCCTCGTCCGCGATGGGTTCCCGGAAGTCGGTCCCTGAGAGCGCGAGTGCCATGCCTTCTTCAGTCGTATTGCCGAGCGGCAATAACGTGAGTTCGATCGCTTGCGTGTTGACCGCGAATCGGTGCTTCCCGAGCTTGATCAGCTGAGCGCCATCTTCGAACAGTTCCTGCCGGTCTCTGAGGCCCCGAAGGGCGTCCTGGCGCGCCTGCTTCAGCCGCGAAGTGAGCTCTTCGGCTTTGGGTGCTTCGCCCAGCTCCGTCAGACGGGCAGCGAGGTCGCGCACCTTCATCACCATCGGGTCGCTGGCGAAATAGGCGTTCAGTGAGTCGTCATCGGCGAAGCTCTGACCGCGCCGAGCGACGCTGCTCAGGATCCGCTCTGCAGCGGAGACCAGGTTCTGGGCGCGCCGCTGGCGCTCGTCGAGGAGCTGCTGCTTCTTCTGGTTGAAGGCTTCGTAGATCTCGTCACGTTTCTGCGCCAGCTCGGCGACGAAGTCGTCGAATTCGCTGAAGCGCGCCTCGAGCTCCTCGAGCTGGATCATCAGGCGGGATAGCTGCTCGTCACAGCCGTCAGGCGTTTCCGCAAGGCTCAAGCTGCTCTGCACGTTCTGTCCAAGCAGCTTGAACTGGGCAGCGAACTCGGCGCGCCCCTCGGCGCTCTGGAGCGCCTTCCGCTTGTTGTGGAGCGTCGCGCGGACGCGATTGAGGGTGGCGAACACCTCGCTGATGCGCTCGAGGATCTGCGTGCGCTGGGTGGGATCGTCGACCTCCAGGCCGCCGACGACTTCGCTCATCAGCGTCAGACCCTCGCTGGTCGTCTCGAGGCGCTCGCTGAGCGGCTTGAGCTCCGGGGTCTTTTCTACTTCGCCGATGCCCTGTAGCAGCTCAGCGAGCTGCGTCTGCAGTGGAGCAAGCGCTGCCGCGTCCAGCAAGAACCCGACAGTGGCTTGGCTCAGGCGGTCGAACTGCTCGACGCAGTCCCGCTCGAGCTGGTCCACCCGAGGAGTGTCGATGTAGCGTAGCTCACGCAGGCTGATCAGGTGGCCGCGCTGGTTGCGCAGCTCTGTCAGTCCCTGCATGAACTGTTCAATCGCGTTGAATGATTCCGGACGGATTCGAGCCTCGAGAGCTTGCTGCTTCTCGATCGCGTCGGCCAGCGCCGCCTGAGCGCGCTCCTTGATGGCCACCACCTTGTCGAACTCATCGACGATCAGCTCGGCGGTGGAGCGCAGCTCTGCGAGCACGGCCCCGAGCGCGCCTAGCTCCTCCTGACCGAGCCAATAGTAGGTGTCACCGGTGCGCGTGATGGCGCGAATCAAGTCCTCGTAGATCTGGCGGGTTGGCGTCGTCTCCGCGGCCATGCGGGACAGGCTCAAACAGTCGCTGATCCCTCGCACGAGCTCGGCGTTGCCCACTTTGCCCAGCGGGCCACCCTTCACGGGTTGCTTCGCTGCGTGCTCGACGGAGACGAACGGCGTCTGCCAGAACTGCATCGGGTGCACCCGCGTGGGCTCCTCCGAGCTCTGCCGGAACACCACCATGCGGCCGTCTTCGAAGAGCGAGTACCCGCTACAAACAATCGGGTTTTGCACTTCCTTGCGGATCAAGTTGTACGAAAACAGCGCGTACAGGCCTTGTTCGCGTTCATGGAAGATATACAGGACGTCCTCGCCGTTCGGCGAGCGGACGCTGCGCTCGAACAGAAAGCGCTCATAGTCTCCGTCGAAGACCTTGTGCTGGCCGTCCATCAGCACGTAGCCACCTGGGAAGATTACGCCGTGATCTTCCGGCAGCTGAACACACGCAGCGCCGATCGCGTCGACGCGCACGACCTTGTGCGTGCGGGTAGCAAACACCAAATAGCGCGGCAACGTCTCGCCGTAGGGCACCATCCTGAGCAGCACCAGGTGGCCCAGCATCGCGTAGGCGATGCTGGCGTCGTCCAGGCTCTGACGCGGGTCGTCCACGGGCTCGGCGTAGATGCCCTGACCCGTCTCCGTGTTGTTCTCGACCTTGATCGTCAGGTCGCCGTCCACGCACTCCACGAAGACGACGTTCTCGATGTTGATGTGCGGGTGGCGTCCCTTGACGTGCTGCTCCCGCGTCGTTTCGCGCCACGAGAAGTCATGGCTCTTGGGGAACACGTGGTCGCGCTCACCCCGATTATCGATGTAAGTGGGGTGACCGCCCGAGTCCAATCCCCAGCGGAACACTCGCTTGTCGTCGACGCTGGCGCCCGTCTGGAACACGGCCAGGAGCTTCGACTCCGAGCGCGTGAGCTGAATCAGCTTCGCGTCCTTGTAGTACTTGTAGAGTTCGACGAACTGCTCGATGAAGCGTGGATCCTCGAGGAAGGAACGCGCGTGTTCTCCCGCGCCAATGGCCGAGACGTCGAAGCCCTCTCCAGTGCGCATGAAGCGATGGAGGCTGAATACGTCTGCCACTTGCGTTTCCGTGCGCAAGCCAAGGAAGACGTTGTACCCGAAGAGCAGTTGGCCTTCGACCATCACAATGTCGCGCGGCACGCAGTTGTTTTCGGTGCGCACGCGCTCATTGCCGATCACTGCGAGCTCTTGCCCGCCGAAGGCCGCCCGGCGCTCGGCGTTCAGGGCCTCAGCCCCCTGCGCCAAGCGCTTGGCTTGCTCTACCAGCCGCGCCCGGATGATCTCGTAGCTTCCGCCTTCGAGGTCGCGCTGGTCTTGTGGCGTGTCGTCAGCCATCGATTCGTCATCCGCCCACGCGGGAGACCGCGTGGGTCAATCCTTCGAATGTCCAGAGTTTGGGGGTGAGGCGCGGCGAATGTGCCGCGCCAGGCTGGTCAACCGAGGCCCAAATCCTTGGCGTGTTGCACCAGCTGCTCCACCTTCGGGCGCTGTGCGTGGTCCAGCTCACCCATCAGCTTGTGCAGCGCGCCGACGATCGAGAGGTTCTTGAGCGCTTCGGTGTTGAAGCCGGGGCTCGCGAGGATGTCTTTGACATCGCTTCGCAGGCTCGCGTCTCCGTCCAGGTACTCCCTCACGGAGCTCTTCAAGAGCTCGCTCTGGTCGACTGCGCCATCTACTGCAGCACCCAGGCTCACTGCCTTGAAGAACCGATCGAGGAACTGGCCATCGCCGCCGACGATGTTGATCTTCGCGTGCTCCATCGCTGAACCCATGACGTCGGCTTGCCTCTCGGCGACCGCGATCCGGCTCTGGATCGCCGCCAGCGCGAGCTCCTTCTGTTGCTCCAGACGAATCCGGTACTCCTCGTGCGCCCGACTCTCGGGGTCGAGGGCCTTCATGGCACCCGCCTTCTGCTCCAGGCCGGCGGCCTCCGCAGACATCTTCTCGCGAATGGCCACTGCCTGAGCGGTGCCGAGCTTCTCCGTCGCGGCGGCGTCTGCCTCCTTGATCTTGGCCTCCGCCAGACCCTTGCTCTCGGCGCCCTGCGCTTCCGCAAGGAACATCTGACGCGACGCATCGGCGTTGGCCTTGCCCTGGCGTTCGATGGCCTCGGCTTCGGCGTTCTTGAGCTTGATCTCCACCATGCCCTTTTCTTCCAGGCCACGTGCCTCCGCCTGAGCAGTCTCGAGGGCTACTCGTGCGTTGGCGGTTCCGAGCTTTTCCACAGCGACTGCATCCGCCTCCTTGACCTTGACGTCTGCCAGGCCCTGGGCGGCCGCCTCGGCCTGAATGCCTTCAGCGAGACGGATCTTGGCGCGCGCTTGCTTGTCGGAGGCTTCGAGGTCCGCCTCTGCGAGGGTCAGCGTGCGCTTCGCGGTGTGCTTCGCGACCTGTTCGTCTGCTTCGGCTTCCTTCACCTTGTGGGTGACCTTCTCTTGCGCGGCTGCCTCGGCGGCGATCACCGTCGACTCCTTTAGGCGCTTGGCCTCGGCCACCACCCGCAGATCCTTGATTCGCTCCTCTTCCTCGGCCACGCTCTTCTCAACAGCGATCCTCGCGGCAATGACGTCGGCGATGGCCTTGCGTTCGACCTCGAGGGCCTTCTCCTTGTCGATGCGCTGCAGCTCGACTTCGCGCTCGCGTCCGATTGCCTCGAGTGCGCGCTCCTTCTCCACGCGCTCGCTCTCCACGGCGATCACGCGTTCGCGGTTCTTCTGGGCGACCTCGACCTGGCGTTGCTTGTTCTCCGCCTGGACCGAGACTTCCTCTTCCTGCTTCAGACGGGCGAGCTCGTGCTTCTTGCGCTCTTCAGCTTGGACCTTGAGCGTCTCGGCCTCCTCGCGCGCGCGCAGGGTCGCGATCTCGCGCGCCTGCTTGGCTTCGGCGTCGGCCTGCTGCCGCTCGAGCTCCAGGATGGCCTCCTGGGCCTCAACGTTTTGCTTCTTGATCGCCTTGCGCTCTTCCTGCTTCAGGGAGTTCGTCTTGACGTTCATCGCTGCGGTGATCTCGGTGATCTTCCGGATACCTTGGGCATCGAGGATGTTTGATGGGTCTAGGGAGTCGAGCGCGGTTTGCTCGAGGTAGTCGATCGCGGCGTCTTCCAGCACGTAGCCGTTCAGGTCCTTGCCGATGACCTCGATGATGCGGTCACGGAACTCTTCACGCTTCGTGTACAGCTCCTCGAACTCGAGCCACTTGCCGACTGTCTTCAGGGCTTCGCCGAACTTCGCGTTGAACAGCTGCTCGAGGGTGTTTTGCGAGCTCGCGCGCTCGCAGCCGATCGACTGCGCGACCTTGAGCACGTCCTCCGCGGTCTTGTTGACACGCACGAAGAAGGTGACCTTGATATCTGCACGGATATTATCCGCACAAATCAGGCCCTCCTGCCCTCGACGGTCTAGCTCGATGGTCTTCACGGAGATGTCCATCACCTCCGCGCGGTGGAACACCGGGATCACCACTTTGCCGGTGAAGGTCACCGTCGGCTCGGCTCGCATCGTGTTGACGATCAGCGCCTTGCCCTGATCGACCTTGCGATAGAAGCGCGTGATGATCAGTAGGGCACCGACCACGAACACCACCAGGGCGCCTGCCCCAGCCAATAGCGTTGAAAGTTCGAAGTTCATCGCATTTCCTCACTCTCACCCCGTGTCGATATCCACGCACACGGGTCACATCCTCGGCTCAGCCCTCAAGGCGTTTCCGTGGAGAATCTCCAAGTAGGTCTTCTACCGGCTCGACTTCATAGCTGCCGGCTTCATCGTCCACCGAAATGATCATCACGCGCTGCCCGCGCTTTAGTGCAGTCGTCGGATCGCAGCGCACCTCCAGCAGGAGCGCGTGCTCGTCATCGTCGAGCAACGCCTGTCCGTATTTCCTGTCGACGCGCCCAGTGCGCACCGTCACGATTTCGCCCACGAGCTCTCTGCGGCGTGTGGCCTGGTGCGTGTGGAAGAGCGGAGCCAGTGGAACCACGCTGAGCTTCGTGAGCAAGAAGCCGACGATCAGACTCAGGAACAGCAGGATCGTCGCGGCGATTCCCCGATTCAGGAAGTTGACGTGCGGAATTAGGTAGTGGCTGCCGAGATGGCAAAGCAACCAGTTGTAAAACGTGAGCAACGACACGGCGACCGTGACCGGCACCTGGCGTAGTCGAAACGCGCTGGGAGCCTCGGCGGCGTCCACCGCGTCCAAGTGATGACCGTCGATTTCCAGCGCATGATCGTGGCCACCCAGTAGGTCGAGGCCCACGGCGCCCACGATCACGAGCAGCCAATACAGGAGCATCGCGACCATCAGCGCGCTGAAGATCACGGTTGGGTAGCTGAGGCTGGCTGCGAGGAATTCCTGCATCTCTCGATTCGCAACGTATGAAGGTGGCGAGTGATCTCGATTCGCGTCGCGATTTCGACGCCGCGTCGTCGATTCTGCCTGGCTCCTCCACGATCTACGGCGCGAGCGCCGTCACCGCCCCCAAGCAAGGCCCGAGAGGCTGCCACAAGGCGTGACGCGGGAACACCAGGCTCGTGACGCCGGCTTGAATCCACGCGTTTCCAGCCGCAGACGCGCTGAAAGTGAGGCGGACCCTGCGCGACCTCACGGCGCTGGACTGACCCGGGCATCGCCGTCCGCTGACTCGGACACGGCCGTCTGCTGAATCGGATGCGAACCGAGCGGTCGTCGATTCTGAATCGGTGCTGGGGATGGAATCGGCGCACCTGAGCTTGACAGCTGATTGGTTCGGACACAGCGCCTGAGCGGAGGACCTCCCCCCAAAAAGAGGAAGCTCTCCGTGGTCCACGAGTGGTCGCCGCCGAAGTTCCGGAGGTCGCGCTGGACGCTGCCGAGCGCCTCGCGAAGGACCAGCACCAGATATTGCCGGGGGGAAATCTGAGCTAGGCTTGGAGCCGCTGCAGCTTGCGCGCGAAACTTGCCGGCAACGCTACGCTGCGCGCACGCGGTGCAGTCAGGCCACCAAGTTCTGCTTCGATCTGGCGAGCACGGGGGAAACCGCGCTGAATTGCCCGAGCCGACGCTGCCTGTGAGCGTTCCGATGTTCCCGGGGCCTGCGGCGAATGCTATAAACCTAAAATGGTTTCCGGGTCTCTGAAGTATGGTTCCAGCGTCGCGTGGAGCGTTTCGCTATTGAGCCTGCTCGTTGCCGGCTGCGGCTCGAGCGACAGCTCAGGGCTGCTTGGAGGCGGTTCGGGCGCGCAGGGTGGCTCAGGCGGTGGCGCAGGCAGCGCGGGAACTGGTGCGACGAGTAGCACCGGCGGTGGCGCCGGGTCGGGCATCGGGGGCGGCGCGGGCAGCGCCGTTGGAGGCGGCGCAGGTAGCACCGGAGCGCCGTGCGACCTCAGCGGCACCTGGGGGAGCTACCTCGAGATTGACGTCGCTTGGACCAACACGATGGTGCTCCAGGCAGGCAGCGACAAGATCCGCGTCTGGCTCCTCGGCAAGCGTGTGCAAGAGGCCGGCGGCGCCTACGAAACGGTCAGCACCTGCGGCATCACGTTACCTGACTTTCAGAGTAACTTCCTCGGGGGCAACGAGCGCTTTGGCGTTTGGTTCCCCGGGGATGTATTCGACCTCGGCGGCATTCCCGTCTTCCGCATCGACTTCTCTGGCGCCTTCGAGGTGGGTGGCGCCGTGGAGAGTGCCCCGGTCGCCATGTTGGTCGGGCACACCATGACGGATCCGCTGAACGGCGATTGGCCCACGCTGACTCAGGTCCAGGCGAGCGACCCGGATGCCGACACCAAGCCCGGACTGACTGGGTTTGCATCCAAGGGGAACGGCTACTTTCATCCGCCGACCGACGCGCTCAAGTTCGAACGCGCGCAGGCGTTGTGGATCGTGAGTCGCACGGTAGCGAAGCTGAGCGCGAACCTCGACTCGTGTGATGCGCTCACAGGTTCCGCCGAGGTTCCAATCGTTGCTGGCAAGCCAGGCCTGCAGTCGCACATCGTGGGTTGCATCAAGGACAACGGCGACCAGTGCACTCCGCAGCAAACCGAGTTCTTGGACACCAACCGGCCTGACTTTCAGCCCGCCAACACAAGCCGTTTCGTATCCCAGCGTGTGCCAGCCGGGACGAACTGCGCCGAAGTGCGCGGCTTGTTTCAATAGCAACCAGTATCCTGTCTCCGCACTTCGCTGCAAAACTCGCCCGCCCCCTCGGGGGTGTGGGCGCCCGAGTTTTGCGCCTTCGCGCTACTTTTGAGACGCGGAACGCTGTGTTGATTGTTCGACGAATCAAAGATTCGCCTCACTAGCGACTGCAGGAATCGCAGCACAAGCCGGTTGCGTCCGGTTATCCTGCGACTCGATGCTGCCGTTGCCCGGAGCCCGTCGTGCGAAAGCCGCGATCGTTGATCGACGCTACGTCGTTCACGATGAAATCGGCGTCGGAGGCATGAGCGTCGTCTATCGCGCGACGGATTTGCTCACGGACCGTGCGGTTGCGCTCAAGCTGCTGGAGCCACCAACCTCTCAAAGCTCCAAACCGCCCTCAGAACTCAACCTGGTGCCCACGCTGGTGGGGACCCCGGAGGCGAAGCTCGCGGCCACGGCTCCGGAACTCCCGGAGACGGACGCGGGAGGAAGCGGCAAGGAGAAGGCTGCTGGCTACCCATCAGCCAGCCAGCAGCACCTGATCGCGATCGCGAATGAGTTCAAGGTGCTGGCGTCGCTGCGCCACCCTCACGTGATCAAGGTGTACGACTACGGCTTCGATGCAGGCCAACCGTACCTCTCGATGGAACTCCTGGAGGACGCGAGTAATTTCCGTGAGGCAGCAAAGCGACTGCCGCCTTCGGGGCGTGTTGGCCTGGGGCTGCAGTTGCTCGAGGCGCTCGCCTATTTGCATCGCCACGGAGTGCTGCACCGAGACGTCAAGCCGGGCAACGTCCTGGTGACCAGCGAGGGACAGGTGAAGCTCTTGGATTTTGGTGTCGCTGCGCTGCGCGACGACATTCCGAACTTCGCCGGTACGCTCAGCTACATGGCCCCCGAGGTCTACGCACGCCAACTCCCCACGGAAGCGAGTGACCTGTTCGCCGTGGGTGTCATGTTGTTCGAGGCGCTCACGGGGCGCTACCCGTTCGATGCGTCGAACGCCGAGCGCCTACGAGAACAGATCCTCAACCACACGCCAGACTTTAGCGTGCTGCTGGATCTGCCGACGCAGGTGAGCGCCGGCAATGACGCGCCCGCGGTAGATGAGTCGACTCAGCTCGCTACTCCCGAGCAGCTCAAGCGTGCACGTGGGCGCCGCGCAGCATCCGGAAGTAATGTTACGGAAACGACGGTCGATGGTGTGCTGCGGCGCTTGATGGCGAAGCGGCCCGAGAACCGCTATGGGAATGCGGCGTCGGTGATCGCCGACCTCAGTGAAATCACAGGGCGCAATCGGCCGCAGCGCACATCCGACGTGCGCGAGAGCTACCTGCAGTCTGCGCGCTTCATCGGTCGTCGCGTCGAGCTCGAGCAGCTCGAAGACGCCGCCCGGGCGTTGCAAGCAGGAGTCGGTGGCTTTGTGCTACTCGCGGGGGAGAGCGGTGTAGGCAAGTCGAGGCTGCTGTCCGAGCTTCGCACTCGGGCGCGCGTGCGCGGCCTCTCGGTGCAAGTGGGTCAAGCCATCGACGGTGCTCAGGCGCCCTATCAGATCTGGCGCGATCCGCTGCGGTCGCTGTTACTAGGCGCTCGCGGGCTGACGGACAACGAGCTGTCCGCGTTGTCGGTGTTGGTTCCCGACGCCGCACGGCTCCTGGGCCGGCAGATCCCGCCGTTCATCGCGCCCGACCCCACGCTCGCGCGCGACGCGATGTTTGGCGCGGTGATGGCTCTGCTCGCGAAGCAATCTGGGCCGCTTTTGTTGATGCTCGAGGATCTGCACTGGATGGGTCCCGAGAGTCAGTCGTTGCTCGAGCGCATTCTTCCGATGACCTTGCGCTTGCCGCTCTTGATCGTGGGCAGCTATCGCGACGATGAGCGAGCGACGTTGGCCGCTGAGCTCGGGGACCCCGAGCAGCTGAAGCTGGGCCGTCTGAGCGAACGGGAGCTGGCCCACCTCACGACCTCGGTGCTCGGAGACCGTGGCGGTGATCCGGCGCTGGTCGGCTTCTTGGCTGAGCAAACCGAGGGCAACGCGTTCTTTGCCGTGGAGGTGTTGCGTGCTCTGGCGGAGGAGGCGGGCAGCCTTGAAGCCGTTCGGCCAGCGGATGGGCAGGTGATGACCAGCGGGATGGACGGGGTCCTGCGTCGGCGCTTGAACCGGGTGCCGAGTCAGGCGCTCCCGCTCTTGGAGCTCGCCGCCATCTCTGGGCGCCAGTTCGACCTCGAGTTACTTGCTGAGCTCGCGGGTCGTGACGACGTCGAGGACCTCTTGCTGCGGTCCCGTCCCGTCGTGGAGCTCTCCGAGGATCGCTGGCGTTTCAGCCACGACAAGCTCAGGGAAGCGCTTCTTAGTGGAATGCGCGGCGAGCAACGTCGCGCATATCACGAGAGCGTCGGGCGCTATTTCGAAGCCCGGATGCAGGCGGATCGCCGCCTGGCGCCGCTCGCCGCGCATCATTTCCGGGAGGCAGGGCTCAGCGCCGACGAGCTGATCGCCGCGAGTATCGCGGGGGAGCAGCTGCTCCTGGACGGCGCATACGCCCGTGCGCTCGAGTCCCTGGAGCGAGCGATGGAACTTCAGAACGTGGTGCCTGAACTCGAGCAGCGGGATCAGCTCGCGCTATCGCTCCAGCTCAATCTGGGGACGGTCTACCTGGTCACGCGCGGGTTTGCTTCGAAGGAGATGCGCTGGGCTTTCGACCGTGCTGGGGCCCTCGCGCGCCGTGTGGGCGCACACGAGCAGCTATTTCGCGTGCTGTTCGGTCAGAGCGTCTCGCATTTATTCCGTGGGGAATTGAAGGGTGCTAGTGAGCTAGCCGATCAGTGCCTGAGCATCGCCAACGAAACCGGCGATAGCGACTTGTTGCTGGAGGCGGAGTTCGCCGTGGGCAACAAGGCGTTCTGGTTGGCAAACTTCGCGGAGGCAGAGGCTCGCGTGCAGCGCGTGTTCGAGCTCTTCGACCCGGAGCGGGTGATGCACCACGTCCAGCGCTTCGCGCAGAACCCCAGGATGACGTGCCTGACCTACGGGGCCTGGACCGCGGCGGTAAGTGGTCACTTTTCCCTGGCGCGCGCTCGCGGGGACGAAGCGTGGGCCATGGCGGACGGGATGAATCACGACTTCAGCCGCGCGATCGCACGGCAGATCCAGGGCATCACGAGTCAGATCCTCGGGGAACGCGAGAACGCCGGGGTGCGAGGCGAAGACCTGTTGCGCTTGGCGGGGGAGTTCCCGATCTACCGCACCACCGGTCAGATGCTCTCCGGCTGGGCGGCGCTCGAGGCGGCGCCCGAGGAAGCGTTGAGGGAGATGATGTCTGCTTGGGGTGTGTGGCAGGCGATGGGGGCGGGCCTGGCGGCGAGCTTCTACGGATTGATGGTTGCCGAAGGCCACTGGCGCGTGCGCGCCTACAGGGACGGTCTGAACTTCATTGACGTGGTGATCGATGGAGCCCGCGCGCGGCAAGAGCTGGCCTTCGAGAGTGAGCTCCTGCGCTGGCGCGGAGAGCTGCTGCATGGCGCTGGCAGTGAGGAAGCGATTCCGCAGCTGACTGCGGCGGTGAGCCTGGCCAGGGAGCGGCGCGCGCCGACTTTCGTGCTGTCGGCTTCCACCACGTTGGCCCGTATCCAGGCAGCGATGGGAGACCGCGACGGCGCGCGGAGCGTGCTCGAGCTCGCTCTTCGGGAGCTCCCGGAGCCCATCCCGGAAGCGCGCAACCCGGCGCAGCGTTCCAACGCGACAACAGGCCGCGGGGGTGCTCCCAGGTCGGTACCACTGGTGCAGCGTGCATGCGCCTTGCTGAGCGATCTCGCGGAGTCGTAGGCGGAGACGTTTCCGCGGAGTCGCTGGTCTCGCTGGAGGCAAAGCGATAGGGTTCGGCCAATCAAGGGGAGAGCGGCGCTCGTGCGCCGCGAGGAGGCGAACGATGCGGCAGCTGAAGAAGGAAGCGATCGAAGACATCTTGCAAGGCGCGACCATCCTCGGTGCGGGTGGTGGCGGTCCGCTGGTGATCGGGCAGCAGATCGCTGCAGAGATCATCGCGTCTGGGCGACCGCTGGAGCTCGCGGATCCTGAGGCTGACGTGCCGGACGACGCGCGCATGGCGGTCAGCGCAGTTGTTGGTTCACCTGACGCGACGCTGGACAATTTCGACTTCGGCGCGGCACCAACCGCGTTCAAGTTCCTCGAGGAAATCGACGGCAAGAAGCTGTCGTTCGTGTTGGCGGGTGAGGTCGGCGCTGGGAACAGCCTGATCCCCATGAGCACCGCGGCGAAGGGCGGCGTTCCGGTTGTGGATGCCGCGGGCGCGCGCCGGGCGATCCCGGAGTTTTCCATGTGCACGTACGCTTCTCACAACGTGCCCATCTCACCCATTGCCATGGCGAACAGCGAGGAACACCTGCGCCTCGATACGCAGGACCCAACGAGCGCGAACAACGCGATTCACGGCATCATTTCCGGGGGAACCTTTCACCAATACGTGGGTGTCGCCTTCTGGACGATGACCGGAAAGACCATGAAGCAGAGCGCGATGCTGCATACGACGACCTACGCCGAGGGGCTAGGCGCGGCGTTGCGCAAGGCGAAGGATCCCGTGCAAGCCGTGGTCGAGTACCTCGGGGGCCAGTTGCTGTTCACCGGCAAGATCACCCGGACCAACGAAGAGACCAGCGGTGGCTTCGACTTGGGTTACGTCGTGTTGACAGACAAGGCCGGGACCGAGTTCTGGATCTACAACCAGAACGAGAACCTGATGGGTTGGCGCTCCGATCAGGCCGCGCCCGTGATCATGTCTCCGGACCTGATCTGCTACCTGACGACGGACGGCAAGGTCTTCTCGAACGCCGACCTGGCCGTCGCCAAAGACAAGGAAGTAGCGATCATCGCCGCCCCCTCGCCGGGCGAGATGCGCGCTGACTCGATCGTTCAGGCCTTCCTCGACCTCTACAAGACCATCGGGTACGCCGGCCCGTACGTCGCCTTCGAACCCTGCTGAGAGGCAATTCCGCGGGGCAACATGTTCGGGTTGCGCCGTGGAGCTAGGTATCTTCGCCGCGCAGCACGCGATTGCACCAGCGCTGCAGCAGCCGTCGCTTTCCGTCGCTCATTTCCCGGGTGATCGGCATGAACAAGGTGGAGAACCACTGGCTCTTGTCGATCACGAGCAGGATGTTCTGCGCGCGCTGCGACATGGCCTTCTTGTCGTTGAAGGGCATGTAGCGATCCATCACCGGAAAGAGCCGCCAGTAGTAGCGAAGCACTTCGTCGTAAAGGTAGTCGTAGGTGATCTGATCGTCCGGTACCTGGTCGTAGTGGTCGTCGCTGGGCAGCACGCGGACGTTGCAGAAGTAGAGGTTGAGCCACGTGGCGAGCATCACCGGATCCGGATCCGGAGGGTTGTCGCTGCCGGGGACGAAGCGCAGCTTGCCGAGTCCGGGGCAGAGCGCGGTGAGCTTCACGTTCAGGATGCCGTCTTCGCCAACCGTGGCCGCCTCCGGTTCCAGCCTGAGGTAGGGCTCGATGTGCTGCGGGGCGAGCAGGTTGTTCTTCAACGGAACCCCCGGCACGCCGTCCTGCGGCGGTTCTAGCGTCTGCTTCACGCGGTACTGCTGGACCCCGACGTTGACCGGTGCAGTCGGTGCGCCCCCGCGCTCGAACACCTTCACCTGAATCGTGGTGGATTCGCCAACCGTGAGATACACGGAGCGATCGTCGGTCTCTGAAATCAACAACTGCTCTTGGAGGACGGGGTTCGCCGCGGCCTTGCTGCAGCTCACCTGGAGGCGACCGGACTTGATCTTCGTGATCTGGTCGCTGCTGATCGGTAGCTCGACGATGCCCGCGCCATCGATGTAAGTGGCCGTCGAGTAGTCGAGGGTCCCCAGCGGCTCGACCTTCCCTTCCGCGGTCAGCACCTCGAGGGTCGCAGTTCCGAGGTCAACCTTGGCGATGCTCTTCGGATCCTGATCCGGGCCGATCTTCGTTACTTCGGGGAAAGTCGTGATGAGGTCGACCGCGATCACCCCGCGCTCCTCGTCGACGGCGCTGACTGCGGGGGCCAGGACGTAGTCGACCTCGGTGCCCTGGGCATCGAACTTCAGCGTCGCGCTCGAATGCAGCTGGCGACCCATTGGCACGCTACCGAGGTCGCCGGAGCGCCAGACGCCGATAGTACCCAGGCAGAAACCTTGTGAGAGGTTTTGCACCCGTTGGCCGTTCTTGAAGAAGTCGGCCATCTGCTGGTCGGTGTACTTGCGCTCGAAGTAGTAGGTGCAGAAGCGCATCACCAGGCCGGCCTCGAGCTCGGCTTGCTCAGCCAGGTGCTTGAGGATGGGCGAGCGCTCCGTACCGTAGAAATCCAGGCTCGCCTTGGGCAGTGCTTGCTGCCAAATTGCCGCGAAGCAAGCATCCGGTGTCTCGACCAGGTTTCGCTGCAGGTCGATCCAGCGCGAGTAACAGCGCGGAAGCGGACCGGCCTTCTGGGCGTCAGCGACGAACCCGAGCTGCGCGTCGCCCAACAGCACCTTGGCCTTGAAGATCTGACTGGTGAGGTCGCCCGTAGGGTCGTTGTCGACGATCACTGGAGGCGATGGCGTGTCTCCCCACGCATCACCCAGCATATCCACCTTGAGGCCGATCAGCGGATCCTCGTCTGCGCGCGTGAGGCGCCTGCCGCTGAGATCGTCGAGCGTGGTGACGGAGGCATTGCTCATCACCATGCTGTTGTCGCCTTCGTAGTCCCAGTTTGCGTTCAGCACCTCCTGGGTGCCCAGGTTGTAGGGCAGGCTCTTGAGGATCAGGCTGCGCATCAGCTGACGAAAGCCGTCGTCGCTCATGCTCTTGTAGGGCTCGAACAGGTCAACGTTCTCGGGATCGAGCACGAGATCGTAGTTGTTGTTGTTCGCGGTGGGCGTGTTCGCGCCCATCAGCCCGAGGAAGTGGATACGCGGTACGAAGAGTGCGCTCATGTGGCGGTGTTCCTTGGAGGCGCGTGCGAGTTTAGCGGAGGGTCATTGGCGGGCGCGCTTGAGCGACCACACGAAGTCGAGCTTGGTGAACTTCCCGCCCTGAGCAGCGTCGAACGGCTGCGTCGGTGGTTCGCCAACGTAGCCCTGGAAACCTGGCTTGAAGAACTGAAAGCGCGGGCTGTCGTCAGGCCCAATCGACGCGGTCGCGTGGCAGGTCAGGCAGGAAGACGTTGACTGAAATCCTGTTTCCATCTGGGAATTCGCCAGGATCACGGGCTTGTCGTCCACGACTGGCTTGGTCATGACCCCGATCAATTGATAGTTTGCCCAAACCGTGCCCTCGAGGGCGGCGTGCATCTTGGCGTTCGCCGCCGCGACGTCCGCGGCGATCGGTTGTAGCAGCTTCGCTTCCGTGGTCTTCGCGTTGTCCACCTGCTCGAAGGTCGCCCACACCCAGTCGGGGAGCGCTTTGCTGATGATGTGCAGCCCGGTCAGACCGGCCGCCGCTTGCGTCGTGCCGCCGCCGTCGGAGGCGTACGTCACCGTGCGGGTGTAGTAGTTGCCGAGGATTGCCTTGTCCTTGATGGGATCTAGGAGGCGCCACGTGGCCTTCACTTCCAGTGATCCTGGAGGAAATGAAACGGCTTCAGCGCCCGCCTTTCGCACGGCTTGCTGACCCGCGAATCCATACAGCTGGCGCTTGACGATGTAGCCGAACGTGTCCGCGTTCATGCGCACTTCGAACTCGATCAAATTGCCGTTCGTGTCGGTCAGCGTGCGTCCGTCGATCTCCGGCGCTTCGAGCAACGGCGGCTTGGTGGGATCCCCGCTCTTCCAGTCGTCGGGCGCTTTGCCTCCGGGCAGGTAGACCTCGCTCGTGTGCTTCCAGGTGCTCCACGCGGTTAGACCGTCGGCTCCCAGTCGCTGCCCTGGATCGGGTACACCGCGCTCGCCACTCTTGGCCGGCCAGTTGACGTACAGGAACAGGTCCCACGCGAAGTCGATGGGCGCGGCGGTTGCGCGTTCCTTTGCCTGCTTCTCGTCCCCCACGTTCGCTTGCAGCTGTTCCAAGCTCGGCAGCGCTGACGCAGACGCTTGTGAACTACTCGGGGCGGCGCTTGGTGCCGTTGAGCCAGTCCCGGGCGTTGCGGCGTCCGGGTTGGTGGCCGGCGGCTGTTCGCAACCGTCACAGGCCGCGAGCCCGACCGCGCACGCGATGGCCAGCGCGCTGCCAAGTGCTCCGAGAGGCAGTCCGTCGATTCGTGCTCGCCCAGTCACTTCTCTACTCCCCGCGCGCTGTCGATGTGGAAACAGCCGCGCGGGGAGGGTCGCTCAGTGTGGTCAGAACTGCAACAGTGTCCTAGAGCACGACTGGTCCTTCGGCAGCCAGCCCATCGCTGGTGGCGCCGTTGTGGGGCTCAACGCTCAGCTCTGGTGAACCAGCCATGGACCCTCGCCGCAGGTCAAGGCTTCCGATAGACTGAGGACGATGGACGTGCAGACATGGCTCGAGGCTTATCTGGCTAGGCACGGCGGTGTGGCGGGAAGCGTCCACGAGATAGAGGCGGACTTGCTGCACATGCGCGCGGCAGTGGCCCTGCCACCGCCCGTGGTGGCTGCTACCAGGACTATTCCGTGCGGTAAAGGTATGGCGGGGCTGGCGTGGGAACGCAAGGCTCCGGTTACGACCTGCAATTTGCAGGCGCCCTCGCAGGATGTGCGCCCCGGCGCGGCGGCAGTCGGTGCGAAGGCCGCAGTTGCGCTCCCCGTGCTGGATGATGGCGGCGCCGTGCGCGCGGTGGTGGGCATCGCCTACAACGACGAACGCGACCTGCCGGAAGCCTTACTGAATCACCTCGCCGACGACGCCGCGAGCCTACCCGTTTGAGATCGGGCGTTCGACGCTCGGGCGCCGGAGGTGCGCTGCGAGCCAGAGCAAGCCGGGCAGCAGCGTCGAGCCGAGGAACACCCAGAGCCAGCTGGTCCCGCTGAGAGCCATCGCTCCCGCCCACGCGTAGACCGCCGCCACTCCCAGGTTCGAGCTCAAGCAGGCTGCCCAGTAGCGCCCAGGCGAGAGGCGCAGGCTACCAGCGACAATCAGGCTAGCTTCTGCGAGTACCGGTACCCCGCGGAAAAGCGGAATGCTCCAAACGCCGAAGCGTTCGAAGCTCTGCGCGAGGCGTTCGAGGGTTTCTTCTCCGAGCAGTCGGCGCGCCCCGACATGCCCCACACGGCGGCCGAGAGAGTACCCGAGGAGCGCGCCGAGGTTCAGCCCGAGCCAGTTGACTCCTACGCCGCCCCAGAAGCCGAAGGATGCGCCGCTCAGCGTAGCGACCCAGCTGGAGGGCACGGGCAACACGACGTCTGCCGCGAGCAGGCTAACCAGCGCGACAACCAAGGCTGCGCCTGAGCGCTCCACGAGCTGTCGAGTCCACTCCAGCGCGCGTTGCTCGCCGAGCAACACGAAGGGCAGGCTGATCAACACGACGAGCACCAGCGCCGCAAGCGTCGGTCGCGCGCTCCGCTTGAGCCAGTGCGATGCTGCTGAGCTGGCCATGGGCTCAATCAATCACTGGCTCAGTTGCCAAGCAACCCTAGCTGTATCAGCTGCTGGCAGCGGCCGGCGCTTGGGTCTATATCCATGTGGAAATTCTCTTCTTCGAGGATGAGGCTGCCCTGGTTCACGGCTTGCCACTCGCCACCAGGCTTGCCAGTTCGTGCGAAGTTTGTCCACATCTCAATCATCGCGTCGGACAGGGCGCGGTCCTGGGCGTCGTAGGCAATCAAGCTGCTCGCGTCTAGCGTCCCGAACACGAACGGCACATCCAGGCCGTGCCCCGCTCCCACCGCGCCGGCCAAGCCGCCAACCGTGGCGCGCATTTCGTAGTTGAAGGCAGGGGCGCCGCGGGAGGCCATCAGACTTGCAAGGTTTCGGGCTGGGCAGGCGTAGGCAAACTCGGTGCCCATCACCACGACCGCTTCCCGCACGGAAGCGAACTGTGTCAGTGGGTACACAGTCTTGAGCTTTTCGGCTTTTTGGCTGTCACCGGTCAGGCCCTCTGCGACCCGTTGGTAGTCGTCTTCCGTTTCTGCCTGCACCACGTTGCCGAAGACGAACAGCGCCATCTCTGCTGACATGCTCCCAGTAAGCAGCGGTAGCGCGACGTCTGGTTCGCCTCGCAGTTGTTGCAAGGGCTCTGCCTGCAGTTCGTCGCCACCCACGCTTGGGCCCAGCGCGCGATTACCCCACACGTTCGCTGGCACTTGTTCCTGAGCTGCGAGCAACTCGTCCACGGATACGCCGCGCAAGCACTCGATGGGGTTGGGATCCGAGGCGCAGCTGGTCGCGGCGAGGAAGGCCTCTCCCAGCGCGAGCGTTCCGCCTGGAGGCAACGGATCGTTCTCGAGCCGGCGGATGTCTTCGCACCCCCCTCCGCTTTGTATGATGCCCTTGCTGAACAGCGCTCGGCTCTCGGCCATCGCCAGGTGGGCGCACACGGAGACACCACCGGCGGACTGTCCGAACAACGTGACGTTCTGGGCATCACCGCCGAAGACTCCGATATTGGCTTGCAGCCAGCGCAGCGCGGCTCGCTGGTCGAGCAGGCCATTATTCCACGTGGAATCTATTCCGCTCTCTGCAACGAGTGCTGGGGTCGCGAGGAAACCCAGCGCCCCGAGGCGGTAGTTGAGCGTGACAACGACCACATCACCCTGTGTCGCCAGCCGCGACGACTCGTAGAGCGGCGAGCTGCCAGCACCGGAGACGAAGCCTCCGCCGTGGAGGTACACCATCACCGGACGCAGCTCGTCGCCCTTCGCGTTCTGGTGCGCCCAGATGTTGAGCGTCAGGCAGTCTTCGGCGGTTTCGTCCACCGGATTCAAGACGCTGCCACCACTCTGAGGACATCCGGGGCCGAACTGGGTGACGTCGAGGCGCTGACTCCACTTCGCATGAGGTGTTGGCGCGCGGAAACGCAGTTCAGCTAGCGGAGGCGCTGCGTAAGGGATGCCCCGAAACACGCGCAGCTCGCCGGCGTCTTCGCCGTGTATCGGACCGCTCGAGACTTCGACGTCGACGCCCGGTTGAATCGGGGCCTGGTCAGGGCTCGGGTCTTCGCTTCCGCAGCCCATCACAGCGAGCACGCAGAGCCACGCTCCCGATCGGCACACGAGCCATCCGAGGTCCCCCATCGCCTACCAGGATAGTCCCATCAACGGCCGTAGCGGTCTCCGCACGTGTTGCTTGGTTGGGGGAGAGGTGCGCTGGTCTTCGCCGCAGTCAGCAGCAAGGCGCCGCGCGCCCAGCGATCCTGCACTTCAGTGCAACCTACCAGCGCGCACCTGGTGGCTCCAGTCGTCGTCACGGTGCGCCAGTTCAGGTGCAATGCAGGGGTCTGAACAGCGCTCCCTCACCCCCTGCTGATGACGCAACGCAGAAGGCGACGGAGTACCCCAATCTGCAACGTTTTGCGCTATCAAGGGGCCGCAGCTGCGTGCCCCCTCGGTTCCGCGGTCTGCCGTTCCCTGCGTGTGGCGTGGGGCAACGACGCATCCGTCTTCGCGTCGTCGCGGCGCGAACGACCACGAGTTCATCGGGCCGCAGCGCCTGCGATACGCACGGCTCGCGCCAGGAGACACACATGTTGGTTGGGATCCCCCGTGAAATCGGCCCCGGAGAACGCCGGGTCGCTGCGACACCGGAAACGATCAAGCGCCTGACGAAGCTTGGCTTCGATGCGTTGGTGGAGGCGGGCGCGGGCGAAGGCGCGTCGTTCCTCGACTCGGACTACGAAGGCGTGGGAGCGCGCATCGTCAAGGATCCGAAGGAGCTCTGGCAGAGCTCCGACATCGTACTCAAGGTGCGGCCACCAGAGCTCGACGCTCAGCGTGGCCACCACGAGGCGGATCTACTGCGTGAAGGCTCCACGCTGATCAGCTTCGTGTGGCCAGCCAAGAACGAAGCGCTGCTGGAACGCTTGGCCAAGCGCAAGGTCACGCTGCTCGCGATGGACCAGATCCCGCGCATCAGCCGTGCGCAGAAGATGGACGCCTTGAGCTCGATGGCGAACATCGCCGGTTACCGTGCGGTAATAGAGGCGGCGTCCTTCTTCGGGCGGTTCTTCACCGGACAGATCACCGCGGCGGGCAAGGTGCCGCCCGCGAAGGTGATGGTGATTGGAGCCGGTGTAGCGGGCCTGGCTGCGATCGGCGCGGCGCGCGGGCTCGGTGCCATCGTGCGCGCGTTCGACACGCGCCCGGCGGTGAAGGAGCAGGTCGAGAGTATGGGCGCCGAGTTCCTCGAGCTGAAGTTCGAGGAAGACGGTACCGGTGAGGGTGGCTACGCGAAGGTGATGAGCAAGGAGTTCATCGACGCCGAGATGAAGCTCTTCGAGCAGCAGGCGCGCGAGGTGGACATCATCATCACCACCGCGCTCATCCCGGGGCGCCCTGCTCCAGTGCTGATCACCAAGAAGTGTGTGGAGCTCATGCGGCCCGGCGGCGTTGTCGTCGACCTGGCCGCGGAGGCTGGTGGAAACTGCGAAGTGACGCAGCCAGAGCAGGTCACCGAGCACAACGGAGTGACCATCATCGGCTATGTCGACTTGCCGAGCCGCTTGGCGCCCACCGCGAGCCAGCTCTACGGCACCAACCTGACGCACCTCTTGGCGGACATGGGGGGCGCGAAGAGCTGGCACATCGATCTCGAAGACGACGTCGTGCGCGGCGCCCTGGTGCTCCACGACGGCGAGATGATGTGGCCACCGCCCAAGCCGAAGGTGGTGCCCGAGCCGCCGAAGAAGGCGCCCGCGCCCGCGCCGGTCCCCACCAAGCCCGACCCGGCTATTGTCGCACGGAAAAAGGCGCAGACGACCGCGATCACGATGCTCGTGGGCGGGCTGGTGCTGGCGGGCCTGGGCGCCGTCGCCCCCAAGGAGTTCTTGAGCCACTTCACGGTGTTCGTGCTCGCGTGCTTCGTCGGCTGGCAGGTGGTGTGGAACGTGTCGCCGTCGCTACACACGCCGTTGATGAGCGTCACCAACGCCATCAGCGGCATCATCATCGTGGGCGGCATGTTGCAGCTCTCGGGTCCCCTGACCAGCGCCGTCACCATCCTCGGCGCCGCAGCGATCCTGCTGGCCACCATCAACATCGCTGGAGGCTTCTTGGTCACTCAGCGCATGCTCAAGATGTTTCAGAAGTGAGGCACTCCGATGCTCGATAGCCTGACCACTGTTGCCTATATCGGCGCCGGAGTGCTCTTCATCCTGAGCCTCGGCGGACTCTCGACGCAAGAGACCGCGCGTCGGGGAAATCTGTACGGAATCATCGGGATGCTGCTGGCCATCGCTGCCACGGCGGCGCGCATGACCGGCGGGTACCCAGTGCTGGGTGGCGTCGTGATCGTCGGCGCGCTGATTGGCGCGCTGCTCGCGGCTCGCGTCGCGATGACCAGCATGCCGGAGCTGGTCGCCATCTTGCACAGCTTCGTCGGCGCCGCCGCGGTGCTGGTTGGCTACGCAACCTATCTGGATCCGAACCAGCACTTCTCAGGCGTCGAAGCCAAGATCCACGACGTCGAGATCTTCCTCGGCGTGTTCGTGGGTGCGGTGACGTTCACTGGCTCCGTGATCGCGTTCGGGAAGCTGCGCGGCAGCATCGGCAGCAAGCCACTGATGCTGCCCGGTCGTCACCTGATCAACTTGGCGATGGTCGGCGGCAGCATCTTCCTGATGACGCGCTTCATGGCGGCAGAGGGACACGCCGGCTTGATTCCGCTCGGAATCATGACGGGCATCGCGTGCGTGCTGGGCATCCACCTGGTGATGGCGATCGGGGGCGCGGATATGCCCGTCGTCGTGTCGATGCTGAACAGCTACTCCGGCTGGGCGGCGGCGGCGGCAGGCTTCATGCTCTCCAATGACCTCCTGATCATCACCGGCGCCTTGGTCGGCTCGAGCGGTGCGATCCTGAGCTACATCATGTGTAAGGCCATGAACCGCTCGATCGCCAACGTGATCTTCGGTGGCTTTGGCGCGACGGAAGGCGCGGCGCCTGCTGGCGGCAGCGCGCCAGAAGGCGAACCGACGCCGGTCGAGGCAGCTGAAGTCGCCGCGCTGATGGCGGAGGCGAAGAGCGTCGTGATCGTGCCCGGCTACGGCATGGCCGTCGCGCAGGCGCAGCATCCGCTGTTCGAGGTCGCGAAGATCCTCCGCGCGAAGGGCACTCAGGTGCGCTTTGCGATTCACCCCGTTGCCGGGCGCCTACCGGGCCACATGAACGTGCTCCTGGCTGAAGCCAAGGTGCCGTACGACATCGTGCTCGAGATGGAGGAGATCAACGAAGACTTTCCGGAGACCGACGTGGTGCTCGTGATCGGCGCGAACGACATCGTGAACCCCGGCGCCCTCGACGATGCCTCGAGCCCGATCTACGGCATGCCGGTGCTCGAGGTGTGGAAGGCTGAGACCACGGTGGTCATGAAGCGCTCCATGGCGACCGGCTATTCGGGCGTCGACAATCCGCTTTTCTACAAGGAAAATTCACGGATGCTGTTTGGCGACGCCAAGAAGAACGTCGACGCCATCCTGGCGACGCTGCGGGAGGGGCAGTCTCACGCAGCTGCCGCGGAGTGAACTTCAGTTGCAGCGAGTTGCGCTGTAGTAGCCGTCGACGCTCGTCGTGCCGAACTCGTTGCCTTCGATGCGAAAGCGAATCTCATTCGGGGTCGTGGAGAAGATCTCCGCCGTGCCAGCCAATGTTTGTTGCCCTGTGGAACAGCCGGCGCCTTCTCCGTCGATGAAACTTGCAGCGAACTGGCCTCTGAGGTTCGTCAAGAGGAGGCGCGCCCCCGGAACAAGTTGGGTGGCTGGAATCGTCACTTCCGCCTTCGCCTGCTCGCAGGAGACATCCAGGGTGTCCCCGCAGCTGCGCGCGCTGCTCCCCCAGCTCAATTTGATGCCGTCGTTCGTCTCCTCGAACACCGCACCTGCTACGGGCTCGGGAGCGGGTTCCTGAAGATCGAGCTCGCTCCCGTCTTCAGCTCAGCCTCATTGAGCGTGATGCTGGCGGAGTCATAGGCGCAGCCGTCAACGTCAGGAGTTCCGCATCTCGCGACTGAAGTCCCCCAACGAATCGTGACCTCTCGATTCCCTGGGGCACCAGTGCCGACGCTGAACTGGGCTTGCGCCGGGTACCAGTCGTCCCCTGGCTGCGGGAGGGGATCGCCTTCGCTCTCCCCGCCGCAGCCCGCAATGCTGCCCGTCGCAAGCAACGCGAACACAATGAATGCGATGGTCCTGTGCATGTATCGGTCCTTAGGGTCAGTTGCACCGCATGAAGATGAATCGTCCGTCGACGTTCGGGTCGTCGAGGACTCCGGTGCCGCTGACATCCACCATGAAGTCCTCATCTCGGTAGCCGACGACCTTGAATTCGCCCCAAGGGCTCCCGCCTCCCCACCAGCAATCGTCGGGCCCGAGGCCGTCCTCGTTCACGCCGCTGGATGTCATGACCCCCTGCACGGACTGCAGGTCGAATTCCGCTCCGGTGTGCAGCTCCCGTGCGCTCAGCGTGATTTCGGCCTTGGCTTGATTGCACTCGACGAGGTTCGAATCGCCGCACGTGCGGTCCATGTTTCCCCATGAAAGCGTGATGTTGTCCCCATCGACCACGTAGTAGCCGTAGCCCGGGTGCGCCGGTGTACCCCAGTCGTTGTCGGTCGTTCCACCACCACTTCCGTCGCCGCCGCTGGCCTCCGCGTCAGTGGCGGAGCCGCCCGTCGCGCCCTCACCCCCTGAGCCCTGACGTCCTAAATTGCTTCATGGAAAATATAAGGCGTTGTTCCGGGCTCAGTTGCAGCTCGTGGCGGTGAAGATGCCGTCGATGTTCGGGTCCTCGAAGTCGGTGCCGCTTACACGGAACTGGATCTCCTCCTCTGATACCGCGAGGATCTCGAGCTCGCCCAGGCTGGTGCCACCGCCCCACCAGCAGTCGTCTGGGCCGCTGCCGCCACTGTTCGGGCCACTCGACATCTGCAGCGCGTCGGTCTCATCAAGCGCGATCACGTTGCCGACCACGAGGGTGCTCCTGGGCAGCCTCACTTCGCCCTTTGCTTCGCCACAGACCACGCTCATCGAGTCGTTGCAGGTTCGCATCACGTTGCCCCAGCTCAGGTGTACGGCGTCCTCCGTGCTGTCGAAGACTGCGCCTGGGCCCGGTTGTTCTGGTTCTGGCTCTGGTACGTCGCATGGGGTGGCCAGGAACTCGCCGTCGAGATCGGGATCGGAGAAGACGCCACTGGTCGAGAAGTGGATCGTGCCTGCTTCGAAATTAGTCGAGTGGATCACCATCAGACCGTCCAGCGATCCTCCACCTCCCCAGCAGTCGTCGGGACCGCTTCCTCCCTCATTGACGCCGCTGACGCTCACGAAGCCGTTCGTGGCGCTCAGGTCGATCTCGGCTCCGGCGACGAGCTGGCTGGCTTCGAGTGTGACTTGGGCGTTTCCGAATCCACACGCGTTGACCGTGCGTAGCTCGCAAGAGCGGTTGGTGTTCCCCCACTCGATGGTCACCGCTCCCTCGCTCTCGGTGTAGACCGCGAGGAGACCGCCCCCTGGGAACGTGGGGCCCTCCTCGGGGCGTCCGTCCAGTTGTTCGCCGCCGGCGTGGCCACCAGTGCCTTCACCGCGACCCGCGCCGTCGCCACGGTTACCGAAGTCGCCCGCGCTCTGACCGCCACACGCTCCGGCGCCGAGCGCCAAACCCAAGATCAAGCATCCGATGAATCGCATGCCTTGGAAATTGCACGAGGTGTGCCACGGGACCCCGGCGGATTAGTATGCGATATCAGTGAGTTAGGCGTCTGTGCCAGGGTGTGTCGCGGAGCCTGTGCGCTGCGAAGCAGTTGTCCTTTCGTCGCTTCCTTCGGCAATCTTTCGTCCGCCGCGGTTTTGCGGCACTTCGTGGGCCCACTCCAGCAAAACGGCTCAGGTTCGAGGATCAAGCGATGGCGTCGGTGAAGCGCACAATGATTGCCCAGCAAGGCTTCGACTTTGCGGGGCTTTTCACGCTGCAGTTCCATCGCTTGAAGGTGGCGGGCAGCTGCATTCGCAGCGTGGAGTTGCTGGCGCCTGAGGTGGACAGCACGGGTGGTGGCAAGCAGGCACTTCAGCACATCTCGCTCAGGCCCGATGTGCAGGGCTACGCGCCCGTGACGGTTGGTTCTGTGAACGTGGCCGCAAAGACCGGACAGCTGCGCACGTTCAACTGCTTGAACAAGCTCTACCAGCAGCGTGGTCGGCCCCTGGATGTCGATCCCCAGAGCTACCAGCAGTTCTTCGACAACGCGCGCATGTTCCTCGGGCAGCAGGGGTTCACCGTGCAGATCGAGATGGAGCCGCCGAGCGGTGGCTCCATTGCGCCGCCGAAGCCGAGCCAGGGCAATCGGGTGCTTGGCTGGCTCTTGATCGTCGGTTTGCTCTTCTTGCTGCTGATCGTCGGTGCCGTGGCGGCCTACGTCGTCTTCTTCCGTCCCGGCGGCTGACGCGGTCAACCCGGGCCTGGCTCAGTGGCTATCCGCGACTATCCTGCGCCGGGTGACGAACGAAGCGAAGCACCTCGCCACCCTGCTGGTGTCCTGTCCCGATCGCCGCGGACTGGTAGCGGGACTGGCGCAGCTGCTGTACGGGCACGGCGCGAACATTCTCGACTCTGACCAGCACTCAGATCCCGCAGAGGGCATGTTTTTTCAGCGCATTCGCTTCGACATGAGCGAGCTGATGACGGACCGCACCGCGCTCGAGCAGGGGGTGAGGGAGGTCGCTGAACGCTTCGAAATGCAGTGGCGCATCGCCTACGCGCAAGACGTCAAGCGCGTCGCGATCTTCGTCTCCAGGTACGATCACTGTCTGTACGACTTGTTGCTGCGTCATCGCGCGGGTGAGCTCCAGTGCAGCATCCCACTGATTGTCAGCAACCATCCGGACCTGGGGCGTGTCGCGGAGGACTTCGATGTCCCCTTTCATGTTTTCCCGGTGGATAAATCGAATAGAGCCGAGCAAGAAGCCAAAGAGCTCGAGCTGCTGGACCATCGGGGCATCGATCTGGTTGTGCTGGCGCGCTACATGCAGATCCTGTCCCCTGACTTCTGCGACCGCATGCACGGCCGCGTGATCAACATTCATCACTCGTTCCTGCCAGCATTCGTTGGCAGCAAGCCCTATCACCAGGCGCACCAGCGCGGCGTCAAGCTGATCGGGGCGACGGCTCACTACGTGACGAGCGATCTGGATCAGGGGCCAATCATCGAGCAAGGCGTGCAGCGGGTGAGTCATCGTGACTCCGTCGAAGAGCTGGTACGCAAGGGGCGCGACCTGGAGAAGCTGGTGCTCTCCCAGGCCGTGCGCTGGCACCTGGAAGATCGCGTGCTGGTCTACAACAACAAGACCGTCGTCTTCGACTAATTACCCTGCGGTAATGTCTGCGCGCGGTAGCAGCGCCGACTGTGCTGCCTACGGGTCCGGCACCATCTGTTTGAAGATCCAGATGTCGTCGAACAGGCCGTCGGCGAAGTTCGCGCCGTCTGTGGTGTTGCCGAAGCGCAGGCTACGCTCTTCATTGCCGTCGCGCATGTTGAGTCCGTTCAGCGCACCTTGAAGGGGCAACGCATTGCCGTTCAAGAAGATCTTCACGCTGGTCAAGCCACCCGCCGTGACGACTAGATTCCAGCTCAGCGCGATGTGGACGCGCTGGTTGTGTACAAAGCTGTAGTCCTGGGGGCGCACCTGCTGCTGGAAGGTGAGGCCGGCGCCGCCGCTCGCCTTTGCGATGAACCGCAGCTCGTTGGTCGCGGCCTTCTCCAGCACGAAGCCGCCGCCCTCCTGGTTGTCCGTCTCGAACAGCATGTGCGTGCTGTTGTCGCTGCTGTCGAAGTAGGGCGTGAAGTAGAACATCAACGTACCCTGGCGGTAGTCGATGTTGACGGCTCCATCCCCCGCCTCGGGGATCGTGAAGAACTCGTTCTTGCCGTTGATCTGGATCCCGAAGTCACACTCGCTCTGGAAGAAGTCGTTGCTCGGGTCCGTGGAGACGTTGCTGGACTTGCCGACACCGATAGCCGGACTCAGCACGTCCTGCAGCGTGTCGAGGGTCGAGTGGTAGGTGGGTTCACTTGGGACTCTCAATCCAGCCGGAAATGGGCAGTCCGTGACCGTCATACCTCCGCTCCCGCCGGTAGTGTTGCCACCGCTGCCACCGCCTCCGACTTCACTGCCACCGAAGCCGCTGCTGCCGCCGTCGAGGTTGCCGCCAACACCCGAACCGCCGGTGCCCGCGCGGCCTCCCGAGGCGCCCACGCCCGACGTTCCGCCCTCTGCGCCTGACGACGTGAACTCACTGCCGCCGCAGGCGGCGAGAGCCAGGCTCGAAACCGTAAGCAAAACAAGCCACCGCATGGCTTCAAGCTACCATCCTCGGCGGTCGGAAGCACGCAACCGATTCCTCTGAAGTCGCAACTTTCCCGCGTCGCGGCGCTGTTTGGTTGCGGGGGGCATTCACTCGGGAACCTGCGAGGGCGCCTCGTGTCGAAGGCCCCCACGATGCTGCGTACGTTTCGAAGTTGGTGGGTTTGGGGGTTGGGGTGTGCTGCTGTCTCCTTCGCGGCCCCGTCGGTGGCGGCGGACGAGATGCAGGGGTTGCGCTCCGAAGCGCTCGTCGAGCGCGACAACAGCGTTTCCGTGACGCTCGACCGCGGCTTCGCGAAAATGGTCGTACAGCGCAGTGTCTTCAATGGCGGCGAGCGCCACGACGAAGCGACCTTCTGGATCAACCTGCCACACACGTCGGTGGCGACGGGGCTTCGAACCCTCGGCTCGCTGAACGGAAAGCCCCACTGGTTCTCCGGTGATCTGATGGAAGCGGAGGCCGCGGCGGCCAAGTATCGCGAGCTCACTGGCGTCGGCGGGTATTACCCCAAGGATCCAGCGCTGCTCTCCTGGCGCAGTCAGGACTTCCTCGCGCTCCAGGTGTTCCCGTGTGCGCCGGGTCAGGTGAAGCAAGTCGAGTACACCCTGCAGATGCCCCTCGAGTATTCCGCCGGGCGCTATGTCGTTGAGCTGCCGAGTATGGGCACGGACGAGCTGCCAGCGCGCATCGAGATCCAGGCGGCGCAGAGTGGCGATCAGATCCGCCTGAATGGAAAGCCATGGCAAGCTGGCAGGCGGTATCAACTGCCCCGCGATGCCATGACGACCCTCGAGCTGGTGCCGGCGAAGCCGGCGCGGATCAGCGGGGAGTTTGCCCAGTACATGTTCGCGAAACAGCGCGTGTTGACCCACTTCGAGTTTCGTCTCGCGCCGCAGCTTTCCAAGGTGCCCAGCGCGGCAAATGTGGTGCTCTTGGTCGACGCCTCGAAGTCCATGGGTGCGCGCACGGGCGCGGCAGCGGACGCCGCGCGGGCCTACCTGAGCTACCTGCACGACGCGCAAGTGCAACTGGTGTACTTCAATCGCAAGCCGGAAGAGCGCTTCAAGTCGTGGGTTAGCGCTGAGCGAGCGCGCGCTGACTTGAGCGTGTACTCACCGCAACTTGGTAACGGTTCTGAAGTCGGCGACGCTCTGGATGTTGCCAACCGTCTCCTCGCGGATCGCAAGGGCCCGCGCCGGGTCGTGCTCTTCACGGACACCTTGACTCGGCGCTCGCTGACTCCCGGGATGCTCAAGGGCCGCCTGGCAAGCAGCAAGGCGCTGATGCACATCGTGGAGGTCAGGTCGGGAGGCACCGCGCTCGAACGCGATGACGCGGATGCGCTCGCTCCGGTGGCTGCAACTACCGGCGGAGTCTTCTGGCACGGTGCGTTCGACGACAGCGCGGAGTCGCGAGTACGCGCCGAAGAGCTCGTGCGACCACTGCGCCTACACTCGCCCAAGCTGACCGCGCCCGGTGTGCCGAGCGATGTGTTGCCCTCACCCGAGGAGCTGTGGGAGGGAGACGCCGTCGGCCTGACGGAGCTCGTGTCGATTCCGGGAGGATTCGTTCGGCTGCAAGGCAAGCTGTGGCAAAAGTCCGTGCAGCGGACACTGTCTCCCGATGTTGCGGCGAGCAAGCGCTGGGCGGCGTTGGTTTTTGGACAGGATGTGTACAGCGACCTGAGCGAGCCGGAGATGATGACGCTTGCCACGTATGGTGGCGCTGTCAGTCCGGTCACGAGCTACCTCGCCATCGAACCTGGGGTGCGTCCATCCACCGAAGGCATCGAGCGAGGCCTGACCGGCATGGGCTCTGGCGGTGGGGGCCGCGGCATGGGCATTGGGCTCGGGAAGGTGGGCACGCTGGGTCGCTTCGACGAGCGAGCGTGGCTGATGCACGCGTTCAACACGGCGCTGAAGCGCTGCCACGTTCAACGCGCAAGCGTGCGCCTCGAGACCACGCGCGACGAGGTCGTCGACATGGACGCGCTCACCGTGGTCCCGGTGAAGGGCGCTCGAGCCTCAGTCGCGCGCCAGTGCCTGACGGCTTCAGGCTGGGCGCTCGACTTGCCAGGCGGTTTTACCCGGGCGCACGCCATCTACCCGCTGCAGCTCAAGCGCTGAGCTTCAGCGGCCGAACACGATGCGTTCACTGTTCAAGAGCCTCGCCCCTAGCGCGAGGCACACCAGGGACAGCCCGAGCGTTGCCAAGGCCGCAGCACCCAGCCCGAGCGCGCCGGGTGGGCTGCCCGCCATCACATCCGTGAGGAACTGAGTCTGAGCGAGCACCGGCACTGCCCACATCCACGGCTGGGTGTCGACCGGCGACAGACTCAGGAGCAGCCCAGGGAGCATCGGCAAGAACAGCACCAAGGACAGATACGTTTGAGCCTCTTTGTACGAACGCGCGAAGGTGGCGATCAGCATCTGCAGCGCGCTGGCGAGCGCACACAGCGGAACCAGGACGAGCCACATCTGGAGCCCCTGCTCCCACCCGATTGAAAAGTGGAGCCCCAACTTCGGCAGGTCGACTCGACTCATCGCCGCCAGGCTGGTTGCCAGCGTCAGGCTGCAGCTCACCAAGCCGAATAGTGATGCCGTTAGCCATTTCCCTCCGGATAAACCAAAGCGCGAAGCCGGGTTGATCAAGAGCGGCTCCAGAGAACCACGTTCGCGTTCCCCTGCTGTGGTGTCGATGGCTACCTGCATGCTGCCAATGAAGCACGCCATCAGCGCGAGCATGGGGATCAGGCTCAGCAAGCGCGCCGTCAGCTTGCTGGGCGTGCTGGTGTCGTGTTCTTCCACGCGGATTGGCAGCAAGAGATCAGGGCTAACGCCTCTCGCGACCAGGCGCAGCGCACCCACGCGCTGAGAGTAGCCGAGGATCGCGCGCTGGGCGGTGCGTGCGGTGCGCCGCGACTCCGAGCGGCTGTCGTCGAAGTAGAGCTGGAGCGAGCTCGGGCGCCCGGCTTCGTACTGTTTACGGTAGTCCTCGGGGATGACCAGAATGGCTTCAGCCTTGCCCGTTTCGATCGCCGCTCGAGGATCGGGGGTGAGGTCAGCCGCAGCTGCCGCGGCGTCCACCCCTTGAGTCCCCAGGTGCTCAATCAAACCGGGCGCGTTGTCCAGGCCAATCACAGGCAGCTTCGTGCGTGCAGTCGGTGCCTCCCGCTCGATCAACGTCTGGAACATGACCGAGAAGAGCAACGGCATGAGCAACGGGAAGAGCAACGCCGAGAACAGCGACCGGCGGTCTCGTAGGGCGTCGATCAATTCCTTACGGAATACGACGAGCAACACCTTGAAGGGACCTGGTGCCCTCCCCCCCAAACCCGCTTGAGGCTCGGCCCTTGACTTGTTCGCTGACTCGCTCACCCAAGGCCCTCTGCGCTGCCGATGGCAGCCACGAACGCGTCTTCGAGGCTGCTCGTGCCCGCATGCTCCAAGAGCGCCGCCGGCGTCCCCGTAGCGACGACTCTGCCTCTGGCGATCACCACCACGCGATCGCACAGCTCAGCGACCTCCTGCATGATGTGACTCGAGAACACCACACAGCGACCTTGGCGCTTGAGGTCGCGGATCACGCTGCGCATGCTGCGCGTCGCCATCACGTCAAGACCGTTGGTTGGCTCGTCGAGGATGAGGTTTTGTGGAGCGTGGATCAGCGCCCGCGCGATCGCGACCTTTGCGCGTTCACCCTGAGAGAAGCCTTGGACGCGCCGATCCGCGAGGGAGCGCATGTCGAGCTCGTCGAGCAGCGCCTCGATGCGTGCGTCGAGGGACTCGCCAGAGAGCCCTTGCAGCGAACCGAAATAGTGGATGTGTTCCCGTGCGGTAAGTCTGGGATACAGCCCGCGCTGATCCGGCACGACGCCGAGGCGCTGTTGAGCCTCGCGCGGCGCGCGAGCGATGTCGATGCCATCGATGGTCGCCGAACCCGAGTCCGCCTGGGTGAGGCCATACAGCATGCGCAGCGTCGTCGTCTTGCCTGCGCCGTTTGGCCCGAGCAAGCCGGTGATCTCTCCGTCAGCCGCCTGGAAGCTGACGCCGGCAACCGCGTGGATCGCGCCGAAGCGCTTGTCGAGCTGGCTGACCTGAATCATGGCGTCGCGTCGCGCGTCAGTTGGGTGCGGGCCCCTGCTGGCGTCAAGGACGAGGACCCAGAAGATCCAGGAAGAAGTGGGGGCGCTTGAGTCCGTCCACGCAGCTCGTGTCCAGCCCGCGCGTGCTGCCGTCGCGGACGAAACGACTGACCAGCTTGGGAACGCATCCGACGCTCAACGTGCCGTGACCTTGCCCTGGTACGATGACGTGCAGCCCCTGGTGCAGGCCTTGCAGCGCCAGATCTGCCCAGCGCGGTGGTGTCGCCGGATCCAGTTCACCCGACAAGAGTAGGGTAGGCACGTCGCTGATCACGGGCTCAGCCGACTTGGGATTCGCCGTAGCGTGAGGCCACACGTCGCACGCCTTGCGCATCTCACCGACGCTCGATGCCGGCAGGAAGCTCTGGTTTGCGTACTCGTTCAACTCCGCGTCGCTGACGCGAGGGAGATCTTCGGCGCAGGCTACCGACAGCAACAGCCCGAGGCTCATGGTCTCGCCTACGCTGTGGGAGACCAGCATGGCCTGGGTGAGGAGCGCTTCGAGGTTGCCGCTGGCGACCTGTTCGATGACGACCGGCAAGAGCTGGCTTACTTCTGCGGAGTACAGCATGCCGCGCACGGCGGAGGCGAAGGCATCGGCGGTTAGCGTCAGTTCGAGCTCTTCTCCAGTCTCTGGGTGACGTACCTTGGCGATCAGCGGCTGGCGTTCGAGCCGCGACATCAGCGCCGCAAAGTCTTGCCGCAGGGAAGGATAGCTCTGGCTGCAGTCCGCGTTGCGCTCGCAATAGTCGAAGGCTTGATCCAGTGCGCGCTGCCCGTCAGGCAAGAAGTCCAAGAACAAGCGGAGCTGCGGCGGTGCGACGCCATCGAGCACCATGCTACGCAGGGCGCTCGAATGGGCCCGGGCATACGCGAGCGCTAGCCGCGTCCCATAGGATGCCCCGATCAAGTTGACGCGCTCGTAGCCAAGAGCTTTGCGTACGTCCTCCAGGTCGGCGACGGCGGCTTCGGTGGTGTATTGAGTGGTGTCTGCGTCGAGCGCCGCGACGCACTGCTTGAGCTTGCTCTGGTCGAAATCCGTGCGGAACTGCTCTTTGGGGTCGTTCGGGTCGGCGAGCTCACAGTTCAGCGCGTTCGACTGTCCCGTGCCCCGCTGATCGAGGAACACGATGTCTCGCTCTCGGCGTACCCCGTCGAGCAGCGGCGCCATGTCGTGAGCAAGCGTCATGGCGGACTGTCCGGGACCACCGGCGAGGAAGAATACGGCGTCTTTCGCGGGCGACGCGGAGTACGCGCGCAGCACCGCGTAGTGCAACTGGATACGCCGCCCGCTCTCCAGCTCACGGTTCTCCCACACCGCCGCTTGTCCACACAGCGCCAGCGTGCCCTTGAGGTCGCACCGCTCCAGGCCTTGATCGCCACGGGCCGGGGTCAGCTCCGGGTTCGCCTCGCTACAGGCAAGGCCAACCAGGGCCATGGCTAGTAAGCGGCGCGCTCGCTTGATCTCCCGCCAGGCGGAAGAGCCCCCCCGAACGATGCGCGAACCTGGTCTGGTGAACCACACCACGATCTCTCAGTGTAGCTCGCCCACCGGTTCTCTCAAAGTCGCGAATTCTAGGAGCGATAGGTGATGTTGTTCAGCACGCTCTGCACGTCGCGGTCCAGCACGGTCTTCCGGCCATCGCGAGCGGCGGTCTTGATGGCCTCCACACTGAGCCGGCGCAAGTGGTCGCTCAGCAGGCTCATCACGCCGTCCGACGTGTTGAACTCCGAGCGCGCGCGGATGTACTTCTTCAGCTTGGAAGCGACGATCAAGATCTCCTGAGGCAGGTCCTTGTCGTCGATCTCGGGTAGTCCGCTCATCTCAGTACCTCGCTTCACGACACCGTCTTGTCGTTTTACGATGCCCAGCTTGGCCGCGCGTTGGGCTGGGTCCGAGTCATCGCCGTCCAGCGCGCGTTGCACGGCTTGCTGACGCGCCTCTTCATTCCGTGCGGCAACATCCTGCGCCTCGGGCGTCGCACGGGCTGCCGCGCGCTCCTGGGCTGCGGCTTCCTCCGCCTGCTCGCGCTCGAACTGCGCCTTGGTCGGCGATTTCGTCTGTTCCGCCCACGCGTCGCGATGCCGCATCATCGGCACGTGAGCCTCCCAGCACGGCAGCGAGCAGAAGAATAGCCCCAGGCGCTTGCGGTTGCAGGTCGAGACGCTGCACACGAAGTAGTTCTGTTCGAAGCCAATGGGCTTCTTGCAGCTGCTGCAGAGTTTGAAGTAGTCGCTCAAGGTCCTTGGTTCCTCGAGTCCAGGGCTTCCTTCGCCGCGCGCCTGCTGTCAATAGTGTTCGGTCGTCGCTTCAGTCGCGTTGCTGCTTCAGCCACGCGTGGAGTTCGCGCAGCGCAGCGAGGTCCTCGGCGTCATCTCCGACTCCGACGGCGAGGTACAGCTCCGTGGCGCGAGTCCGCCGCTGCTTCGCCAGGTAGGGACGGTCCATGCCCTCCAGGCTGCGCGCTTCGATGGTCATCACGCGCGCCAGCGTGCGCACCACCTCGGGTGGCCCGAGGAGCGTGACCAGAGTCTTGGTGTCCAGGGACTCGAACGTCTGGCGATCGACCCTAAGCAAGTCCAAGTAGGCTTCCGACAGAGCCTCCAGCGCGCGCGTGTCCTCCCCCTTGGCCTGATGGCCAAGTGCGCGAGCGATCGCCTGCATCGCCTTCTCGATGATGCGCATGACGAAGTCCTGCTTCAGCATGCGCAGATGGTAGTCCCACTCGGACGCTTGGCTATCGAAACTGCTACGGCAGGTGGACGACCCTTACGCGGTGATTGCCACTGTCATCACCGCGATTGCCGTCCGCGACGTAGAGCGTAGTGCCATCGGCGCTGACGCTTATGCCTTCCATGCCGTAGAACTCCGCGCTGAGCGGCGTCGTGGCATCGGTCCAGCCCTGGCTCCCGTCGCCCGCGACGGTGGTGACCTGACCACCGGAGATCTTGCGGATCACGTTGCCGCCGGTCTCGCTCACGTACACGTTGCCAGCGGCGTCCACCGTCAGACCTTGAGGAGCGTTGAAAGCAGCGCTCGCTTGCGCGCCGTCAGTGGTTGCGGCGCTGCCATCACCCGCATAGGTCGTGACGACGCCCGCGAGTGTTACCTTGCGGATCACGTTGTTGTCTCGATCCGCGACCAAGATTTCGTCACCGGTCAGCACTGCCACCCCGTAGGGGGTGCTGAAGCGGGCGGCAGTACCTGTGTCGTTGACGAATCCGCTCTGCGCCGAATCCGAACCTGCGAGGGGCGTCACGCCCTTCGTCGTCGGGTCGAAGATCGCCACCCGGTGCTCCAAGAAGAAGGATAACACCACCCGTCCGTCACTCAACGTGGCGAGGCCGCGAGCGCGGCCGGCGTCGTCCAGCTGCAGCGCCGCGTTGCCATTGGTGTCGACGCGCCACAAGGCGCCGCCGCTGCCGAGCGTCGAGTTGTAGTCGGTCTGTACGAGGAGATCGCCACCGCTCAGAAACGTCAGCCCGAAGGGGCGCGCGAAGCCATTCGCCTCAACGAAGGTCGTCACGTCGCCGCTGGTCGTTACCTTGCGGATCAAGCCGTTGTCGAAATCTGCGACGTAGACGCGATCTCCAGCTCCCAGCAGGACGTTTACGGGATTGTTGAAGTGGGCGAAGTCCCGAGTTCCGTCTTGCGTCCCTGGGACGGCGTCACCCGCGAGCGTCTCTGCACCAACGCCCGTCAAAGCAGGCAGATTCGTTGCCGGTCCACCCGCGGTTCCCGCAGCGCCGCCGGTTCCCGCAGCGCCGCTGGTGCCCGCCGCGCCGCCAGTTCCTGCAGCGCCGCTGGTGCCCGCCGCGCCGCCAGTTCCTGCAGCGCCGCTGGTGCCTGCAGCGCCGCTGGTGCCTGCAGCGCCGCTGGTGCCTGCAGCGCCGCTGGTGCCTGCAGCGCCGCCGGCGCCCGCGTTACCACCAGTGCCGCTGGTACCACCAGTGCCGCTGGTACCACCAGTGCCGCTGGTACCCGCATTGCCGCCGGTACCCGCATTGCCGCCGGTACCCGCATTGCCGCCGGCGCTCGAGCCGGCGTCACCAGCGCTACCGCCGCTCGCGGCCGTTCCGCCGCTGCCCGCGTTGCCGGACCCACCGCTGGCAGCGGTACCGCCCATTCCTGCGGTTCCGCCGGTCCCGGCAGACCCCGCGGAACCGCCCTGGCCTCCCGAACCGCCATCACTGCCACACGCGACCAGGAAAAGCGCGAGCAACAAGCAGGTTGATCCAGTTCGCATGGCGCGCATTCTACGCTGGACTCGGCAATGATGCTGCGTTGCTTGCATTCGTTTCTCGCATCCGGTCTCTAGAGTGAGCGATTTCGATCAGTCGCTTGGGGTTTTCGATGCGTGGTGAGTGGTGGCCAGAGCCCCGAGTTCTCAAAGGGCTGTGTTCGGGTGCCACGCCGCGCATCGTCGCTTGGGCGCACCGGTTTCGCGATTGCTACCGGCCTTCACCCTTTGCCGCCGCAGGCGAAGACGTTAGCACTTTCGGACCACTGGCCGAAAGTAGAGCCCGGAAGCGCAGCCCGGAAGCGCCGCTTGTATTCATGCGGAAACGCACTCCAGAGCGTGCGGATTCGGTGATTCGCGACCGTTGCAGTGCTTGGGCTCTCCGGCCGGGCGGTGTAGCATGCGGTCCAGAGACCTCCGCCGAGCGCCTAAAGAATCGAGATCACAATGGATTTTAAGCACTCCCCGCGAGTCATGGAATTGCTTCAGCAGCTCCAGGACTTCATGCAGGCCAACGTCTACCCGGCGGAGGCTGAGTTCGAGGCGGCCCTCGATCGCCAGCAGACTCGCTGGCAGGTGCCGGGGGTGATGGAAGAGCTGAAGGCCAAGGCCAAGCAGGCGGGGCTCTGGAACCTGTTTCTACCGGAAAGCGAGTACGGGGCAGGGCTCTCCAACGTCGAGTACGCGCCGCTTTGTGAAGTCATGGGGCGCTCGTTCATCGCGCCCGAGGTCTTCAACTGTAGCGCGCCCGACACTGGCAACATGGAAGTGCTGGTCCGCTATGGAACGCCGGAGCAGCAAAAGCAGTGGCTCGAGCCGCTCCTCAACGGTGACATTCGCTCATGTTTCGCCATGACCGAACCGGAGGTCGCGTCGAGCGACGCGACGAATATTCGCGCGGAAATCAAGACCGACGGCGACGACTACGTGCTGCGCGGGCGCAAATGGTTCACCAGCGGCGCCGGCGACCCGCGCTGCAAGATCTGCATTTTCATGGGCAAGACGGATCCCTCGGCGCCTCGGCACCAGCAGCAGAGCATGGTCTTGGTGCCCATGGACGCTGCTGGCGTGAAGGTGGAGCGGATGCTCCACGTGTTTGGCTACGACGATGCGCCTCATGGGCACGCAGAGGTCACGTTTGACGGCGTGCGGGTGCCCAAATCCAGCATCCTGCTGGGCGAGGGGCGTGGCTTTGAGATCGCCCAGGGCCGCCTCGGGCCCGGACGTATCCACCACTGCATGCGCACCATCGGCATGGCGGAGCGCGCGCTGGAGGCGCTGTGCAAGCGCGCCAACCAGCGCGAAGCCTTCGGAAAGCGCCTGGCGGAGATGGGCGTCACTCAGCAGATCGTTGCGGAATGCCGCATGGAAATTGACCAGGCGCGCCTGCTCACGCTGCACGCGGCTTGGAAGATGGACCAAGCTGGTAACAAGGTGGCGCGGTCCGAGATCGCGCAGATCAAAGTCGCTGCGCCGCGCATGGCGCTGGCGGTGATCGATCGCGCGATTCAAGTGCACGGCGGTGCAGGTGTCTCACAAGATTTCTTCCTGGCGCGGGCTTATTCACATATTCGCACCCTGCGACTCGCCGATGGGCCGGACGAAGTGCACCTGGCGCAGGTCGGGAAGCTGGAGCTGCGCAAGTTCCCCGCGGAATGAGCACCGAAGCGCCCGCCGGCAGCTAAGGCTCTAGGTCATCCAGCGTCAGCAAGTAGGCTTCCAGGTCCTCGAGGTCGCTCGCGCTGAGCTGCGAGGTCACGCCGTGGCGATCACTCGGGTTCCTCGAGGTGAGCACTTCGCGCAGCGTCACGGCTGAGCCGTCGTGGAGATACGGCGCGCTCTTCCACAGGCCGCGCAACGTTGGCGTGTCGATGCCGACCAGCGGCTGACCAAGTCGACTTCCGCTGCCAGCGCTGAGCGTCCCCACGTCGTGCAAGCGCGGCAACTTGCCGGGGTCAAAACCGCTGTCGCTGAACTGTTCGCCCGAGTGACAGCTTCTACAGCCAGTTTCGCTCGACTCGAAGAGCTGCTTGCCGTGTGCCCGGGCCGCCTCCCAAGCGGCGTCTCCGTCTCGCCTGAAAGGGCTCGTGCCCCAACCGCTCAGACTGTTCACGTAGGCCGCCAGGGCGTCCAAGTCTTCACTCAGGCCGGCCTTGGGATCCCCGAGCGGCGTATTCACCGTGCCCGTATTGAATGTTGAATCCGCAAGGAAACCAGTTCCTTGCTGAGGCCCACGAATGTCATGCTCGAAGTCCTGCACCTCGTCGAAGTTGCCTGACCAGTGCAACGCGCCCGACGCTACCCCGGCGCGCCCGCGCAGGGGGATGGTGTTGCGGAGCCCCTCACCGCGACCGCTGAAGTCCCACACCAAGTTGTCGCCCTCCCCGTCCAAATGACAGCTGGCGCAGGCCAAGTAGCTCGACTTGCTCATGCGCGGGTCAACCGCAGCGTAGAAGATCTGCTTGCCGCGTAGCACCTCGGCGCTCAACGCTTCGGACTCGATGGTCGTGCCCTCCGCCAGCAAGCTCGGGTTGCCCTGACCCAGGCGCGACACGTCATAAGCGCGCACGCTGCGCGACATGAAGCCATGGACGAACAAGCGCTGGCCGTCAGCGCTCAGCGCGAGCCCTTGAGGTGCCTTGCCGACGTCGCGAATCGAACCCGCCGTATCGAGTGAGAAGGCGTCCAGGATGACCACTCGCTCGCTGCCTTGGATTGCGACGTAGGCAAGCCCGCCCTCTGGGGAGAAGGTTACGGCGGAGGCCAGGTCGAGGTCGTCGAAGGCGTATCGCCCGGCGGCCCGCTCGGCGGGTAGGTCACCAAGTGTCCCGGGGACGTCGAGCAACGTCAGCATCGCGCGCGCGGTGGTATCGAAGCTCAAGTCCTTTGCCGTGAGGAACAGACCGGTCTGGTTATTCGCCTTCAGAGACGGCAGCCAAACTTCAGAACCGCTCGGGGTCAACACGACCTGATTCACGAAGCTCGGCACGCCGTCGTTGTTCGTGTCGCTGTTCAAGCCGAGCTCCGGGGGCAACAAGAGACTCTGCGGAGCCTGCAGCTGGCCAGCCGCGGGACTCGAGACCTCGGTCAGCTGGGTGCCGTCTTTGCTGCCTCGCCAGTGGGTTACGAACAACCGCCCGTCAGGCAACATGCCGAGCCCACGAGGGTCCGCAGGCGTCGCCACGCTCTGAGAGACTCCCGACCCACCGACGGGGATGCTCGACACGCTCCCACGGCCCTGCTCCGCAACATAGAAGTAGTGTCCGCGCGGGTCGGCAACGACCCCATATGGAGCACTTCCGGGAGGCAATGAAGTGCGCTTCGCGTCGGAGGGGACCAGCCGCTCGAGCTGCCAGACTTCGTCGCTGTCCTGGCAAGTCACCGCGACGAAGGCGCCGCTGAGCGCTAGCGTCCGCGGGTGCTTGCACACCGGGAACTCTCGCAATAGCTCGAGCGTCTCCGCATCCAGGAGCGAGATGCTGTCGTTGTCCGGGTTCACTACCCAGAGCCTGTCGCCGGTCGGCTCCAGCGCGATGGTGCTCGAGCTGGTCGGCGCGACCGCAAGTGGCTCGTGTACAACCAGCAGGCTCCGCGAGCGAGTCTCCGACTTGCTTTGCCCCGCGGAAGTAACCAGCGCGCTCACAACGTAGTGACCCGGGGCAACGAAGCTGTGGCACTCGCCTTCGGAGTCACCGCCGTCGCCCCAGAAGAAGGTGCGCTTGGCGTCGCTCGGGCTGACCTCCAGGCTGAAGCAGACCTCTTGATCCACATAGGCGAGCGCCGGACCGCTCAGCTCACCAACCTGCAGCGTCGTCGCCCCGCTCGAGGTGCGCTCGGAGTCGCTGCAAGCGGCCGCTAGCCCGAGCGCGGCCACCGCGGCGCTCAACGCAGCACACCGACCCCGCCAGCGGCGCTTCAACCTCGACATGTCTTCAATCCGCCGTGGTGAAGGTCGAGCGGAACTCCTCACGCAGCGGATTCCCAAGGTAGTCCGTGATCCCGCCAGCGGGGATCACGACTTCGTAGGTCGTGTGCGCCTCGAGGGGCTCCGCCGGCCAGAAGTTCAAGATCCCCTCCTGACCTGAGTAGTAGCCTGCCAGCGGCTTCTTGCAGCCCGGTTTGACGACCTGAAACGAACCTTCGAACACGCTTCCGAGTTCCACGAACTCGCTCAGGGTGATGCCAACGCGGGAACTCAAGGCGACGCCAGCCGCGCCTGCTGGCGGATTGACCATGGTGACGCTCGGGCCTTGTGTGTCTGCATCTGCGCTCAAGGCGAACACCTGACTCGCGCGGCCCTCCACCTCGCCGTCCGGGTATTCCGTTGTTTTGTCGTTCTCGTCGCTGGCTGCGATAACGATGTTTCCGACAGGAATCAGGGTGTCGAAGTCGCCTGGGTCGGTCGTCAGGTCCCCATCCGCTTGCAGGTGAAAGGTGTGCTCGAGCTTCACGTCGGTGGGGTTCGAGACGTCGAATACGTCACCGAAGTTGCTCTCGCCCACGAATGCTTGCTGATCCTTGATGAAGACGTAGCCCCCGTTGCTGTTCGGGGGACTGTTACCTCCGAGGTAGCTCGGGGCTGACGTGTTCTTGATGTCATACACGATCAGCCCGCCGCCGCCGCCTTTGCGGGCGTACCACAGCTTGTCGCCGTTCAGGTGCGAGTGGTAGACCTCTCGCGGCGTGCCGGTCTCGTCCGTCACCTCGAAGGTGCCGCCCGGGATCGGTGCTGGCGCCGTCGGGTCGCTGATGTCGAGCAGCGCGGTGCGAGTGCCCTCCGCTGCGCTCACCACCAGTAAATTCCCTACGGCAAATACAGCGCCTGCCCGCAGCGGCACCTCGAAGTTGTAGGTGGCGACCAACTCAGGGCTCAGCGGGTCCGTAGCGTCCACGATGTAGAGGCCATTGTCCGCTCCGGCCACGTACACATAGGGAGCCTGCCAGAACAGGCTCATCACGACGCGTGCGTAAGCATCGGGGTAGAAGACACCCGGTAGTTCGAGGGTCGAGCCAAATACCGGCGTGGTCACGTCCGAGATGTCCCAGAAGCTGATGCCCTTGAGGTGAGTGACAGCCATCCAGCGTCCCGCGTGCTGACTCAGCCCAGTGGCGTGGGTCTCTCGCATCGCAACTGCCTCGACCGTGTTCAGACGCTTGGGCGAGCAAGCGTCGCTGAAGTCGAACACGCTCATGCCGCCGTCGGCCCACTCCGGCGCCCAAGGCATCACCAGGTAGCCATCGATCATGAACAACCCGTTGTGATGATCCGGATCCCCGTCGCCGCCGTCGAGAAACGCGCACGGCGCTGCGCTCGGGGCGGAGGGAAACGCGGTTCTGGGGCCGCCTGGCCCAGACACTGGGACGAATGCGTCCGGAGCGGGGACGTCGGCTGCGCAGCTGCCAGCATTGGCGTTTCCGTCGTCGTTTCCGCCGCATGCCACACAGAGCAGCGGCGCTACCAGCGCCGCCCAGAGCGCTGCGGCGCTTGGGGTCCTTGTGTGTCTTGAGGTCGTTCGACCCGGGTGCTTGAGGGGAGGGGCAGGGGCATGCACCTCGGAAACTTAACATCTCGCCCTCGGCACCCCCTCCACAACCGCACCGCGTGAACGCGAGGCTGCAACATTGCGCTTGGCTTACGCGTCGCGTCGCCTCAGTGAAGCAACACAGCGCTAGCCCTCCTAGGGGCTCGCGGTGCCAAGACCCTCACCCCCACCTACCAAGCCCGAAGCTCTCACGTGGGGTGCGCTTGCTCCCAAGCCGAGGGTTTAACGCGTGGAATGTGATGCGATCGCGCCACGAAGGACCAATCCGTGGACCCTGCCCACGTTGCATGCAACCCACGGAGCGGGCTGATCGATGCGGAAACGTTGAGAGTTCGGCTACCGACCTGCCCGCTGACGATTGCGGACGATCCACCACTTCGCTGATTCAAAAGCTGGCCAACTCAGGATAGCGTTCCGCTCTATGCCTGGGGCACCGAAGACCTCGTCTGAGAAGACGGCCGCTTGGATCGGAATCACGTTGTGGGCGCTGGGCTGCTTATTCGGCCTGATCTTCTTGAGCTGGATGTTTCTGATCCAGCCGCTGCTGACGCCCTACGCGGGCGAGATCATCAAGGCAGAGATCATCGCCGCGATGTTCGCCGTGCCAGCTTGCTTGGTCTACATGACCGTGCCCTGGATCGTGGACCGCTTCGATCCCGAGCCGTGGTGGGCGCTCGCGATGGCCTTCCTCTGGGGAGCGCTGGCTGCTGCCGGCTTCGCGGGCCTGATCAACACCATCGCTGGAGCGATCGGCGAGGGCGTCGCTGGTAAGGGCGGCGGTGATTTCCTCGGGGCAGTGATCAGCGCGCCCCTGGTCGAAGAAGCCTTCAAGGGCATGGCGGTGCTCGGCATGTTCTGGTTCATGCGCCGCGAGTTCGACGGCGTCGTCGACGGCATGATCTACGGCGTGTTCGCGGCGCTCGGCTTCGCGATGACGGAGAACGTCCTCTACTACTCGAGCGCGATCGCCAAGGGCGCCGTCACGGGTGCCGGCATGGGCGAGTTCACCTTCCAGTTCGTGATGCGCGGCATCCTCAAGCCGTGGGGCCACCCGCTGTACACGGCCATCACCGGGCTCGGCGTCGGACTCGCTCGCGAGACCACCAAGGGCTGGGTCAAGTGGGCGGCGCCGATCGGCTTCTACTTCATCGCGGTGTCGATGCACGCGATGTGGAACTTCACCAGCGTGCTGAGCGGTTGGACCGGCGTGCCGTTGTTCTTCTTCCTGCTGATCATGTACTTCATCGTGCTGATCTGCTTCATGATCATGGTGTTCTGGTTGGTCGCTCGTGAAGGCAAGACCCTGCGCGCGAACCTTCAAGACGAAGTCTTGATGGGCAACATGACCGCCGAAGACTTGGACCTGATTTGCTCGCCCTTTGGTCGCCTGAAGGCCCGCATGAGCAAGGGCGCCAAGGGCCACAAGATGGTCATGGTCGGCATCCGCCTGGGCATGGCGAAGTGGCACGCAGCTCGCGCCATGAAGGGTCAGAAGCAGACGGTCAGCATTCAGTCCATCGTTCCCCTGCGGCAAGAACTGATCGCGCTCCGTCAAGAGCTGGCGCGTGGCTACTGAGCCGAGCCAGGTCACGCCAGAGCTTGGCTCTCGCGCTGGCTTTCCGTCACTGCAGAGTCGCGCCTACCTCGCCCACGCCGCGATCTCTCCGCTTTCAACCTGGGTGGTGCAGCGGCAACGCGCCTACATCGACGACCTCGCGAGCGGCGGCGTTGCTGCCTTTCCCCGCTGGCTTGATCAGCGCGAGGTTTTGCGGGCCAAGCTCGCCACCTTGATTGGGGCCCAGCCGGCGGAGGTCGCGCTGATGCCCAACACGACCCGTGGTGTGTCGGATATCGCGCTCAGTGTGCCGTGGGAGCCGGGCGATCGCGTGCTGGTTTTGCGCGGTGAGTTTCCAACGAACGTCACCCCCTGGCAGCGCGCCGCGGAGCTATTCGGCTTGGAGCTGCGCTGGCTGGAAGCCGATTCCTTCCGCACGGAAGAAGAACGGGCGCTGCAGGCACTGGCTAGCGAGCTCGAGCGCGGTGTGCGGCTGATCGCGGTGAGCGCGGTGCAGTTTCAAACTGGGCACCGCATGCCCCTCGAGCGCATCGGCGAGCTGTGTCAGCGCTACGGTTGTGAGCTCTTCGTCGACGCGATCCAGGCTTGTGGTGCGACGCCCGTCGACGTCACAGCCTGCGCCATCGACTACCTGAGTTGCGGCAGCCACAAATGGCTGATGGGCAGTGACGGGTGCGGCTTCCTCTATGTGAAAGCTGCGAAGGGAAAGCGCCTCAAGGTGCACACCGCCGGTTGGCTCAGCCACGAAGAGGGGATGCGCTTCCTCTTCGAAGGAGCTGGTCACTTGAGCTACGAGCGACCGCTGAAACAAACCGCGGCCGTGTTCGAGACGGGCATGACCAACGGGGCTGGCTTCGCGGCGCTGGAGGCGAGCCTGGACGTGATCCAAGGGTTGGGGGTGAGGAGCATCTACACCCACGTCCAGGGCTACCTCGACCAGCTGGAACCTGCGATTGTCGGCCTCGGTTTTCAGAGCTTGCGCGCGAAGGAAGCGCGTGGTCGCTCGTGCACACTTTCTTTCCGCTCGGATCAACACGACTGCGTCAAGGTGCACGAGCGCTTGAACGAGCGCGGCATCCACTGCAGCGCCCCAGATGGCTGCTTGCGCTTTGCGCCGCACTGGCCAAACAACCCCGGCGAGATCTCCGAGGTAGTCGACGCAGTGCGCGCTGCGCTGTGAGGGCCGCGGGCTGCTAGTCCGTCGCGTTCAACCGACGCGCAGGAACCTGGCGCTGGGACGCTCACTCAGCTGATCCAGCACTCGACGCAGGTTCTTCGAGTCCGTGATCAGCTGGCCGCCTTCGGGGCACATCTCGAGGGTGGAGAGCACCGGGCCCCAGAACAGATCCGCGAGGCTGATTTCCGAACCTGCCAGCCATTTGGCCTTGTCATAGGCGTTGTCGACCAGGGCGACGCCACGCTCCAGCGCCGGTAGCGACGCCTTCACGCCTTCCGCGTCGACGGCGCGGCCTTGCAGCTGGGGCAAGATGTACTGCGCCAAGGCGTAGCTCTTTATCAAGTCGCCGTAGAGGTAGCAGTTCAGCGCGCTGATCCACTGTTCGGCGACGGCTTCCGCGCCAGCAGCCGTGGGCACCAAGCTGGGCCCGCTGCCAATCCGTTCGAGGTAGCGTGCGATCGCCTGAGTCTCGAAAAGCTGCAGGCTGGCGTGGCGCAGGATCGGCACCCTTGCGAAGGGATGCAAGGCACGGTGCGCTGGGCTGCCGAGGTCCACGGGCTCCAGGCTGTGTTCAACGTGCTTCTCCACACAGATCATGCGCGCCGTGCGCACGTAGGAGCTGGGGGCGGGGCCAAAAAGCGTGATGCGGTCAGTCATGGGCTTCCTCTCGAGCGAGGCGGTTGCTCGCCAGTACTACTGGCCGTGATTGACCAGCACCCACGCGACGCAGCCATCGACTCAGATCGACAGGCGCTGTGCGCTTTTCTCGCGTGCCTCCGCGGCAGGCGGTTCTTTCTAGGCCTGGGGTAGCCGCTGTAGCTGCTCGCGCAACACTGGCGGAATCGGGATCGGGCGGAAGTCCTGACGGCTGACGAAGACGTGAGTCGTCTGAACGACGCAGCGCACCTTGCCTTTACAGGTCACCAGGTGCGCCAGCGTCAGTCGGCTGCCGTCGAGGTGCGCCTGGGCAATCACCAGCTCGAGCTCGTCTCCAAACAACAGCGGCGCGAAATAGTCGACCTCCACGTGTCCAATGGGTGCCGCCCATTCGCCGTCACTGAGTACCTTGGGTAAGCCGTGCCCCACCGACTCCAGGTACTCGCAATAGGTGTCGTGGGCGTAGTCCAGCACACGCGCGAAGTAGACGATGCCCGCGGCGTCGATGTCATGGAAGCGCACGGCGCGCTTCACGCGAAACGCATCAGGGGTGCAGTCGAGCTGCCGCAGCGCCTTTGGGTCGAAGCGAAACGGCTGGCTCATGGCAGCCGAGCTTCATCCCACGAGGCGAAACCTGCCGGCGGCTCCACGAGGGAGCTCGCGACACCGAAGTACTTCGGGTCTTCATCATCGAATTGCTCAGGTCCGCCCAGCTCGAGTGCCCGCGCCAGGTGCTGCGCGCCCCTTGTATCACCGAGCTCGTGCAGCACCTGTCCGAGCCGCAGCTCGAGCCACGCGCTCTCCTCTGCTTCGGGAGCCTTTGCAGCCCGCTCGAGCCAGCTCAGTGCATCGCTAAATTTCCCGGAGGAAAATAAAACATCTCCGACGGCGGCGAGCAACTCAGTGCGACCTTCCCACTGCTCGGCGGGCTCCGGAAAAAGGGCCAGCGCGCGTTCGAAGCTCTGTTGTGCCTCCGCGAGCTGACCACCTTCAGTCAGCTCGTTGCCCGCGTCGCTCAACTCGGCAACGCGGGAGCGCAAATCTTCTGGGAGCTGCTGAAGCTGGGGGTCCGCCATGGCGGCGACGCTAGATCGCTCCCGGCAGACTCACCAGCACTCACTGGAACGTAGAGCCGGCAGGCTCACGCCGCGCGAGGCGAACGGCGACCAGCGGGGCACTCCACGATGCAGAGCCGAGGACCGCCTTCGCGGGCGAAGCTAACGACGGCAGCGCCCTCGGGGTGACCACGCCAGGGCTCGCCCAAGGCTCCGATCATCACACCCGTGGGAGCGGACTCCGGGTGGATTCCGGCGGCTTCGAGCAACGCCTCGTAGCTCCAGTCCCCATCGGGATCGGCAAAAAAGTCGATGGGGGCGGCCTCGGCGGACAAACCGTAATGACGAACGCGCATAGCTACCTCGATGTTCGATGTTCGGCGCCGCGGCGGTGCGGGCCGGATGGGGGCAAGAAGACCGATCCTGAGGTGGCTGCGGCTACTTTCTCTCGTGCTGTCTTCATGGCTGCAGAAGCCAGCGCGTGAGCATTCGGTGGGCGCAGCCTCGATGAGCGCAGGTTTGCCGAAGGTGAGTGAGAGCTTGCGCCCGCACTCGCCAAGGAGCGTTCGACACCAGCGCCGAACTCTCGACCGTCACTCACGGCCACCCAGGACCAAGGCATGCCCAATTCCTAACCGACCACTGAACAAAGCGCCAGTGCTTTGTGTTCAGTGTTCAGTGTCGTTGTTTGTCAGACTGCTAAGTGGTTGAAAGCACGAGATTTCCCATCGAATGACCCCACTTCCGGGCCGCCGAGCTTGACGGTAGGCCACGGTGTTCAGTGCTTTTCAGGCTGATCGGCGCTCGTAGACGGTCGCGTTGACGGTTGGCGGTGCGTGCTGTGTCTGACGAAGTTGCCTCGGGGAATCAACGCTGGCGGACTGGTCCCAGCGAGTGATTGACAAGGCGGGGTTGGCGGACTGAGGTGCTAGCCATGGCGCAGCTCGAGGCGGGACAGCAGGCTCCGGAGTTCACGTTGACGACTCAGGCGGGGGAGCGCTGGACGCTGTCCCAGCAGGCGGCGAAGGGCCCCGTCGTGCTCTTCTTCTATCCGAAGAACGACACCCCGGTGTGCATCGTGGAGGCGTGTTCGTTTCGGGACCAGCACGAGGTGTTCGCACGCCTCGGGGCTCAAGTAGTCGGGGTGAGCTCCGACAGCGTCCAGAGCCACGGCCGCTTCGCGGGCAAGCACGAGCTGCCCTACACGCTGCTCGCTGACGAGGGCGGCGACGTTCGCGCTCAGTTCGGGGTGAAGAAGACGCTTGGCTTCTTCGACGGTCGCGTCACCTTCGTGATCGATCAGGGCCGACTCATCCGCCACGTCTTCAGCTCGGCCTTCAACGCCAAGGGCCACGTCGAAGCCGCGCTGGAGACGGTGCGGGAGCTCGCGAAGTAGCGACGCCCCAGAGGAAGGCAGCCTACTTCGCGCAGCGGAAGCCGATGGTCTTGTCGCTCATGCTGGCGCGCTTGCGTTCGGCATGCAGAGCGCTCGCCAGCTTGCGCGCGGTGTCGCTGTAGTCGCCTCCGCGCAGGTAGCGGTAGTCGCCATCGGCGGTGGAGGTCCACTCGGCGACGTTGCCGCCCATGTCCAGCGCGCCGAAGAAACTCTTTCCGTCGGGGAACGAACCAACCTTGCACGCGCCTTCCTGGCGGCGATCGAAGCACGCCTTCCCCGTCGCGTCGCCGTCGCCCCACGGGAACTCACGGCCGTCGTGGCCCACCGCGGAGTACTCCCACTCCTTGTCGGTTGGCAGGCGCTTGCCCTGGGCCTTGCAGTACTGCGTCGCCTCGTCCAGCGTCACGCAGTTCATGGGGAAGTCTTCCTTCCCTGCCTCGCGGAAATGGCAGCCCTTGCTGGTGCGCTTCGGCGGTGGACACTGGCCACCTTCGACGCACTTCAAGAACGCGCCGGCGGTGACCTCGGTCGTGTCGATGCACAGCCCATCAATGGACGAAGGCTCCTTGCGCGGACCAAATCGGAAGGAGCCCGGCGCCACCGGGAGCATATCCGTGGGGCACTTGCCGGAGAACTTGCGTGCCGGCGTGTCCCCGCCTCCGCTCTGCACGTCGCTGGTCGACGCCATGCTCTGGCGCCCCTCGATTTCAGCTAGATTCACGCGCAAGGGCACGTTGCACGTCGGTTGTTCTTCACCGCTTGCTTGGGCCTTCTTGCAAGCGTCCGCGTTGCCTTCGTTGGCAAGCAGCTCTTGAGAGCTCTTCTGGCTGCCGCCGGCGCCCATGCCGAAGACGCTTGCTTCAGCCTCGATTTCCTTGTTCGCGCCCGACGCGAGGGCGAAGCCACCGTAGTAGATGGTGGTGATCACATGCGTCGCCTTGGCGCAGTCGTCGGACTCCACGAGCTGATCGGTGTTGATGGTCTTGCCTACCTCGACGCTGCGCGTTCCGACCAGCATGTAGTCGGTGCGCAGGGAGCGCTCGCCACCCACCTTGGCGGAGAGCCCGACGGCGCCCAGGGGTAGCTTCGCGTACAGCTCTGCCTGGTTGTGGGCGATCTTCGTCTCGTTCGCGCTGTACGGCGACCAGGCGTAGGTGCGCTTGCCGCGACCTGCGCGGACCTTGCAGTTGGGCAACAGCTCGAGCTTCACGTCGCAGCCGTTCTTGCTGTACCGCACGGCAACCATGCCTTGCTGGCGCATCCGGTCCAGGTTTGCGCGCGCCGCCGGATCCCAGCCCATCAGGTCCGGTGCGTCCTGTGCCTTCACCTTGCCGCAGTCCACGTCGCCGAGCGCTTCATCCACGCCAGTGGGCGTGGTGTCGGAGAGGATTGGGTTTGGAGTCCCGCCGCCGCACGCGACGGCCAGTAGCGGAAACAGTGACGCGGCGAGTAGCGTTCGCACGGCAGCAAAGGGACGACGCTTCATGGCGGCGAGGCTAGTAGACTCGCGTGTCGCTGGAGCTTCCAATCGGTGCGGGTTTGGGGGGGAGGTGCGCTGATTGGCCGGCTGGTTCAACTGCTGAGGCGACATAGAGTTTTGGGTCACGGCTGTGGCAGTGCCCGACGCCTTCTCAAACGGCTCACGGCGGGCCCTCACCCCCCAAAAAAAGCAACTAGGCGCGCCAGGTTGCCTTGGACGCGGCTTCCCGGGCGAGACGCAGAAACTCCGTGACCCTTGGGGCCAGCAGGCCGCGCTGGGTGTGGAGGAGCCAAATCGAACCCACCTCCAGCGAGCGACCGAGGACGTCGCGGAGCAACCCAGCCTCGAGCAAGGGGGCGCAGGCGAACTCCGGAAGCAGCGCGACCCCGAGGCCAGCCAAGGTCGCGTCACGCACTGCATTGAAGCTGGTGCTGCTCAGGCGCGGCTGGATCTGCACTGGCGTCAGGGTATTACCTTGAGGAAATGGCCAGCTCAAGGGACCAGCGTGGTGCACCGCGAGGCAAGCGCACTTCGCCAGGTCCTCAGGGGTCTTCAGTCGGCGGCAGCCTGCGTAGCTCGGTGCGGCGCAGTAGCGCACCTTGGCGCTACCCAGGCGTTGTCCGATCAAGTCTGAGTCCGCGAGGCTGCCTACACGAAACGCGACATCGAAGCCTTCTTGCACCAGGTCGACCTTGCGTGAGGTGAGCAGCAGCTCGACCTGTGCGTCGCCGAACAGCTCCAGGTAGGTTCCGACCAGCGGCGCGACGAATGCCTCGCCGAGCAGCGGGTCCGCGGTCACCCGCAGCTTGCCGCGCGGATGCACCTCCGAGTCGATGGCGAGGGCGTTGGCCTCCGCGCTGAGTCGTGCGATCTCTTGACAGCGCGCTGCGTAGCTCTGACCGACGCTGGTCAGAGACATCTGGCGCGTGGTCCGCTGCAGGAGCCGGACGTTGAGCTGCGCTTCGAGGCGCGCCACGCGCCGACTGAGGGTCTGCTTTGGGATGCCGAGGCTGCGGGCGGCTCCGCTGAAGCTCCCGTGCTCGGCTACGGCAGCGAAGGCGAGCATGTCTGCTGGGTCTATTGTCCCAAGTTTGGGCCAATCTGTCATCGATACGACTCTATTGTCTCTCGGACGTTCCGAGTTACAAGCAGCGAATCGTGTTCGTGGACGTACAGACCGAGACGCTGATCCAGAGGCCCCTCGAGGAGGTCGCCACATTCAGCGCGGACCCAGACAACGCGCCGCGCTGGTACGCGAACATCAAGAGCGTCGAGTGGCGCTCGCAGCCGGGAGTGCGTGTCGGGGCTCGGGTCGCGTTCGTGGCCCATTTCCTCGGGCGACGCATGGCCTACACCTACGAGATCGTGGAGTACGAGCCTGAGGCGCGGCTCGTGATGCGTACCGCGGAAGGCCCATTCCCCATGGAAACCAGCTACGGCTGGGAGGCGGCGGGGCAGGGTACGCTGATGCGTCTGCGGAACCGCGGTGAGCCGAGCGGCTTCAAGGGCCTGATGGCGCCGCTGATGCAGAGCGCGATGCGGCGCGCGAACCTGAAGGATTTGGCGCTCCTGAAGCAGCTACTCGAGGCGTCCCGATGAGCGAGCAAGGAAGATCGAAAAAAGTGTGCGCCACCTGGGCGGCGGCTGCGTTCAGTCCGCAACAGCCCTGGAGGAACCCACGATGACTCGATTCTTTCGCACGATTTTCGCCGCTCTTTCCCTGTGCCTGCTGCTCGCGAGCGCCCGGCCAGCTGCCGCCTGCGGTGGCCCCGAGGACTTTGCCCTGATGCAGGTCTACGACTTCTTGCGGGACGTCGGACTGGATGAGCGCGTCGAGTCCGTGAGCGTGAAGCTCGATGAGGCAAGGACCCACGGTCAAGCCACGGTCAAACTCAAGCAGGTGTCGAAGCCCCTGGTGCTCGGGGTCGCCTACACGGACGAGGGCTGGGTGATCACCAGTCGTCATCGCAGCGACAGCTAGCCGCCTTGGCGCTCGCTCTGCGTATCCAGGAGCCGCTCGACGCTGACGTCGAGCTGGCTCTGGATCAGGCGCATCACGGACTCCACGTCGAGGGCCGTCAAGCCGAGCTCGCCAGCGAGCTGCGCCTTGGTCGCCTTGAGTAGATCCTCGCGGATGCGCGCGATCCAGCGCGTGGCGGTCCCGCGATGCACTCCATAGATCTCCCCCACTTGTTCCACGTTGAGGCCCCCGAAGTGATGCAGACGCAAGATGTTGCGATCCCGCATGGAGAGGGACGCGAGCGCCGCCGCAAACGCCTGCCTGAAGGCGTCGCGGTAGCCGAGCTTGAGCCGCTCGAGCTCCCACTCGATGTCTCCCGCTTGCAGCTCGCTCAGATCGGCGGCGCGCTCCGGCTTGGCTTTGCGGGTGTGACTGATGGCGCTCCGCACCGCCATCACCTTGACCAAGCCGCGCAGGCGACCATCCCCGGCGTAGCGCTCGAGGAGCAGCACGCCGTCCTGAGGTACGAGGAGCTTCTCGGCGACTTGCTGGCGGATGTCTTCGGTCAGTTCACTACCGAGCTTCATCGGCCCGAGCGCCGGCGCGATCACGTCCAGGATCGCGCGCTCAAAGTAGTGCTGCGCGGCTGGATTGTGATCCATGAGCGCCGCCACCAGCAGCACCTCAGCGAGGCCGTCGTCACTGAGCGCGTCTGCTTCACACGCCTTGCGCTGACACACACGCGCGAGCACCGCGTCGAAACGCGCGGGCTCCGCCTGCAGCTGTGGCAGCGCCTCCTGGGCTCGCGTGAGGGCCTTGGACACGCGGCGAGAGTACCACGCGACGCCTGCGACGAGCGGAGCGAGCGCTGCCTGCTCGGAGTACACTCGGCGTGATGAGCGCCTGCCTCGAGGAAGAGCTGGCCCTGGATCTGATGTCCGGGCGCCTCGACGGCGCGGCGCTCGCGGCGGTCGATGAACACCTGGATGACTGCGCGCTGTGTCGTGAGCTGGTGCTGACGCTGGCTCGGCTCGATACGCGCACCACGGCGCACGCAGCGGGTGAAGAGCTTGGCCGCTACCGCTTGCTGGAGGAGCTGGGGCGCGGCGCGTTTGGTGTGGTGTGGCGGGCCCACGATCTGCGCCTCGATCGTGATGTGGCGCTGAAACTGCTCAGAGGTTCGAACGTCTTGCCCGAGCACCTCGAAGAGGAGGCGCGGGCGATGGCCAGGCTAGCGCACCCCCACGTTGCCACGGTGTTCGACGTGGGGCGCCTCGATTCGGGAGAAGCCTTCCTCGCGATGGAGCTGCTCGAGGGCGATACCCTGCGGCAATGGTTGGCCAAAGCGCCCCCGGCCACTGAGGTCCTCGCCCGCCTGAGCGAAGTGGCCCGCGGCTTGGAGGCAGCGCACCGCGCTGGCTTGGTCCATCGGGACTTGAAGCCGGAGAACATCTTGTTCGACTCGGCGGGTCACGCCAAGATCACGGACTTTGGGCTCGCGCTGGGTGCGCTGCCGCCGAGCGACGACGCACCCATCGATCTGAGCCACTCGATGGTGCTACCGGGCAAGCTGATCGGTACTCCGGGCTACATGGCGCCTGAACAACTCCGTGGGGAAACGGTGGCCGCGGCCAGCGATCAGTTCGCGCTGTGCGTGGTGCTGTTCGAAGCACTCGCGGGAGCAAAGCCGTTTCCTGCTACGACGCTGGATGAACTGCGCGAGCGCTTGAAGTCGCCTCCGGACAGCATGCCGGCGAATGTCGCTCCGCATGTCGAGAGCGCTCTGCGGCGCGGGCTGGCGATCGATCCGGCTGAGCGCTTCGCGAGCCTGAGCGAGCTCCTGAGCGCGCTCGAGTCGCCTCCCGAGCGCACGTCTCGTGTCTACCTGGCTGTTGCGTTGGTAGCCGCGTGCGCCGTTGTGGCGTGGCTCGTGATGTCCTGGTATTTCGGTTCGCCTCAGGATCGGGGGGTGAGGGCAGTCGCCTCCGAGGTAGCGGAGCCCGAAGGCGTCGTAAAGTTCCGTGAGGAATTGATTGCGTTCGACGCTCCAAGCAACGCCTGGACCCCAGCGCGACTGCAAGCCGCGAGTGAACTCGTGACCCGGAGCAAAGAGCTCGAGCGCGGCGCGCTGGTCGCGCAGAGCCAGGAGCTCCTGGCGCGCGGCCAGTGGGAGCTTGGGCGGTTCAAGCGCGCAGAGCAATCCGGCATGTCCGCGCTAGGCGCCGCGCAGCGTGCCGGTGACCAGCGCCTGGAGGCGACGGCGTGGCTGACCCTGGCAGGCATCGCGAGCTCCGCCGGGCGCCTGAAGGAAGCCGAGCAGCGCTGCGACCACGCGAAGAACCTGTTGAGCTCCATTGCCGATCCACTGCTCGAAGCGAGCCTGAACAATACGCTCGGTGTCGTTCTCACAGCAGCGGGGCGCTACCCCGAGGCCCGCGCGGCGCTTGACGCTGCCATTCGCGTGCGGAAAAAAAAGCTCGGTGAGCGTGACGTGGCTGTGGCGCGCGTGCTCACCAACCTGGGAAATCTGGCGCGCGCCCAAGGCGACTACAAGCAGGCCCTCGAGTTACATGAGCAGGCCCAGAGCATCGATGAAGCAAAGCTCGGAAGACAGCATCCTGGCATCGCGCGTCATCTGCACAACCGAGCGCGCGCGTCGCTCTTGATGGGGCAGCCAGCGCGCGCTCAGGCACTGTACGAGCAAGCGCTCGGGATCGAACGCAAGGCGTTCGGCGAGCAGCACCCAGCGGTGACCCGCACGCTCAACAGCCTGGGTCTGCTGTACGCGGCGACCGAACGGCCCGAACGCGCTGAGAAGTATTACCGCGAGGCAATAGATTCCGGGCAAGGCTTCGAAGGGCTCGAGGGTGCCCTGGCGCGTTACAACCTGGGTCTGCTCCTGTTGCGCCGTGATCAACCGCAGCCTGCCCTCGCCGAGCTCGAAGCGGCGGCTGTCGTGGTGGAGAAGATCCTCGGCACGAGTCACCGTCAGGCGGTTCTGATTCAGCTCGCTCAGGGTCAGGCGCTGCTCGCTCAGGGTCAGCGAGACAGTGGAGAGTTCGTGCTGCGCCGTGCGCTCAAGCTGGCGCTGGCGCTCGAGGTGCCTGACGCGGCCCTACAGAAGGATCTCGAAGGCGCCCTCACGAGCACCCCTGAAAAGCCAGCTGTGCCGCGAGTTGCTCCGCGCAAGGCCGCTTCGGCGCTCAGTGCGCAGCCAGCTCCACCCTCGGCGCCCGCAGTCTCAGCGGCTGGCAGCTACATGCCGGGTCCGGCGTTTCAGTAGCTTTCTTGAGGTGGCGCAAAGAAAGTCTGCGCCACCTGGTCGATGGCTGCGTTCAGTCGGTGTGAAACCGCAAAGCCGTCATACCCGTAGACAACTCCTCGAGGCCACGCTCGCCGTTGGAGGGAGCCTGGTGCTTGGCGCCTGTGCTCGATCTCAGACCGGTGGTCCTCACCCCCAACCGAGCACGAGTGGGATGCTGCCACTCACACGTCGGCCGCGGGGCTATCAGCCGCAGATCGCTCAGGCGCAGAGCTCCTACGCAGCTGAGCCAGTGTGCGAAGCGACTGCGCCCAACATCGAAGGGCCCTTCTACAAAGCCGGTGCGCCGCTCTCAGGGCAGCTCAACCGCGAGGAAAAGGGGCGCGCTCTTGTGGTGCGTGGCGTGGTGCGAGACGCGAAGTGTCGCCCCATCGCCGGCGCGACGCTCGACATCTGGCAGGCAAACGCCGCGGGCGCCTACGACAACTCCGGTTTCGAGCTGAGAGGCCAGGTTCAGACTGACGCCGAAGGCAAATACAGCTTCAACACGATTCACCCAGGGCACTACCTGAATGGCGCGCAGTATCGCCCGGCGCACATCCACGTCAAACTGAGCGCGGCTGGCAAGCGCCTGTTGACGACCCAGCTCTACTTCCCTGGGGATCCATACAACGAGATCGATCCATTCATCGATCGCTCGTTGATCATGAACCTGGACGACTCGACGTACGCATCCGAAGTGGCGCGCTTCGACTTTGCGCTTTCCTGAAGCTCAGTAACTGCTCGGCTGCGCAAACACCCGGCGCACCATGGGCTCGAAATGCTCTAGCGGAAAGCTCTCGTAGTCGGGGTCGAACGCCGTCTGGTCCCAGTCGTCGGCGAACTTCGCTGCTAGCTCGAAGGAGTCGTGGCCGGTGTACTTCGCGCGGGCGTCGGGGTCCTTGCCCAGGAGCTCGTAGTAGTGTTTGCCTTGGAAATCTTGGTGCACCAAGATCATCCAGTACACTTCCTCGCGGACATAGGGCTTGAGGATCTCCGCGGCGATGGCGGGGTGATTCGCTACGCTGATCAGCTTGCCGATGTCGTGGCACAGCGCGGCCACGATCACCTGCTCGTCGGCTCCGGCGCGCTCCGCTCGGGTCGCTGTCTGCAGCGCGTGCACCAGCTGGTCCACCGCAAAGCCATCGCTGATGGTTGCGAGCTCGCGCAGCATGCCAAGCACCTTTTCGGCGACGCGCGGTTGGTTACCGAAGGTTTGGCGCCCAATTTCCATCCACTGCTCGGTGGTGGACTGATCCATGCGAGTGAAGGACTGCGTCATGGCGCGAGTCTGCCAGGGACCTGGCGCTGGGGCACGGCTATTTGGAGGCGCTGAGCGCCTGGACTTCTTTGGCTCTGAATCCGTTCGGATAGCGCGCTAGATACGTGCGCGCCGCAGCCTGCATCTGGGCGCTCTGCCCGGAGCGCTGAAGTGCAACGACGCGCAAGTAGGCTGCGTCCTCTGAGCGCCTGCTGTTGGGATGCTGCGCTTCGAACGCAGCGAACAGCTGAGCAGCCTGGCTCCAGCTGCCTCCCCGGAACGCGCGCATCGCGACTTCGAAGTCCGAGTCTGCGGTCGCTGCTGCGGAGCTCGCCGACGGGTGAAGCTTTGGTGCCGCTGAAGGGGCGATGTGCGGCGCATCCGCGTCAGCTGGAGCAGGCTTTGCTTCGTGCGCTTCTGGGGCCACCCCAACCGCGTCGCTGCCTTTCTGGTGCTCTTTGGCAGCGGTGACCGCTTGTGTTGGTGACCACGAGTCGCCGGCTTCGATCAACACCGGCCGTGGCCCAGCACCCCGCAACGCCACGCGCCCCTCTTCGACGCGCACGAATACCGTCTTACGCTGCTCGACTCGCACGCTGAACACCGTGCCCTGGTCTTCGATCTCGAGATCTGGAGTGCGCACGAGGAGCGTGCGCTCCCCGCTGCCGTGGACGACGCTGACCTTGAGCTCGCCCTGCTCCAAGTTGACCAACTCACGCTCGGCCACGGTCGAGCGAGCGTACTCCGCGCCGGCCGAAGCTTCGATCTCGACGCTGTATGAGGTGGTTTCGTGGGGAAACGGAAGACGAGTACCGATGCGGACCCAGAGCACCCCTGCCAGCATGAAGACGGCGGCTGCCAGGATGAGCTTGCGGCGCGAGGAACGCGCACTCGGTTGCAGTCGACCCTGGTTTGCGGCCGCTAGCAGGCGTTGTCTGCCTCGCCTGAGGTCGAGCTCGGAGGGTTGTCCGCCACCTAGTTCCTTCAGTCCGTCTCGGATCTGCACGGCCTGCTGATGGTGCCGGCGGCAGCTGTCACAAGACTCCAGGTGGCGCTCAGCACTGCGTAGAGCCTTGCCGCTCAGGCGCCCTTCCAGAAGCGCTTCGGTTTGCCACTGGGAGTCACACGATTTCATGTCCACTCCTCTCCGAGGAGACCTCTGAGTTGGCGCTTGGCGTGGTGCAGCCGAGTCCACACCGTGCCAACCGGGATGCCTAGTTGTTTAGCGATTTCTTCCCCAGTGAGCCCTTCGGCTTCCGCGAGGATCAAAACGACGCGCTTCGTCGCGGGGAGCTCGCCGAGGGCTTGTTCGAGGCGCCGCGTGAGGTCGGGATCTGGGTGTTGGACCGCCGGTGCACCCTGGGCAAAACGCTGCAAGAGCGCCTGCAAGCGGGCAAAGCTGCGGCGCTTGTGCAAAACGCAGCGCGCAGCGATGCCCAGCAGCCACGGTCGGCACACGTCGCGCCCGTCGTAGTTCGGGGCGGCGCGCACCGCGGTGAGGAATGTCTCTTGAGCGAGGTCTTCAGCGTCCTGCCCGGCTGCCCTGCGGCAGAACGCTAAAACCGCAGGGAAATAGCGGTCGTAGAGCTGGCCGAGGGCCTCGAGATCTCCGGCCGCGACCTGGCGCAGCAGCTCCGCGTCATTCTCAACCGTCTCGGCTCTGGGTTCGCTTGGCACGAGCTTGAGCTGCGCTTTCAGAGGTGCGCTCACCACACGCTCCAGCTTGCGCCGAACTCGAGGGTTAGAGCGACCGGAGGAAGCTGCGGCAAGCCTTCATCCACGCGTTCCTCGCGACCAAGCCTGCCGGGGAACACATCGACGGTCGTGGCGACGAAGAAGCGAGTTCCGCGCTCCGCAGGGGCCGCGAGTCGCAGGCCAGCGCTCAGGCTGAGGTCACCGTAGGCCCCGCCGATCCCTTCGGGATCTGCCCCAAATGCTTCCTGGTTGATCACGTTGACGTTCGCGCCGAGCAGTGCGTCGAGCAACAGAGGGCGTAGCTCCATGCGGCGGCCAAGCCCAGCGCCGAGCTGGAGCTGCTGCATGTTGAATCCCGACGGCAACGCTTGCCCGGTGCCGCGGTCTTCGATGTGCCACACGAAGCGGGTCTGGAGGACCCAGTGGTCGCGCTCCACCAGCGCGTGAGCGCCAGCGCCGTAGCCGAGGTAGCTGGGCGAGACGCTGAGCGCGAGCGCCGGGCCGAGGCCGACCTCGACGTCGGTGCGCACGACCTCCCCAGCGTGGGGTGGGGCGGCTTCGGGTGGCGGCTCGACTCGCCCTTCGTCCAGTGTGGAAAATTGTTTCCTCGGGGGATTGGGCTTGGTCGCCGCAGCGGGAGCGTCGGCGCTGCTTGCAGTCGTCCCGCTGCTGTCTGAGGGCGCCTTCGGAAGTGGCTCTGGAACGACGGTGAGGCTTTCGAGGGCGTTGCTCAGGTCCCCCGGCGACTCGATCACTCGCGTCGCCCGCCTGCCGTCACGTAGGCGGACGCTGACTTCCACGCCTTTTGTGTGAGCATTGACCGCGATCTCCGCGCAAGTGTCGGTATTCGCCTGGGCTGCGAGGTGCCGCTTCGCGTCCCGCAGTGCACTCAGCCACACTCCGTCGAGCTCGACATCGGCGCGAATGCTCGGACCATCGCACGCGTCGCCATCTCGCGAGGGCTCGGCGTGTGCGCGCAGGGGCGCGGCTAGCATTAGACACAGGCTCATGAAGGCGACGAAGCCGCTGAGGGATTTGCGGCTCACTTCGTGGATTGCCCGCTGGGACCGGATGCCTTCAATCACGGTCGTTATTTCACGCCTCTAGACCACACGCTTCGCGAATCGTCCCGACGACTGAAGGATCCGCCAGCGCACGGGCATTCCCCCTCGACGCCACCAAACAGCCGGCGTGGAGGAACTATGGGTGTGAAGAAGCTTTTGGGATGTTGCATGATCGCTGGGATTGCCGTTGCTTGCTCCAGCGAACCCGCGGGGAAATCGACATCGACGGTCAGTGGGCAGCTCTCGGTCACGAGTTATCCGAGCGCGGTGAGTCAAGTGGTGGCCCAGGATGAAACGGGTCACCTCGTCGGGGTCGGCCTCGACTCGAGCGGCCGCTTCAAGCTCGATCTAAAGAAGGGACACAAGTATCGGCTGGGAGTCACCCTGGCGAACAGTGAGGTACCGGTTGTGTTCCCCCGCGTCGACGCCAGCCTCGGTCAGTGGATCGATGTTCAGTCCGGTGGCGCGGTAGCCAACCTGGGCATGGTCACCTACTACGGTGCGCTTCCCGCTACGGGTTTCAAGGTTACGTCGGCTGACGGTGAGTGTGAGAACGGGGTCGACGCGACGACGGGCGCGCCGTGCGTCGACGAAGAAGGCGATGTGCAGTGCGAGGACGGCGCGAACGACGGAGAGTGTGAGAACGGGGTCGACGTGAACACCGGCGCTGCTTGCACCGACGCGGAAGACGTCTCCGATGGAGACGGCGAGTGCGTGGACGGTGTCGATGCAACCACCGGCGCAGCGTGCACCGATGCGCCCGATGCGTCGGACGGTGACATGGAGTGCGAAAACGGGGTCGATGTCGCTACCGGTGCGGCCTGCGTCGACGTCGAAGACGCCTCTGGCGAGGGTCCGATGGCCGTGGCTGAGCACAATGCACCCTCCGTGCTCGGCGGTTGCGACGACGGAGAGGAAGCCGACTGAGGCTTTTTCTTTGCTCGCGCCTCCCAGACGCGAATACTCCGTAGGGGTCAGCGGTTCCGTGCATATTCGCGCGGAACCGCTGTTGGGTTTCTTAGCGTCTCCCCCCAAGTGCAAACCAGGAGCGCCCCGTGGCCATGAGTTTGAGCGAGTCGGTGCCCGATAGTGCGATGAAGCAGCTCCAGAACCGCGTGCCCCACGTGGTGTTTGTCTACTGGGTGATCAAAATCGCCTCGACGACTCTGGGTGAGACGGGCGCGGACATGTTCTCGATGACGCTCAAGCTCGGGTACGGCACTACCATCCTGATGTTCCTGGCGGCGTTCCTCGTGCTGCTCGGGGTGAAGCTCGCGCTGCGGCGTTACACGTCGCTCTCCTACTGGGCGGTGTTCACGGCAACGGCGATCCTCGGCACTGCCGTCTCGGACTTCATCGATCGCACCTTGGGACTTGGCTACGCCGTCGGCTCGGCGGTGCTCCTCGGGTTGTTACTCCTCACTCTCGGCGTCTGGTACTGGCGCGAGCGCTCGCTCTCCGTGGAGCGCATCGAGACCGCCGGCGCCGAGGTGTACTACTGGGTCGCGTTCTTGATCGCGAACACGCTGGGCACCGCCGCAGGTGACTACCTGTCAGATGAGCTGGAGATCGGCTTTCTGAAGAGTGCGCTGATCATCGGAGGGGTGTTGATTGCGCTCGCGCTGACGCACTACTTCACCCGCGTATCCAAGGTGGTGTTGTTCTGGTTGGCGTTCGTGTTGACGCGCCCCTTCGGCGCCACCTTTGGCGACTTGCTGACGAAGTCTCAGGACGCTGGCGGCCTCGCGCTCGGCACCTTCGGCGCGTCGCTGTTCTTCGCGGTGTGCATGGCGGGTGCGCTGTTCTACGAAGCACGCCTTGAGCGCGCTCGAGCTAGCTGAGCCGTTGCATCCCCCGCCACGCGGCCAGGCGCTGTAACACCTCCTCGGGCGGCGTCGCCTCGTCCAGCTGGCTCACGCGCATCTCCCAGCCGTCGTGGGTTGCCCTGAACCATGAGACGTCCCTGGGTAGGCTCCGCAGTGTGTGCTCAGCCCGCGAGAGCGCATCTGGGTGCAGCGACTCGGGGAGCAGCAGGTATTGCAAGACGCCCAGCTCCCCATGACGCACGCGCAAGTGAGGCGCCTCGCCCGGCTCGCCCTCTCGCCACTGCCACACGTTGCGCGACGCCGGGCGTAGCTCAGCGTCGACGGGCAGCCAGGTCGCTTCGTGCAGCGTGAGGTGCAGCCAGTGGGTCACGGCGCGCGCGCCCCAGCGACGCAAGCGTGGTGAGCCAAGCTCGATCTCGATGGGCCGACCAGCGTGCTCACCCGCGAGGTGCCAGGTCGTCGCCACCTCTGGATCGAGCCGCGCGCTCAGGGCGAAGCATGTAGCGACGGCCAGCGCTCGCGCCTCCGCCCGTTCGAGATCGCGTCGGGTAGGAGTGGGCAAATGCATCGCGCCGATGTGTAGCGCGGCTGTCGGTGTGTGGCCCGTGTTGCCGCCGTGTAACCAGCGCGATGGCTGCCACCAGGCAGGCTGAAGCATCCGCCGAGCGATTGGCGCTGCGCTGGGTGGCCGGCTCCGCCCCGATGGTGTAAGGCGGCGCCGTGACTGACTCAGCGCGCCCCTCTGCTCCCGGCGCTCAGCGCCCGTCGTCCACTCCGTACTTCCTGAGTGAAGTCAGCCAAGCCGTGCACGGCGCCGACCCGAGTCGGGTGCTGGTATTACCCGGCCAACCGGCGCTTTCGGCGTTTCGCACCGAGCGACTGCTCGCAGAGGCCATGAGCGTCGCGCCGGGTCTCGGCGGGGTGTACGCGGAGTTCGTCCACGTGGCGTACCTGGTGACGCGCGACGCCTTGAATGCATCCCAGCTCGAGACGTTGCAGGCCCTGTTGGTCTACGGCCCTACTCTCCCCCAGAAAAATCCGCACGGAACTAAACGTATCGTGGTGCCGCGCCCGGGGACGATCTCGCCCTGGTCGAGCAAGGCCACGGACATCGCGCTGATTTGCGGCTTGCAGGGCCTGGAGCGCCTCGAGCGCGGGATCTGCTACAGCCTGGAAGGTTCGCTCTCCGAGGCGGAGGTCGCGGCGGTGGACGCATTGCTCCACGATCGCATGACCCAGGTGGTGTTTGGCAGTGATCAGGAGCTGGTCAGCCTGTTCGCGCACCAGGCAGCGAACACCTTCAACCGCTTTCCCGTGCGGGAACAGGGGCGCAGCGCTCTGGTGCGCGCCAATCAGGAGCTTGGCCTCGCCCTGGCAGAGGACGAGATCGACTACCTGGTGAACGCGTTCGGTGAGCTTGGGCGCGACCCGAGCGACATCGAGCTGATGATGTTTGCTCAGGCCAACAGCGAGCACTGCCGCCACAAGATCTTCAAGGCTGACTGGCTGATCGACGGTGAAGCGCAGGCACACTCGCTGTTCGCGATGATCCAGAACACCTACAACGTCACGCCGGAGCATGTGCTCAGCGCCTACAGCGACAACGCGGCGGTGATGGAGGGTAGCCCGGCGGCGCGTTTCTTTGCGGATCCAAACAGCGCCGAGTACATCAGCGTGGAGGAACCCACCCACGTCTTGATGAAGGTCGAGACCCACAACCACCCCACCGCCATTTCTCCGTATCCCGGCGCTTCAACGGGATCGGGGGGAGAGATTCGCGATGAGGGCGCAACGGGCAGAGGCGCAAAGCCCAGAAGCGGGACTGACCGGTTTCTCCGTGTCGAACCTGCGCATCCCTGGTTTCGAGCAGCCCTGGGAGGCCACCGGCGTGGGCAAGCCGGAGCGCATCGTCAGCGCCCTGGACATCATGCTGGAAGGCCCGCTGGGCGGCGCTGGATTCAACAATGAGTTCGGCCGCCCGAACATCCTCGGCTACATGCGCAGCCTCGAGGTCGCGTTTCCCCACGTAAACGGGTCCAGCGAGGTGCGCGGCTACAAAGCCGATCATGCTGGCGGGCGGCCTCGGCAACGTGCGTCCGGCACACGTGCTGAAAGAGAAGATCCCAGAGGGCGCGCCGATCGTGGTGCTTGGAGGACCGGCCATGCTGATCGGCCTCGGGGGTGGCGCGGCCAGCAGCATGGCCTCCGGGAGCAGCCACGCTGACCTGGACTTCGCCTCCGTACAGCGCGACAACCCCGAGATGCAGCGTCGCTGCCAGGAGGTCATCGATCGCTGCTGGGCGCTGGGAGATGCGAACCCGATCCTGAGCATCCACGACGTTGGCGCGGGTGGCCTCTCCAACGCGCTGCCGGAGCTGGTCCACGACAGCGACCGCGGTGCGGACTTCGAGCTACGTCGCGTACCGAACGCCGAACCCGGGCTCTCCCCCTTGGAGATCTGGTGCAACGAGGCGCAAGAGCGCTACGTGCTGGCCCTCGACAAGGCGCGCCTCGAAGAGTTCGAGCGCATCGCCAAGCGCGAGCGCTGCCCCTACGCCGTGGTCGGTGTGGCGACGCGCGAAGAGCGCCTCTTGCTCAGCGATGAGCGCTTCGACAATCGCCCCATCGACTTACCCCTCGAGGTGCTGTTCGGCAAGCCGCCCAAGATGACCCGCGACGTGCAGCGACCGAAGCCGCGCGGAACTGATTTTGAACTCGCGAGCATCAAGCTGGAGGAGGCCGCACGCCGTGTGCTGGCGTTGCCCAGCGTGGCGGACAAGACGTACCTCATCAGCATCGGGGACCGTACGGTGACGGGGCTGATTGCGCGCGATCAGATGGTCGGCCCGTATCAGGTGCCAGTGGCTGACTGCGCGCTCACCTTGAACGACTACACGGGCTTTGCCGGTGAAGCGATGAGCATGGGGGAGCGCACGCCCGTGGCGCTCCTGGACGCCAAGGCCAGCGCGCGCATGGCGGTAGGTGAGGCGCTCACCAACCTGGCGGCGGCGCCGGTGGAGTCGCTCGAGCGCGTGAAGCTGAGCGCGAACTGGATGTGCGCGGCCGGGCACCCCGGTGAAGACACGGCGCTCTACGACGCCGTGCAAGCCGTGGGGCTCGAGCTGTGTCCTGCTCTAGGCTTGACCATTCCCGTAGGCAAAGACTCCATGAGCATGCGCACGCTGTGGACCGAGGTCGACGGCGAGACCGGCGAGCAGAGTCAGAAGAGCGTGACCGCTCCGCTGTCGCTCATCGTGTCGGCGTTCGCGCCGGTGAGCGATGTGCGAAAGCACCTGACTCCGGAGCTCCGCACGGATGAAGGCGAGACGGCGCTCTTGCTGGTGGACCTTGGAGCCGGCGCGTGCCGCCTGGGTGGCTCAGCGCTGTGCCAGGTGTATGGTCACGTCGGCAGCGGCGCGCCGGACGTCGATGACGCTGCCAAGCTGAAGTATTTCTTTGCGGCAATTCAGGAGCTGAATGCTCAGGGCCTGCTCTTGGCGTACCACGATCGCAGCGATGGCGGCTTGTTCGTGACCTTGTGCGAAATGGCGTTCGCCGCCGGGTGCGGCGTTGAGGTGTCCCTCGACGCGGCAGCGGCCAAGCTCCGCGAGAGTGACACGCAGCAGCGTGCTCTGCGCGCGCTCTTCAACGAAGAGCTGGGCGCCGTGCTGCAGATCCGCAAGAGCGATGCCTTGGCCGTGGACGAAGTCTTCGAGCGCCACGGCCTTGGCGATGTGTGTCACGCCTTGGGTCAGCCAACGGCTGTCGGCAGCCTGAGCTTCAAGCTCGCTGGGCAGGTGCTGTTCAGCGCGCCGCGCCACGCGCTCCGGCGCATCTGGTCGGAGACCAGCAGTCGCATGCAGCAGCTGCGGGACAACGCGGATGTGGTCAAGTCGGAACTCGAGCTGGTGAGCGCCGAGGTGCCAGCGCCGCTCACCGCTACGCTCAGCTTCGATCCGCTCGAGGACGTCGCGCGCGCTGCCGTTTCTGCGAGCAGCGAGCGGCCCAGGGTGGCCATCCTGCGGGAGCAAGGCGTGAATGGCCAGGTGGAGATGGCGGCGGCCTTCGTGCGCGCCGGTTTCCGTGCGGTAGATGTGCACATGAGCGACGTGCTCGCCGGCAAGGTCGACTTCGATAGCTTCCGTGGGCTCGCGGTGTGTGGCGGCTTCTCCTATGGGGACGTGCTCGGCGCGGGTGAGGGCTGGGCCAAGAGCATCCTGTTCAACGCAGGCGCGCGCGAGGGCTTCACGCGCTTCTTCAAGCGCGAAGAGACCTTCACCCTGGGCGTGTGCAACGGCTGTCAGATGCTCAGCAACTTGCGGGGCATCATCCCAGGCGCAGCGCACTTCCCGCGCTTCGTGAAGAACCTGGGAGAGCAGTTCGAGGCGCGCTTGAGCCTGGTGCGGGTGGAAGAGTCGCCGTCCGTGTTGCTCCGAGGCATGGCTGGCAGTCGCATCCCGATCGCTGTGGCCCATGGTGAAGGGCGGGTCGAAGTCACGGACGAAGCAGCCCTCCAGTCCCTGGACAGCTCGGGGCTCGTTGGGTTGCGCTTCTGCACGCCGAGCGGCGATCAAGCGTCGCTGTATCCTCAAAACCCCAACGGATCACCCCGCGGGATCACGGGGCTCTGCAGTCGTGACGGCCGCGTGACGCTGATGATGCCGCATCCAGAGCGCGTGTTCCGTGGCGTGCAGCTGTCTTGGCGCCCCCGCGAGTGGGACGCCGACGTGAGCCCGTGGCTGCAACTGTTCCGCAATGCCCGCGCCTTCGTGGGTTGATCCCTACCCCCAAAAAATCCGCGGAAAATCGCCGTGTGTGCCCTCGCAAGTGGGGCAGCGGAAAAAAGTGAAGCCGCCCGTGTAACCAGGCTCGGGGCGCCTCCGTATCGACGCATCCATGAACCCGGAGCGGCCAGTGCTGCTCTGGCTCGGGTTGGAATGTCGTTCGCGCCTCTGGCGCGACTTGGATCATGCGTCTCGCCGACGCGTCGTTGAACGCGCCGAGGCGCGGGGGCACCGCTCGCGGTGCTTGAGGAGGTTTGAAATCATGAATGCAAAGACTGTCACCATCGCCACCAGCGTCGCCGCCCTCTTGCTTGCCGCTGGCTGTAGCAACTCTGACGATGAGAATCCCGGCAGCAGCAGCGCTGCCACCATCAAGTGCGACGGCGCCAACGAGTGCAAGGGCCAATCTGAGTGCGAGAGCGTCGATGGCAAGAGCTCCTGCCAAGGCCTCAATGAGTGTCAGGGCCAGGGCTGGATCAGCGTCACGCCTGAGAAGTGCGCGGAACTCGGCGGAACTCCTCGCACGGAAACGACCGCGAACGTGAAGTGCCAGGGCATCAACGAGTGCGCTGGTCAGAGCTCCTGCGAAGGTGCGGATCACGCCTGTGCGGGCCAGAACGAGTGCGCCGGCCAAGGCTTCCTCGAGGTCCCCACCGAGGGCGACTGCACCGCCGCTGGCGGCACTGTCATCTGAGTCAAGCTTAACTAGGTCCTCCTGGCGAGCGGCTCTGGTCATCCCCCGACCGGGCCGCTTAACTTAGTTTCCATACGGTAATGGCCCATTCTCAAACACCCCAGCACGGCGTCGGACTCCGCACCAAGCACTACCCTGAAGTGCTGCAGAGCGGGATGTCCCTCGGGCTAATCGAGGCCATCACTGAGAACTTCATCGATCGTGGGGGACGGCCGCGCAAGGTCATCGAGCGCGTGCGTCAGGACTCGCCCATCGCGTTCCACGGCGTTTCCTTGTCCGTGGGAGGTGCGGCGCCCCTGGACCGCGAGTTTTTGCAGCGCTTGCGCCGCTTGGCGGCGGAGCTCGAGGCGAGCTGGGTCAGCGACCACCTGTGCTTTGGTCGCGTCGGCAAGCACTATGGCCACGATCTGTGGCCGCTGCCGTTTACGGAAGAGTCGCTGAGCCATGTTGCCGCGAGGATTCGTGAGGCGCAGGACATCCTGGGTCAGCAGATCCTGTTGGAGAACGTGTCGAGCTATGTTGAGTACGCCGAGAGCACGCTCACGGAGTGGGAGTTCTTGGCGGCGCTGGTGCGCGAGAGCGGGTGTGCCCTCTTGCTCGACGTGAACAACGTCTTTGTCAGCGCGTTCAATCACGGCTTTTCCGCCGAAGAGTACATTCAAGGGATCCCTCAGGGATGTGTTCGCCAGCTGCACCTGGCGGGCCACCTGGATAAGGGCGATTTCCTGCTGGATAATCATGGGTCCCAGGTGCCGGATGGCGTCTGGCAGCTCTACCGCCAGGTGGTGCGCCGCTTTGGTGCCGTACCCTGCGTCATCGAGTGGGACGAAAACGTCCCGGAGTTGCCGCGCCTGCTCGAAGAGAGCGCCACCGCTGCGCGCATCGAGGCGGAGGAGCTGCCTCAGTTCATCGCGACCGCCGTCGAAGCTTCCGCGAGCCCATCCGAGTTTGGGGGGGAGGTCCAGCGTAGAGCCCCCACACCTGCCGCCAGCGACTCCAAGACGGCAACGCTGCAGCAGCTTTTCTGGCGCTCTGTCCGCTACGACCCAGCACCTCCCGAGGTCGATCAAGAGTTTCTGGATCGCGGCGCGATGAGCGGGCGCGACCGCATGGCGGTCTACCGGAACATGTACTGGTTCCGTCAGGTGGATGCGCTGTTCGACAGCTTTCCGCGGCTGGCGCGCGCGCTGGGGACGGAGCACTTCACCAAGCTCATCACGCGCTACATCAGCGCGTACCCATCGGAGCACTTTGCCCTGGAGTACTTGGGGCGCTGCCTGCCTCGGAAGATCCTCGAGGAAATCAGCGCCCGCTCTGAGCCGCGTACGGAGAATGGTCGCAGCATCCTGAAGCCTGCCCACGCGGACCTTGCGAGTTTGGAGTGTGCACACCTCTTCGCCTTCCTCGCGGCGGATCACGAGGCGCTGGACACCAGCGTGATCGACCCGACGCGTTTTGGTGACTGCAGGCTCGGCTGGGCGCCGTGTCTGCAAGTCGTGCAGGTGACGCAGCTTGCGCTGGATGCATGGGACCAGCTGCGGGAGGAAGGCTCCAAGTTGCCGGTCGAGTCTCCGCTCGGACTCGACTCCGAGGCGGTGCCTGAGGAGCGTGACAACTGTATCCGTGAGGTAGCGGTTTGGCGAAGGAATCTGTTTTCACATCACGCGGTGCTGGAAGCGGACGAAGCGCGCGCTCTCGAGCGTGCGCGCGCTGGTGCATCGCTGGCGGAAGTGTGCGACGGCTTTCAAGACGCCGATGACCCCGTCGGTCGCGCGTTTGAGGTGCTGCGCGGGTGGTTCAGTCGCGGCTGGATCGCCGCTCTGGAAGAGCTGTCAGCGGAGCGAACGGGGGCGCGGAACCTGGAGAAAGTGCTCGCTGGTTAGCTCACTTCCCGGCGCGCGAGCAGGCGCAGTCGTGCCTCCGATCTTTTGCGCGTTGGATGTAGCCAAAGCCGCTGGTTTGCGTACGGAAACCTGATGAAGCCGAGTCTCAAGATTTGCAGAGAGCCTTCCCCGGCGCTCCTCCCCCCCAAATCCGGAACGCCCGCAGGCTCTGCATGGCGAGTTCAGCGCGTGGCGTGGCTTGGCTTCGTGAGCCTGCTTGCGATTGGTGCGTTTGGCGCCGCGTGTTCGAGCGAAGACGCGGGCGTGGGCTACCCCACGGGGCCGACCATGCGCCCCGGAGAGAACTGCCTTGCCTGCCATCAGCCGGGCTTCGGCGATCCGGCTCCGACGTGGTCAGCCGGTGGGACTATCTATGGCAGCAAGTCCGCCAACGCCGACGAGGGCGTGCGAGACGTGATCGTGCACATCACGGACACGAACGGTGTGAGCGCCAGCGCCAAGACGAACTCGGTCGGCAACTTCTTCTTCGATGACGACTTGGAGCCGCCCTACACCGTCTCCATCGAGTACGACGGTGAGACCATCGAGATGCCGCTTGAGGCACCTGCGGGCTCTTGCAACGCTTGTCACAGCTGGCCGGATCCCATCGCAGACGCTCCGGGCCGCATCTTCACGCCCCAAGGGCGCGGAGACTGGGTGCCCATGGACTGGGATGCCGGCGATGGGGGAGACGGGGGTGAAGAAGCGGGCTCCGACTCCGGGATGGGGGACGCCGGCCTGGGAGACGGCGGCTGAGCAAACCCGCTGGTTGGTGATTGTTCGCGCCGCGCCCAGGGAGCGGTCTAGAATACGGAAGCGCTGCTAGAGCGCTAGTGCACTTCCGTATGTCCGAAGATCGTCCTGGAAAGCGCCTCGCAGGCAAATACGAGCTTGTCGCGAAGATGGGTGAAGGCGGCATGGCCGTCGTGTGGCGTGGCCTGAATCACGGGAGTGAAGGCTTCGCCATGCCCGTGGCTATCAAGCGCGTCCACCCGGGCTTTCGTGGGCACTACGAGGTGCGGCAGCTGTTCGTCGAGGAGGCACGCGTGGGCGCAGGCCTGCGGCACCCGACGATCGTGCAGGTTCACGATTTTGGTGCCGACGAGGAAGGTGACCTGTTCCTCGTCACCGAGCTCGTCAACGGGTTGCACCTCGGCGAGTGGAACAAGGCCTTCAAGGCAGCGAAGAAGCTGCCTCCCTGGCAGATCGTGACGGCGATCGCGATCGAGGTGCTGGAGGCGCTGGACGCCGCGCACACTCGCCTGGACGACAGCGGTGAGTCGGCTGCGATTTACCACCGGGATTTGACGCCGGACAACGTGCTGCTGGATCTCTCCGGCGTGGTGAAGCTGGCTGACTTTGGCATGGCGCGGGCGATGGACCGCGCGCGCATGACTCAGCCCGACATCGTGAAGGGCAAGCTCAGCTACCTGGCGCCTGAGATGGTGCGTGGTGTGGACCCCAGCGCCCAGACCGACGTGTTCGGTCTTGGCATCGTGATGTGGGAAGTGCTGAGCGGCAAGCGGCTCTTTGACGCGCCGACCGACGTCGAGGTGGTGGAGTTGCTCAAGGACGCGCGGGTGCCGATGCTCAGCATGGAGCGGCCTGAGTTGCCTCTCGCGCTCACGCAGATCGTGCACCGCGCGTTGGAGGTGGACCCCAATATGCGCTTCACCTCCGCAAGGGAGATGATGGTAGCGCTGATCTCTGCGCTGCGTATCCTCCCGGAACCGGTAGATCGGCAGATCCTTGCGCGCAGCTTCCAGGCGGCCTATGACACCGTCGTGAAGCATCGTGTTGAGCTGAACTACCGCGTGGATCCAGTGCATAAAGCCGCTGGGGGCTGAGCGATGGGCCGTTCCAAGCTCTGGCGTGGCGGCGCGCTGCTCGTCACGTTGCTCTTTCCCGGCTTGGCAGCCGCGGCGGAAGCGGAGCCGCAGCCGTTCGAGGAGGAACCGGAGCGACGCCTCGAGTGGCGGTACCGGCGAGCGGATGTGTGGGAGTACTCCGCTACCGCAGTCGTTGCAGGCCTGTACGCCGCGGTCGAGTTTGGCGTGCCCGTGAAGGACGAGCCCGGTTGGACGGGGCCCATCTTGTTCGACGACGCGGCTCGCGACGCCTTCCGCCTGAAGAGCCGCTCTGGGCGTCAACGAGCCGCGGACTGGAGCGACGCCACGACGCTGCTGACTCAGGTCCAGGTCGTGCTGGATGGCGTGCTCACGCCGGTGCTCAGCGACGACTGGAATTTCGACACCGCGTGGCAGGTGAGCTTCATCAATATCCAGGCGATGACCCTCACCGGCTTGTTTGCGCGCGCGGGTCATCGCTTCATCGGGCGCCAGCGACCAAGTGTCGAAGAGTGTGAAAAGGACCCTGAGTACATCGAGGTCTGTCCGGTGGCGGAGAACTCCGGGTTTCCCGGAGGACACACTGCAGCCGCGTTCGCCGCGGCGAGCCTCGTGTGCGCCCATCACGGCGCGTTCGATTGGTACGGTTCTGAGCTGGCCGACAGCGGGAGCTGCGTCCTGGGGCTAGGCGTCGCGACGGCGAGCTCCCTGTTACGCATGTCCACGGATCGCCACTACCTGTCGGACAACATCGTCGGCGCGCTGCTCGGCGCCGGGATTGGCTACGGCTTGCCAAACTTGCTTCACTACTCCCACCCGCTGAGCGTCGCGAGCGACGATGGCCTGGCTCGCGCTGGCGTGCTCCCGTTGGTCACTGACAGCAGCCTGGGGGTACAGGGACTGGGGTATTTCTAGCTGCTTCCCGGCTAGAACGCGCCCCCGGCGCTGATGCCGGAGCCGCCACCGACCGGTGCGAAAGCCACCCACAAGGGTGTCGACTCGTCGTCCACCCGGTGCAGGTGGGGTACCAAGAGTCCGACGCCGATTCCTGCCATGGTGCCGGCGATTACATCCGTGGGGAAATGTTTGCCGCCATAGACGCGGCCCCAGTCGACGAGCCCGGTCACGATGACGCCGCCTGCGAGGGTGAGGTATCCGCGCAGCGGTGACTCCTCCCGCGCGAACGCGAGGTAGGTTGCGGTAGTGGAGAGAGCCGCCGTGATCGCGGCGTGGCCAGAGAAGAAGGACAACGCGTTGTCCGTGCCTGAAAGGTCTGGTGAGAGACCTTGAGCGACGCGCTGATCCCGCGCGCGATAGGCGCTCGGGCGCGGTCGTCTCACGGAGATCTTGGCGAGGTCCGTTACCGCGAGGGTCAGCGCTGCCGTTTCCGCGTAGATCATTCCGTCAACCAGCGCGCGGGTCATGCCGCCGCGATATCCGCTCTCCAGTGTGGTCCCGACGGCGTAGGCCACGGTGGTCAGGGCGCCGACGTTGGAAATGGTATTGGCGGTCGAACTGGGTTCAACGTCGACAATCCCGCGGTCGATCGGGAGCAGTCGGTCGGTGTCTCCGGGTTGTTGCGGTTGCAGCTCCCCGGTGCCGATGATCCACTCGAGCAGACCGCTGAAACCAACGCCCACGCTCAGGATTGCGCCATCGGTGATGGGATCGACGTGGAAGTGAGCATCGACGGGGTCGCGGGAACGCGGAGCTTCGGCGGTAGGCGGCGCCGGCGGCGGCTCTGAAAGTTGCCTAGGCGACGGGTCGCTTTGCGCGCAAGCAGCGGAACTCAACGCGGTGATGGCGAGCGCGGCGGCGAGGGGAAGAACGGATCCGGTAGAAGTGAGCTTTCTCGGCATGCTGTCTCGGGGCTAGGTGAGCAGGGGAAAGCAACGAGCGTTCCACCGCATTGGGTAGTTCCCCTCAACGACCGAGATCCTTCACTTCTGCTCGAGTGTTCTTCACCAGCCGAACGGAGTCTGGAAACATGCGTTATGTGTCACGCTTGCGTGCACACGGAATTTCGGCCTGCACAGTGAGGCGTTGTGGATCCCGAGGCCAGTACTTCGGTCCTGCTTTTCCCCGCTGTTCGCGCCGCCTTGGTAGAGGCGCAGCCCAGCGGGTGACGGGTGTGAATAACCTCGGGGAATTTGTGACCGGCGCTCACTTCGTCTTGATGTCGGCGCAGTGCTTCAGGTGCTTGGCGGCTTCGTCGGCGCTGGGTTGGCCGTTCATGCCGGTGGTCTTGCAGTAGTAGGCCTTGCCTCCGATCTCGATGCGCTGGAAGCCGATGTAGCCCTTCTTGCCGTCGTTCTCGAACTCGAGGATGGCGAGGTTCGCTTCGTCCTTCACCCACTTCTTGAATGGGAAGAGCACGGTGTCGCCCTCATAGCCCTTCTTGGTCGCCGCGAAGTCTTCCTTGGCCGGCTGGATGTTGAGCGACGCCCCGTCACCGACGTCGAGGGTCACGCTCTGGTTGTCAGCGATCGACATATCCATCGCGCCCATGCTGCTCTTCGGCACCATGGCCTTCAGGGGGAGAGGGTCGAGGCTGACCTCCTTGCTGTCGCTGTCTGCAGCCGGCGCGGCTGCTGCGTTCGCCTTGACGGAGCCGGCTGCGGATGAGTCGTCGATCTTGCCCTTGTCACAGGCGGCGAGGGAGGCGAGGGAGAGCAGTGCGAGAATGGGGATTAGCTTGCGCATGAGTCGTTCCTTGCGGGGCCGCGGTGCGGCGTCGTGTCCTGCTACGAGGACGAGTGGTGCGTCCGTGGACGCCGGGTTCGTGAAGGGTTTGTCGTCAGGGCCGGCTTTCCGTCATGAGCGACCCACGCTTTTATCGTGCAGCGTAATTAGCGAATATTTCTCGTGTTTTTGTGTGCGATTGGACCCGTCTCTCGTTTGATCCGCTTTGATGGGAGTTGATCGTGCCCCCGTCGGTACATCCACTCACAACGAGGGCGCTGTTTGCTTGGTCGGCGCGTCGTTGGGGAGAAATTTTCATGTGGAAAAATATCGAGGGGCCGCTACCCACTGACTCGCAACCGCTGTCCGCCGCCTGGTTCGCAGAGGTCGCCGGATACCTACGCAAGAGCCTGCGTCGCCTTGGCGTGGCACCTGCCGATCTGGAGGACGCAGTGCAGGAGGCGCTGATCGCGATCCATCGCAAGCGCGCCACGTTCGACTCGACTCGCCCACTCAAGCCGTGGCTCTTCGGCTTTGCGGTGCGCGTCGCAGCGAACCAGCGCCGCAAGCGACGGGACGAACTTGGAGAAAGTGACGAACTGGTTGCTTCCGAAGCGTCGTCGCCTGAACGGCAAGCGTTGTTGGTGCAGGCGCGCAGCATCGCCGAGCGAGCCCTGGGGCGGATGCCCGCGGAACGCAGCGTCGTGTTTTCGCTGCACGAGCTCGAGGGGCTGTCAGCCGCCGAGATCGCGAAGCTGGTGGCCGCGCCGACCAACACCGTCTATTCGCTGCTGCGGATCGCTCGTGCGGAGTTTGCTCACGCGGTGGTGGAACTCACCACCGCGCCAGGTCCCTGTGCGGCTTCACGCGCGCTGCCCATGGCGAGTTGAACTGCCACGGGCGGCGTGAGCTACTCCTGGGCTGCAAGCCAGTGCTGGTGCGTATCTACGAAGTGGCGAAAGCGGGTCACCCTGCCCGACTCATCGAATGTGAACAGATGCGCTTCGAAGTCCTTCACTTCGCGGCCGCTGGCTCGCATCGTGAACTCCACGGAGATCGTAGCCATGACCTGGTGCTCGTTTTCGAGCAGCTCACGGGGCTCGAAGCGCTTGAAGTCGATGGCTGCAAGCGTTTGAAAGAAGCCGACCACTGACTCGCGACCGCGCCGGGCGACGAGCCATGGAACGCCGTGGTCCTGCATGTCGTGTTCCCATTCCACGTCGGGATGCAGGTACTCGATGATGCTTGGGATGTCTCCGCTGCCAAACGCAGCGTAAATGGCCTGAACTGTTTCTAGTTTGTTCATGGGTCCCCCGTAGCGGCTCAGCGAGATTGCGCTGAGTGCCAGGCTCTACGGGGGAGTGGGGCGAGATGGATCGTTAGCTGGAGCGATTTTATTCGCCGCCGCAGGTCGGGCTGCCACAAGCGAACATGCAGGCATCCTTGTCGCCGTTGACGCACTGGATCTCCGCTTGCCGCGAGTAGATCTGCATCTCGATCAGCGACTCTGCTTCGGGGTCGACGTCAGGTGCCTTTGCGGCGGCCCCACCCGGCTTGCCGTAGCCCACGCCCCAGTCAGACCCGTCGCACACTGGTCCGTTGCCGAGCGCGACGTGCTTCGGCTTGTCGACACTGGGGGGCCAGCTCACGAACAGTGACGCGCGGTCCTTCTTGCGGCAGATGCGGATCTTCGGGTTCTTGCCCTTCTTGAGCCGGATCACGAAGCTAGCGTATTTCCCTGCGACAATCTTCTCGAAGTAGTCGACTTGCAGCTTTCCGAAGTCTTCCATCTTCTCGTAGCCGATGATGTCCCCGGTGCAGTAGATGCGGAGCCACTCTCGCAGCACGCGCATGCTGCAGCGCGCTGCGCGCGCATTCGCGCCTTGAGTGTTGACGATCGGTGCGGAGTCCCACTCGGTGCCCTTCGGTGGGTCGGAGCGTTCCGACGGGATGTCAGGCACGTCGCCTACTTTGAAGTTGATCTTGCGCGTGCTCGCGGCAGCTTCTGGGGTTGCACTTGGTGCCGCGGTCGGCTCCGCCGTGTTTGCAGCTGCTGCGCTCGGTGCCGCAGGTGTTTCCGCGCTGGGCTCAGGCTTGTCGTCTTTACAAGCCATGAGCGCTAGGAACAGCACGCAAGCCGCCAGTCCAGTCGTTGATTTTCCCATTTGTAAACCCCCTCTGCGAATGGATGCAGGAGCACAAGAAAGGCACCTGGCGCGCCTCTCCCCCACACCCGAAGCCATGAGTACACCAGAGCATCGCTCTCGCCGCTAGCCCTGGCTCACGCCACCGCGAGGTGAGAGACTGCGTCGCTGTGCGTCGCTTCGAGTTGAGTGAAGGCAGTGCGAGCAAGTTCTGGGAGATCAGCCTCGACGGGGCCGCGTTTACGGTCACCTACGGGCGCCTTGGAACCGACGGTCGCACTCAGACGAAAGAATTTCGGGACGCCGCAGAGGCGAGCGCAGCCGCAGAAAAGCTGATCCGCGAGAAGCTCGGCAAGGGCTACTCCGAGGTGAAGCAAGGCGCAGCGAGCAAGCCAAAGGCCAAACCCGCTGCATCCAAACCCGCTGCATCCAAACCCGCTGCATCCAAACCCGCTGCATCCAAACCCGCTGCATCCAAACCCGCTGCAGCCAAGACGGCTGCATCCAAACCCGCTGCGGCCAAGAAGACCGCAGCAAAGGCTGCCACCAAGCAGGCGAAGCCCGCAGCACCGGACTTCAAGCTCTCGAGTGGCAAGGCGATGGGCGCGCGAGCACAGGCCAACGCTGCAGAGCGATTCCTTGCGGCAACAACCGGAGAAGCTTGGAGCGCTGCAGCCGAGAAGGTCAGCTATTCGAGCTACGACGTCGAGCGCCTGCTCGCGCACCTGATCGAGCATGAATTGTTCACGCCCCGGAGCCGCTTGCACGTTCGAGGCTGCACCAAGGCGTTGATGCGCACGCCCGTTGAGAGCGTGCTGAACCTCCTGAGTCAACTCGAGGAGCAGTGGGTGGCGACCGTACCCACGGACACGCCGGTGATCCTCAGCTACTTTCCACTGCTGGTGCGGCTGATGCGTGAGGCGCCCGAGGCGCTCGCACAGGCGACCCTGCCGAAGACTCTGGCGCGCGCCACAGCGCTGGTGCGTGCGTTGTCCGGCGAGCAGCTGGACCCTGCACTGGGAGCCCAGGCCGTCTCGATGGTGTCGGAGATGCTACCGTACGGTAGCGAGCGGATCAGCTGGCTGGATGAGGACGACTCTCCCGTGCCGGTCGAGCCTGCGCGGCTGCTTGCCGCGATGGAGCTCATCGGCGGCCCGCGCTGGATCCGCGAATTTCCGAACCCGGATCGCCTGCCTGCCGAGGTGGCCACGCCGGCGCTGGAGGGCGAGACGCTGGAGGAGGTGGGGCGCGCCCTGAGCATCTTCAACCCCGCGATCTTGGACCCCCGCAAGGAGCCGCCGGCTCGCTTCTTCGAGGTAGCCGAGAAGATGGAAGAGCAGACTGCGGCGATGATGCGAGTAGCCGGTATCCGCAAGGCAAAGAAGCCGAAGGACATCCCCGCGAAAGCCGAATACCTGCTGCATCCTCGAGACGTGAACGCCGACCCAGGCTTTGGTCAGCTCGGGACGGCACGACTGGACGCGTGGGCGGAGCACTGGCTTTCGCGTTACCCCAACGCGCTCACAATAGGTGAACTCGGGGTCGAGCCGACCGACGACGAGTTCGAGGCGCACGATGTCGGCGTTTTCCTACGTCGCCTGGTGTTCGCCGGGGTGCCGTTCAGTGATCCGTTGCGCCGGAGGTTGATCGGTACGCCTCGGCCCTACAAGCACAATCCGGATGAGCTCGACGTGCGTGGCTTCGTCAGTGATGTCGGCTGGCTCGGTGGGACCGGCGCAAGGAGCTTGCTGCCGCTGCTCGCCGACATGGCACGCACGCAAACGGACGAGAACTGTGCGCTGGGTCTGCGCTTGGTCGTGGCACTCGTGCTGCGTGGCTGGGATGGCGATCAGCAGATCCCGGAGGAAATCGATGAGCTGCTCAGCTTGGGCGACCCCGTCGACTACGACAGCGGGGTCGCGGTGCGAGAAGCCATCGCCGCGCTGCCCATCGAGCGCGCGGAACGCGTGATATTTCGCACGGCAAACCAGCTGGATGACCCGTACGAGGAGCTCACCTACGCGCGAGAGGGCATTTCAGCCGTAGCCCTCAGGCGCTTCGCGCGCTTGGTCGCTGGCGGGCGCGAGAACGAGGATATGTGGAGCCACCTCGGTTCGGGATCCCTCGAGGTACTGGGGGCAGAGTTCGGTCCGGTGCTTGCCGAGGCGCTGAGCGGTGAGACCTTGAGCGAGTCGTTCATGGAGCGCATCGCTGACGCGATTCATGAAGACGCCTTTGCCCAGCTGGAGGAGGCAGTGGGCAAGCATACCTTGGACTTGAAGGCAGAGCTTGACGGACTGGTGAAGGAGTTCGGCGATGCTACCGTCGTGTACGCCTTGTCGGCTGGTTCCGCAGGAAAAGGCCTCGCTCGTGTGGGCGGCTTGCCCGCCGGATTCACTGCCGAGGACGTCCCCCGGTATCGCGGTCGCAAGCTGGTGCACGCATTCACCGTCGACTTGCGGAGCGTACCCGAGCTCGCGGCGCGCTATCCCGATGCTCGGACCATATCCGTGTGGATCCAAGGCTACTCGGAGGATCCCCAGCGCGCCCAGAAGCTGATCCCGCGCACCGACGCTGAGATCGCACAGGCGGCCGCCGTAGGCGGAACGGAGCTCGAGCTGCTGCGTCTGGAAGTGCCGGCGGTGGTGTTCGACCGTGACCCGCCAGGGCGCGCAGCGTATGCCCGTCGACTGCTCTACGCGAAGCCTGGCTTCTTACTCGGCGGCCCGCTCTGGCTCCAAACTGGGCCACCTGGAGTCGATCCGGAGTTCATCGCTCAATACGACGAGCGCCTGGCTCATGGGGCGAACTTCGGTGACGCCGGTATCTGCTACTCGTTTGTTGAGCGCTGCGAGTGGCAGTGTCACTGAGTTCTCTTGCAGCAGGGTTCTCTTGCAGCAGGGAACACTAGCGCACCACAGCCAGCTTGCCGTCGACGCGAGCGATGAAGAGCTGCAAGGCCCATGACTGACCATCGATGGGCGCTGCTTGCCGCAACACGGGTTCACCGGTCGCGGTGCGCGGCTCGACCACTTTGTTGTCGCAGCACGGGCGCAACTGGAGCTGCGTTGGATCGAAGGCGGCGAGCTTCCAGCCGGGAGGAGAGCTGATCTCCTTGAAGGCAGTGGTGAGCCGAGAGGTCGCGTCTGCCGGCGCCATGTCGTAGCAGGGCGCGACCTCGTCGAACTTCGGCTTGCTGGCGTCCATCAGCGGCAAGAGGTTCTTTTGAGCGAGCGGCGCGTGCAGGCTTTGAATGAACTGCGTCAGCTCGAGTGCGGTCTCCTGAGTGGGGGCGAATGGCTCTGCTCGCTGCCACGACCACTCCCCCCAGGGCTGACTCACATCGCCCTTCTCGCTGACGGTGAGGGGCAACACCAGGGGATTGTTTGGATCCTCCGGTGGCGGCTCCCACTCGAGCACGATGAGCTCCTCTTCAGCGCCATCTTCGGGGACCTCGCCCATTTCCCCACGGCAAAGTGCAACGCGGAGGCGCGGGGCCTCGTCCGACTCACTGCCCGCATCCGCCGGGACGACGATCGCCGCTGCTCCGTCCTCTGGTTTTGGTAAACCACGTCCGTCGTAGATTGCTACCTGGAGCGTGTTCGTGCCGTTGACGACCCACTCGCTGATCGTCGGAAAGCAGATGCACGCGTAGGCCTGCGTCGCTTGCAGGATGGGAGCGCCGTTGAGGATGATCTCCGCGTCGTAGCCGACGATGTTGACGTTCAGGTAGAAGACGGGTGTTGCCATGGGTTGCCCAGGCGCACGCTATCACGCTCACGCCGCGATGGAGCCGCTCTTGCCCTTGAGCGGCTTCTTGTCCTCGTCGCCCCCGGGGAACTTGCCGGTCTTCCAGTTCTTCTTTGGCTGCATCACGGTCCACTCCTTGGAGATGGATCCGACGAACTTCACGTGTCCCGTGACGACGGCCTTCACACCGGTGAACTCGAGCTTCCAATCGATGTGGAAAGGCTCGTCGTGGCTCGCCACGCACACCGCTTCGAAGGGGAAGCCGCAGGTGAGCTTGCCTTCGGCTTTGACCCAGTCAGCGCCCAGCGCCGAGCGGATGCCGAGCTCGCCCTTGGGCTCTGCGGCGAGCTTGGACTCCCACGGTTCCGGCTTGTCCGGCGCCGCTTCCTTGCTCGCGCTGATGCGGCAGTCGACGGACACATTACCGAAGATGACGGCGGTAATTCCGATGCCAGCCACCTTGAAGCTCGCACCGAAGCTCACTTCGAGCTTCACCGCGAACAGCGTCATGCCGATCTCGAACTTCCACCACTTGTAGACCGCCTGGTCTTCCCACTCCTTGAAGCCCCACTCGTAGGAGAGATCGCCCTTGAACAGCTCGAGTTCGAAGATGAATTTCCAGCCAACCTGAGGTTGGAAGTCGTTGATGAAGTTCATCACCGACTGGATCTCGTTCTGGATGTTCACGAGGGCGTTGATGAACTGCCCGATCGTCTCGCTGCCTTTGACGTCCTTGCCGTTGCGCTCGAACGTGAACGACGCGGCCATGTCCCGAACCGGGTGATCGACGGGATCGACCTTCTTCAGCGACGTCGACTTGGAGTAGTTGTTGTCCTTGTCGAGGCTCTCCTTGACGGTCTCTTTCAGGCCGTCTTTGCCCTCCTTGACCGCGTAGCTCCGTTCGGACTCGAGCTTGTCGCCAGAGAGTGATTCAGACGTGGAGGTGGTCTCGCTCTTGCGCAGCAGCGGACTCGAGTTCTCCTTCTCTGTCTCGGTGACGGTGGTGCCCGCCTTGTCGCCCAGGAGCTGAGCCTTCGACTTCGTGTAGGAGAGCTTCTTCAGCGAAGGGATGCTGAGCGACACCTTGTAGGTGTCCGACGGATAGACGTCGACGGTCTGCATCAGGCGACCAAAGCCGCGGCTCATGTCGTCCTTGAACCCGCAGGACTCAATATCCACGCGGTAACTATTCTTCGTCTGCGTGGGGAAGAAGTAGTAACGGATCAGCGACAGCGGGTTCTGATACGCCTCTGGCGGCGTGGGCAGAGCCTTGCACTTGGCCTTGAAGGTGACGTTGGTTTCGCCCTGGTGGTGCTCCCACTTGCCGGTGCTCTCGTCGAGGATGTCGATGTGAGGGTGCTGATGGCCGCAGGTGTACCCAGGTCCGCCGGTTAGCTCGATGGTGATGTCGTCGGCGCCCTTGTCCTCGTGGTTGGCGACGACCTGGAGTCGCTCCACGAACTTGCGCTTCGAGCCAGAAGGGGGCTGCTTGTAGGTGTTCGTGGTCGTGCTGCCCTGGCGCTTGAACTCGATCTTGTCGAGCTTGCGTTTCCCGTCGGAATCGGGGCAGTGGCTGCACTTGATCGCGATGGTCTCGAAGTCGCAGGGGTGGGTCTCCGGCGCCGGTGGCTGCTCTCGCTTCGGCGGCGGCCCTGGCTGTGTCTGCTGCCCGAGGGGAGCTCCCGCGAAGCCTCCACTACTGCCGCCACTCTGGCCCGGCTTTGGTTTCCGCCGGTAAACGACCAGGCGTCCATCGCGCACGGACGAATCGATGCGCGTCAACATCTCGCGGATCTGGTCTTCCGTCGGGCTGTGGTTGATGCACTGCCCGCTGGTTGCGTGGTACAGCTCCACGAGGACGCTGAACGGTAAGTTCCCGCTGAGGTACCAGTCCCATGGCGTGCCAGCCGGGAACGGTTCGAAGCCCTCAACGCCCCGCGCGCGATGGCTCGGGACGACGAGGAGCTCGCCAGATGGATCGAAGACGGACCAACCTTGCGTCTGTGAAATCACGGCTAGCTTGAGAGGTACCAGCCTTGAAAACGGATGACTACGCTGAACGCTTGCCGATCTGTGGAGCCTTCGACGACGCGACGCGTGAGGGCCTGGACGGGTCGGCTGACGTCTCGCTGACGTCGCGAATGCATATGGAAACGGGGCCAGTTTGTAACATACGGATACGTATGTTTTGCGGCAACGAAGCGCTGCTTCAGCGACCGACGACGCGACGTTTGTTCGCGTTGCTGGTTTCGGCTCGTGACGCCACCGCTGGCCGGCGCTCGCGCTCCGGCCCCACTGGAATGCCAGCCGTGTGAATGCGCGCTCCCGTTCGGGGTTTGGGGGGAGGGGAACCGATGAAGCTCGTCGCAATCATTTCTCTGCGGAATTGCTTCACGAATTCCCTGGCGCTGCCCAGCGCTGGTTCGGTCGATTGGCGACGGATTGCCGCAGGCCCTTCACAAGTTGCGACAGCGACTTAAGCTGCGGGGCTACCGTGATTCGCCAATGCCCAAGCTGCGGTCAGAAGAACCGCATTCCCACCAAGCACCTCTCCGACGCCGGCCGTTGCGGGAAGTGCAAGACCGTGTTGCCTGCGGCTTCTGAGCCCATTGATGTCGGCGTGGCCGAGTTCGATGAGATCGTGAACAGCGTGAAAGTACCCGTGCTGGTCGACTTCTGGGCGGCCTGGTGCGGCCCGTGCCGCGCCGCAGCGCCTCACGTCAAGAAGGTCGCCTCCGAGATGTCCGGGAAGGCGGTGGTGCTGAAGGTCGATACCGAGGCGCATCCGGAGCTTGGCAAGCGCTTCCGTGTGAGTGGGATCCCCAATTTCCTCGTCCTCAAGGGCGGAGAGGTCGTGAATCAGCAAGCTGGGCTCGTCGACTCAACCACGATGAAGCGCTGGATCGAAGCTGCGCGCTGAGCGCCTACAGGTTAGCGACGGCGTCTGCGCAACCACAGCGCGCCCACGCCCATCAGCAGACTGAAGAGCGCGAGCCTGCGCAGCGGGCTAGCCTGTTCGGGCGAGATGGTGCAAGCGGCACAGCCGCCGGCAGTTGAGGGGGTCTGGACGCCAGCCTTACCCCCAGCCCCGGCTTTGGCCGGAGGCTCCTCGGCGTTGCTGCCACCCTTGCCCTGCGGAACCGCTTCTGGGGGGAGGTCCGCCAGTGCGACACGTGCGTCGGCCTTCGCGCCGTCCTTGATCCACAGCCGCAGCACCTCGATTTCCCAGTTCTTGGGCTGAGGTTCGCTCTTGGGCGGCATGTGGTTCAGCTCTTCCAGGGGCACCAGCTGGCGAGCGAGGATGGGACTGCCCTCTGGGTCGCCCGCGACGATATCGCCACCTTCGAGCATGCCTGGCAGGTCGTCGATGTGGACGCCCATGGCGCCGTCGCCGCTGTGGCACGCGCCACAACGCTTCGCCAGCATGGGCTTCACGATGTCGGTGTAGAGCGCGACCGTATCGTTCGCGGGCTCGGCGGGAGCTGCGTCTGGCGTAGTAGGCGCGCCTGCGTCGGTCACGGGCGCACCAGCGTCGCTGGGGTCCGTGTCGTCGTCATCGTCGTCGTCGCCGCTGGTTGGCTTGGAAGCCGGCTTGGGCGCTTCGGGGCCATACTTCGCGAGCAGGCTCTTGGGCAGCGCGGTGGTGGCGACCTTGTCGTCGGCGCCCTGCTTGATCCACCAGGTGATCAGCTCGACCTCGCTATCGGTGAGCTGTGGCTGGTTGTAGGGAGGCATGTGCTCGCTCTTCTTCGTGGAGTGCACGCGAGCCAGGAGCGTGCCCTTCTGCGGATTGCCGGGCACCACCCCCGGGCCCGCCTTGCCGCCAGAGCGCACCGCAGACAATGAATCCACGCGGAATTTGCCCTTCTGGCGCTTCGCTCCGTGACAGTTCCCGCAACGGCTCTCGAGCAGTGGACCTACGAGGCCGCCCCACACCGGACCGGATTTATGGGTCAGGCTGACCTGCTTGGTGTCGCCGCCTCCATCGTCGTCGTCATCGTCGCTGCTCCCGGACCCGTAGTGCGGCGTCGGACCAAACTCGCTGTCATCGTCGTCATCCGCGTCGTCGTCGTCATCGTCATCACTCGACGCTGTCTTGGCAGCGTCAGCGCCAGCGTCGGCTTCAGGAGACTTGGCGCCGGCTTCGCCCGCCGCAGCCGTTGGAGCAGCGGCTACGGCTTGGCTGAGCGTCTTCTCCAGGAGCTCCGAGACGGGCGCTGGCGTGATGCCTTCACGGACCTTCAGCTGGTCGTTTGCGCCGCGATCGACCCACCAGGCAATCAGCGCGATCTCCGCGTCGCTGGGTCCCGCCTTGCCATCTGGAGGCATGCGCTCGTCGCTGTCTTTCGGCAGCTTCATCCGGCTGACGAGGGAACTCTTTGCGGCGTTGCCGGGGACGATCGTGTTGCCCTCATCCCCGCCTTTGAGTGCACTCGCGAGACTATCTAGCCGCAGGCCGCCTTTGGCCTCTTCGGGGCCATGGCACTCAACGCAGTGCTGCTGGAGTAAAGGCTGGACGCTGTGCTGCCAAACGAGCGGCTCACCGGTGGGCTCGAGCGGCGTCTCTGCCACCGGCTCAGGCTCCTTCACCCCGAGCAGCCCGCGGGCGAACTTCGGCGCAAACTGGACGAGGTAGTTCTCACCCTTCGTCATCGAACCGCCGAAGTGCGCGCCGATGCTCATCAGCCCAACCGCGCTGAACAGCACGCCCCGGTAAAGCCAGCGTCCGTTGCCCGTACGCTGGACGGGTCCCCAGAGCCCTGCACAAATCGGGAGCAACGCAATGGACGCGAGGGTCAGCGCGCGGTGCCAGAAGATCAGCTTCGATGGGTAGCCGCCGCCGCGCGCCAAGAGCAGCCCCAACGTGAACGCCGCGACAGCCGTGATGGCGACGACCGGCAGCGCGAAGCCAATCACGGGATCCACCTTGGGTCGTGCTCGCTTGGAGAACGAGACCAGCTCTGCGATCGCGACCAGGGTGATGATACCGATGGGCAGGTGTACCGCGAGGGTATGGAAGCGCCCGAGGAACCGCAGAAAATCCGGCGGCGTACCCGCATCGGGGCGCAGCACCAGCGCGAGCAGGATCGCGATCAGGCTAAGCGCCAGCGCCAGATAGAGGGAGATCGACTGGAGCTTGCCGGGTTTCATGAGACTGGTTGGAGCGGGCGCCTCACGGCGCAACGACGCGCGCGCGGTCCAAGGAAAAACAGCGGGCCAGAGTAAAACCGCCGTCCAAAGGAAAATAGCGGTCCAGGGCGAAACGAGGGCCCAGGGCGAAACGAGGGCCCAGGGCGAAACGGGGCAGCAGGCTGCGAGACCCGCGCCCTATGGGGAGCAGCTCCGCCAGGGTGCGCCGTGCATACGCTCAAATCGCCGAGTGGTTGCATTGGCCGCCACAAAAGTCGCGCTCGGGGATGCGCGAAACACCCAACTCTCGCGGAGTCGCAAGAACGAAGAACCAAACCGTCGTGTCAGTGGAAGGCTAGCACCATTGCGCTGCCTCCCGCAGCGCCTTCCCACTCAACCGCGCTCTCGAGAACTTCTTCCTGGCAAGCCGCTAGCTTTTTGCGCGCTCACGTGGCTGGTTTCGCTACGGATCTGCCGACTACCGGCAGATGGCCCATCAGGAGTGCTGCTTTGGAACGAAACATTGCCGGGTATCATCAAGATACGGAGGGGCACTGGGTGGCCCAGCTCGACTGCGGGCACACGCAGCACGTGCGCCACGCGCCGCCGTGGGAGGAGCGCCCCTGGGTGCTTAGCGAAGCGGGCCGCGCCGAGAAGCTGGGTCAACCGCTGGACTGCCAGCTCTGCAACATGGGTGCGGTACCTCAGGGATACGACAGATACTCAGGTACGCGTGAGTTCACGGAGCAGGACATTCCCGAGGGCTTGCTGAGCGACCACCGCACCAAGCCTGGAGTCTGGGGACACATCGTCGTCGAGGAGGGGCGCCTCGAGTACTACTGCCCTCACGGCGTGTTCGTGCTGCGCCCGGGGGTGCTGGGAGTCATCGAACCGGACACTCCGCATCGCTTACGTATCATCGAGCCGGTGCGTTTCCGCGTGGACTTCTTGCGTTCCGGCGCCACGGCCGGCTGATCTTAGGCACTTTCAGTCGCGAAAAGTGAGCACATCGAGCGGAGGCGCAGGGGAAGTCAGAACCACCTGCGGCGTAGGTAGAGTCATGGTGAGCGGCACCATCGAGAGCCAAACCCGCCGCAAGCCATCGGGGCAGCCATTGGTCTTCTAAAGTCAGGCCGCCCCGCTTGAGCGTCAGCCGTGCGGCGACACCGTCGCCAACCCCCCTCGCACCTCCGATGTGAATCAACCCGTGCCCTACGGGGCACGCATACATACCCAAGCTGAGGTTCACGTTTCGTCCCGCGAAGGTGTCGCCGCACGGCCCCTCATTTGCGCTGCCCGTTCAGCTTCGAACGCGCTCCAGCGCGCGCCTGCAGAGGCACCCGTTCCTCATTCGGGGACCGGTACGAACGCGCAGTTGTCCCAGCAGGACACCGCCGCCTCGCTGCACGACTTATCGTCGAGGCAGTCCTCACACGACTGCACTCGGTCCTCCGTTGCCTCGCTGGCGTCGGCTTGATCCTCGCAGTAGTCGGTGCACTCCGTAACATCGATGTCCGTTACGCAGTCGCTGTAGCTGTCGCAGATCTGTGCGCAGTCGACCGTGTTGTTCGCTTCCTCGATGAGGGAGTTGTCGCTGCTGCAACCAGCAACGGCCAGGGTCGCGGAAAGAAAGACCAGAGTCATCAACTGCTTCATGAGTTCCTCATTCGTGTTTCGTTGCGGCTCGAGCCTAAGCGGCACAAGCGCAGATTCGAGTTGCCCGGAGGAAACGCTCACTCCGGGCTGCCGGCGCGCGATCGGTGCGCCTCGGCGTTGCAAGCGACCAAAGCAGCCGGTGTGCCAACTGGCGTCGGCGCGGAGTACGTCGCCCCCTGCCTCACCCGCTCATGGCTGCCGCACAGCACCACGCGGGATGCCCGGCGTGAGCTTCGCGCGGGGTTCTCTGCGCGAACGATCTGCTACGGCCGTTTGACCCGTGCAGCGCTGAGTGGCGGAAGGCGACGCGCTGCCCACGTGTTCGGTCGCTTCACCGGCAAGCTACGACGCGTTGCGCCCCGTGGACTTACGCCGCCGTGGGCCGCACGCGCGCGGCGTTTGAGCGCAGTTGACTCGATGGACTTCGGCTCGAGCGCTCAGCTCAAGAGCTCAGCCACTCGGCGTCGATCCGGCTTGCCGTTGGGGAGCTCGGGCAGGCGCTCCACCCAGCGCCAGCGCCGCGGCCGCTTGTGTGGCGCGAGGGTCAGACAATAGGCCGTGAAATCAGCCTCGCGCGCGGCGTCTCCGACCAGCAACGCAGCGACGATTTGCCCGAACGTCGGATCCGGGATCCCAGCCACCAGCGCATGCGTCACCGCGCTGCACTTCAGCAAGCCCGCCTCGACCTCGGTCGGGTGCACGTTTTCCCCGCCGGTGATGATCACATCGTCAATGCGCCCCAGCACCCGCAGCCAGCCGTCCTCCGTCAGCTCCCCGGCATCACTCGTCACTAGCCACCCCGCATGGAGACCAGCTCCATCGATATTATCGTTTCCGCGAGGCAAGTATCCGCGCATGAGCTGAGGCCCGAGCGCCGCGATGCGTCCCTCACGGATCTCGAGCCGAGTGCCGGCTACGGCTGGCCCCACTGCGCCGTCTTCACGCAGCGCACTTCCCAGTGGCTGGGTCGCGAGCTGAGAGCAAGCCTCGGTGGCGCCATAGGTCGTCAGCGTCGGGATACCGCGTGCCCGCGCCCGAGCGATCGTCTCAGGACGGGCCGCTGCGCCACCGATCAGCGCAGCGCGCAGGCTCCTTGGCGGAGCCCAGCCGTCGAGTCGCTCGAGCTGAGTCGGCACCAGGCTCATCAAGCTCACCTGCTGTCGCTCGACAGCCCGCGTGAGGCGCCCAAGATCTAGACCTGCACCAGGCTCCGGCAGCACGACGGTGCGCCTTGCCGCGAGGCAACGCAGCACGATGGACAAGCCACCCACATGAGCCACCGGCAGGCTCAAGAGCCAGCGGTCGTCGGCCAGCCAGCCCAGGTTTTGCTGCGAGGCGTCTGCCGCGGCCATGAACTGCTCTGCGCCGAGCAGCACGCCTTTGGGCGCCCCCGTACTCCCGCTGGTAAACAGCACCGCCTCCCAGCGCCGCCACGCTTCGTCTCTTGGCGCGCGGCTCGTTTGGGGGAGAGGTGCGCTGCCTTGCTTTGGCCAGCCGCCGGCAGGCAACGTGGATGCGTCCAGCACTGGGGCCATCGCTGTGCGCGGAAAGCCGTTCAGCAACTCGTGGCGCTCGGCCGGGTGCAGGCGCGGGTGAACGAAGGCGATGGGCAGGCCCAGATCGATGGCGGCGAGCACCAGCTCGATATGGCGCCTGCTCGCTTCAGCGACGCTGGCGAGCAGCGGCGCATCCAGGAGCCCTTGCGCCGCTAGCCAGCCCTGGGCCGCCTGAGCGCCCGCCCACAGCTCTCCATAGCTCACCGGCTGATCGGAATCGATCAGCGCAATCCGCGAAGCCTGCTCGCCAGCGACCCGGCCCAGTGACAGGGTGGCTGGCTCTCGACTCAACCGCGCACCGCGAACTCGGTGTCGAGCCCCGATGTCTCCCACGGAGTGATGTACCCCGCGGCAACGAAGGGCGGCGGGCGCTTCGTGGTCGCGCCGACCGTGCTCGGCGGAGCCAGGCCACTCGGCAGCTTGCGGCTCGCGACGGCGATGGCGACTGCAGCCACTGCGGTGTAGCCGAAAGCGCCTTCGAAGCAGTGGCTCACGGTCACATCCACGCCAACGCTGCGCGCTTGATCGGCGACGTCCAGGCAGCGCGCGAGCCCGAGGCACGTCGGCTTCAACACCACGGCGCGGGTTTGCAGTGTGCCAAACCACGCCTTCACCATGCTTGGCGCGTTGAACAGGCTCTCGTCCACGCCCAAGGCGCACGGCGAAGTGTTACCGGCGCTCAGCCAGGCTACCAGCTCTTCACTGTTGAGCGGTTCCTCGAGGAAATCGGGCTGGTACTCGCTGAGCGCCTTGAGGGCGTCGCTCAGTTGCTTTGCGGAGAGGCCTTGATTGGCATCCAGGCGCAAACACCCTCCCCCCAAACCAGCCTGCTTGAGGACCTCGGAGATGGCCTTCAGATCGCTGGTGGCCTGCTTGAGGTCCGCGCCGAGCTTGTATTTCACGTGGCCGTAGCCGGCTGCGATCAACTCCTTGGCCGCGGCGGCAGGGTCTTCTTTGGGCAAGAGCGCGCAAAGTGGGACCGAGTCCGACTTGCCCTCGTCCGCCGGCGTCAGCAGTAATTCCCACGCGGGAATGCCGGTTTGCTGGCCAACCCAATCCATGGCCGCCGAGCTCAACGCAAAGCGCGCCGAGGGCAAGCTGCGGGGGACCATGGCCTCGATCCGCGCCAGCAAGACCCGGGGCTTGGCGTAGTCAGGCGGGTCGATCTCGAGAGGTTCGAGCTCGGACAGCGCCTCGTATGCGGCATCGAACTCATCCGGGCTGTAACCAGGAAGCGGTGCAAGCTCGCCGGTGCCCGTGGTCCCGTCCTTGGAGACTACGTGTACGAGTGCGCTGGGACGCGAGGTCCAGCTACCGCTCGAGGTGGTGAGGTTCAGGTTCAGGTCGCGCCTCTTATCGAGGCGCACGCGACAGCGGGCAGCGCGCATGATCAGCTCTTCAAATCAGGTGGGATAGTGTCAGTCCGATTGCGAACAGCAAGCCGAAGATGGCGAGGTGCTTCGCCGTCCTCACCAACGTCTCGTTGAGGACCACGCCGCGTTGCTTCGCGGTGCCAGCTCCAAGGGCTTGAGGGCGCAGGTCGCGAAGCATGGCGCCCACATTCTTGATCGCCAAGGGCAAAGCCAACCAAGGCAACATCACCCAGGGTTTCAGCGCCGCTTGAGCGGCTCCTTCGGCGCTCACACCCGGATTTGCAAAACCCGCACCAAGCCAGAGCAGTGGCGGCACGAGGTAAGAAACCGCGTAGAGCAGGATGTATTCCGCGATCCCCGCGCGCTTGCCGAAGCGCACGGCCAGGGTGCGCTTGCCCGCCTCACGGTCCGTGTCGCAGTCGCGCACGTTGTTGACCACCAGGATGGCCGTGGCCAGCGCGCCGACCGGAATGCTCGCAAGCCAGCCGAGGCGCGTCAGCGCATGGAGCTGCACGTAGATCGTGCCGAGCACCGCGACGAAGCCGAAGAACAGCATCACGAACACATCGCCGAGCCCGTGGTATCCGAGCGGATACGGCCCGCCGGTGTAGGCGATCGCAGCTGCAATGGAGCACAGGCCGATCACGATGATCACTGGGCCAGCGACCCACGTGAGGTAGATCCCAACCACCAAGGCGAGCGCGAACACCAGCCACATGCCGCGCTTCATGCCCGCTGGGGACACGAGGCCGGCTTGCACTGCGCGCGTCGGGCCGAGGCGCTCCTCGGTGTCTGCGCCTTTTTCGTAGTCGAAGACGTCGTTGGCGAAGTTGCTGCCGATTTGCAGGAGCCCCGCACCCACCAGCGCCGCCAGGGCAGGCCCGAGCTTGAAGCCACCAGCCAGGAAGGCGCACGCCGTGCCGACCAGCACCGGTACGGAGCTCGCCGACAAGGTCGCTGGACGACAGGCGAGCACCCAGGCGCCGAAGCTGCCGGGCGCGGGCAGCTTGCCGGGCTCGTTCGGGGAACTCAGTTCGGATGAGGACACGACGTGTCCGCGCTTCTTAACACCTGCGCGATGAAATCGGGACGCTCCAAGAGCACGTTGTGCCCCGCGCTCGGCGCGACCTGCAGATCGCCCTGAGGTAGCTGTCGCACGATGCGCGTGGCGATCTCCAGGAACTTGGAATCCTGCTCGCCCACCACCAGATGGACCGGCAACTTCAGGGTGTGCAGTCGCTCGACGTAGGCCGGCATTTGACCCAGCCCGAGGCTCCTCAGGGCACACGCCAGCCCGCGCGCTGAGTGGCTCATTCGATCCCGCGCCTGGGCCTCGAGCTTCTCCTCGTCCAACGCCTTTTGCGAATCCCACAGCGGAAGCGTCGTCCAGGCACGAATGAACGCGGTGATGCCCTGGCGCTCCAGGAGGTCGCACCAGCCCTCGTCAGCTTGCACTCGTTGTTTCCTCGCGGCTTCGCTCTCGAGGCCAGGATGGACGCCCACCAAGGTCGCGCTGGCGAACTGTGTTTGATCGTGCATCAAGAGGCCCAGGGACACACGACTCCCGAGGGAGTAGCCAATCAGGTGTGCCCCACGGAAACCCCGCTCGTCGATCTCGTGGCTCAGGCGGGCGACCTCTGCTTCGAAGCTGCTCGGTTCGCTTGGACCACCGTTGTGCCCAACCAGGATGGGCGCGCACACCCGCGCTTCCACCGGGGCCAACGCTTCAGCGACCCAGCGGAAGGAGCCGGGGGTGCCGGTAAATCCATGAAGAAAAACGACGTTCATCGAACAGAGCAGCCACCTGTCGATGTGACAGGCGCCGAGGAGGGGAGTGACACGCGATCTACAGCGCTGCGGAAATACGCTCACTCGCGCTGCGCCACAAGGCGCGCTGAGCAGAAATACTGGATTGGTCTGCCACCCGTACTTCTACTACCGCTGCAGCATTGCGGCCGAGACAGGCATCCAGTGACGCCTTGATCTCACTTCGGGTGTTCGCCCGGAAGTATGCGATTCCGTGTATCCCCGCGGCTTGCTTCAAGTCCGCCTGATGGGGCGTGGTCCACGGTTCCAGCGCTGACGCGTCCACCTGAGAAGCCAGAGGCAGCATCTCGAAGATGCGCCCACCTGCGTTGTTGATCACGCAAATCACCAGCGGGGCCTGTGCATTCCGAGCTGCGCCCAGCCCACCTAAGTCGTGGAGAAAGCTCAAGTCTCCCAGCAGCAACAGGTGCGGCCCCGGCCCTCCCACCAAGCGTGCGCCGACGGCCGCACTGACGTTGCCGTCGATGCCGTTGAGTCCCCGTTGAGAGAGCACCCGACCAGGCAGTCGGTGGCGACGGAACCAGTCCACCTCACGCACCGTCAGGCTGTTGCCCAGGCTGAGGGTCGCCGCTTCCGGGAGGTTTTGTAGGACGGCATCGAAGGCGCTCGCCTCACTCAGCTGCGACTCCTTGTCGCAAGCCTCCAGCACCTCGACCAGCGCCGCTTGGCACGCGGCTTCTACCCGCATCAGGCGCTGGCCATGGGCGCTGGCGGCTGGTGCCACCGCGAGGTGAGTCAACAAGCGCTCCAGGCTGGGGGCGAGGTCCGCGCGCTGCACACTCGCCGCGCGATTGACCGGATCTTGGTAGCCAAACGGGCAAATCACGTGGCGCTCTAGCTCGACCTGGTCCAGCACCCGCAGCAGGCTCCCGGAAGTTGGCGCCGGACCGAGCTGCAGCATCACGTCGGGCAAGAGCTCCCGGCGTGCGGCTGCGTCCCGTAGCCAGGTGTCGAAGCGAGTGACGCCGCTCGGGCTCTCGACGTTGCTGGTCGCTTCGTACCAGAGCGGCCAACCGCTCGCTTCGGACACGAGCCGCAACAGCTGAAGCGGCGCCGCTTGAGCCGGAGACAGCGGGCCACACACGATCGCGCCCCGCTTGGCCTGGTGAAGCCGCTGAGCGAGCTGCTCCGCGGCGGCATCGCTGATCGACACTTCCGTGCGGATCAAGTGTTGGGGGTGAGGGCCCAGCAACGAGTCCACGAAGCTGGCGAGAGGGCCGTCAGGCTCTGGCTCTAGCGGCTTGCGCGCCCGAACGTTGAGCTGCACCGGCCCAGGGATGGGGCCAGTGCTCGTCGCATAGGCTTGCAGAGCCATGCGGCGCAAGCCACGCCACGCGCGCAAGTCGCTCTCCGCTTGTCCCAGCTCGAAGAAACCGACGGCTTGATCGCCATAGAGCTTCAGCTGATCGAGAGTTTGCGGCGCGCCGCACTGGCCGAGCTCCGTGGGTCGGTCACTGGTGACCATGAGCAGCGGCAGGCCAGCGGCGCGCGCCTCTACTACCGCAGGGAAATAATTGGCGGCAGCGCTCCCCGACGTGCACAGAAGCGCCGCCGGCTTGCCGCTGCCGCGCGCCACGCCCAGAGCAACGAAGCCCGCCGAGCGTTCATCCAGCACGATCTGGACGCCAGGCCCGCCGGGCTTCCGGGCCAACTGCATCAGCGCCCAGGTGAACGGTGTCGAGCGCGAGCCGGGGCTCACCACGAAGTGCTCCACCCCAGCGTCCCACAGGCTGTGCATCAAGAGCCGAGCCCAGCTGCTGGTCAGGTGAGCCGACGTGGCGCTGTCAGGGCCCGGGTGCATGAGCAATCCTAACGGATCAGGCGATGCCGAGGGCGCGCAGCAGACTCGTGAGCTTCACCTCGGTCTCGGCAAACTCACTCTGAGTCTCCGATCCACGCACGATGCCTGCGCCCGCGAAGAGATGAGCCTGGCTGCCCTCGAACACGCCGGAGCGGAGGCCAACCCAGAACTCTCCATCGCCCGAGGCGTCGTACCAGCCGAGGGGGCCGGCGTACCAGCCGCGCTCGAGCGCCTCATGCTGACTCAAGAAATCCAGCGCGAACTGCCGAGGCACACCGCCTACCGCCGGCGTCGGGTGAAGTGCCTCGACCAGCTCCAGCACGTGGCGCTCGGGCTCCGCCGCGAGCTGACCTTCGATGGGCGTCTGCAGGTGCACCACGTGGCGAAGCTCGCGCACGAGCGGCGCTTCCGCCGCCTGGATCTGGCTGCAAAACGGCGCGAGACAGCGCAAGATCTCGTCCACGACGTAGGCGTGCTCTTCGCGATCCTTCTGGCTCGCGAGCAGCGCACGCACCGCCTCCGCCACAGATCCCGAGGCATGCTTGGTAGGCAGCGTACCGGCAAGCGCCTCGGTCTGAATCTGCCGTCCAGAGCGCCGGAGTAGCCGCTCCGGTGTTGCCGCGAGGAACTCCGCTTTGGCGAAACGGAAGGCGACGCGATTGACGTTGGGTGAGCCCTGGAGGCGCTGCAACACCGCGAGCGGATCGACCGCGTGCTGCAGCGTGAAGCGCGTCTTGCGGGCCGCGACGATCTTCTCCGCGTTCCCCTGAGCGATGACACCCAGGATGGAACGAATCAGGCTGTCCCAGCTCTCGTAGCTGCTGGCCTCGGTGCTCAGCACGTCGCCGTGAGCCTGGCGCATCGCGAGGCTGTTCGGGGCCTCGGCTTGGCGCAAGCCGCTCAACAGCTCACGCAGCTCTTCGGCGACGCTGGCGGCGTTTCGCTCTTCGGGGCCGAGGGTGAGGGTGAGCCATGCGTCGTCGCCGGCGACGGCGTAGCGGACTCGAGGCAGCAAGAAGCGCGCTTCACCGAAGCTCTGCCAGGGCTCACCCAAGCCTGCCTCGGAGCTCGCGATCTGGAACGCGAAGCCGCCGAATAGTCGCGCACTCGGCGCCTGAGGAGCCAGGAACTCCCTTGCTTCGCGCAGCACTGCTCCGCGCTCTGCGCACACACGAAAGCGCCCCACCCCGGAACTCTGGATCTCGTGAGCCGTACCAAAGCCGGAGAAGTGAGTGGCCGCGGGCGGTGCCCAGAGGAAGCTGGGTGCGTCGCCGCGCATCGCCAGCAGCGTATCCGCGGGGACACGCGGCGCCGGGACGCTGAGGCTAACGAGGCGTGTGCCTTGGCCGCGCTCCAGTGCGCTTTCGACGCGCTGGTCGAGGGAGCCCTTGAAGTCGGCTGCCTCGTGCGGCCCAACTGGGCTGAGACTTGGCCCCAGCGAACTCACGTCAGTGGGCCTTCCCGATCTTGGGGGTGGCGACGTACAGGTGACACACACCGAATGTCAGCGGCTGGACCTGTAGTACTTCGAGGTCGCTCTCGCGCATCAGCGCCGCGAACTCTTCCGCCGGGGGGAAGGCAGCGATGGACTTCTCCAGGTAGCGGTACTCCTTGGCGCCGGAGAGCCAAGCGCCGAGCCGCGGCACCACCTGATGAACGTGGAAGCGCGCCAGGGGGCCGAGCACTCCTCGTGGCTCACTCAGCTCCAAGATCGCGATGCGACCGCCGGGACGAGTGACGCGCGCCATCTCCCGCAGTGCCTTGCCTCGATCCTCCGCGTTGCGAATGCCGAAGGCCATGCACACGCCGTCGAACTGATCGTCGTCGAAATGTAGCTCCTCGGCGCGGCCTTGAACCATGCGGATACGACCCGTCAGGTCATGGTCGTGCACCTTCTGGCGCCCAACTTCGAGCATGCCTGCCGATGGATCGAGCCCTACGACCTCGACCTCTGGGTGAGTCTCCGCAACCAGAATGGCCAAGTCGCCGGTGCCGGTGGCAAGGTCCAGCACCTGAGCATCGCCCTCGAGGGCCAAGGCGCGTACGGTCTTGCGCCGCCAGCCTTGGTCAATCCCCAAAGAAATGATGCGGTTCAGCAGATCGTAGCGATCGGCGATGCGATCGAACATTTCGCCTGAGCCGCCGCGGGGTTCATCCCCGAGCGCGCCTGATTTCGTCTCCACCTGGTTCATGTGCGGGCCTCCAGACGAGGCAATTCAGCGGGCGTCGTAGAGCTCACGCGCTCGCCGGTAGATGTTTTCGCGCGGAAGCCAAGTTCGCTGGCCAACGCTTCCAACTCTTGGGGCGCCAGCGCCTGTGGACCATCGCTAAGCGCCTCTCCGGGTGAGTCGTGGGTCTCTAGCAGGAGCCCAGCCGCACCGACCGCGAGTGCGGCTTTCGACAGAGCCGGTATCAAGTCTCGACGGCCGCAGGCGTGGCTCGGATCGACTAGCACCGGCAGGCCGTGCACTTGGCTCAAGAGCGCCACTGCTCCCAGATCCAGCAGGTTGCGCGTGCTGGTGTCGAAGCCACGGATCCCCCGCTCGCAGAACACAACGAATGGCGCGCCGTGAAGCAGGCAATACTCGGCGGCGAGCAGCCACTCTTCGACGGTGGCGCTCATGCCGCGCTTGAGCAGCATGGGCCGCTTGTGCTCTGCAGCACTCGCCAACAGGCTGTAGTTCTGCATGTTGCGGCAGCCGATTTGCAGTAGGTCGGCGTGCTCGGCCACGGCCGGCGCCTGTTCCGCGGCCATCACCTCGGTCACGACGCCCAGGCCGTGCTTGCGCGCGGCGGCGGACAACCACGCCAGCGCCTGCTCGCCTTGGCCCTGGAACGAATATGGGGACGTGCGGGGCTTGAAAGCGCCGCCGCGGATCAGGCGAGCACCAGCCCTTGAAATCCGCGCGGCAATCGCGTCGATTTGCTCCGGCGACTCCACGGCGCACGGCCCCGCGATCAACAGCGGGTCTCGCCCAAGCGCCACGCCGCACAGCGAGGGCTGCTTGGGTTGTGCATCCAGGAGCGGATGAGGTGACTTCGCGACAGCGACGTCACTCACTCCAGGGATCGCGAGCAGCTCTTCCCGGCTCACTTGGCGAGAGCTTGGCTCAATCAGGAAGCAGACCTGATGCGCGCCTTCCAGCTTCCGCACCCAGAGGCCGTGGGCCACCAACGCCCGCTGCACGCGGGAGGGGTCGGTACCGATCTCCAAGTTGACGATCATGGCTCGCGGGTTTTGGGGGTCAGGAGGTGGCGGGAAACGCTGCGCGGAGACGCTTCGGCTATTTTACAGCTGCTTTCGAGAGCGTCGATAGTTTCAAAATCTCTTGAAGGTTTAGTGGTGGCACCCCCAGGCGTCAAGCGACCACGCCACCTCGAGGTGCTTCTGGGGAGCAGAAACCAGGGCGGAAGCGCCCCCTGGACAGGCGCTCAGATCTCTCCGCAGGGGCACCCAACAAACTCGGTTTACAGACGTTCAGGGCCGGGAGAGAACGCGCCCATGCCCGAGTTCATTTTCACGATGCAAGGAGTCACCCGCGTCCACCCGCCGGACAAGAAGGTGCTCGAGAACATCACCCTCGCCTTCTACCCCGGCGCCAAGATCGGGGTGCTTGGCATCAACGGTTCGGGCAAGAGCTCACTGCTCAAGATCATGGCGGGGGTTGATCAGGATTTCATCGGCGAAGCCAAGCCCTACCCGGGCACCAAGATTGGCTACTTTGCTCAGGAGCCCGACCTCGGCGCCGCGACCACGGTCAAGGAAGCAGTAGACGAGGCGGTAGGTGAGACCAAGGCGCTGCTCGACGAGTTCGAGGCCATCTCCATGAAGCTCGGCGAGCCGATGAGCGACGACGAGATGACCGCCTTGCTCGAAAAGCAGGGCAAGCTCCAAGATCAGATCGATGCAGCGGACGCGTGGAACCTCGACACCAACGTCGAGATCGCGATGGAGGCGCTGCGCCTGCCGCCCGCGGACGCTGAAATCAGCAAGCTCTCCGGCGGTGAGAAGCGCCGGGTGGCGTTGTGCCGCATCCTGCTCGGTCGGCCGGACATGCTGCTGCTAGACGAGCCCACCAACCACCTCGACGCCGAGAGCGTCGCTTGGCTCGAGCGTTTCCTCCAGGAATACCCGGGCACCGTGGTGGCGGTGACGCACGATCGCTACTTCCTGGACAACGTTGCCGGCTGGATCCTCGAGCTGGACCGCGGTCGCGGCTATCCGTTCAAGGGCAACTACACCGCTTGGCTCGAGCAGAAAACGGAGCGCCTCGCCCAGGAAGAAAAGTCCGAGAGCGCTCGTCAGCGCAAGCTGAAGCAAGAGCTCGAGTGGGTCAGGGCCTCTCCCAAGGCGCGCCAAGCCAAGAGCAAGGCACGCCTTCAGGCCTACGAAGAGTTGATGAATCAGTCCTCGAGCAAGAACGTCGAGGGCGGTGAAATCAGCATTCCTCCGGGTCCGCGCCTTGGCGATGACGTGATCGAAGCCGATGGCTTAGCCAAAGCGTTTGGCGATCGCGTGCTGTTCGAGGGTCTCGACTTTCGCCTGCCTCGCGCGGGCATCGTCGGCATCATCGGGCCGAATGGCGCTGGCAAGACCACGCTCTTCCGCATGATCGTCGGCGAACAAAAGCCAGATCAGGGCGAGCTCAGGGTCGGCGAGACCGTGCAAATCTCCTACGTCGATCAATCCCGCGAGGAAATGGGCACCGAGAAGTCGGTGTACGACGTCATCAGCGGTGGCAGCGAGGTCGTGGAGATCGGCAAGCGCGAGGTGAAGGCGCGGGCTTACTGTTCGTGGTTTGGCTTCCGCGGGAGTGACCAACAGAAGCCCGTGGGCAAGCTCTCGGGTGGAGAACGGAATCGCGTCCACCTGGCGAAGCTGCTCAAGCAGGGCGGCAACGTGCTGCTGCTCGACGAGCCGACCAACGACCTCGACGTGGAGACCTTGCAGTCCCTTGAACAGGCCTTGCTGGATTTCCCCGGCTGCGCAGTCGTGACGAGCCACGACCGCTGGTTCCTCGATCGCATCGCGACCCACATCCTGGCGTTCGAAGGCGACAGCCAGGTGGTGTGGTTCGAAGGCAACTTCGAAGCATACGAGGCCGACCGTCGCCGCCGCTTGGGTGAAGACGCCGATCAGCCGCGGCGCATCAAATACCGCGCGATCAAGATCTGAGCCACGAGCCTTGGACCCCGCTCCTGGGTTTTTCACCACGAATTCCCGCTCTTTGCGCCTCAAGGCGCGCAGCTTTCAGCCGCTCAATAGAGCGTGCAAAGCCCCAGAAACCGGCCCGCAGACTACGGGCGCGGCGAGTACACCCTCAACGCGCCCTCGGTCGATCCCCAGTCACTCGTGGCTGAGCTCCTCGCCACGTTTCGCGCCCCAGGCTACCGCCCACCTCGGCTGCCCAGCGTAGGCATCAAGCTGCTCGAGCTAGCCAACGATCCTGACGTCGACATGCGCAAGATCGCCCAGCTGCTGGAGCAGGACGCGTTGCTTGCTGGCGAAGTCGTCAAGCTCGGCCAGGCCGCGGCTTTCGGCCGTGCTGCCCCTGGGTTGACCATCCACGGAGCGGTGACGCGTCTCGGTCTCCGCCGAGTGAGCGAGCTGTTCCTCATCGCGTCGATGAACATGCGCGTTTTCCGCGCCAAGGGCTACGACGAGGTGATGGGCAAGCTCCAGAAGCACAGCCTCGTGGTGGCATACCTGTCGAAGCACATCGCCCAGCAGGCAGGTCTCCGCGCGGATCATGCGTTCCTGTGCGGCCTGCTCCACGAAGTGGGCATTGCGGGTGCGCTGATCGCGCTGAGTGAGAAGGCGCAGCAGCAGCGAAAGCGGCCGCCTGACCCGGCTGACTTCGCCGATGCGCTGATGGAAGTCTCCGGGCAAGCGAGCGGAGTGCTGGCGAGGATCTGGGGGCTCGCACCGGACCTGACACTCGTGCTTCAGCACCATCAGCATCCGCTGGTCGACGGTAAGCCGCTGCTCGTTGGCGCGGTGGTCCACGCCGCAGACGGCGTCGCCTACAACAGCGGCTTTGGTGTGTTTGGGGGAGAGGCGCGCTGTATCGACTGCGCAGTCCGCTCCCTTGGCCTCACAGAAGAGCAGTTCGAGGCCGCGCAAGTCGGCGCCTGGAAGGAGCTCGCGGCGTATGGCTTCGAGCCCCAGGACTGCGTCGCCGCGTGATACCGGCGAAACCCGGCCCTGAACGACTTACCAGCGTCTGAGCCGCGGCTGAGCGTTGCTCCAGCACAATATGTCGCTGAGGCAGCGAAAAAATGGCTTCGCACCCACGGCGCGGTCGAAGAACCGGGCGATTGAGTGCTCATCTACGCCAGTGTTCCTTGCCGCTGACCAGAGGCATGGGGCAGGCTAGGGGTCTATGCGTGGGCTGACGAAACTCGGCGTGCTGAGCCTTGGCTTGGCGGCGTTTCTTCAGCCCGCGTGTTCCCAGGAGGACGAGGCTCCGAGCCACTCGGGAGCGGAGCGCTTGCAATGCGACGGCGTCAACACGGTCTCCGCCGAGTCGCGGCTACTCACCCGTGTGCAGTACGACAACACCGTGCGCGACTTGCTGGGGCTCGACCTGCGACTTGCCCAAGACGTGTTTCCGCTCGAAAACACCGCGAACGGCTTCAGCAACAACGCCCGGGCGCACCAGGCTTCGCCGCTCGGCGTGGAGAAGTACATGGAAGCCGCCGAGGCGCTGAGCGCCGAGCTAACGGTGGACGAGCTAGGTGCCTTCGTTCCCTGCGAGCTCACCGCCGCCGATGAGAGCTGCGCGGCAGACTTCATCGCCCAGTTTGGCAAGCGCGCGTTTCGGCGTCCCCTGACGGACAGCGAAGCGAAGGAGCTGCTCAAGGTCTTCCAGAACGCCTCCCCCAAATACGGGTCCGAAGAGGCGATCCGGTTGGTGTTCCAGGCGCTGCTGCAGTCGCCGCAGTTCCTGTATCGTCCCGAGTCGATATCCGTGGCCACTCCGGAGACCGGCGCTGTTCAGCTTGGCTCCTACGAGATGGCTTCGCGCCTCTCGTACTTCCTCTGGAACACGACGCCAGACGATGAGCTGTTCCAGGCAGCAGACCAGGACGAGCTACGCACCGCGGACCAAATCGAGGCCCAGGCGCGACGCATGCTCGAGGATCCCCGCGCGCGGGAAGTTGCGCTCGATTTCAACCGCCAGTGGCTCGGACTGGACCGCCTGGACAGCGTCGTGCGCGAAGAAACGCCCGGGCTAAACACGGGGGTCAGCTTCAACTCCATGCAGTTGCCCGCGTCGTGGCGTGAGTCCCTGGAGCGTTTCCTTGGGGAAGTGGTCTTCGACGGTGAGGGCACCGTGCATGATCTGTTCACGTCTCCGGTCGTCTACGTGGATGCGGAGCTCGCAAAGCTCTACGGGGTCGAAGCGCCCGCGGAAGGCTTCGTGAGGGTCGAACTCGACCCGCAAGAGCGCGCTGGATTGCTCACCCAGCCAGCGCTGCTCGCGATGTTCTCTCACCCCGATCAGTCAGCGCCCATCAAGCGCGGCGTGTTCGTGCGCGAGCAGATCCTGTGTCAACCCATCGACCCGCCTCCGCCGACGGTCGATCAAACACCGCCTGACCCCAACCCCAACCTCACCACCCGCGAGCGCTTCGCCGACCACACTTCGATACCCGGCTGTATCGACTGCCACAAGAAGATCGACGGCATCGGCTTTGGTCTCGAGAACTACGACCAGCTCGGACGGTTCCGTGCGGATGAATTCGGGATCCCGATCGACGCCTCGGGTCAGGTGCTGGAGGCCACGGAGGAGCGCCTGAATGGCAAGTTCGACGGCGCTGTCCAGCTCTCCAAGCGCCTGGCCGATAGCGCGCAGGTTGAGGACTGCATCGCAACTCAGTGGTACCGCTATGCTACCGGTCGAGTGGAGAACGACGCGGACGGTTGCAGCCTGCAGCAAGTGCACGACGCTTTTCAAGCATCCGGAGGCAAGCTCAAGGAGCTCTTGGTCGCGATTACGCTGAGTGACGCTTTCCGCTATCGCCGCCCCGGAAGTCAGGACGGTGCTCAGTGACTGCTAGGCGCCTAGTGACTGCTAGGGGCCCAGTGACCGGTAGGCGCGCAGTGACTGACAGGCAAGCAGGCATGAGTGACCTTGCCGCGCGGAAGCGGGCTACGCTGCGGCGCCGGGCGTTCCTCAAGGGCGCTGGTGGCATCGCCCTCGGGTTACCGCTCCTGCACAGCCTCGAAGTGGACGCCGGTACGCCCCCGCCGATCAAGCGGTTGGTGTTGATGTACAACCCCAACGGCACCATCGAAGATGCGTTCTGGCCAGCTGCCGGCGGTGAAACCGACTTCGCGCTAGGCGAGATGCTCGCGCCTCTCGAGGCGTGGCGAGACAAGCTGCTGCTGCTCAAGGGTATCGATCTCAAGGTCACCAGCACGGGGCCCGGAGGCCCGCATCAACGGGGGATCGGTGGGTTGTTCACCGGCACTGAGCTCCAGGAGGGCGACTTCGCAGACGGCTGCGGTTCGACCGCCGGTTGGGCCAACGGCCAGAGCGTCGATCAGGCGTACGTCGATCACCTCGGCGTCGTGACGGCGCTCCCCAGTCTCGAGCTTGGGATCCGCGCCACGGCCGCTGAGGTGCGCTCGCGCATCGTCTATGGTGCTCCCGGCAGCCCGCTGCCGCCGATCAACGATCCGCACCAGGTTTGGTCACGGCTATTCAGTGGATTTGCAGGCGATCCTGATGAACGCCTGGTGCAATTCGATAAGCGCAAGAGCGTGCTCGACGCGGTCCAAGGCCAGTTCTCACTGCTGAATCAGCGCGTGAGCGCTGAGGATCGTCAGAAGCTGGAGGCTCACGGCGAGATGGTACGGGAGCTCGAGCAGCGTCTCCAGCTGGCCGCGAATTCCGGCACGGGAACCGGCGGAACGGACGCGGGGAACGGCTGCGTGAAGCCTCCGGATCCAGGCGAGCTCGCCGTCGACGACGAGAACGAGATGCCTCGCGTGACCCAGCTCCAGCTAGAGCTCCTGGCCATGGCGTTTCGCTGCGACCTCACGCGCGTCGCAAGCATCCAGTTTTCGAACGCCATCAACGACATCCGCTTCCCGTGGCTCGGCAGCATGGGCTCCGGTCACTCCTTGAGCCATGCGGGCCCGAGTGACGCGGACGCGCGCGGCCAGCTAGTCAAGCGCGGCGCCTGGTTCAGCGAACAGCTCGCGTACCTCATGTCGATGCTCGATGCCATCCCCGAAGGTGATGGTACGGTTCTGGACAACACCCTCATCGTGTGGTGCAGCGAAGTTTCCACGGGGAATAATCACTCGCACAATGACATGCCGTTCTTGATTGCCGGCGGTGGCGCCGGGCGCTTCAAGATGGGCCGCTACCTGCAGTACGACGGCGTCGCACACAACCAGCTGCTGGTCAGCCTGTTGAACGCGCTCGACGTGCCCGTGCAGAGCTTTGGCCTGGCGGAGTACAACGCCGGTCCGCTCTCGGGTCTAGAAGGCTGACAGAGGTCTGCACCGCTGGGCCGTCTACGTCAGCGGGCTCACGTAGTAGAGCCACAGCGCCGCGACCTCTCGAGTCATGAACCAGGGCAATTTTCGCAGTCTGCGTGATTCGGTCGCTGGCACCGTGTACACGTCTACTCCGGCGCGCTGGTAGGCCAACTTGATGCGCGGCAGGTGGTAGAAGTGGCTCACCGCGAGCACGCGCTTTGCCCCGATGCGTTTGAGGATCGGCACGGAGTTTTGCACCGTGTCGTTGGTGGTTAGCCCCTGTCTGTCCACCACGATGCGATTCGCAGGGACACCCATGCGGATCGCGAGTCGGCGCATGGCAAGCGTCTCATGGGTGCCTCGATCCCCGGGGCCGCCCGATACCACGAGCCACTCCGCTTCTCCTGAGGTCACCAGGCGACTCGCGGTGCGCACGCGATCTGCCAGCGCCAATGACGGCTTTCCGTTCGGATACACTCGAGCGCCGAACACCACCACCGCGTCCGCCGGTCGTCGGTAGTCTGTCTTGCCGAACAGCACCATTTGCGCGACGGGGCAGGCGAAAGCCACCAGCGTGAGGACGCTGAGCGCGCGCCACTTGGCGAAGCGCCCCGGCGCGAAGTCATTCTTGAGCGCGCTGAACATCACGCTGAACAGCGCCGCGAAGATCAGCGCTGAAACCGGAATGGGGCGCGGCGTATGGATCCTCCCGGAATGAACGGCGACGGCGAAGGCGATGGCGTTCGCGCCGCAGAACGCCATCAGAAGCATCGACCAGCCGATCGTGACCCTTCGCCTCACGGCCCCGAGCTGAGGACGCCATGCAAAGGCGACGAGTATGAGCGCTGAAAGCAGCACCACGCACCAGCTCAGCCAGTGTGGCAGACCGCGCAGGTCCACCCACCAAGCGCTGGCGTCGAAACCGGGCTCGAGGGCGTCCCCCACTGCGTTCAGCGCGCTGAAGCCGCCGAAGAAGGCGGCGACACCCCTCGCGATCCCCCAGCGCGCGTCGCGGAGGTACCAGGTGTGTTTCACATCCGCATCCAAGGCGCGGGGTGTGACGAGTGTGCGGGTCGCTTCAGTCACGGCTTGCCTGCTGCTCCCCAAACGCCATGGGGGACGAGGATACTCCCGTCGCCGCCCCGAGGCCAAAAGCCGCATGTTGAACGCCGCTTTCGTCTATCCAGACTGGTCTTCAGACCATCGCTCAGGTCATGCTGAAAGATATGAGTCCGAAATCCTTGGGTGGACGGCGCTTGGCCTTGCTCGCCATGGCGGGTGTCTCACTGGGCACGGCCTACGCCTGCAACGAGTACGACGAGTCGCTGCTGGTCGCAGGGGAAACCGGTGGGACTGGTGGCACAGCGGACGGTGGCGGCGGTAGCGGCAACGGCGGTTCAGGCGGCGGGCCGGACAAGACGCCGTTTTGGCAGCACAAGGCGGACAACGGGTGTGACACCGAGGGCGTGCCGACTGCGGATCAGCGGCCTACCACGAGTGACGCGGCAGATCTTCCGCCGCTCTACCTGGGCCTGATCACGATGGGGTTTGGCAGCGCCAAGAACGACAAGCCGCGCACGCCCGATCCGGAGGTGCGCAAGACCATCGGTTTCGACCTCGATGGCAGCTGCACGGATTCAGCGACTTGTAGCGGCCAAGCGCCAGAGGTCAGCTGCAAGAACGCCATGGCCTTGCCCGATGGCGATGCGTGCCGCGACAACGCGTTCGGTGCCGTGATCTCCAAGATGGCCGAGATCCCAGAGCTAGTACCGTACGGATATAAGGAGTCGAACTGGGATTGCGGTCTGCTGCATGGAGAGTTTCTCGAGATCTTCAAGCTGAGCGGCTACAACGGTGAGCTGAACGACCCCCAGGTGCGCGTGGATCTCTACTCCTCGGACGGCGCTGAGGGGCTCACCCACCCGATTTGCGGCACGACGGGCGACAACGCCCCGAGCGACTGGTTCGACAACGTGCCCTGGCTCGAGTTCGACCCGTTTCGCGTGTCGAGCCGCTACCTGACGAAGCAGACCGGCTTCGATAAGGGGACATTGCCGGACTCGATCTACGCTGACGCCAACGCCTACGTGCGCAACGGCTACTTGATCGTTCAGCTACCGGATCCGTTCGAGTTCTGGCTGAGCGGGGAGCGCTCCTTCGGGCAGACCGCGGGGATACGTCTGATGATTCACCGCGGCGTAGTCGCGGCGAAGCTCGAGCTCGACTTCCAGACAGAGAACTGGTCCATCACCGATGGAACCCTTGGTGGGGTGATCAAGCCCAGCGAGTTCATCACGAACCTGAAAGAAGTCGGCGTTTGCGACAACCTGTGCGGCGCGGACCAGCCCTTGCTCGACTTCATCAACCAGCACACGGATGCGTTGCTGACTGGTGATCCTGACCCCGAGGCTGCGTGCGACGGGCTTAGCCTGGGCATGCGGTTCACGGCCAAGGAGATGCTGCCCGGTATCATCGTCGATGCTCAGGTTCCCGCTGAGTGCTCCCAGGTGCCCTCTGACGCGCCCCCGCTCAACTGCGGCTGTCCGTGCACGAGCATGGGCGGTACTGGCGGCACTGGCGGTACCGGGGGCACGGGAGGCACCAGTGGCGGTACCGGAGGTACCACGGGTGGCGCCGCTGGCACTGGCGGTAGCACCTGACGCCGCGGCCGCATTAATTGCCATGCGGATATAAAGTATCCCTCCCCCCCCTCAAAAAAAAGTAGTGAGCGAAGCGTGGGGCAAGACGACCCTGGCGCCTTAGCGTTCGCACGCTGCTTGTGAGACCGGAGTTCCAAGGAGCCCGGATCGAGCTGGGGGGGCAAGCGAGCCCAGCGCGGCCCACGTCACGATCGAGGCGACGCAGGTATCCACAGCTGGTGGCGGCGGGATGGGCGCCGAACGTGGGCGGCTTTCAGGTAAAAAAGTGCTGTGGAAACCCAGCGCGTTCGTGACGCCGTAGAGTGTGCGGGGGAAAGCATCTATTCTCCCGCCGCTCATGCAGGAGAAGGGTTGGGTTCAGGCGCTGGGGCCGGGGTTGCTGTTCGCGGCCGCGGCGGTGGGTGTCTCGCACTTGGTGCAGTCGACACGCGCAGGTGCGTTGTTCGGGCTCGGCATGTTCGGCGTGATGTTGCTCGCCAACCTCACCAAGTATCCGGCGTTTCGCTTCGGCCAACAGTACGCCGCCGCGACGGGGACATCGCTGCTCGAGGGTTATCGGCGCCAGGGCACTTGGGCGCTGTGGCTCTATGCTCTGCTGACGTTGTTGACGATGTTCACCGTACAGGCGGCGGTGACCTTCGTCACGGCGGCGCTCCTGGTGGCGACGCTGAAGCTCAAGTTGAACCTGATCGTCGTGAGCGCCGGGCTCATGGCGCTGTGTGCCGCGCTCTTGGGCATCGGACACTACCGCTGGCTCGACCGGGTGACGAAGCTCCTGGTTGGAGTGTTGACCTTGACCACCTTGATCTCCACCGCGCTGGTGCTGCCGCGCGTGTCCTGGGGATCGCTGGTGGATGTCGGTGCGCCATTCGCAGCGGGCAAGCAATCGGTGCTCTTCGTTGCGGCGTTCATGGGCTGGATGCCTTCAGCGATCGACGTTGCCGTGTGGCAATCACTTTGGGTGCTTGCCCGGCGCGATGACACTGGGCATGTGCCCACGGTGCGCGAGTCGATGATCGACTTTCACATCGGGTACATCGGCACGGTGATCCTCGCGGCGTGCTTCATGCTGATGGGCGCCGGGGTGATGTTTCACACCGGGCGCACCTTCGAGGAGTCTGCGCCCGGCTTCGCGAACCAGGTGATCAGTCTCTACACCGAGACTCTCGGCAGCTGGGTTGCGCCAGTTGTGGGCATCGCGGCCTTCGCGGTGATGTTCTCGACCACGCTCACCGTCGTCGACGGGTTTCCCCGTGCGATTTCGGTTTTGGTCGCGCGGCTACGTGGCCCGGAGGAGGCCGGTCACGACGAGCAGGAGGAGCGCCCTCAGCGCATCAGCTACTGGGCGGCGATGGCTGTGCTGTTCGTGGGCTCGAGCCTGGTGATTTCGGTGTTCCTGAAGAACCTGAAGACGATGGTCGACGTGGCCACGACCTTGAGCTGCCTCACCGCGCCGCTCCTGGCGGTGCTCAATCATCGCGCGGTCAACGGTGCGGAAGTTCCTGAGGAGGGCCGACCCAAGCCTTGGCTACAAGGGCTGTCGTTGCTGTCCATCGCCTTCCTCTTCGCCTTCGCGATCGGCTACCTGGTGCTTCGCTATGGTTGAGCTTCTGGTGCGAGTTCCGGCGTCTTGGGCGTCTTAGTCCTGGGCCGGTGTCTCCGCGAGCAGTAGCTCGGCGCGTTGACGCCAGGGCTCCGGAGGATTATCCGCGAGGAAAGTTTGGAGGCTCGAGCGCGCCTCTGCTGACTGCCCACTCTGTTTGAGGTAGTGAGCCAGGGCGAGGCGATGATTCGGCTTTGCGGATTCGCGCACCAGGCCTTTCATCAGGTCCGCGGCGTCATCGGCTCGACCGCTCTGACTGAGCACTTCGGCGTACTCGAGCGCTGCCGTGTACTCGCGGTAGCGCGGGTCCACCCGCATCAGGCGGTCGTACCGCTCGAGCGCGCGAGGGAGCTCGCCTCGCTCGACTGCGCAGCGCGCGTCGCCGTGCAATGCCCTGGGCCTACTCGGTTGTATCTCGAGGATGCTCCCGTAGATCCTCGCCGCCTCCTGGTAGCTGCCCTGTTGTTCGAGACGGTCGGCGAATTCCAGCTGCCGCTCCACCGCGTCGAAGCCCTGGAGCTTGCTCCAGACGAGGTACAAGATGGCCCCAATCGGAAACCCGAGCACCAGCAGGAAGTACCAATAGGCAGGCGCGCGGCGCCGGGTCGCGTCGTAGAGGCTCCACAGGGTGAGCAGCATCAGCGCGAACGAGAGCAACCGCACCTCGCTAACTTACACTGGCCCGTGCTCGCGCTCACCTACGGACGGGTTCCGGTGTTTGGGACGTGGAAGTCCCCATCAGGTATTTCCAGGCCTGGCGGTTCTGACGGCGCGCGTTTCAGCGCGAAACTCCCGTCGTTGGGGTATCGCGTGCTAGCCTCATCGGCGAGGCGAGGCTTGAGCAAAGGGCGAGTGCTGATCATCACGAGTGACGAGGAGCTGTGCCTCTCGCTCCAGCGCGCGCTGATCAAGGCCGACTTCACCACTGAAACCGCTGAATCGGCCATCTCTGGCGTGAGCGCGGCGGTGGAGTCTCAGCCTCACTGCGTGATCTGCGATCTGTATCTGGAAGACATCGAGGGCACCTGGGTGATCGCCAAGCTGCGCGCCGAGCGCAGTGAGATCGCGATGGTGCCCACACTCATCCTGGGTGATGCCTTCGATCTCGACACCGCGCTGCAGGGGCTACGCTCGGGTGCCGACGCCTACCTGCTGAAGCCGATCACCGAAAAAGCCATCGTGCATCAGGTGGAAGCGCTGATGCGCCTGGTCACGCGAATCCGCGAGAGGCGGGACTCCTTCCTGCCCCCAAGCAGCCTGGGGCCCCTCGCGCTGCGCGGCGATCTCGAGCAGATGAGCGTCGCCACGGTGCTGATGGTGATTGAGATGGAGCGCCGCAGCGGCCGTCTCACGATCACCACCGGCGGCGACCCAGAGACGCGCGCGGCGTTCGTGATGGCAGAGGGCACCTTCGTGGAGAGCACGCTCGATGGTCGCCCGCTCGAGCTGAAGCGCGTGCTGCGCGATGTGCTCGGTTGGAAGCGGGGGCGCTTCTGGTTCGCTCCGGCGACGGATGCCATCGCACCGAACTCACGCGGCACTATCGGTGGCGTCTTGCTCAACGTGATGCGCGAACTCGACGAAGAGAATCGCTGAGTCGTCTACACGCGGAAATACCGCCCGCGGCTAGGCGCAGGCGTCGTGAGCGCTGCGGCGTGGGTGCTTACAGCCGCTCGTCGAAGACGTCGGCCTTCGGCTTGGCTGCGGGTTTGGGAGCAGCGGGCTGAGGCTTGCGATTGGCCCAGGCTTTCTTCTCTGCTTCCGAGGGTTCCTTGGGAGCCTCGGCGCTTGCGGACGCTGCAGCGGACGCCGCGGGCGCTTCCGCCTTGGCCGGCTCCTCCTTCGGCTCCGCCGCAGGCTTGGCTGCTTCGGGCTTTTCGGCTTCGGGCTTGGGTGCCTCCGCGGCGGGTGTAGGGGGTTGCGCCGCAGGCGTTGGAGCCTGATTGTCTCCGCCTCGAGTGAAGCCCCAAACGGTGGCGATCAAGCCGACAGTGACAGCGGCGATGGCGATGTAGAGCGGAGCACGACGCTCCTTCGGCTTCTCTTGCATCCCGGTCGCGCCGAACGCGGTCGCCGTGGAGTGGGTGTCGCTGGGCCGGCTGTTCACCGAGATCATGGAAGGCCGCGGCGGCTCCATGTGACTGACCGTGCGAGGCCGGCCGCCGCCCTCGAGGATGCGTACGACGCGCGCGGCAGAGGAGACGCCGATGTCGCCGGCAAAGGGGCCGAGTTCCATGGCTAGCTCGCCCACGGACTGGAAACGCTTAGCGGCGTCTTTCTCGAGGCAGCGCGCCACCACCGGCTCCAGCTCTTCCGGAAGGTCTGGGCGCACGATGCGCATCGGGGGTGCTGTGTTCTCCAGCACCAACGCACAGAGCTGCGGCATCGAGTCGGCGACGAAGGGCAGCGTGCCCGTGAGCATCTCGTAGAGCACGACGCCGAGTGACCAGATGTCGGCGCGTGCGTCCACGTCGCGGGCCGAACGCATCTGCTCCGGCGACATGTAGAGCGGCGAGCCCATGGACACCTGGGTCTGGGTGAGGCTCGACACACCCATGTCGCTCGTGACTTTGCTGATGCCGAAGTCCAACACCTTGGCGATGGGTGAGCCGTCACCCCCGCGAGTGAGGAAGATGTTGGCGGGCTTGATGTCGCGGTGCACGACCCCCGCAGAGTGGGCTGCCGCCAGCGCCTCGCAGACCTGCAGCGTGTAGAGCGCAGCGAGCCCGATATCCAGCGGACCCTCGGACTCGACGATCTCCGACAAGTCCTTCCCCTCCAGGTACTCCATGACCATGTAGGGGGAGCCGGTGTCCTCCATCGTACCAACGTCAATCACGCGGGCGACGTGGGGGCTCTTGATGCGAACCGCCGCTTGCGCTTCCCGGAGGAAGCGAGCTGCGGTGTTCTCGTGCTTGGCGACCGCCGGCAGCAAGAACTTCAGGGCGACCCGATCATTGAGCACGACGTGGGTGGCCTGGACTACGACGCCCATGCCTCCCGCGCCGAGCACCTTTTCGACGCGGTACTTGCCCGCAAGTACGTCGCCCGGTTTGACCTCTACGTCGACGTTCTCAGCGAGTGCGCTCATTGATTGTTTTCCTTCGCCACAGCCTTCCAATCTTAAAGTTCCGGCCCATGGACCCGCAAGGAACAGCTCCACCGCCGCCGGACTTTTGTAGGTGAACGGCTCCACCGAACGGCGACTGGAGTGCGCGTGCTGCCTGCCATGAGGGCGCTGCGGTGTATCCAGTGTGTAACGTCACCCTTTGCGCGTGCTGAAGCCTCGGCCGCTGCTTGGCCGCTCAGATAGGTGGCGGGTGCGCGGCTCGATTCTCACGGAGCACACTGGCGCACATTGCTCGTTGGCGGCCGTTGCTGCTTGGCGGCGCTCTTTGCAAGTTGGCGCGCCCTCACCCCCAAAAAAGGCGGCAGCTCAGCTACATGATCGTGCGGCGGAGCGGATGTTCGCGCCCGCTGTCTTGGGCGCGGCCCCACACGGGCTTGAAGAGCCAGTAGTGGCCGTACTTCTTCTCGTAGTCGTGGAACTCCGCTTCGAGTCCGACCTTCGGCTCGAAGCCTTTGCGTAGCTGGAAGCGGATTTCACGCCCGTAGTAGAGGTAGCCGGTTCGGCGCTCCCAGTCCTCGAAGCTCCACGACTCGAGGATCTTCAGGACGTTCGGGTGCAGGCGCTCGTTGTTCCAGATCACGTAGCCCGGCGTGCCGTCGATGGCTTGTGCGGCGATGCCGGAGTCGCCGGTGGGGAAGCGTTCCACCACGTAGCCACCGTTGGGGCTGCGCAGCGAGAGCAACAGGTCGCTGCCTTCGAGCACGACCTCCACGTCGGCGCTGCGAGGCTCGTACACCAGATGCCCCTCGGGAGTACGCTGCATGGCCCACAAGCAGCCCGCATCAACTTCCGCCACGCCGTAGCCGTTGATCAGGTTCAGGGTGGTGGTACCGTGGGCAGCGCGGGGGGTGACAGCAGCGATCAGCTGCCGCAGGGACATCTCCAGGGAGCGGGGCATCACGTAGCCGCCGGTCACGAGCAGCAAGGTCGGAGGTAGCACCGGGTTGGTCGCCAGGTGGCGGAAGAGTAGATCCGCGAGGTAAAGCGGCTGCCCGATGAGCATCACCGGATAGCGCTCGAGGTGCGCCAAGTGAAGCGCCCGCGAGGCGGTGGAATGGCTCAAATAGCTGTCTACGGTGATGCCGAAGTCGAAGGTTCCGATGCACGCGGGGTACGCGTTGATCACCATCGGCACTCGCCCGTCGAAGCCTTGCAGCACCTGGGGGTAGCGATTGGCGAATAGCGCCATCAAGTTCCCGCCAGGGCGAATCGTGCGGAACCCGTATGGCCCTCGATCGTGGCTGCCAGATGAGTATGAAAGAATGTCGCCGGGCTTTAGATCCTGCATCTGCGCCTTCAGGGTGAGCCTAGAAGTCTGCACCGAACTTCCGTGGCGCGTCCAGTAGAGCTACCTGGTGCAGGCCATTGAGTCCCTCGACTCCCACAACCACCACCAGCGTCTTCAGGTGAGCGAAGCCATGTCGCCTTCCGAATGCTTCGCCTGACAGTGCGGGTACGATGCTAGAGTCAGCGCTTACGTTGTGAGGGGCACGCCAACCACCTCGAACCGCATGGCGGCAGCCGGAGGAGCAGCATGGAGTTCAGGGCGCGACAGGGAACGGTTCAAGATACCGATCGCATCGTCGACATCTGGATGCGCGGCATCGAAAATAGCCTTGGGACGCCGCCTCCAGCGGGTCACGACTACCGCGCCTACTTCGGCGAGCGGCTCGAGAACCAAGACGATATCTTTCGCTACACCATCGTCGAGAACGATGCGGGCGACGTCCTTGGCTGGATGAGCCTGTCTCCCTTCCGCAGTAACCCCGCGGTTAAGGGCATCATGGCGGAGCTCAGCGCTTACGTTGAGCCAAACAAGATGGCCAGCGGCGTCACGGGATTCGGGCTGGATCACGTGATGCGAGCGGCGGATGCATCGCTGCTCCAATACGTCATCGCCTTCTGCCTGCGCACGAACACGGGAGCGTTGAAGCTGGTGTATCGCTACGGCTTCAAGGAGCTAGGGGAGTACCCAGTCAGCAGCAAGGCGCCCGACGCGACGCCGCTGGTGTACCTCGTGCGCGCCTGCTCGTACCGCGAGGAATAGTGAATCCGCGCGGTACCGCAAACAGGTCGCGGTACCGGCAAGCCCGGACTGTGGTCACTGGTTCGGTTCGAAGCGCAGCGTGGTGAGCGTATTCGGGCGGATGATCAGGCGGTCCACCACGGTCAGCAGATTTTGCGCTTCGGGGTGCCAGTAGGCGCGCACCTCGAGCGCATTGCCCGGCTTGATGTTCAGGAAGCCACCCAGCGCGATCTCCCCAGGCTGAGTGGTGGAGACATCGCCGCTCGGACCACCGCCGAAGAAGTAGAACTCCCGAGAAGCGCCGTCCAAGTAGTCGCACTGGTTCGGGACCGAGAGGCGGATGTTCGGCGCTCCCTTGTCCTTGCAGTCCACGGACTCCACCGCGAGCCAACCGCGGTCGTCGCGCTGTTCCGCGCCGACGGTGTCCAGGAACACCCCCTTGAAGTCACTCCTCGTCAGCATCGAGAGGGGAAAGGTGCGATCTCCCACGACGGGGCGGCTGAAGTACTGCAGGTAGTCGAGCCAGGGATCATCCCCGTTGTCCGGTCCAGTGATCTGCAGGTAACCCTGGTAGCCGGTGAGCCCGCGATTGGTGCGGGTGTTGACCGTCAGCGTCGCCACGCCATCATCGCCTGTCGTGACCTCGTCTTGGGGCGTGGCACAGCCGAAGTCGGTGCGGCTCGGGCATGCCTTTACCGTCACGCCGCCCAACGGTTTGTTGGTCACGAGCACGCCAACGTTGAGCGTGATCTGCACGGTCTCGGAGGTGGCCAGCTCGGACTCGAGGTTGCCGACGCAGCTGAAGTCTTCGTTGGGACCGGCGTTGTGCGTGCCTTCCCCTTGGCCGTTTCCGCCGTCGTACGCGAAGTCACCTGGCTTACAAGAAGCCGCGACTTCCGTGTCCTCGATGCCGAGTACGTTGGCGCAGGCGGTGACGAGGAGGAGCGCTGATGCGAGTATGCTTTTCCGTAAGGTAATCATCAGAAGTTGCCTCCCAGCCAGACGCCGGTCGCGCGCGGACCGACCGCTGGAGAGACTTGGAGGTGACCGTTTGAAGCTGCTTCCTTCTTGCTGGGCGCGGTGAGCAGCAAGATGATGCCAACGGCGCCCAACACGCCGCCGCCCGCGAAGAACAAGGTCGACAGGTTGGCTTGGCTCTTCGCGTCCTCTGCCAACGTCTGGCGGTCCGCCGTTGGGCAGATCCCGTCGCTGCAGTCAGCGTCCTTCCACTTGTTCTTGGCGCTGAGTCCGAACACGCCACCCACGGCGAGGCCGACCAAGCCAGCGCCCCCGAGGATGATGCCAGCGGTTCGCTGACCGGAACCGTCGCTGCCCTGGTCGACGGGACCGGCTTGAGGTTGGGGTGTCACCTGGGGAGCGGGGGTTGGCGTGGCCGGAGTCTCCGGCGGCTTCTCCACCGGCGCGTCTTCGAGCTCAGGCACTTCGATCGCAATCGGCTCCGTCACCCCCGACGTGGGTACGTCGAACGCCTTGGCCCACTCCTTCTTTCCGGGCGCGGTGACGCTCAACAGGTGCGGCCCTGGATCGATTGGGACCGGTGTGTTCCAAGTCGCGGCGTAGACCGGGGAACCGTCTTGCTTGATCTCCAGGCCTTCGATGCGGGCGGCGCCCTTCACCACGATGTTCACGCGCACCAGCCGGCTCTCGAGGGCCGTGGCGCGCTCCTGCGCGACGTCAGCGCGATCCTTTTGACCCGAACGCCGCGCTAGAGTCGCCGCCTCGAGAAACTCGGCCCAGGCGCTGGCGGTCAGTCCCTGCTGCTCATGGCAGTCCGCGAGATTGAGCAACGTACCCAGCGCCGGGTCGAGCTTGTTGCTAGCCGCAAACTTGGGACACGCCTCCTCGTAGTTCTCGGCGTCCTTCAGCTTCTTTGCTTGCTGAAAGAGTGCCTCCGCCGTCGCACGATCCTGTGGGGACTGAGCGTGAGCGAGAGGTGCGAAGCTCGAAGCGAGCAAGGTCGTAATGACCATCCACGTGGGGCGAACTGAGCGCATGTTGGCGCCAGTATATTCAGGTCTCTTGCTCGCCGCCCAGTAGGTGGGGCGGTTAAACATTAGCTGAACACCTGGCGGGTAATGCCGCCACCAATCATCCGAGCGCTCGCACCACTTCGGCGGTTTCTTGCTAAGCAGGCGCCGTGACCTCCCTCAGTGTCGGTCCGGTTGGCGGCTATTTCGGTGCGCCCGTCCTCGCTCCAGCGGAGCACGGTGCTGCGGGCGACGCTGCCAGCGATTGGATCGACTCGGCGACGCAAGCTGCGCAGGGAGTTGGACTCGAGGGGCTCGGGGTTGAGGCTCGTCTGGAGATCGGGCAAGCCTGGCTGAACGTCGCACTGCGCCTGCATCGCGGGGTAGTTGATGGCTCCCGCCGCACCCTGGAACTCATGGCGGTGGGCGCGCCGGCAGCGATCCTGGATCAGTCCGAGGCGTGCGCTGCGGAGGTTACGGACGCGAGCGCGCTGGCGTTTGGGGTCGCCTCGGCCTACCTGGGCGCACCCCGTTTTCCCGGCGGACTCGAGGCACCTGAGCCACTGAGAGTGGACCCAGCCGGGCTAGCCACCGCAATTTTCTGTGAGGATTTTTTCGGGGGTGAGGTCGCGCTGGGCGTTCACCAAGCGCTGCGTACTTCCTCTCCACGGCCAGAAATCAGGCCCACCCTGGAGGCGATGTACACTGCCGCGCGGAACCGTCAAGCGCTGGCCCGAGCGGCCCTGTCATGGCTTCTCAGCGGGCCAGCAAGCGGCGCGCTAGCTGCGTTGGGTGACGCCATCCCAGCCAAGATCAGCTGGGAAGGCTTCGCAAAGAGTAAACCAGGTGTGAGCGACCCAGCCCTGAACAGCCGCGGCTTGCTTGCGCCCGAGTGGCTCCAGGAGCACGCCGAGCGTTGCCTGGGCCAGGAGCTGCCACGCCTGCGATCCCTGCTGCTCCAGGAGGTTTGCCACTGATGAGCTATCAAGCCCTGTTCTTCGACAACGACGGAGTGCTCGTCGACACCGAAGGGCTCTACTTCGAGGCTTCGCGCAGCGTGTTGAGCGAGCTGGGGGTCGAGCTCACCCACGCCATCCACCTCGACATCAGTCTGCGCCAGGGCAAGTCGGTGTTCGAGCTGGCGCTGCAAGCTGGTGTTGACGAAGCCGAGCTACCGCGCCTGCGCGCGAAGCGGGACGCCCGCTATTCAGCGCTCTTGCAGGTTGGGGTTGCACCCATCCCCGGAGTACTCGAGGCGCTCAGCACCCTGCGCGCGCGCCATCGCGAGACGAGCCGCCGCATGGCGCTCGTGACCAGCTGCTTGCCACAGCACTTCTGGCGCATTCACCGCGATCGCCAGGTGGTCGACCACTTCGATCTGGTTTGGACTCCGGATCGCTACGGTGCCCACAAGCCCGACCCAGAGCCTTACCTGACCGCCGCGGCGGAGCTAGGGGTGGCTCCGGAGCTGGGCGTGGCCATCGAAGACTCACCGCGCGGAGTTGCTTCCGCACGGAGCGCCGGGATGTACGTGATCGGGATGCGCTCGGACTTCGCGGGGGAAGCAGTGGATCTGAGCGAGGCGGACGTGGTGCTAAATCACATCGGCGAGGTGGTCGCTCACCTGGATTCGCTCTAGGTAAGCCAGATGTTGCGCATCGATGCCTTCAGCGACGTGGTTTGCCCCTGGTGCTTCATCGGCAAGCGCAAGCTCGAGCTGGCGTTAGCCCAGCGACCGGACCTCGAGGTCGAGCTGCATTTTCATCCCTTCTTGCTCCACCCGTATTTGCAGCCAGAAGGCGAAGACTTTGCGGCCTTCGTGCTCCAGAAGTTCGGCACGGATCCCGGCAAGCTCTTCAAGCGGGTGTTGAGCGTGGCGCAGAACGCGGGGCTCGAGTTTCACCCGGAGCTCATCCAGCGCATGCCAGACACCACCGCCGCCCACTGCCTGATCAGCTGGGCGCGCCCGGAGCAGCGCGCTGCCTTGGTCATGGCGCTCTTCAGCGCCTACTTCTGCGAGGGCAAGGACGTGGGTGACGTCCAGGTGCTTGCCGAGCTCGGAGGCGACTTTGGCCTCGAGCCGAGCCACTCCCTCGAGCGACTCGCGGCGGGCGTCGATCGGGAAGCCATCCGTGAGCAAGCTGCCGATGCGGCCGATCGGGGCATCACCGGGGTACCGTTCTTTCTCATCAACGGTCGCTGGCCGGTCCCAGGTGCCCAGGAGCCGGAGACGCTGTTGCAGGTGCTGGACAAGGCACGCACGGTTCGCGCCTAGGCCACTAAGTCATGGGCGTGCTGGACAACCATTATTGCCGCGCGGATTCAGTCTTCAGCAAGCTTAGCTCAGCAACCCCGGGCCCGGCGGATCCCCTCACCCACGCGGACCCGGGGGCGCGTATCGCCAACCGTTGCCGGTCGTCGATCGCGCGCGCTGAAGAGACGATCCTCGCAGTTCCGGGAGCGACGCTGTAACCACCCAGCGGCATAGAGATCGGATTCTGGACTCGGATCGTGCACGTCGAGTCCCATCACGCTCCCACGCCGGAAGTTTCGGGTAGGTTGCGCCGCCGTCTCAGCAGCTATTTGCCGAGCCGTGCCTCAATCGCGTCACACACGGTCTTCAGGACCTCGATGCGCGCCCATTGCTTGCTCTCCGCGCTGACCAGAGTCCATGGGGCGTGTTCAGTGCTCGTCTGGCTGACCATGTCGTCTGCCGCGGACTCGTACAGGTTCCACTTCTCCCGGTTTCTGTAGTCTTCCGGTCCAATCTTGTGCTGCTTGTAGGGCGTCTCCTCGCGCTCCTTGAAGCGCCGGAGCTGCTCTTCTTTGCTCAGGTGGAGCCAGAACTTGATCAGCACCGTCCCTGAGTCGACGAGCTGTTCCTCGAAGTCGTTGATCTCGGCGTACGCGCGGCGCCAATCGACACGGTTCGCGAACCCTTCGACCCGTTCCACTAGGACGCGGCCGTACCAGCTCCGGTCGTAGATCGTGAAGCGACCGGGACGGGGGATGTGGCGCCAGAAGCGCCACAGGTAGTGATGCGCCCGCTCCTCCTGAGAGGGCGCGGCGATGGGAATCACGCGGAACTGTCGTGCGTCCAGCGGACGAATCATGCGGCGGATGGCTCCGCCTTTCCCCGCGGCATCCCATCCCTCGAAGACCACGACGACTGAAACACCCTTGCGGCGCACCTTGCGGCTCAGCTTGTTCAGGCGCCCCTGCAGCCGCTCGAGCTGATGTTCGTAGTCCTCTTTCTCGATGTCCTGCGTCAGGTCGACACGGTCGAGGATGGTCAGCGGATCCGCCACGTTCGGATCGGGAGGCGCCGACTTCGCGCGGTCCGCGTGGGACGCGAGGTGCTCCTGAATGCGCTCGAGGATGTGTTCGCCCATCGTAACCGCGCGGTAACGCGAGTCGACGCCTTCGATGATCGTCCATGGCGCCTCACCGCTCCCGGTGTCCCGAAGTGCTCGCTCGCTCACCGCGCGAAACTCATCGTAAGACTTGAAGCGCCGCCAGTCTTCCTTGGTTACGCGCCAGGAGGTCTCCTTGTTGCTCTCCAGCTTCTTCAGTCGGCGTCGCTGCTCCTTCTTCGAGAGATGGAACCAGAGCTTGATGATCAGCGCACCGTCGTCCGATAGCATGCGCTCGAAATTGCGGATGTGCGCTAGCTGGTCGGCAAGCTCTTCATCGCTCGCGTCGCCTAGCACGCGGGAGATGATCGGCTGCGTGTACCAGTTGCCGATGTAGATCCCAATCTTTCCGCGCGGAGGCGTCTTCATCCAGTAGCGCCAGAAGCGAGGGCGCTCGGCTTCGTCTTGGGTGGGGGTGTCGAAGGCGTGAGTCTCCAGGTAACGGGCGTCGAACCACTCATTGAGCAGGTTCGCGGACTCACCCTTGCCAGCGCCGTCGACGCCGTTGAGCAGGATCAGTACGGGGAACGGGGCGTCCGCCAGTTGGCGCTGAATCGTCAACAGCTCCTGCCTGAGTCGCGGGACGCGCTCGTTGTATTCGTCCTTGGTGAGTGCGTGTCCCAGCTCGGCTGTTTCGAACATGGCATCACGCTATCACGGCTCTGTTACCTCCGCGCGAGCCTCGAGTGCGCCGAGTAAGCTCTGCAGTGAGGCGACGAGCTCCCGCAGCATTTGCTCGTTTCCGAGCCGCTCACTCAGGTCGCGGCGCAACTCCTCGAGGACCTCTAGCCCCTCCAGCAGGCCCTGCCGTCCAACTTGTGTGAAGCGCACCAGTTGCGCGCGTCCGTCGCTTGGGTCGGGGACGCGCTCGACGACTCCGAAGCTCGCGAGTTCGTCTACGAGCTGTCCCACGGCTTGTTTGCTCACCCCCAACCGACCTGCCAGCGTGGTGAGACGGGTGCCGTCGAGGTCAATGTGCGGAAACAACGCCGTGTGGGCCATGCGCACCGGAACTCCGGACCGCTGATTGGCGAGCTGCAGCGCCTGCTCGTTGAACAAGCGTGAGCACTTGAAGAGCAGTTGACCAAGACTCGCCTGCTTCGCGGACTCGAGGCGCATTTCGTAGGTCGAGTCGCTGCCGCTGTTTGCCCGTTCAGGCGTCTGTACTGCTTCACCACTTGCCGCACGGCTGCGGGGGTTTCCGCGCTTGCTCGCCATCGCGCTGAGTGTGGCGCTGCTCCGGAAGATTCGTCAAGTGTGCTTGACTAAATCTCGAAAGCTGATTCACTAGCGCTCTGAAAGGGAACCCAGATGGATGAACCCAAGGTACTCGAAGCGCTGGCGCCCGGTGTGTGGCACTCGGAGCACGATCTATTTCTGCCGGGCGGAGTCCACTTCCGCACGCGAATGACAGTGCTCGACACCGGAGATGGCCTGATGTTGCACGGTCCGGTGCCCATGGACGCAGATCACGCGGAGCGCGTGAGCAAGCTGGGCGAGGTGAAGCAGATCATCGCGCCGAACAGCTTTCACCATCTGTATGCGCGCCCCGCCGCTGACAAGTTCCCCACGGCAAAGCTTTGGCGAGGGGAGGCGTTGGTCAAGAAGCGTCCGAAGCTCGAGGGTGACGTCATCGTCGCCGGTCGCGAACCGACATTTGGAGAGGTCAAGAGCTTGGTGCTCGGCGGGATGCCCAAGCTCGACGAAGTCATCGTGCTGCATCCGGCAACTCGCACGCTGGTCGTCACCGACCTGGTGTTCAACATCCTCGAGTACAAGGGCTGGCTGAGCGGCGTCATGTTCCGGCTGACCGGGACTCACAAGAAGCTCGCTCAGTCCCGGCTGTTCCGTTCGGTGATCAAGCAACGCTCGGCCTACGAGCAGAGCTTGCAGGAAATCCTGAGCTGGGACTTCGACCGCGTGATCATGGCCCACGGCGAAGTTCTGGATCGGGACGGAAAGGATCGACTGGTGCAGGTGCTCGCTGGCTGAGTCTGTGTATATTGGAGGGGCAATGACCCGCCCACCGGTGCCCCTCGCGCAGCTGCGTGATCTCGAGCTGTTGGTCGCCGCGCACCACCCGCTGATCGGCTTCGACACCGATGAGGAAGATCGCGTGGAGGTGCTGCTGGAGTCGCTGGCTGCGGCGCTCCGCTTGCCCTACTTCGTGTGGACAGCGAGCGCCGGGCTGCGACGCACCGATATGCCTGGTCCAATCCACGGCACCAAGTCACCGTTGCTGGCCGTCGAGCACATTCGCGCGTCGGGTTTCGAAGCCATCTACTACCTGCGGGACTTCGCGCGCTTCGCCGAAGACGCTCAGGTGCAGAGCGCGCTGCTCGATGCCTGTCATCAGCTCTCCAGGCATCGCGGCGCAATCGCCTTGGCGGATGAGCCCCTGGAGCTGCCTCGCGCGGTGAAGGCGCTGCTCACCCGGGTGCATCTCGATCCCATAACCGAGGACGAATACTACGAATACACGCGGTCACTCCTCGCGAGCCTGCGCGAGCGGATGACGGTCGAGATGGAGCTCACCGGGGAAGACGTCGCGGTGCTGCTCCAGCAGCTCAAAGGGCTGACGTTCTTCGAGGTCAAGCGGGTGTTGTCCCAGGCGATCATCGAGCACGGGCGTCTGGATCGCTCCGTGCTCGATCGCGTTCGCGCGGCCAAGCGCACGGCGGTGGAAGCCACGGGGATCCTTGATTTTATCCCCACGGAATCTTCCATGGTGGACGTCGCCGGGCTGGATGCCCTGAAGGCCTGGCTGCGTCAGCGCAAGGTGGCCTTTTCGGAGCCCGAGCGTGCGCGTTCATTCGGTTTGGAGCCTCCGCGAGGCTTGCTCTTGCTCGGTGTTCAAGGTTGCGGCAAGAGCCTGTGCGCTAAGGCGGTCAGCCATGAGTGGCAACTTCCGTTGATCCGCTTCGATCCGAGCCGGATCTTCGCCAAGTACGTCGGCGAGAGCGAGAAGAACTTGTCGCGAGCGATCCGCGTCGCCGAATCCCTCGCGCCCATCGTGCTGTGGATCGATGAGCTGGAGAAGGCGTTTCCCCAGGGAGGCTCCGAAGACGGCGGCGTCTCTACTCGCGTGCTGGGCAGTTTCCTCACCTGGCTGCAGGAGAAGCGGGCTCCAGTGTTCGTGATTGCCACTTCGAACAATGTTTCATCTTTACCCGCAGAGCTCCTGCGCAAGGGTCGCTTCGACGAAATCTTCTTCGTCGACCTGCCAAACCCCGAGGAGCGCGCCGCGATCCTCAAGATTCATCTCAAGCGGCGTGGGCGCGATCCCGACGGATTCGACCTGGAGGAGCTCGTCGCCGCGACCGACGGCTTCAGCGGTGCTGAGCTGGAGCAGGTCATCGTCGCCGCGCTGTACGAGGCGTTTGGCGCCGGGGAGGACCTCGCAACTCAGCACCTCAAGACGGAGCTGGCGCGCACACGGCCCCTCAGCGTCACGGCAGCCGAGCAAGTCAGCGAGCTGCGAACCTGGGCGCGCGGGCGAGCAGTATCCGCAACCTGACTCAGTGGTTCCGAGCGCCGCGGTTACTGGCTTGCTGCGCGCCGCTGCCCGCAGCCTCTGACGCGACGATCAAGTAGCGCTCCACCGCCTCGAGCTGGTGTGGAGTCATGCGCACGAAGGGCGTCATCCGCTTCATCACGTCCGGCCAGTCTGCTGCTTTGTGCTCCGCGGGGACGGGCAATGAGTGACAGCCCGAGCAGCGTTCGACGAACAGCGTTCGCCCTTCGCTGAGCTCCGCCTGGGTCGTACCCGGCCAGTGGTTCTGCGCCAGGGCAACGTGTTGTGTGGACGGCTCCGGCACCTGACCGACGCAGGCGGCGAGGCTGGCTAGCAAGAGGCTGATGCAGAGCAGACGACGCATGGCACTCACAGGTGGAAGGAGAACAGGAGCCGAAGCTCGTAGGCGCTGTCGGTGGTGGTGTTGCGCTTCCCCGCTTTCAAGTCGGTGATCTGCGGCAGGAAGCTCAGTGTGGCCCAGTAGGTCTCGTCGGAGACGGCGATCGTCGGTCCTGCGGATAGCATGGACGCTTCGACCTCGCCCTCCTCGATCACGTTTTCGTTCCGCACCTCGAGGCCCGCGGCGAAGCTCGGGCTCACGACGTAGCTGACGCCGATGACGGGGGACGCCACGAGCTCGCGCTTGGTCTCCTCTGGCTCAACCTCCCACTCCACCTCGCCGACCAGGTTGCCGGCGATCAGGATATTGCCGAGGCGCTTGTCGAGGAGCAGCTTCGCCTCGATCTCGTACAGGCTCGGACCTGCGGTGAACTCCAGATACCCCGCGGAACCGATTGCGTCAGCGACAGGGTCACTCAGCTTGAGCTTCCACTCGCTGGAGACGCCGTCATACACGAAGCGGCTCTCCCGCACGTCCTCTGCGTTCTTCTCCGTGAGAGCGTGAAAGTTCAGATAGAACGCGGTCATCAACTGACCCGTGACACCCACTTCGAACTCCAGCCGGTGGTCGAAGCGCGAGTAGTAGCTGTCCCGCCCGCCGCGCCAGGTGGTCCACACCTCGAGCTCTCGGTGTCCAGGTGGGAGCACTGCCGTCTCATAGGTGTAGCCAAAGTGCCGATCATTCGCGGACGCAGAGCCAGCGGCGGACAACACGCCCGCCGCAAACACGAGACCAAGACCAAGACGACCCAAGCGATTCATAGAGCGATGGCTTAATGAAAACGATTATCACTTTCAAGGTGGATCGTCGACCAGCGGTTCCTCATGGGTTGGGGGTGAGGGACTGAACGGCTGTGCTCTCCCCCATAAATGCTTGAAACAACTGCATAATCCGCTGGCTCGAGACGCTCACTTCCGCGAGCCTGCGCCAAAGCACCGCACTGGCCGCCGTGCTTCAAGCTGAAATCGCCAGTCAGCACGGCTCGATGCGCCCGGGGCAAGGCTCCCCGACGCGACCGACCCTGATGCCGATGACTTCAGCCACCCTTGTATCGAGCGAGTGCTCTCGTAAGGTTCCCGCTCCCGGGCCTTGGCCCGGTTCGCGCCTCGAGGCGCAAGAAGAACGCTAGCGCCCTGGCGGCGCAAGCTCGATTGCCACACGGAAAAGGAGAGACCCATGTCTCAAGTTCGCGCTTCTCACATTCTGCTGATGTACAAAGGCTCCTCGCGCTCCACCGCGAGCCGCTCCAAGGACGAGGCCTTGCAGCAGATCACGGACTTGAAGTCGCAGATCGACTCGGGCGCCGACTTCGCGGATTTGGCTCGCAAGCACTCGGACTGCCCCTCGAGCCGCAGCGGCGGTGATCTGGGCAGCTTCGGCAAGGGCCAGATGGTGAAGCCCTTCGAAGACGCCACGTACTCCATGGAAGTGGGCCAGACGAGTGGCATCGTCGAGACGGATTTTGGGTACCACCTGATCCAAAGAACTGCTTAGTCGTAGAGAGCGGCGGCTCCCACGGCCCGCGAAGGTCGGGCTCGAAGGGGGGTCGCTAGCTAAGTTGCCGTACGGTAACTGGCAAGTCTCGGCCTTTGCCTGGAGTTCCGGATACCGTACGGCCTTCGCCTTCTGCCGAAGAGCGTCGTGAGGGCCCGCTGCGTGATCGGCCTCAGGGTGACTACGCTCGCCCGCCTGTTCGCCCGCCCCCTGCGGGCCGTTCCGCCGCCTCCACAACTCCCTCGCTTTTCCCAGGGTAAAGTGACTACAGCCGCCCAAAGACTGAGCCGTCCGTCGGCTTGAGTGCTTTACGTCTCGGCTCGGGGCTTTGCACCATTGCCTCAGGGAGACTGAGCCGTCCGTCGGCTTGAGTGCTTTACGTCTCGGCTCGGGGCTTCGCCCCATTGCCTCAGGGAAAGACTCATGTCGCTTTGAGGCTGGCGGCTGTTGGGTGGTTCCGGCTCGGGTACGAGGCCACTTCGGCTCGGGGCTTCGCCCCGTTGCCTCAGGTTTGGTGTGAGTCGACTCGGCTCGGGCTTCGCCCATTGCCTCAGGCTCATTGGATCCGTGGGGATTAGTCGGGCTCGAGTGCGATAGTCACGTAGCCGGCGACGCCGGGGAGGCCGTTCTGGGGACCACTCGGGGAGACCGATTGTCGTCCGCAGGTGTCGGTGGTTATGCGGATCTGTGCTTCAGCAAGCTGGTAGCCCTCCGCGAAGACTTCGATGCGGAAGTTACCTTGGTCTTCGATGTCGATGGGGCCGAACTCATGCAGGCCGTCGCAGGGGGGCTGAGCTCCCGTGCGAGGAGAGAGCGAAGTGTAGCTGTCACCATAGAGGCCCGTGGCGATGTCGCAGATCGGCGCTTGCGTCGTCGCGTCGATCGCATACACGCCTCCGAGTTGGGTGCCGGCGTCGCTGCAGTCGACAGAGGGCGCCGAGTCACTGCAGGCGGTGACGAACAGCAGACCCAAGGGGAGGAGCCAGCGCATGGATAGAAGGGTATCGCGCGGACGAGGTGGCGGCACGCTGCTTCTGCCGCGACCGCGGGGTCGTGTCGAAAAGTATCGCGGTGGGAGGAGGTTGGACAGCTGAGGTTCTGATCAGCGTCGGGTGAACTGACGTACGGCGTAGGTCACCAGCTGTTGGGTCGCGGCTTTCCCCTTGAGTACGTGGCCAAGCTGTTCCGTGCGGATTAGTTCTGCGAGGCCATGCACCAGCGCCCATGCGGTGGCGGTGCGCTGGCGTTGCTCCTTTGGGGAGGCGAGGGGGTCCAGCTGAGAGACTTCGCGTCGTAGCTGATCAAAGGTGGCGATGGCGGCACGGTCGAGTGTTGGAAAGCGCTCCGCACGCTCCGGGAAGGTGTCGTCGAACATCAGCTGCATGAGAGCTGGCTCTTGCTGGGCGAAGTCGATGTAGGCGTTCGCTAGCGCTAGTAGACGTACCTCGACGGGCGCTTGGGCCTGAGTGCTTTGGGCTTTTGCGAGCGCCGTACCGAAGCGTTCGAAGCCGCTCTCCGCGATGGCCGCGAGGAATGTCAGCTTGTCCGCGAAGTGTTGATAGGGGGCGCGCACCGAGACTCCGCAGCGTCGGGCGACCTCGCGCAGGCTGACGGCGTCCTTGCCGCCTTCGCCGAGTAGTACACAGCCCTGTTGGATGCAGGCCTGACGGAGGTCGCCGTGGTGATAGTCGGCGCGGGGTTGACGTTTCACGTGCCGGAAGTATACACCGTTTACATTGGGAGGCACGATGTATCATTTCTTCGTTCGACGCCGCGTGCAGACCATCTTCGAGCACCTGAATCGGGGAGACTTCGAGTTTGTGCTCGACCAGTTCGCGGATGACGCAGAGCATTGGTTTAGCGGTGCGCATGCGCTTGGCGGTGTTCGGCGGACGCAGGCGTTGCGGCGCGCTTGGTATGCGCGTTTGGCCAAGGTGCTGCCCCGCCTCGAGTTCGATGTCTCGCAGATTCAAGTGAGCGGGCCGCCTTGGAACACTCGCGTGGCGGTCGAGTGGACAGATCGCGTCTTCGACTCCGTGGGGAAAGAGCTGACGCCGAATCAGGGTGTGTTCCTGTTGACGATTCGCTGGGGACGCGCGGTGCGCTTCCGGGTGTACTGTGATACGGCCGCGCTGCAGCAGAACCTGCTGGTGATCGCAGAACAAGGGGTGACGGAGGCCGCGAGCTTGCCGATCAGTGAGCCCTTGCCGGCTTGATTTGGCTTTGGGCGCCCGCGGCGTCGTTTGGTCTTTGAGCAATACGCACGCCGTCTAAGATTCTGGCGTGCTTGAGCAGCGACGATTCGGTTGGGGGCTGGTCGTGCTGTTCGTGGTCAGTGGCCTGCTGAAGTGGCTGGTTCACCAGCACAAGCAGGACCGCTACGCTGAGCAGCGGGAGATGTTGGAGGCGCTGCGAGAGGTTCCCGAGGTCCCTCCAGCGCCAGAGCTCGAGTTTGCGGAGTGGACCACGCCTGCTCCCGCGTTGTCTCCCGAGCGGCCGTTAGTGACCCGGATGTGTGATGCGTTGGGGTTCGAGTGCGTTGAGGAACGACAGCACCTTTTTTAGCGCGGCTTTGGCTGCACGACTACCGTGTTGATCGGTGCGACGCTAGCACCGCCTGGGTAGGCATAGCTCACGTATTGCGAGTAGAAACCCGAGAGCTGGCTGCCGGTTTCGCCTGAGCCCCAGCCCCACACCGTGAGCCCGAACGGCTCATCGCTGTAGATCTCTCGGCGGCCCGTATTGCAGCCCTTCTGACCTTCGAAGTTGTGGCGCACGAGGTCGAAGTAGGTGTACTCGTATTTCCCGGAGGTACCGATCGGTCGCCAGCCGTCCAGCGCGCCAGCGCAGTCGATGGTGACGTCGGCGAAGAACTCGCCTGCGGTCTTCTTGCGTACCACGATCAGGTTCGTCTCGGGGTAGGTCGGATCCGCAAAGAACACGTAGCGGTCGAGGTATTCTCCCGGTGGCACCACGTTGACGAACTCCGCGTCGCCTCGACCGTCGTCGCCGCCGGTTGGCGGCTCTTGCTGCGCGGGGTCGAACTCGGCCGCGCCGGTCATGTGCGCGGACATGTAGAAGGGGTAGTCCTCGGTTTGGCTCCGCACCACGAACGGACCGGGGGCGTTGAACTGAGCGACTTGACCCAGGTTCAGGCTAGTCGGAGCTCCCGGAGGCGTGCTCGGCTCCCAGGTGAGCTGTGTGCCATCTGCGGCGCCGATCAACCGCCACGGCGGCGACTCCTCGATGCCGTCGTAGCGGTTGCGATAGCGCACGCCGACGTACTCGCTGCCGAGGGCGCGGATTGGCGGGATCTGTTGATGCGCGCTCTCGGCGCAGCACGCCCCGATGCTCAGCGTCGTCATGCCGCCCCACACGCCTATGGGTGCGTTCGCCTGGATGACGCTGCCGTCCAGCGCTTGCCCCTGGGTGAACTGCAAGACTTGTCCTTCGTTGAGGGAGTAAGTCTGTGGTTGACCGGCGCCGGTTGGGGCGACCCCGTTGCCGCCAACGATCGCGACGTTTGGGCTGATGGTGATCTGCGTGCCGTCCTGGTGTGCGACCACCGAAAGGAACGGCTGGGAGCCGATGGGCAATCCGTTCCCGAACGCGCTCACCCCGATGTAGTTGTCGCCCCATGAAGTCGTGGGCAAGAGCAGCGTGGCGCTGGTCAGGGCGCTCTGTCCACCTCCGTAAGGGTAGATATCGTACGCGACCACTGGTGCCGACGTTTCGAAGTGGAACGCAGAGCCGATGCTAGTTCCGTGGGGAGCCGCGTCCATGGTCGAGATGGCCGGCGTCACCCCCGCGGGGCAGTTCGTGTTCAGGCCGAGGGGTGACGCGCCGAAGCGGTTCAAGAACAAGATCGCGATTTCCCCTGCGGGAATGCGGCTGTTCGTCATCCTCGTGTACTGGATGCTCGGCCCGGAGCCGCTCGGGATGTAACCAAACTGATTGGGATCCAGCGACTGACCGGCGTAGCTCACCTTGATGAAGATGTTGTCGTTCGACGGATTCACCACGAACGCTGCGAAGCATCCACCCCGTGCGTCGAACGTGATGTCTGGCACCACCGCGTAGTAGTTACAGCCAGAGCTCGTCTTCTGATCTGCGCCCTGGCAATCACCAGGTCCGCTTCCACCGGCGCCGGTGCCGCCGGTAGACAGGAAACCGGCGCTGGCGCCGTTGGCGCCCGAGCCGTCGCCCCCGTTGTTGCCGCTGCCGCCGTTGCCGCCGTTGTTGCCATCTCCGGCTGCAGAGCAGTGCAGCATCCCCAGCGCGCTCAACGTGCACAGCGGTCCCAGCCAAGTGCCTCGCTTCATCCCCGTCACCCCGTGGTTAGCCGGCCAAACCCCGGCCTGGAGTCTAGTCCGGCCCGCCGGCCTAGTGAAGGGATGCTTTAGACCTGAACTAATGGGAACGCCCTCGAGGCGCGCATCCCGCAACGGTTACGCTGGGTTGCGCAACCCAGCGCGTCGCTCTCCGTGGCGGGGTGGAGCGTTGCTTTCCCCATCGATACCCTGAAGCAATGGGGAAGCCTGTCATCATCCTGGCAGTTGTCGTGGTGCTGCTGCTGGTGGGCCTGGGGATCTACATGAAGGCGAGCGCGCCCTTCGAAGTGGATGTCATCACCAAGCGTAACGAGTACTGCAAGGTCCACGAAGGTGACAGTCGCAGCGAGGTGAGAAAGCGCTGCGGCAATCCCTGTCGCGAGGGCGTGAGCATCCGTGGTGGTCGCTGCGAAGGCGACAGCTGCAAAGCTTGCGACATGTATGGGGTCACTGCTGTCTGCTACTTCGACGACGTTGCCGTCAGCACTGAGCAGCACACGAACCACGGCTGCACCTGGTTCTGAGCTTCTCTGTCTTGGCGCATCGGCTGTTACCGCGCGGCGAGTCGCGATTGACGGGCACAGCTGACTCAAATCGCATCCCGTACGGATAAGAACCCGCCGCTCCGTGGAGATTGCGCAGCGTTCCTCGGCAGTCGACTTTTCGGTGTGCCACAATCACCGCCATGCGAGTCGTCTGGGCACTGGTTGTTGGGAGCTGTCTAGTGGCGGGGTGCAGCAGCGACGGGGACCCTGGCCAAAGCAGCGGGGGTAGCTCCGGCGCGGCCGGCGCAGGAGCTTCCGCCGGTTCTAGCGCTGGTGGTTCCGCCGGTTCCAGCGCTGGCGGTGACCCGTCGGGCGGTTCCGCAGGGCAAAGCGGTGGCTCGGCTGGCGTCGGCGGAGGCAGCGGTGGCGGGGCAGGTGGAACCAGCGGCGCCGGGGGTGCTGCGGGCACGGCTGGTTCAGCGGGCGCGGGTGGAGCGCCGACCTGCGCGCTCACCGACTCAGGACCGATCAAAGCGACGGCAGACAATCAGGTGATCGAGGGGCTACGCATCACCTCCACCAGCGGTCCTGCCATCGACATCGATGGACACAACGGTGTCGTGGTGCGCAACGTGGAGATCGTCCACTCTGGCGGCGTGGGGATCCGCGTCGCGAACTCTGACGACGTCGTACTGGATCACGTGTCCATCGAACATACGGGCGCGCCGGTGATGGGTGCGAACAGCTCCGCCGACTTGCTCAACATCAGCTGCTATCAATCGGCGCGGCTCAAAGTGACAGGCGCGCGGCTCACCCGCGGCTCGAGCGGGATCTACCTGCAGTCTTGTCCTGACTCCAAGCTCAGCTTCATCGAGGGGCACGATTTTCGAGGGCCATTTCCGCGTGGACAAATCGTGCAGTGGAATGCCTCGGACTCTGGCGTGCTGGAAGACTTCTCCGTGGAGAACCCGCCTGGGTCGTGGCCGGAGGACAACGTGAACGTCTACAAGTCGCTGAACGCTTTGATCCGCCGCGGGTTGGTGGACGGTAACAACTCCCCATCGGGTGTCGGGGTGATCTTCGACGGAGACACCAGCACCGGTAGGGTCGAGGACGTGGACGCGATCCGCATGGGCAACGGCTGCTTCTCCAACTATGCGGGGGCAGACGGCAACGTGTTCCTGCGCACGCGCTGCCGGGAGAACATCTGCACAGACCAAGGACGTGGCGTACCGTCGTCCAACGCGTTGATGTGGGCGGGCAAGCCTGGGCTGTCGGCGCTGCACATCGAGCAGAGCAAGTACTACGCCTCGTGTAACGGTAACGTCGTTTGGCCGAACGACGCGTTCAGTGTGCTCGAGCTGAGAGAGGAAGACTTTGCCCTGCGGGGCCCTATCCGCGTGGATTTTTGCTGGGAGTAGCCGGGCGGCTCAAGACTTGGGGACAGTCTGACCCACGGTCAGGAGTGCGATATCGACCAGGTGCTGCTCGATGCGATCGTGAGCCTCCGCCAGGGTGGTCGCTCCAGTGAACAGCAACAGATCCTCTTCGCTCAAGCACACGTAGCGCGCAGCTGCGAACACCAGCGACTGGATCTTCAGCCAGGTGTCGGTGCCCACGCTCGTGGCCACGTTGCGCATCATGTTTCGGTGATGGTTGTCTCTGCGCTGATCCGTGTGACCCCCATGCTCCGCCAGGCGACTCAGCTGCAGGAGCAAGATGGGCCGCTCGGCAATACCAAAGCGATACAACTCGCGCGCGGCGTCAGCGGTGACCTGGGCTGGCGTCGCATCCGCGAGGCGCAGCATGTGCTTCTGCGCCAGCGCGCGCATCCGATCGTAGTGCCCGTCAAGGCACGCTTCGCACAGCGCGTCGAGGGAGGAGAAGTAGTAGCTCACCGTCCCGGTGCTCAGCCCCGCCTTGCGCGCGACTCCTCTGAGTGAGAGCGCCGTTGGTCCGCTCTCGCCCACGATGGACATCGCCGCGCTCAGGATGGCCTCTTGAGTCGCGGCGGGATCGGCGTTCTTGGGTCGCACTCCGTTGATGGTAGCTCGCCAGGCGCGATGCACCTAATGCCGGGACGGCATACTCCCTGCGCCGCAGGGTGTGGCGCGTTTCGTGAACTTTCGTACGTCCCGTTTCCAGACGGAGATTGACGTCTCCACAGCGCTGACGATCGATGTGGCCATGGCGGTCGCCCTCAAGATCTCCGGACCTGAGGGAGAACGGCGAGTCAACGTGAGCGGGAACGTGAAGCTCGGCCGCGCTTCGGGTTGCGACGTCGTGCTGAACCATCCGTCGGTGTCTGCAGAGGCGTTGCTGGTGCGTCGCGATGGCGCAGGTGCCATCGCCGATCCACTGGCTGGCGTCGTGGCGCTGAACGAAGCGCGCATCCAGAGCAAGCGCCAGCTGAATGACGGTGACGAGCTCAAGCTCGGACCCTATCGCGTGAAGGTCCTGGTGACCGGTAGTCTCTCGGTGCGTCCGCCCTCGGCGCGCCCAGGGGAACTTGCGCCGGCTTCGACGCGCCCGCCACTGACGTTGCCTCCGGGAACCCCGCCAATCTCGGTGCGACCATCGGCGCCACCGCCTGCGCCGGTCGAGCTCTCCGAAGCGGAGCGCATTCGCATCCTGAGCGATGCCCGCGCTCGCCTCGCCAGCGGAGAGAAACGCAGCATCGTGTTGAGCAAGCTGGCGGAGGCCGGGCTGCAACGCGGCGAAGCTTCAGCTCATATCGAAGACGTGGTCACGCAGCTGCGCGACGCGACTAGGCAGCGCGCGCGGCGGCGGGCCTTACTCGGCTTGTTGCTCGTGCTCTTGGGCTTGGTCGCGACGGCGTACTTCGCGAAGTTCATTCCGGGAGGAATTGGCGACAAGGTCGTAGCGTTGGGGCTACCCCACGCCGAACGCATGTTGCTCTTTCCCGGTGAGCACTGGCTCGGGCCCGTGGTCGCGGCTCTCGGGTTGTTGTTGGTGCTGGCCGGTGTGGTTCGCCTGGTGCGCGGCGACCCTCGCTTCAAGAACTAGCGACCGTGCGTCGCCAGCTGGTGGCGTGCGCCGGCCGTGCGTCGCGCCTCACCCCCAAACCCGTGATGTACTAAGGCAACGGCTGAGAGCGCGACGAAGGTGCGCCTCGCATCAGGGGCCAACCGCCGCTCCACTGGATGCGATCGACGAGCACCACGCGGCCCGGTGACTGCTGGATCTTACCTGCGACCCACGCGTGGTAGATGTGCACCCAGTCGCCGGAAGGACCCTGCAACACCGAGCCGTGACCCGGGCCAGCCCAGGCGCCCTTGCTGACCAAGATGGGCGCGCCCTTCTTGGTGAACGGCCCAGTGGGAGAACTCGATTTCGCGACGCCGATGGCGTAGCTGGAGCTCGCGTAGCCGTTCGCGCTGTAGAACAGGAAGAACTCGCCGCCGTGCTCCACCATCCATGGTCCTTCGACGAGCGCCCCTTCCCAGCTCGCAGTGTTGGTGATCAGGGTCGTCGCACTTCCAACCACAGACAGGCCATCTGCTGCGAGCTCCTGGATCTTGATCGGTGTCGACTGGCCCACGGCGTTACCGTCGATCTTCCACAGCACGTAGTGCTTGCCCGTTGACGCGCGGAAATAATGCGCGTCGATCGCGCCGGGGCTCGGCTCCGTGATCAACGGCTGACCGATGTCCGTGTACGGCCCGGTGGGGCTCGAGGCACTGGCGGCGCCGATGGCGAAGGTGCCTGAAGTGGAGCTCTTCGCGCTGAAGTAAACCACGTAGCCGCTGCCGACCTGGTGTAGCTCCGGCGCCCAGAAGCTACCGGTGCCCCAGCTCGGCTTGGTGGCGTCGCTGAACACGCTGCCTTCGCTCTGCCAGTGCACCAAGTCCTTGGACGAGCGCAGCGGGTACTTCGGGCCCGGCGTGCAGGCCATGTAGTACGTGTCGCCGTCGAGCATCACGCCAGGATCGGGACAGTCGACGTCGACCACTGGGTTCGCGTAGAGGCCGCCGCACTGGGTGTGACGGAACGCGAGATCGCACGCGTTGCTCCCGGTGTACGTGGGGGTCCAGCCGTTGGACAGCGTCGCCGACGAGTTGCCGCCGCTGTTGGTACACACTCCATCCCAGGTGACCACACCGGATTGGCCGTCGTAGTAGTTGGGGTGGCTGGGTCCAGTAATCCATGCGGAACCATATCCGATGCGTGTTTCGCAGCTTGAAGGTACACCGGCGCACGTGTCGGCGTAGTCCAGGGCGATGATGCAGTTCTTGCCGCTGAAGTAGGGTTGCCAGCCGTTGGAGAGCGTGGCGTAGGCATTACCCGAGCCGTCCACTTGACAGCTTCCGTCCCAGGTCACCACCCCGTCAGCGACGTCGTAGTCGCTTGGGTGGCTCCCACCTTTTATCCACGCGGAACCGTAGGTGATGCGCGTGGTGCAGGGCGCGGCGCCTGCGCTACCCCCGGCGCCTGCGTCGCCCGCGTTGCCTCCACTTGCGTTGCCTCCGCTCGCGTTCCCGCTGCCTGCGCTACCTCCGCTCGCGCTGCCAGCGCTGCCGGAATCTCCGCCGTTCGTGCCTGCGCTGCCTGCGCTGCCGGCGTTCCCTGAACCGCCGCTCTGGGAGCCGCCAAAGCCTGCGCCGTTGCCCGCCGTCCCGGCGCCGTCGGAGCCGCAGGCAAGGGTTGCAAAAGCGCCCAGTGCGGTGAGCGCTGCCAACCGCTTGGCTGGGAATTTCAGGGTTTTTCTAGGGTGGGGGAGAGGGGACAAGCGCCAAGCCTAGCACGCGGGATGTTTCAGCCGCCGGCCAGTTCGGCTCCTGAAAGTGGCGCGTGCAGGGTGCGCTACGCTCGAGCTTCGAGACGGCTGGCGATCGCGCTCGATCGTCCCAATACTCGCAGGCACTCAACCATCCTGAAGCGAGAGGCGACATGATCCCCAAGTGCACCCATTTCGACGGCAACGTGGCGACGCCCAGCGGCGAGCGCTGCGAAGAGTGTGGCTCTGAGTTCAACCTGCGCGTGTGCACCACGTGCGGTCACGTGGGTTGCTGTGAGTCCCAGAAGGGTCACAACACGGCTCACGCGAAGGCGGCAGGTCACCCGGTGATCAAGTCACTGCCCATGGGCGATGGCCACTTCACCTGGTGCTACGAGTGCAACTCGTACGTGTGATGAGGTTCGACGTATAGAAGACCGCGCGGAAGCGTCGAAGTTGCACCAGCGCGTCGCGAGTTGGGTTAGGCTTCCAGCGTGCCGATTCTCTTTGCGCTGCTGTTGGGCTTGCTCTGGGCGATCAAGGCCGCCCGGGGACGTGCGGAGATCTCGCTGGTGCTTGCGCCCAGCGCTGCGTTGGCCGTGGTGTGGGTGATCACCGCGGTCTCCAAGGCCGACTGGGCGCTATTCCTGTTCTTCGGTGGCGC